>NZ_JAMXMX010000026.1 GCF_024055725.1 Actinoallomurus spadix | reverse complement strand
GCGGGCGCGGGGCGGGTGTGCGGGGGGCTGGGGGCCCCGCCTGTCCCGCGCCGACGTCCAGGGAAAGCCGATGAAATTCACATCCGGGTGAAGCCCCGGCGCACCTGGGATGTCTCCCGTCAGAGGGCGACGATGACGCCTCCGGTCACACGCTTCACGGTGAGGGGCCATACGCGGCGGCGGGGACCGCCGGCCCGGAGGGTCATCCGCGCCGCCCATGGGGCAAGGACGCGGACCAGCGATGATGTGCCCTCAGGACGACTGCCGCGATGGTCCACCGGCCCGCACGTCGCCGCGAATCGGACCTGCGCATTCCAACCTCCTTGTCAAGCCGAAGCGCGACCGATGACCATTTCGGCTTACGAGAGTCGACCTTTGGGACGTTCACTCACCAGGCAATGCGACTTTCCTTGCGTGGATAGCCACAACACGCCAGACCGCGAAGCCTTTCGCTCACGGACGTTATTACGACGTTATCCATGCTTCAACCCCCGGAGCCCTGTCCACACCCGGCCACCCTCCCTGGAAGAGGGTATTTGAAGTTTGTACTTCCTTCGGCCGCCCGAGTCGAAGGCCGCTATCAGCGCTTTCGCGATCCGCTCCGCACGTCGAACTTATTATTTTCCCAATATTCGAAAGGACCAGTGGGACAACTCACATCCGGGCCGCCGCAGTGGCGCACCGCCCGGAGGGCACGCCCCGAGGCCATACCGGAGTGCAGCCACAGTGACGCCATAGTGACGTCATAGGACGGTTTTCGTGACGCCACGACTCATGCCATGCTGACGTCATGCACTTGGAGTCGTACGTCGCACAGCTCCGCCAGGAGCTCGCGCTCGCCGCCGAAGCGGGCGGCAACGAGGCCCGCAAGCTCGCCGAGCGGCTGACCGCACCTCTGGAGTCGTCGATCCGGCTCGCCCTGCTGAACGCCCTGTCGGCCGCCGCCGAGGAGATCACCCGGGAGCTCGCGCCCGGCTCGGTGGATGTGCGCCTCCGCAGGGGTGAGCCCGAGTTCGTCGTGGAGCCGCCGCCCGGCGGCGCGGAGGAGGAGACCGCCGTCGCGGCGACGCCACCGGCGGAACCCGCTCCCCCGGTGTCCTACAGCGCCAAGGACGGCGCGGTCTCACGGATCAGCCTCCGCCTCCCCGAAGAGCTGAAGACCCGGGCCGAGCAGGCCGCCGAACGGGACGGGCTCTCGGTCAACGCCTGGCTCGTCCGCACCATCGCCGAGGCCGTGGAGCGTACGGACCGCGAGCAGGACGTTCGCAGGCGCCCGTCTCCGCGCGGCGACCGCTACACCGGCTGGGTCCGCTGAGCCGGGCCCTCCCACCACCATCGACCAGCGGCGGAATCCGCGCCCTCGTGACCAGAGAGGCACCATCATGCCCACATTCGCCAGTCCTGAGCCGATCTCCGTGACACTCGACGTCTCCATCGCCGAGGTCCGCGTCACCGCGTCCGACCGCACCGACACCGTCGTCGAGGTGCGGCCCGCCGACCCGTCGAAGGCGAGCGACGTCCGCGCCGCCGAGGAGACCACGGTCGACCACACCGACGGACGACTGCTGGTCAAAGGGCCGAAGAGGCGCGCCCACCTGGTCCTGGGCCCCAAGGACACCGCCGTCCAGATCGACATCGAACTCCCCACCGGCTCCGACCTGCATGCCTCCTCCGGGATGGGCAACTTCCACTGCGTGGGACGGTTCGGCGACTGCGAGGTCTCCAGCGGCGCCGGCGTCATCTGGGTCGAGGACGCCCGCACGCTGCGGGCGAGGACCGGTGGCGGGGACGTCACAGCCGGACGCGTGGCGGGTGACGTGAAGATCACCACAGGCGTCGGCGAGATCCGGCTCCGTCACGCCGGCGGCGCCCTCACGCTCAAGACCTCCTCCGGAGCCGCCTGGGTCGGCGAGGCCGCCGGCGACGCCCGCGTCCGCTCCGCCAGTGGCGACATCGTGATCGACCAGGCGCATGCCGACGTCGACGCGAAGACCGCGGCGGGCAAGGTCCGCATCGGGGAGGTCTCCCAGGGCACCGTCGTCATGCAGACCGGCGCGGGCCAGCTGGAGATCGGTGTCCGTGAGGGCACCGCCGCCTGGCTCGACGTCCACGCCACCGCGGGAAGCGTGCACAACCTGCTGGACGCGACCGACGGTCCCGGAGAGGCCGACCGGACCGCGGAGGTCCGCGCCCGTACCGGACTCGGTGACATCGTGATTCGCCGCGCCTCCCTGACCAGCCCTGAGTGAACACCGAATCGGCGGCCCTTTTTATTTCACCCACCGCGTCAGGCCGCGGTGCGACGCCCCCTGGAAGGACGATGACTGCAGCGATCAAGGCCACGGGCCTGCGCAAGTCGTTCGGCGACACGGTCGTCCTGAACGGCATCGACCTGTACGTCCCGCGAGGAACGATCTTCGCGCTGCTCGGCCCGAACGGCGCCGGCAAGACCACCACCGTCCGGATTTTGACCACCCTCATCGACGCCGACGCGGGCCAGGTCGAGGTCGCGGGCCACGACCTCGCCACGGACCCCGGCGGCGTACGCGCCGCGATCGGCGTGACCGGCCAGTTCTCCGCCGTCGACGACAAGCTCACCGGCCGGGAGAACCTCATCCTGATGGCCGACCTGAATCACCTCGGCAAGACACGCGGCAGGCGGCGCGCCGACGAGCTGCTGGACCGGTTCGACCTACGGGAGGCCGCCGGCAGGCTCGCCGGCACCTACTCCGGCGGCATGCGCCGCCGCCTCGACCTGGCCATGACCCTGGTCGGTGACCCGCAGGTCATCTTCCTCGACGAACCGACCACGGGCCTGGACCCGCGCAGCCGCCGCACCATGTGGCAGAGCATCGAGGACCTCGTCGCCGGCGGCGTCACCGTCCTGCTCACCACGCAGTACCTGGACGAGGCCGACCGGCTCGCCGACCAGATCGCCGTGCTCGACCGCGGCCGGCTGGTCGCCCAGGGCAGCGCGCAGGAGCTCAAACGCCGCGTCCCTGGAGGACACATCCGGCTTCGTTTCGGCGACCCCACCACTCTCGGCCGCGCCGCTCACGTACTGGACGACGCAGTCGCGAGGGATGAGGACCTCAGTCTGCGCGTCCCCGGCGACGGCAGCGTCCAGGCTCTGCGCGATCTACTCGACCGGCTCGACGCGACCGGCCTCCGGCCCGAGGAGTTGCAGGTCCACACGCCCGACCTCGACGACGTCTTCCTCGCCCTCACCGGCCGTACCGACACGCCCCAGGAGACATCCCGATGAGCACCCTGTCGTACGCCGCGATCGACTCGGCGACGATGCTGCGCCGCAACCTCCGGCACGCACTCCGCTACCCATCGCTGACCTTGAGCGTCGCCGGAATGCCGCTCATCTTCCTCCTGCTCTTCGTCTACGTCTTCGGCGGCGCGCTGGGCGCCGGAATCGGCGGCATGAGCGGTGGCCGGACGCAGTACCTGTCCTACGTCACCCCGGGGATCATCCTGATGACCGTCGCATCCGGGGCGATCACGACGTCGGTGGCGGTCTGTGTGGACATGACCGACGGCATCATCGGCCGATTCCGCACCATGCCGATCGCACGGGCGTCCCTGCTGACCGGGCACGTCATCGGCAGCGTGATCACCACGATGATCAGTACGGCGATCGTCGTCGGCGTGGCCGTGGCGCTGGGCTTCCGACCCGACGCGGAGCCGCTCGAATGGGTGGCGGCGGTCGGCGTCCTGGCGATGGTGACGTTCGCGCTCACCTGGCTGTCGGTCGCCTTCGGGGTCTTCGCCAAGACCCCGGAGAGCGCCAGTAACCTGCCCCTCCCCCTGTCGCTCCTCCCGATGATGGGCAGCGGCTTCGTGCCCACCGACTCGATGCCGGCGGGCCTGCGCTGGTTCGCCGAGTACCAGCCCTTCACGCCGGTGATCGAAACTCTCCGCGGCCTGCTGACCGGCACGGCGATCGGCCACAGCGCCGCCGTCTCCGCCGCCTGGTGCGCCGGGATCGCCCTCGTCGGCTACGCCTGGGCGAAGACCCGCTTCAACCGGAGCCGCACTCACTGATCGCAGTAACTCAGCGTATCCAAATCCTTGCTTAAGGTAGCCGAGGATGTGAGGCTATCCCCGTCAGGGTCACAGCCATCGATCACTACGGGAGATCAACGTGCGGAAGAAGACACTGGCGTTGGCCCCGGCGGTCACCGCCGGCATCATCGCCCTCTCCGCCGCCGCAGCGCAGGCATCGACCATCGTCGTCTACGAGGGCGACCACTTCTCGGGTCACTCCATCACGCTCAGCAAGTGCGGGATGAGCAACATCCCCGCGCGGTATCACGGGTCCTACAAGTGGTACGCCACCGGACAGAGCGCCCGGATGTACAACCAGCCCAACGCCGAGGGCGTGGTGCACTTCGTTCTCCGCTCCGACCGGAACGCCGAGCAGGCGACGCCCTTCGGCTGGAGGAGCATGTTCATCGAGTGCTGAGTCCGCGGGCTCACCCCTTCGAAGCACGCGTCGGCCGGCCGAGCACGAGCATCGGCCGGCTGATCGCGCTTGCCCGCCGTTCCGGTTCGGCCCTACCGTGCCGGAGTGGATCTCTTCTCACTCTCGTGGACGGCATTACGCGCGGCGGTCGACGAACTCTCCGGCCAGGACTGGGAACGGCCGTCCGGCTGCACCGGCTGGCTCGTGCGGGACCTGGTGTGCCACCTGATCGTCGACGCTCAGGACGTTCTGATCACGCTGGTCACGCCCGCCGGCACGAAGCCGACCGTCGACGCGGTCACCTACTGGAGGCTCGTCGAGCCTCCGACGGGTGAGGACCCGCTCGACGCGCTGATCCCCCGGCTGGCCGCCGCGTACGGCGAGCCGAGGTGGCTGAAGTTCCACTTCGACGACATCGGGTCCGCCGCCGGGCGAGCCGCCGAACTCGCCGATCCGGGCGCCCTCGTCGGCACTCGCGACGACGTGCTGACCGCCGGGGACTACCTGTCGGCGTACGTCGTGGAATGGACGCTGCACCACCTCGACCTGATCGCCCACCTGCCTGCGGCCGCAGGGCCGCCCGCCGAGACCCTCGCAGCCGCCCGCGCGTCCCTGGAGAAGATCGCCGGGACACCGTTCCCCGCGTCGTTCTCCGACACGGACGCGCTCCTGATCGGAACCGGGCGGCGCGCTCCGACGGACGCCCAGCAGACCGCACTCGGTGAACTGGCCGCGAGGCTCCCCTTCGTGCTCGGCTGAACACGGGGACGGCGCGGCCGGCCGCCCCGGGAATCGCCGACTCCCGTAAACCATCAGCGCAGCCGCGAGCGTACGGCCTGAATCTCGCCATCACGAAGGCCCGCGTCGCGCAGGTAGGCGGCGGCGTCGAGCGCGTCGAGGACGGCGAGCACGGCCTCCCGCTCGGTGGTGCCGTGCCGCGCGAGGACGTTGAGCGTGCAGTAGCGCGGAGCGTTCAGCGCCATATACCGGTTGCTGAGCTCATAGTCGGCGACGATTTCCTCGGGCAGCACACCGGCGAGCAGGAGCAGCAGCATGCTGACCAGGCCCGTGCGGTCGCGGCCTCCCGCGCAGTGCACCAGGACGCCGCCGGGCGCGGCGTGCGCCACCGCCCGGACCGCCTCGACGCAGCGTTCAGCCTTCCGCTCCAGGAAGATCGGGTAGTAGAGCGGAGTGCCGTCGAGGTCACCGCTCTTGATCAGCTCCCACATCGCCGTGTCAGCGGTGTCGTCCAAGGGGACGTGGACCCCTGTCAGCGGAAACGGCGGAAGGACGGTACGCTCCCCGTCATCGCGCAGATCGATGACCGTACGGATGCCGTACGCCATCAACTCGGACCAGCCCCGTGCGGTGAGCCGGTCGAGCATTCCCGACCGCACGAGCGCGCCGGACCGGGTCACGCGACCATCGCCCGTCCGTAGCCCGCCGAGATCCCGCGCGTTGACGGCCCCATCCCACTCCAGGCGTCCCATGGTCGTTCAGACTCGTGCCGCCATCACGAAGTTCGAGCGGCTCACGGCCGGCCGCGGCGCAGCACTGAGCGGGGTCGGGGGCAGGCAGAAGGCTCGCGTGTCGATGACGCCGAACGTGGCGCGTACTGCCTCGCCGGGTTGGGCCGGGTGGGCGGTGACGCAGCCGGCGGCGAAACCGCGACGGGAGGTATCAGCCCCCTGGTTCGGGTGGTTCCCGGCCTCTTTCTTGATCGTTTGATCCGTCCTCGAACGGCGCTTCGCCGGGCGGAGTCGTGCCGAGTCGCCCGTCGCGGTCGCGAAGGTGCTCTTTGTGCCGGTTGTGCCATCGGCACAGTGGTTGGCCGTTGTCCAGATCGGTACGGCCTCCGTCGGCCCACGCCTGCTTGTGGTCGATGTCGGCCCACGCCAACGGCCGGTCGCAGCCTTCAGCGACGCATCCGGCGTACAGCGCCAGGTAGACCTCGCGCTGAGCGGCGGTGAAGAAACGGCGGGTGCGTCCCCAGTTCAACGGTTGACCATCCGCTGTGAATCGCCCTGTGATGAAGCCGTCCGGGCCGATGGAGATCTCGGTGACCCGGGCGTCGTGATCGCGGATCATCTCCCGTACCTGCGCGGCGGTCAGAATCGTGCCGTACTCGGTTCGGCCGGGCGGTGCCTGGGTGGCCGGAACGTCCCGATCGAGGGTGGCCCCACTGGCGATGACGTGGACATGAACCGGCGCGCCGCCGCGATCACGGTAGCCGTGCCGCCCTGCGGCGTTGAGCGCGATACGGCAGGCGGTGACGAGCCCCTTCAAACGGCGGTGGCCGGCGACGTTGGCCCACCGAGGCTGCTCTCGGTCATGCGGAGGCGCGAACGCGTCGACCGCCTTTTCGACGATGGCCAGGTCGTCGGCCCCCATCTCCCCGCTGATCACGCCGATACCGTCGATGGTCTGCCCGAGGTTCAGAACTGCCTGCCGCTCGATCTGGCGGCGGCGACGATCAGCGGTCTCACCGTCCAAAGTGAGCGCGACGCGGCACGCGGCCTTGCGCAACTGCGCCGGTGTTAGCCCAGCGATTGCCTGCAGCAGGATGGGCTGGGCTGTCGCGGCGATGCGCTCCGGACTCCAGCCATCCGTCATCGTCTCGGCCGCCCGATCAATACCCTCGGCGATGGTGGCCACGTCGCCGTACTCCACCTCGCCGGACTCGAATGCGGCCAGTGTGTCGCCCAAAAGGTGCATCCGGTGAGCCATCGCGGTCAGCTGCCTGGCCTCCCATGGCCGCAGGCGGCACCGATGGCCCAACCATCCCGCCAGTGACGGCGTGTGATCAGCCGCGGGGCCGCCGAGCGCCTCGAACCGCGCGAGGCGGCGCGCCGCCTCGCGCTGCAGTTCTCCGACCGCCCGCATGATCAGCGCGCACTCGTCACCGAGCCCGCTGACGTCGGGGCTCATGTCACTTGTGGCAAGCGCGGCGATCCCGGCCTGGATCATCTCCAATGCCTCACCGGCCGACCCCGCCTCACCCGAATGCACGTTCCGACCGTACGATCCGCACTCACTTGATCGCACTACGCGAACAAGACTGTGGATAACCCTCGTCTCTCCGGCCTGACGTACCGAGGGTGCGCCGTGGGAAGGAGCCACGGGCGGTGGTCCGCCGGCGATGCCATGCCCCACGACGCCGATCGCGTGATCACAGATTTGACCTCGCCATGTTCGCCTAGGCAGGGGGCAGCAGCCGATGACGTCGAAGGTGGCGCGTACGGCGTCGCCGGGTGGGACGGAGTGAACGGTGACGCGTACGAGTTTTGCGCTGAGACCGGGGGCCTAGACCAGGACCTGGGTGATGGGGAGGGAGGAGTCGGCGGGCAGGCCGAGGTCGGAGGGGGCAAGGCCGGCGGCGACGAGCTCGGAGCCGAGGGCCGCGACCATGGCGCCGTTGTCGGTGCACAGCTTCGGCCGGGGCACACGCAGCTCGATGCCCGCCTTGTCGCAGCGCTCCTGGGCCAGGGCGCGGAGCCGGGAGTTGGCCGCGACGCCCCCGCCGACGAGCAGGTGCGAGACGCCGTTGTCCTTGCAGGCGGCGATGGCCTTCTTGGTCAGCACGTCGACGACCGCTTCCTGGAAGGCGGCGGCGACGTCGGCGACCGGGACCGGCTCGCCGGCGCGCTCGCGGGCCTCGACCCAGCGGGCGACCGCGGTCTTCAGGCCGGAGAAGGAGAAGTCGTAGGTGCCGTCGTCGTACTTGCCGCGCGGGAAGAACACCGAGCCCGGGTCGCCCTCGCGGGCCGCGCGGTCGATGTACGGGCCGCCGGGGAAGCCGAGGTCGAGGACGCGCGCGACCTTGTCGAACGCCTCCCCCGCCGCGTCGTCGACGGTGGCGCCGAGGGGGCGCACGTCCGAGGCGACGTCGGGGACGAGGAGCAGCGAGGAGTGGCCGCCGGAGACGAGCAGCGCGACGCAGGGCTTCGGCAGCGCGCCGTGTTCGAGCTGGTCGACGGCGACGTGGGCGGCGAGGTGGTTCACGCCGTACAACGGCTTGCCGAGACCCAGGGAGTACGCCTTGGCGGCGGCGACGCCGACGAGGAGGGCACCGGCGAGGCCCGGGCCGGCGGTGACGGCGATCGCGTCGATGTCGTTCAGGGTGACGCCGGCGTCGGCGAGGGCACGGTCCACGGTCGGCGTCATGGCCTCCAGGTGCGCCCGGGAGGCGACCTCGGGGACGACACCGCCGAAGCGCGCGTGCTCGTCGACGCTGGAGGCGATCGCGTCGGCGAGCAGCGTGTGGCCGCGGACGATGCCGACGCCCGTCTCGTCGCAGGACGTCTCGATCCCCAGGACCAGGGGTTCGTCCTTCATCTTCCCACTCCCTGTCCGGCGGGCGTTCCGCTCCGCCGCGAGTCTCGGGCCATCACGATCGCGTCCACGCCCGAGGGCTGGTAGTAGCCCTTGCGGACGCCGACCGGGGTGAAGCCGAACCGTTCGTACAGCCGCCGGGCCCGGTCGTTGTCGGCGCGGACGTCGAGGAACACCTCGGGGCAGCCCCGGGCGGTGGCCTCGTCGAGCAGCGCGGTCAGCAGCCGGGCGCCGAGCCCCCGCCCCTGCAGCTCGGGGCGGACGCCGATGGTGAGGACGTCGGCCTGGCCGCCGGCGGCCGCGAGGCCCGCCCAGCCGGCGAAGCGCCCGTCGTCGTCCTCGATCACGACGTAGTGCCGCGTGCCGGTCGCGTCGGCCAGCTCCTCGCGGTACGCCTGCTCGGACCAGGGCTCCTCGGGGAACAGCACGGGCTCGAGCGCGAGGACGTCGGGCAGGTCGGCGTCGGTCATCGCGCGCAGGCTCACGGCTGCGTCACCCGTTTGCGCGGCCCGGGCTCCTTGGCGTCGGGCTTGCGGAGGTACAGCGGGACGGGCTCCAGGAGGTCGGGGCCCTCGCCGCCGGACAGCCGGGTGATCACCAGGTCGGCGAGCGCGGCGGCGGAGGGCAGCGCGGGCTCCTGCCCGGCGAGGGTGTCGGCGTACAGCAGCGCGCCCTCGCCGATGGCGGGCAGGCCCGGCTCGGCGGCCTCGGCGGGCTTGCCGACGGCGGGGCCGGCGGCGCGCTCACGGGCCGAGGCGTACGACGCCCAGTAGACCTCCTTGCGCCGGGCGTCGGTCGCCGCGACGAACGGCGCCGTGCGGCCGGACTGCCAGGCGAGGACATCGAGGGTGCAGACGCCGTGGACCGGGATGCCGAGCACGGCGCCGAGCGCGCGGGCGGTGGTGAGGCCGACGCGCAGGCCGGTGTAGGGGCCGGGGCCGACGCCGACCGCGATGGCCGTCAGATCGGCCCGCGTCACCCCGGCCTCCTCGAGGACGGTCGCGATCGCGGGGGCGAGCACCTCGGCGTGCCGCCGCCGGTCGACCGCGTTGGACTCGGCGCGCAGCCGGACACCGCCGGGGGTGCCCTCGCTCAGGGCGACGGTGACCGCGGCGGTCGCAGTGTCAAAAGCCAAGACCAGCACGACCTATGAGCGTAGCGCGCCCACGGGGTCACTCTGACCGGCCGGCGCCGTTCAGGCCTGGGACTGGAGCTTGGAGATCACGTCGCGGGCGGCGGAGAGGGCGCCGTTCGTGGCGTCCGAGGAGGAGATCGGCGTGATGTCGCCGTCCTTGTCGTCGCTGCCGGAGAAGTGGACGGTGACGAGGACGTTCGCGAGGCGGGCGTTGGCGACGGCGTTCCCGATCTGGTCGCCGTCGACGGTGTAGACGACGTACGCCTGCTCTCCGACGCCGCTGACGCCGCGACTGTCGCGGACCTTGACCGTGTCGGCGAGGTCCTTGCCCTCGCGGTCGAACCCCCACTCCTCACCGAACGTCCGGGTCGCCACCTGGGTCGCGCTCCCCGTCCCGTCGCCGTTGAGGGCGCGCAGTTCGACGGTCAGCTGCCGGCGGTCGTTCCCGTAGATGCTCCAGGCGCATTCGCTGTGCCGGTCGGACTGGGTGCCCTGGTCCATCCCGGTGCGCTCGGCGCCCGGGGTGAGCCGGCCGGTGACCTCCTGGCTCAGCACGGTGCAGGCGTCGGGGACGATGTCGCGTTCGGAGCCGTCGGGCGCGCTCATCGGCGAGCTCTGCGGTCCGGTCGCGGCCCTGTCCGCCGTGGTACGGGCCTTGCCGGGCCGTAGGAGCGTCAGGGCCGCGACGGCGCATACCGCGACGACCAGCGTGAGGACGCCCGCGACCGCCCAGACGCGTCTGCGGCGTCCGGCCGGGCGGGGGGCGCGACGGCGGCCACTCACCAGATCTCTCCCCCTCCACCCCGTTTGTCCTGTTTCGCCAGGAAGGTGAGATTCACTGGTGAGGGTATTGCAAGATCGCGATTAAGTCTGCGCCCGGACGGAAACGGACCGGTCCAAATCGCAGATCACAGCGCGGATCACAGCACGGGGTCGACCGGCGAGTCCGCCCAGCGGCCGCCGACGCCCGTGATCCGGACCGTGCGCTCCTCGGTGTCCCCGCGCTCGATCGTCACCTCGAGCCGGTCCTCGGACAGCTCCTCGACCATGCCCTCGCCCCACTCGACGACGGTCACGGCGTCCTGCAGGTCCAGGTCCAGGTCATCGACCTCGTCCAGCCCGCCGAGGCGGTACGCGTCGACGTGCACCAGCGCGGGCCCGCCGGCCAGCGACGGATGCACCCGCGCGATGACGAAGGTCGGCGATGTGATCGGCCCGCGGACCTTGAGACCCTCGCCCAGGCCCTGGGTCAGCGTCGTCTTGCCCGCGCCCAAGGGCCCGGACAGCACGACCAGATCTCCGGCGCGCAGCGCGGCGGCCAGCCTTCGGCCCAGCTCGCGCATCGCCTCATCGGTGGGAACCGGGATGGGTTTCACGCCGATCGTTCCTCCTCCTCCGCGACGGGGCGCACCCGGTCGATCAGCCGGATGAGCGCCCGGGTGACGACCTCAGGGTGCTCCATCATCGTGACGTGGCCCGCCTCGGACAGCTCCACGAGCTCGGCGTCGCCCAGGATCTCCGCGATCAGCCGGCCGTGCGCGGGGGGCGTCAGCCGATCCTCGTCGCCGACGACGACCAGCGCGGGCAGGCCCCTGATGACCTCCAGCGCGGCGAGCTTGTCGTGCGCGGCGAGCGTCGGATAGAACTCCGCGATCACGTCGATCGGCGTCGAGCGGATCATCTGCTCGACGAAGTCCACCACCGACGGGCTGACGCGCTTGTCGCCGAACGCGATCCGGCGGGTGACCATGAACGCCACGTCGGCGCCCGCCCGCCGCCCGCGCTCGACCAGCTCCGCCCGTTTGCCCAGACTGCGCGTCACCCGGGGCAGCGCCGTCTTGAACACCTTGCCGAACGCCATCGGCAGGCCCAGGCTGAGCTCCGCCAGCTCACCCGAGGACGTGTTGATCAGGGCGACCGCGGCGATCCGGCCGTCCTCGAACAGCTCCGGATGGCTCTCGGCCAGCGCCATGATCGTCATGCCGCCCATGGAGTGACCGACCAGGACCACCGGCGTTCCGGGGTCCACGGTGGCCTCCAGGACGGCGAACAGGTCCGCGCCGCACTGGTCGATGGTCGCGTGGGTCAGGTCGCTGCGCCCGGACCGGCCGTGGCTGCGCTGGTCCCAGAGGACCAGCCGCAGGTCGCCGTCGCGGCCCAGGTCGCGCCGCTGGAAGTGCCAGCAGTCCTCGTTCAGGCAGTAGCCGTGGCAGAAGACGACCGTGAGGGGCGCGTCGTCCGGCCCGTCGATCTCGACGTGCAGGGGCACGCCGTCGCTCGCCTCGACGGTCAGCGGCCGGCCGCGCAGCTCGCCGAACGGCTCGCCCGCGTCGGGGTCCGGGGTGAGCCGGGCCCGCCCGACGGCGTACCTCCGCGCGGCGACGACCGCGCCCACGCCGACCGCGCCGGCGGTGCCGACCGCCGCGCCGATCAGCCCGATGCGTTTCTTGTTCACTGGGGGATTCCTTCGTACACGCGGGCGACACGTGCGCCGATGCGGGTGACGACCTCGTAGGAGATCGTGCCGAGCAGGTCGGCCCAGTCCTGCGCGGTGGGCTCGCCCCGGTCGCCCGGGCCGAAGAGGATCACCTCGTCGCCGGCGTGGAGCTCGTCGTCGCCCACGTCGATGACGAACTGGTCCATGCAGACCGTGCCGGCGATGCGCCGCCGACGGCCGGCCGCCAGGACCTCCAGGAGGTTGGTGCCGCTGCGAGGGATGCCGTCGGCGTACCCGAGGGGCACGACGCCGAGCGTGGTCTCCCGGTCGGTGGTGTACCGGTGCCCGTACGACACGCCCGTGCCGGGGCCGACGCGCTTGGTGACGAGGATCCGCCCGGTGAGCGTCATGGCGGGCCGGAGGCCGAAGTTGTGGTCCTCGCGCCCGTCGGAGGCCGGGTGCGACGGGATGGGGCTCAGGCCGTACACCGCGATGCCGGGCCGTACGAGGTCGTACCTCGCCTCGGGGATCGTCAGCGTCGCCGCGGAGTTCGCGATGTGCCGGACCTCCGGGCGGACGCCGGCCTTCTCGGCGAACTCGACGGCCTCGTCGAAGGTCCGCAGCTGCGCGGCGATCGACGGGTGGCCCGGCTCGTCCGCGCACGCCAGGTGCGACCAGATCCCGACCGCCTGCACGCACCCCTCCGCCTGGGCGCGGAGCGCGGCGTCCACCACCGACGGCCAGTCCTCGGGCGTCGCGCCCGCGCGGGACAGCCCCGTGTCGATCTTCAGGTGCAGTCGCGCCGTACGGCCCGCGCGCGCGGCGGCGGCCGCGATCTCCTCGACGACGTGCGTCGAGCTCGCGGCCAGGTCGACGTCGGCGGCGACGGCCTCGTCGAACGGCTCGCCCGTGCCGTGCAGCCAGCACAGCACCGGCGCGTCGACGCCGGCCCGCCGTACGGTCAGCGCCTCGGCCAGGGTCGCGACGCCGAGCCGGGAGGCCCCGCCCGCCAGCGCGGCGCGAGCGGCCTGGATGATGCCGTGCCCGTACCCGTCGGCCTTGACGATCGCCATCACCTCGGCGCCCGCGGCCTTCTCGCGGAGGACGCCGACGTTGTGGCTGATCGCCGCGAGGTCGACATGCGCTGTTGCGGGGACGTTCACCATGAACTCCAGTGTGGCAGCCGCCGGGGTGAGCTCCGGCCATTCACGCCGCCGTCGTGGCGTCATCCGGCCAGAGTGCGGAACGCCTCGGGCAGCGCGTCGAGGACGTCGTACGCGCTGATCGGCGCGGCGCCGTCGCCGTACGGGTCGGCCGACAGCCGGGCGGCCAGGCCGTGGAGGTACGCCCCGGTCGCGGCCGCGTCGATCGCCGGCACGCCGCCGGCGAGCAGCGCGCCCGTGAGCCCGGACAGCACGTCGCCGCTGCCCGCCGTCGCCAGCCAGGGCGTGCCCGTGGGGTTCACCCGCACCGGCCGGTCCGCCTCGGCGATCAGCGTCGTGGAGCCCTTGAGCAGCACGGTGGCGGTCAGCTCCTCCGCGGCGCGGCGCACGTGCTCCAGCCGCCGCGCCTCGATCTCACCGGCGTCGGTGCCCAGCAGCCGGGCCAGCTCTCCGGCGTGCGGGGTCAGCACGGTCGGCGCGTCCCGCCACAGCAGGTCGCGCCGCCGCGCCAGCACGGTGAGCCCGTCGGCGTCGACGAGGACCGGCAGGTCCGTGGCGAGGACCTGCGCGAGCAGCGCCTCGGCCCGCTCGTCCGTGCCCAGGCCGGGCCCGGCCACCCACGCCTGCACCCGCCCGATCCCGTCCAGGGAGTCCCCGATGACCGTGGTCACCGACTCCGGCCAGCGCTGCCGGACGAGCTCCACCGGGTGCTCGGAGGACGCGAACCGCACCATCCCCGCCCCGCCGCGCACCGCCCCGCCGACGGCGAGGACGGCGGCCCCGGTGAACGTCTCGCTCCCCGCGAGGACGCCGACGACGCCCCGCCGGTACTTGTTCGACTCGCTGGTCGGGCGGGGCAGCCGGACGGCGACGTCCTCGGCGAGCGGCGCGCACACGTCCGGGTCGGGCAGGTACGGGCCGAGCCCGATGTCGACGAGTTCGACCACACCCGCGTGCTCGGCGCCCGGGTCGACGAGCAGACCCGGCTTGTACGTCCCGAAGGTGACGGTCACGTCCGCGCGGACCGCCGCCCCGGCGACCTGCCCGCTGCTCGCGTCGACGCCGCTGGGCAGGTCACAGGCCACCACGATCGCCGGGCTGTCGGCCGCGCGGCGGGCCAGGCCGGCGTACGGCTCGCGCAGCCCGCCCCGGCCGCCGATGCCGAGCATTCCGTCGATGATCAGGTCGGCCCGGTCGATCGCCGTGGCCACCCGTTCCTCCTCCGCGACGGGCAGCACCCGGCCGCCGGCGGCGCGCAGGTCGGCCAGCCCGCCCTCGTGGCTCTTCGTTCCCGCGAGGACCGCGGTGACCCCCGCGCCACGCCGCGCCAGGCCCGCGCCCGCGTACAGGGCGTCACCGCCGTTGTCGCCGCCGCCCACCAGCAGGACGACGCGCGCGCCGTACACGCCGAGGCCCGGTTCGGCGTGCGGCCGGCCGCCGCGCAGGATCCGGGCGCACACCGACGCCAGACCGGCCGCGGCGCGCGACATGAGCGTCCCGTCGGGCAGGCGGGCCATCAGCGCCCGTTCGGCGGTCCGGACCTTGTCGACCTCGTGTGCGTACCGCATCACGCTCGCCTCCTCATGAGATCTCTTCCCGCCGGCACCGCGCGGCTCGTCACCGGGTGTTCTCCGCCACCACGGCGACGGGCTCGTCTCCGGGCCCCCACCGCGACGGACCTCTCATCGGGTGTTCTCCGCCACGACCATCGCGATCGCGACGCCCCCGTCGTGGCTGAGCGACAGGTGCCAGGTGGTGACGCCCAGCCGCCCGGCCGCCTCCTGGACGGTGCCCATCACGTGCAGGCTCGGGCGGCCGTCCTCGGCGCGGCGCACCTCCGCGTCGGTCCACCGCAGCCCGCGCGGCGCCCCCAGCGCCTTGGCCAGGGCCTCCTTGGCCGCGAACCGCGCGGCGAGGGACCGCGGGGGCAGCCCGCGCTCCCGGTCGGTGAAGAGCCGGACGGCCAGGCCCGGCGTGCGCTCCAGCGACCTGGCGAACCGGGCGACGTCGACGACGTCGATCCCCACTCCGACGATCACTCGACCAGGTTTATCACTCCGGGACCACAGGGGCCCGATGGACGTGGTCGACGGCGGGCGCGCCGGGGTTGTCGATCAGCCACTGGATGCGCTCGCGCGTGTCCTCGTCGACCGGCGTGTAGACCGCCAGCCGGGTCTCTGGCGTGGCGGTGACGGCGAAGTTGACCACCGACATCCGGATTTCGCCGACGGCGGCGTGCTTGAAGTGCTTCACGCGCGTCGAGGGGACGGCGACGTCCTGGGCCGCCCACATCTCCGCGAACTCGGGGCTCGCCGCCGACAGTCGCTCCACCAGCCCGGTCCAGGACGGCTCGCCGAGGTGCCGGGCGAACGCCGCCCGGAACATCGCCACCATCTGCGGTAGCTCGGTGTCGCGGTTGAGCATCTGGTTGCAGCAGTGCGGGGTGACGAACATCCGCCACAGCAGGTTGCGGGGATGGGTGTCGTCGGCGCGCAGGACGGCCGGCCACACGGCGGAGTAGGCGGTGTTCCAGGCGAGCACGTCGTAGCGGCTCGACAGCACGCTGGCGGGCAGCGGAGCCAGGCCGTCGAGGACGGCCTGCACCTCCGGTTCGAGCCGGTCGTGCACCGGTGGACCGGGCATCGCCGGCACGTCCGCCAGGTGGTAGAGATGCTCGCGCTCGGGCCGGTCGAGACGGAGCGTACGGGCGATCGCGTCGAGGACCTGGACGCTGACGTTGATCGGCCTGCCCTGTTCGAGCCAGGTGTACCAGGTGACGCCGACCCCGGCGAGCTGGGCGACCTCCTCGCGGCGCAGCCCGGGCGTGCGCCGCCGCAGCCCCGCCGGGATCCCGACGTCGGCGGGGGTGATGCGCTCCCGCCGGCTGCGGAGGAAGGCGGCCAGCTCGGTCCGCCGGCGGGTGGTCGTCATGGTCACCCGTCCATGGTGCGGTACGCCGGGCCGCCGTGCCAGGTGCTGTCAACACCAGTATCAGCGGGCTCTCACCACCTGTACCGCTCCGGCAGCAGGCTCGGCGCATGGCCCAGATCACTCTCGACGCTCCCCCGGCACCGGCGCCGGTCCGCCGCGGCGGGCTGCTGACGCTCATCATGCTCGGGCAGTTCATGGCGGTCCTCGACGTGACCGTGGTCAACGTCGCCGCCCCCACCATCCGTACCGACCTGCAGGCGTCCGGCGCGGGCCTGCAGCTCGTCATCGCCGGTTACACGATCGCGTACGCCGTGCTGCTCATCACCGGGGCGCGCCTCGGTGACATTCTCGGGCACCGGCGCGCCTTCCTCGGCGGGCTGGCGGTCTTCACCGCGGCGTCCCTGGCGTGCGGCCTCGCGGCGAGCACCGGCCTGCTCATCGGTTTCCGGCTCGTCCAGGGCGCGGGCGCCGCGGTGATGGTGCCGCAGGTGATGAGCCTGATCCAGCGGAACTTCACCGGCGCCGCGCGGGCCCGGGCGCTGAGCGCCTACTCGGCTGTGCTGTCCGGCGGCGCCGTCGCGGGGCAGGTGATCGGCGGCGCCCTCGTCAGCGCCGACGTCCTCGGCACCGGCTGGCGGCCGGTGTTCCTGGTGAACGTACCGATCGGCGTGGCGCTGCTGGTCGCCGGGCCACGCGTCCTGCCGGGCGACCGTGGTGAGCGGGGCCGCCGGCTGGACGTCCCCGGCGTGCTCGGCCTGTCCGCCGCCGTCGTCTGCTTCATCGTGCCGCTCGTGCTCGGGCACGAGGAGGGCTGGCCCGGCTGGGGCTGGGTCATGCTGGCCGGCGGCGTCGTCCTCTTCGGGATCTTCGTGGTCCTGCAGCGCCGCGCAGCCGCGCCGCTGATCCCCGGCCGGCTGCTGCGCACGCCCGGGCTCCTGGCCGGCGGCGTCACGATCTTCTTCGCGATGGCGACGTTCGGCGGGTTCCTGTTCAGCCTGGCCCTGCACCTGCAGGGCGGCCTGGGCGACAGCCCGCTGCGCGCCGGGCTGTCCTTCATCCCCGGCGCGGGCGGGTTCGCCCTCGCGAGCCTGAACTGGCGGCGGGTGCCCGCGCGGTGGCACCGCGTGCTGGTCCCGGCGGCGTTCGCCGTCGCGGCCCTCGGGTACCTGGGGCTGGCGGTGTTCCAGTCCGGTGGCGTGGGGCTGGAGGCGGCGATGGCCCTGACCGGTCTCGGCCTGGGCGGTGCCTTCAGCCCGATGCTCGCGCTCGCGCTCGCGCGCGTGCCTGTCGCGGACGCGGCCGACGCCAGCGGCCTGCTCGTCACGATGAACCAGTTCGCGCAGGTCGTGGGCGTGGCGACGTTCGGCACGGTGTTCCTGAGCGTCGCGCCGCCGACCGGCCACGCCCTGGCGGTGACGAGCGTCGCGCTCGCCGCGGCCGCCGTGCTGGGCGGCTGCTGCTCGGTTCTGGCCGTGCGCTCCGGGCGTGCCGGCTGAGCGGTCAGATGCGGCGCAGGCGTACGCGGGTGATCCGGTGGTCGCGGTCCTTGCACAGGACGAGGGTGGCGCGGTCCCGGGTCGGCAGGATGTTGGCGACGAGGTTGACCTCGTTGGTCTCCCGCCACGTCCGCTCGGCGTACGCCGCCGCCTCGTCCGGGTCCACCTGCGCGTACGGGTGGAAGAACGAGCGCTCGTCGGTGAAGACCGTGCGCCGCAGCGCGAAGAATCGGTCGATGTACCACTGGCGGACGTCGTTCACCCGCGCGTCCACGTAGATCGAGAAGTCGAACAGGTCCGACACCGCCAGACCGCCCGGCCGGGCGGTCTGCAGCACGTTGAGGCCCTCCAGGATGAGGATGTCGGGCCGCCGGACGACCCGCCGGGCGCCGGGGTCGATGTCGTAGGCCAGCGGGTCGTACACCGGCACGGACAGCTCCGCGGCGCCCGCCTTGAGCGCGGAGACGAACCCCAGCAGCGCCCCGCGGTCGTACGACTCGGGGAAGCCCTTGCGGTCCATCAGCCCGCGCTCGGCGAGCGTGGCGTTCGGGTAGAGAAAGCCGTCCGTGGTGACCAGTTCGACCGTGGGCCTCCCGTCACCGCGGGCGAGCAGCGTCCGGACGAGACGCGCCACGGTCGACTTGCCGACGGCGACGCTCCCGGCGATGCCGATGACGAACGGCGTCGGGACGACCGGGCCGCCGAGGAACGCGCCGACCGCGTCCCGCAGGCGGCCTTCGGCCGCGGCGAACAGGCCGATGAGCCGCGCCAGCGGCAGGTAGACCTCCTCGACCTCGGCGAGGTCGATCGGGTCGTTCAGTCCGCGCAGGCCCTCCAGGTCCTCCGGCGAGAGCGTCAGCGGCGTCGCCGCCCGCAGTGCCCGCCACTCCTCGCGGCCGAACTCGACATAGGGGCCGGCCATGCCCTCCCCGTCAGGGATCATGGAGGAAACCATAGCCTTTACTGAAGTTAACTTCTGGTGACCTTTGCCGGAAACGGACGCTTCCGGAGGCACTGGTCTAGCCGCTCACCTGGAGCCATTAAGGTGACGTCCCATGTGCGGAATCGTGGGGTACGTCGGGTCGCAACCCGCTCTCGACGTCGTCGTCGACGGGCTCGCCAGGCTGGAATACCGAGGCTACGACTCGGCGGGCGCGGCGGTGCTGGCCGACGGGAAGCTGACGGTCACCAAGCGGGCGGGCAAACTCGTCAACCTGCGCGACGCGCTGGCCGAGAACCCGCCACCGCGGAGCCGCGCGGGCATCGGGCACACCCGCTGGGCCACCCACGGGCCGCCCAACGACCGCAACGCCCACCCGCACGTCGACTGCACCGGCGCGGTGGCGGTCGTGCACAACGGCATCATCGAGAACTTCGCGGCCCTCCGCGTCGAGCTGGAGGAGCGCGGCCACGAGCTGTCCTCCGACACCGACACCGAGGCGGTCGCGCACCTCCTAGAGGAGGAGGTGGCCGGCGGCGCCGGCCTGACCGAGGCGATGCGGCGGGTCTGCCGGCGGCTCGAGGGGGCGTTCACGCTGGTCGCGGTGCACGCGGGCGAGCCGGACCTCGTCGTCGGCGCGCGCCGCAACTCACCGCTCGTCGTCGGCGTCGGCGAGGGGGAGAACTTCCTGGCCAGCGACGTCGCCGCGTTCATCGCGCACACGCGGGACGCGATCGAGCTGGGCCAGGACCAGGTCGTCGAGCTGCGCCCCGAGGGCGTCACCGTCACCGACTTCGCCGGCGCCGCGGCCCCGGTGAAGGAGTACCACGTCGACTGGGACGTCTCCGCCGCCGAGAAGGGCGGCCACGACTACTTCATGCTCAAGGAGATCGCCGAGCAGCCGCGGGCGGTCGCCGACACCCTGCTGGGCCGCGTCGGCGCCGACGGCCGTCTCACCCTCGACGAGATGCGCCTGTCCGACCAGCAGCTGCGCGACGTCGAGAAGATCATCATCGTGGCGTGCGGTACGGCCTACCACGCCGGGCTGATCGCCAAGTACGCGATCGAGCACTGGGCGCAGATCCCGTGCGAAGTGGAGCTGGCCAGCGAGTTCCGCTACCGGGACCCGATCCTCACCCGCTCGACCCTGGTCATCGCGATCTCGCAGTCCGGCGAGACCATGGACACCCTGATGGCGGTGCGGCACGCCCGCGAGCAGCGCGCCAACGTGCTCGGCATCTGCAACGTCAACGGCTCCACGATCCCCCGCGAGTGCGACGGCGTGCTGTACACCCACGCCGGTCCGGAGATCGCCGTGGCCTCGACCAAGGCGTTCCTCACCCAGCTGGTCGCCGTGTACCTCATCGCGCTCTACCTCGCTCAGGTCCGGGGGACCAAGTGGGGCGACGAGGTCTTCGCGATGATCCAGCTGCTCGCCACCATGCCGGAGAAGGTCGAGGCGGTCCTGGGCACGGTCGAGCCGGTCCGCGAGCTGGCCCGGTCCCTCGCGGGCGAGCGCTGCGTGCTCTTCCTCGGGCGGCACGTCGGCTTCCCCGTGGCCCTGGAGGGCGCGCTGAAGCTCAAGGAGCTCGCGTACATGCACGCGGAGGGCTTCGCCGCCGGTGAGCTGAAGCACGGGCCGATCGCGCTGATCGAGCAGGACCTTCCCGTGGTGGTCATCGTGCCGCCGCGCGCCCGGCCGGTCCTGCACGACAAGATCGTGTCGAACATCCAGGAGATCCGCGCCCGCGGCGCCCGTACGATCGTCATCGCCGAGGAGGGCGACGAGACCGTCGTCCCGTACGCCGACACGCTCATCCGGGTCCCGGCCGTGCCGACGCTCCTGCAGCCGCTCGTCGCGACGGTCCCGCTGCAGGTCTTCGCCTGTGAGCTGGCCACCGCGCGGGGCCACGACGTCGACCAGCCCCGCAACCTCGCCAAGTCCGTCACCGTCGAGTAACCCGTGACACGGTAGACGCCTTCAAACCAGCCGGATTCACCCCCGAGAAGGGCGATCGGGGCGAAACAGTGCTCGACCTTTACCTCTGGTGTACGCCGGCGGCGAGGGACCCGAGGAGGCCGAGGGCCTCGCTGCTCGGCGAGCCCGGCTCCGCGTGGTAGACGACGAGCTCCTGGCCGGGACTGGAGCGGACGTCGAAGGTCTGCATGGACAGCGTCAGCGTTCCCACGTCGCGGTGGTGGAACCGCTTGGTCTCGAGCGCCTTGCCGCGGGCGTCGTGCCGGGCCCAGAGCCGGGCGAACTCCGCGCTCTCCGCGAGCAGTTCGGTGAGCACCCGCCGGATGCGCGGATCGTCGGGCGCCTCACCGTAGCCGAGCCGGAAACCGGCCACGGAGTTGCGCGCGACCTCGTGCCAGTCCGCGTAGAAGCTCCGCGCGGCGGGCTCGGTGAAGACGACGTGCATGAGGTTGCGCGAGTGCGCCCAGTCGTGGAAGAGCGCGTCGGCGATCGCGTTCGACGCGAGGACGTCGTAGGCACGGTTGTAGACGATGGCCGGGTTGTCCGGCCAGGCGCTCATGAGCTGCAGGAGACCCGGGTCGACATGATCGTTCACGGCGGCGCTCCGGGCGCGTGGGCTCAGCCCGGCCAGGCGGAACAGGTGCAGGCGGCCGTCCTCCGGCAGGCGCAGGGCGACGGCCAGGGCCTCGACGACCTGCGCGGACGGCGAGCGTTCCCGGCCCTGCTCGAGACGGACGTAGTAGTCGACGCTGACTCCCGCCAGCGACGCCACCTCCTCGCGCCGCAGGCCGGGGACCCTGCGGTGTCCCGTGCTGGAAAGGCCGGCCCGCTCAGGGGTGACCTGGGCCCGCCGGGCCTTGAGGTAGGCACCGAGCTCGGTTGAGGTCATGCCGCCATCGTAGGTCGGCGATCGGCGCGCTTCCTGGGTGCGCTGCTCCCAGGGAGGATCGCGCCCTTCTCCCCTCCGTCCGGCCCGCCCAGAGTCGGCAGTCATGCCAACGAGCCACCCGCAACCGCACACCGCATCCGAGCCGAAGGTCGTCCTCGTCACCCGGGCCAGCAGCGGCATCGGCGAGGCCATGGCCGCCCGGCTGGTCCGCGAAGGCCACCACGTCGTCGCGGGCGCGCGCCGGATCGAGGCCTTCCGCGTCATGGAGGCCGGTGGCGGCGGCGCGATCGTCTCGGTCGCCTCGGTGTCCTCGATCGTCGCCTTCGAGACCCAGACGGGGTGGGCGTTACAGGCCGGCCCAGAACTCAGACAGCATGCGAGCCGCCTGAGGGGGACCCTGAAGCATCCACCAGTGACCGGCTCCTTCGAGTACCGCAGTACGAGCGCCGGCCCGCTCGGCGGCACGGCGCCGGGTGTCCACGCGACCGACGGTGAGGTCCTCGGTGGCGATGGGAACCAAACCCGGCCGAGCAGCGGCGGCGGGGAGATCACGGCCACGCTCGATCAGCTTCGCCGGCATCGCTGACCGGTACAACGCGAGGATCGCCTTTCCCATCTCCGCGCCCTGCCCGAGCGCCACCTCGCCGGCAGCCGGCTCGGGAATGCCCCACTCGACCATGCGCGCCGCCCGCTCATCGGCGTCTCCAGCGAAGATCTCCTTGATGGAACGCTCTCCCTCGCCTGGTGTCTGCCAGGTTCGTGCCAGGGGGTGCCAGACGAAGTCCGGCTCGTAACCGCCGATAGTGTCGCTCACCCAACTGCGCAGCAGGTCGGGGCGGGTCATCGCGACTTCGATGACGT
The DNA here is from genome assembly GCF_024055725.1 of Actinoallomurus spadix. Taxonomy (GTDB): domain Bacteria; phylum Actinomycetota; class Actinomycetes; order Streptosporangiales; family Streptosporangiaceae; genus Actinoallomurus; species Actinoallomurus spadix. The sequence continues at coordinate 92,929 of NZ_JAMXMX010000026.1, read as the reverse complement.
GCCCTCCGCCCCAGTCGTGGCCGACGAGATCCACCGGTGCGTCGAACCGCGTGAGCTCGTCAACGAGCCAGCTCCGGTAATCATCCATCGTGGCACCGAAATCCGCAGGCAGCTGGGCACCGAAACCGGGAGGCGAGAGCCGGACCACATCATCATGGCCGAGCTTGGACAACTCATTGATCAGTGGCGTCCAGACCGCAGAGGTCACCGGAACACCATGAACGAAGACGATGGTCATGCAGGAACGTCCTTCTTGGATTCGACGTGTTGGTTCTCGTCCCGGCGAGGGTGCCCTCGGCCGGACGACAGCAGTCAACAGCCGTCTGAGCCGGGCGTCTAAGTCCTGGTTCGCACTCCCTCATGCAGTAGCCGCATAACGAATACAGTCGTCGTGTGCCTGAAGACGCCCCGCGCTTCCCGACGGTCGATGCCGGTCCGGACCTCGACCTGCGGTTGGTCCGGTACTTCACGGTCGTCGCCGAGCACCTGAACTTCGCCCGGGCGGCAGCGGCGTTGCACGTCGCTCAGCCCTCCCTGAGCCGCCAGATCCAGCGGCTGGAGGACGCACTGGGCGTGCGCCTGCTGGAGCGCACGACCCAGGGCAGCCGCCTCAGCGCGGCCGGCGCGGCATTCCTTCCGCGAGCACAGGAACTCCTGCACACCGCCTCCCAGGCGGCGCTCGCGGCCCGCGCCGCCGCGCCGCCACGCGCGATCACCATCGGGTACGTCGAGGACCTCGTCATCACCGCGGCAGTGCGCGACCTGCGCCGTCGCCATCCCGACGCTCACGTTCGCACGCGGCACCTGGACGCGGACGAAGCCCAAGCCCTACCCGACCGCCAGGTCGACGTGCTCGTCACCCGCACGCCGCTTCCGATCCGCAGTGATGATCTGCGCGTGACCGTCCTCTACGACGAGCCCCGGGTACTCCTCGTGTCCGCCTCTCATCACCTCGCAGGGAAGCAATCGGTCAGCCCGGACGACTTCGCCGACGAACCACTCGTCGCCTGCGCCGGCATGGCCGCGGCGTGGACGGGGTTCTGGCGGCTCGATCCCCGCCCGGACGGGAGACCGGCCCCACTCGGTCCCCTGCTCGCCGACACATACGAGGACAAGCTCGAAGCCGTCGCCGACGGGCGCGCCATCGCCATCGTGCCCGCCGACGACCGGCGTGGCAGGCTCCGCGACGACCTCACCACCATCCCCGTCAACGGAATCGAACCCTGCCAGGTGGCCGTCGTCACCCGCGCCGACGACCGCAATCCGCTCGTCGCCCACTTCCGGGAAGCCGCGAAGACCTGTCTCGTCCGGGACGCCGAACGCACCCGCTCCCAGTGGTGAGGCCCTGCGTCTCCTCGCCGACCTGTCCGCCGAGACCCCGGACCGCCCGGAGCCCGCGCCGGTGCGGCGTTAGGGCAGGCTCCCATGGACGACGGCCCCGTTGCGGGATCGCGGTGGTGGAGGTCGCGCATCGCGTTGAACAGGTGCGTCGCCCCGCCTCTGCGAGAAGCGGCTTCCCTCCGCGATCTCCGCCGGCCGGCTCCGCGCCGACATCGCCACCGGCATCATGGTCGAGATGCTCTACTCGGGCCTGTATTACCGGCTTCTGTTCGACACCGACGACCTCGACACCTCCCGGACTCCGGATAGGCGGTCCATGTCAGTCGCCGGGCTCCGCGAGGCGCCGGACGAGCTCCCGGTAGTCGTCCTTCATCGGGAGGTCCTCCTCGATGTGAAGCCGTCGCCGTACGGAGGTCACCTCGATCTCGCGGATCGGATCGCGGCCCGGCCGCTCGAAGCTCTCCCACCACAGCCCGATCCCGCGACGCTGCCAGGCGGGCACGTCATTGAAGTTGACCCCGCGGGCGAACAACAGCTCGTTCTTGTCCGCGACGCTCGTTTCGTGGAGGGTCCGCGTCGCCTGGCGGGCCGTCCGGCCCTCACCCCGCAGCGTCCAGTAGCACCAGCCGTTCAGGGCGCAGCGCGCGGCGTCCGCCTGCCGCCAGGAGAAATAGTCGACGACATCGTCGAGGCCGGTGCCCACCCATACGCGGCTATCGAAGTGCACCGGTTCGCCGGCGGCGAGCGCGAAGGCGGCGGTGGCGACGCTCGCGGAGATGGACACCAGCTTCTCCACCTCCCTTCCGAACAGGTCGGAGGATCGGTCGAGCAGGACGGAGATCTCATCGCTCTCGGTGTAGGCGTAGCGGCCGCCGAGTTCGGTCAGCAGCGCACGCGCCGCCTCGACCATCAGGTCGGAGAAGCGCGGATCGAAGGGCTTGTCGAAGCGGCTCTCCGTGTAACGGGAGAAGGACCGCCCGTCGACCCGGATGACCGCCCAGGCGCCCGGGAGCACGGTCAGCGAGTGGAACCACTCGAGGGAGCGCATTCGCGCCTCGAGTTCGTTGTTCCTCACTCCGTCGCCTCCTTCGCCACCGGCCGCACGTCGAATCCGCCCACGCCGTCGAACCGGACCTCGTACAGCTCGTCGAAGCCGTCGGACGGCCGCGGGCGGCGCAGGCGTTTCAGAGTGGCAAAGAGGCCGACCTCGGGCACCCGATTTTCTCCGGTACGAGAAGCGTTACGGCGTAGTGAGCCGGGGACGTCCGGCGGGAACCAGTAACCGACGACCTTCGCCCCGTGTCTCTGCGCGGCCTCGGCCAGCGGCCGCCACTCCTCCGGGGACGGGTTGGTGTTGTCGACGGCGACGTTCAGCCCCGCCGTCAGGGCCTCCTCGACGAGCCGCATCTGCCGCGCCTGCCGCCGCCGGGCCCTCCGGAAGTCGTCCTTGCTGACATGCACATACTCGGGCGCCAGCACCTGCCGGAAGAACGTCGTCTTCCCCGAGGCCTGCAACCCGATCAGAATCGCCAGCGCAGGCATCCCACGACCTGACCCCCCACATGTCCTGTCATAGAGGCCGGTCTACCGCACCGATCGTGTCTTGTTCCACTCAGGGCCGGCCGCAACCGCTCCGTCCAGGCGCACGGCACCCGGCCGGAGCCACTTCGCAGCCGCTGTCGACTCGTTGCCGCCGGGATGACCGGAGGAATGTCCGGTTCGTCGCTTCTCCGGCAACGGCGGCGGCAAGGACCGCTTCCGGCCAATTCGTACGGTGCCGTAGCCCCTCACAATGGGGCGATGCGGGTCCGCGTCAACGACGTCGTGCTGTACTTCGACGTCGACGGGTGTCAGCTCGTGCCGGACGGGGCGACCATGGTGGAGCGGCCGACGATCGTCCTGCTCCACGGCGGGCCGGGCGCGGACCACTCGGTGTTCAAGCCGGCTTTCAGGGCGGCCGCGGAGTTCGCCCAGGTCCTCTACCTGGATCAGCGCGGGAGCGGGCGGTCAGACCGGGCCGGTCCCGGGTCCTGGACGTGGGAGCGGTGGGCGGACGACGTCGTCGACTTTTGCGACACCCTCGGCATCGTCGACCCGATCCTGGTGGGCACGTCCAGCGGCGGCTGGGTCGCGCTGACCGCGGCCCTGCGCCACCCGGACCGCGTCTCCAAGCTGGTGCTGGACAGCGTCATGCCCGGCTCCGCGCAGGAGCGGCCAGCCGCGTTCGAACGGCTCGGCGGCGTCGAGGCACCCGAGGCGCCCGAGATGGCCGGCCGATTCGACCCGTGGGCTCGGCTCGACCGGCTGGCCTGTCCGACGCTGATCCTCGCCTGCGCGGACGACCCGGTGGCCACCGAACCGGCCGCCCGCCGCCTCGCCGAGGCGATCACCGCCGCCCCCGTCCGCCTGCACGTCCTTCCGGGAACGGGCCATGGAGTGTTCCGCGAGGCACCAGGTGAGGCGTTCGGTCTGCTCCGTGACTTCGTCACGGAGCCCGGCTCATAGCTCTGCGCCGAGGGTCTTCGTTGTTCCAACGACCAGGAGTCTCGGCGCCGTGGAGCGGCGTCGCGCGCCATCTCCCGCCGTACGACGTCGGAGTCGAAGACCTCCCGGCTGTTCGGTCCGCCCGGGAGGAAGGCGGTGTCGTAGTTGATGCCCTTGGCGCGCATGGTTCTCCTCCTTCCGGGAGTCAGGCCGAGGTCTCGGCGTCGATCAGCTTCTTCATCGGCTCGCTCGCGGTCCCGCCGACGACGATCCCGACGGCGATCGCGCCGAGCAGGATGACGGTGGACAGCCAGGCCATCGTGTCGATCGGCAGAGTGAACGCGCCGGCCAGGCGGGCGGCGCACTCGCCGAGCAGAACCAGGCCCCAGATGACGGAGAACCGCCGTTCGAGGCGCCGGAACGCCGCCGATCCGGCGGACAGGCGGTCCCACGCGGCGATCCTCGCGGGATCGCCCTTGGTCATGAACGGCTTGAAACCGGCGGACATCAGCGGACGGCCGCGGAATGCGGAGATCAGGATGCCGAGGCCGATCACGCTGCTCACGCCGGAGTCCTTGGCCAGCATGAGCCGGGGGTCGCCGGTCACGAAGCTGAGCACGATCCCGGCGACGTTGACGGCCAGCATCAGGCCCGCCAGCCCGTTGAACACGCGGTGGCGGACGGCGTCGAGGACCGTGTGCGCCGCCGGGACCACGCTGCTGAGCGCCAGTGAGGTGACCACGTCCACGCCCAGGCCCTTGTGCAGGAGGTAGTACCCGCCCGTGGGGATGGCGACGTCCACCACCAGCGGTCCGAGCGTCCGGGCCAGTGCCCGGCGCGCGGGCCGGTCCGCCCGGGCGGCGGCCGTGACCCGCGACGCGGTGTCCTCGGACCGCGGGGCGGTATCCGCCGCCGGTGTGGCGGTGTCCGTGACCCGCGGGACGGGCCGGTCGGTCGGGGCGATCTGCGTCATCGTCGTTCCTTCGCTCGGCTTCGTCGTCGCGTCAAGCCTCGCGGGAACGGGGGTGCCTACGGCAGATTCATCGATCCATGATCGACCGGTACGAATGTCACGGGCGGCGCCGGCCCCCGGGCGTCAGCAGGTGTCGAGCATTCCCTGCAGTGCCGTGCGGTCGGCGCGGGTCACGGACAGCCGGTAGGCGTACGTGACGCCGATGAACCTCTCGGCGTAGGTGCACTGGAACGACTTCTGGGGCTGCCACTCCGACGGCCCCTTGTCGCTCTTCTGCATGTTCGGGCGGCCCCACACGGCGAGCAGGTTGGCGGGGTCGTTGGCCAGGTGCGCGCGCTTGTCCGGCGTCCACTCGTGGGCGCCCATCCGCCAGGCCAGGGCGAGCGGGACGACGTGGTCGATCTGCACCTCGGAGGCGTGCGCCTTGGTGAAGTGGATGTCCTTGCCGGCGTACGGGTCGTGCAGCTCACCGGAGATGACGATGCATTTGTCGCGCTTCTTCACTTTGGACAGGTCGCGCGCGAGGATGTCGTTCCTCGTGTCGCAGCCGTTGTCGTCCACGTCCTTCCAGGCAGGGCCGTACTTCTCGCGGCTGTATCCGGTCATCGGGTCGGGCACCGCGACCTTGAGCTGACCCAGTTCTTTCCGCGCGGTCGCCTCGTTGCCCTTGGTCGCGTGCGGTTCCGCACCATCTCCGGTGGTCTGGACCCCACTGGTCTTGCATCCGGCGACGAGAAGCACCGGAATCGCGACCGCCACCGCCCGAACCCGCCACGACACCATACAGCTCACCTCGTTTTTGCTGGCTGTTTGCCCAACTTTGACGGATGAATGCTGCCATATGGTTCGATCACGGGATTTGTCGATTACGCCGGGTGGTGCGGACCTCCGCAGGTCGGGGACACGAACCGCCGAACCGCAGATCGACGCCGGTCGATAGCCTTGCTAACCATGTACGACGCGATGATGGCCGAAACGATCCCGCTGACCGGCCACAGCGGCGACCCGATCGAGGCGTACCTCGCCCGGCCCCTCGGACCGGGTCCGTACGGCGGCGTGGTGGTCATCCACCACATGCCCGGCTACGACGAGCCGAGCAAGGAGATCGTGCGGAAGTTCGCCGCACACGGTTACACGGCGATCATGCCGAACCTGCACTACCGCGACGCGCCCGGCGCCGCTCCGGACGACGCGGCGGCCGCGTCCCGCGCGGCGGGCGGCGTGCCGGACGAGCGCCTCGTCGGCGACGTCGACGCCGCCGTCCGCCACCTCAGGAGCCTGACCTCCTCCAACGGCAAGGTCGGGACGATCGGATACTGCTCCGGAGGGCGCCAGTCGTTCCTGGCCGCCTGCTCGCTCGACCTCGACGCGGCGGTGGACTGCTACGGCGCGTTCGTCGTCGGCGAGGTGCCGGAGAACTCCCCGATGGCGGTGCGGCCGATCGTCGACCTGACCCCGAACCTGTCGTGCCCGCTGCTCGGCCTGTTCGGCGCCGAGGACCAGTACCCCTCCCCCGAGCAGGTCAGGGAGCTAGAGGACGCGCTCAAGCAGCACGGCAAGACGTACGAGTTCCACTCGTATCCGGACGCCGGGCACGCGTTCTTCGCCGTCGACCGGCCGAACTACCGGCCGCAGGCCGCGAACGACGGCTGGCAGCGCGTCTTCGCCTGGTTCAACCGCTACCTGGGAGCCTGACTGATATGTGCACCTACGTCACCGAGACGAGGAAGATGGCGGGCAGCGGGAAGGGGCCCGACGGCTGGTTCCCGCTGACCCAGGCGTCCGTGTACGTCGACCACCCCTTCCACGCGCCCTTCGAGCACACCGTCAACATCGACTTCGCCGCGCCGGAGCTCGGCCCGGCGGCCCGGGTCGCGGTGGAGCTCACCGAGGAATCGGCGCTCGCGCTCATCGAGGCGATCAAGGCGGCACTCGCCGCCGCCCCTCCCGGCATCGCCGCCGCGGGCTGAACACCACCCCGCCGCCGCGGGCCGAACGCCGCCCGCCGCCGCGGGCTGAAGACCGCTCCATCACCGGGTCCTCCCACCGGCGGCCGGTGCCCGGCGGCGGACAGGGGTGATCACCGCCGTCCGCCGCCGGGCGGTCGCGCATCGTCCGGAAGACGCCCGCAATCATCCCGAAGTGGGGCGGCGAATACTGCCGAAGAGTGACGACGGTTACAGAGGCGCTCCACTAGGTTCGGACCATGTCCATCATCGCCACCCGGGGGCTGTCCATGCGGTTCCCCGGCGTGCTCGCGTTGGATCAGCTGACGATCGACATCGAGCCCGGTGTCGTCGGGCTCGTCGGAGCCAACGGCGCGGGCAAGTCGACGCTCATCAAGATCCTTCTCGGCCTCCTCGAACCCACGAGCGGGCAGGCACAGGTGCTCGGCTTCGACACGGCACGCGACACCATGAGGATCCGTGAGCTGGTCGGCTACATGCCCGAGCACGACTGCCTCCCTCCTGACGTGTCGGCGACCGAGTTCATCGTGCACGTCGCCCGGATCTCCGGTCTGCCGCCCACCGCCGCCCGCGAGCGCGCCGCCGACACGCTGCGCCACGTCGGGCTGTACGAAGAGCGGTACCGCCCGATCGGCGGCTACTCGACCGGTATGCGGCAGCGCGTCAAGCTCGCCCAGGCTCTCGTCCACGACCCGAAGCTGGTCTTCCTCGACGAGCCCACCAACGGCCTCGACCCGGCCGGACGGGACGAGATGCTCGCCCTCGTCCGCCGGATCGGCGGCCAGTTCGGCATCAGCGTCCTGGTCACCTCCCATCTGCTCGGCGAGCTCGAGCGCGTCGCCGACCACCTGGTGATCATCGACGGCGGGCGGCTGCTGCGGTCGCAGGCGGTCTCGGCCTTCACCCAGGTCAGCGGCGTGCTGGCGGTCGAGGTCGAGGAGGAGATGGACCGTCTCGGCGAGCACCTGGCACGCACCGGGCTGCAGGTCCGCCCGGACGGCCGCCTCCTGCTCATCGACATCGCCGACGAGAGCACCTACGACGTCGTACGCGACTCGGTCGCCGACCTCGGCCTGGCCCTCGTCCGCATGGAGAACCGCCGCCACCGCATCGAAGAGGTCTTCTCGTGACGAGCGTCATCCACGACATCGGGTACCGCCACTACGACGGGAAGCGCCTCGGACGCGCGTACGCCGTCCGGTCCCTCTTCACGCACAACCTGCGCGCGGCGTACGGCCTGGGCCGGCCGGTCAAGGCGAAGATCATGCCGTTCCTCCTCTGCGCCATCATGCTGATGCCCGCGGCGATCAGTGTGGCGGTCACCGCGATCGCCGCGCAGGTCGGGGCCGGGCGGGACGTCCAGCTCATCCGCTACTCCGCCTACGCCGTCTACCTGCAGCCGCTGATCGCGATCTTTCTGGCGGCACAGGCGCCGGTGATCGCCTCCCGCGACCTGCGCTTCCACGTCACACCGCTGTACTTCTCCCGGCCGCTGAGCCGTCTCGACTACGTGCTGGCCAAGTACGGCGCGTTCACGACCGCACTGTTCATACTGCTGGCGACACCGGTGACGATCCTGTACATCGGCGCGCTCGTCACGAAGCAGAAGCACATCGGCACCCACACCGTGCACTGGCTCGCCGCCGTCGCGGGGTGCCTGCTCTTCGCGCTGGTGCTCGCCGGCCTCGGCCTGGTCGTGGCCGCGTTCACGCCGCGCCGCGGGTTCGGCGTCACCGCCGTGATGGCGGTCTACCTGCTCAGCACCACGGCGGTCGCCGCCGTCCAGGGCATCGCCGAGAACCAGACGCAGTTCACGGTGGCCCAGTGGGCGGGCATGTTCGCCCCGTTCAACCTGGTCGACGGCGTGCAGGTCTGGGCGCTGCGTGCCAAGCAGTCCGCGCCCGAACCACCGCCCTCCGGGATCGGCGGGCCGGTGTTCACCCTGCTCTGCGCCGCCCTCATCGTCGGCTGCGTCGCGATCCTGTACCTCCGCTTCCGGAAGGCGGGCGCCAAGTGAGCCGACCGCAAGGATCGTTCCCCCACGACGCGGGCGAGGAGGAAGCGTGAGCGAGCTCGTTCTCCGGGACGTCTCCCGGTGGTACGGCAACGTCGTCGCCGTCAACGGCGTCTCGATGACGATCGGGCCGGGCGTCACCGGCCTGCTCGGGCCGAACGGCGCCGGCAAGTCCACCCTGATCCACATGATGGGCGGCTTCCTCGCCCCCTCCAGCGGGCAGGTGACCGTCGACGGGCAGCGCATCTGGAAGAACCCGTCGGTGTACCGCCAGATCGGGCTCGTGCCCGAGCGGGAGACCGCGTACGACTTCCTCACCGGCCGCCAGTTCGTCCGCGCGATGGCCAAACTGCACCGCCTGCCGAACCCCGAGGCGGCCGCCGAGCGCGCCCTCGCGATGGTGGAGATGGTCGCCCCGGCCGACCGGATCATCGGCAACTACTCCAAGGGCATGAAGCAGCGGGTCAAGATGGCCTCCGCGCTGGTCCACGACCCGCCGGTGCTGCTGCTCGACGAGCCGTTCAACGGGATGGACCCGCGCCAGCGGCTGCACCTGATGGACCTGATCCGGAAGATGGCCGCCGAGGGCCGGACGGTGCTGTTCAGCTCGCACATCCTCGAAGAGGTCGAGCGGCTCGCGCACCACATCGAGGTCGTGATCGCCGGGCGGCACGCCGCGTCCGGTGACTTCCGCGCCATCCGCCGGCTGATGACCGACCGGCCGCACATGTTCGTCGTCCGCTCCAGCGACGACCGGCGCCTGGCGGCGGCGCTCATCGCCGATCCGTCGACGCGCGGGGTCGAGCTGACCTCCGGCGGGCTCGAGGTCGAGGCCGTCGACTTCCGGCGGTTCTCCCTCGTGCTCCCGCAGGTGGCGCGTCAGGCGGACATCCGGCTGTGGGAGGTCGCCCCCGCCGACGAGTCCCTCGAAAGCGTCTTCTCCTACCTGGTGGCGTCGTGAACCCTGTCATCGCTTCCATCACGTTCCGCGCCATGCTGAGCAAGCGGCGCATACTCCTGCTGTTCCTTCTGCCCGCGCTGCTGCTGATGCTCAGCATCGGCCTGCGGGCCAGCGGGCACGCCGACCTGGACAACGCCACCATGCTGCTCACGCAGTTCGGGCTCGGGGCGTTGCTGCCGCTGCTCGCGCTGCTGGCGGGCACCGGCGTGATCGGGCCGGAGATCGACGACGGCCAGATCATGTACATCATGACCAAGCCGATCGCGCGGCCCGTGATCTCCACGACGAAGTACGTCGTCTCGGTCGTCCTCGTGGTCGCCTTCGGCGTCGTGCCGATGTTCGTCGCGGGCGTCATCATGACCGGGATGACCGCGGGCCTGGCGACCGGGTTCGCGCTGGGCGCGCTGGTCGCGGGCGTCGCCTACTGCGCGCTGTTCCTGGCGATCGCGGTGCTCAGCCGGTTCGCGGTGACCATCGGCCTGATCTACGCCCTGGTCTGGGAGAACCTCATCGCCCGGTACGCCCCCGGCGCCAAGACCCTCTCGATCCGCCAGTGGGGCATCAGCGTCGCCGACATGGTGACCAACGCGACCGCCGTCAAGGCGGACGTCGCCTCGTCCACGGCGGTTCCGCTGCTGATCGTCGTCACCGTCGCCGGTGTCGCGTACGCCGGCTGGAAGCTCCGCACCCTCTCCGTCACCGGCACCGACTGATCCGCCGTCAGGGCCTGTCTCAAAGCGCCGCTGTCCTTCGGCCGGGGACTTCGAGACGGACGCCGGCCGGCCGATCGCCTGTCAGCGGACCGGGCGTTCGGCCGGCTTCGGCGTATCCGGGCGGCGAGTGGCGGGTGAACCGCCGGCCGTGCGGAATAGACCATGGTCGCTTCCTCCGGGACGCCCCTCACCGCCACGCTGGATGACCATGAAGGATCCCAAGGCGTACGACCTGCTGTCGTTCGTGGTGCTCTGGCTCGGCTTCCACCAGGGGCTGTATCCGTTCGGCGCCAAGATCTTCGGGTGGCGCCCACGGCTGGCCCTGGCCCTGCGCCTGCCCGGTCCCCTCTGGTGGATCGTGTCCGCGTTCGTCGTCGTCGCGGCGGTCGTCCTGCTGGACCGGATCGACAAGGCCAAGAAGCGCCGCCATCCCGCGTCCTGAGCCGTACGGGCCCTACTCGAGAACGAACGTGACCAGCATGTTGACCTTGTAGCCGCTGATGTCGCCGTTCTCGGAGATCTGGACCTCCATCTCCTTGATCCAGGCGGACTGGAGCTTGCGGAGGGTCTCCGCGGCCCGGCTGATGCCGACCTTCACGGCGTCCTCGAAACTCGACTCCGAGATCGCGCTGATCTCGGTGACACGCGCCACTGATGCCATGGGTGCTCGACCTTCGTCTCTCGTGGGGATCGCCGCTCGGCGGCGCAGCCGTCATGATCGACGTACCCGCACCACCACGGAGAGTATCGATCGACCGCGTAAAGTGATGACGAAGGTCGAGGGGCCGGGCCGGCGGGGGTCAGAGGGCGGTGCGGACGGCCTCGGCGAGACGCTCGGCGACGACGCGGGCCTGGTCCTCGGTCTGCGCCTCCACCATGACGCGCACCATCGGCTCGGTGCCGCTCGGGCGGATGAGCACCCGGCCGCCGTCCCCCAGCTCGGCCTCGGCGGCCTGGACGGCGGCGGCCAGCTCCGGAGAGGTCTTGGCCTTGGCCTTGTCGACGCCCTTGACGTTGATCAGCACCTGCGGGAGCCGGTTCATGACCTTCGCCAGTTCGTCGAGCGGGCGCCGGCGGTGGGCGATGGTCGACAGCAGCTGCAGCCCGGTGAGCACGCCGTCCCCGGTGGTGGCGTGGTCGAGCATGATGACGTGGCCAGACTGCTCGCCGCCGAGGGCGTACCCGCCGGCCTTCATCGCCTCCAGGACATAGCGGTCACCGACCGCCGTCTCGACGACGTCCAGGCCCTGGTCGCGCATGGCGAGCTTGAAGCCGAGGTTCGACATGACCGTGGCGACGACCGTGTCGCTGGGGAGCCGGCCGGCGTCGCGCAGCTCCAGAGCCAGGATCGCCATGATCTGGTCACCGTCGATGGCCTCGCCGGAGGCGGTGACCGCGAAGCAGCGGTCGGCGTCACCGTCGTGGGCGATACCGGCGTCCGCGGAGTTCTCCACCACGGCGCGCTGCAGGCGTTCCAGGTGGGTCGAGCCGTACCCGTCGTTGATGTTCAGGCCGTCGGGCGAGGCGCCGATCGCGATCACGGTCGCGCCGGCGCGGCGCAACGCCTCCGGAGAGACGCCCGAGGCGGCGCCGTGCGCGCAGTCGACGACGACCTTCAGGCCGTCCAGCGAGCCGGGCAGCGTCGACAGCAGGTGCGCGATGTAGCTCTCGACCTCGCCGTGCGCGTCGCGGACCCGGCCGACGCCGGGACCGGTCGGGCCGGCCCAGTCCTCACCGAGGTGGGCCTCGATCTGGTCCTCGATCTCGTCGGCGAGCTTGTGCCCGCCCCGGCCGAAGAACTTGATGCCGTTGTCGGGGGCGGGGTTGTGCGACGCGGACAGCATCACGCCCAGGTCCGCGCCGAGCGACTGGGTGAGGTACGCCACGGCGGGGGTCGGCAGCACGCCGAGCCGCAGCACGTCGACCCCGGCCGAGGCGAGCCCGGCGACGACGGCCGCCTCCAGGAACTCCCCGGACGCGCGCGGATCGCGGCCGACGACCGCGACGGGACGGTGTCCCTCGAACGCGCCGGCCTCCCCGAGGACGCGCGCGGCCGCGACCGACAGGTCGAGCGCCAGGGACGCCGTCAGGTCGCGATTCGCGACTCCGCGTACGCCGTCGGTCCCGAACAGACGCGCCACCACAACACCCCACGATCGAACGCACGAACCGGTCGCGTCCGGACACGCCCGCCGCGACCCCGGAAAAAAGCGATCAGCGGTCCCGCCGGAAGGCGGGACCGCCGAGATCCTGTCCACGGGCCGGGGCCGCCACGTGGGCGGAGCCGGGCCGGTGGACAGGCGCGATCAACGCTTGCTGTACTGCGGAGCCTTACGGGCCTTCTTGAGGCCGTACTTCTTCCGCTCCTTGGCCCGCGCGTCACGGGTGAGGAAGCCGGCCTTCTTCAGCGGCGGGCGGTTGTCGGGGTCGACCAGCTGCAGGGCGCGCGCGATACCGAGGCGCAGCGCACCGGCCTGGCCGGTCACGCCGCCGCCGCCCACGCGGGCGATGACGTCGAACTGGTCCTCCAGGCCCAGCGTCACGAACGGCTCGTTCACGACCTGCTGGTGGACCTTGTTGGGGAAGTACGTGTCCAGGGAGCGACCGTTGATCGTCCACTTCCCGGAACCCGGGACGATGCGGACGCGCGCGATGGCCTCCTTGCGGCGGCCGGTGCCGGCGGCCGGACCGGTCAGCACCGGGCGCGGAGATTCGTCGACGACGGCCTCCGGGGACTCGGTGGTGTAGTCCCCCACGTACTCTTCGAACTCGGCGCCCTCAACGGACGTCTCGACACCGGTGGGCTCGGCCACGGTACTCCTCAGGATCTCTTTCGATTCCGCGCGTTACTGCGCGATCTGCTTGATGTCGTAGGGCACCGGCTGCTGCGCCTGGTGCGGGTGGTCAGGGCCGGCGTAGACCTTCACCTTGCTGAACATCTTGCGGCCCAGCGTGTTCTTCGGAAGCATGCCCTTGATCGCCTTTTCCACGGCGCGCTCGGGGTTCTTCTTCATCAGGTCGGAGTAGGCGACGGACCGCAGACCACCCGGGTAGCCGGAGTGGCGGTAGGCCTTCTTCTGCTCGAGCTTCTTGCCCGAGAGCGCCACCTTGTCGGCGTTGATGATGATGACGAAGTCACCCGTGTCGAGGTGTGGGGCGTAGATCGGCTTGTGCTTACCCCGAAGCAGCGTCGCGACCTGGCTGGCCAGCCTACCCAGCACGACATCGGTCGCGTCGATGACGTGCCACTGACGCTGGACGTCAGCAGGCTTAGGGGTGTAGGTGCGCACGGTCGTAAGCCTTCGTTTCGTGTCTGACAACAGAGATGGGTCCGCCGGACGGCCTTGCCGCCGCAGGCCCGGTGGGTCGAGCGACCCGCTGACGGGCACGCTGACGCACACAACGAACTAGCAGAATACCGGTCCACACGCCAACGGGCAAAGCGAGCGTCCGGGACCGTCCTCCATCGTCACGACGCGACGCTCGTACGGCTGTCCTCTTGGACACCCTATACCGGGAACTATCGGTGAACGCCGGACTTGACCGGCTTCGTGGGCCTATAGTGCTGGTCCTCCGCAGCCCCCCGGGAGGATCCCCTGTCCGCGAAGCGCGTCAAACGCCGCGTCCAGGCATTCGTGCTGCTGGCCATCGCGGTCTTCGTCTCCGGCGGCATCGCCGCCCGATCGCTCTGGAGTGCCGCGCAGCAGCACTCGCCCTCGCCCGCCAGCACGCCCGCGCGCGACGTCGCCGTCTTCCCCAGCCCCGAGGGATCGGCCGTCCGTCCCTCCGCCGGCACAAGCCCGTCGGCCCGCCCGTCCAAGCCGGCCCACCGGTCCAAGAGCCCGGCGCCGAAGCGGAAGAAGCCCAAGCACAGCGCCACTCCTCGCGCCACCCGCTCCACGGCGTCCGCCACGCCGTCGAAGGGCACGAGCAAGGCGGCCGCGGCGGAGAGCGCCGTCGTGCGTCTCACCAACGTCCAGCGGGCCGCGCACGGCTGCACCGCCCTGCGCGTCGACACCCGGCTGCGGACGGCGGCGCGCCTGCATTCGGCGGACATGCGTGACCGGAATTACTTCGACCACAATTCGCGGGACGGGCGGACGCCGTGGGACCGCATCAAGGCGGCCGGTTACACGACCCCTGGCGCGGAGAACATCGCGAAGGGCTACGCGACCCCGGAGGCCGTCGTACAAGGCTGGATGAACAGCCCCGGGCACCGCGCGAACATCCTGAACTGCAGCTTGAAGGCCGTCGGAATCGGCGTCGCCTATGGCTCCGGTGGACCCTGGTGGACCCAGGACTTCGGCTTTAAGTAACCACCTGAACACGCATATGAGCAGGTAGGGTCGCCTTCATGGCTTTTCCGGGTGATAAACAGCAACCCGGCGGCTGGGGACCTCCGCAGCCGCCGCAGTCGCCGTACGGCCCGGCCGAGGACCAGGCCTCCCACGGCGGTTCACTGTTCGAACGCGCGCAGGGCCCCGGCCCGTCCAATGACGCGGACCCCGCCGATCCGTACGGCGGCACGAGCTCCTTCGACGCGTACGCCGCCGAGGAGCCGGGCGGCTACGGGCCGGAGACGCGCTCCCTCGGCCGGGACGCCGCAGGCGGCTACGGCACCGGATCCGGCGGTCCCGCGGGGATCCCGTTCGGCGACGCGGGCCGGTACGACGCCCCGGGCGGTTACCCCCCTTCGGGCGGCTACGACGCCCCGAGTGGTTACGACGGGCCCGGCGGCTACAACGCCTCGGGCGGTTACGACGGCGGACCCGGTGGACCCGGCGGGCCGGGCCGGTACGGCGACGTGCCGGGTTCGGGCGGCCAGGACGCACTCGCGTTCTCTCCCGGCGGCGACGAGCCCTCGGGCGGCGGCAGGAAGAAGCCTCTGGTCATCGGCGCCGCCGTCGCCGCGAGTGTCGTCGTCATCGGCGGCGGAGCGGCGTTCGCGCTCTCCTCGGGCGGTGACGATCCGAAGCCGAAGCCGAGCGCGGCGGCCTCCAAGCCCGCCGCCGCGCCGCCGCAGACCCCGACCGCCAACCCGACGCCCACGCCGACCGAGACCGGCAAGGGCCTGCAGCTCGCCTCGCGGACCACGGACCCGAAGCCGCTCACCGTGTCCGAGGTGTTCAAGAACCGAAGGTTCAAGGCCGGCGGGCGCACCTATGTGCTGACCACGCGCCGCTCGGACACCAAGTGCGCGAACGGCGTACACGGCACGACCTTCCGCAAGGCCCTCGTCAAGGCGAAGTGCACGCAGGTGCTGCGGGCGACGTACAGCAACGGCAAGTTCGTCGGCACCATCGGCATCGTCAACCTCAAGACGGACAGTGCGGCCAGGGCCGCGCAGCGGGCGTCCCGCCCGAAGGACGCGTACGTCCTGCCGCTGCCGGGCGCGGGGACCACCAGCAAGATCGGCAAGGGCCTCTCGCTGACGACCGCGGATCCCGAGGGCCACTACCTCATCATGAGCTGGGTGCAGTACCCGAACGGCAAGAAGATCGCGAGAAGTGACTACGCCGGTGTGACCGCATTCGTGCACAATGCGACAATCGGCAGCAATCTGCGACCAGCCCTGAACTACCGGTCAATGGTCGGCAAACCCGCATAATAGACACCGCTCGTCAATACTCTAGTGACCCATGTCTGGCCGTGACGAGACATTCGTACCGTCCGTAACGGAAGGGTCGGAGCCTCCGCCGCAACCGGCACCACCCGGTCGCCGCGTGCCGGCCGAGAACCCCCTCGCGACCCCCCAGGCCGCCGATGCGTCACCGGGCGGCCCGGCCCGTCCCGGGCCGCCCCCGACACCCGACGCCGAGGAGAGCATGACCCCGCCACCCCAGCGTCCCGGATCGCCCGCGCCCGGCGCGGACACCCGGACGACGGTCCCGCTGCAGCGCCCGACGGCCGCGACGCCCTCGGACCTCCCCTCCGACCAGCAGGCCGGCCCCAGCGCGGCGGGCACGTCTCCGCAACGCCCCACGGACGCCTCTCAGCACCCCTACGCCGCTCCCGGCCCCGAGTCCACGCCGGCCCCCGGACCCGGTCCGGGGAACCCGGCCGGCCCGGTCGGCCTGCCGGGCCCGGCTGACCTGCCCGGTCCGGCCTCCGCGTCCGGCCCGGCCTCCGCGTCCGGCCCAGGCGCCGCGTCCGGCCCGGCCCCGGCCCCGGCCACCGCTCCCACGCCAGGCGCCCCGGGCGCTCCGGCGCACGGCCCGGTGGCGGACGCCGCCGGCACGCCGCACGGCCCAGGCGGCGGCCCGGCGACGCCCGACCCCGGCCTGCCCCGGAGCGCCGCCGAGAAGACCGTGACGGACGTCCTGGACCCGGAGACGGGCCAGGCACTGCCCGTACCGCTCCGGTCGGAGCCGCGGCCGTCGGCGGCGGAGAACACCCTTCCGCCGCTCACCCCCGACGCGATCCTCCCTCCGGGCACGATTCCCGAGAGCCCGGCCGATCCGGAGCCGGAGCCGGAGATGGACGGCACGCGGCCCACTCCCCGGATCGAGTCCGGCGAGCCCGGCCCGTACCCCGGTCGCCCCGGTGGTCCGCGTGGTCCGCGCGGGTCCGGCCGGGCCTGGCGCGGTGCGGCGGGCGCGGCCGGAAGCCGCGGGGCGCTCCTCATCGGCGCCGGCGCGCTGGCCGCGCTGGTACTCGGCGGCGGCGGCGTCATCGCCTACACCACGGTGTCCGACGACGCGCCCAAGGAGCACGCGGCGGCCGCCCCGCCGCCGACCCGCGCCCCCCAGCCACCGGCGACGCCCGCCCCGGCCTCACCGACGCCCAGCCCCTCGTCGGCGAAGCCGAAGCCCAAGCCCAAGCCGACGCCCATCGACATCAGGGACGAAAAGAAGGATCCCAAGCGCCTCAGCGTCACCGAGGTGTTCCCCGACCCCACGCTGAAGATCGCGGGGCACTCGTTCATCCGGATGAAGACCGTCCCGAACGACCACTGCGACCTGACCGCCAACGGCTCCTTCAGCGAGGAGCTGACCCGCCAGCACTGCCGCCAGGTCGTACGGGCGACGTTCGTCTCGGACGACAAGAAGCTGGCGGTCACGACGGGCATCGCGGCGATGCCCACGGACGCCGCCGCGGCCGCCGCGATGAAGGCCCAGGACACCGCGCACTACGACAAGTGGTTCCGCGGAATGAAGGCCGGCGGCGCTCCCAAGATCGACCAGGCTGGCGGCTGGGCGGTGATCACGCAGCGCGGCCGGTACATCATCTACGCCTACGCGATGTACGCCGACGCGCACAAGTTCAAGCCGGGCGACAAGACGCTCAAAGACGTTGCGAACGGCTTCCGTGACGACACCGAGAAGCCGATCGAGGTTCGCGCGAAGGACCGGTGACCGGGCGACGCGCGTCCCGCTCCGCCAGGGGCCGGGACGCGCGTCCCACGTCAGCCGGCCTGGCGTTCCTCCGGTGCGGTCGCGCCGAGGACCCGGACCCGGCGCGTCTCCTGAGCGCGGCTGGCCAGCAACCCGGCCTCCGGGTACGTGACCTCCTCCAGCGTCAGGCCGTGCGGCGGGAGAACCTGGACCGCCGAGTCACGAACGCCCGCGGACAGGACCTCGGCGGGCCACTCGACCGGGCGCCGCCGGTCCCCGACCGACAGCAGCGCACCGACGATGGCGCGCACCATCGAATGGCAGAAGGCGTCCGCCACGACCGTCGCGACGGCGACGTCGGCCGACTCGCGTTCCCAGTCGTACCGCAGCAGCCGCCGGATCGTCGTCGCGCCCTCGCGCCTGCGGCAGTACGCGGCGAAGTCGTTCTCGCCGAGCAGCAGTGCGCTGGCGGCGTTCATCCGGTCAAGGTCGAGAGGCCGGGGGTGCCAGAGCACCTCGTGGCGGCGCATCGGGTCGACGCCCACCGGGTTGTCGCAGACCCGGTACGCGTAGCGCCGCGACAGCGCGGAGAACCGCGCGTCGAAGCCATCGGGCGCCTGCTCGATCCGCCAGATCCGCACGTCGGGCGGGAGGACCCCGGCCATCCGGCGCGGCAGCGTGCCGCCCACCTGGGAGTAGGCCGCCACGGGCAGCACGACGTGCGCGACCTGGCCGCGCGCGTGCACCCCGGCGTCCGTACGGCCCGCGACCGTGAGGACCGGCGGCGGGTCCAGTCGCAGCACCCGACCCAGCGCGTCCTCGATGACACCCTGGACGGTACGCCGCCCCGGCTGCCGCGCCCAGCCCGCGAAACCCGACCCGTCGTAGGCGAGGTCGAGCCGGAGTCGTACGAGAGCGGTCATCGGGCTCGCGGCGCGTCGTTCTCGGCCGTCATGCCGAACGCGGAACGCCGCCTCCCCCCTTCTGTTACCGTGAGCGGGCCGGTGACGACGCGGCGGAGTCGCATCCCGGCGGGCCCTGCGGGCGCGCCGGGCCCCGCGGTCGTCGGACGGGGCCGCAGACGGCGAACCACCGGCTTCTCCTTCGCTGAAGAGCGGACGTTCCGCGAGGGGTGAAACGTCGCCGAACGGATCGACGGCTCCCGCCTGCCGGCGGCCATCGCCGCAGCCATACCGGAACCGGCGGCCGAGCTCGTCGATACAAGTCTTTCAAACAACGAGCCCGCCGCCCGTGGGGGCGCGGCGGGCTTTGTTGTAAACGTTGCCTACTTCTTCTCGTCGGCCTCGGTGTCGTCCGCCGCGGCCTCCTCGGCCGGAGCCTCGGTCGCCGGGGTCTCCTCGGCCTCCTCGGCGGCGGGCGCCGGGGCCTCCGTGGCCGGAGCGGCCGTCGCCTGAGTCGTCACCGCGGACGGCGCGGCCTCCTCGACCAACTCGATCAGCGCCATGGGGGCGTTGTCGCCCTTACGCGGGCCGAGCTTGGTGATCCGGGTGTAGCCACCCGGGCGGTTCTCGAACCGCGGGCCGATCTCGGTGAAGAGCGTGTGGACGACGCCCTTGTCCCGCACGACGGTGAGGACCTGGCGCCGCGCGGCGAGGTCACCGCGCTTGGCCTTGGTGATCAGCTTCTCCGCCAGCGGGCGCAGCCGCCGGGCCTTGGCCTCGGTCGTCGTGATGCGGCCGTGCTCGAACAGCGCCGTGGCGAGGTTCGCCAGGATGATGCGCTGGTGCGACGGGCTGCCGCCGAGACGAGGGCCCTTGGTGGGCGTGGGCATGGATCCCTCTCCTTGTTTCAACCCGCACCGGCCGTACGAGGTACCGGTGTCGGTCCGGCGAGGCCGTTGCCCCGCCGAGTGTCGGTGACCGGGGGCGGCCCGCAGGCCACCCCCGATCATCAGGTTTTAGTACTGCTCGGTCTCGGCGTAGCTCTGGTCCTCGTCGCCGTAGGCGTCCGCCGCCGCCGTCGGGTCGAACCCGGGCGGGGAGTCCTTCAGCGTGAGGCCCATGTCGTTGAGCTTCTGCTTGACCTCTTCGATCGACTTGGCGCCGAAGTTGCGGATGTCGAGCAGGTCCTGCTCGCTGCGGGCCACGAGCTCACCCACGGTGTGGATGCCCTCGCGCTTGAGGCAGTTGTAGGACCGGACCGTGAGGTTGAGCTCCTCGATCGGCAGCGCCAGGTCCGCCGCGAGCGCGGCGTCCGTCGGGGACGGGCCCATGTCGATGCCCTCGGCCTCGACGTTGAGCTCCCGGGCCAGGCCGAACAGCTCGACCAGGGTCTTGCCGGCGCTGGCCACCGCGTCGCGCGGCAGCATCGCGGGCTTGGTCTCGACGTCCACGATCAGCCGGTCGAAGTCGGTGCGCTGCTCGACACGCGTCGCCTCGACCTTGTAGGTGACCTTCATGACCGGGGAGTAGATCGAGTCGATCGGAATCCGGCCGATCTCCTGACCCGGCTGCTTGTTCTGCGCGGCGGAGACGTAACCCCGGCCGCGCTCGACGGTGAGCTCCATCTCCAGCTTCGCCTTGTTGTTCAGCGTGGCGATGTGAAGCTCGGGGTTGTGCACCTCGACACCGGCCGGTGGCGCGATGTCGGCGGCGGTGACCTCACCGGGGCCCTGCTTGCGGAGGTACATCACGACCGGCTCGTCGTGCTCGGAGGAGACGACGAGCTCCTTGAGGTTCAGGATGATGTCGGTGACATCCTCCTTGACACCCGGGATCGTGGAGAACTCGTGCAGCACGCCCTCGATCCGGATGCTCGTGACGGCGGCACCCGGGATGGAGGACAGGAGCGTACGGCGGAGCGAGTTGCCGATGGTGTAGCCGAAGCCCGGCTCCAGCGGCTCGATCGTGAACCGTGACCGGAACTCGTCGACCTGCTCCTCGGTGAGAGTCGGTCGCTGGGCGATGAGCATTTCTTACTTCCTTCCCGCGGCGCCCGCTATATGACTGCCGCGATCTCGCACTGCGGGGCGCACGCCATGAGACGTGCGCCCGCACGAGTGGACGTCAGCGCTTGGCGTACCACTCGACGATGAGCTGCTCCTGGACCGGCGCGTCGATGTGCTGCCGGACCGGGAGGGAGTGCACGAGGATGCGCATCCGGTCGGGGACGACCTCGAGCCACGCCGGGACCCGGCTGTCGCCGGCCTCGGCACGCGCGACCACGAAGGGGGTGTCCTCGAGGGACTTCTGGCGCACCTCGATGATGTCGCGCTCGCTGACGCGGTACGACGGGATGTCGACCTTCTTGCCGTTGACCAGGAAGTGGCCGTGCTTGACCAGCTGCCGGGCCATGTCGCGGCTCTTGGCGAAGCCGGCGCGGTAGACCACGTTGTCGAGGCGGCGCTCGAGCAGGCTCAGCAGGTTGTCACCCGTCTTGCCCGTCCGGCGGTTCGCCTCCTTGTAGTAGTTGACGAACTGGGCCTCGAGGACGCCGTAGATGCGGCGGGCCTTCTGCTTCTCCCGGAGCTGGAGCATGTGCTCGCTCTCCTTGGGACGGCCGCGACCGTGCTCACCCGGCGGGTACGGGCGGATCTCGATCGGGCACTTCGGGCCCTCGCACTTGCTGCCCTTGAGGAACAGCTTCATCTTCTCGCGGCGGCACAGCTTGCAGTCGGCGCCGGTGTATCGAGCCATCTCTCTTCTTCCCTAACTCAGACGCGGCGGCGCTTCGGCGGACGGCAGCCGTTGTGCGGCACCGGGGTGACGTCCTGGATGGAACCGACCTCGAGGCCGGTCGCCTGCAGCGACCGGATCGCGGTCTCGCGGCCCGAACCCGGGCCCTTCACGAAGACGTCGACCTTGCGCATGCCGTGCTCCATGGCGCGGCGGGCGGCGGCCTCGGCGGCCATCTGAGCGGCGAACGGCGTCGACTTACGCGAGCCCTTGAAGCCCACGTGGCCGGCGCTGGCCCAGGAGATCACGGCGCCCACGGGGTCCGTGATCGTGACGATCGTGTTGTTGAACGTGCTCTTGATGTGGGCGTGCCCGTGAGCGACGTTCTTCTTTTCCTTCCGGCGCACCTTCTTGGCGCCGGCGCGGCTCTTTGGCGGCATCTGCTCTCAAGTCTCCTGGAGGTCGTCGATCCGTCGGCCCCGTGCGAGGGGCCGAGGACTACTACTTCTTGCCGGCCTTCTTCTTGCCGGCGACGGTCTTCTTCTTGCCCTTGCGCGTACGCGCGTTGGTCTGCGTCCGCTGACCGTGCACCGGCAGGCCCCGGCGGTGCCGGATGCCCTGGTAGCAGCCGATCTCGATCTTGCGACGGATGTCGGCCTGGATCTCGCGGCGCAGGTCGCCCTCGATCCGGTAGTTGGCCTCGATCCAGTCACGGAGCTGGATCAGCTCGTCGTCACCGAGCTCGTGGACCCGACGGTCGCCGGAGATCCCGGTTTCCTTCAGCGTCTCGAGGGCGCGGGTACGGCCGATGCCGAAGATGTAGGTGAGAGCGACCTCAAGGCGCTTGTCGCGCGGGAGGTCGACGCCGAGGAGGCGTGCCATCTCGGGCAGTTCCCTTCTGTTTCACGGAGGTCTGCGCCCCGCACCCCCACCCCTGCCCGGGTGGGGCCCCGGCCTCCGACCGGGGGTCGCTCCTCAACGGAGCCGCGGAACGTCGGAATGAGCGCGACCGCGCCAGGTCACCCGTGGCGCGGTCTGTTCAGTTGTCAGCCCTGACGCTGCTTGTGGCGCGGGTCATCGCAGATGACCATGACCCGGCCGTGCCGCCGGATGATGCGGCACTTGCTGCAGATCTTCTTGACGCTCGGCTTGACCTTCACTGGGTCTCCTCGTGCAGGGTCACCCCCGCGCTGCCGAGCCGCAGGTGAGCAGGCACAAGCCGCTCACCAACCGACTATACGCGGGGAAGGCAACCCCAGTGGGTGGTTACTTGTATCGGTAGACGATCCGACCGCGCGTGAGGTCGTAGGGGCTCAGCTCCACGACGACGCGGTCATCCGGCAGGATTCGGATGTAGTGCATCCGCATCTTGCCGCTGATGTGGGCGAGCACCTTGTGCCCGTTGTCGAGCTCCACCCGGAACATGGCGTTCGGGAGAGATTCGACGACGGTGCCCTCGATTTCGATGGCCCCTTCTTTTTTGGGCATGTCCTCCGCGCTTCGCTGATCGGTTCGTCAGGAGAACGGCCACCGTGGGACACCAGCGCACCCCAGAGGGTACGCGGACATGAGCCAACACGGGACCGACAAAAGAGTGTACGTCACACCGGCACGAAATTCGAAATCGACCTCTGGACCCCGTGTCGGAGACCTCGCTCCTCCTCCCCCAACCCGGGCGGAGCAAGATTCATTCCACTGGCTTCGCTCAGCGGCGTTCGTCGTGCGAACCGAAGAGCCGACCTGCCAGCAGCAGCGCGCCCCACGGGCCGGCCACCCAGATCCACCAGGGGTACCAGGAGCCCGAGGTCACGGCGGTCAGCAGCCAGATGACGATGCACACCAGGTTGACCGAGCCGTAGGACATCCAGCCCGCGCGCATTCCCCTCCGGTACACCTCGCCCGACGGACGGCGGGCCGGCATCGAGCGGCGCGACGCCGGCACCGGAAGCTCGTACATGTCCTCTTCGGGGAGATCGCTCGTGACCTTCTGCAGATCGCCCAGCGTCCGGGCGCGGTAGGCGAGGTCGAGGCGCTCGTTCAGCTCGTCGACGGCGATGCGGCCCTGAGCACAGTGCTCCCGCAGGGCCGCCGCCACCCGATCACGATCAGCGTCGGAGGCACGGATCTCGGGATTGAACACCATCGTCGATCCTCTCCCTCAGGAACCCCCAGATTCCATAATCCAGAGGCTACGCCGCCCGGCGCCGCTTTCCACGACCGCCGGCCCGGCGGATCCCGCCGACCGCGCACCGTACGGCGGGGCACACCGCGAACCTCGCCGTCGCAGCACAGCA
This sequence comes from Actinoallomurus spadix, assembly GCF_024055725.1. Classification (GTDB taxonomy): domain Bacteria; phylum Actinomycetota; class Actinomycetes; order Streptosporangiales; family Streptosporangiaceae; genus Actinoallomurus; species Actinoallomurus spadix. Next base: position 69,213 of record NZ_JAMXMX010000026.1, on the reverse strand, counting down.
CGTCTCCGGCGTCGCCATCGCCGTACGAAACCCGCCGACTCGGCCGAACGCGCGACCACCACGACGACGACCGCCTCCGACGACGGCGAGGCGACTGAAGCGACCGTCGCCCCATCGGCGGCGAGGTGGTCGCGACCGGTCGTGCGGACGCTCAGGCGCCCTTGAGACGGGCGCCGCCGTCGAGGGCGGTGAGCACCCACGGGCCGTCCTCGGTGACGGCGAAGGTGTGCTCGAAGTGCGCCGAACGGCGGCCGTCACCGGTGATGACGGTCCACTCGTCGTCGAGCAGGAGGGTCTCCGCCGTACCCAGGTTCACCATCGGCTCGACCGCGAAGCACATGCCGGGCACCAGGACCGGCCCGCGGCCCGGCAACCCGTAGTTGGGCACCGCCGGGTCCATGTGCATCTCCGTGCCGATGCCGTGGCCGACGTACTCCTCGACGATGCCGTACTCGCCCTGGCCGCGGACGTAGGACTCGATCGCGTGGCCGATGTCGCTGAGCCGAGCGCCGGCCTTCCCGGCCGCCAGCCCCCGCCACATCGACTCCTCACAGACCTCCAGGAGCCTGCGTTCGTCCGGCGTGATCTCACCGACCGGTACCGTCACCGCCGAGTCACCGTGCCAGCCGTCGACGATCGCGCCGCAGTCGATCGAGATGACGTCGCCCTCGGCGAGCACCTTCGACGGGCTCGGGATCCCGTGCACGATCTCCTCGTTGACCGAGGTGCAGATGCAGGCCGGGAACCCCTGATAGCCCTTGAACGACGGCGTCGCGCCCTCGGAACGGATCGACTCCTCGGCGATCGCGTCGAGGTCCGCCGTCGTGATACCGGGCTTGACCGCCTCGGTGAGCCGCTGGAGCGTACGGCCGACGACCAGACCGGCCTCCCGCATCACGTCCAGTTCGCCGCGCGTCTTGATCTGAATGGCCGGCTTACGCTTCTTCCACACTCTTATGCTCCGCAGATAGATCCGGACGCGCCGGAAGTGGTTCCGGCACGCCTCGCCACCGCGGGACTCGCTGCCGCGCTCGTTCGCACACTCACTCGGCGGCCGGCTCGTACTTCACCGGCCACCTGTTGACGGCCGGCCCCTATCGGGGACCCACCCCCAACCGGGTGCTCGCTCGTCGGCTTCGCGTGGCACCCACTGCCGATGCTCGGCCTCGGTCAGTCGGTGAAGGGGCGTAGTGCGGCGAGTGCCCGCTCGGTGACCTCTTCGACGGGCCCTGTCGCGTCAATGCCGACCAGAATGCCCTCATCGGCGTAGAACGACACGAGGGGGGCGGTCTGTTCCTGGTAGACCTCCAGGCGGTGCCTGATGGTCTCCTCGCGGTCGTCGTCCCGCTGGAACAGCTCGCCACCGCAGACGTCGCAGACGCCCTCCTTGGACGGCGGGTCGAACGCCACGTGCCAGATCTTTCCGCACTTACGGCAGGTCCGGCGCCCGGACAGCCGGCGTACGACCTCGTCGTCGTCGACCACGAGCTCGAGGACGAGGTCCAGCCGCAGGTCCATCTCGGCGAGGATCTTCTTGAGCGTCTCCGCCTGCGGAACGTTGCGCGGGAAGCCGTCGAGCAGGAAGCCCTCCTGCGCGTCGTCTTCGGCCAGCCGGTCACGCACCATCGCGATGGTGACCTCGTCGGGGACGAGGTCACCGCGGTCCATGTACTCCTTGGCCTTGCGGCCGAGGGGCGTGTTGCCACTCACGTTGGCGCGGAAGATGTCACCTGTCGAAATCTTCGGGACCGACAGGTGCGATGAAATGAACTGGGCCTGAGTCCCCTTGCCCGCTCCCGGGGGGCCCACGAGCACGATTCGCACTACCGCAGGAAACCCTCGTAGTTACGCTGCTGAAGTTGGCTCTCGATCTGCTTCACCGTGTCCAGCCCGACGCCGACCATGATCAGGATGCTGGTGCCGCCGAACGGGAAGTTCTGGCTCGCTCCGATGATGCCGAACGCCACCATCGGGACCAGCGCGATGAGTCCGAGGTACAGCGCGCCGGGAGCGGTGATCCGCGTGAGCACGTAGTCGAGGTACTCGGCGGTCGGCCGCCCCGGGCGAATACCCGGAATGAACCCACCGTACTTCTTCATGTTGTCCGCGACCTCGGTCGGGTTGAACGTGATCGCAACGTAGAAGTAGGTGAAGAAGATGATCAGCAGGAAGTACAGGGCCATGTAAATCGGGTGATCGCCCTTGACCAGATACTTGCTGATGAACGTCGCCACCGGGTTCGAGCTGTGCCACATCTGCACGATCAGCGATGGGAGGTACAGCAGCGACGAGGCGAAGATGACCGGGATGACGCCGGCCTGGTTCACCTTGAGCGGGATGTAGGTCGAGGTGCCGCCGTACATCCGGCGGCCGACCATCCGCTTGGCGTACTGCACCGGGATGCGGCGCTGGGCCTGCTCGACGAAGACCACGCCGGCGACGATCGCGATGCCCACGATGAGGACGATCGCGAAGACGAAGCCGCCCTTGGTCTTGTAGATGTTCCAGAACTCGGACGGGAAGACCGCCACGACCTGGGTGAAGATCAGGATCGACATGCCGTTACCGACGCCGCGGTCGGTGACCAGCTCGCCGAGCCACATGATCACCGAGGTGCCCGCCGTGATGGTGACGACCATCGTGACGATCGTGAACCAGCTCTTGTTCCAGAGCAGGTCCTCGGTGCAGCCCTGCAACAGGTTGCCGGTGCTCGCCATGGCGACGATGCCGGTGCCCTGGAGGATCGCGAGGCCGATCGTCAGGTAACGGGTGTACTGCGTGATCTTCGTCGTCCCCGCCTGGCCCTCCTTACGGAGCGCCTCCAGGCGTGGGATCACCACGGTGAGCAGCTGAAGGATGATGCTCGCCGTGATGTAGGGCATGATGCCCAGTGCGAAGATCGAAAGCTTCAGCAGCGCGCCGCCGCTGAACAGGTTGACCAGCCCATAGACGTTGGCGTTGGCCCCCTTGCTCACGACGTCCACACATCGGTGCACGGCGCCGGTGTTCACGCCCGGTGCCGGCAGCTGAGAGCCCAGCCGGAACACCGCGATGATGAACAGCGTGAAGAGAAGCTTCTTGCGCAGGTCGGGTGTTCGAAACGCCCGAGTGAACGCGGTCAGCACCATTCCTCCTGCGCGGTTTCCGGCCGGTGGCCGCTCACGGGCCTCGGTCGATCCTCAAGTTGCGGCGACAGTCTCGCCGGTCGAACTCTAACAGCCCGTGCGGGGATTGCCGCCCCCGCCACCGCAAGGCGGGGGCGAATCCCACAAGGGCTTTGACTCACAGCTCTTCGGCCGTGCCTCCGGCACCAGTGATCTTCTCCTTGGCGGAACCGGAGAAGGCGTGCGCCTTGACCTGAACCGTTACGGAGATGTCACCGGTACCGAGCACCTTGACCAGGCGTCCGGCGCGCACGGCACCCTTCGCCGCAAGGCTCTCCGGCGTGACCTCGCCGCCCTCCGGGAAGAGCTCGGCGATCTTGGCCACGTTCACGACCTGGTACTCGACCCGGAACGGGTTCTTGAAACCTTTCAGCTTCGGAACCCGGCGGATCAGCGGCATCTGGCCGCCCTCGAAGCCGGTCGGCACGGTGGTACGGGCCTTCGTGCCCTTCGTGCCACGCCCGGCGGTCTTGCCCTTGGACGCCTCGCCACGGCCCTTGCGGGTCTTGGCCTTGTGGGCGCCCGGAGCCGGCCGCAGGTGGTGCGGCCGCAGCGGGGTTTCCGCGCCCATGTCAGTCGACCTCCTCGACGGTCACGAGGTGGCGAACGACGTTGATCATCCCGAGCACCTCGGGCCGGTCCTCGCGGACGACGCTGTCGCCGATCCGCCGGAGCCCGAGCGTGCGCAGGGTGTCACGCTGGTTCTGCTTGCCACCGATCTTGGACTTCACCTGCGTGATCTTCAGGTTCGTCACGATGCCACCTCCTGCCGAGGCTCGCTGCCCGCAGCGCGGGCGCGGAGCATCGCGGCCGGGGCGACGTCCTCGATCGGCAGACCCCGCTTGGCCGCGATCTCCTCGGGCCGGTTGAGCTGCTTGAGGGCCGCCACCGTCGCGTGGACGATGTTGATCGCGTTGGACGAGCCGAGCGACTTCGACAGGACGTCGTGGATGCCCGCGCACTCCAGGACCGCGCGCACCGGGCCACCCGCGATCACACCGGTACCGGGGCTGGCCGGCTTGAGCATGACGACGCCCGCGGCCTCCTCACCCTGAGTGGTGTGCGGGATGGTGCCCTGGATCCGCGGCACCTTGAAGAAGTGCTTCTTGGCCTCCTCGACGCCCTTGGCGATCGCCGCGGGCACCTCCTTGGCCTTGCCGTAACCGACCCCCACGGTGCCGTTGCCGTCGCCCACGACGACCAGCGCCGTGAAGCTGAAGCGCCGGCCGCCCTTGACGACCTTAGCGACCCGGTTGATCGCTACGACGCGCTCGATGTACGACTGTCCCTTGTCGGCGCCACCGCGGCGGTCATCACGCCGGTCGCGCCGCTCGCCGCCGCCACGACGTGGTGCTGCCATTAGTGGTTCCTCTTCTCGTGCGTCATCAGATGCGATTGACGGGCCATCAGAACTCCAGCCCGCCCTCTCGGGCGCCGTCCGCCAGGGCCGCGATGCGGCCGTGGTACCGGTGCCCGGCGCGGTCGAAGACCACCGCGCTGATGCCCGCCTCGCGCGCCCGCTCGGCGAGGAGCTCGCCGACCTTGCGCGCCTTGGCGGTCTTGTCGCCCTCGGCCGTACGGAGCGTGGGGTCCAGCGTGGACGCCGACGCCAGCGTGTGACCGGCCAGGTCGTCGATGATCTGCGCGAACATGTGCTTGGTCGAACGCGTCACGACCAGGCGCGGCCGCTGCGGCGTGCCCTGGACCTTCTTGCGGACGCGCAGGTGCCGGCGGGTCCGCGACGCGGCGCGCGACGCGGTCCGCTTGCGGACCTGAGTCTTGCTCGCAGCCATGTCTACTTACCAGCCTTTCCGACCTTGCGGCGGATCTGCTCACCCTGGTACCGCACGCCCTTGCCCTTGTACGGGTCGGGCTTACGCAGCTTGCGGATGTTCGCGGCGACCTCGCCGACCTTCTGCTTGTCGATGCCCTCGATCACGAACTGGGTCGGCCGCTCGACACGGAAGGTGATGCCCGCGGGGGGCTCGACCGTGATCGGGTGGCTGTAGCCGAGCGAGAACTCGAGGTTGCTGCCCTTGGCCTGAACGCGGTAGCCGACGCCGACGATCTCCATCGTCTTGCTGTAGCCCTGCGTCACGCCGATGACCATGTTGTTGATCAGCGACCGGGTGAGGCCGTGCAGAGCACGGACCGGGCCCTCGTCGCTGGGGCGACCGACCTTGACCTCGCCGCCCTCCTGGACGACCTCGATCGGCCGGGCCACCGTGTGCTTCAGCTCGCCCTTGGGGCCCTTGACCGTGACCTCCTGGCCGTCGACCGTGATGTCGACGCCGCTGGGGACGGGAATGGGCAGACGTCCAATACGCGACATGCTTGTCTCCCTCCCCTACCACACGTAGGCGAGGACTTCCCCGCCCACACCGTGCTTGCCGGCCTGCTTGTCGGTCATCAGGCCGGAGGACGTCGAGATGATCGCGACGCCGAGACCACCGAGGACCTTCGGCAGGTTGTCCTTCTTCGCGTAGACCCGCAGGCCCGGCTTGGACACCCGCTTGAGTCCGGCGATCGAACGCTCACGGCTCGGGCCGAACTTGAGGTCGATCACGAGCTTCTTGCCGACCTCGGCGTCCTCCACGCTCCAACCCGAGATGTAACCCTCCTGCTGGAGGATCTCGGCGATGTGCGCCTTGATCTTCGAGTACGGCATGGCCACGGTGTCGTGGTATGCCGAATTCGCGTTCCGCAGACGCGTCAACATGTCTGCGATCGGGTCGGTCATCGTCATGGCCTACTGGCCCTCCTCGCCGCGGTTTCCGCCCATCGCGGACCTACGACGTGGTCGTGGGCGCCTTGTCTTCAGGCGCCCGGTCGGTCATTTATCGAAAAGCCGGTGGGTTACCAGCTGGACTTGGTGATGCCGGGCAGCTCGCCGCGGTGCGCCATCTCCCGGAAGCAGATCCGGCACAGGCCGAACTTGCGGAAGACGGCACGCGGACGCCCGCACCGCGAGCACCGAGTGTAGGCGCGCACGGCGTGCTTGGGCTTCCGGTTCGCCTTGGCGATCAGAGCCTTCTTCGCCATCTCAGTTCTCCTTGAACGGGAAGCCCAGGTGCCGCAGGAGCGCCCGGCCCTCGTCGTCGGTGGTCGCGGTGGTCACGATCGTGATGTCCATGCCACGCTGGCGGTCGACCTTGTCGGGGTCGATCTCGTGGAACATCACCTGCTCGGTGAGTCCGAACGTGTAGTTGCCGTTGCCGTCGAAGTGCTTCGGCGACAGGCCGCGGAAGTCGCGGATCCGGGGCAGCGCCAGCGACAGCAGCCGGTCGAGGAACTCCCACATGCGGTCGCCGCGCAGCGTCACGTGCGCGCCGATCGGCATGCCCTCGCGCAGCTTGAACTGCGCGATGGACTTCTTCGCCCGGGCGACGGCCGGCTTCTGGCCGGTGATGGTCGTCAGGTCGCGCACCGCGCCCTCGATGAGCTTCGAGTCGCGGGCGGCGTCACCGACGCCCATGTTGACCTTGACCTTGGTCACGCCGGGGATCTGCATGACGTTGGCGTAGCCGAACTCGTCCTGCAGCTTCTTCGCGATCTCCTCGCGGTAGCGCTGCTTGAGCCGCGGCTGCGGAACCTGCGTAGTCGTGTCGGCGGTCATCAGATTTCCTTACCGGTACGGCGCGAGATGCGGACCTTCGTGCCGTCTTCGTTGATGCGGTAGCCGACGCGAGTGCGCTTGCCGTTCTCCAGCAGCATCACCTTGCTGACGTGGATCGGCCCCTCCTTGGTGACGACCCCGCCTTCCTTGGCGCCGCGCGGGCCCTGGTTCGTCTCCTTGGAGTGGCGCTTCACCATGTTCACGCCCTCGACGACCACGCGCTCGCGCTTGGGGTCGGCCACGATGACCTTGCCGGTCGCGCCCTTGTCCTTGCCGGCGATGACGACGACCTCGTCGCCCTTCTTGATCTTCATCAGAGCACCTCCGGCGCCAGCGAGATGATGCGCATGAACCGCTTCTCGCGCAGCTCCCGGCCGACCGGGCCGAAGATACGCGTGCCGCGAGGGTCGCCGCCGTCCTTGATCAGAACGGCCGCGTTCTCGTCGAAGCGGATGTAGGAGCCGTCGGGACGGCCCCGCTCCTTGCGGGTGCGTACGACGACGGCCTTAACGACATCACCCTTCTTGACGCCGGCACCGGGAAGGGCGTCCTTCACGGTGGCGACGATGATGTCACCGATGCCCGCATAGCGCCGACCCGAGCCGCCGAGAACGCGGATGCACAGAATCTCCTTGGCACCCGTGTTGTCGGCGACCTTGAGTCGCGACTCCTGCTGGATCACGTCAACTCCTGTATTTCACGCCGGTTCTCGTTACGAGCCTGGCGGATTCGATCCTCAGTCGCTTGGCGGCGACTGCCAGTTACTTGGCCTTCTCAAGGATCTCCACGACGCGCCACCGCTTGGTGGCGGACATCGGCCGGGTCTCCATGAGACGAACCCGGTCGCCTACGCCACAGGCGTTGCCCTCGTCGTGCGCCTTGTACTTCGTGGTACGGCGGATGATCTTGCCGTACAGCGGGTGCTTGACGCGGTCCTCGACGGCGACGACGACGGTCTTGTCCATCTTGTCGCTGACCACGAGACCCTCACGGATCTTGCGGTACGGCCGCGTCTCGGTGTTCTGCTCACTCATCGGTGGACTCCTCCGCGGGCTCCTCGGCGTACTCGACGATGCCGAGCTCACGCTCCCGCATCACGGTGTAAATGCGGGCGATCTCCCGCTTCACTTCCCGAAGCCGTCCGTGAGTCTCGAGCTGGCCCGTCGCCGCCTGGAAGCGGAGGTTGAACAGCTCCTCCTTCGCCTCCTTGAGCTTGGTGACGAGCTCAGCCTCGGGCTGGGTCCGCAGATCGTCAGCGGTAAGGCCCTTGGCCATCACGCCTCACCCACTTCACGCTTTACGAACTTGCACTTCATCGGGAGCTTGTGCATCGCGCGGCGGAGCGCCTCGCGAGCCAGCGGCTCGGGGACACCCGCCAGCTCGAACATCACGCGTCCGGGCTTGACGTTGGCGATCCACCACTCCGGCGAACCCTTACCGGAACCCATCCGGGTCTCGGCCGGCTTCTTGGTCAGCGGACGGTCGGGGTAGATGTTGATCCACACCTTTCCGCCACGCTTGATGTGCCGGGTCATGGCGATACGAGCGGCCTCGATCTGCCGGTTCGTCACGTACGCACCCTCGATGGCCTGGATGCCGTACTCACCGAACGTGACCTTCGTCCCGCCCTTGGCCATACCACGCCGCTTCGGGTGGTGCTGCTTGCGGTGCTTGACCCTGCGAGGGATCAGCATGGGTTATTCAGCTCCCCTCACCCGTGCTCGACGGCGCGGCCGCCTCGGTGGACTGCTGCTGCTCGGCTCCGGCCGACGCGGGCGCCTGCTGCTGCCGGCCGCCGCGGTCGCCGCCGCGGTCGCCGCCGCGCTCGCCGCGACGGCCACCGCCGCCACCGCGACGCTGCGGCCGCTCGCGCCGACCGCCACCGGCGGCGCGCTCCTTGGCCTGCTGCGCCTCGCGCTCGGCGCGGCTCGTCGGGGCCTCGCCCTTGTAGATCCAGACCTTCACGCCGATCCGGCCGAAGGTGGTGCGGGCCTCGTAGAACCCGTAGTCGATGTCGGCGCGGAGCGTGTGCAGGGGCACCTGGCCCTCGCGGTAGAACTCCGAGCGCGACATCTCGGCGCCGCCGAGGCGGCCGCCGCACTGGACCTTGATGCCCTTGGCGCCGCTCTTCATGGCGCTCTGGATGGCCTTGCGCATCGCACGGCGGAACGCGACCCGGCTGGACAGCTGCTCCGCGACGCCCTGGGCGACGAGCTGCGCGTCGACCTCAGGGTTCTTCACCTCGAGGATGTTCAGCTGGACCTGCTTGCCGGTCAGCTTCTCGAGGTCACCGCGGATGCGGTCGGCCTCCGCGCCCCGCCGGCCGATGACGATGCCGGGACGGGCGGTGTGGATGTCGACGCGGACGCGGTCACGGGTGCGCTCGATCTCGACCTTGGAGATGCCGGCGCGGTCCATGCCGCGGGTCAGCATCCGGCGGATCGCCACGTCTTCCTTGACGTAGTCCTTGTACAGCTTGTCGGCGTACCACCGGCTCTTGAAGTCGGTGGTGATGCCCAACCGGAACCCGTGCGGGTTGATCTTCTGCCCCACTAGCGGGTCCTCCTCGTCTTCTTACGCCCGTTGGACTTCTCGCCCTCGGGACGCGACTCGACCACGACCGTGATGTGGCTCGTCCGCTTGTTGATGCGGTACGCGCGCCCCATCGACCGCGGGCGGAAACGCTTCAGCGTCGGTCCCTCGTCGACCCACGCGCGGCTCACCCAGAGGGTGTCGACCTCGAGCTGGTTGTTGTGCTCGGCGTTGGCGATGGCGCTCGAGAGCACCTTGTACACCGGCTCGCTCGCAGCCTGAGGGGCGAACCGCAGCACCGCCTGAGCCTCCGTGGCCGGCAGGCCACGGATGAGGTCCACCACGCGGCGGGCCTTTCTGGGCGTGACGCGGGCGTACCGCGCCTGGGCCCTGGCTTCCATCGCTGTTTCCTCGCTCTCAGTACTTCCGGTCAGCCGCGTCGGCTGCGACGGTCTTCCTTGATGTGGCCCTTGAACGTCCGCGTCGGGGCGAACTCCCCGAGCTTGTGACCGATCATGGCCTCGGTGACGAACACCGGAACGTGCTTGCGACCGTCGTGCACGGCGATCGTGTGACCGAGCATGTCGGGCACGATCATGGAACGCCGCGACCACGTCTTGATGACGTTCTTGGTGCCCTTCTCGTTCTGTACGTCCACCTTCTTCATGAGGTGGTCGTCCACGAAAGGGCCCTTCTTAAGGCTACGTGGCATCGTGGGCTCCTACCGCTTCTTCTTGCTACGACGACGGACGATGAGCCGGTCGGACGGCTTGTTCGCCTTCCGGGTGCGACCCTCGGGCTTGCCCCAGGGGCTCGACGGGTGACGACCACCGGACGTCTTGCCCTCACCACCACCGTGCGGGTGGTCGATCGGGTTCATCGCCACACCGCGGACGGTCGGGCGCTTGCCCTTCCAGCGCATACGGCCGGCCTTGCCCCAGTTGATGTTCGACTGCTCGGAGTTGCCGACCTCACCGACGGTGGCGCGGCAGCGAACGTCGACCATGCGCATTTCGCCGGAGGGCATGCGCAGCGTGGCGTACTTGCCCTCCTTGGCCAGGAGCTGGGCGCCGGAGCCGGCCGACCGGGCCAGCTTCGCGCCGCCGCCCGGCCGCAGCTCGATCGCGTGCACGACCGTACCGGTCGGGATGTTGCGCAGCGGCAGGCAGTTGCCCGGCTTGATGTCGGCGCCCGCGCCGTTCTCGATCGCGTCGCCCTGCTTCACACCGGTCGGGCAGAGGATGTAGCGCTTCTCCCCGTCGGCGTAGTGCAGCAGCGCGATCCGCGCGGTGCGGTTCGGGTCGTACTCGATGTGCGCGACCTTCGCCGGAACGCCGTCCTTGTCGGCGCGCCGGAAGTCGATGACGCGGTACGCCCGCTTGTGGCCGCCACCCTGATGCCGGGTGGTGATGCGGCCGTGTGCGTTACGGCCGCCCTTCTTCGGGAGCGGACGCACGAGCGACTTCTCGGGCTCGGTCCGGGTGACCTCGACGAAGTCGGCCACGCTCGAACCGCGACGCCCGGGAGTCGTCGGCTTGTACTTACGGATGCCCATCTTTTTCGTTCATCCCTTGTCTGCTTCGACTTTCCCGGTCAGCTGACCGGGCCGCCGAAGATGTCGATCCGCTCACCGTCGGCCAGGCTCACGATGGCCCGCTTGGTGTCCTTGCGCTTGCCGTAACCGAACCGGGTGCGCTTGCGCTTGCCCTGCCGGTTGATGGTGTTCACGCCCGTCACCTTGACCCCGAAGACGGCCTCGACGGCCTGCCGGATCTGGGTCTTGTTGGCGTCGGTGCGGACCTCGAACGTGTACTTGTTCTCATCGAGCAGCCCGTAGCTCTTCTCGGAGATCACGGGCGCGATGAGGATGTCGCGCGGGTCGGCGATCTTCACTGCGCGCTCTCCTTCCCGCTCACACGGCCCACGAACGCCTGGTACGCGGCCTCGGTGAACACCACGTCGTCGCTGCAGAGCACGTCGTAGGTGTTGAGCTGGTCCTCGACGATCACGTGGACCTCGGGCACGTTGCGCAGGCTCTTCCAGGTGAGCTCGTCCTCGCGGTCGAGCACCAGGAGGACCTTCTCCGCCTGGGTGACCTCGCGCAGCGCGGTCAGCGCCGACTTGGTCTTCGGCGTGTCGCCCTCGATCAGGTTCGACACCACGTGCACGCGGCCGTACCGGGCGCGGTCCGACAGCGCGCCGCGCAGCGCGGCCGCCTTCATCTTCTTCGGCGTCTTCTGCTCGTACGAGCGCGGCTGCGGGCCGTGGACGGTGCCACCGCCGGCGAACTGCGGCGCACGGGTGGAACCCTGACGGGCGCGGCCGGTGCCCTTCTGGCGGTAAGGCTTCTTGCCACCGCCGGAGACCTCGCCCCGGGTCTTGGTCTTGTGCGTGCCCTGGCGGGCCGCGGCCAGCTGCGCCACGACCACCTGGTGGATCAGCGGCACGTTGACCTTGGCCTCGAAGATCTCCGGGGCCAGCTCGACGTCCAGCTTGCTCACTTACTTCGCCCCCTTCGCGGCGGTGCGAACCAGGACGAGGCCGCCGTTCGGACCGGGAACCGCGCCCTTGATCAGCAGCAGGTTCTTCTCGGTGTCGATGGCGTGCACGGTGAGGTTCTGGACGGTGATGCGGGCGTTGCCGTGCCGACCGGCCATGCGCAGGCCCTTGAACACGCGACCCGGGGTGGCGCATCCGCCGATCGAACCCGGCGAGCGGTGCTTGCGCTGGGTACCGTGCGAGGCGCCGAGGCCCTTGAAGCCGTGGCGCTTCATGACACCCGCGGTGCCCTTGCCCTTGCTGCGGCCGGTGACGTCGATCCGCTGACCGGCCTCGAAGACCTCAACGGTGACTTCCTGGCCGAGCTCGTACTCGGTGGCGTCGTCGGTGCGCAGCTCGACGAGGTGACGGCGCGGCGTGACGCCGGCCTTCTCGAAGTGCCCGGTGAGGGGCTTGTTCACCTTGCGCGGGTCGATCTGCCCGTAGCCGAGCTGGACGGCGGAGTAGCCGTCGTTCTCGGGGGTGCGGACCCGGGTGACGACGCACGGCCCGGCCTGGACGACGGTCACCGGGACGACCCGGCCCTCATCGTCGAAAACCTGGGTCATGCCGAGCTTCTCGCCCAGGACGCCCTTTCTCTGCTTACTCATCTCTCGATGCGTCCTTAGAGCTTGATCTCGATGTCGACGCCGGCCGGCAGGTCGAGCCGCATGAGCGAGTCGACCGTCTTGGGCGTCGGATCGATGATGTCGATCAGGCGCTTGTGCGTGCGCATCTCAAAGTGCTCGCGGCTGTCCTTGTACTTGTGCGGCGAGCGGATGACGCAGTACACGTTCTTCTCGGTCGGCAGCGGCACCGGGCCGGCGACCTTCGCGCCCGTGCGCGTCACCGTCTCGACGATCTTGCGCGCCGAAGTGTCGATGACCTCGTGGTCGTAGGCCTTGAGCCGGATGCGGATCTTCTGTCCCGCCATGGTGGCCTCGGTGTCCTTTACTTCCTAGTGCCGCTGGGTCTTCTCTTCGTGACTCGGCGGCCGGGCTCGATCTGGCGAGCCCGGCCGCCGTCGCACGGGTACTACTTGATGATCTTGGTCACTCGACCGGCACCGACGGTGCGGCCGCCCTCGCGGATCGCGAAGCGGAGGCCTTCCTCCATCGCGATCGGCTGGATGAGCTCGACGCGCATCTCGGTGTTGTCGCCCGGCATGACCATCTCGGTGCCCTCGGGCAGGTGCACGACGCCGGTCACGTCCGTGGTCCGGAAGTAGAACTGCGGACGGTAGTTGTTGAAGAACGGCGTGTGGCGGCCACCCTCGTCCTTGGACAGGATGTAGACCTGAGCCTCGAACTCGGTGTGCGGAGTGTTGGTGCCCGGCTTGATGACACACTGACCGCGCTCGACGTCCTCGCGCTTGATGCCGCGGAGGAGCAGACCCACGTTGTCGCCGGCCTGGCCCTCGTCGAGCAGCTTGCGGAACATCTCGACGCCCGTGACCGTGGTGGTGGTCGCGGTGTCCTTGATGCCGATGATGTCGACCGTCTCGTTGACGTGGACGACGCCACGCTCGATGCGGCCGGTGACCACGGTGCCGCGGCCGGTGATCGAGAAGACGTCCTCGATCGGCATGAGGAACGGCTTGTCCGTCTCACGCTGCGGCTCGGGGATGTTCTCGTCGCAGGCGTCCATGAGCTCGGCGATCTTGGCGCCCCACTCCGCGTCGCCCTCGAGCGCCTTCAGCGCCGAGACGCGCACGACCGGAACGTCGTCGCCCGGGAACTCGTACTCGGACAGCAGCTCGCGGACCTCCAGCTCGACGAGCTCGAGGATCTCCTCGTCGTCGACCATGTCGGCCTTGTTGAGGGCCACGACGATGTACGGAACGCCGACCTGACGCGCCAGGAGCACGTGCTCCTTGGTCTGCGGCATCGGGCCGTCGGTCGCCGCCACCACCAGGATCGCGCCGTCCATCTGCGCGGCACCGGTGATCATGTTCTTGATGTAGTCGGCGTGACCCGGGCAGTCGACGTGCGCGTAGTGGCGCTTCTCCGTCTGGTACTCGACGTGGGCGATCGAGATCGTGATGCCCCGCTCGCGCTCCTCCGGCGCCTTGTCGATGTCCTCGAACGGCGTGAAGGGGTTGAGGTCGGGGTACTTGTCGTGGAGCACCTTGGTAATCGCCGCGGTAAGCGTGGTCTTACCGTGGTCGATGTGTCCAATGGTGCCGATGTTTACGTGCGGCTTCGTCCGCTCGAACTTGGCCTTGGCCACCGGTGTCTCCTTGCTGCGATCCTCGGCCGTCTAGACGACCGCATTGCTTTCAGTGGTTGGTCTGGTGTACGCCGCGGCGCGACTACTCGCCCCGCGCCTTGGCGACGATCTCCTGCGCGACGTTCCCCGGAACCTCGGCGTAGGAGTCGAACTGCATCGTGAACACGGCCCGGCCCTGGGTCTTGCTGCGCAGGTCGCCCACGTAGCCGAACATCTCCGACAGCGGCACGATCGCCTTGATGACGCGGACGCCGGAGCGCTCGCCCATCTCCTGGATCTGGCCACGCCGGCCGTTCAGGTCGCCGATGACGTCACCCATGTAGTCCTCGGGCGTCGTCACCTCGACGGCCATCATCGGCTCCAGCAGCGCGGGGTCGGCCTTGCGGGCCGCCTCCTTGAACGCCATGGACCCGGCGATCTTGAACGCCAGCTCCGAAGAGTCGACGTCGTGGTAGGCCCCGTCCTGCAGCGTCACCTTGACGCCCACGATCGGGTAGCCGGCGAGCACGCCGAACTCGGCCGCCTCCTGGCAGCCCGCGTCCACCGACGGGATGTACTCCCGGGGGATGCGGCCACCGGTGACCTTGTTCTCGAACTCGTAGCCGTCGCTGCCGCCGCCAAGGGGCTCCAGGTCGATGATCACGCGACCGAACTGGCCGGAGCCACCCGTCTGCTTCTTGTGGGTGTACTCGACCTTCTCCACCTTGCGGCGGATGGTCTCGCGGTAGGCGACCTGCGGCCGGCCGACGTTGGCCTCGACCTTGAACTCGCGCTTCATGCGGTCGACCAGCACCTCGAGGTGCAGCTCGCCCATGCCGGCGATGATGGTCTGCCCGGTCTCCTCGTCGGTCCGCACCTGGAAGGACGGGTCCTCCTCGGCGAGCCGCTGGATCGCGGTGCCCAGCTTCTGCTGGTCGGCCTTCGTCTTCGGCTCGATCGCGACGTTGATGACCGGCGCCGGGAAGCTCATCGACTCCAGAACCACGGGGTTCTTGTCGTCGCACAGCGTCTCGCCGGTGGTGGTCTGCTTGAGACCCATCACCGCCACGATGTCGCCGGCGCCCACGCGGTCGATCTCCTCACGCTTGTTCGCGTGCATGCGGTAGATCTTGCCGATGCGCTCCTTGCGGTCCTTCACGCTGTTCAGGACCGAGGAACCGGCCTCCAGCACGCCCGAGTAGACGCGGATGAAGGTCAGCTTGCCGAGGTGCGGGTCGCTCATGATCTTGAACGCCAGCGCCGCGAACGGCTCGTCCTCGCTCGGCTTGCGCTCGATCGCCTTCTCCTCGTCACGCATGTCGTGGCCCTTGATGGCCTCGATGTCGAGCGGCGAGGGGAGGTAGTTCACGATCGCGTCGAGCAGGGGCTGGACGCCCTTGTTCTTGAACGCGGTCCCGCAGGTGACCGGGGTGAGGCTGCCGGCGAGCGTGGCGCGGCGGATGGCCGGGATCAGCTGGTCCGTCGTGGGCTCGTGGCCCTCGAGGTACAGCTCCATGATCTCGTCATCGGCCTCGGCCAGCGTCTCGACCAGCTTGTCGTGCCACTCGCGGGCGGCGTCGGCGTGCGACTCCGGGATGTCCACGACGTCGTACATCTCGCCCTTGGCGGCCTCGGCGCTCCACACCAGGGCCTTCATGCGGACCAGGTCCACGACGCCCTTGAAGTCGGCCTCGGCACCGATCGGGATCTGCAGCACCAGCGGCGTGGCGTTCAGCCGGTCCACGATCATGTCGACGCAGCGGTGGAACTCCGCGCCGACGCGGTCCAGCTTGTTGACGAAGCAGATCCGCGGCACGTTGTAGCGGTCGGCCTGCCGCCAGACCGTCTCCGACTGCGGCTCTACACCGGCGACACCGTCGAACACCGCGACGGCACCGTCGAGGACGCGCAGCGAACGCTCCACCTCGACGGTGAAGTCCACGTGACCCGGCGTGTCGATGATGTTGATGGTGTGATCAACGTCGTCAACCGTCCAGTGGCAGGTGGTCGCGGCGGACGTGATCGTGATGCCGCGCTCCTGCTCCTGTTCCATCCAGTCCATGGTGGCAGCGCCCTCATGGACCTCACCGATCTTGTAATTGACGCCGGTGTAGTACAGGATCCGCTCGGTGGTGGTGGTCTTGCCCGCGTCGATATGGGCCATGATCCCGATGTTCCGGACCTTGGCCAGGTCTACGCCGGTCTGAGTAGCCACTTCTCGCGTCCTCGTTTGTCTCGTACGACTAGATGCTGGGGTTACCAGCGGTAATGCGCGAAGGCCTTGTTGGACTCCGCCATCTTGTGGGTGTCCTCGCGCTTCTTGACACTCGCGCCGAGGCCGTTGCTCGCGTCGAGCAGCTCGTTCATCAGCCGCTCGGTCATCGTCTTCTCGCGGCGCTGCCGGGCGTACAGCACCAGCCACCGCAGCGCCAGCGTGGTGCTGCGGGCCGGGCGCACCTCGACCGGCACCTGGTAGGTGGCGCCACCGACGCGCCGGCTGCGGACCTCGAGGGTGGGCTTCACGTTGTCCAGCGCGCGCTTCAGCGTGACGACCGGGTCGTTGCCCGTCTTCTCGCGGCAACCCTCGAGTGCGTCGTACACGATGCTCTGCGCGATCGACCGCTTGCCATCGAGCAGGACCTTGTTGACCAGCGAGGTGACCAGCGGCGAGTTGTACACCGGGTCAGCGATCAGCTGGCGCTTGCCTGCGGGACCCTTGCGAGGCATGTCAGCTCTTCTCCTTCTTCGCGCCGTAACGGCTGCGCGCCTGCTTCCGGTTCCGGACACCCTGGGTGTCGAGCGACCCCCGGATGATCTTGTACCGAACACCGGGGAGGTCCTTCACACGGCCACCGCGCACGAGCACGATCGAGTGCTCCTGCAGGTTGTGTCCGACACCGGGGATGTAGGCCGTGACCTCGATCCCACTCGTCAGCCGGACACGGGCGACCTTGCGAAGCGCCGAGTTGGGCTTCTTGGGCGTCGTCGTGTAGACGCGCGTGCAGACGCCACGGCGCTGCGGGCTCCCCTTGAGCGCCGGGGTCTTGTTCTTGGTCACCTTGTCCTGGCGGCCCTTGCGGACCAGCTGCTGGATCGTGGGCACCGCGTCTCCGTCTTCCTCGTACCGAGCCGGTAAGTCTTCGTTGGTTGCCGCGCTCTCGCGCGACTCCAGGTCACGAACCACTTACGCGGCCAGGACCTGCAGTTTTCTCCTCGTCCCCCACCCACGCGGTCGGGCGTGTCGCGCCTGCCGCTTCTCCGTCGGCCCGTAACGAGCCGGACGAACTCGGGGGGAGTCGGATCCGTACCGCACGCCGTCGGACCGATCACCGCAGGGTGACCGAGACCGCCTGTGCGCGCACGATGAACCCGCGAACCGCGGGCACGAAGGGAGAGACTACCTAACACCCGAGCACGAGGTCAAAACAAGCCCCGCCACGCCGAAAATCGCGGGGAGACGTTCACCCGCAGAACGTCAGAATGCCGACGGATGTTCCCGTCGGCATTCTGACGCACCTGTCCGCGCGATGAAAGAGGCGGCCCGGAACTCCCTACCTCACAGCGACATGAAGAGCACGATGATCAGGATCACCAGCACCACGGTGCCCACGCCCAGGGCGATCCAGAGCTTGCGCTTTGACTCGTCGGCGGAAGAGGACGACGCCTGGCCGTAACCCGGGAAGCCTCCGTCCTGCCCGAAGGGCTGCTGGTTCCCATACGGCGACGGCTGCTGCTGACCGTAACCCTGCTGGCCATAGCCCTGCTGCTGCCCGAACCCCTGCTGACCGTAGCCCTGCTGCTGGCCGTAACCCTGCTGGCCGGGCTGCTGGCCGGGCTGCTGGCCGGGCTGCTGGCCGGGCTGCTGGCCGAAGCCTTGCTGGCCCCCCGGCTGCTGGCCGTAACCCTGCTGCTGGCCGTAGGGTTGCTGCCCCTGGCCCTGCGGGCCGGTGCCCTGCTGGCTCTGGCCCTGCTGGCTCTGGCCCTGTTCGCCGTGCGCCTGCTGCTGGCCATAGCCCTGCTGCGCGCCGTAGGCCGGCTGGCCGTACCCCTGCTGCGGGAAACCCTGCTGCTGCCCGAATCCCTGCGGCCCCGAAGGCTGCGAACCACCGCTCTGCTCGCCGCCCGAGGCCGCCGAACCCGACGGCGCCGCCCAGGGCACCGGGCCCGAGTCACCGCTCGACGGCGTGGAGTACGGCTCGGAGGCGTCCGTCGAGGACGGCGACGACGGCCGGCCGAAGCCGCCGGTACCGATGCCGTTCGGATCGGACGCACCACCGGCGGGCCTGTCGCCGCCGTACGACGGCGGCTCCTCGTCGAGGCGGCTCTGCCTCGCGAACCCGGCCTCGGGAGGCGGCACCAGCATCGTGCGCTCCGTGCCGCCGCTCTCGTCGTCGCCCTGGCCCTCTCCGGACCGCGGCCCGCCGGACGCCGGCTCCTCCGCCGCGTGTGCGCCGAACGACGGGGCCTCACCCGCCGCACCGCCGAACGCCGGAGCGTCACTCGCGGGCGCGCCGAAGGCCGGGAGGTCACCGGTCCGCGAGGACTCCTCGCCGCCGGACGCTCCCGTCTCCAGCGGCCGGTCCAGCATCGTGGAGGGCGGCTGTGACGCGTCGGCGCCGGACGCGGGTGCCGCGGCCGCTCCGAACGACGAGGGAGGCTGGTACTCGCCCGTTCCCGTACCGCTCTCGGGCTCCGAGTGGAACGCCGTCGTCGCCGGCGCGCCGAACCCGCCCTCGGCGGACGGCGTGGGACGTTCGCCGGTCGGCTCCGACGGCGGCGCGACCGTCGTGCGCTCGGCGGCGTCCTCCTCCCCGGACGACGCGGACGACGCGGACGACGCGGACGCCCCGGAGTTCTCCTGCTCGGGCGCGGCTCCCGCGCTCCCGCCCTGCTCCCCGAAGGACGGAGAGCCCGTGGGAGAGCCGAAGGACTGACCGTACGGCTGGGAGTACCCGGACTGGCCGTACTCCCCCTGCTCGCCCTGACCGGGCTGCTGCCGATCGGCCTGCTCGCCGGGCCGGCCGTAGGAGGACGACCCTCCGGGCTGCCCGTAGGACGGCGCAGACGGCCGGCCGGGCTGCGCGTACGGGGAGCCGGACTGCTCCGCCGACGGCTGGCCGTACGACGAACCGGGCTGTTCCGGCGGCTGGCCGTACGACGATCCAGGCTGGCCGTACGGCGAACCGGACTGCTCCGCCTGCCCGCCGTACGGCGAAGCGGGCTGCTCGGCCGGCTGGCCGTACGGGGAGCCCGGCTGCCGGCCCGGCTGGGCGTACGGCGACGCGGGCTGCCCAGGCTGGCCCGGCTGCCCGTAGGGCGACGGCGGCTGCTCGCCGGGCTGGCCCGGCTGCCCGAAGGGCTGCTGGCCGTACGGGGACGGCGCGCCCGGCTGGCCGTACGGCGCCTGCCCGTAGGGCTGCTGCTGGCCGTAGGGCGGCGGGGTGCCGTACTGGCCGCCGTAGGGCGGCTGCTCGTCCGGGCGCGCGCCGTACGGCGGCTGGCCGGTGGGGGGCTGCTGCCCGTACGGAGGCTGGCCGTACGGCGCGGACTGCTCGCCCGGCGTGCCGTACGGGGACTGGCCGTAGGCGGGCTGGCCGTACGACGGCGGCGTGCCCGGCTGGCCGTAACCCTGCTGACCGTACGGCGGCGGAGGCGGCGGCGCTCCGGGGGTGCCGTACGGGGAGGGCGCGGCGGGCGTCCCCGGCTGGGCCGGGGCGCCGTACGGCGAGGATGACTGCTCTCCGGAGCCGGAGCCCGCCCCCGCCTCACCGGAGACGGACGTGTCGGGTTTCTCCTCGGGCGCGGGCGGAGTCGCGGGGCGGCGCGGGGCGCCGAACATGACGGTGCGGCCCGACTCGAGGATGTCGTCCGACAGGCCCTGCGGGGCCGCCGGGAGGTCCTTCTGCTGCTCCTGCCCACCCGTGGCGGCGCCCTGGTCGGCGCCGGGCGGCTCGGATGATCCTTGCTGCTCAGGCGGAGGCCAGTGGGATCCCTGGCCGCCGTTCTGCTCGGTCATCGTCGGACTCCTTCAGCGCCGTCTCCGCGGGCGACTCTCCTCCGGGGGACCGGCCTTGTGACAGCGCCCGGGACGAGGTGTCTCATCACGTCCTCCCAGGTCTGCCCGGCGGTCGCCGGACGGGGCGTCCTCCGCTGGTTCACCGCACCAGAGTGCCTGGTCACCGGCATGACCGCAAATCACCCTCGTCCCGCACGGTCGTGACGAAACGGCGAAGGGCCGCCTCTGGAAGATCCAGAGACGGCCCTTGCCTGGTGGGGGACCACCGGGGGTGACTACCGGTTGTACTGACCGAAGTCGTACTCCTCCAGCGGCACGGCCTCGCCGGAGCCCTGGCCGAAGGCGTACTCGGCGCCCTCGTCGTAGGAACCGACGGAGTACACCGCGGCCTTGGCCTCCTCGGTCGGCTCGACCCGGATGTTGCGGTACTGCGGCATGCCGGTACCGGCCGGGATGAGCTTGCCGATGATGACGTTCTCCTTCAGGCCGACCAGCGGGTCGGACTTGGCGTGGATCGCCGCGTCCGTGAGGACCCGCGTCGTCTCCTGGAAGGAGGCCGCCGACAGCCAGGACTCGGTGGCCAGCGACGCCTTCGTGATGCCCATGAGCTGCGGCCGGCCGACCGCGGGCTGACCGCCCTCGGCCACGACGGCGCGGTTGAGCTCCTCGAACCGCGGCCGCTCGACCAGCTCGACGCCCGGCAGCATGTCGGTGTCGCCGGATTCCAGCACCTGGACTCGCTTCAGCATCTGCCGAACGATGATCTCGATGTGCTTGTCGTGGATCGACACACCCTGCGACCGGTAGACCTCCTGCACCTGGTCGACCAGGTGCAGCTGGACCGCGCGCGGGCCGAGGATCCGCAGCACCTCGTGCGGGTTGATGGCACCCGCGATGAGCTGCTGGCCGACGTCGACGTGGTCGCCGTCCTGGACCCGCAGCCGCGACCGCATCGGCACCGGGTAGGCGATCTCCTCGCCACCGTCGTCCGGGATGACCACGATCTTGCGCGTCTTCTCGGTCTCGTCGATCCGGACCCGGCCGGCGACCTCGCTGATCGGGGCGACGCCCTTGGGGACGCGCGCCTCGAACAGCTCCTGGACACGCGGCAGACCGTGCGTGATGTCCTGACCGGCCACACCACCGGTGTGGAAGGTCCGCATGGTCAGCTGGGTGCCGGGCTCACCGATCGACTGGGCGGCGATGATGCCGACCGCCTCGCCGACGTCCACGAGCTTGCCGGTGGCCAGCGAACGGCCGTAGCACATCGCGCAGACACCGATCTTGGACTCACAGACCAGCGCGCAGCGAACGCGCACCTCGTCGATGCCCGCCTCGATGAGGCGGTTGAGCACCGTGTCGTTGATGTCCGTGCCCGCCGGGTACAGGACGGTGCCGTCCACCTCGATGTCGTGCGCGAGGTTGCGCCCGACGAGGCTGTTCTCGGAGTTCGGGACCTTGGTGAGGCTGCCGTCGGCGTTCCGCGTCGCGATCGCGAACTTGATCGTACGGTCGGTGCCGCAGTCGTCCTCGCGAACGATCACGTCCTGCGCGACGTCCACCAGACGACGGGTCAGGTAACCCGAGTCGGCGGTACGCAGGGCGGTGTCGGCCAGACCCTTACGGGCGCCGTGCGTGGCGATGAAGTACTCGACCACGGACAGGCCCTCACGGAAGGACGACTTGATCGGACGCGGGATGGTCTCACCCTTCGGGTTGGAGACCAGACCACGCATACCGGCGATCTGCCGGAGCTGCAGCGGGTTACCGCGCGCACCGGAGTTGATCATCATCCAGATCGGGTTGGTGGCGGGGAAGGCCGCCTCCATGTCCTTGGCGACGTCGGCCGTGGCGTGGGTCCAGATCTCGATGAGCTCCTGACGGCGCTCGTCGTCGGTGATCAGACCGCGCTCGTACTCGCGCTGGACCTTGTCGGCCCGGCGCTCGTAGTTCGCCATGATGTCCGCCTTGTTCGGCGGGGCGATGACGTCGTCGATCGCGATGGTCACGCCGGAGCGGGTCGCCCACCGGAAGCCGGTGTCCTTCAGCGCGTCCAGCGCGTTCGCGACATCGACCTTCGGGTAGGTCTCGGCCAGCTCGTTGACGATCGCCGACAGCTGCTTCTTGCCGACCTCGTAGTTGACGAACGGGAAGTCCGCGGGCAGCGCCTCGTTGAACAGCGCCCGGCCGAGGGTGGTCTCGAGGCGGTACGGCTGACCGGCCTCCCAGCCCTCCGGGGCCGTCCAGCCGCGCGGCGGCGGGACGTCCTTGAGCCGGACGTTGACCTTGGCCTGGATGTGCAGGTCACCCCGGTCGTAGGCCATGATCGCCTCGGAGATGCTGGCGAACGCGCGGCCCTCGCCCTCGGCGCCTTCCTTCTCCGTCGTCAGCCAGAACAGGCCGATGACCATGTCCTGGGTCGGCATGGTGACCGGCTTGCCGTCGGACGGCTTGAGGATGTTGTTGGTCGAGAGCATCAGGATGCGCGCCTCGGCCTGGGCCTCGGCCGACAGCGGCAGGTGCACGGCCATCTGGTCACCGTCGAAGTCCGCGTTGAACGCGGTGCAGACGAGCGGGTGGATCTGGATGGCCTTGCCCTCGACCAGCTGCGGCTCGAAGGCCTGGATGCCCAGGCGGTGCAGCGTCGGCGCCCGGTTGAGCAGCACCGGGTGCTCGGTGATGACCTCTTCGAGCACGTCCCACACGGCCGGGCGGGCCCGCTCGACCATGCGCTTGGCGCTCTTGATGTTCTGCGCGTGGTTGAGGTCGACCAGGCGCTTCATGACGAACGGCTTGAACAGCTCCAGCGCCATCTGCTTGGGCAGACCGCACTGGTGCAGCCGCAGCTGCGGGCCGACGACGATGACCGAACGGCCGGAGTAGTCGACGCGCTTACCGAGGAGGTTCTGCCGGAAGCGGCCCTGCTTGCCCTTGAGCATGTCGGACAGCGACTTGAGCGGGCGGTTGCCCGGCCCGGTGACGGGCCGGCCGCGGCGGCCGTTGTCGAACAGCGCGTCGACGGCCTCCTGCAGCATCCGCTTCTCGTTGTTAACGATGATCTCGGGCGCGCCGAGGTCGAGCAGCCTCTTCAGCCGGTTGTTCCGGTTGATGACCCGGCGGTACAGGTCGTTGAGGTCGCTCGTGGCGAACCGGCCACCGTCGAGCTGCACCATCGGGCGCAGGTCCGGCGGGATCACCGGGATGCAGTCGAGCACCATGCCCCGCGGGCTGTTGCGGGTGTTGAGGAACGCGGAGACGACCTTGAGCCGCTTGAGGGCGCGGGCCTTCTTCTGGCCCTTGCCGCTGCGGATGGTCTCGCGCAGCCGCTCGGCCTCGGCGTCGAGGTCGAAGTTCTCCAGGCGCTTCTGGATGGCCGCGGCGCCCATGCCGCCCTCGAAGTAGCGGCCGAAGCGGTCGCGCATCTCGCGGTAGAGCAGCTCGTCGCCTTCAAGGTCCTGGACCTTGAGGTTGCGGAAGCGGTTCCAGACCTCGTCGAGCCGGTCGAGCTCGCGCTGCGCCCGGTCGCGGAGCTGCTTCATCTCCCGCTCGGCGCCCTCACGGACCTTGCGGCGCTGGTCGCCCTTCGCCCCGGCGGCCTCGAGCTCGGCCAGGTCGGTCTCGAGCTTCTTCTGCCGGGCCTCGATGTCGGCGTCGCGGCGCTGCTCGAGCTGCTGCCGCTCGACGGAGACCTTCGCCTCCAGCGACGGCAGGTCGCGCTCACGCATCTCGGTGTCGACATGCGTGATCATGTAGGCCGCGAAGTAGATGATCTTTTCGAGGTCCTTGGGCGCCAGGTCGAGCAGGTAGCCGAGCCGGCTCGGCACGCCCTTGAAGTACCAGATGTGCGTGACGGGCGCGGCCAGCTCGATGTGGCCCATCCGC
Source organism: Actinoallomurus spadix (assembly GCF_024055725.1). Classification (GTDB taxonomy): domain Bacteria; phylum Actinomycetota; class Actinomycetes; order Streptosporangiales; family Streptosporangiaceae; genus Actinoallomurus; species Actinoallomurus spadix. Next base: position 45,257 of record NZ_JAMXMX010000026.1, on the reverse strand, counting down.
TCACGCCGCACCTTGGCGCGGGTCACCTCGACGCCGCAGCGCTCACAGATGATGCCCTTGAACCGGACGCGCTTGTACTTACCGCAGTAGCACTCCCAGTCCCGGGTCGGACCGAAGATCTTCTCGCAGAAGAGCCCGTCCTTCTCCGGCTTGAGAGTCCGGTAGTTGATCGTCTCCGGCTTCTTGACCTCGCCGTGCGACCACTGCCGGATGTCGTCAGCCGTCGCCAGGCCGATCCGCAGCTCGTCGAAGAAGTTGACGTCGAGCACTTTGTTAACCAGTCCCCTGTTGTCGTATGCCGATTCCGAGGTCCGAACCGCCGTCTCGCTCACTCCGCCGGCGGGCGGCCGGGCGCTGTCGCGCGCCCGTGCCGCCGCCTGCGTCGTTCACTCGTCGGCTCCCCGTTCCTCAGACCTCTTCGACACTGCTCGGCTCACGCCGGGACAGGTCGATGCCGAGCTCTTCCGCGGCGCGGAAGACGTCCTCGTCGGTGTCACGCATCTCGATGGACATGCCGTCGCTGGAGAGCACCTCGACGTTCAGGCACAGCGACTGCATCTCCTTGATCAGCACCTTGAAGGACTCAGGGATGCCCGGCTCAGGGATGTTCTCGCCCTTGACGATGGCCTCGTACACCTTCACGCGGCCGAGGACGTCGTCGGACTTGATGGTGAGCAACTCCTGGAGGGCGTAGGCGGCGCCGTACGCCTCCAGTGCCCAGACCTCCATCTCACCGAAGCGCTGGCCACCGAACTGGGCCTTACCGCCGAGCGGCTGCTGGGTGATCATGGAGTACGGGCCGGTCGAACGCGCGTGGATCTTGTCGTCGACCAGGTGGAGCAGCTTCAGGATGTAGATGTAACCGACCGCGATCGGGTCCTTGAACGGCTCACCGGTCCGCCCGTCGAACAGCCGTGCCTTACCCGTCTTCTGGACCATGCGCTGGCCGTCGCGGTTCGGCAGGGTGCTGTCGAGCAGCTCGGTGATCTCCTCCTCGCGGGCGCCGTCGAACACCGGAGTGGCGACGTTGGTGCCCGCCGGTGCGGCGTCGGCGCCGATCGCCTTCAGCTGGCGCTTCCACTCGGCGTCGTCGCCCTCGACCTGCCAGCCTCGGCTGGCGACCCACCCGAGGTGGGTCTCCAGGACCTGGCCGACGTTCATTCGGCCGGGCACGCCGAGCGGGTTGAGGACGATGTCGACCGGGGTGCCGTCCTCCAGGAACGGCATGTCCTCGACCGGCAGCACCTTGGAGATGACGCCCTTGTTGCCGTGACGGCCGGCGAGCTTGTCACCATCGGTGATCTTGCGCTTCTGGGCGACGTACACCCGGACCAGCTCGTTCACGCCCGGCGGGAGCTCGTCGCCCTCTTCCCGGCTGAACACGCGGACCCCGATGACCTTGCCCTCTTCGCCGTGCGGCACCTTCAGGGAGGTGTCGCGGACCTCGCGGGCCTTCTCGCCGAAGATCGCGCGCAGCAGGCGCTCCTCCGGGGTCAGCTCGGTCTCGCCCTTCGGGGTGACCTTGCCGACCAGGATGTCGCCCGTGGTGACCTCGGCGCCGATGCGGATGATGCCGCGCTCGTCCAGGTCGGACAGGACCTCTTCGGAGACGTTCGGGATGTCCCGGGTGATCTCCTCCGGGCCCAGCTTGGTGTCGCGGGCGTCGACCTCGTGCTCCTCGATGTGGATCGAGGACAGGACGTCGTCCTGCACCAGACGCTGGGAGAGGATGATCGCGTCTTCGTAGTTGTGGCCCTCCCACGGCATGAACGCCACCAGGAGGTTCTTGCCGAGCGCCATCTCACCGTTGTCCGTGCAGGGACCGTCGGCGACGACGGTGCCGACCTCGACCCGCTGGCCCTCGTCGACGATGGGCTTCTGGTTGAAGCAGGTGCCCTGGTTGGACCGCTTGAACTTGGCGACACGGTAGGTGGTGCGCGTGCCGTCGTCGTTCATCACGGTGATGTAGTCGGCGGAGACCTCCTCGACGACACCGGCCTTCTCGGCCGTGATGACGTCACCGGCGTCGGTCGCCGCGCGGTACTCCATGCCGGTGCCGACCAGCGGCGCCTCGCTGCGCAGCAGCGGGACGGACTGGCGCTGCATGTTGGAGCCCATGAGCGCGCGGTTCGCGTCGTCGTGCTCGAGGAAGGGGATCATGGCCGTCGCGACCGACACCATCTGGCGCGGCGAGACGTCCATGTAGTCGACCTCGGACGGCGGGATGAACTCGACCTCGCCGCCCTTCCGGCGGACGAGGACGCGGTTCTCCACGAAGGTGCCGTCGTCCTGGAGCGGCGTGTTCGCCTGGGCGACGACGTGCCGGTCCTCCTCGTCCGCGGTGAGGTAGTCGATCTGCTCGGTGACCCGGCCGTCGACGACCTTGCGGTACGGCGTCTCGATGAAGCCGAACGGGTTGACCCGGCCGTACGAGCTCAGCGAGCCGATCAGGCCGATGTTCGGGCCTTCCGGCGTCTCGATCGGGCACATGCGGCCGTAGTGCGACGGGTGGACGTCACGGACCTCCATGCCGGCGCGCTCACGGGACAGACCACCGGGACCCAGCGCGTTGAGGCGGCGCTTGTGGGTCAGGCCCGCGAGCGGGTTGGTCTGGTCCATGAACTGCGACAGCTGCGAGGTGCCGAAGAACTCCTTGATCGACGCCACGACCGGGCGGATGTTGATCAGGGTCTGCGGCGTGATCGCCTCGACGTCCTGCGTCGTCATGCGCTCGCGGACGACGCGCTCCATGCGGGCCAGGCCCAGGCGGACCTGGTTCTGGATGAGCTCGCCGACCGTGCGGATGCGGCGGTTGCCGAAGTGGTCGATGTCGTCGGTCTCGACGGGCACGTCGCGGCCCGCGGGGGCCGTCATCTCCTCCTCGCCGGCGTGCAGCCGGACGAGGTAGTCGATGGTCGTGACGATGTCGTCCTCGGTCAGCGTGCCCTGCGTGAGCTCGATGTCGAGGCCGAGCTTCTTGTTGACCTTGTAGCGGCCGACCTTCGCCAGGTCGTAGCGCTTCGGATTGAAGTAGAGGTTCTCCAGCAGCGTCTGCGCGGACTCCTTCGTCGGAGGCTCGCCCGGACGCAGCTTGCGGTAGATGTCGAGCAGGGCGTCGTCCTGCCCGGTGGTGTGGTCCTTCTCGAGCGTGACGCGCATGGACTCGTAGTCGCCCCAGCGCTCCAGGATGCGGGCGTCGTCCCAGCCCAGCGCCTTGAGCAGGACGGTGACGCTCTGCTTGCGCTTGCGGTCGATGCGGACGCCCACGTTGTCCCGCTTGTCGACCTCGAACTCCAGCCACGCGCCGCGCGACGGGATGACCTTGCAGCCGAAGAGGTCCTTGTCGGACGTCTTGTCCAGGGTCCGGTCGAAGTAGACGCCCGGCGAGCGGACGAGCTGTGAAACGACGACACGCTCGGTGCCGTTGATGACAAAGGTGCCCTTCGGCGTCATGAGCGGGAAGTCACCCATGAACACCGTCTGGCTCTTGATCTCCCCCGTGGAGTTGTTGATGAACTCCGCCGTGACGAACATGGGGGCGGAGAAGGTCATGTCCTTGTCCTTGCACTCCTCGACGGAGTACTTGGGCGGCTCGAACCGGTGATCACGGAACGAGAGGGACATGGTGCCGGAGAAGTCTTCGATCGGACTGATCTCTTCGAAGATCTCCTCAAGTCCCGACTGGGTCGGGACGTCCTTACGACCGGCCTGCTGGGCCGCAGTGACCCGGGCCTTCCACCTCTCGTTACCGAGCAACCAGTCAAAGGACTCGGTCTGCAGCGCGAGGAGGTCCGGAACTTCCAGAGGCTCCTTGATACGCGCGAAGGAAACGCGGTTCGGACCGGTTGCGGTAGTCGAGGCGTTGCGCGAGGCTGCCAAGAGTGGTCCTTCCGAGGGCTCGCGGCGGGACTGACGACGCGCACGCCAGACGATCCACGCCGATAGACCCCGCCGAAAACGGGGGTGTCGATGTGTGGATAGTCAGAGGGCAGCGCAAAGGGGCAGTGTAGCCGAACGCCACACCGCTGTCGAGCGCGGAGCCACGGTATGCATCACAGTTGCTCCGCAGCATCGCTCGTCAGCGGCCCCGCGTCAAGACTAGACATGGACATTCCGCCCGATCGGCCAGCGTGAGGAAGCCCATAGTTTACGGGGAAGCGGGGCCCTGGCCGTCCTCACCACGGGCGACCGGCCGTCCTCGCGCAGGCGCCCGCGCCGCCCCGGCGAGGGGCGGTGAAAAAATCTTCAGATTCGATCGGTGGCGCGGCCCGCAGGAGCGATCAGCGCCTCTTCGACGCGGACGGGGTCGGCGTCGCGCCGGGACCGGAGGAGGCCGGCGGGGCGGAGCCGGAGGAGGCCGGCGGCGGGGTGGTCATCCGCGGGCCGTCGATGAGCCACTTCTTGCCGCTCTTCTTCATCTGCAGCCGCGGCCAGGACGTGTCGACCTGCGGCTCCTTGTGCGCGGCGTTGACCGAGATCATCTTCACGAAGAGGAGCACCTCGACCCGGTCGGCGGTGGCGTGCGCGACCGACGCCACCTGCACCTGGGTCAGCGCCTGGGTCTGGCTCTTCTCCACGGACGGCCGGAAGATCTTCCAGTACTCGGCGTAGGACTTCGCCATCGCCGGCGTCATCTCGGACTCGGCCTTCTTCAGGTCGTAGTCGAGCGTCCGGTAGTTGTACGACAGCAGGTCCTTGGCGGCGGACTGCGCAGCGGCCAGGCCGTCCTCGCGGGCGTGCTGCACCGCGATGTCCTGGTTCCTGCGGTGCCACAGGTCGAGGCAGCCGATCGCCACGACGAGCACGGCGCAGGCCAGGATGACCAGCGGGACGGTGGCGGGCGAGCGCTCCGCGGGGGTCTCCGCCGCCGTCTCCTCGGCGGAGTCCTCGGCCGGTGCGCCCTTGCGCCTGGTGAGGGCGGTCACTGCAGTCCTCCCATCCCGGAGACCCGCCAGTGACCGCCGGTCTTGGTCAGCTGTACCTGGGCGCTCTGCCACGACGAGGCGGGCGTCTTGACCTGGGCGGACTGCGCGGTCCTGCGGACGGTGACCATGACCTCGGCGGACTTGGGCCCGATGTCGATCACTCCTGAGGCGGACACCGCGGCGCTGGAGACCAGCTTGTTGTTCACGACGGTCTGCTTCCAGGTCGTCCCGAGCTGCTGGACGGCCTGGGCCTTGAACTTGTCGGACATGTCAGCGTAGACCCGCTGGGCGTCCTGGTCGAAGCTCTGGTAGCTGATCGAGTAGAAGTTGGTGACGACCCGGCGGGCGACGGTCTGCACGGCGTCGATGTCGGCTCTGCGGGTGTCGGCGGCGTACGTCTTGTCCGCCAGCAGTCCCACCGGCACCAGGAGGGCGAGGAGGACGACCCAGAGCAGCGCGAGCGTCACGCCCAGGCGGCGGCCGCTCAGCCGACGATCGGGCTCAGCAGAAGCGTCTGCCATGAAGCGTCTCCCGTCAGTTGACTGACCTTGCCCAGGCGGTACTGCTTCCCGTCGGGCCCCACGTAAACGCGGGTCCGGGGATCGTAACCGCTGACGAACAGCGTCTGCAGCCCGGAGGTGGCCGTCCGCCCGGAGCCGGAGTCCCCCGCCGAAGAGCCGCCGTCCGTCGCCTTCCGCCCGCTCGCCGACGCCTGCTCGGCGGCGTCCCCGCCGCCGCTCGTACCGCCGCCGGTCGACGTCTCGTACGGGAACCCGGCGCCCGAGGTCGCGCCGGCGGGCAGCTTCGGGTACGGCCCGGCCGGCGGGGCGTTGCGGGACCCGCGTACGGCGGTCGTGGCGTTCTTGGGCGCCTTGCAGGACGCCTTGGGATTGACGGTGGCGGGCCGGGTGTCCTGCGGGTAGCGGATCTTCGTTCCCTCGTAACCCTTGGTGCACACGGGCGGCTGGTTGAAGTTGAGCTCGAGGCCGAAGTGCACCGTGCCGTCCCCGGGCGTGACGCTGAACGCGCCGCCGACGATGAGCGGATAGGTGATCAGCATCGTCCGCAGCTGGTTCGTCCGCGAGGTCAGCACCGACCCGATGACCGAGCCGTTGGCCAGCAGCGTCGGCAGTGTCGGCTCCAGGTGGTCCAGCAGGTCCTGGCCCTGGTCCAGGGCGCCCGGCGTGACGTTGAGGAACGTGCGCACGTCGGGGTCGTCGCGCTTGAGCTCGGCGGTCAGCGACGCCAGGTTGTGAGAGAACTCACGGAAGACCGACCCCTCGTCGACCTGCGTGTCGAGCACCGTGCGCCCGTTGTTGAGCAGCGCGATCGTCTGGGGGTAGGTGTCGTTCAGAGCGGCCAGGATCTTCTTGTTCGAGTCGAGGAGCGACTGCAGGTCCGCGCCCTCGCCCGACAGGGCCTTGTCGAGCTCGTTGATGACCGTGCCGAGGTCCTTGGGGTTCACGGTGCGCACGAGAGCGTCGATGTTGTGCAGCAGCTCGTACGTCTGCACCGGCAGGTGCGTGTGGTCACGCGGGATGACGTCGCCGTTCTTCAGCGACGGGCCGTTCCCGGCGGGGCGCAGGTCGACGTACTGCTCGCCGACGCCGGAGCGGTTCAGCACGTAGGCCTGCACGCCGTCGGCGGGGACCTTCCGGTCGTGGTTGATGCGCAGCTCGACGCGGACGCCGTCCTTGGTCAGGTGCAGCGGCCCGACCCGGCCGACCGTGACGCCCCGGTAGGTGACCTCGGCGTTGGTGAAGATGCCGCCGGAGTCGGCCATGTCGAGGTACACGCGGTACCGCAGGTCGAGGACGGTCTGGCCGATCCCGATGATGTTGACCAGCGTGTAGGCCATGGTCAGCACCGTGATGACGGCGAAGACCGTCAGCTGGATCTTGACCCCGCGTTTGATGATCATGCGGTGCCTCCGCTCAGCAGCGCGCCCAGGTCCTCACCCGGCGCGCCGCCCATCCCGAGTGGCGGCAGGATGCCGCCGCCATCCTGCGAACCGCCCTGCTGAGAGCCGCCCTGACCCGCGCCCGCGCCGGAGCCGCTCTCTGGGAGCACGCCGAGCGGATTGTTCGGAATACTCGTATGCGGGGCCGGCAGGGACGCCTGGAGCTTCTCAGCGGCCTTCCCGACCCCCTCCAGTGCCGTCCCGGTCAGGAAGTTGTGGGCGATGTTCCCCACGTTGAGGTCCAGGGTGGCGAACAGGTTGCCGTAGTCGCCCTTGAGCGCCTGGGACACGGTCTGCGGGAACGGGAACGTGAACAGGCCGCCCAGGATCTTCGGGATGACGTTGCTGGCCTTGTCGGTGTTCTGCAGGACCTGCTGCAGGTCCTTGAGGTTCGCGACCGTGTCGTCGTGCGACCGGTTGATCACCCGCGTCGCCACGGTGCCGAGCCGGTCCATGTTGACCAGCAGCTTGGTGAGGTCCTGCCGCTGCTCGGCGAGGATCTTCACCGCGGGACCGGTGCTGTCGATCGTGTCGGCGATCGTCTGGTTGTGCCGGGCGAGCGTGGCGGCGAGCCGGTCGACCTTGTCGATGGTGGTGACGATCTGCGCCTTCTGCCGGTCCAGGGTGCCGACGAAGACGTTCACGCGGTCGAGGAGGTCGCGCATCTGCGTGGTGCGGCCCCGCATCGCGGCGTTCAGCTCGTGGTTGATCGTGGAGATCTGCTCGAGGCCGCCGCCGGTGACCAGCATGGACATCGCCGACAGCACCTCCTCGACCTCGGTGTCGCGGGTGGTGCGGTCGAGGGGGATCTCCGCGCCCTGGGTGAGCTTTCCCTGCGGCGTCTGGCCCTGCGGCGCGGACAGCGCCACGAACTTCTCGCCGAGGAGGCTGGTCTGGGAGATCGTGGCGACCGCGTTGGCCGGCAGGTCGACCGAGCGCCGGAGCCGGCAGGTCACCTCGGCGTTCCAGTTCACCAGGCGGATCTTGGTGATCCGGCCGACCGGGACGTCGTTGACCCGGCACTGCGACTGCGGCACCAGGTCCAGGACGTTCGAGAACACGATCTTCACGTCGTACGGGTCGGAGCCGGTGTCGATGCCGCCGGGCAGCGGCATGTTCGACACGCCCCGGAACGTACAGCCCGAGACGGCCGCGGTGAGCGTCAGCGCCGTCGCAACGATCCGCGCCGCTCGGCGGCGCGCCGGCCGCCCCGATCGAGACACCTCGTTCGTCCCTCTCATCTCAGTGGCGACCCGTTCCGGAGGACGCGGGCGTGCTCCCGGGCGTGCGCTCGCCGGACGTGCGCGCACCGGACGTGGGAGTGCCGGACGTGGGCGTGCCGCCGGGCGTGCGCGTGCCGGACCCGCTCGCCGTGCCGGTGTCCGGCTGGGCCGGGCCGATCGCGACCGGGAGCGGGATGAGGTTCTGCAGGTAGCCGTCGAACCACCGGCCCTGGGCGGTCGCGTCGCCCGAGACGGTGACGAACGGGCCCAGCACCTTGACCGCCTTGTCGAGGTTGGTCTGGTTGCGCAGCAGGATGTCCACGACGCTGTGCAGGTGCCGCATCGCGGGGTTCAGCGTGGCGCGGTTCTCCTCGATCGTCCCGGTGATCTGGTTCGAGAGGCTGACCGTGCCGGACAACAGCGACGTGATCACCTGCCGGCGGTCGTTGAGCTCCTGCAGCAGCAGGCCGCCGTTCGAGACCAGCTGCGCGAGGTCGCCGCTGCGGTCGGCCAGCAGTCCGGTGAGGTTCCGCGTGTGGCCGAGGAGGCCGCTCAGCTCGTCGTCGCGGGAGGAGACGGCCTGGGAGACCTTCCTCAGCCCGCTCAGCGTCCGGCGTACGTTGTCCGGGGAGTACTTCAGGACCTGGTCCACGGTGTCCAGTGCCTTGGCGAGCTGTGGCACGTCGATCTTCTGCAGCCGCCCCGAGAGGTCCTGCAGGGCGGGCACGACCTCGTACGACGGGGTGGTGCGCGACGTGGGGATCTCGGCGTGCGGCGACTGGCGGCGGTCGCCCTTCGGATCGACCTCCAGGTAGTGCGCGCCCAGCAGGGTGGAGATCTTGATGCGGACCCGCGACTGCGTGCCGAAGCGGACGTGTGAACCGGCGGTGAAGGCGACCCGCACGTGGTCGTCCTCCAGCGTGACGCTCTTGACCTTGCCGACCTTGACGCCGGCGACGCGCACCTCTTCGTTCGGCTTGAGGCCGCTCGCCTCGGTGAACGCCGCGTGGTACGTCGTCCCGCCCTCGAAGACCGTCAGGTTGAACGCCGCGACCACGAGGAGGGCCACCGACGACATGCCGATGATCCCCATCACCAGGGGGTCCCGGTCGCGGAAGGAGACTCTCACCGTTCCACTCCCCTCGTCGCTGCCTCGTTCACGTGATCACCCCTTGCATCGGGCGTTCTCGTTCAGGATCTGGGGAGTGTTGATGGAGACCTGGCCGGGCAGTCCGATCCGCGCGTCCAGGCTGCACAGGTAGAAGTTGAACCAGGAGCCGTACGACGCCGCCCGGTCGAGCAGCATGAAGTTGGTCGGCATGTCGGCGAACGCCTTGTCCAGCCGGCCGCCGTTGGCCGCGAGCACCTTCGACAGGTGGCCGAGCGTGGCGATGTCGGCCTTGACCGACGGGCGTACGTCGGTGAGCAGGCCGTTGGTCGTGGAGATCAGCTGGTTGACGCTGACCAGCGACTCGCCGATCGCGTGGCGGTCGGCGGACAGCCCGGACACCAGGCTCTTGAGGTTGGTGATGAGCCCGGAGACCTCCTGGTCACGCGAGTCGATGGTGGCGAGCACCTTGTCGAGGTTGTCGATGACGCGGCCGATGACCTCGTCGCGGTTGCCGAGGGTCTCGGTGAGGGAGGCCACGTGCGCGAGCAGTCCGTTGACCGTTCCGCCCTCGCCCTGCAGCACCTGGATGATCTGGTACGCGAGCTGGTTGACGTCCTGCGGCTTGATGGCACGCAGCAGCGGCCGGAAGCCGTTGAACAGCGCGGTCAGGTCCAGCGCCGGCTGCGTCTGCTCCTTCGGGATCGTCCCGCCGGCCGGCAGTTCGCCGCCCTGCCCGGAGCCCTCGGTGAGGGAGACGTACCGCTGGCCCATCAGGTTGCGGTACCGCAGTTGGGCCTGCGTGCTGCGGGGCAGGGCCTGCTCGTCGACCACCGAGATCGTGACCTTCGCCAGGTGGCCCTGGTACAGCTTGATCCCCTTGACCTCCCCGACGCGCACGCCGGCGATGCGGACCTCGTCGCCGGTGTTCAGCCCGGCCGCGTCCGTGAAGATCAGGTTGTACTTCCGGCTCGGCACGAACTGGGTGTTGGAGATGGTGACCGCGAGGATCGCCGTGGAGAGCGTGGCGATGACCGCGAAGATGAGCAGCTTGACGACCGCCGAGGTGGTCTTCACTTGGCGGTCACCACCATTCCGCTCGTGGCGGGCCGGTACAGCAGCGCGGCGAGGTCGGAGACCTGGTCGGCGCGGGTGCCCATGGCGGGCCCCATCAGGCCCTTGAGCAGGCTGTCATCGTCCGATGAGCCCGGCTTGACGAGGACGCTCGACAGGGACCGGCCCGCCCCGCCGGCCCACCACTGGTCGTCCTCGGTGCCGTCGAGCTCCTGGTACTGCGGGAACGGCACCTTCGGGTTCGGCAGGCCGTAGCAGCGAGGGTTGCGGTGGTCCTTGAACTCCGGGCGGTCCAGACCCGGTTTGTACCCCGGGCGCGGTTTGACCAGCTCCAGCGTGACGTGCACGCCCGGCTGGCGGCCGCCCATCGCGTCGACCAGCCGGGGTGTCAGCCTGGCCATGCCCTGGAACACGCACGGCACGCTCGGGGAGTACTTGGCCAGCAGGGCGAGCGCCTTCCGGTTGGCGATCATCGCGCCTTCGATGCGCGGCTCGTTGTTCGCGGCGAAGTCCGTGGCGTCGCCGGTGAGGCCGATGCCCTTGTCGAGGGCCGCGACGAGCTGAGGCTCCTTGTCGACGATCGTCTTGTTCGTCGTCTGGAGGTTCTGCATGATCGAGATCAGGTCGGGCGCGGCGCCGCCCAGGTTGTCGCTGACGATGGCCAGCTGCCGCAGGTCGTGCACGATCGTGGGCAGGTGCGGGTTGAGGCGCTTGAGGTAGTCGTCGGCGTCGACGAGCATCTGGCCGATCTGGTCGCCGCGGCCCTGCAGCGCGGTGGCCAGGGCGTTCAGGGTGGCGTTGAGCTTGGCCGGCTCGACCTCGTTCAGGATCGGCATCACGTCGTTGAGGACCTGGTTGACCTCTACGGCGATCGTGGAGCGGTCCTGCGGGATGACGTCGCCGTTGCGCAGGTGACGGCCGCCGAGTACGCCCGCGGGGGGCACGATGTCGACGAACTTCTCGCCGAACACCGTCTTGGGCAGCATCCGGGCCGAGGAGTTCGCCGGGATGAGGCGGGCCTTGTCGGGGTCGAGCGCCAGGTCGATCGCCGCGCCGTCCGCCGTCTGGCGGATCTTCCTGACCTCTCCGACGATCAGGCCGCGGACCTTCACGTCGGAGTGCGGGACCAGTTGCAGCCCGGCCCGGTCACTGTCGACGGTGACGTGGTACACGGGCGTGAACGCCTTGTTGTACTGCATCACCATCAGGACGACGAGCAGGAGGACCACCAGCACGAACACCAGGCCGTACAGGCGGTAGCGCAGCCGCTCGGACCACGAGCCGAAGAACGGGGTGGAACTCATGAGTCCTCCCGCCGCTCAGCAGTCGCCATCGCGCACTCACACCTCTCGTCTCAGCCGGCGATCCGTACGCTGGTGGTCGCGCCCCAGATCGCCATCCCCATGAGCAGGTCCACGATGTTGACGACCACGAGGCTCGTACGGACGGCGCGGCCGACCGCCAGGCCCACGCCGGCCGGTCCGCCGCTGGCGTTGAAGCCGTAGTAGCAGTGGATCAGCATGACGAGGATCGCGAAGACCAGGACCTTCCCGAACGACCACAGGACGTCGTGGGGTGGGAGGAACAGGTAGAAGTAGTGGTCGTACGTGCCGCTGGACTGGCCGAACGACACGGTCACCATCAGCCGCGTGGCGACGAACGACGCCAGCAGGCCGATGACGTACAGCGGGATCACGGCGAGCATGCCGGCGATCAGGCGCGTCGTCACCAGGAACGGCAGCGACGGCACGCCCATGACCTCCAGGGCGTCGATCTCGTCGCTGATCCGCATGGCGCCGAGCTGGGCGGTGAAGCCGCAGCCGACCGTGGCCGACAGCGCCAGCGCCGACACGGTGGGCGCGAGCTCGCGCGTGTTGAAGTACGCCGAGACGAAGCCGCTGAAGGCGGCGCTGCCGATCTGGTTCAGGGCGTTGTAGCCCTGCAGGCCGACCTCGGTGCCGGTGAAGAAGGTCATGAAGCCGACGATCGCCACGCTGCCGCCCATGACGGCGAGGCCGCCGGTGCCGAGGCTGACCTCGGCGAGCAGCCGGATGACCTCCTTCTTGTAGCGGAGGAGGACCCGCCAGACCCACGCGAACGCCCGTACGTAGAACGCCATCTGGTGGCCGAAGCCCTCCAGGCGTTCCAGGGGGGCGTCGATGACGCGCTTGGCGGTACGGAACCCGCCCCAGGTGCCGGCCGCCATCACATGCCCTTCTGCGGGACGAGCTGGAAGTACAGCGCGCTGAGCACGAAGTTCTCCACGAACAGGGCCATCGCCGCGATGACCACGGTCTGGTTCACCGCGTCGCCGACGCCCTTCGGGCCGCCGGAGGCGGTCAGGCCCTTGTACGAGGCGACGAGCGCGGCGGTGACGCCGAACACGACCGCCTTCACCTCGGCCTGGTACAGGTCGGACAGCTGCGCCAGGCCGCTGAACGAGGCGATGTACGCGCCGGGCGTGCCGCCCTGCAGCAGGACGTTGAAGACGTAGCCGCCGGCGATGCCGACGACCGAGACGATGCCGTTGAGGAAGAGCCCGACGAACGCGCAGGCCAGCACGCGCGGCACCACGAGACGGTGCAGCGGGTTGATACCGAGCACCTCCATCGCGTCGATCTCCTCGCGGATCTTCCGGGCGCCCAGGTCGGCGCAGATCGCCGAGCCGGCGGCCGCCGCGATCAGCAGGGCCGTCACGATCGGGCTGGCCTCCCGGACGATGGCCAGCACCGCCGTCGCGCCGGTCTGGGACTGCGCGCCGAGCTGCCGGATCAGGTTGCCGACCTGCAACGACAGGATCGCGCCGAACGGGATGGCGACCATGATGGTGGGCGCGACCGTGACGCTGACGATGAACCACGCCTGCTGCAGGAACTCCTGCCACTGGAACGGCCATTTGAACAGTGCCCGGAAGGTGTCCAGCGACAGGGCGAAGAAGCGGCCGGGCTCGCGCAGCGTGGCGTTGGCGACGCCGTCGGCCACCTTGCCGGCGCGCGCCATCAGTGCGCCCCTTCGGAATGCCGCCCGGCGCCCGCCGACATCTCGGCGACGTACTTGGGCCACTCCTGCAGCCAGTCACGGCCCATCTCGTCGATGAAGGAGCCCTCCGGCGGAGTGACGCCGTGCGTGCGCAGCCATTCGCCGGGAGCGTGCTGGGTCCGGCGGAGGCGCCCGTCGCTGGTCATCAGCTGCGGCGGGATCGGCGGCAGCGGCCCCGGGTCGCGGCCGAGGCGGGCCTCGGCCTCCAGTTCGGACAGGTCCTTCTCCTCGGACATGCCGATCGGGCCGACCTTGCGCGCGTTGAGGAACTGCCGGACCACCGGCTCCTCGCTCGACAGCAGCATCTCGCGCGGCCCGAACATCACCAGCTCTCGGCGGAACAGCATGCCGATGTTGTCCGGCACCGTACGGGCGGTGTTGATGTCGTGGGTGACGATGAGGATCGTCGCCTCGATCTCGGCGTTCAGGTCGACGATCAGCTGGTTCAGCAGGACCGTGCGGACCGGGTCCAGGCCGGAGTCGGGCTCGTCGCAGAGAATGATCTGTGGGTCGAGCACGAGCGCGCGGGCGAGCCCGGCCCTCTTCCGCATGCCGCCGGAGATCTCGCCGGGGAACTTGTTCTGGGCTCCGCCGAGGCCGACCATCTCCATCTTCTCCAGGACGATGCGCCGGACCTCGGACTCCGACTTGCGCGTGTGCTCGCGCAGCGGGAAGGCGATGTTGTCGTAGAGGTTCATCGACCCGAACAGCGCACCGTCCTGGAACAGGACGCCGAAGAGCTTCCGCACCTCGTACATGTCGCGTTCGCGGAGGTTCGGCATGTCCTTGCCGTCGATCCAGCAGTGGCCGCGGTCCGGCTTGAGCAGGCCGACCATCGTCTTGAGGAACACCGACTTGCCGGTACCGGAGGGTCCGAGCAGCACGGAGATCTCGCCGGCGGGCAGCGTCAGGGTGACGTCCTCCCAGATGACCTGACGCCCGAAGGACTTGGTCAGCCCTTCGACTCTGATTTCGACGCCCACTCGTCACCTTTCGTCAAGCCGGCCCAGGGGGGGTGTCCGGTACAACGAGCGAGTTACCGATGGGTTACGTTGCCGGGTCACACAGAGCCACTGATCAGTGGCCGGGGGCCATCGTGCGTGCCGCGTCCACCTACCGTAGTCATCCCTCGCTCGAATGGAAGAGGTAAAACCGTCGTCACCGGGGCGGAGGCTGCCTCGTAAGCAGATCGTTACTCAAGTCCGACTTATGAGACTAGCGGTCCAACAGTTCGCTTGGGAAGAGGGTCCCCGACCGCGAACGCGTACGGAGTGTCCGTAAACGATCACCGAGGCGAGCGGCCCTGACCGGCGGAGGCGCTTTTTCGCGGGCGGTCGCACCGCCTGGGTCGACCTTCTCACCCGTGCGGTTCGGACCGAACGGCGAAGGGCGGCCACCCGGAAGGGTGACCGCCCTCGAAGAGCGCTGAGAAAGCGCCGGGAGAAGACGCCTTACTTGACGGTGACCGTCGCGCCGGCCTTCTCCAGGGCCTCCTTGGCCTTGTCGGCCGTCTCCTTGTTGACCTTCTCCAGCAGCGGCTTCGGCGCGCCGTCGACCAGGTCCTTGGCCTCCTTCAGGCCCAGGCTCGTGAGGCCACGGACCTCCTTGATGACCTGGATCTTCTTGTCGCCGGCGGCCTCGAGGATGACGTCGAACTCGTCCTTCTCCGGCTCCGCCTCCGCGGCGGCACCCGGGGCGCCCGGGGCGGCGGCGACCGCGACCGGCGCGGCGGCCTTCACGTCGAAGGTGTCCTCGAACTGCTTCACGAACTCGGAGAGCTCGAGAAGGGTCATCTCCTTGAACGCGTCGAGCAGCTCGTCGGTGCTGAGCTTCGCCATGGTGTTGCTTCCTCCTGTTGAAAACCCGCGTCGCTCGTGCGGGTGGGGTAAGTCAGGTCTGTTACGACCGCGGGATCAACCCTCGTCCGACGTCTCGGCCGGCGCCTCGGCGGCGGCCGCCGGGGCCCCGCCCTCCTCTTCACGCTTGACCCGCAGAGCCTCGGCCAGCTGAGCGGCCTTGGTCGGCAGGGCGTTGAAGAGAGCGGCGGCGTTGCCCATCGACGCCTTCATCGCACCCGCGAGCTTCGCGAGGAGAACCTCACGGGACTCGAGGGAGGCGAGCGTGGTGATGTCCTCGGACGTCATCGGCTTGCCGTCGACGACGCCGCCCTTGATCACCAAGTTCGGGTTGGCCTTGGCGAAGTCACGCAGGCCCTTGGCGGCCTCGACCACATCGCCCTTGACGAACGCGATCGCCGACGGGCCCTGGAGCAGCTGCTCGAGCTCCTCGGTGACCCCGGCCTCGCGCGCGGCGATCTTGGTCAGCGTGTTCTTCACCACGGCGAAACGTGCATTCTCACCGAGCGATCGGCGCAGCTCACTGAGCTGTGCCACGGTGAGCCCGCGGTACTCGGTCAGCACGGCGCCGCTCGAGCTCTCGAACTCGCTCTTGAGCTCGGCGACCGCCGCCGCCTTGTCCGCCCTCGCCATGGGCCTCCTTCCAGATGTGCGCCGGTGGAGAAGGCCCAGAGAACGACGAACGCCCCGGCGCAGGCGCACGGGGCGTAGGACATGACCAGCACCAGGTCACGTCTCAGCTCTCGATGTCACCTACGCGGGCCGCCCGCTGTGCGGGACCTTCAGTCACCCCGTGGGTGACGACCGGCGGTCTTCGGCGTTGAACAGCGTACGCGATCCGGCCGGGACGACCAAATCCGCGCCCGCCGAGCCACCTCCGGCACCGGCGAGGAGCCTTTGACGCGACCTTCGGCACCGGCGGAGTGGTGCCCGAGGGCGTCAGCCGATGGAGGTGACCTGACCAGCGGGCGGGGCCGCGATGGAGACCGGCTTGTTGAATCCGCTGTAGGTCATCGTGGTGGTCGTCCGCACCTGCGAACCCGCCGGGGTCGTGACCGTCATCTTGCGAGGCAGCTGCTGGTCATCGATCCACAGGTCGAAGTTCATCTTGTCGAGCCCGCTCTTGGCGATCATCTGCTGCATCGCCGCGCGCTGGTCGCCGTCGAGCTTGGCCAGGGCGTCCTGCACGGAGTAGGTGCCCTGGTAGTGCGTCGCCTGGGTGCCGCCGACCGTCTCGGTCCCGATCTTGCGCACGTCCTTGGAGGCGGTCAGCATCCGGACGTTGGCCGAGGGGTCGGTCTGCTTGGACTGGTTGAGGAGCGACTTGATGTCGATGCCGCTCTTCGCGCCGACCTTGCTGAGCGACATCTTGGCCCACGGCTTGCCGGTCTGCCGCGACAGCGCCGCCATCCTCATGTAGACGTTGTCGCCGAGGAGGATCTCCTGGAAGCCACCGGTCTCCTTGCCGTTGACCGACATCCCGGTGACGTTCATCTTCATCGCGAGCTTCGGCTCAAGCCGGTAGGAGATCCGGCCGTTCATCTTGACGTTCTGCCCCGACGTCGAGGTGTCGGAGGAGAGGGTGGCCGTGAACGACTTGATCTCGCCGGCCTTCTGCGACACCGTGCTCAGGATCTGCTCCGCCGCGAGTTTCGTGTTCCCGGACGTCGACGAACCTCCCTGCGCCTTCTTGTCACCGTCTCCTCCGCCGCACGCGGCGAGGGACAGGGCCAGTGCGGCCCCGGCGGTGATACAGACGGCGTTTCGGCGAATCATCAACGTCTCCTCTGATTGCGGTGCGCACCGACCGGGCGACGGCCGCGCGCGGGCGGACAGCAGTTGGACGTTGGTCCGCCCCAATCGGTTCAATCGCACCATCCGCCACAAGAGAACGGCGGCGCGCCCGGGGCCGTGAGCCGCCGGACGCGCCGCCGTTTCCGAGCCTCCCGGCGCGGGGCGGGCCGGGACGTGCCGGCCGGCCTCGCCGGAGCCGGTGGGCGAAGGTCAGTGCCCGGAACCCAGCTTCGGCATCAGCTGGTTGCCGTCGGCGACCTGGTTCGCCGGGGGCGCGGACACGCTGAACGACTTGTTGTAGTCGCTGTAGACCATCGTCGCGGTGGCCGAACCGTCCGACGCGTCACCCTTGGCCGTCAGCTTGCGCGGCAGGTTGTCCGCGCCGACCCACAGGTCGAAGACGACCTTCTCGGCGCCGCCCTTCTGGTAGAGGTCGTTGAACGACTGCTTGGCCTTACCGGTCAGCTGCGCCTGGGCCTCCTTGGCGGTGATCGTTCCCGTGTAGTGGGTCGTCTTCACGCCGTCGATGGTCTGCGTGCCGGCCTTGCGCACGTCCTTCGAGCTGGTGAAGATCTTCGTCTGCTGCGCGGGGTCGGCCTGCTTGAGGATGTCGTTCAGGTTCACCCCGGCCTGCTGCGCGGCCTTCGAGATGGAGAACTTCACCCACTGCTTGCCGCCGGTGAACTGCGCGAGCTGCGAGGGGACCTTCCCATAGAGCGTGTCGCCGAGCAGGATCGCCCGCAGACCGGACTGCACCGACCGGCCGTTGAAACCGGCCGAGTCAAGGGTGCCGACCGCGGCGAGCTCGGGGCTCAGCCGGACCTGGACGACACCGTGCGCCTTGGAGGCGGCCTGTCCCGTACCGCTCTCGGTGATGTCCACCTTGTACGACTTGACGGTGCCGGTCTTCTGGGCCGCCAGGTTGATCGCCTCAGCTGCGGAGACGTTGACCGCCTGGGCGTTGTTCTTCGCGGCGCCACCGCACCCGGTGAGGGAGACGAGAAGAGCAGCACTTGCGGCGGTACCGACCGCATATCGACGAACCATTGAACCCTCCTGCGTATCGCGTACGGCCCCCGGCTCGTGAGAGCGCGAACGCCTGGTTCCAGCACTATCGAGTGTTACCTCCAGCAATCTTGTAAACATCCCCCATGGGGACCAGATCTGATTCGCCGGAGTGCGACGTGGGTCGTACGAAAGGTTGATGTCCTCCCCGCCTCGAGGCGGCACGGGACAACGCGAAAGGGGCGCCCCCGACCGGGGACGCCCCTTCGTTATCGCTGTCGCGTCGGCTGAACGATATGTCAGCCGGCGGCGCCCTCGAACTCGGCGGCGAGGTTGCGCGTCGCGTTCGGGTCGACCGGGATGCCCGGGCCCATCGTCGTGCTCAGGGTCGCCTTCTTGATGTAGCGCCCCTTGGCCGCCGACGGCTTGAGCCGCAGGATCTCCTCCAGCGCGGCGGCGTAGTTCTCCACGAGCTGCTTCTCGGTGAAGGACGTCTTGCCGGCGATGAAGTGCAGGTTCCCGTGACGGTCCACGCGGAACTCGATCTTGCCGCCCTTGATCTCGGTCACGGCCTTGGCCACGTCGGTGGTGACGGTGCCCGTCTTCGGGTTCGGCATGAGGCCACGGGGGCCGAGCACGCGGCCGAGCCGGCCGACCTTGCCCATCATGTCCGGCGTCGCCACGACGGCGTCGAAGTCGAGCCAGCCGCCCTGGATCCGCTCGATCATGTCGTCCGAGCCGACGTGGTCGGCACCGGCGTCACGGGCCTCGTCGGCCTTGGCGCCACCGGTGATGACCAGCACGCGGGCGGTCTTACCGGTGCCGTGCGGCAGGTTGACGGTGCCACGGACCATCTGGTCGGCCTTGCGCGGATCGACCCCGAGCCGGAACGCGACCTCGACGGTGGCGTCGAACTTGGTCGGCGAGGTCTCCTTGGCCAGCTTCACGGCCTCGGCCGGGCTGTAGAGCGCCGACTTGTCGATCTTGGTGTCGGCGTTGCGGTACGCCTTGCTGCGCTTCATCGTGTTCTCCTGATCTGGAGCTCGTGGTGCGGGCCTGCGCGCGGCCCTCCCACACCTGGTTCGGGCCGGCGGCGACCGCCGCCGGCCTCGGTGTTCTGCCGCGGTGTCAGCTACCGCGCTCGCCTTCTCACTCGCTCCGCGGCCGGCTCGTACCTCACCGGCCACTCCACTCGCTCGTCGGCTCGCAGCGGTGTCATCCACCGCGGGGGTCAGTCGGTGACCGTGATGCCCATCGAACGGGCGGTGCCCGCGACGATCTTCTCGGCCTGCTCGGGCGAGTTGGCGTTGAGGTCCGGCATCTTGGTCGCGGCGATCTCGCGAAGCTGGTCGCGGGTGATCGTGCCGACCTTGGTCTTGTGCGGCTCGCTGCTGCCCTTGTCGATCCCAGCGGCCTTCTTGATCAGCTGCGCGGCCGGCGGGGTCTTGGTGACGAACGTGAACGAGCGGTCCTCGTAGATGGTGATCTCTACGGGGATGACGTTGCCGCGCTGGGACTCCGTGGCAGCGTTGTACTGCTTGCAGAAGTCCATGATGTTCACGCCGTGCGGACCGAGAGCGGTACCGACGGGCGGCGCGGGCGTCGCCTGGCCGGCCTGCAGCTGGACCTTGACGATCGCGGCGACCTTCTTCTTGGGAGGCATGCCTCACCCTTTCGTTCCGTTTTCGCGTCGGCCCCCACTCCCGTGCGCACGGGCGACGCGGCGGCTGGAACGTCGACCGCCGCGTTGGGACCGCGTTCCCCGCGGGCACGCGGGGACGTCTATGGAGGGTATGCGCCGGAGCGTCCTGCTCCGGCGCCGCACCTCGGAGACCTGCTCGTCAGATCGTGACGACCTGGCCGTCAGATCTTGGGAAGCCGGTCGTCAGATCTTGGAGACCTGGTTGAAGGACAGCTCGACCGGAGTCTCCCGACCGAAGATCGAAACCAGCACCTTGAGCTTCTGCGCCTCGGCGTTGATCTCGTTGACCGTCGCGGGCAGCGTGGCGAACGGGCCGTCCATGACGGTGACCGACTCGCCGACCTCGAAGTCGACGGTGGCCGCGGCCTTCGCCGTCTCCTTGATCTTGGCCTGCTCCTCGGGCTCGGGCGCGAGCAGCGTCGCCACCTCACGCAGGTGCAGCGGCGACGGGGTGTTCGACAGACCGACGAAGCCGGTCACGCCCGGCGTGTTGCGGACCGCGGCCCAGGACTCGTCGGTGAGCTCCATGCGGACCAGGATGTAGCCCGGCAGGACCTTCTCGTTGACCTTCTGGCGCTTGCCGCCCTTGACCTCGGTGACCTCGTGCTGCGGCACCTCGACCTGGAAGATGAAATCCTCCATGTTGAGCGACTGGGTGCGCTGCTCGATGTTGGTCTTCACGCGGTTCTCGTAACCGGCGTAAGAGTGGACGACGTACCACTCGCCCGGCAGGAGCCGCAGCTGGGTCATGAACTCTTCGACCGGGTCCGACGCCTCGTCGGACGCCTCTTCGGACGCTTGTGCGGACGTAGCGTCGGGCTCCGTGGCGACTTCCTCAGCCTCGGCCGAAGCCGGCGCTTCCACCGACTCGGCCTCTTCGATGGCCTCGTCGTGAAGCTCTGGGGACTCGGACACGGTCACTCTTTCTCTCGTCTGTGGGTTGCTGATGGAATCCGGCACGCGATCAGCCGAAGAGCTTCAGCACAGCCCAGGAGAAGGCGTTGTCGAGACCGAACACGATCGCCACGACGATGATCACGAAGACCAGCGACACGGTCGTGTAGGTGATGAGCTCGTTTCGCGTCGGCCAGATGACCTTGCGAAGCTCGGCGACCACCTGGCGGTAGAAGAGGAGAGGGGAGGTCCGCTTCGTGACGGACTTCTCCTTGTCCTTGGTCGCGGCCTCGCCGCGCGTCTCGGTCGCCATTGGTGTCGACGCATCCCCTCAGTCGGTTGTGTCGCGAACTTCCGGTGTGGGCGTGCGTTCAGTACGCCCGCGCACGTGCGCGCCGTGCACGAACCGTATTCCGCAGGGCAGGAGGGACTCGAACCCCCAACCACCGGTTTTGGAGACCGGGACTCTGGCCAATTGAGCTACTGCCCTTCATCAGTGTCGCCATCATGGCACGCGAGAACCATGCAGGACGCCACTAGGTCACGCAGTCTACGTCCCAAACCGCCCCCGCGTCGAACCAAACGCCGATCAGACCCTCCGCGCGTCCGCGGAGCCCCGGCGCCGTAAGGGGGATATCGAGCTGAGACCTGCCGCGTCGTCTGCGACGATAGGCGGTATGAGCTCTCGAATCTCCGCTCGGATCGCCGCGATCTCCGAGTCCGCGACCCTCGCCGTCGATGCCAAGGCCAAGGCGCTGAAGGCCGCGGGGCGTCCGGTGATCGGATTCGGCGCCGGCGAGCCCGACTTCCCGACTCCGGACTACATCGTCGAGGCTGCCGTCGAGGCGTGCCACAACCCCCGGTTCCACAAGTACACGCCGGCCGGGGGGCTGCCCGAGCTCAAGGCCGCCGTCGCGGAGAAGACCAGGCGCGACTCCGGCTACGAGGTCGAGGCGTCGCAGGTCCTCATCACCAACGGCGGCAAGCAGGCGGTGTACGAGGCGTTCGCCGCGCTGCTCGACCCGGGCGACGAGGTCCTGGTGCCGACGCCGTACTGGACCACCTACCCCGAGTCGATCAAGCTGGCGGGCGGCGTCCCGGTCGACGTGGTCGCCGACGAGACCACCGGCTACCTGGTGAGCGTCGACCAGCTGGAGCAGGCCCGCACCGACCGGACCAAGGTGCTGCTGTTCGTCTCCCCGTCCAACCCGACCGGTGCGGTCTACACCCGTGAGCAGGTCGCCGAGATCGGCCGCTGGGCCGCCGAGCACGGCCTGTGGGTCGTCACCGACGAGATCTACGAGCACCTCGTCTACGGCGACGCGGAGTTCTCCTCGATGCCGGTGGTCGTGCCGGAGCTGGCCGACCGCACCCTCGTCCTCAACGGTGTGGCCAAGACGTACGCCATGACCGGCTGGCGCGTGGGATGGCTGATCGGCCCGCAGGACGTCGTGAAGGCCGCGACCAACCTGCAGTCGCACGCGACCTCGAATGTGGCGAACGTCTCACAGGCGGCGGCGCTCGCCGCGGTGACCGGCGACCTGTCCGCCGTCGCCGAGATGCGCACGGCGTTCGACCGGCGCCGCAAGACGATGGTGCGGATGCTGAACGACATCCCCGGCGTCGTGTGCCCCGAGCCGAAGGGCGCCTTCTACGCCTACCCCTCGGTCAAGGAGCTGCTGGGCAAGGAGCTGCGCGGCAAGCGCCCCCAGACCTCCGTGGAGCTCGCCGCGCTGATCCTCGAGGAGGCCGAGGTCGCCCTGGTCCCGGGCGAGGCGTTCGGCACGCCGGGCTACTTCCGCCTGTCCTACGCGCTCGGTGACGAGGACCTGGCCGAGGGCGTCGGCCGCGTGGCCAAGCTGCTGTCCGAGGCCCACTGAGCCGGCGGATCCGACCCGAGCGGACGCCACGACGCCCCACGAGTGCCACGGTGCTCGTGGGGCGTCTTCGGTGTGGCCTCGGAACCGTGGGGCGGGCCCCGGCGGGCGCGGTCGGCGGTATCCCGGCGCTCAGCCGACGCGGACGCCCTCGGCGATCTTCATGAGCCGGGCGCCGAGCGTCGGGCTGACCCCGACCCAGACCCCGAGCCCTGACCGTTCGATCCAAGTGACCTGGCCGAACGTCGCGCCGGCGGTGGCGCGCAGGGCGGCGTGGCCGTGCACCTTGGCGTGCTGCGCAGAGGGAGGGGTGAACCCCATGTCGCCGGGCTCCTTGAGCGTGGCGTCCCGTACGAGCCGTACCTCGATCCAGCCGACCGGGCCGGTCCAGCGGCAGGTCGTCGTCCGGCGGGCCCCGGTGGCGCCGGTGTGGCAGGTGTCGTGCGGGTCGATGCCCTCGGGGAGGTAGGACGGCAGCGCCTTGACGGCGTCCGGCACGGTGCCGTGCGATCCACCGGCCCCCGGGTGCCGTGACGGCCGCGTCTCCGCGTGCGTCCTGGCCGACGGGCTCGCGGACGGCGCCGTGGAACCGCCGCCGTGCGCGGTGGACGGCGACGGCGCGGCGGATCCGGACGTCGTGGCCCCACCGCCCCCGGTGTGCCGTCCCTCCGGTCCCGGAGCGCTGACCGGCTGCGGGCGGACCGCCTGATAGGTCGGGATCACCGCGATGGCGACCACGACCCCGGCGGCCGCGACCGCGATGGTCGCCCGCCGTCGTACCGTCCGCTGGTGACGGCGCCGCGCCTCATGCGCCAGCGTGCGGGGCGCGGACACCCCCGTGACATGCTCCGCCATGGCCTGCCGGAGCTCATCCTCCAGTTCCATGGTTCACCCCCTTGACGCCGCCGCCTGTGCGGACTTTCCCATTCGTTCGCGGAGCCGGGCGAGGCCTCGCGCGGCCTGACTCTTGACGGTGCCGACGGAGCAGCCGAGCATGGCGGCCGTCTCCGCCTCCGACATGTCCTCCCAGTACCGCAGGACCAGCACGGCCCGCTGGCGCGGGCCGAGCCGCTTGAGCTCCTCGATGAGGACGCCGCGCAGCTCGACGGTGCCCGCCTCGGAGGCCGTGGGCGTCTCCGGCGGGGCGGCCATCTGGACCTCCCGCAGCACGCGCCATCGCCTGGCCCGGCTCACGGACAGGTTGACCAGGATCTTGCGGACGTACGGCTCCGGGTCGGCGCCGGGTTTCATCCTGCCCCAGTGCCGATACGCCTTCTCCAGGGCCGTCTGCAGCAGATCCTCCGCATCCGTCCGCCCCCCGCACAGCAGCTGGGCGGTCCGAAGCAGCGCTGTCCCACGCTGCGCCACGAACTCGACGAATGACTCGTCGTCTCGACGCGCCACGGCACTCCGTCCGTCGTAGGCCCTCTATTCATGTCGATCGGTCGCGGGTGGCCCACCGCGCAGGGCCACCCGCGCCGAGCCTCAGTGCAGCCGGCGCAGCTGCGTGGCGATCGCCGGGAGCTGGGCCGAGTAGGCCGGGCTGCCGGTGAGGTAGATCGCGTAGCCCTTGTCCGAGATCCACAGCATGCCGGTGCTCAGCGGGCTCTGCCAGGTCTGGATGCCGCCGGCCGAGACCACGTCGCCCTCGGGGAGCTTGAGGTCCGCGGCCAGCTCCTTGACCGTGACCTGCGCCGGGACGTTCAGCCGCTCGACCGTGAGGTACTTGCCGCCGGCCGCCGTGAACTTCTGGGCGACGGCGCAGATCTTGCCGCTCTGGATGGTGATCGAGTGGCTGTGGGCGGCGGCGAGGTGCAGGCCGGTGGGCAGCGTGACGTCCTTCGCCTTGGAACGCTCGGTCTTGATCACGGCCGGCACCGAGTCGCAGGACGGGAGCTTGGCCTCAGGCACCTGAGCCTTCGGCAGCCCCGGCTTCGCGACGGGAACGGAGGGGACGGCGGGCTTGGGCGCGCTCTGCGCGGCCTGGACCTGGCCGGGCGCGCAGGTCGGCAGGGTGGCCGGAGCCTTGCCGGACGGAGCCTTCACCGCGCCGGCCGGGAGGGTCGACGGCGCCTTGGCCTTGTCCGTGGGCAGCGGCAGGTTCGGCTTCGCGGCGGTCTTGCCCTTCTCGGCGGCCTGCGGCAGCTCGCCCGACTTCGGCAGCTTGTCCGTGGGGAGCTTGCTCTCGGGCAGCTGAGCCTTGGGCAGCTCGGCCTTGGGCACCTCGCCCTTCGGCAGCTTGCCCTTGGGGAGCTTGGTCTCCGGCAGCTCACCCTTCGGCAGCTCACCCTTCGGGAGCTTGCCGTTCGGCAGCTTGGCCTGGGGCACGGTCACGCAGGTCGGCGCGGCGCTGGGGAGCGCGCCGCCGGCCCGCTTGGCGACCTCCTTCGCGGTGTCCGCGACCGGCTTGGCGGACGGCGCCGGCGAGTTGCTCCCGACGGCCGCGTAGGCGAAGCCGCCGGCGGCGATGGCGCCCGCGGCGCCGGTGGCCAGTGCTGCCAGCTTCAGGTTAACGATCACATCTATCCCTTTCGGCGCGGTTTGACTCTCGCGCCCCTCATCTACGCGTGGGCCCCAGGGGAGGTTGCACGGTTCCTCGAAGTTTTTTTCGGGCCACCGCGCACCGATGCCGTTCGGGGGAGGTCGCCGCAGGTCCGGGCGGCGCGTACGGCAAGATCGGTGCATGGAGGCCCGTCCCATCACCGCTCTGCCCAAGGCCCATCTGCACGTCCACTTCACCGGCTCGATGCGCCACCGCACGCTCGTCCAGCTCGCCGACAAACACCGGGTCCACCTGCCCGACGCCCTCGTCGAGGAGTGGCCTCCCCGGCTGCGCGCCACGGACGAACGCGGCTGGTTCCGGTTCCAGCGCCTGTACGACATCGCGCGTTCGGTGCTGCGGGATGAGGACGACGTGCGGCGGCTGCTGCGCGAGGCGGCCGAGGACGAGGCCGCGGAGGGCTCCGGCTGGCTGGAGATCCAGGTGGACCCGAGCGGGTACGCCGGACGGTTCGGCGGGCTGACGGCCTTCACCGACCTGGTGATGGACGCGACCCGGGAGGCGTCCGCGGCCACCGGGGTCGGCATCGGCGTGATCATCGCGGCCAACCGGACCCGGCACCCCCTCGACGCCCGGACGCTGGCGCGGCTCGCCGCCCAGTACGCCGGGCACGGGGTCGTCGGGTTCGGCCTGTCCAACGACGAGCGGCGCGGCCGGGCGCACGACTTCGACCGGGCGTTCGCCATCGCCAAGCGGGCCGGGCTGCTCTCCCTGCCGCACGGCGGTGAGCTCCTCGGCCCCGCGAGCGTACGAGCCTGCCTCGACGCGCTGCGGGCCGACCGGATCGGGCACGGGGTGCGCGTCGTCGAGGATCCGGCCCTGATGGACAGCGTCGCGGATCGCGGCGTCACCCTCGAGGTGTGCCCGTCGTCCAACGTCGGCCTCGGCGTCTACGCCGCAGCCGGTGACGTGCCCCTGCGACGCCTCTTCGCGGCGGGCGTGCCGATCGCGCTGGGCGCCGACGACCCGCTGCTGTTCGGGTCACGGCTGGCCTGTCAGTACGAGCTGGCCCGCCGGGACCACGGGTTCACCGACGAGGAGCTGGCCGAGCTGGCGCGCCACTCGATCCGGGGCTCGGCGGCCCCCGGCGAGACGCAGAAACGCCTCCTGGACGGAGTGGACGCCTGGCTCAGGACACCGCCCGGAACGACCCGCACGGCGGCGGACGAAATGGAATGATCGGACACCGTGATCCTCCGTACCGCGACTGCCGAAGAAGCCGCCCGGCTGGCCCCGTATCTCCCCGTCACGCACGCCGTCCTCGACGGTGACCGGCTGGCCGGCGGACTGAGCCTGATCGAGACGCGGCCCGGCGTCCGGGAGGTCGGCGTCTGGGTGATCCCCGAGGAGCGCCGCAGAGGGGTCGCGAGCAAGGCCCTGCGGACGCTGACCCAGCGGGCCGAGGAACGGCTGGAGATGGTCACCGACGTCGCCGACACCGTCTCCCAGCGCGTCGCGCTGAACGCCGGGTTCACGCGCGAGTCCGTGCGGCGCGGCAGCGGCCCGGAGGGCGGCGGCCGGCCGGACGAGGTCGTCTGGGCCTGGCTGCCGGGTGATCCCCCCGGCCCGGCCGCGCGGCCGCTGCCGGACCTGCGGGACGGCGAACTGCGCGACGGCGAGGTGACCCTGCGCCCGCTCGGCCCCGCCGACGCGGACGACCTGTGGGCGCTGATGAACCTGCCGGACGTCCGCCACCGGTCCGTGTTCACGCACGAGCGGCCGCGCGCCGAGGTCGTACGGCGGTGCGAGCGCGCGGCGAGCGAGTGGCTGGCCGGTCACCGCGCCGACTTCGCGATCCGGGTCGGCGACGCGTTCGCCGGGGACATCGGCCTCTACTACGAGGCGTGGAGCCGCCAGGCGATGATCGGCTACAGCATGCTGCCGGAGTTCCGCGGCAGGGGCGTCGCGACCCGCGCCGTGCGCCTGGTCGGCGCCTGGGCGTTCGAGATCGGCGTGCAGCGGCTCGTGGCCGGGACGATGACGGACAACACGGCGTCACAGCGGGTGCTGGAGAAGGCCGGGTTCGTCCGCGAGAGCGTGCAGCGGTCCCGGTTCGACCGCCCGGACGGCACGCGCGTCGACGACGTCCTGCACGTCCTGCTCCCCTGACCAGGCGGCACGCGCATCGACGACGCTCCGCACGTGCTCTCCTGACCAGGCGGCACGCGCGTGGAGACGTCCCGCGCCCTTGACGGACGGGTGCGGGGCCCGCCCGTCAGAGACGGACGCCGACGAAGACGGGTTCGTTGACGAGGGTGACGCCGAAGGCCGCGCGGACGCCGTCCCGGACCTCGCGGGCCAGGACGAGGAGGTCCTCGGTGCTCCCCCCGTCCGCGTTGGTCAGCGCCAGGGTGTGCTTGGTCGAGATCCGGACGGGTCCCCGGGCGTACCCCTTCGTGAAGCCCGCCTTGTCGATCAGCCAGGCCGCCGAGGTCTTCACGCGCCCATCCTGCTCCGGATAGCGCGGGAACGCCGCGTCCGGGCCGAGCCGGTCGGCGACGCGCTTCTCCAGGTCGGTGACCTGGTCGGGGTCCAGGATCGGGTTGGTGAAGAACGACCCGGCGCTCCGCGTGTCCGGATCGGCCGGGTCGAGGACCATGCCCTTGCCGCGGCGCAGCCCGAGGACCGCCTCGCGGGCGTCGCGGAGCGGCACCCGGGCCCCGGGGTCGACCCTGAGCGTCCGGGCGAGCTCGGCGTACCGGATCGGGGCGGACAGGTCGTCGTTCCTCAGCGCGAACGTCACCTCGAGCACGACGTGCCGGTCGGCGCCCTTGAACACGCTGCTGCGGTAGCCGAACCGGCAGGCGTCGCGGCCGAGGACGACGACCTCGCCGCGTTCGCGGTCGTACGCGCGGACCTCGACGATCGTCTCGCTGACGTCCTGGCCGTACGCGCCGACGTTCTGGATGGGCGTGGCGCCGAGCAGGCCGGGGATGCCGGACAGGCACTCGACCCCGGACAGCCCCTCCTCGACGCACCGGGCGACGAACGGGTCCCATTCCTCACCGGCGCGGGCCCGGACGAGGACGCGGCCGTCGCCGGGGCTCCCCGCCCCCGTGGTCACGCCGCGCGTGGCGACGTGCACGGCGGTGCCGGGAAAGCCCGCGTCGGCGACGACGAGGTTGCTGCCGCCGCCGAGGACGAGCACCGGCTCGCCCTCCCGGTCGGCGCGGCGGACGGCGTCGATGAGCTCGTCATCGGTCGTGGCCTCGACGAACCGCCGCGCGGGGCCGCCGAGCCGCAGAGTCGTGTAGCCCGCGAGGCGGACCTGTTCGCAGCGGACCGCCATCAGGCGAGGCGGACTCTGGCCTTGGCGCGGGTGAGGACCTTCTGGCCGTCCGACCGGGCGGTCAGCGCGACGACGACCTCGTTGCCGTCGAGCTTGTCCTCGATCACACCGGTGATCTCGATCTCGGTGCCGCCGTCGTTCGGCACGACGACCATCGAGGAGAACCGCACGCCGTAGTCCACGACCGCGCCGGGGTCGCCGGCCCAGTCGGTGACGTACCGGCCGCCCTGCGCCATCGTGAACATGCCGTGCGCGATCACGTCGGGCAGGCCGACGGACTTGGCGAACTGCTCGTTCCAGTGGATCGGGTTGAAGTCACCGGACGCGCCGGCGTACTTCACCAGGTCCAGCCGCTGGACCGGGTAGGTCCTGGCGGGGAGCTCCTGGCCGACCTCGACCTCGTCGTACTTCACCGTGGCGGCCATGGTCAGGCACCTCGCTCGATGATGACGTTGTGGGACGTGCACACGTGCTCGCCGTCGACCGTCGTGATCACGGTCTGCAGGTCGAGGCGCTCGTTGCGCCCGATGGAACGGATGCCGGCGATCGTCGACTCGGCGGTGACGACGTCACCCGCGCGCAGGGGCCGGTTGTACTCGAACCGCTGCTCGCCGTGGACGACCATCGCGTAGTTCAGGCCGAGCTCGGGGTCGGCCAGGCCCGCGCCGGTGAGCGAGATGACGATCGGGAAGGTCGGCGGCGCGATCACGTCGGGGTGCCCGGCGGCCTTGGCCGCCTCCGGGTCGCGGTAGACCGGGTTCAGGTCGCCGATGGCGTCCGCGAACTCCCGGATCTTCAACCGGGTGACCTCGTACGGCTCCGAGGGCGGGAAGGCCCGCCCGATGAAATCGCGGTTGAGCGCCATTCAATCCGTCCCTTCCCGGGGATACCCGCGTCCGCGCCGGGTGATCGTTGCTGCGACGTTAACAGACGTGCTTCAGCCCGCCCCGGCGACTGGGCCGGGACGGGCTGTGAACGCTGGGGAACGCCGGCCGGCGAGCCCGCTACCGCCTCAGCGGGTCTCGCGGTGCGCCTGGTGCTTACGGCAGTTCGGGCAGTACTTCTTCAGCTCCAGGCGATCCGGGTCGTTACGCCGGTTCTTCCGGGTGATGTAGTTGCGGTGCTTGCACTCCTGGCAGGCCAGCGTGATCTTTGGCCGTACGTCGGTGGCAGCCACGAGGGAGTGCCTTTCTGGTGAGGGACACTGGACAACGACCTACCGCTCCCCTGCGAGAGGGGAGGCGGTGAGGTGGTAGCGGAGGCCGGACTTGAACCGGCGACACAGCGATTATGAGCCGCTTGCTCTGCCTGACTGAGCTACTCCGCCGCGGGTCGGGACGACCGGAGAAAAGAATACCGGACTCTCCGGGCGTGCCCGAACAGACGAAACCCCGGTCCACTGCGGCGGACCGGGATATCGGCTGCTAGAGCCCCCTTACGGAATCGAACCGTAGACCTTCTCCTTACCATGGAGACGCTCTGCCGACTGAGCTAAGGGGGCGTGCGCCCTTCCGCGCTCCGTAACCATACACGCTGCGCGGCCCGGACACGAAATCGATTCGCCGCCCCGCCCTCCGTACGGATGGGCGCGCTCGTTCAGGGCCGTACGCCCCGTGCGTCAGCGGAGCAGCTGGCGGGCGATGACGACCTGCTGGATCTGGCTGGTCCCCTCGTAGATCCGGAACAGGCGCACGTCGCGGTACAGCCGTTCGACGACGACACCGCGCATGTAGCCCATGCCGCCGAAGATCTGGACGGCGCGGTCGGCGACGCGACCGGCCATCTCCGAGCAGAAGTACTTCGCGCAGGAGGGGCCGAGCCTGCGGTCCTCCCCCGCGTCGTACGCCTCCGCCGCCCGCAGCACCATCGCGCGGCCCGCGTACAGCTCGGTCTGCGAGTCGGCGATCAGCCCCTGGATCAGCTGGTACTCCCCGATCGCCCGGCCGCCCTGGCGCCGCTCCCTGGCGTACGCGACCGTCTCGTCGAGGAGTCGCTGCGCGACGCCGACGCACACGGCCGCGATGTGCAGCCGGCCGTGCGCGAGCGAGGACATCGCGGTGCGGAAGCCGGTGCCCTCCTCGCCGACCATCGCGTCCGCCGGGACGCGTACGCCGTCGAAGAGGACCTCGGCGGTGTGCGCGCCGCGCTGGCCCATCTTCTCGTCGGACGGCCCGACCGTGAGGCCGGGCGTGCCCGCCTCGACGATGAACGTCGAGATCCCCCGTGACCCCTCGCCGCCGGTCCGGGCGAACACCATGAACACGTCGGCCTCGGGCGCGTTCGTGATGAAGCGCTTGGCGCCGTCGATCCGGTAGTGGTCGCCGTCGCGTACCGCCTTGGTCGCCAGGGCGCTGGGGTCGGAGCCCGCCTCCGCCTCGGTGAGCGCGAACGCCGCGACGGCCTCCCCGGCGGCGAGCCGCGGCAGCCAGCGGTCCCGCTGCTCGGCGGTCCCGGCCTTGACGAGGACCTGGCCCGCGATGCCGTTGCTGGTGCCGAACATCGACCGGAACGCCGGGCTCGCGGACCCGAGTTCGAATGCGAGGCGCACCTCCTCGCTCATCGACAGGCCGAGCCCGCCGTACGCCTCCGGCAGCGCGTAGCCGAAGAGGCCCATGTCGCCCGCGGCCCGCCGGAGGTCGTCCGGGATGCGGTCCGTGGTCTCGATCTCGTCCTCACGCGGAATCACCCGCTCGCGGACGAAGGTCCGTACGGCGTCGAGCACGTCTGCGAAGTCCTGGGCGTCCACGCGACCTCCGATAACCGAATCGGATTCTTGTCCAGGAACACTCTATTCGGGCAGACCAGACTGATCGCCGTTGACTCTGACACTGTGTGAGCGCCTACACCCCGTGACGGCTCGCCGCGCGGAAGCGGCACGGTGACCCGCGGCGGTGCTCAGCGGGTCCAGCCGGACGAGCGCGTGACCGGGCGCTCCTCGTCCACCGGGGCCTCCACGGGACGTCCCTCGTACTGCGTGGACAGGACGACATGCGTGTTCATCTCCCCGTGCTCGCCGAGGCGCTCCAGGAGCCCCTCCAGATGACGCATCGACGCGACGCGTACCCGCAGCATCGAGCACCAGCTCCCGCTGAGCTTGTGCACCTCGGTGACCTCGGGGAAGTCCTCGGCCGTCGTCGTCTTCAGCAGGCATCTGCCGAGCGCGCACCGCATCTGCACGAACGTCGTCAACGGCAGGCCGGCCCGCGCCGCGTCGATCCGCGCCGAGTACCCGGCGATCACCCCGGTCTCCTCGAGACGGCGGACGCGTTCGGCGACGGCCGGCGGCGACAGGTGCACGCTCTGCGCGAGCCGGTTGTACGAGAGGCGCCCGTCGCGCTGCAGCTCGGCGAGGATGCGCCAGTCCGTCTGATCCAGCGGTCTGTCCATTCGAAAACCCTGCACCGGTAATTCCTTTGCGAACAAGCGGCGGATCCGGCGGATCTCCGCTGATCACCCGTTCTTCCGCGGCGACGGATTTTCTAGCGTCTTACGCATGCGAACGCCCCCTGTCATGAAATCCCGGGACACCGCGTCCGTGCCGCGCGGACGCTCGATGACGGCGCTGTTCTGTGGCGCCGCCCTGATGAACGCGGCGATGGCCATGGCGAGCGCGGTCGCCGTGATCGTGGCGGGAGACGCGCTCGGCGCGGCCTGGGGCGCGGTGCCGAACACCGCGGGCGTCGTCGGCACGGGCGTCGGCGCGCTGGCCCTGACCCGGCTCGCGGAACGGCGGGGCCGGCGCGCCGGGCTGATCCTCGGGTATGCCGCCGCCGCGTTCGGCGCCGGCCTCGCGGTCGTCGCCGTGGCCGCCGGGGACGTCCTCGTGCTGGCCGCCGGCATGCTCCTGCTCGGCCTCGGCAACGCCGGGGCACAGTTGTCGCGGTACGCGGCCGCCGACCTGTACCCCGGGCACCGGCGCGGGTTCGCCCTGGGCGTGCTGGTCTGGGCCGGTACGGTCGGCGCGGTCGGCGGTCCGCTGCTGCTCGGCCCGTCGAACGGCGTCGCGCGCCGCCTCGGCGCCGCCGCGATGACGGGACCGTTCCTCGCCGCGGCGGTCGCCGGTGCGGCCGCGGCGGTCGCCGCCCTGGGAGCACCGGCGGGCCGCGTGCGGGTCGCCGCGTCTCCCGTGCCGCTGCGCGACCTGGTGCGCACGCCCGCAGCCCGGTCCGCGCTGGCGGTCATGGTCACCGCGCAGGTCGTCATGGTCGCCGTCATGACCGCCGCGCCCGTGGACATGCACCTGCACGGCCAGGGGCTCGGCGCGGTCGGGCTGGCCCTGTCGGCGCACACGCTCGGGATGTTCGCGCTGTCGCCGGTCACCGGGCGGCTGTTCGACCGCGTCGGCGCCCGCCCGGTCATGCTCGCGGGACTGGTGTCGCTGGCCGTCGCGGCGCTGCTCGCCGCGGTCGTGCCGGAGGGCGACATGGGGTCGCGGGCCGGCGCGCTGTTCCTGCTCGGGTACGGGTGGAACCTGTGCTTCGTCGGCGGCAGCGGCCTGCTCGCCCGCGACCTGCCCGCGGATGAGCGGGCCCGCGTCGAGGGCGCGGTCGACGCCGCGGTGTGGGGCGTCGCGGCCGCAGCCAGCCTGGCCTCCACCCTTCTCCTGTCCGCCGGTGGGTACCCGGCCCTGGCGGGCCTGTCGTGCGTGCTCCTGGCGGTGCCGCTCCTCCTGGTCCTGTCCGGGCGTGACGTCACGCCGCCGTCATCGCCGTGACAGGGCCGGAGATTAGTCCGCGTACCGGCCCGAAGCCATTCCACGGAGAGGAGAAAAGAACTATTCTGACTGTCGATTTATCTTCATATCGATGGTCACATCAGTTCTCTTTTCAAGTATATCAACGGAGGGCCGGAATTGTCCAACAGCGAGCTCGAGCACGAACAGGAATACGTCGCGATGCTCTACCGGCGGGTCGACGAGCTGCGCGAACAGGCTTCCGGGCGGCTGGCGGAAGCCCTGCGGGACAACGGCGGGACCCGGCAGGCGCGCGTCGAGCGGGAGTCCGCGTTCGCCCGGTACGCCGAGCGGGTCGCGAAGCTGGATGCCGCCGAGAACGGCCTGTGCTTCGGCCGGCTCGACCTGCGCTCCGGCGGACGGCGCTACATCGGCCGGATCGGCATCCTCGACGACTCCGACGAGGGCGACCCGCTGCTGGTCGACTGGCGCGCGCCGGCCGCCCGCCCCTTCTACGTGGCCACCGCCGCCGCGCCGGAGGGCGTACGCCGCCGTCGCCACATCACCACGCGCCGGCGCCGCGTGGTGGACCTGGACGACGAGGTCCTGGACAGCGAGGCGCTGGACACCGCCGACGAGGAGGGACTGATCGGAGAGGCCGCGCTGCTCGCCGCGGTCAACGCCGGGCGTACCGGCCGGATGCGGGACATCGTCGAGACGCTGCAGGCGGAGCAGGACGAGATCATCCGTTCCGACCACCGCGGCGTGCTGGTCGTCCAGGGCGGACCCGGCACGGGCAAGACGGCCGTCGCGCTGCACCGCGCCGCGTACCTCCTGTACACCCACCGGCACCTGGCCAAGCGCGGTGTCCTGGTCGTCGGCCCGAACGCGACGTTCCTGCGGTACATCGGCCAGGTGCTGCCCGGCCTCGGCGAGACGAACGTGCTGCTGTCCACGATCGGCGGCCTGTTCCCCGGCGTGGACGCCAGGCGCTCCGAACCGCCCGAGGCCGCCGCGGTCAAGGGCAGGGCGTTGATGGCCGACGTGGTGGCCGCCGCCGTACGGGACCGGCAAGCCCCGGCCGCCGGTCCGGTGGAGATCCCGTACGGCGACGGGACGCTGCGGCTGGAGGAAGAGGACTACCGTCGCGCGGCGGCGGTGGCGCTGAGCGGTCCGGTGCTCCACAACGAGGCTCGACGGATCTTCGTGCGCGAGATCCTCGACCTGCTCACCCGGCAGGCCGCCGAGCGGATCGAGGCCGTCGTGCTCGACGACGACGGGTTGCCCCTCGACGGCGGCGACGGGCGGGGCGTACTCGGCGAGGCGGACGTACGCGCCCTGCTCGCGGCCGGGTACCCCGGGGACCTGCTCGACGCCGACGGCGATGAGGACGGCGACGGGGACGGGCGGCCGCTGCTCGACGAGTCCGACCGGGCGGAGTTGCGCGCGGAACTCGCCGCCGCCGCCGGCGTACGGACCGCGCTCGACGCGATGTGGCCGAGCCTGACCCCGCAGCGGCTGCTGGAGGACCTGTTCGCCGATCCCCGGCGCCTCGCCTCGGCCGCACCCGGCCTCACCGGCGCGGAGCGGGCGTCGCTGTGGCGGGAGCCGGGCGGTGGCTGGACGCCGGCGGACGTTCCCCTGCTGGACGAGGCCGCCGAACTCCTGGGCGCGGACGACCGTACGGTCGGCGCGCAGGCGAGGGCCAGGGCGCGGGCCGCGGCCGAACGCCGCGAGCAGATCGCCTACGCGCGGGGCGTGCTCGACATCACGATCGGCTCGCGGTCCATCGACCTGGAGGAGGGCGACGAGCCCGAGATCCTCACCGCCGCCGACCTGCTCGGCGAGGAGGAACTGGCCGAACGGCAGGAGGTCACGGTCCACCGGACGGTGGCCGAACGGGCCGCCGCCGACCGGACCTGGACGTTCGGGCACGTGATCGTGGACGAGGCGCAGGAGTTGTCGGCGATGGCGTGGCGGCTGCTCATGCGGCGCTGCCCGAGCCGTTCGATGACGATCGTGGGTGACGTGGCCCAGACCGGTGACGCGGCCGGCACGTCCTCGTGGGAGGGCGTGCTGCGGCCGCACGTCGGCGAGCGGTGGCGCCTCGCGCAGCTGACCGTGAACTACCGCACCCCGGCCGAGATCATGGCCGTCGCCGCCGGTCTGCTCGCCGCGCTCGACCCCGGCCTGCGGCCGCCCCGCTCCGTACGGGAGACGGGAGTGCCGCCCTGGCGCCTGTCCACCGCGCCGGAGGACCTGCCGGGGATCCTGGCCGAGCGCGCCGCGCGGGAGGCGGCGGCGCTCGGGGACGGCCGTCTCGCCGTCATCGTCCCGGAGACCCGGCTCACGGAACTCGCCGGCGCCGTCGCGGCCGCCGTCCCCGAGCTCGCCTACGGCGCCGACCCGGACCTCGAGCGCCGCGTGGTGATGCTGACCGTGCGCCAGGCCAAGGGCCTGGAGTTCGACTCGGTCCTGATCGCCGACCCCGCGGCGATCCTGGCCGCCTCCCCGCGCGGCCGGAACGACCTGTACGTCGCCCTCACCCGCGCCACGCAGCGGCTCGGAATCCTCCACCCGGGCCCGGCCCCCGCCGAACCGGCCCTGGAGTCGGTGCCGGAGGTCGGGGCCGAACGGACCTGACGGGCCTCAGGCCGCCTGTGAGGTACGGGGCAGGCGGGCCGTGTGGACGAAGAAGCCCTTGATGCGCTGGATCGCGGTCGTGAAGGCGTCGAGGTCCACGGGCTTCGTCACGTACGCGTTGGCGCGCAGCAGGTAGATGGCGCTGATGTCGTCGAGGCTGGCGGAGGTCGTGAAGATGACGACCGGGATCGACCGCAGCTCCGCGTCGGACTTGATCTGTTCGAGCACCGCCCGCCCGTTGTACTTCGGCAGGTTGAGGTCCAGGAGCACCAGGTCGGGGCGGGGAGCGTCGGCGTACGCGCCGCGGCGGTAGAGGAAGTCGAGGGCCTGCTCCCCGTCCTCCAGCAGGATCAGCCGCGGCGCGACGCCGGCGTCGTGATCGGCGAACGCCTCCTGGATGAGGATCTGATCGCCCGGGTCGTCCTCGACGATGAGGATGGTGACCGGCTGCTCGGGAGCGCTCACCGGGACACCGCCCGGTCACCGGCCGGCGCTTCGAAGGACTCGTGCTTGTCGTCGTGGTCGGCGAACAACGTGAGGAGCCCTTCGACGCGGTGGTCGGCGTCCGCGGGGTGCCGGAACGGGCGGGTGGGGTCGACGCTGTAGTGGTTCCGCCGCCCGACCTTGGTCCGGGCGATGTAGCCGGCCTCTTCGAGATCGTTGACGATCGTCTGCGCGGCGCGTTCGGTGATGCCGATCGTGTCGGCGATGTCACGCAGGCGCGTCTGCGGGTTACGCGTGATGACGATCAGCACCCGGGCATGGTTGGTCAAGAAGGTCCACGGCTTCTCATCGGCCGTACCGCCGCCCTGCCTCACGTGATCTCCCTCTCCAGCCCCGGTGTCACCGGCGACCGACCCCTCGACTCATGAGCGTTGTTTACGGAATATTATTTCATGAACACTTGACCGTCACTACTGGGAGGGAGACGCTCAAGAGGTGCTGACACACCCCGCTCCCCGGTCGACGCCGGCCGGGCACCCATTCGGCACCGCCGTGATCATCACCAGCACCATCGGTGATCAGGTGAGTGTCGCCCTGGCCGGTGAGGTCGACGCGACCAACGCCGACCGGCTGCGGACGACGCTGTTCACGCACATCGACGAGGGCCGCACCGAGGTGATCCTCGACATCAGCGCCCTGACCTTCATCGACTGCGCCGGAGTGACCGCCGTACGCAAGGCCGCCGCGTACGCGAAGGCCGCCGGAGGATCGCTCCGGCTCTGCGGCGAGCCCCACCCCGCCGTCCACCGGATCCTGCAGCTGACCCGGATGGCCGCCTCGGCCACCGGCTAACGAGCGGCGCCACAGACCGCCGGTCGCCGGATCGGCCGATGACGACATCTTCCCGCGCGCCTTGACCGAGGTGTGGGAGGCTGCCTCCGCAACCAAGATCAACAGTGGACCGGACCGCCCCGTCGTTCGCCTCATGCAAGTCCTCGTTCACGAAGCCGCGGTGAGCTCTGGAGTGTCGATGGCTGATTCCGACGAAGTCGATGGCGACCCGTCCGGTATCGGAGAGGCCGCGCACGGCCGAGTGTGCGCCCGAGTCGGCTCCGACGGCCTGCTGGAGCGATTGGACCTGGATCCTCGCCTCTTGCGGCTGCGTTCCGAGGAGTTGGCCGGCCATATCGTCTCGGCGGTGCGCGCGGCACAGAACGACCGGCTGGCCAGAGGCGAAGACCCTCCGGCACCGGCACCGGCACCGTTGGACCCGGAGACACTGGTCCGCCGCCTGGACGAAATGGAGGCGCAGGCGGACCGCGGATACGCGCGATTGACGGCGACACTCGACGAGATGCTGCGACGGTTGGACGGTGGGTGAAAGCTGATGGAGCAGCGAATCAGGATCGACGCCGATGGTCGGCACACCTCCGGGCGAGGTTTCCGGACCCTGGCGGAGGAGTACCAGGAATTTGTTGGCAGGCTGGAGCAGGAGTGGGGAGAGGAATCCCCGCTCCCCTACCTGGCCTTCTCCGAGCCTTATTCGCGGTTGAGACGATCGCTGCTGGAGCGTTGCGAGCAGCTCGGCACGGCTCTGCGGGACACCGGCGACGGCCAGACGATCATGGCGGAGACCAACGTCGCCACCGAGCATCTTCTCGCCACGCTCGCCGAGCGAGCGGGACAGGTGGAAGCGTGAGTGTCCTGAGCGACCCGGTCGTCGCCGCCGGGCTGAGCATCCTCGGAGTTCCGCCGCTGCCGGATCTCCGCCTGCTCGACGAACACATCGCCGTGCTGGACAAGGCCGCCGCCCACCACGCGGGACTCGCCGATGACAGCGTCGGCGCCATCCGGCTCGGGAACACCAACCAGGGCCCGGCCGCCACGGCGGTCCGGACTCACTTCACCGGTGGCCAGGGGGCGCTTCCCCGAGCCGACGACCTAGCCCACCGCCTCCACACGACGGCCGATGGCCTGCGGACCGGCAAGAGTTACCTTGAGTGGATCATCGGCCTGCTCGCCGCGACCGCGGCGGCCGCCGCGGTCGCGGTCGCCTACTTCCCGGAGTTGCTGCCTCGCCTGGCCGGTACGGCCAAACGGTTCTTCGGCATGATCGAGGACGCCATGAGGAGCCTCGGGCGCATCTTCACTCGACTCGGTGAAAGAAGCACCTCCAAGAGAGTCGACGTCGTGGCCGGCCGCCTTCACGAACAATGGCGCGCCCCGCGACGCCTGGAAGACGGCACCTTCGAGCCGAGGATCAAGAGCACCACCGATTCGGCGTGGATCAGCAGACACGGCACGGATCAGGTCGACATCGCCAATACGAGATACGGGGATCTGCCGGCGGACTGGCAGAAGGAAAATAAGGAGTCCGCGCGTGTGGCGGTTCACCTTGTGACGGACGCCAAGAAAGAGGGCGTTGACACGGGAAGCAGCGACTTCATGGAGTCCGCCAGCGCGAAGGTGCACGACGCATGGCTCGAGCGGAACGGCGAATGGGCACCTCCCGAGCAGAAGCTCCCCTATGAAGAGCTGTCCGAAGCCGAGAAGGAGAAAGACCGGGTCGTCGTCCGTAAGGCTCTGGACATCTGATCCCCCAGCCGGTCCGAGGCGTGGGCCAGGCGTCCCCCTACCCTCCTGAACCTGGAGCCGGGCGGACACGAAGGTGAGCGACGGCCGCGTTACCGGCGTCCGCCGAACTCCCACGCGTGGACCTCGACGCCGGCATACCGGTGCGGAGCCAGCACCGCGCGCGCCGCGTCCGGATCCGGCGCCCTGACCAGCACCGCCGTGCCCACCCAGGCCGCGCCGTCGTCGGACAGCAGCGGCCCGAAGGCGATCAGCTCGTCCTCGCCGGGCGGCAGGACGAGTTCGGCGTCCTTCTCCGGGCCCAGACCGAGCACCAGAAAGCGGTCCCCGCCGGTCCGGCCGCCGGGAAAGTCCCACATCGTGCGCCCCAGCATGTTCCGCCACCGGCGCACCAGCACATCCCGGTACACGCCGGCCTGGTAGTTCGGCTCGTCGAAGGCGAACGCGCGGGCGGCTGCCGGATCGGGCAGGTCGACGATGTGCACACTGCCGGTGGGCGTCTCCCCGTCATCGGCGAATGTCGGACCGCGGGCGATCAGCTCCCTCGCGTACCGGTCCATGTAGGACCAATGCCGCTCCGACAGTTCGTAACGCAGCGCCAACGAGCCGGGCCGATCACGGTGATAGCAGAAGAACTCCATGCTCCGGCAGTCTCCCCCATCGCCACCTGCTCGGTCGGCCGCTCCGCCGGGACGGCGCTGCCGGCGATCAGGGCGAGGGCACGTCACCCCGGCGGCTCGGCCGTCGTGGTGGCCAGGTCAGCGTGCGGCCGGCGGTCGGCCTCGCGTCGTCGTCGCCTATGCGCCGTCCAGCGCCGCCAGCTCCTCCTCGGTGAGGATGGTGGACGCGCCTACCACGGCCTGCTCGACCTGTTCGACGCTGCCGGCTCCGACGATCGGGGTCAGCGCCGGGCTCCCGGAGGCCAGCCACGCGAGCACCACCTGGCCCGGTCGGAGTCCGCGCGCAGTGGCGACGCGGCTCA
The DNA here is from genome assembly GCF_024055725.1 of Actinoallomurus spadix. Classification (GTDB taxonomy): domain Bacteria; phylum Actinomycetota; class Actinomycetes; order Streptosporangiales; family Streptosporangiaceae; genus Actinoallomurus; species Actinoallomurus spadix. The sequence goes on along the minus strand of NZ_JAMXMX010000026.1, from coordinate 5,618 downwards.
GCGCCGCCAGCCGTCGTTCGGTGCCGGGATGGCGGTACTCGATCTCGAGCGGGCGATCGTCGCGGTCGTATCGGCCCTGGAGGGTGGCGGTGTAGACCCAGCCGTCGACCGACGGGTTGCGGCGCAGGAAGTCGAGGCCGTCCGGTGACAGCATTCCCAGCGGGATCGGCTGACCCTCCACGGCCATGCCGCCGGCGGGCTGGAGGTAGGAGTAGCGCTGCTGGTACGCGCCTGGTTGCGGGTGGCCGGCGTGTTCGGCGGTGGCCCGGATCCGCTCGAGCAGCCAGGACGGGTGGTTCGACACGCCCCAGCGAGCGGTCAGGCCGTCACGGACCAGGCCGCCGAACGTCTCGACCAGGTTCTCCACCGGAACGGTCGGGTCTTCGACGTGCGCCCAGTACAGGTCCACACGGTCCACGCCCAGCCGCTCCAAACTCTTCGCCATCGCTCCGCGAACGACGTCCTCGCGCAGCCCTTCGAGGTGGTCGGGGAACCCGCCGACCCGCGTGGGCTGGGCACCGACCTTGGTACTGAGACGGACACGGACCCCGGGGTTGGACGCCAGCCAGCGGCCCAGCAGCGCCTCGCTCTGGCCGCCGAAGCCGGTCTCGGAGGTCCAGAAGCTGTAGTTGTCGGAGGTGTCGATGAAGGCTCCGCCCAGTTCGGCGTACCGGTCGAGGATCGAGAAGGCGGTCCGTTCGTCCACCCTGGTGCCGAAGTACATCGCTCCGAGGGCCATCGTCGGTGTGTTCATGGCACGAGCCTCGTTGCTGGAGCGCGCTCCAGGTCAAGTCGCGGGTTCACGGAACCCTGCGGGAGTACGGTTCGCCGGCGTCGATGATGTCCTCGCCTGGCGGCCTACGCGGTTGTGGCGATGCCGCCGTCAACGGGGATCACGGCGCCCGTGAGGTATGCGCCTGCCCGGCTGGCGAGGAACACGGCGGCACCCGCCATGTCGTCGTCGCGGCCGATCCGGCGGAGTGGAGCCGACGCCGCGATCGCCTCGCCGAACTCATCGAGCGTTGCAGCCATCATCGTCGACGGGAACGGTCCCGGCGCCACGGCGTTCACGGTGACGTGCTGCGGTCCCAGTTCCTTGGCGAGCACTCTGGTGAGTTGATGCAGTGCGGCCTTGCTGCTGGAGTACGAGTAGTTGGGCCGCTGGGGGATGTGGATGGCGGCGATACTGCCGATGTTGATGATCCGCGCGGGATCGTCCGCGGTGCCCGCCCTGCGAAGTGCGGGCAGCAACGCCTGGACCAGCCAGAACGGCGACTTCAGGTTGAGGTCGACGACCGTGTCCCAGGCCGCGTCTGGGAACGTCGCCAGCGGCTCGTCCCACATGGCGCCCGCGTTGTTGACGAGGATGTCGAGACGCTCCGAGCCGGCGGTGACGAGGTCGGACAGTCGCCGACACTCGTCATGGCGGGACAGATCGGCGGGAATGGCCCGCACCTCACCGAATTCGGACAGCTGCTCCTGCGCCTGAGCGCACGCTTCTGCGTTGCGAGAGCTGATGAGCACGCGACCGCCCGCCTGGAGAAGGCCACGCGCGATCATCATTCCGATGCCTCTGGTGCCACCGGTGACGAGCGCGCGCTTTCCACTCAGATCGAAGAGTTCTGCATGCGTTGTGAATCGGTCGTCTGCCACTTGCGGTCCTTCCAGGTGTGCGGGAGGGCTTGGCGGAGGACCAGCAGGTCGAGGTGTTCAACGCCGAGCTCGCCGGCCGACTTCTCGAAGCTCTGCAGGGTCTCTCTGCCTTGCTGGGTCCCTCCCATGAGACCCGTATTCGTGCGCGGGTGGGAGTTACCGCTCTACCGGGTAACGGCAGTACCTCCCAGCACACCGCCGCACGACCTACGGTGGTGAGGTGACCGACAGCGGAAGGCATGAGCGGGCCGACGAGGTGCGACAGTTCCTCAGTACTCGTCGGGCCCGCATCACGCCGCAGCAGGCAGGGCTGCCCGTCTTCGGTGTCAATCGACGTGTGACCGGGTTGCGCCGGGAGGAGGTGGCACTGCTGGCCGGGATGAGCGTTGACTACTACATCCGCCTCGAACGCGGGAACTTGAGCGGCGCCTCGGACTCGGTGCTGGACTCCTTGTCCCACGCACTTCAACTCGACGATGCCGAGCGGGCCTACCTCTACGACCTGGCCCGCGCGGCCACGGCGTCCGAGCGCCGACCACCCGCTCCGCCTGGGCGGATCCGCCCGGTGATTCTGCGGATGCTCGACGCGATGACCGACCTGCCGGCCTACATCCGCAACGGACGGTTCGACATCCTCGCCGCCAACTCTCTCGGCCGGGCTCTGTATGCCCCGGTCTACGATTCCCCGTTGTTCGCGCAGCGTGGTCCGGTCAACACCGCGCGGTTCCTGTTCCTCGATCCTGGCTCCGCCGATTTCTGGTCCGAGTGGGAGAAAGCCGCCAACGACTCGGTCGCCTTCCTGCGCACCGAGACCGGCCGCTCGCCGCGGGACAAGGGCCTGACGGACCTGATCGGCGAGCTCTCCACAAAGAGCGACGAGTTCGCCCGGCGGTGGGCCAGGCACGACGTGAAGTTCCCCCGCTCCGGCGTGAAGCGACTCCACCACCCGCTCATCGGGGACCTGGCCCTGCCCTACGAAGCCCTCGATCTGCCCGCTGACCCCGGGCTCTGTATCACCGTCTACTCGCCCGCGCCCGACTCACCCGAACGCCAGGCACTCGATCTTCTGGCCAGCTGGACCGGCTCGACCGCACTGCAGCGCTGACAATCGCGACGGAAGCGACGGCAGAGGGGATGACCCCGGCAGGCGGCGCTGTGGCGCGTGCGGACGCCCTTCAGATTCCGTGCCACACGCGTGCCAGATAGGCCGGTGATCGGAATCCACGAGGATCAGAAGATCATGAAAGCGAAACGGCCCCTGACCGCATCTCTGCTGGTCAGGGGCCGTCCCACCTGATGTGGCGGGTCCAGGATTCGAACCTGGGTAGGCTGAGCCGACGGATTTACAGTCCCACCACCAAACGCCGTTGACCTGCACCAACACGATCCCTGTGGGGATTCTGGGCGCATATTCGGCATGATCAAGCATCCGGGGCCACGTGATGCGCTTGTCGCACTGGCCCCCAGGCGCGCTTTCCATTTGGCTACGTGGCAATCGACTCCCCCCGACAGGCCGGTCTTGGGCGAGTCGGGAGGTCTCCTTACGCAGCAATGATCAAAAGATTTCCATCCATAGAACCATTAGAGCTGCGGCAATCACCATCAACACAAGCCCCCACGCCGGCGTCGATGCCCACAGCACCCAGATCAGCAAAGTACATAGCAGTCCAATGCGCATAGGGCTCTCGCCGTACTGACTGTTATGTATCGAGACCGTCCCCACTACGAAGATTAGGATGATCTGCCACCAGGACATATGCGCTTGCCAGTGAGCGACGTCATGCCATTGATGAACTACCCATCGCTGCAAGGACTGCACAAGCTTGTCGCCGTTGACGTTATTGGCGCTGACGTGAATCCCGAGCTTCTTGAGCGCCGCCTTCCCTGCCTGATAGATCGCAATGATTGCGGCGGTTAGTCCCGCTAGGCCGACCACGAAGCTATTTATCTTCTTAACAGACCCAACGACTCCACGAGGCTCGGCCTGCGGCCGATTCATATTAGCCACAGCCTCTGCGAGATTCTCGGAGATCTCTCGAAGCTGCTCAGACCAGCCTGAAGGATGGTTCGTTCCGGCCGTTGCCGGTGCGGGAACGCAAGATCCCCAAGCCGGGCGGGTCGGGCAAGGTCAGAAGCCTTGGGATTCCGACGGTTGCTGACCGGGTCGTTCAGGCGGCGTTCGGAAAGTAGCGCGTGCGCCACACCCGCACCATCTGGCGGTACTGACACGCCCCGGCTTTGTCAGGGCTGCTCCCACCCTCCCCGGCACCACCCGGATCGGGCTGCCCTCAGCTTCACCGGCCTGCTGCGACAGACCGGGGGCGAAGGTCTCTCACTCCCACTCGAACCAACAGCGCCTCACGGCGCAAACCGAAAGAGCGACAGAGCCGTTGACCGTACAGTCCCCGCGTGTCCCCGATCGGCGGGTGGACCGGCTCACCGAAGGGTGATCACGGTGACTTCGACACACGCCTTGTCGGGGCCGTAGCCGCTGTGGCTGCTCGCGGCCCAGGGGATGCCGTTGTCGTGGGTGATGTAAGGGCCCGGCGGCCGGTGGTGGCCGGTGGTACCGACGCGAGCCGAGGTGACCTGAGTGCCGGTGGTGGGTGACCCGCTCGTCTTTGACGGCAGACCCTTTTGCAGGGCCCGGAGCCGGGGATCACGGGCGTAGGCGGCCGCCAACATGTTGGGCTTGTCGTTGTCGGTTTCTTCTTCGGTGCCGTACCCGGAGTCGGAGTCGGAGTTGTTTTCGGGGCTGCGGGGGTTGTTGTGCCAGGCGGTGGGGAGGGGCGCGCCGAGCTCGAAGCTGGAGTTGGAGCCGGACCGGTCGTATCTGCTCTGCCCGCTGGTGGTGCCGTATCGGGTGGTGTCGTATCGGGTGGTGTCGTATCGGGTGGTGCCGGAGTCCGGGTCGTTCCCGTCGACTTCCTGCCATGCCTGCAACGCGGTGGGGTCCCAGTCCATGGGGTCCGGGTCCTCGTCCGGCCCGCCGGCGTCACTGCCGTCAGCACCGGCACCATCGCTTGTCCCGTCCCCGCCGGTCCATTCCATCTCCAGCGGGAGTTGCGCGGGCCTCGTGGCGTCCCAGTGGTTGGTGGGGTGGGCCAAGGTGACCATGAGGGATTGGGTGTCCCCGATGATGGTTTGGCCGATGGTTCCGGTGCTGTTGGGGTGCAGGAGGCGGATGCGGAATGGGGGCAGGCCGGGGAACACGTGCGGGGCCAGCCAGGGGACCAGGTCCCCACCCTGGTCGGCCCATCCGCGAGGCGTGCGGATCTGGTCGGCGATCTGTTTCCAGGGATCAAGATCACCGTGGTCGGCTTCCAGCAACCGCGGGTCGATTATCTCGGACTGCAACGCGTCGGCGACCGCGAGCTCGTAGGCGGAGTCGTAGGCGGCGCGCCACTCCTGCTCGGCGATGGCGAGCACCGAATCGGGGATCAGGCCGCGGATGGCCGGATTTTCGAGTGCCTGCGCGAACATGGCCCGCATCTGAGGGACATCGAGTTCATCGACGGGAACAACGCCCATGGCCTCAAGCGTGAGCTTGAGCGCCATGTAGAAACAATCGCCGTCATGGGCCACCTCGACCAGCTCCAGCAGTTCCTGCTCCAAAAACCGCCGGACCTGCTCCCGCTGCTCCTGCTGCTCCTGCTGCTGTTGCCGATCGTTGGGCACAGCTTCCCAGTGGTCTGTGCTAGGGCTGGGGGCGGTGTTGAGTGGCCGGTGCGATCCGGGAAAGCCATCCGCGTCAGTGGACGCGGCGATCGGCCGGCTCGGTGTTCGCGCGGGCACCTTGGCCAGCGGGCCATACCAGCCGGTCTTCCCCGTCTTCCAGGTCCCGAATGCGCCCGGGCGCAGCTCTTCGACCTTGGCGAAGACCCCCGCGCGGACCGCACCGAGAATGCCGAGGCCGTTGAGGTCGTTCCCGGTCTGTGGCTCCTTGTCCATGGCCGTGATGAGTT
>NZ_JAMXMX010000025.1 GCF_024055725.1 Actinoallomurus spadix | reverse complement strand
CCGCCAGCGGGACGCACCCCTCCGGTCGCCAGGACGCCGCCGATCCCCGGATCCGCCCGCCAGCGGGACGCACCCCTCCGGTCGCCAGGACGCCGCCGATCCCCGGATCCGTTTTTCCTACGAGTTCTTACGAGTCGACGTCTCCTTCCGGGGGGCGTCTCTTTCCGACCCAGGCGCCGATCTGGGCGCGGGAGTTGAAGCCCAGCTTGTTCAGGATGTGCTCGACGTGGCCCTCGGCGGTGCGCTGGGCGATCACCAGCCGGGCCGCGATGTCCTTGTTGCTCAGGCCCCCCGCGACGAGGTGGGCGATCTCCGTCTCGCGGCGGGTGAGAGGCGAGCCGGCGGGTTCGGGGGCCGTGAACCGCCGCTCGCCCAGCGCGTAGGTCAGCGCGTTGTCGAACGGCATCGCGGCGCCCGCCTCGCAGGCGACGGAGAAGGCATGGGCGCCCACGGCCGCTCGCGTACGGGACGCGCACTCCTCGTGACAGTGGACCAGATGCGCGTAGCCGGAGGGCGGCGCGCCGATGAGTCGCCAGGTCGTCCGCAGGATCCCCAGGAGCCGGGCGGCCCGCTCGAAGTCCTTCTCCGCCGCGGCGATCCAGGCGAGGACCTCGAAGTCGACGCCCATCCCCAGCGGGTCGTCGAGTTCCCGGTGGGAGCGCAGGCTTCCCCTCACCAGCTCGGCCGCGTCTCTCACGTCACCGCGCCGCCAGGCCTCCACACCCAGTGCCATGGTCAGGTACGCCTTGTACCAGCGTTCCCCGGCGGCGTCGCAGATGGCCAGGCCCTCCTCCCCGTACTCGACGGCGGACTCGGAGGTCCGCTGGAGGGAAGAGGCGAGGCAGAGCCAGATCAGCCCCAGCGCCAGGCCCTCCCGGTCGCCGAGTTCCCGGTGCGCGGCGGCGGCCTTCTCGTAGTACCGGATCGCCGAGTCGGCGTCCGTCGCGTACATCGCGGCCATGCCGCGGAACAGCTCGACGTACGCGTCGATGGACCGCGATCCGAGGAGGACACCGATGGTCCCGGCCTCGTCCAGCATGCGCAGGGCCGGAATGGAGTCCGCCTGCATGATGGCCATCCAGGCGTCCGCCCATAGGGCCTTGGCCCGTACGGCGTTCCGTTCCGACGCGGCGGCGAGCCCGCGGTCCAGCCAGTCGCGGCCCTCCGTGAGGTAGTAGTTGACCATCCAGTGGTGCAGCAGGCCGGTGGCCATCTCCAGGCCGACGGGGCTCTCGCCCGGCGTGCCGAGGGAGTACTCCAGGGCGGTGCGCAGGTTGGGGTGTTCGGTGCGCAGCCGGTCGAGCCAGGCGATCTGGGTGGGGCCGAACCATTCGTGTTCGGCGCGGGCGGTGAGGTCGCGGTAGTGGTCGCGGTGGCGTCGTTGGACGCGGGGCTGGTCGCCGGAGGCGGTGAGGCGTTCGTGGCCGTATTGGCGGATGGTCTCCAGGAGGCGGTAGCGGACGGTGCCGGAGTGTTCTTCGCGGAGGAGGACGGATTTGTCGACGAGTCCGATGACGAGTTCGAGGATGTCCTCGCGGGCGATGCCGTCGCCGGCGCAGACGGTTTCGGCGGCTTCGAGGTCCAGGCCGCCGGAGAAGACCGAGGCGCGTTGCCAGAGGAGGCGTTCGGGTGCGGTGCACAGGCCGTAGCTCCAGCCGATGAGGGCGCTGAGGGTCTGGTGGCGGGGGAGGTCGGTGCGGGATCCGCAGGTGAGGAGGCGGAAGCGGTCGTCGAGGCGGGCGAGGAGCTGGTGGACCGACAGGGCGCGCAGGCGTATGGCGGCCAGTTCGATGGCCAGCGGCAGCGCGTCGAGGCGGCGGCAGATGCGTTCGACGGTCTCGCGGTTGTCCTCGGTGAGAGTGAAGCCGGGGACGACGGCTTCGGCGCGCTCGGCGAACAGCCGTACGGCGTCACCGGCCACGATCCCGGTGTCGGCGCCGGGGCCGGTGTCCGATCCGGTGACGCTGAGGCCGGTCACCGGCAGGCTCGGGACCCACAGGATCTGCTCTCCGGTGATGCCGAGGGCCTGACGGCTGGTGGCCAGGATCCGCAGCCGTGGGCAGGAGCGCAGCAGCGCCTCCGCCAGCCGGGCGGCGTCCGACAGCAGGTGTTCGCAGTTGTCCAGGATCAGCAGCGCGTGGCAACCCCGCACATGGTCGATCAGTGCCTGCAGCGGTGGGCGGGCCGGGACGTCGTCGAGCCTCAGGGCCGCGCACACGGCCGGGACCAGCGCACCGGGGTCGGTCACCGCGGCGAGGTCGACGAGCCACACGCCGTCGGGGAACGCCCGGCGGACGAGGACGCCCACCCGGATGGCGAGCCGGGTCTTGCCGACCCCGCCGACCCCACACAGAGTGACGAGCCGGGAGATCGACAGGCGCCTCTTGACCTCGGCGACCTCGTGCCGACGCCCGACGAAACTGGTCACCTCGGCCGGCAGGCGTGGCCCGGGCGGGCGAGGCTCGACCTGGTCGGATGTCACAATCTTCATGGCGCCCCCGCAACGGGGCCCTGACCGACCGGACCGCGGACAGGGCACCGTGTGCCCTACGAAAGTTGAGTTTAACCAGCCGAATGGTCGTTAACGCTACGTGACCGTCAAATCGGCTTTACGTTCCCCTGCAGGGGTGTTCCGGGGGTGTTCCGGCGGGCGGACGCCCCACGGGTCCTCCTTGATCCGGGCGCCGTCCGCCGTCATGCTCGCCCGCCGCTACGGTGGGAGGCCGAGGAGGCCAGACCGTGCCCGAGCTGACCGAGGAAGAACACGCCATCGTCGGGGTCGTCGCCGACTTCGTCGACCGGGAGGTACGCCCGGTCGCCCGCGACCTGGAGCACGCGAACACCTACCCCGAACACCTCATCGACCGCATGAAGGAGCTGGGCGTCTTCGGGCTGGCCGTGCCCGAGCCGTACGGTGAGGTCGCCGTGTCCAAGCGGTGCTACGTCCTCGTGACCGAGGAACTGGCCCGCGGCTGGATGAGCCTGGCCGGGGCGTTCGGCGGCCACACGGTCGTCTCGCACCTGATCGCCGTCTTCGGCACCGAGGAGCAGAAACGCCGCTACCTGCCCCGCATGGCGACCGGTGAGCTGCGGGCGACGATGGCGCTCACCGAACCGTCCGGCGGCTCCGACCTGCAGGCGATCACGACCACCGCCCGGCGGGACGGTGATCACTACGTCGTGAACGGCGCGAAGATCTGGATCACCAACGCGCGGCGCGCGGGCCTCATCGCCCTGCTCTGCAAGACCGACCCCGAGGCGAGCCCCCGGCACCGCGGCATCAGCATCCTGCTGGTCGAACCCGGGCCCGGGCTGACCGTCTCACGGGACCTGCCCAAGCTCGGGTACAAGGGCGTCGAGAGCTGCGAGCTGGCCTTCGACGACCACCGGGCACCCCTCGGCGCGCTGCTCGGCGGCGTGGAGGGGAAGGGATTCGCGCAGATGATGCGGGGCCTGGAGGTCGGCCGCATCCAGGTGGCCGCGCGGGCGCTCGGCGTCGGCCGCGCCGCGCTGGAGGACTCCCTGCGGTACGCACAGGAGCGCGAGGCGTTCGGGCGGCCGATCTGGCAGCACCAGTCGATCGGCAACTACCTGGCCGACATGGCGACCCGGTTGCAGGCGGCCCGACTGCTCACGCTCGACGCCGCCGACCGCCTGGACGGCGGCGAGCGCTGCGACCTGGAGGCCGGCATGGCCAAGCTGTACGCCTCCGAGGCCGCGATGCGCATCGCCCTCGACGCCGTCCGCATCCACGGCGCGGCCGGCTACTCGACCGAGTTCGACGTCGAACGCTACTTCCGCGACGCCCCCCTGATGATCGTCGGCGAGGGCACCAACGAGATCCAGCGGAACGTCATCGTCAGGCAGCTCATCGACCGCCACCGTCTCCGCTGACCTGTTCCTCGGTGAGAGTCTTCAACGGCTTGAGACAGTACGCTGAAGCCGGCGGGATCGGTCTCGCCGGGCAGCGTCCGGGAGGTGCGTCATGACTGCCGACATGGTGGCTCCCCTGTGGATGCACGAGCAGATCACGGCGGAGCAGTACGACTCCTGGTCCGAGGAGCAGTGCGCCGGGATCGAGATCGTGGACGGGATGGTCGTCGTGAGCCCGAGTGCGTCCAAGCGGCACAACCGGCCGGCCCGGATTCTGGCGAACGCCCTGGACGCCGCCGCGGGCCCGGACTGGAACGCGGACACGGATTTCGACGTGCGGCTTTCAGGACGTGCCGCTCACCAATCGCCGCCCGGACGTCGTCGTGTACCGGGCGGATACGATCGACATCACGCCTACTCGCCCCGAGCATGTGCTGCTGGTGGCGGAGGTCGTGTCACCGGGTTCGGAGACGACCGACCGGATCGTGAAGGTCGACCAGTACGCCAAGGCCGGGATCGCGTTCTACTGGCGCGTCGAGCAGGCGGCGACAGGCGTTCCCCTGGTCTACACGTATGTCCTCGATCCCGCGACCAGGACCTACCGTGACGGCGACGTGTTCACCGGCGTCGTCAAGGTCGCGGCCCCCTTCCCGGCGGAGATCGACCTAGGCCAGATCTGAGCTGTACGCGATCAGGTGGCCGGGACGGGTCTGCACGTCGCTTGCGGGCGAACGCGCGGGGCTCGATGACCCGGCTCGCCTGGTCGGAGGTGGCCGGGTCATCGTCCATGGGGTGACGGTCCGCGCCGGTCAGGCGACGCGTTCGAAGATCGCGGCGAGGCCCTGGCCGCCGCCGATGCACATGGTCTCCAGTCCGTACCGCGCGTCGCGGCGGCGCAGTTCGTGCAGCAGCGTGGCGAGGATGCGCGCGCCGGTGGCCCCGACGGGGTGGCCGAGGGAGATGCCCGAGCCGTTGACGTTCAGCTTCTCCAGGCCGGCCTCGTCCAGGTTCCACTCGCGCAGGACACCGAGCACCTGCGCGGCGAACGCCTCGTTCAGCTCGATCAGGTCCATGTCGTCGAGGGAGAGCCCGGCGCGGCCGAGGGCCTTCTCGGTCGCGGGCACGGGGCCCAGCCCCATGAGGTGCGGGGGCACGCCCGCCACGGCCCAGGACACCAGCCGGGCCTGCGGGGTCAGGCCGAGCGCGGTCGCCCGCTCCCGCGTCGTCACGAGGCAGACGGCGGCGCCGTCGTTCTGGCCGCTGGAGTTGCCCGCCGTCACGGTCGCGCCGTCGACGCGCATCACCGGCTTGAGCGCGGCGAGCCGTTCCAGGGTGGTGTCCGCGCGGGGGTGCTCGTCCCGGTCGACGACCTGCACGCCCTTGCGGTCACGGACCTCGACCGGCACGATCTCGTCGGCGAACAGGCCCTTGTCCTGCGCGCGCACCGCCCGCTCGTGGGAGCGCAGCGCCAGCTCGTCCTGCTCCGTACGGCCGATCCCGTAGCGTTCGCGGACGTTCTCGGCGGTCTCCAGCATGCCGCCCGGCACGGGGTGGTGCTCCCCGCCCGCCGTGACGCGGGCGCGGGCCAGGCGGTCCGTCAGCTTGATCTCCGGGCCGGGCCGGCCCCAGCGCAGGTCGGTGGCGTAGTACTCGACGCCGCTCATGCTCTCGGTACCGCCGGCGATGACCATGTCGTTCACGCCGGTCGCGACCTGCATCACCGCGTTGACGACGGCCTGCAGCCCCGATCCGCACCGCCGGTCCACCTGCACCCCGGCGACCTCCACCGGCAGGCCCGCGTCCAGGGCGGCGACCCGGCCGATGGCGGGCGCCTCGCCGTTCGGGTTGCAGTTGCCGAGGATGACGTCACCGATCTCCTGCGGGTCGACGCCGGTGCGCTCCACCAGCGAGCGGATCACCGTCACCGCCAGCTCCTGCGCGCTGACGTCCTTCAACGCACCGCCGAACCGCCCAACCGGCGTACGCACCGGTGCACAGACCACAACCTCGCGCATCTCACCACTCCTTCCGCGACCACCCTACGTTTCGGGTCGCGGAGGGGTTCGCCGGGCTTCCGGCAGGTGAGAGCGGTCTGGTCAGGAGGCCGGCGCACGCCCGCCGTGGCGGGGTCAGGCCGGTTCGGGAGGGTTCCCGCGATCGCGCCGGGGATTCCCCGGCACCTCCGCCGTCTCCACGAGGTCGATCGATTCGAGGGCGAGCTCGTCGCCGCCCTCGATCCTCAGGTCGGTCGCGCCGCACGCGGGGCACGCCGCCAGCAGGCCGTCGGACGTCGTGGTCCGCTCGCACCGGCCGCAGGACAGCCGTACGGGGTCCACGATCACCTCCAGGTCCGCGCCGTCCGCCACGGTCCCGGCGGCGGCCACCGCGAACGCCTGGACGAGAGCGGCCTCGTCGATCCGCAGCAGGACTCCCGCCCGTACGCGTACCCGCCGTACGGGGCGGCCGTCCGCGCCCCGCTCAACGGCCGCGAGCAGCGCCTCCGCCATCCCGAGCTCATGCATGCGGGTCCCGCACCGGTGAGGGCGCCGTCATGCCGTCGCCTCCTGCGCCGAGAGCTCGCCGAGGGCGTCCTGGGTCAGCTCCCACAGGACGTGGTAGACGGTCGCCTGCGCCTCCTGGATACGGTGTACGGACGACGACGGGATCGCGAACAGGTAGTCGAGGGTGGGCAGCTCGGCCAGCTCGCCGCCCTGGTAGCCGGCCAGCGCGATCGTGAGCATGCCGCGCCGGCCCGCCTCCTCGATCGCCCGGACGACGTTCGGCGACCCGCCGCTCGTCGACAGGCCGAGCGCGATGTCGCCCGTGCCGCCCAGCGCGGCGAGCTGGCGCGCGAACACCACCTCGAAGCTCACGTCGTTGGACAGCGCGGTCAGCACCGCGACGTCGTTGGTCAGGCACAGCGCGGGCAGGGGCCGGCCGTGCGGCGGATACGAGAACGCCTCGGCGACCTCCTGCGCGTCGGTGCTGCTGCCCCCGTTGCCGAAGGTGAACAGGCGGCCGCCCATCGCGAACCGCTTCGCCATCGCCTCACCGCACTCGGCGAGCAACGCCCCCGACCGTTCCGCGACCTCGCGGCGCAGGGCGACGATCTCCTTCGCCTTCTCGGCGGTCGACCGGCCGACCTCCGCCAGCACCGCCTCGATCTCCGACTCTCCCGAGTACAGGAAGGGATAGAGCTCTCGCATCCCCTCCGGTGGATCACTCCCGGCCATGGCCGTTCCCCCCTGCGACTCTGCCGGGGTCACCGCGCGTGACCACCGCGATGGCCTCTTTCGCGTGGACCAGGATCGTGTCGCCGACGGCTGCGTCGACCAGCGCGACACTGACCTCTTCCCGCCCGCCGCCACCGACGTCGGCGACCGCGAGGTCGCCGTCGAGCAGCCGCACCACCGTGACGGGCACGGCCTCGTCGGAACAGGTGACGCACACCTCGTCCCGGCACCGGCCGCGCTCGGTCACCGGATCACCTCCGGGCCGAGCAGGCCGGGCTGCTCGAGGAACACGTGAACGAGCTCCCACAGGATGTGGTACATCGTCACGTGGACCTCTTTGACGACCGCGGGGTCGTCGCTCTGCGCCGTGAGCACGTGGTCGACCGCGGGGCTGGTGGGCAGCATGCCGCCGTCGCCGCCGGTCAGCGCCACGGTGAGCAGTCCCAGCTCATGGCCCGTCTGTAGGCCGCGGAGGACGTCCACGCACCGGCCGTCCGTGGAGATCCCCAGGACGATGTCGCCCGGCGCGCCCCAGTGGCGCACCTGGTGGGCGAAGACCTCGCACAACCCGTCCTGGCGGGCCACCCCCGTGATGGCCGCCGCGTCGTTGCTGACCGCGATGGCGGGCAGCGCCCGCTTGCCGACGATCACGGGATGCATGAACTCCACGGCGATGTGCGCCGCGTCCGTACCCGCCGCGCCGTTGCCGAAGGCGATGAGCTTCCCGCCGCGATGGAAGCGGATCGCCATGTCCCGGCAGGCGAGCGCCACGCGTTCGGAGTCCTCGGCGAGCATCCGGCCGGCGGTCTCCCGCCGCGCGAACGCCTGACCGACCCGTTCGGCGGGTGGTGTCACCGTCATGCGCACGCTCCCTCCCGGATCTGTCCCGTCACGCTATGTCCATGTCGTTCTGGGGCAACACCCTCTGTCGGACAACGACGGGTAAAGCCTGGGCGCGCCGAGTAACTTCCCGGCCACGAGGTTCGCGGCGGCGTTCCAGGGAAACCCACGCCGCGGGCAACGATCGACGCGTTGCCCGCGGCCGGCATCGCGTCGGGGCCCCAGACGCCGTGATTCCGTAGGTGCGTCACACCGCTACCCCGTCACCTCGCGCATCGGCCATGCCGTCCGCGGAAGTCGTGTCCCAGAGCTCGATCTCACGGCCGTAGTCCGGCTCCTGCGAAGCCGCCGCATAAGCCTCTTCGGAAGGTTCGGACGGCGCTGGTCCCATCAGAGCGCCGTCGCGGTGAGGGGGGCGTCGGCGCCGAGGGTGAAGCCGGGGTCGATCTGGGCGGCGAGGTCCTGGCCGGTGGCGGCGTTCGCCCAGGCGCGGGCGTTCTTAAGGTGGAACTCGATCGCCTGGCGGGTGAACTTCGGCCAGTCCTTCGGGCGGGCGTCGAGGGCGGCCCGCATGGTCGCCAGCGCGGCGCGGTCGTCCTCGGCCAGGTCGTCCAGGTCGAAGGGGCGGCCCTGCTCCATGGCGCGGACGGCGCCGGACTGGCCGACGCAGCACAGCAGGGCGTCGCCGACGTGCTCGCGCAGGAACGCGACGTCCTCCGGGGTGTGGACCTTGTTGCCGATGACCTTGAGTGCCACGTCGTAGTCGGCGGCGTAGTCGGTCCACTGGCGGTAGACCGCGACGCCCTTGCGGGTGGGCTCGGCGACGAGGAAGGTCAGGTCGAAGCGCGTGAACATCCCCGAGGCGAACGACTCCGCCCCGGCCGTGCAGTCGACGACGACGTACTCACCGGGGCCGTCGACGAGATGGTTGAGGTACAGCTCGACCGCGCCGGTCTTGGAGTGGTAGCAGGAGACGCCCAGGTCCTCCTCGGTGAACGGGCCGGTCGCCATCAGTGTCGCGCCGACGGCCGGGACGCCGAGCCGGGCGTGGATCGGGTCGTCCCCGGCGGGCCGGAGCAGCCGGGAGCCGCTGCCGGGCGGCGTGGTCTTCACCATCGCCGCCGCGGAGGGGATCCGGGGGTTGGCGCCCCGCAGGTGGTCCTTGATCTCGGGGAGGTGCGCGCCCATGGCCGGGATCGCGGCGGCCGTCTGCTCGGACAGGCCGAGCGCGACGCCGAGATGCTGGTTGATGTCGGCGTCGACCGCCACGACCGGTGCTCCTCCGGCCGCCAGGTGGCGGATGAACAGGGACGACAGGGTCGTCTTGCCGCTGCCGCCCTTCCCGACGAACGCGACCTTCATGTCTTCCTCCCGATGCGATGGTCATGGTGCGCGGAGTGCCCGAGCGGGGACGCTGAGCAGCCGGCTCCGCGCGACCGACTATAGGAGAAACGAAAACCGTTTTCAGGTCGACCGGCGAAGACGCCTCGGAGGAAATGTCGTCTGACCAGCTGTTTTCTGCGAGTTGCGGCGGCGTGGAATCAACCGGCCGGTAAAGCGGTTGGAAGTTGTGAGAGCCGGGTGGCTCCCGCGTGGTCGCCGGGCGGTGGCAGCGTGATGTCCCGCCTCGTGGGGGTGTTTGCGCACTCACAAAACGGGCAGGGTGCTCAATTAACGCGCCGCGCCGGGCGTCGTATCCGTCACCCTCTTGGAAACGATCAGTAATCGCGCGATGCTGTGATGGTCACGGGTGCCCCACGGTGTTCCGGACTGGAGGTCCCATGGACGTTGCCCTGGACATGTTCGCGATGGAGTGCGAGGACTACACCCTCGCCATGCCGCATGGCGAGGTCGACGCCTTCACCGGGCGTACGTTCCGGGGGCGTTTGCTGGAGCTCGTCGCATCGGCCGACCGGCCGCTGCTGGTGGACATGAGCGGGGTGCCGTTCTTCTCCGCGGCCGGCCTGAACGCCGTGGTCGCGGCCGAGAAGCTCGCCCGCGAGCGGGGCGTCTCGGTCGCCTACTTCGGCCTCCTGCCCTGTGTCGAGCGCCCGTTCCGCATCACCGGCGTGGACAAGATCGCACTGATCTGCCCGACGATGCAGGACGCCCTCTGGTGCGTCCTCCCGCTCAGCGACGCCGAGATCGAGAGCTGGGAGCTCTCGTAGTCTCACTTCGGGCGGCCCGGGCGCGCGGTCCGGCCGACGTCACCGGTGTCGTCGGTGCGGTCGGCCTCGCGGGCACCCTCCTCGGTCGGCGGTAGCGCGTCCGGATGCGCGGTCGGCGTGCCGGGCACGCCCGTACCCGAGACCGCCCGGCCTTCGGCCCGGTCCTCGTCGGCGGCGAGGCTCTCGTCCTCGTCCCGGAGGATCGGAGCGAACCGGTGGTCGCGCTCGCCCGCTGCTCCCTGTTCGCCTGCCGGCATCTCGGTCTCCTCGCGCCGTGTCCGAAAGCGTTCGTTCCGGTTTCGTACCCGCTGCCGGTCCGGGAAACAGCCGAGATTCGGACTTCAAGGTGAATAACGGTCACTTCAGGGTGAGAAAAGGCGGGAGTGGCAGCCGCCGTACCCGTCGTCCTAACGGACCGGGACCGGCCCGGCGGACACGGCCGTGAGACGTCGTTTCCGCCGGGTCAGGCCGGTCCGACGTGCCGTGTCCCGTCGGTGTCCCCGGCGGGACACGGCACGTGCCGGTTCACCGGTGGCCGTGCTCGGTGTGCGGTACCGGCAGCGCGGGCGGCTCAGAGGAGATCGGCTCGGCGGCGATCGCCTTGGCGTGGCTCGCGCTGCGCCGCATCAGGTGGGCGTCCTCCTTGAGGGTCTCGACGGTCCGGTGCGGCGGCGACACGTGCCGCATCCGCTGCCGGCCCAGGGCGGCCATGATTGCGGCCGTGACACCCCAGAGAGCCGCGATGATCAGAGCGGCCCAGGCGATGTCCACCACGTGGGCGAGGCCGAACATCGCCGCCAGCGATCCGATCACCACCGTCATGTAACCCGCGAATCCCGCTCCGCCGAACAGTCCGGCGGCCTTCCCGGCCTTCTTGGCCTCCTGGCGGATCTCCGCCTTCGCCAGCGCGACCTCCTGACGCATCAACTTCTGCAGGTCGGCGGTCGTGTCGCTGACGAGCCGGCCCAGCGAGGAGTTCCCGGACGCGGTGGTCCGCCGGGTACCGTGGCCGTGCAGAGAGGTCGACATGTCAGCTCACCTCCGTTCGGTTCGCTGCCGATCGACCCGGCGCCTCTTTGCCGAGGTTCGCCGTCTTTGGTCCTTTGCGGCGATCCCATACCCGCTGTAAGCCGTCCGACCCCTCGTGAGCCGTCACTCGGCCACGACGCGGAGGCTCTTGAGCTCGCTGTCGGCGACGTCGGGCACGACCATGCCGGCGGCGACCCCGGTCCGCAGGTAGTCGACGACGGCCTCGTTCAGACGCTCGCCGGGCAGAGCGGCCGGGATGCCCGGCGGGTACGGCGTCATCATCTCGGCGGCGATCCGGCCGGCGGCCCGGTCGATCGGGACCTGCTCGACGCGGCCGAAGAACGCGTCGCGGGGCAGGATCACCTGTTCGAGCTGCAGATCCTCCGGAGCGGGGACCGCGACGGTCTCCGAGGTGCACAGGGCCTCGTCCCCGCGTTCGAGGTGGTCGACGAGGTCGCGGACCGCCGTGACGAGCGTCCGCGCGGTCTCCTCGTCGTCGGCGTAGGTGAACTGCGCGCTGATCCGCCGGTGGTCGGACAGGTGTAGGTTGACGCGGTGGTGCTCGTGCAGCCAGTCGGCCGCGCGGTACCCGGTCGTGCCGAGCCCGGCGATGTCGATGATCACCTGGAACGGGTCGCGCTCGGCGGCGCGGCCCGGGCCGAGGAACTCGTCGCCGTGCACGTGCAGGCCGTCGATCCGCTCGATCTCCTCCCGTACGCCCGTGACCAGGTCGATGGTGTTCTGCAGCAGCTCCCGGCCCTGCTCGACCATCTGCCGCCGCCAGCCGTCGAGGGCGGCGTAGATGAGGACGCTGTTGCTCGTGGTGCCGAGCAGATCCTCACGAGAGGACAGGACGGCCGGGTCCACCAGGTCGCCCTGGAGGTGGAACACCGAGCTCTGCTCCAGGCCGCTGCCCATCTTGTGCACGCTCGTCACGCAGACGTCGGCGCCCGCGTTCATCCCCCAGGTCGGCAGGTCGGGGTGGAACGGTAGGTGCGCGCCCCATGCCTCGTCGACGATCAGCGGCCTGCCGTGCCGGTGGCACACCTCCGTGATGGCCCGCAGGTCGCTCGACGTGCCGTACGGGGTGGGGCTGGTGACGAGGGCGCCGCGCGCGTCCGGGTGCTCGGCGAAGCGCCGGTCGAAGCTCTCCGCGGACGGCGGATGGGCCAGGTGCAGGTCCGGATCCCACTGGGGCCACACCCAGATCGGCCGGATGCCGGCCAGGACCAGGCCGGAGACCACGGCCTTGTGGGCGTCGCGGCCGACGATGAGCTTCTCGTGCGGCCCGGCGACCGACAGCATGGCGCTCTTGACTGACAGGGAACTGCCGCAGGTGGAGAAGAACGCGTGCTCGGCCCCCACCGCGTCCGCCATCAGCTCCTGGGCCTTCTGGAGCACGCCGTTCGAGGACGTCCGGTCGTCGAGCCCGGAGGTCGCCAGGATGTCCGACCGGAAGACCGCGTCGCCGACGACCGCGCATACCCGCGGGTCGGTGCCCCGCCCCTGCTTGTGGCCGGGCGGAGTGAACGGCACGTATCCGCGCCGGTGATAGTCGGCGAGCGCGTCGAGCACGGGAGCCTCAGCATGGTTCATGAAGAGCGGGCTTCCCGCTACGGAGGACCGGAAACACCGGATCACCCCAGGTGAGAGGGGATCCGGCGGTGCGAATCCCCTCCCGTGTGCTCACCGCGGAGTGAACGGGCCCGGCTACGGGAACGGGCTGTAACCGGAAGCGCCGAATCATGATCTCCACCATCGCGACCGGATCGTCACCTCTTCGCCCGGCCCGCGCCGTACCGCTCGGGTACGGTGCGCGGCATGGTCGAAGCGTTCGAGGTGCGTGAGGAACTGGCCGGAGTCGTGGATCGCGCCGGAGCGTGGCGGTTCATCCGGGGGTTCGCGGCGGCGTGGGCGACGCCGCTCACGGACGCGGACGGCTGGGACGACGCCGCCCTCGACGCCGCCGAGGCCCGGCTCGGGATCACCCTGCCGGTCGCGGTGCGCGAGGCGTACGCGCTGTTCGGACGGCGCACGGACCTGACCTCCAACCAGGACGAACTGCTCGAGCCGAAGCAACTGCACGTCCTCGACGGCCTGCTGGTGTTCCGGGAGGAGGACCAGGGCGCGGCGCGCTGGGGCGTCCGGCTCGACGGTCCGGACCCCGCGGTGTTCATCCGGCCCGACCTGGAGGACGCGGACGCCGAGCGCTGGGAGCCGTGGCTCGACTCGTTCTCCGTCGCCTGCGTCGAGATCGTGCTGGCGGAGTCGCCGCACGCCGCCGAGGAGCTCGCCGACTACCGCGAGGCCGACGAGGACGACCTCGAGGTGCTCGAGCGCTACGCTCGCCTTCCGCTGCCGGAGTACCCGTCGGGGCAGCTGCCCGGCACGCGCTGGTTCGCCGGCCTGGACGTGATCATCCGGGAGGACGCGCGGTCCTGGATCACGGTCCGCGCCCGTACGGAGGAGGCCCTGGTCAACGTCTGCGAGGACTTCGGCGACGGCTGGCTCGCCTGAGACGCCGCGCGCCCCCGGCCGGTCGGCCGGGGGCGCGAGCATCGTGCCATCAGGGTGGGACTTTCGAGGTGCGGAACGCCGCGGCGTCAGGGCGGGACGTCCGGGGCGCGGAACGCCGTGCCGTCAGGGGCGAGGCGCGGAACGCCGCGGCGTCAGGCCGGGGCGGCCTCGGCACGAGCCGTCCTCGGGAGCAGGAACCCGAGTCCGAACGCCAGCACGATCAGCCCGATCGTGACGAGCGCCGTGGTCTTCGCGGCGTCGAGCGAGTCGCGCCGGTGGGTGTCCAGGCCGGCCGTCGTGACGGCCGTCACGACCGCGGGTGAGGCTGCTCCGGTGGCGCGGCAGCTCGCCGGCACGACATCCGGGTCCTTCTCGGCCTCCCGATCCCGCACGCAATCCCGGGCGCCCGCGACGATCCCGGCCTGGGCCGGGCCGGGCACCCCGGCGCGGGTCAGCTCCGCGCGCAGCCGGGGCGCGGCCGCCGCGTCGAAGTTGTGGTGCGCCTGCGCGCCGAGGAGCCCGAAGAACACGGTGCCGATCACCGCGACGCCGAGCGACATGCCGAGCTGCTGGATCGCCTGCAGCGTGCTGGACGCCGAACCGACCTCGTGGTCGGCGACCTCGCCGAGGATGATGTCGAACATCGGCACGAAGATCATGCCCATTCCGGCCCCGCCGATCAGCAGCGGGACGACGAAGTCGAGGCTGGTCAGACCGGGTCCGGCGTACTCGAAGACGGCGTAGAGAACGGCCAGGCCCGCGCCCATGCCGGCCAGCCCGATGTGCAGGAGCCGGCGGCCGAGCTTGACCATCAGCATCCCGCTGACCGCCGAGCCGACCATCGCACCGAACGCCCAGGGCGCCGTCGTCAGCCCGGCGCGCAGCGGGCTGTACCCGAGTCCGACCTGCATGAAGACTCCCAGCGTGAGCAGCGTGCCGCCCATCGCGCAGGTGAACGCGATCGCGAACAGGACCCCGGAGGCGTACGAGCGGCGGGCGAACACGCCGGTCTCGATCAGCGGCGTGGCCCCGGCCCGCTTGCGGCGCACCTGGGAGCCGGCGAACAACGCGAGGACCGGAACGGAGGCGATCAGGAGTGCGATGCTCCAGGTCGGCCAGCCCAGTTCACGCCCCTGGACCAGCGGGAAGATCAGCATGAAGATGCCGGACGCGGCCAGCGCGACACCGGTCAGGTCGAGGCGCGCCGAGCGCACGGCGGGCGGCGTCGCCGGAAGGAATTTCGCCGCGACGGTCAGCGCGAACGCGCCGATCGGCACGTTGACCAGGAAGATCATCCGCCAGCCGGTGCCGAACAGGTCGGCGTGGATGAGCGTTCCGCCGATGATCGGGCCGAGCACCGCCGACAGGCCCATGACCGGGCCGAACGCGGTCCACGCCTTCTTCATCTCCGCGGGCGGGAACAGGTCGCGGATCAGTCCGAATCCCTGCGGCAGCATCACCGCCCCGAACGCGCCCTGCAGTACCCGCGAGACGATCAGCATGGTCGGGGTGACCGCGGTCGCGCAGGCCACCGACGCGACCGTGAAGCCCGCGACGCCGATCAGCAGCATCCGCTTGCGCCCGAACATGTCGCCGAGCCGCCCGCCGATCAGCAGCACCACGGCGAGCGCCATGGTGTAGCCGGCCGCCATCCACTGCAGCGTCGCGTACGAGCCGCCGAGGCTGGCCCGGATCGCGGGCGCCGCCGTGTTGATCACGGTGCTGTCCAGCAGGTCCATCACGCTCGAGGCCAGGACGGCGGAGAAGGCGAGCCACCGCCAGCGGTACGGCGCGGTGGCCTCCCGGTCGGCCGCGACGGGGGATTCGAGGATTTCGGTCAAGACCATCTCCTGTGGAACGAGGTCGATGACTCGACGTTAGGCTCCTTAGCGGCCAGTTCTTGACCTCAATGACGGGGACCCTGACGACATGGCGAACACCAGCTCACGGACGCTCCGGCTGCTGTCCCTCCTGCAGACCCACCGCTACTGGCCCGGCCCCGAACTCTCCGAACGCCTCGGCGTCTCCCCCCGGACCCTCCGCCGTGACGTCGACCGGCTCCGTGAACTCGGCTATCCGGTCGTCGCCCACCGCGGCGTCGACGGCGGCTACCAGCTCGCGCCCGGCGCCGCGCTGCCCCCGCTCGTGGTCGACGACGAGGAGGCCGTCGCCCTCGCCATCGGCCTGCGGATGGCCGCGCAGGGCACCGTCGCCGGGATCGAGGAGTCGGCGGTACGGGCGCTGACCAAGGTGGTCCAGGTGATGCCGCCCCGCCTGCGCCGCCGCATCGACGCGCTGCGTTCGGTGACCGTCCCGGCGGCCTGGGGCGCCGGCCCCACCATCGACGCCGACGTGCTGACCGCCGTCGCCCAGGCGTGCCGTGACGAGGAGCGACTACGGTTCTCCTACCGGGCGCGGGACGGCGAGCTGACCGCCCGCCACGTCGAACCGCACCGGCTCGTCTCCCTCGGCCGCCGCTGGTACCTCGTCGCGTACGACCTGACCCGCCACGCCTGGCGCAGCTTCCGCCTCGACCGCCTGGCCGACCCGGGCAGCACGGGCGAGCGGTTCCGCCCCCGTGACCTGCCCGCCGAGGACGCCGCCGCCTTCGTACGGCAGGGCATCAACACCATGCCGGCCGCGTACGACGTGGAGGTGCTCGTGCACGCCCCGGCGGCGAGGGTCCGCGCCGCCGTCTCGCGCTGGGGCACGGTCGAGGAGGTCGGCGAGGATCGGTGCCGGCTGCTGATGACCGTCGACGGCCTGGAGTGGCCGGCGATGCTGCTCGGCGCGGTCGGCGCCGACTTCGAGATCGTCGGCCCACCCGAGCTGACCGCCTTCGTCCGCGAGTGGGGCGCCCGCTTCCTCCGCGTCACCGGCGGCGCGGCCGGTGTGTGAGCGACCGCGCCGATGAGCGCCGAGGGTTTCGTACGTCCTGACCACCGGGATCCTCGGCAGGAACTCCTCGCGGTCGTGACTAGGCGCCCTCGCGGCAGCGTGCTTCGATGCGGTCGACCGTCTGCCGGCTCCACGCGTGGATGGCCGCGGCCTGCTCGGGCGCGAGGGTGTCGAAGAAGTGCCGGCGGATGTTCTCCGCGTGCCCCAGGATGGCGTCCTCCACCGAGTCGCGGCCCTTGGCGGTCAGCCCGACGCCGATCCGGCGGCCGGACCGGTCCTCGGTCCGATCCACGAGTTCGCGGTTCTCCATCCGCGTCAGCTGGTGTGCCACGCGGCTCTTCTCCCAGCCGAGTGACTCGGCGAGCTCGCTCACGCGCATCCGGCCCTCGGCCGCCCGGTGAAGCGTCACGAGCACGCTGAACTCGGCCTTGGAGATGCCGTGGTCGCGCTGCAGAGCGCGGTCGAGCTCACGGGTCAGGAGACGCTGCGCCTGCATCCAGCTGTTCCAGAGCTCCCACTGCTCGGGTTCCAGTGTGCGGGGCTTCGCCATGACGTGATCCTAGCGCACACAGTTGACGTGACAACTCGCCCTCCCTAGAGTTGTCACGTCAACTCTGGAGGCGGTGGAGGGGCGGGATGAATCACACAGTGGTGGTCGTCGGTGGAGGGTATGGAGGGTCGCTGGTCGCCAAGGAGCTGGACTCCGAGGCGGACGTCACGCTCATCGACCCCCGGGAGGCCTTCGTCAACGCGGCCGCGTCACTGCGGGCACTGACCCGGCCGGACTGGGCGCACAACGCGTTCTTCCCGTTCGCGACGCTGCTCCAGCGGGGACGGGTGATCCGCGACAGGGCCGTCTCCGTGGACCCGAAGGGCGTCACGCTCGCTTCGGGCGAGCGGGTCGAGGCCGACCATCTGGTGCTGGCCACCGGCTCCGGCTACACGTATCCCGCCAAACCGCGCCATGCGTCGACGAGCGTCACCCAGCAACTGGACGATCTGCGCGAGACCCACCGGGAGCTGGCCGGCAGCGACCGCGTGCTGATCCTCGGCGCCGGCCCGGTCGGCCTGGAGCTCGCCGGAGAGATCAAGGACGTCTGGCCGGACAAGTGCGTGGTCATCCTCGACAGGGCCGATCGGCTGCTCCCCGGCTTCCTTCCCGAGGTGCGGAACGAGTTGCACCGCCGGCTGGACGAGCTCGGCATCGACGTGCGGCCGGGTACCGGTCTGACGGCGTTGCCGGCGGTCGAGGCCGGCCGGGCCGGCCGCTTCGCGGTCACCACCGACGAGGGCGAGCGCATCAAGGCGGACATCTGGTTCCAGGCCTTCGGAGTCGAGATCAACACCGGCTACCTGGCCGACGGGTCTCTCACGCCACTGACGGAACAGGGAACGGTCCCGGTCACCGGGCGGCTGAACGTCCAGGGCCACGAACACGTCTACGCGATCGGCGACATCGCCGCGCTCCCCGACCCGAAGATGGCCTCCTACGCGATGGAGCATGCCGACATCGTGGTGAAGAACATCAGGGCGCGGCTCGCCGGCGACCGGCCGACCGCCGTCCACACGCCGGCGCCCGAGCGGAGGATCCTGCTCCCGCTGGGAACGCGCGGGGGCGTCGGCCAGCTCCCCACCCCGGACGGTGTCGCCGCGGCCACGGCGGAGACGGTGCACCGGCGCAAGGGCGCCGACCTGTTCACCGCGCGGTTCGCCGCGCGGTTCGGCGGTGTCTGACGGAGGAAGCGGCCGCCGGGTGACGGGGCTCAGGCGGGCAGGGCGGTCGTGACCAGGCGGCGGATGGCGGTCAGGTCGACGTCGTCGGCCAGGTTCGCCTCGTCGGGCATGTCCTTGATCGGGTCCTCGACGTTCAGCAGGGTGCGGAACAGGCGCGGCAGCACGGTCCGGGCGATCAGGTCCTCCGCGAGCGCGGAGCCCTCCGCGGCGTCCTTTCCGTATCGTTGCACCAGGTACGCGACCAGGCGCTCGCGGGTAGCGGTGAAGATGGTGTCGAAGTAGGCGGTCGAGTTGCCGGGCAGCCGTTCGGCCTCGGTGATGCTGAGCCGGCAGGTGCGTACCTGGGCGTCCCACACCATCAGCTGCAGGTAACGCCCGCAGAACCGCGTCACCGCCTCCGCGGGGTCCTCGGCGTACGCGTCGGGGGTCTTGAGCCGGGCCAGGTACAGCTCGCGGATCAGGTCCAGGACCGCGAGGAACAGCTTGTCCTTGCTCTCGAAGTGCGCGTACAGCGACCGCTTGGACGTGCCGGCGCGTGTCGCGACGGCGTCCATCGACGCGCGTTCGTAGCCGGTCTCGAGGAAGACGTCCTTGGCCACCATCAGGATGTGGCGGCGCAGGGCCTCGCCACGCCGCTGCGGTTCACTTGCTGGGCTCATCCGCTTGCATCCTCAAAAGTAAACGGTACGGTAGAGTTTACTTGATTCGTCACTCACCCCAGTGTGCTGGAGAGACGCAATGATCGTCGTTACCGCCCCCACCGGGCAGATCGGCCGCCAGGTCCTCGCGAACGTCCTCGCCGGGGACCGGCCGGTCCGCGTCATCGTGCGCGACCCCGCCAAGCTGCCCGCCGGCGTCCGCGACCGGGTCGAGGTCGTCCAGGGCTCGCACGGCGATCCCGAGGTCCTCGCCCGCGCGTTCGACGGCGCCGACGCGGTGTTCTGGCTGCTGCCGGCCGACCCCCGCGCCGCGAGCCCCGAGGACGCCTACGTCGGCTTCACCCGCCCCGCGGCCGAGGCCATGCGCGACCGGGGCGTCAAGCGCGTCGTCGACGTCACCTCCGTGGGCCGGGGCACCCCGTACGCCGGCCGGGCCGGGCACGTGACCGCGTCCCTGGCCATGGACGACCTGATCGCCGGCACCGGCGTGGCGTTCCGCGCCCTGGCCGCGGCTCCGTTCATGGACAACGTGCTCCGGCAGGTCCAAGTGATCAAGAAGCAGGGCGCGCTCTTCGACGCCGTCTCGCCCGACCGCACCATGCCGACCGTCGCCACCCGCGACATCGCCGCCGTCGCCGCCCGGCTGCTGCTCGACACCTCGTGGACCGGGAGCGAGGAGGTCCCGCTGCTCGGCCCCGAGGACCTGTCGTACGACGACATGACCGCCGTCATCTCCGAGGTGCTCGGAACTCCGGTGAAGTACCGGCAGGTCCCCGCCCAGTCGTTGAAGGACCAGCTCACCGGCTTCGGCATGTCCGACGCGATGGCCCAGAGCGTCATCGACATGGCGATCGCCGTGGACGACGGCCTGGCGAACGGCGTCACCCGCACGCCACAGCACGCGATCGCCACCCCGACGACGTTCCGTCAGTGGTGCGAGGACATCCTCAAGCCCGCCTTCCAGGCCGCCTGACCCCGACACGACGCGACGGGCCGGTGCCGAGCCACCGGCCGCCCGTGTCATATCGCCATGGACCGGGGCGCCGGGGAGTCCTGGCCGGGACCGGCCCCGTACGCGTCCCAGGCCGTGGCCAGGCGGCGCACCGCCTCGGTCAGCGCGTCCGGGGCGGCGAGGAAGTGGATCCGGACGAACTCCCTGCTGCCCCCTGAGGCGTCCAGTCCGCTGCCGGGCAGAACGGCGACCCCGTGGCGGAGGGCCGTCTGCGCGACAGGACACGCGACCCCCCTGCGGTATCGATCTCCGCGGCCATCGCCGCACTGCCGGGCCCCTTCCAGCAGCACGAGCTGGCGATGGTGAACGACACCACCGTCGTTCGCCTCGCTCGCCTGGAAGGCGAGTTCCCCTGGCACCACCACGACGAGGACGAACTCTTCCTGTGCTGGGACGGCGGCTTCGAGATCCAGATGGAGGGACGGGACCCGGTGGTGCTGAGGGCGGGCGAGCTGTTCGTCGTCCCCAAGGGAGTACGGCACCGCCCCGTCGCCGAGACGACCGCCCACACCCTGCTCATCGAGCACCCGGACACCAAGCAGTACGGGAACTGACCCCAGAGGCTCGGGAACGGCGCCGGTACCGCCCGAACGGGGATACCGGCGCCGGGTTCAGTTGACCGGGGTCGGCGTCCAGTTCGACGGGTCGGTGCCGAGGACCTTCAGGTGGTGGAACAGCCCGGTGACGCCGGGCTTGCCGAGCTTCGCCAGGACCGACCCGGACGCCTCGATCTGGACGTCGAAACCGTTCACCCCATAGGCGTAGACGAGACCCGCCGTGACGTACGCGGGGTGTCCGTCCAACCTCGTGTTGGGACGAGGACGACCAGTGATCGGCTTCCCCGGACCGGCGGCGACGCCGGTGCCGATGCTGCCGTCCGACTTGACGACGCTGATCTCCAGGTTGGACGACGGCCCGCCGACGTTGAAGCCCAGTATCGCGCTGACCTCCCCGTACGCGCCGTCGTTCAGCACCGTGCGGTTCGGCGTCAGGCCGCCGGGCACGCCGCCGGCGTGCAGGGGCATCTTGATCGGCCGGGGTTGGTCGAACTTCGAGGACGCGGCGATCCGGTGTGCCGTCCTGGCCAGCTCGGTGGCGTTGCCCGGCAGGCCGTTACCCTCCAGCTGGGCCCAGCGGTTCGGGGCCGGCTGCCAGCGCAGTGAGAACTGCGACTGCCCGGACGGGGCCGGCTTGAAGATCCAGTAGGCGGAGTGGCCGTTGACGGACGGGGCGGGGATCCGCTTGGCCGGGACACCGCCCGGGAGGTACCCCTTGAACGGCTCCTTACCGCTCGCGTACGCGGTGAGGGTGACGGTGCTTCCGCCCTTCTGCGCGGTGACCTGGAAGAACTTCTCCTGCTGGTGGTCGGCCACGTAACCGTTGGCGTGCAGCCCGGCCGGCAGCCAGCCGAAGGCCGCGCGTTCCACCAGCGGGTTGTCGTACCTGGCCGACACGGCGGCGGGGGAGCCGTGCACCGTCACGGGGGAGCCGCCCGCCTGCGTGATCACCGTGACCCCGGCGGCGATGGCCGCCACTCCAC
The DNA here is from genome assembly GCF_024055725.1 of Actinoallomurus spadix. Lineage (GTDB taxonomy): Bacteria > Actinomycetota > Actinomycetes > Streptosporangiales > Streptosporangiaceae > Actinoallomurus > Actinoallomurus spadix. The sequence goes on along the minus strand of NZ_JAMXMX010000025.1, from coordinate 94,532 downwards.
CGGTCGCGAGGAGCATCGTCCGTACGCCCCCGAAACGCCGACCCGCCCGTACGGGACGCCGGGCTCCGGACGAGCCGTCGATGGCCTGAAGGAGCCGCTCCCGGCCGCTGTCCAGCCGCCGCTGTGAGGGGATCGGAGCGTCGGTGCGCATCGTGCGCATCAGGTCGAGCTCGTTCATCGGTCGGTACCTCTCAGCCTTCATCCGAAACGAACAGGGGGTTGTCGCCGCCGAGAGCGGCGCGGATCCTCTTTCGAGCCCGATGCAGTCGCGACCGGACCGTACCCACGGAGACGCCCAATGCCTGGGCCGTCTCCTCGTAGGACAGGTCGGCCCAGGCGATCAGCAGCAGAACCTCCCGGTGGGCCCGGCTGAGACCGGCCAGGGCCGCCGCGAGCGACTGGTGCATCCCGCTCGCCACCACCCGGTCGTCGGCGCCGTCCAGCTGGCCGCCGTAGGTCTGCACCACGGGGTCGGCGCCGCTGCGCGCGAACGCCCGCAGCATCCGCGTCTCCTTGCGGTGGTACTGCGCCATCACGTTCGCGGCGATCCCGTACAGCCACGGTCTGGCGTCCGGCCGGCCCAGGTCGTAGTGCCGGCGTTTCTGGAACGCCCGGTAGAACGTCTCGGCGGTGACGTCGTCCGCCATGTCATCGCCGAGTCTCCGGGCGACGTAGCGGCTGATGTGGGGGGCGTGCCGCTCGTAGAGCGCGGCGAAGACCCCGGGCTCCTGCCAGGACTGCTCGATCACAGCGGCGTCGCTCACGCCCTGTCGAGTCGTCACAGTCATACGGCTCCTGTCTCTTGCGGCCGGTGCTCCGGCCGTGCGCGGAGTGCGCTGTCACCCGCTTTTCCCCCATCCCGCGAACCGGGTTCCCTCATGGGTGCCGCACGCCGACGGCAACGCGGCGCCGACGGCAACGCGCTCACGGCAACACGGCGACGGCAACGTGCGGTGGCGCAGGAGCCGCCGGCTGCTCGACCCCGACGACATCGACCGGCTGGTGGAGCGCATCGACGCGGAGGGCGTGGAGTTGAAGCAGGTGGTGGCGGCCAACGATCGGGCCGCGGAGCCCCGGCGCCGGCCGAGGCGATGGACGGGTCGCCGTCTCGCCCTGGCCGCCGGAGCCGTCGCGGCCGCCGTCGGAACGATGATCGCGGTACCCGCCCTCACGGAGAACAGGAGCGCGGAGGCGAACGCCGCCGAGCGTGCCCCGGACGGCTCCATCGCGGTCCACCTGGTGGAGTTCACCCACCCCGAACGGGTCGAACAGAAACTGCGCGCCTTCGGCATCCCGGCGAAGGTGGACTTCCTGCCGTTCGGCACGCAGTGCAAGGGGCGTGAGTTCGACGGCGACTTCTGGATGACGGACAAGCCCGTACGCGGGCCCCGGCGGCGGCATCGGAGGCTGATCCCCGGGAGACCCCAATGGCGCTCGGCGCCGGGTTCGCGGCGGGTCTTCCGATCCGCCCCGATCCCGGCGCCGAGCCTTTCATCCCCCGGCCGGCGAGGACGGGTGTTCCCCCGCCGTACCTCGCCGCGTCCGTGGTCCTCGCCCGGGGCGGGACGCCGCTCGGCGCCCGATCGGGTCGACGTCCCCGTTGGGGATCGAGCCGCTCAGTGCCCGATCGGGTCGACGCCCCCGTAGAAGATCGAGCCGCTCAGCTTGTGCTTCTTCCTGCGCACCGCGTTCCCGGCGTTCCCCTCGATGAGGGTGACCGTCTTCTTGTTGCGGCTGACCGACTCGACGATCCCGATGTGCGTACTGGTGTGGGTGTTCTTCGGGCCGGTGCCGAACAGCAGCACGTCACCCGGCTGCGCGGTCTTCAGCCAGTGCTTGTTCCACGCGACGTGGTTTCGCTGGCCCCAGCGGTAGACGTCGCCGGTGAACGCGTACTTCGGGATCTTCACGCCCGCCTTCCGCCAGACCCACGTGGCGAACAGCGAGCACCATTCCTCGCACGGACCGTATTTCGTGCAGTTGTTACCGTGCTCGCGGTAACCGATCTGCGACCGTGCGGTGGACAGAATGCGGGCGACGAGCCCCGCGCGCATCTGCGCGGAGGAGGCCGTGGCGGTGGAGGTCGAGGCGGTGGAAGCGGTGGCGGCGCCCGGGGCGTCGGCGAACGCCGTGGAAACGCCCGGGCCTGCGGTGAGTGACAGCGCCAGTGCGCCGATTGCGGTGGCCCGTCCGAGCCGGTGGCGGGGGGTGTTCTTCAAAGCCACGATCTCCCCTTTCGAAAGGGTGGCGGTGATCCGACGCCTGGAATTCAATAACGCCACCGCGAATCGGGCATCCCGCAGGAAGCTGGTTTCGTATTTGCATCCAGCGCGGTGGCTCGGAGAGAAGTTCTTAGAACTGACGCGGTAGTTCCATGGCAGGTCTGCAACGCAGGGTGCAGATCGCCATCATCCGCTGGATTGAGGACCCGCGGGCGACCAGGGCTTATTCTCCGCGTAATGAGTGTGCAAGCGGGATTGGCGCGGTGGTGGGCCGGTATCGACCCCCGGCTGATCGACTGGGTCCTGGCGCTCTCGCTCGGCGCGGCCGGGTGCGTCGCCGGTGCCGCGTATCACCCGCAGGGCTGGCCGCGGTTCGACGCCATGGCGTACGCCCTGAGCATCGCGGTGAGCCTTCCCCTGGTCCTGCGCAGACGCTTTCCCCTCGCGGTGCTCGTCGTGTCCTGCGCGGTGTTCACCGTCTACCTGGCCGCCGGTGACCAGCCCTCGGTGAACACCTGGGGGCCGCTCGTGGCCCTGTACAGCCTCGCCGCTCACCGGCGGGGCGGAGCCGTCGTCGCGGGGGCGGTCCTGACGGCCGGGGCGGTGCTCTACAGCGGGCTGACGGCACTGCCGGCGGCGCTCGCCGTCACCCAGTCGGTGCTCGCGGTGGCGGTCATCTGGGTGTTCGGCGCGGGCGCGCGCCGTCTGACCGAACGTAACGCCCGGCTGGCGGAGTTGACCGCGCTCCTGCGGGCCGAGCAGGAGGAACGGGCGCGCCGGGCGGTGATGGACGAGCGGGTGCGGATCGCCCGGGAACTGCATGACGTCGTCGCGCATCATATGTCCGTGGTGTCGGTACAGGCCGGTCTCGCGCGTTACGTGGTGTACTCCGATCCGGACACCGCGCGGCGGTCGCTGGACACGATCGCCGCCACGAGCGGGGAGGCCCTGGAGGAGATGCGCCGCCTGCTCGCGGTGCTGCGCATCCCGCCGGAGGACGCCGAGGACGCCGCGGCGTACGACCCGGCCCCGGGGTTGAGCCGCCTCGATGAGCTGGCCGCCCGCGTACGTGATGCGGGTGTACGGGTGGAGGTGGCCGTCACCGGCACGCCGCGTCCCCTGGCTCCCGGTCAGGACCAGTGCGTCTTCCGGGTGATCCAGGAGTCCCTGACCAACGTGATCAAGCACGCGGCACCGGCGCGGGCGTGGGTCGACCTGCGGTACGAATCGGAGCGGCTCGTCGTCCGGGTCGTCGACGACGGCCGGCGTCGCGCGCCGGCCGCGACCGAGAGGACGCCACCGCACGGGTTGCTGGGAATGCGGGAACGCGCCAGGCTCTACGGAGGGACCCTGTCCGCGGGACCCCGTCCGCAGGGGGGATTCGAGGTCGTGCTCACGCTGCCCGTCCCCGGCCCCGCCGACGCGTGACCGCTCATGCCCGGCCGTGACGAAGGGGAGACGCACCGGCAATGACCACGGTCCTCGTCGTCGACGATCAGATCCTGATCCGGGCCGGGCTCGCGGCGCTGCTGCGCGCGGCGCCGGGGTTCACCGTCGTCGGGGAGGCGGCCGACGGCGAGGAGGCGATCAAGCTCGCGGCGGACTTAACTCCGGACGTGGTGTTGATGGACATCCGCATGCCGGGGCTGAGCGGGATCGAGGCGACGTGCCAGATCCTCGGCGACGCGAGCGCGCCGCCGCCTCGGGTGGTGATGCTGACGACGTTCGACCTGGACGAGTACGTCTACGCCGCGCTGCGCGTCGGCGCGTCGGGTTTCCTCCTGAAGGACACGCCCCCCGAGCGGCTGCTCGCGGCCATCGCCACCGTCGCCTCCGGGGACATGCTGTTCGCGCCGAGCGTCACCCGCCGGCTGATCGAGGCGTACGTCGACCGGCCGGCGGGGCCGGTGAAGGGGTGCGCGGGCCTGGACGTCCTCACCGAGCGCGAAGCGGCGGTGCTGGAGCTGGTCGGCAGGGGCATGAGCAATGCCGAGATCGCGGGTGAGCTCGTGATCACCGAGGCCACCGTGAAGACCCACCTGAACCGCACCATGACAAAGCTGAACCTGGCGAGCCGGGCGCAGGCCGTCGTGCTGGCGTACGAGACCGGCCTGGTCGCGCCGCAGAGCCGGCCGCGCTGACGCGACGATCCCCGCGCGCTTCGCCGCGAAGTGCGGCGCGCCGCGCGTCAGGCGAGCCGGGGACCGTCTCGTCGAGGTCGTCGGCGTAGTACTCGATCGCACCCGTACCGGTCCGTGCCGCGCGGGAGGGCGTCAGAGCCAGTGGTTGTCGTGACGGAGGAAGAACTCGGAGCGCTCCTCGTCGCTCAGCTTGTCCAGCCCCTCCGCGAGACCCTCGAAGTAGCCCTCGCGCGGGGCGCCGGGGGAGAAGTGCAGCAGCATCGAGGCCGGCTCTCCCGACTCGTTGCGGAAGGCGTGGACGCCGCCGGCCGGGACGTGGACGAAGTCGCCGGGGACCGTGTCGATCCAGCGTTCGCCGTTGTAGATGCGGATCGTTCCAGTGAGGATGTAGAACGACTCGGAGATCGACCGGTGGAAGTGCTTGCCCGGGCCGCTGGGATTCGGGCCCATCTCCCAGCGGTACAGGCCGAACAGCCCGCCCGTCGACTCGCCGGTCGCCAGGTAGTGCACCGTGTTGCCGGACGGGTAGGTCAGCTCCGGCTCGTGGCCGGCCGGCCGATACGTGGCGCTGATCTCGCCGTTCTCGCCCTCGTAACGTGCCGGTGGATAGCTCACGTCGTCTCCCTCGTGTAACGAACGCCGATCCCACCGTCGAACCGGTGAGCGGATCATCTGGAACGGTCGGCCACAGGATGGCATGATCGCGCCTCGTGTCGTTCCGGGGAAGGTGCGCGCGGTGCGGGCTGCGACGGGCGATGAACCGCGCCGCCGCAGGGGCTCACGTCGGCCGGCGGGGGGCGGCGGTGGTGGCGCGGAGGACGACCTCGCCGGGGATGCGCTCGACGCGGCTGCGGCGTGCCGGGTCGCGGAGGGCGAGATTCATGACGCGCTCGCCCATCTCCTCCAGGGGGAGGGCGACCGTCGTCAGGGGCGGGACGAGGTCGCGGACGATCGGGATGTCGTCGAAACCGGCCAGCGAGACCTGCCCCGGCACGTCCACGCCGTGGTAACGGAAGGCGGACAGCGCGCCGATCGCCATGACGTCGGTGAGGGCGAACACGCAGGTCGCCCGCAGGCCCCGGCGGATCAGCTCGGTCGCGGCGGCGTACCCGCCGTCGCGGGTGAACGACTCCTCGACGACCTGGTCGTCGGAGAGTGACACTCCGGCCTCGGCCAGGGCGTCGCGGAAGCCGCCGAGCCGGTCGACGACGGTGGTGAGCGTGCGCGGCCCGGTGAGCACCGCGAAGTCGCGGTGGCCGAGGCCGAGGAGGGTACGGGCGAGCGCGGCGGCGCCTTCGCGGTTCTCCGGCTGCACGGTGTCGACGCGCAGGCTGCGGTGGCGGCTGAGGACGGCGACGCGGCCGCCGGCGCGCACGTACGGGTCGAGTTCGGCGCCCATCGAGCGTTCCCACGCGCGGTCCTCGAAGCCGGAGCCGACCAGCAGGATCGCCCGGGCCCGCTGGGCGCGGAGCATCGCGATGTAGTCGACCTCGCGGGCCGGGTCGCGGAACGTGCTGGCCAGCATGACCAGCAGGCCGTGCTCGGCGGCCGCGCGGGTGACGCCGCGGGCGATGGCCGCGAAGTACGGGTCGCTGACGTCGTGGCAGATCAGGCCGATGGACTGGCTGGAGGCCCGGGCGAGCGCCTGGGCGTGCGCGTTCGGCGCGTAGGCGAGTTCGGACGCGGCGGCCAGCACGCGTTCCTTGAGGTCGGCGCGGACCTGGGTGGTGCCGTTGAGCACACGGGAGGCGGTGGCGAGGGAGACCTCCGCCCGCCGGGCGACGTCCTGCAGCGTGACGTGCGCGCCGGCCGCCCCGCCGGCGGGTTGCGGCCCGGTCCCGCCGGCCTGTTGCGGCCCGGTCCCGCCCGTCTGCCGCGGTCTGGCGCCGCCGGTCCGGTGTGTGCTCACGCCGCTCCCGTCGGCTCGGCCGGTGCCGTCCTCCGGCTCGTCGGCGGCCGGCGTGCTCGCCTTCGCCCGGGTGCGCCTGGTCGGCCGTTCCGGTCGGTGTTCCCCCACTTTGCGTCCTCCTGGCTCCAGCATGCCGCGTGCGGGCGGTCCAGGTGGCCGGAAAACGCCTCTTGACCGCGCGGTAGGCCGTCCCTACGGTAACAGAAAGCGCTTTCAGAATACGCTTTCTGCGAGCGCTACCGCGGGGTCCGAGCACGGAGGAGCTCATGGTGAGTCAGAGCACCACGCCCGATGTTCCGGTGGCCGGAGTCGCCGAGCGCGGCAGACCCGGAGCGGGCGAGCGGGTGCGCGAGGCCGCCGCGCGGTCCTGGCGGCCCGTCGCCCTCCTCCTCGCCTGCCTCGTCGCCTGGTGGGCGATCACCGCGGCGAAGCTCATCAAGGCGTACCTGGTCCCGTCGCCCGCCAAGACCCTGCAGGTCATGGCCGACAAGGCGGGCTACCTCTGGCACCACACCTGGATCACGACGTACGAGACGCTGCTCGGCTTCGTCATCGCGACGATCGTCGGCGTCCTCGCCGCCGTCCTCATGGTGTACTCCCCGGCGGTCGAGCGGACCCTCTACCCGGTGCTGCTGTTCGCCCAGGTCATCCCCAAGGTCGCCATCGCGCCGCTGCTCGTCGTCTGGCTCGGCTTCGGCCTCGCGCCCAAGGTCGTCGTCGCCGTCCTCATCGCGTTCTTCCCCGTCGTCATCTCGATGGTCACGGGCCTGAAGGCGGTGGACCCGGAGATGATCCAGCTGTCGGCGACCATGGGCGCCGGACCGCTGCAGACCTTCGCCAAGATCCGCTTCCCGGCCTCGCTGCCGCACCTGTTCTCCGGCCTGAAGGTCGCCGTGACGCTCGCCGTCACCGGAGCCGTCGTCGGTGAGTTCGTCGGGGCCAACGAGGGCCTCGGCTACGTCATCCAGCAGGCCAACGGCAACCTCGACACCCCGATGCTCTTCGCCGGCCTGCTGGTGATGTCCCTGATCGGCGTCGTCCTGTTCGTCCTCGTGGAGTTCGCCGAGAAGCTCCTGCTGCCCTGGCACGCCAGCCGTCGTGGCACCGCCGTGACCACCACCTACTGACGGACGGCCCGTGCACCCCGGCGCACGCCGCCCCGTCCCGCCGACCTGACGCGTACCGGACCTACCGACGGAGACGACCCATGAAACTGCGCAGCCTCGTCCTGACCCTGGTCCCCATCGTGGCGATCGCCACCGCGTGCGGGGGAGGGGACGACAACACCGACGGCGCCTCGGGCAAGAAAACGGACAAGGTCACGCTGACCCTCAACTGGTACCCCTACGGCGAGCACGCGCCGTTCTACTACGGCAAGAAGCAGGGCATCTTCGCCAAGCATGGCATCAACCTGGAGATCAAGGCGGGGCAGGGCTCGCAGAAGACGGTGCAGGCGACCGGCGCGGGCCAGACCGACTTCGGCTGGGCGGACACGCCGGCGCTGCTCGCCGGGGTGAGCCAGGGCCTGCCGGTCAAGAGCGTCGGCGTCTACCTGCAGACGACCCCGGCGGCCGTGCAGTTCTTCGCCGACAAGCCGATCAGGACGCCGGCCGACCTGAAGGGCAAGCGCATCGCGGCGACCGCCGGTGACGCGCCGTCCCGCACGTTCCCGGCGTTCCTCAAGAAGAACGGCCTCGGCGAGTCCGACGTCCACCTGCAGAACACCGACCCGGCGGGCAAGATGGCCGCCGTCATCTCCGGCCGGACGGACGGCCTGATCGGCTACGCCAACGACCAGGGCCCGACGATGGCCGCCAAGGCCGGCAAGCAGGTGTCGTACCTGAAGTTCGCCGACTTCGGGCTGAACTTCTACTCCAACGGCCTGCTCGTCGGCGACCGCAAGCGCAAGAGCGACCCGGACCTGGTCAAGCGCATGTCCGCGGCCACCAGCGAGGCGTGGGCGGCGGCCGAGAAGGACCCGGCGAACGCCGTCGCCGCCATGCGGGGCGCGTCCCAGCAGCTCCCGTCGCCGACGGTGCTGACCGACCAGTTCAAGACGACCATCGGCCTCCTGCACACCGCCGCGACCCAGGGCAAGGCCCCCGGCGTGAACACCGACGCGGACTGGCGGCAGACCATCACCGTCTTCACGCAGAGCGGCCTGATCGGCAAGGCCCAGCCGCCGTCGGCGTACTGGGACTCCTCCGCCGCGCCGCAGGGCTGACCGACCGAGAGGGGGCCGACGATGCCCGAGAGCACACGGGAACGAGGACGAGTGGAAGCGAGCCGCGGCGGGAGTGTCCGGCTGGAGGACGTGGCCGTACGGTTCCGCACGAAGAAGAAGGACGTCACGGCGCTGCGGGACGTGTCGCTCGACGTGGCCGAGGGAGAGTTCGTCGCGATCGTCGGCCCGTCGGGCTGCGGCAAGTCGACGCTGCTCAAGCTGGTCGCGGGTCTGCTCAAGCCGTCCTCCGGCGCCGTACGGCTCCGGGGTGAGCCGGTCACGGGGCCGCGCCACGACATCGGGTACGTCTTCCAGCGGGCCGCGCTGCTGGAGTGGCGCAGCGCGCGGCGCAACATCCTGCTGCAGGCGGAGATGCGCCGGATGCCCGCCGACCGGGCCCGCGCGCGTACCGCGGAGCTGATCGCGATGACCGGGCTGACCGGGTTCGAGGACGCGTACCCGCATGAGCTGTCCGGCGGCATGCAGCAGCGGGTGGCGCTGTGCCGGGCGCTGCTGCACGAGCCGCCGGTCCTGCTGATGGACGAGCCGTTCGGCGCGCTCGACGCGCTCACCCGCGAGCAGCTGAACGTCGAGCTGAACCGCATCTGGCGGGAGACGCGCACGACGGTCCTGCTGGTCACGCACTCGATCGCGGAGGCGGCCTACCTCGCCGACCGGATCGTCGTGATGACCGACCGGCCCGGCACGGTCGCGGAGGTCATCGACGTCGGCCTGCCGGACGAGCGGGATTATGCCGTGACCATGGCCCGCCCGGAGTTCGCCCGCGCCACCGCCCGGATCCGCGACCTCCTCGGCGCCGCCTCGGCCGCCGACTGACGTTCCACCACCGTCGAGCCGTGGACCACTGACGGCCCACCACCGCAGAGAGGAACACACAGGGATGGCACGCAGGTCCATCGGGATCGTCATGAACGGCGTGACCGGCCGGATGGGGTACCGCCAGCACCTTCTCCGCTCGATACTCGCGATCCGCGAGCAGGGCGGGCTGACCACCGCCGACGGCACCGTGCTGTGGCCGGAGCCGATCCTGGTCGGCCGCAGCGAGGCCAAGCTGCGCGCCATCGCCGAGCGGCACGGGCTCACGGAGTGGTCCACCGACCTCGGCGCGGCCCTTGCCCGGCCCGGCGTCGAGATCTACTTCGACACCCAGATCACCGGCGCCCGCGCGGCGGCGGTGCGGACGGCGATCGAGGCGGGCCGGCACGTCTACACCGAGAAGCCGCTCGCCGAGGACGTCGAGGAGGCGCTCGAACTCGCCCGGCTGGCCGACGAGGCGGGCGTCCGGCACGGCGTCGTGCAGGACAAGCTGTTCCTGCCGGGCCTGCTGAAGCTCAAGCGCCTCGTGGACGGCGGCTTCTTCGGGCGGATCCTGTCGGTGCGCGGGGAGTTCGGCTACTGGGTGTTCGAGGGCGACTGGCAGGAGGCGCAGCGCCCGAGCTGGAACTACCGGGTGGAGGACGGCGGCGGGATCATCGCCGACATGTTCTGCCACTGGAGGTACGTCCTCGACAACGTCATCGCGCCGGTCCGCTCGGTGCAGGCGCTGGGCGCGACCCACATTCCGGAGCGGGTCGGTGAGGACGGCAAGCCGTACGCCGCGACGGCGGACGACGCCGCGTACGGCATCTTCGAGCTCGAGGGCGGGATCATCGCGCAGATCAACTCCTCGTGGACGACGCGGGTGTTCCGCGACGAGCTGGTGGAGTTCCAGGTCGACGGCACCGAGGGCAGCGCGGTCGCGGGCCTGCGCCGCTGCCGCGTCCAGCACCGGTCGATGACCCCCAAACCGGTCTGGAACCCCGACCTGCCCGCCACCGAGGACTTCCGCGCCCAGTGGCAGGAGGTGCCGGACAACGCCGAGTTCGACAACGGGTTCAAGGCGCAGTGGGAGCTGTTCCTGCGGCACGTCGCCGAGGACGGCGCGTTCCCGTGGGACTTCTACGCGGGCGCGCGGGGCGTCCAACTCGCCGAGCTGGGCCTGCGCTCCTGGAGGGAGGGCCGCCGCGTCGAGGTCCCGGAGCTGGCGCACGCCGGCGGCGCGGCGAAGGCCGGAGGAGTATCGGAGCCGGTGAAGGCCAGGGCTAACGGAGCATCGGAGTCGGTGAAGGCCGGGGCCGACGAAGCATCGGAGCCGGCGAAGTGAAGATCGACCTGCCGCGGGCGGACGGCTCGGTCGTCCCGTACACGCTCGGCGAGCCGCGCGCCTACCCGCCGCCGGCGGCGCCCGCCACGTCGCGGGTCGCGTACGCCGCCGCGCACGTCGTCGCCGACCCCCTCGCCGGCCCCGAGGCGGTCGACTGGGAGACGACCCTGGCGTTCCGCCGCCACCTGTGGTCGTACGGGCTGGGCGTCGCCGAGGCGATGGACACCGCGCAGCGCGGCATGGGCCTGAACTGGGCGGCGACGCGCGAGCTGATCGAGCGCAGCGGCGCGGAGGCGCGGGCGTGCGGCGGGCGGATCGTCTGCGGCGCGGGCACGGACCAGCTCCCACCCGGACCGGCGCCGCTGAACCGGATCGTCGCGGCGTACGAGGAGCAGCTCGGCGTGATCGAGGCGGCCGGCGGGACGCCCGTCCTCATGGCGAGCCGTCAGCTCGCCGCCTCGGCGCGCGGCCCCGGCGACTACGCGGAGGTGTACGGGCGGCTGCTCGGCCAGGTCGCGCGGCCCGCCGTACTGCACTGGCTGGGCCCGATGTTCGACCCGGCCCTGGAGGGCTACTGGGGGTCGGCCGACCTGGACGCCGCCGCCGAGAGCGTCCTGGCGATCCTCACGGAGCACGCCGCGAAGGTCGACGGGATCAAGGTGTCGCTGCTCGACGCCGGCCGGGAGGTCGCGCTGCGCCGCCGCCTGCCCGCGGGCGTACGGCTCTTCACGGGCGACGACTTCAACTACCCGGAGCTGATCCGCGGCGACGACCTCGGGTACAGCGACGCGCTGCTCGGCGTCTTCGACCCGATCGCGCCCGCCGCGGCGGCGGCGCTCGGCGCGCTGGACGGCGGTGACCTGGAGTCGTACGAGTGGATCCTCGCGCCGACCGTCCCGCTGGCCCGGCACCTCTTCGCCGCCCCGACGTACTACTACAAGACGGGCGTGGTGTTCCTCGCCTGGCTGGCCGGGCACCAGGCGCACTTCCGCATGGTCGGCGGTCTGGAGAGCGCCCGTTCCGTTCCGCACCTGGTCCGGCTGTTCGAGCTGGCCGACCGGGCCGGACTGCTGCCCGATCCGGAGCTCGCGGTGGCCCGCATGCGCGCGTGGCTGACCGTCCAGGGGTGACGTCATGAGCGCCGTCGAGCGTTTCAGCCTGAACCAGTGGACGACGCGGTACTGGCCGCTGCCGGACCTGGTCGCGGGGTGCGCCGCGGCCGGGGTGACCGGGGTCGGGCTCTGGCGCGAACCGGTCGCCGAGTACGGCCTGGCCCGTACGGCGAAGCTGGTCCGCGACGCGGGGCTGACCGTGACGTCGCTGTGCCGGGGCGGGTTCTTCCAGCTTCCCGGCGCGATCGCGGAGAACCGGCGGGCCATCGAGGAGGCCGCCGAGCTGGGGGCGCCGGCCCTCGCCCTGGTCAGCGGCGGGCTGCCCGAGGGCTCCCGTGACCTCGACGGCGCGCGGCGGCGGGTGGCCGACGCGCTCGCCGAGCTGGCCCCGTACGCGGGGGAGTGCGGGGTGTGTCTCGCCCTGGAGCCGCTGCACCCGATGTACTGCTCGGACCGCTGCGTGGTCTCGACGCTGGACCAGGCCCTCGACCTGGCCGCGCCGCATCCCGCCGCGCGGGTCGGCGTCATGGTCGACACCTACCACCTGTGGTGGGACCCGGGCGCGTACGCCGCCATCGCGCGGGCCGGTGCGGGGGACCGGATCGCGCTGTTCCAGGTGGCCGACTGGACGACTCCGCTGCCCGAGGGCGTGCTGACCGGGCGCGGCATGCTCGGTGACGGCTGCGTCGAGCTGCGCCGGTTCCGTACGGCCGTGGACGAGGCCGGCTACGCGGGGCCGATCGAGGTGGAGATCTTCAACGATGCCCTGTGGGCGATGCCGGGTGCGGAGGCGCTGGCGCTGTGCCTGGCGCGTTTCGCCGAGCACGTCACCTGACCTGACCGGATCAGGACGACCCGGACCGAGCCGACCTGCGTTCTTCGCCGAGACGAACCGACCCCCGGGAGGCCGCCGAATCTCTCTCTTGACGCTGTGATCGACCTCACCTACGTTCGGGAAAGCGTTTGCTGAAAGCGCTTTCCGCTCATCGACCCCATGGGTGGCAGGATGACGAAGCTCAGATGGTGCCTCCTGACGGCCGTCGCTCTCCTCGCGGCTCTCTTCACGGTGCCGCAGACGGCCGCGCTGGCCGACGAACAACCCGTCAAGGACCCGATCCCCGAACGACCGATCACCTCCGACCTGGGACTGGTGCTCCAGGAGTACGCGCAGTTCCCCAAGTCGGAGCCCACCCCCGCGCCCGTCGACCCCCGCCTCATGCGCTGGGCGCGCATCAACTACATCGGTGAGGTGCCCGACGGCTCCGGCCGCATGTACGTGCCGGACCTGAACGGCCCCATGTACATCGTCCGGAACGGACAGCCGCACCTCTACCTCGACGTCAAGGCGCAGTTCGATCCGTACTTCTTCTCCGGGCGCGGCCTCGGCCAGGGCTTCGGCATCGTCGCCTTCGACCCGGATTTCACGACGAACGGGAAGTTCTACACCGTCCACACCGAGCTGGCCTCCAGCACCACGAAGGTCCCCGACCTGACGCCACAGGCGAACACCATCTACCACGGCATCATCGACGAGTGGACCGCCGACGACCCGTCGGCGGACACCTTCCACGGCACGCACCGGGAGATCCTCCGGCTCGGCTTCGGCGGCCAGATCCACGGCATCCAGGAGATCGGCTTCAACCCGAACGCCAAGCGGGGCGACAAGGACTACGCCAAGCTCTACGTTGCCGCCGGTGACGGCGGGCAGGGCCAGGCCGCCGGCAACACCGACCCGCAGAACCTCGGCGTCCCGCAGGGCAAGCTCCTGCGCATCGACCCGCACGGGACCAACAGCGCAAACGGCAAGTACGGCATCCCCGCGGACAACCCGTTCGTCGGCAAGCCGGGAGCCATCGGTGAGATCTTCGCCCTCGGCTTCCGCGATCCGCACCGCTTCAGCTGGGACACCGGCGGCAGCCACCGGCTGTTCCTCGGCCACATCGGCGAACACGCCATCGAGGGCGTCTGGGACATCCGCGCCGGCGACAACGCCGGCTGGCCGAACCGCGAGGGCCCGTTCGTCTTCGAGAAGAACGACCGCTGCGAGCTGTACACGCTGCCCGAGGACGACGCGAAGTACGGCTACGACTACCCGGTGGCCGCCTACGACCACGACCCGCCGGCCGACTGGAGCTGCTCGGGCGACATCGGCAAGGCCATCTCCGGCGGCTACGTCTACCGCGGCCACAAGCTGCCCGAGCTGTACGGCAAGTACATCTTCGGTGACCTCGTCGACGGCGCCGTCTACTACACCGAGGAGAGCCGGATGCGCCGCGGCGGGCCGCGGGCGCCGATCCACCAGCTGCAGACGTTCGACACGAACGGCAACCGGCTGACGATGCAGCAGTTCGCCGGGGACAAGCGCGTCGACCTGCGCTTCGGCCGCGACAGCAAGGGCGAGCTCTACCTGCTGTCCAAGGCGAACGGCAAGATCTGGAAGGTCGTCGGCACCCGGCACTTCGCCGCCGGCCCGGTCGGGCACACCCACGTGAACGGCACGGCCGGCGCGAAGAACTGGGCGCCGGTCACCCCGTCGAAGTGGGAGTTCCATGGCGACCAGGTGATCCTGGCCGAGGCCGGTGTCGAGCGGCCCGGCCCGCGCCGCCCGTTCGAGTACGCGGTGCTCACCAAGGGCCCGGAGTTCGGCACCGAGCGGATCGACGCGGACGTGCGGATCGACACCCCGACGGACGTGACCAACCGCGACGTGATCATCGTGTTCGGGTACCGGTCGGACACGCAGTTCTACTACGCGCATCTCTCGCAGGACAATTCGATCTACGCCCACAACGGGATCTTCCTCGTGAACAACGCCGACCGGCAGCGGATCGAGGACCAGTGGGACGCCCTGCGCTCGCGCGGCGCCCCGCCGTCGATCACCGACACCAAGTGGCACCACGTGACAGTGATCCGGCACGTCGACACCGGGGAGATCGCGGTCTACCTCGACCACGCTAAGGACCCGCGCATGACGGCCGTCGACAAGACCCTCACGTCGGGACGGGTCGGGTTCGGGTCGTTCGACAACACCGGCCGGGTTCGCAACCTCAAGGTCACCGGCACCGCGGCCGGCGACTGATCGCGGGCCCGGGCCGCCGCCCGGCCGGTCCGGCGGCGGGCGCGGCCCGGGCCCCTCGACCCCGGCGGTCACCGTCCCCGGACGGTGACCGCCGGGACCCCAGACGCACGTGGAGGGAAAATGACGGATTACAGTGCCAAAGGGGTGGGCCGCCGCCGGTCCGTACGGTCCCGGCGGCTCGCGGCGGTCGCCGTGGCCGCCCTGATGTGCGGGCCGCTCGCGGGGGTGAGCGCGGCCCAGGCGGGCACGGACGAGGCCCGCGGCCACGGCCATGCCCTGTCGGCGGTCCTGCCGAGCCTGCGGCCCGACCTGGTCTCGTACTACGACTTCGAGCACCCCGTCCCGGGCGCCCCCGCGCGGGAACGCGACCGCGGGTTCTCCGGCACGACCATCGACCTGATCAACGGCGGGGCCGCCATGCGCGTACGGGACGGCGCGTCCCCGGGCGGCGGCCACGCAATCCAGAGCCGGCAGGTGAACCCGGCGACCAAGGGCAACGACGACTGGAAGGCCGGCGTCTACTCGACGACCGGCGTGCCGACCCTGCGCGCCTTCAGCGGCGCCAAGGAGGCATCGATCATGGGCTGGTTCAAGATGACCGGCCCGAATCCGGCCCCCAACTCCGAGACGGCCGATCCGTCGGACCACTACAACGCGGTCGGGCTGGCGGGCCTGCTCAGCGGCGACTCGAACGGCCATGACGTACGCGCGCTGCTGGAGGTGATCGACGTGTCGGGGACGATGCGCGTCGTCGCCCTCGGCCGCCGCGTCGACGGCGGGAAGTCGCAGACGTTCGCCGCGAACGAGGATTGGCAGAGCATCCTGCCGATCGGCGAGTGGGTCTTCCTCGCCGCGTCGTTCGACTACGACCACGGCACGATGAGGCTGTACAAGAACGGCAGGCCGCTGGACGGCTTCTACACGACGGCCGGTGACCCGTGGGAGGTGGGGACGCCGGGCACGCACGTCACCTCGGCGACCGACCCGCGCGGCATCAAGATCGGCGGCAGTTTCCCGCAGAACACCGCCGAGAAGAACGCGTGCGACTGCCGGCTCGACGGCCTGATGTTCCTGAACCGCGCCGTGACCGACAAGGAGGTCTGGCAGCAGTACCACCGGGCCGTGTCCGGCCGGCACTGATCGCTCCGGACGGAACCGCGCGGTGAGCCGCCCCCCGGGCTCACCGCGCGGTGACGCCGTCAGCGAACGTCGTCGGCGAACGTCGTCAGGGGCGGCCGAAGCCGACGAGCTGTCCCTGCCAGTAGCCGGCGAGGGGGCTGATCATGACGTTCTCGCCGGTGCGGGGCGCGTGGATGAAGTGGCCGCTGTCGACCATCATCCCGACGTGCCCGTTGCCGCTGAGGAAGACGAGGTCACCGGGCTGGACGTCGCTCTGCGCGACGCGGCGGGTGGCGTTGTACTGGTCGGGGACGACGCGGGGCAGGCTGACCCCGGCCGCCCGCCAGGACATCATCGTCAGGCCGGAGCAGTCATAGCCCTGCGGGCCGGTGCCCCCGTAGATGTACGGCTTACCGAGCTGAGCGTAGGCGTAGTTGAGCGCGGCGCGGGCCGAGCCGGAGGCCGGGCCGGTGTACGTGCCGCCGATCTTCCCGCCCGAGGAGCTCGTCGTCTCCCCTGCCTGGCGTTCCAGCCTCCGCTGCTTGGCGATCTGCCTCTCGAGCGACGCTTTCTGCGACCTGAGCTTCCTGGCCTTCTCCGAGACGTCCTGCACCGTGCTCTGGACCGCGGCCAGGTCGCGCTGCAGCCGCTGCGTTGAGGCGAGGAACGCGGTCAGCTCCTGACCACGGTTGCTCGCCAGGTGCATGAACGTGGACATCTGGTCGAGGGCCTGGTCGGGGTTGCCGGAGGCCAGCACGGCGGTGGCCGGGTCGGACTGGCCGGTCTTGTACTGGTCCGCGGCGAGCTGCACGACGCGCGTGTGCAGCCGGTCGTACGTGGCCTGCTCGGCCTTCTTCTGCGCCTGGAGGATCCTGAGGCGCTTCTTCGCCGCGTCGAGCTCGGTCTTGGTCTTGTTGTACTGGTCGACCTTCTTGTCGAGCTCGGGGTTGAGTTTGGCCAGTTCCTTCCTTGCGGCGGCCGCCGACGGCTTCGGTGTGGCGTCGGCGGTGCCGGCCGTCGTCAGCGAGACGGCGATCGCCAGTGAGGCCGCGGCGCAGATCCGGAGCGAGTTCCGGAACCGCGAGCGGCCGGTGGCGCGCGTGGAGGTCATCGGGTTGGAGGGCGCCACAGAGTCCTACTCCTCTCCTCGCCGCCTACCGGGGCAGCGGTCGGGCTCGGGCCGGAGCCGCCCGGCCGGAACCTCTTCGGCTCCGGACGCGCCTCGACAACTGGTGATTCCCGGGTCCCAGGGGGGATTCGGCGGACGGCTGTGCTTTCTGTGAAGGCGGGGGCAGCCGGGCTTTCCGTAGTTTAGGGGTGATCAGGTGCCGTCTGCCAATCAATGTTTCGTTAACCTTTTTGCGGGCATCGGCCGTTGCTTTCCGTGAGCACCGCCGTGCATCACAAAACGGACAAAACAGGGCTAGAAGTGTTCACATCCGGCCGTCATGGGACACCCTTTCGGCTCCTCCGCCGCGGCAGGCCCGCCCGCCTCCCGCTGACGCGCCTGGCGTCTCAGTGGTGGTGCTCGGCCTCCGGGGAACCGCCCATCATCCTCAGCATCGGGATCCCGCCCGTACGGACGAACCGGACCAGCAGGACGGCGGCGAGGGCGAGGAAGGCGAGGTTCAGCCAGGTGGTGTAGTTCCAGGAGACGCCGCGCTCCATCACCGCCGCGTGCCGCTCACCGGGGATCAGGCCGGCGACGCCGAAGAGGAACTCGACGAGGTACCCGGCGAGGACCATCGCGGCGTAGAACGTGCCGGTGACGAACAGCGCCATCCGGGTGCCGTAGTACTTCCGGTAGATCAGGATGATCGGCAGGATGATCAGGTCGGCGAAGATGAAGGCGACCACGCCGCCGAAGCTGATCCCGCCCTGCCACAGCACCGCGGCCAGCGGGACGTTCCCGATCGAGCAGACGAAGCTGATCACCGCGACGAGCGGGCCGACCAGCGGCCCCCACAGCTTCGCCGCGAGCGGGTGATCGACGAGGAAGAAGTGCCGCCAGAAGGAGTCGGGTATCCACGCGGCGATCGCCCCCGCGATCAGCAGGCCGATGACCAGGTCCCGCAGGATCGCCGCCCACTCCATCACGAAGACGTGCGCGACCGACGTGAAGCCCTCCCCGGACAGCAGCCGGCGCCGGAACGACCCCTCCCGCCGTACGGACATGTCCATCGCCGCGTGCCCCTCCATCGCGCCGGCGACCCCGCGCTCGGCCTGCGCACGGGCGTCCCGCAGCAGCCGTTCGCGCAGGACCAGCCGGAACAGTACGGCCAGGATCACGATCATTATCGGCCCGCCGATGAACTCCGCGGCGGTGAACCGCCAGCCCATCAGCAGCGCCAGGATGATGCCGAGCTCGACGACCAGGTTGGTCGAGGCGATCTCGAACGTCATCGCCGCGATGAAGCTCGCGCCCTTGACGAACAGCGAACGCGCCAGCGCGACCGCGGCGTACGAGCACGACGACGACGCGACGCCCAGGCCGGTCGCGGTCGCGAGCGTACGGGGCCGCCCGTCGCCGAGCAGCCGTACGATCGTCGATCGCCGCACCACCGCCTGGACGATCGCGGACAACAGGAACCCCAGGATCAGCGCCCACAGGATCTCCCAGGTCATCGACCCGGTGATCGCCAACGCGTGACCGATCGCGCTCATCTCCGTCCTCTCATCACCGAACGGTGGTGCCCCGCCGGGAACACCCGGAACCTGACCGGGGGGCGGCCGACCGTGCATCGGCCGCCCCGGGCGGTCACATGCCGTTGAGCAGGTTCCGCATCGTGGTGATCTCGGCGCTCTGGGAGGTGATGATCGAGCCGGCGAGGGCCTTGGCGTCGGCGTTCGAGCCCTGGGCCTGCTCGGTCTTGGCCATGGTGATGGCGCCCTGGTGATGCTGGATCATCATCTGCAGGAACGCCTTGTCGAAGGCCTTGCCGGACAGGGAGTCGAGCTTCTTCATGTCCTGGTCGGACATCATTCCCTCGCCCATGTGCATGCCGCCGGGCGAGGGCATGGACGCCCCCCAGGTCTTGAGCCAGCCGGTCATCTTGTCGATCTCCGGCTGCTGGGCGTTCTGGATTCGAGCGGCGAGCCTCTTGACCTCGGGCGAGGACGCCTTCGTGGCGGCCTGCTTCGCCATGGTGATCGCCTGCTGGTGGTGCGGGATCATCATCTGCGCGAACATCACGTCCTGGGCGTTGTGCCCGGCGGTGGTCGCCGGGGCCGAGCTCATGCCCATGCCGGGGCCCATGGAGTGCCCGTTCATGGAGTGGTGACCGGAGTCGTCACCGTTGCCGCCGCACGCGGCGAGGGCGAGCGCGGCGACCGGAACGAGCAACAGAGAGTGGATGCGCTTCATCGGAATTCGACCTTCCATATTCGGGCGTGCTGAGTGGGCGCGTGGGTCCTCCGCGGACCCGGGCGCCTGTCACCGCCGGAGTACGGAGAGCTGGAAGATGGATGGTGGGGGCGGTGCCCGGCCGAGGCGATCCTTTCCCCGCCCGGCCGGACGGCCCACCGGCGCCCACCGTCGCCGGCGGCGGACGAAGACGGCGGACAGGATCAGCAGCGTGGCCATGACCAGCAGGGCCAGGCACATCCCGCCGCCCGGATGCCGGTGGCCGGGGGAGTCGTGGGACGGCGTCGGCCCGTGGTGCCCGGCCGCCGTCTCCGAGCGCCCCATCGCCGGCATGGCGAGGGAGACGTCCGCCGGGTGCGTGTCCGCCGGCATCACGAGGGAGAGGGCCGCCGGGTGCGTGTCCGCGGGACTCGCGGTCGCCTGCAGCCCGTGCATCGCGAACAGGCCGAGCACGGTCAGCGTCAGGAGCAGCAGCGCGCCCGGCGACACCACCGGAGCGCCCGCCCTGCTCTGCCCGCTGCTCATCTCGCTCCCGACCATACCCTTCTCCGCCGCCGGTCAGCGGGCCGCTTCGAAGCGGCGCAGCCGCAGGCTGTTGCTGACCACGAACACGCTGGAGAACGCCATCGCGGCGCCGGCCAGCATCGGGTTGAGCAGCCCGGCGGCGGCCAGGGGCAGGGCGGCCACGTTGTAGGCGAACGCCCAGAACAGGTTGCCCTTGATGGTGGCGAGTGTCCGGCGGGACAGGCGGATGGCGTCCGCGGTGGCGCGCAGGTCGCCGCGGACGAGGGTGAGGTCGGCGGCCTCGATGGCCACGTCGGTGCCGGTGCCCATCGCCAGGCCGAGGTCGGCCTGGGCCAGGGCCGCCGCGTCGTTGACGCCGTCCCCGACCATAGCCACGACCTTGCCCTCGTCCTGCAGCCGCTTGACGACGTCGACCTTGTCGGCGGGCAGTACCTCGGCGATGACCTCGTCGATGCCGGCCTCGGCCGCGACCGCGCGGGCCGCCGCCTCGTTGTCGCCGGTCAGCAGCACCGGTGTCAGGCCGAGCGCGCGCAGCCGCGTGACGGCCTCGGCGCTGGTGTCCTTGATCGTGTCCGCGACGATGAGGATCGCGCGAGCCTCGCCGTCCCAGCCGACCGCGACGGCCGTCCGCCCCTGGGCCTCCGCGGTCGCCTTGGCGTCATCGAGTTCGGCGGGCAGGTGCTGAGACCATTCGGCCAGCAGCCGGGTGCGGCCGACCAGGACCGCGTGCCCGTCCACGATGCCCTGGACGCCCAGGCCCTCGACATTGGCGAAGTCTGCGGCGCGGGGGAGCGCGCCGACCCGCTGGACGGCGCCCTTGGCGATCGCCTGGGCGATGGGGTGCTCGGAGGCGTCCTCCAGAGCGCCGGCCAGCCGCAGCACCTCCTCGGCGTCCTGCCCCTCGGCGGTGACCACGTCGACCAGGCTCATCTTGCCGGTGGTGACGGTGCCGGTCTTGTCCAGCACGATCGTGTCGATCCGCCGGGTCGACTCCAGCACCTCGGGCCCCTTGATCAGGATGCCGAGCTGCGCGCCGCGTCCCGTACCCACCAGGAGGGCGGTCGGCGTGGCCAGGCCCAGGGCGCACGGGCAGGCGATGATGAGGACCGCGACCGCGGCGGTGAAGGCGGCCGCGACGCTGCCGCCGGTGCCGAGCCAGAACCCCAGGGTCGCCACCGCCAGGGTGATGACGATCGGCACGAAGATCCCGGAGATGCGGTCGGCGAGGCGCTGGACCTGCGCCTTGCCGTTCTGCGCCTCCTCCACCAGCCGGGCCATCTGCGCGAGCTGGGTGTCGGAGCCCACCTTGGTCGCCTCGACGACGAGACGCCCGCCCGCGTTCACCGTCGCGCCGACGACGGTGTCGCCGGCGCCGACCTCGACGGGCACGGACTCGCCGGTGAGCATGCTCATGTCGACCGCGGAGCCGCCCTCGACGACGACGCCGTCGGTGGCGATCTTCTCGCCGGGCCGTACAACGAACCGGTCACCGGCCGTCAGCTGATCGACCGGAACCCGTTCCTCACGGCCGTCGCGCAGCACCGCGACGTCCTTGGCACCCATCTCCAGCAGCGCCCGCAGCGCGGCCCCGGCGCGCCGCTTGGACCGCGCCTCGAAGTAGCGCCCGGCCAGGATGAACACCGTCACCCCGGCCGCCACCTCCAGGTAGATGTTCCCGGTCCCGGAGGAGCGCTCGATCGTGAAGGTGAACGGGTGCCGCATGCCCGGCTCCCCGGCGTCACCGAAGAACAGCGCGTACAGCGACCAGCCGAACGCCGCGATCGTGCCCAGCGACACCAGCGTGTCCATCGTCGCCGCGCCGAGCTTGAGGTTCTTGTACGCCGCGCGGTGGAACGGCAGCGCCCCCCACACCAGCACCGGGGCCGCGAGCGTCAGCGACGCCCACTGCCAGGACCGGAACTGCAACGCCGGAACCATGGCGAGGAGGATCACCGGAACGGCCAGCACCGCGCTGACGATCAGCCGGTCCCGCAGTGCCCGTACGGGGGCGTCCTCCGCCGCGGCGGCCTCCTCTTCGGCCGGCTCGGGCGGAGCCGGGAGACTCGCGGTGTACCCGGCCTTCTCCACCTGCGCGATCAGGTCGTCGGTATTGACGCCCGGGCCAAAGCTGACGCTCGCCTTCTCGGTGGCGTAGTTGACCGTCGCGGTGACGCCGTCGAGCTTGTTCAGCCGCTTCTCGACGCGATTGGCACACGAGGCACAGGTCATCCCGCCGATCGTCAGCTCGACGCGCTCGGGTGCCGTGCTCGTGGTGGTGCTCATCTTCCCTCCTCGGCGACGGCCGTGAACTCGGCGGTGTGGACCGTGCCCTGGTGCTGGAAATCGAGGTAGAGGCGGTAGGTGCCCGCGGACGGCACCTCGGAGTGGAAGGTAACGGCCGGCCCCGGCCTGGTCCTCCCGTCGCCCGGCTCACCGTCCGGGTGGACGTGGAGGTAGGCCAGGTCGCCCTGGCGCAGCGCGACGAGGTGCCCGTACGCCGCGAGGTACGGCTGCAGGTCGGTGACCGGCCTGCCGTCACGGGAGATCGTCAGGTCGAGCCGGCTCGACCGGCCCGCGACCAGTGTCCCCGCCAGCGTCACCGTGTAACCGTCGACGGTTGTGGACGTGGCCGGCGCGGGCAGCGGACGCGGCGCGGCGTCGCCTCCGACGGCGGTGTCGACCCCGAGGGTCAGCGGCGGGCCGCCGGCGGGCTTGAAGTCGGCGAACGCCCGGTACGTGCCCGGCCCGCTCAGCGGTGAGGCGACCCGCCAGGTGCCGTCGGCGTCCATCGCCGGGTGCACGTGCCGGAACCCGGACAGATCACGGCGTACGACGATCAGGTGCATCCGCTTGTCGTGCCGCGTGTCGAACGCCGTCACCGGCCGCCCGCCCGGCCCGAGGATCCGGAACGCGAACGTGCCCGTCGTCGCGGGCGCCGTGGCGAGGGTGTAACCCCGGTCGGAGACGAGCAACCCGCCCGGCAGCGTGCCCGCGTGACCGTCGTGGCCCTCGGCCTGGTCGTGCTCCATGCCGCCGTGCGCGGCGCTCGGCTTCGCCTCGGCTCCGACGGGGCCGGTCAGGTGACCGGCTCCCATTGCCGCGCCGAACACCACCGCCAGCCCGAGCCCGAAGATCCCGAGCCTGGCCGGTGCGTTCATGCTGATCTCCCCTTCGAAGGAACCGGGTCAGGCCGTGACGAGTTCGTAGCCGGCCTCGTCGACCGCGTCGCGTACCGCCTGCTCGTCGACCGGGGCGGTGCTGGAGACGGTGACGACGCCGGAGGCCAGATCCACCTTGACGTCGGTGACGCCCTCGATGGCGCTCACCTCCTCCGTCACGGCGGACACGCAGTGCCCGCAGGTCATGCCCTTGACCGTGTACTCGGTGGTCGTCATCTCGTTCTCCTCACACGCTGTACGTCGTTCGTGACCGGATTTCCGGCCAGTCCTCAACATATACCCACCCGGGGTAGGGCATGTCGGCGACCATAGCATACGGGTGGGGGGTATCCGCCAGTCGTACGTCACGGGGTTCCCGCGGCGGGCGGCGGCAAGGTGACCACGGCGGCGGCAAGGTGACCACGGCGACGGCAAGGTGACCACGGCGACGGCAGAGCCACCCGTCGCGGACACCTGCCGGGGAAGTAGCCGGCGTGGTGGCGCGATGCGGGGCCGGACACTGTGACGCCGATAGTGACCCACAAACCCACACGAATCGGCTGTCCACTCGGCGACCTCGACGGCAAGGAGGTGCGACGCCGGGAGTCAGCTGAGGAGGTGGACGAGTCCTCCGGCCCAGGTGTCGAGGTAGCCGACGGCGCTGTGGACGGCCCAGCGCTGCGTGAGGTAGCCCGTGGTCTCGATCAGTGCGATCCATACGGCGGCGATGAGGAGAGTCAAGACCGTGTCGACGGCCCACGAGTCGTTCTGCTGTTCGATTCTCCCTCCTCCGAGGTTGGCGCCGAGCGCGCCGCAGGCCGCGCTGCCGAGAACGGCCCCGGCGTAGAAGTCTCCGAGGATCCCTCCCAGGACCAATCCGATCGGGAGCCCGACCAGTAGCGTGATCATCTCGAAGAGCAGCGGGAACGCGACCACCTCCGAGCAGCGGGTGATCTTCATCCCGGCGACGGTGACGGCAGCCGCGATGCCCAGGGGGAGCAGGGAGGCTCCGGTGAGGTAGGACCCGTCTGCGGCGGAATGAGCGGCGCCCATTCCCAGGGTCAGCGGGAGGAAGAACGCCAGCAGGCCCAGCGTCGACTGGACTACGTGAGGCCACCACCGCCGTGGCTCAGGCGAGTCCGCCGCCCCGGCATGCTCTGTCGCTTCCGGGCGGTCGTCGCGGGTGACGGCGGAAGGCGCCGGCGAGGTGGGCTTTACGTCGACCGCGCCCTGTCGGGAGCGGCCTTCGCCCGGTGCGTCGTCGACTCCGGCCTCGGTCGCGGAGTGCTGGGCCGGGACGGGGGGTCGCATGGCGCGGAGGCGGTCCAGGGCCTGTTCCGCCGTGGGGCGGTCGGCCGCCGCGGGCGCCAGGAGGGCTTCGAGGAGTTCGGCCAGCAGCCCTGAGCCCGGTTCGAACAGCGGCCGCTCGTAGAGCGTGGCGTGGACCGTCGCTCCCGGGTTGTCGCGGTGGAACGGTCCCCGTCCCCGGTGCGCGAAGTAGAGGGTGGCGGCCAGGCAGAACAGGTCCGACGCCTCGGTCGGAGCCTGCCCGCGCAGGCGTTCCGGGTCGAGGTAGCCGGGGGTCCCGATCAGGGCGCCGCTCTGGGTGAGGGTCGTGTCGTCCGCGTGCACGGCGATGCCGAAGTCGACCAGCGTCGCGTCGCCGGCCGCGTCGATCAGGATGTTGCCCGGCTTGAGATCCCGGTGCAGCACGCCGTGGGCGTGCACGAACGTCAGGGCCGTCAGCAGCTGTTCGGCGAGCGCGGCGGTGCGGTCCTCGGTGAGCGGACCGTCCCGGTGGACGGTCTCCTTGAGCGAGCGTCCCTCGATGAGCTCCATCACCAGCCAGGGCAGGCCGTCGACGGTGATCAGATCGCGCACGGACACGATGCCCGGATGTGGTGGCAGCCGGGCGAGCGTACGGCCCTCCCGGCGGGCACGTGCCACCAGCTCCTCGGGGACCTCGGCGGTGCCGGTCGTGGCGACGAGGAGCTGTTTCAGCGCGACGTCGATCTCCAGGTGCCGATGGTGGGCACGCCAGACCCTGCCCATGCCGCCGGAACCGAGCTGTTCCTCGAGGACGAATCGGCCGTCGACCACGTCTCCGGCGCGATACTCGCCTCCCACCCCGTACTCCCCCTCATCGCCGCCTCGGCCTCCGCTCCGCCCGAGTGCGCTACCGACCTTGCATCAGTGCCGTACCGCGCGCAAGGCCGTTGTCCGATGGCGAGCGGACCGTCATCGTTCCGCGACCTGTTCGGGCTCCGGCCGTTCACCGGCGGGCATCGCCGCGACCAGCAGCAGCGGGACGGCGGCGACGGCGAACAGCGGGCCGGGGCCCGCCCAGGTGGAACCGAGCGCGTAGGCGGCGTAGATCACCACCCCGACGACGTCCGTTCCGAAGCCGGCCACCGAGGTGACGGTCGCCCGGGACTCGTCGCCGATCTGGTCCTGCAGCCGCGCGTCGGCGTTGCTGGTCGCCCACTCGAAGGCGCAGAAGGCGAGGGCGACGAGCACCATCCCGGCCGCCCGGCCGCTCGCCGCGCCGAGGGCGAGGCATCCGGCGGCCACCATGAGGATCGGGACCGTCCATCGCGTGCCGCGCCCGGCGAGCCAGCCGCCCGCCGTCATGCCCGCCGTGACCAGCAGGACGAAGAACGGCGTGGCGGACGCGGGAGCGCCGGTCGACCGGGCGAGGAGGGGGACGTACTCGTCGAGGGCGCCGGCGACGCCCATCAGTACCGAGACGATGAGCAGCGACCGGCGGACCGAGGGCGCGCGGCGGATCTCGGCGAGGCCGTCCCGCACCACCTGCCGGTACGCCGGGCCCCGCTCGGCGCGGCCCCGCGAGTCGGGCAGCGTGCGGGCGACCACCGCGCAGCACAGGCACGCGACCACGCTCGCGACCCCCACGGCGGAGTAGCCGCCGACGGCCAGGACGGGTCCTGCCAGAGCGGTCGCGGCCGGCACCGCGAGCATGCCCATGGCGTGGGTCCGGCCGATGACGCGCGGATAGGCGTCCGACGCGCCGGTTCGCGTGAGCTCCTCGTACACGAGCGCCTGCAGGGTGCCCGAGCGCAGTGCGCCGCCCGCGCCCCAGAGCACGAAGCCGAGCGCGAACGCGAGGTACGACGGGGCGAACGTCCACAGCGCGAAGCCCACGCCCTTGACGAGCGGGGCGATCACGAGAAGGGACCGGCGGGAGAAGATGTCCGCCCATACTCCGCTGGGGATCTCCAGCGCGAAGGACGTCACCGACCAGATGATGAACAGCGATGAGATCGCGGCGGCGGACAACCCGGCCTTCGCGAACAGCACGGCGTAGACCGGATACAGGACGATGAAGTCCTCAAGGAACGCGTAGGAGTACAGCCTGCGCGTGAGTCTCGACTTCGATGAAGATCAATGTCGTCGTCTCATGGCGGCAGCGTACGACACCGGCGCGTGGAAGCAGAAGCGATTTCGTCGAGTCCTCCGCCGGTGCGCGGTACGGCGCCGCGGAGGTGGGTCGGCTGATCGCCCCCCGGCCGCCCCTTGGCCGCCCGCCTGCCGGGGGCCGCCTGACGCCGCCTCAGGGGCGGCTCGCGCCGGGTGTGGGGGGAAGGATCCGGCACAGCGCGTCGAGGGCCGCGGCGTATCCGTGGTCCGGCGGGGTGGCGTAGCCGACGACGAGGCCGTCGTGGACCGGCATGGTGGCGGACGGGTGGCGGAAGCCGGCGAGCCCGTCCAGGGCGATCGACCGCCGGGCGGCGGCCTTGACGGCGGAGCGCTCGGTGCCGGGCGGCAGGTGCAGGACCGCGTGCAGCCCGGCGGCGATGCCGGTGAGCGCGATGTGCGGGGCCCGGTCGGCGAGGGTGGCGACGAGGCGGTCGCGACGGGCCCGGTAGCGCTGGCGCATGCGGCGGATGTGCCGGTCGTACTGCCCGGAGGCGATGAACTCGGCGAGGGTCAGCTGGTCCGTCGCGCTCGCCCAGGCCTCCCGCTCGCCCTTGGCCGCCAGCACCGGCTCGACGAGATCCTCGGGCAGCACCATCCAGCCGAGCCGCAGCGCCGGTGACAGGCTCTTGCTGGCCGAGCCGAGATAGACGACCCGTTCGGGGTCGAGGCCCTGGACCGCGCCGACCGGTTCCCGGTCGTAGCGGAACTCGCCGTCGTAGTCGTCCTCGAGGATCACGCCCCCGCGCGTGCGGGCCCAGTCGACCGCGGTCACGCGCCGCTCGGGGTGCAGCGGCCCTCCGGTCGGGAACTGGTGCGCCGGCGTGAGCAGCGCCGCCCGTACGCCCGTGAGGGATCGCAGCTCGCCGGTACGGGCCCCGCACTCGTCCAGCGTGAGCGGGACGGTACGGACGGAGGCGGCCTCCAGGACGGAGCGGTGGAAGGCGAGCCCGTAGGACTCCACCGCCAGCGGGCCGCGCAGGACCCGCCCGCCGAACAGCAGCCGCAGCGCGTGGGCGAAGCCGGAGCACACCACGATCCGGCCGGGCGTCGTACGGACGCCGCGGGCGCGCGCCAGGTACTCGGTGAGGGCGCGGCGCAGTTCCGGGCGGCCGCGCGGGTCACCCGGGCCGAACGCGTCGTTCGGCGCGGCGTTCAGGGCGCGGCGGGCGGCGGTCAGCCAGGCCGCGCGCGGGAACGAGGCGGCGTCCGGCTGTCCCTGCCGCAGGTTGTGCTCCGGTGGGGCCGGCCGCGCGGGCGCCGTCACCGGCGCGCGTGCGGACCGTACGGGCTCGGCGCGCGGTGCCACGCGGGTCCCCGATCCCTGCCGGGCGATCAGCCATCCTTCGGCGACCAGCTCCGCGTAGGCGTCGGCGACCGTGTTGCGGGCCAGGCCGAGGTCGGCGGCGAGGGAGCGGTACGGGGGCAGCCGGGTGCCCGGGGCGAGCCTCCCGTCCCGTACCGCCTCCCGCAGCGCGCGGATCAGGATCGCGCGGCGGCTGCCGGGACCGCGCAGCTCCAGATGCAGGTCACTGCCGATCCGCCGCGCCGAATTGACCCATGTTTCCGCCATGAGAATGCACCTTATCCAAGGTCTTTCCCGGCCCTAGCGTAATGATCATGACAAACGTGAGCGCCCTGACCACCCTGAGGTCCGTCGTCCGCGGCCGGGTCCTGCTGTCCGGTGACCCCGGCTTCGACGCCGCCCGCCGCCCCTGGAACCTGGCCGTCGAGCAGCCGGTGGCCGCCGTCGTCGAGGCCGCCGACGCCGACGACGTCGCCGCGCTCGCCCGCCATGCCCGCGCAGCGGGACTGGGCATCGCCACCCAGCCGAACGGGCACGGGGCCACCGGCCGTACCGAGGGCACGATCCTGCTGCGCACCGGCCGGCTGGACACCCTGGAGATCGACCCGGCCGCCCGGCGGGCCAGGGTGGGGGCCGGTGTGCCGTCGGGCCGGCTGCAGGCCGCCGCCGCCCCGTACGGCCTGACCGGCCTGCCCGGCAGCTCCCCGGTCGTCAGCGTCACCGGCGTCGCCCTCGGCGGCGGGCTGAGCTGGTTCGGCCGCGCGCACGGCTGGGTCGCCGACGCCGTCACCGCCTTCGACGTCGTCGACGCCGAAGGGCACCAGAGGCACGTCACCGCGCAGACCGATCGCGACCTGTTCTGGGCGCTGC
The DNA here is from genome assembly GCF_024055725.1 of Actinoallomurus spadix. GTDB lineage: Bacteria > Actinomycetota > Actinomycetes > Streptosporangiales > Streptosporangiaceae > Actinoallomurus > Actinoallomurus spadix. Next base: position 65,904 of record NZ_JAMXMX010000025.1, on the reverse strand, counting down.
GGGGCGGAGGCGGGGACTTCGCGATCGTCACCGCCCTGGAGCTGACCCTGCATCCGGCGCCCCGCCTGTTCGGCGGCCGGATGCTGTGGCCGGCCGAGCACGCCCCGGACGTCCTGGACGCCTACCGGCGGATCACCGCGACCGCGCCGGAGGAGCTGACCGTCTGGCTGGACCTGCTGCACTTCCCCGGCGCCGCGCCCATGGTCGCCGTGGACGTCACCCACCTCGGCGCGGAAGACGAGGCCCGCGACCTCCTGCGCCCGCTCGACCACCTCCCGCGCCCCCTGTCCGACGGCAGGAGGATGATGCCGGTCAGCGAGATCGGGACCATCACCGCCGAACCCACCGATCCGGGCGCGGGCCTGTCCCGCGGCGAGCTGCTCACCGGCCTCGACGACGTCGCCGCCAAGGCGCTGCTCGCCGACCCCATCGCGCCGCTGCTCAGCGTGCAGGTCCGCCACCTGGGCGGCGCGTTCACCCGCCCGTCCGACACCCCGCACGGCCCCCTCACCGAGCCCTACGCCCTGTACCTGTTCGGCATCCCGGCCGACCCGGCGACCGCCCGGGCCGTCGCCGGCCGGCAGCGCGCGTTCGCCGAGAGCCTCCCGGTCAGCGGCCGCAAGCCGCTCACCTTCCTCAACCCCGGGGAGACTGCGGCCGACGCCTTCGCTCCCGCCGCGCTGGCCCGGCTGCGGGACGTCAAGCGCCGCCACGACCCGCACGGCGTCTTCCGCAGCAACGTCCCCGTGCTGCTCTGACCGTCCCGCCGGTCCACCCGACCGATCGGATCGTCCTTCTAAAAACAACATCTGTTGATGATAGATTCGCGGTTCTCGGACGGAAGGGGACGACGATGACCGTGATGGAGCAGGCCGCCCAGGCGATGCGGAAGCTCGCTCTCGACGAAGGCCTCAAGGATCGGGTTGCGGCGGATCCCGCACTGCGCGAGGTGGCCTGGCGGGTGGCCGGACGCTACGTCGGCGGTCAGACCATTGCCGAGGCGCTCGACCGGGCCGCCCTGCTCAATGCGGAGGGCCGGTCGGTCTCCCTCGACTACATGGGCGAGAGCTGCCGGGACGCCGACCTGGCCGTGGCCGAGACCGAGGTGTTCCTGGACCTGTCACGGCAGGCCGTGGCCCGTGGCGTGAACTGCTCGGTCTCCCTCGACCTGTCCCACATCGGCTCGGTGGTGGATCGGGAGCTGGGGTTGGCCAACGCCGCCCGCCTGGCGGAGGCCACCGCCGCCGCGGGTCAGGAGATGATGATCTCGATGGAGGGATCCGACCGCACGGACCTCATCCTGTGGACTCACGAGCGCCTCTGTGAGCGTTTCGACCACGTCGGTGTCACCGTCCAGGCCCGCCTGCACCGGACGGCCGAGGACCTGCCCCGCCTGCTGCGGCTGCCCGGCCGCATCCGTCTGGTGAAGGGCGCCTACCTGGAACCCGAGTCCGTCGCCCATCCCCGGGACAGCCGTGAGCTGCGGGCGGCCTACCTCGCGTACGCGACCGACCTGCTCGACAGCGGCCATCCCTGCGCGATCGCCACCCACGACCTCGACCTCCTCGACGCGTTGCAGCCGCACCTGCGGGGGGAACCCGGCGCGTACGAGGTGGAGATGCTGTTGGGGCTCGGCGTCGATCAGCTGCGGGCGATGCAGGAGCGCGCACACCCGGTCCGCGAGTACATCGTGTTCGGCACCCAGTGGTGGCTGTACCTCTGTAACCGCATCGCCGAAGACCCGGCCCGCCTGTTCCAGGCCCTGGTGGACGCCGTCGGGTGACCGTCACCGGGTGTTTCCATCTGGTTCGTGCGGGTACACGCACCGCCGCGAAGGGGTGCAGGTAAAGGCCAGAAGGAGGCGATTGATCGTGAGCAGCACCGGCAAGGACCGCCCGCCGGAGCGCGACCGTGGCGTGGGCGCGCACTCCGGCCACGAGGTTCAGCCACAGGAGCGCGTGGTCCCCGGCACGATGAGCGCCGCGGAGGGATACGACACCGAGGCGGAGGGCACCCGGCAGGGCGATCCGCTGTCCGGCGTCGAGACCCGGCCCGGCACGGCCTCCCGTGAGGCGGGGCTCACCGACGAGCACGCATCGGACACCAACCCCGACGGCACCCCGCGCCCGCGGGACTGAGGCACCGCCTATCCGGCGGGACGCTCTGGAGCGGACCGCGCTCCGGGTGAACCACGGACCACCCGCGAACGTCTCTTCTGCTGACGCGACGGCGAGAGGCGGTTCGCATGGTGTCCAGACGTGCCTTTCTGCTCGGCGGGGCCGGGCTCGGAGCGGTCGCCGTGACGGGAGGGGGCGGCGCCGCCCTCGTGGAGGAGGACGTGCTGCCGGGGAAGGTGGCGTTCGACCGCGCCCTCGGGCGCTGCGGATCGCTGCCCACCCCGCCGCGCACGCCGGGTGTCGTCCAGACCCAGACCTTCGCCTCACGCCGGCGCGGAACCGACGTCACGGCCGTCGTCGTGCTCCCCGCCGGCGTCAGGTCGCTCTGGCACCTTCCGGTCGTCGTCGCAATGCACGGCAACGGTGGCTCGGCGGCGTCCGCCGCCAAGAACCTCCGCCTCGACCGTTACCTGACCGACGCCGTGCGCACCCGCGCGGTCGCGCCGTTCGCGATCGTCGCGGTGGACGGCGGCCCCGACACGTACTGGCACCGGCGCGCGAGCGGCGACGACCCGCTCGGCATGATCACCGAGGAACTGCTGCCGCGGCTGCGCCGTCAGGGGGCCTCGACGGACCGGTTCGGCGTGTGCGGCTGGTCGATGGGCGGGTACGGCGCCCTCCTGCTGGCCGAGACGGCGGGCGCTCCGCGCGTGGCCGCCGCCGTTGCCTCCTCCCCGGCGCTGTTCCCGTCCTACGGCAACGCCCGCCGGACGAACCCCCGGGCCTTCGACGACGCGGCCGACTTCGCGCGGAACGACGTCTTCGCCGGCCTGGACCGGCTGAAGGGCGTGCCGGTCCGGGTCGACTGCGGCACCAGCGACCCGTTCGCGCCGATGGCCCGCCGGCTCCGGAGGCGGCTGCGCCCCGAGGGGGCGATGGGCGGCGGATGCCACGACGGCGCGTTCTGGCAGCGGCACCTGCCGGACCAGCTCACCTTCCTCGGCCGTCACCTCCGCTGATCCGCCCCCAGGCGCTAGGACTCCAGCGTCCGGGCGACGGCGTAGGACACCACCTCGGACAGGTCACCGCTCCGCTGGTGGACGTCCCACTGCTGCTCGGCGCCGTTGCCCCGTTTGAGCACACCGAGCAGGAGGCCCTCGACCGTGATGAGGTCGCCGTTCTCCGCCAGGACCGGCGTGGTGTGCTCGACCAGTGCCCGTACGACGGTCTCGGCGGGCGCCGGACGGCCGGTGAGCGGGTGCACCAGGTCGTGCCGGAGACCGGACCGGGACGCCCGCCAGGTGGCGAGCCTCAGCTGGGACGCGCGCATCGGCGGCGCCGGCCGCCCGGCCCGCCAGGCGCGGGCGGCGGTCTCCACCAGCGCGCCGACCAGGGCGGCCACCAGCAGGGTGTCGTCCATCAGCAGGCAGACGTCGGCGACCCGGATCTCGACCGTGGGGTACCGGCGGGACAGCCGTGCGTCGAAGTAGACCATCCCCTCGTCGAGGATCGCGCCGGTGTCCAGCATCTCCTGGACGGTCGTGCGGTAGGACGCCGGCGTGCCGAACAGCTCGGTCGGGCCGGATGACGGCCAGCGTCCCATGACCTGCCGGCGGTAGCTGGCGTAGCCGCTGTCCCTCCCCTGCCAGAACGGGGAGTTCGCGCTGAGCGCCAGCAGGGCCGGGAGCCAGGGGCGGATGCGGTCGAGTACGGCGACGCCCTCCTCGGGGGACTCGACCGCGACGTGGACGTGGCACCCGCAGATCAGGTGCTCGGCGGCGGTGAGGGCGTACTCCCCGGCCATCCGCACGTAACGCTCCTCGGGCGTGATCGTCGGCCGCACCGGCAGCGGGGAGGTCCCGAGTGCGGCGAGCGCCACGCCCTGGGCCTGGGCGGCCGCCGCGGCGCTGTGGCGCAGGGTGCGGATCTGGTCGGCGAGTTCGGTCATGGACGAGCACGGGCGGGTGCCCGTCTCGAGTTGCTCGCTCTGCAGCTCGCTCTGCAGCAGCCCGTCGGTGCCGCCATGCGGCAGGCCGGCGTGCCCGTGCCGCCCGGGCCGGAGCACGGCGTCGGCGGCGGCACGGGGCCGTCCGCTGTTCGGGTCGACGAGGAGGAATTCCTCTTCCACTCCCACGGTTCGCGTATCCACTATGACCTACTGTGCCATTTTGTGACGGCAGAAAAGTAAAGCCATGACATCTCCGTTTCTCGCGGCGCCAAAAGACCGGCTCCGTGATCGTTGACCAGCACCTCCCGCTTCACGTCAGCCTAAATCGCGGAACGCTTTCATTTGCCGGGTATCGACGAATCTGTGAGTTTGGTGTGTGGATCAGTCATTGGTCGGTGAGCTCCCGGCGAACGCGGTAACGATCACGGCGGACGCCGCGCTCCCGGCCGACCGGGACAATCGACGGCATGTGGTTCGGGATCCTGGGCTCCCTGGAGGTCCGGTCGGCCGATGGTGAGGTCGTCCCCGTCGGCGGCCCGCGCCCGCGCGCGCTCCTGGTGATGCTGCTGCTGCACGCGGGGCGCACGGTCGCGGTGGAACGCCTCGTCGACGCGCAGTACGGCGACGAGCCTCCGGCCGGAGCCGTGAACGCCGTCCAGGCCCAGGTGTCCCGGCTGCGGCGTCACCTGCCGCCGGGGACGCTCCAGTTCGGCGGGACCGGGTACCGGCTCGCGGTCGACCCCGACGACGTCGACGCGCACCGCTTCGAGCGGGTGGCCCGGGAGGGACGGCGACTGCTCAGCGCCGGGGCCCATGCGGACGCCGCCGCGGCCCTCAGCCGGGCGCTCGGCCTGTGGCGCGGTCCCGCACTGGCCGACCTGCCCTTCGCCGACGCGGACAAGGCCCGCCTGGAGGAGTTGCGGCTCGCCACGGCCGAGGACCTGTTCGAGGCGCAGCTCGCCCTGCCCGACGGCGCGCCCGTCGCCGAGCTGCGGCGGCTGGTCGCCGAGCACCCGCTGCGCGAGCGGCTCCGCTGCCTGCTGATGCGCGCGCTGCACGCGGCGGGACGGCCCGCCGAGGCCCTCGCGGTCTTCGAGGAGACCCGCCGGCTGCTCGCCGAAGAACTCGGCGCCGACCCGTCACCGGAGCTCGCCGCGATCCAGCTGGCCGTCCTGCGCGCGCAGCGGCCGGACCCGGTGCCGCGCCGGCGGCCGACGGCACAGCTGACGAGCTTCGTCGGCCGGGACCGCGAGCTCGCGCGGATCGGCGAGCTGCGCGACGCGCGGCTGATCACGATCCTGAGCCCCGGCGGCGCCGGCAAGACCCGGCTCGCGATCGAGGCGGCGGGCCGGGACCCGTACGAGGCGGTCTTCGCGGACCTGTCCCCGCTGGAGGACGGCGACCAGGTGCCGCGGGCGGTCCTCGGCGCACTGGGGCTGCGGGAGACCGGCTTCCAGCCGATCGAGGCACCCGATCCGGTCGGGCGGCTCGTCGCGGCGCTCGGGGACCGGGAGCTCCTGCTCGTCCTCGACAACTGCGAGCACGTCATCGCGGCCGCCGCGGCCCTGGCCCGCCGGGCGCTGGGCGAGTGCCCCGCACTGAGGATCCTCGCCACGAGCCGGGAACCGCTCGGGATCACCGGTGAGACGCTCGTGCCGCTGCCTCCCCTGGACGTGCCCCCGCCGGGGACCGCGCCCGCCGATGTGCCCGGCTACCCGGCCGCGCGGCTGTTCGCCCACCGGGCGGCGGCCGTACGGCCCGGCTTCGTCCTGACGCCGGACAACGCCGGGGCGGTCGCCCGGATCTGCGCGGCCCTCGACGGGCTGCCGCTCGCCATCGAGCTCGCCGCGGCCCGGCTGCGCACGTTCCCCGTCGAGGAGATCGCCCGACGCCTCGCCGAGCACGACCGGTTCCGGCTGCTGTCGCGCGGCGACCGTACGGCGGCGGCCCGGCACCGGACGCTGCGCGCCGCCGTCGCGTGGAGCTGGGACCTGCTCACGCCGGAGGAGCGGGCGGCGGCCCGGCGCTTCGCCGTGTTCACCGGCGGCGCCTCGTTCGAGGCGGTCGAGGCGGTCTGCGGTGAGGACGCCGCCGACGCACTGCCCGACCTCGTGGACAAGTCGTTCGTCGAGGCGGACGGCGCTCGCTACCGGATGTTCGAGACGATCGGCCTGTTCTGCGCCGAGCGGCTCGCCGAGACCGGTGAGCCCGAGCGCGTACGCGCCGCGCACGCCCGGCACTTCCTCGACCTGGCCCGGCGCGCCGACCCCCACCTGCGCGGCGCGGACCAGCTGGAGTGGCTGGCCCGGCTCTCCGCCGACCACGACAACCTGATGGCGGCCCTGCGCTGGTCCGTGCGCGAGGACCGGGAGACGGCGATGCGGCTCGTCGCCGCGCTCGGGGCGTACGGCTGGCTGAGCGGGCGGGGTACCGAGATCCGCAGGGCGGCCGCCGAACTCCTCGATGCGCCCATCGAGGGACTCGAGGAGGAGTACGTCGCCTGCGTCACGCAGGCCGTGCCACGGATCGATCCGGCGCACTGGGAACGGGCCGGGTCGATCGTACGGTCCTGGGACCGGCCGCCGCGGCATCCGTTCACCGCGGTCATGTGGGGCATGACGGCGGGACCACCAGGACCGGACGGTGCGAACGAACGCGTGCTCGGCGGCGACGACCCCTGGAACCAGGCGCTCGGCGGGTTCAGTCTCGGCCTGATCACGCTGCTCGGCGGCGACCCGGCCGAGGGCGAACGCCGGATCGAGGACGCGCTGACCCGCTTCCGTACGCTCGGTGAGCGGTGGGGGACCGCCCAGGCGCTCGACTGGCTCGCCGTGAGCGCGGCCCGCCGCGGTGAGTGGGCCCGTGCCCGGGGCCACTGGGACGAGGCGATCGCGCTGTTCGACGAGCTGGGCGCCGACGAGGAGGTCGTCGACGTCCTCATGCACCGCGCCGAGGCGCTGACCCGGGAGGGCGACCTGCCCGCCGCCGTCGCCGACCTGGACCGCGCCGGGCACCTGTCCCGCCGGGCGGGCCGGACGGACGCGCCCGCATCGGTGCACCTGGGCCTGGCCGAGATCGCGCGGTTCCACGGTGACCTGCCCGAGGCCCGCCGCCGCCTCGACGAGGCCCGCCGCGTGGCCGGGGACGCCGGGTTCGGTGTCGAGGCGACCCAGCCGTGGCTGTACACCGCGCTGGGCCGGCTCGCCGAGGCCGAGGGCGACGCCGACGCGGCGCGGACCTGGCACCGGCGCGCCGTCGCGGCCGCCCGCGAGTCCCCGATCGCCGTCGACCTCGCCGACGCCGTGACCGGTCTGGCCGGGATCGCCGCGGGCGACGGTGACGGAGAACGCGCCGCGCTCCTGCTCGGCGCGGCGGTCGCGCTGCGCGGGACGACCGTCGCCCGCGACCGGGACGCCGACGATGTCGCCGCCCGCGCCCGTGACCTCGTCGGCGCGGAGGCGTTCGCCGCGGCGTTCGCGCGCGGCGCCGCGATGTCCCGCGCGGAGGCGCTGACAGCCGCCGGCGAGACTGTCAGCGGATGGCGGACGGACTGTCAACGCCCGCCGCGAGAGTCGGGGACATGAAGAACACGGCAGTCCTCATCTCCGGCGCGAGCATCGCCGGCCCCGCCCTCGCCCACTGGCTGAGCCGCTACGGCTGCACCGTCACGGTCGTCGAGAAGGCGCCCGCGCTGCGCCCCGGCGGCCAGGCCGTCGACTTCAAGGGCGAGACCCACCTGAAGGTCCTGGCGCGGATGGGCATCCTCGACGAGGTGCGCCGCCTCCAGACCGGCGCGCACGACACCACCTTCATCGACGCGGAGGGCCGGCCGCAGGCCGTCATGCCCGGCGAGTTCACCGGCGGCGACATCGAGATCGGCCGCGGCGACCTGGCCGCCCTCCTGTACGAGCGGACCGCCGCGCGGTGCGAGTACGTCTTCGGCGACTCGATCACCTCCCTCACCGAGACGGCGTCCGGCGTCCACGTCACCTTCGAACGCGGCGCGCCCCGCACCTTCGACCTCGTCGTCGGCGCGGACGGCATCCACTCCAACGTCCGCCGCCTGGCCTTCGGCCCCGAAGAGGACTATGTGCGCTTCCTCGGCCACTACTACGCCCTCGCCGACGTCTCCGCCGCGGTCCCCGCGGCGCAGAGCGTGATGTACAACGAGCCGGGCCGCATGGTCTCGCTCTGGGGCAACAAGGCGTCGGCGTTCTTCGTCTTCGCCTCCGAACAGCTCGAGTACGACCGCTGGGACACCGGCCGGCAGAAGAGTCTCCTCGCCCGCGCCTACGACGGCGCGAAGTGGCGGGTTCCCGAGATCGTCGCCGCGGTGTCCCGCGCCCCGGAGTTCTACCTCGACTCGATCAGCAGGGTCGAGATCGACCACTACGCCAAGGGACGGGTCGTGCTGCTCGGCGACGCCGCGTACGGCAACACCCTGGGCGGCTTCGGCACCGGCCTGGCCATCGTCGGCGCGTACGTCCTGGCCGGGGAGCTGGCGGCGGCCGACGGCGATCACCGGACGGCGTTCCGCCGGTACGAGGAGGAGCTCCGGGGCTACGCCAAGGTCGCCAGGAAGGGCAACGCCGGGCCGTTCCTCGCCCCGCCGACCCGGCGTCGCATCACGATGCGCGACCAGATGTTCAAACGCCGGCTCCTGCTCAGGTCGATGCTGTGGATGACCGACAGGTTCGCCTCGAACATCGACCTCAAGGACTACCCGGCCCCGGCCGAGGCCGCCCGCCGCTGACGGCGGTGGGTGTCGAGCCCGAACCCGCCACACTCGGACGCTGCCCTGAAGGGACGTTCACACGCCGCCCGGCATCAGACGGGAGACGGCCGGCGAGGGCGCCGGTGTCGGCGCCCTCGCCGGGAACGGGGTCACCGGTCCGCGTGCTCGAGCTCGCCGTGAGCCTGGGCCGCGAGGTCCTGCCCGTCCGCCCAGGTCTTGAGCCGCTCGGCGTAGGCCTGCTGGATCATCGGGTAGAAGCCCTGCCCGAACAGCACGCGCAGGGGCGGGTCGTCGGAGTCGACGATCGTGAGGAGGGTCCGGGCCGCGGCGGCCGGGTCGCCGGCGGGCTGCCTGCCCGCGACCGCGGCGAGGCGCCGGCGAAGACCGTCGTAGGCCGGGTCGGGCTCGGCCATGTGGCCGTTGGCGAGGGGATCGGGGTTCTTGCCGGACCTGGTGGCGAACCCGCCGGGCTCGATCACGGTCACCTTGATGCCGAAGTCGGCGACCTCGCCGGCGAGGGCCTCGTTCAGACCCTCCAGCGCCCACTTGGAGGCGTGGTACGCGCCACCGAGCGGCATCGCGATGAGGCCGGCGGCCGAGGACAACTGGATGATGTGCCCTGAGCCCTGCGCGCGCAGGTAGGGGAGCGCGGCCTGAACGACCCACACCGCCCCGAACAGGTTGGTCTCCAGCTGCTCGCGAAGTTCCTGCTCCGTCAGCTCTTCGACCGCGCCGACCTGGGCGTATCCGGCGTTGTTGACGATGACGTCGAGACGGCCGAAGTGTTCCTTGGCCCGCCGCACACTCTCGAAGGCGGCGGCCCTGTCGGTCACATCCAGCTCGAGCGGAAGCACCGCGTCGCCGTAGGCGGCGACCAGGTCATCGAGAGTGCCGGCGTTCCGGGCGGTCGCGGCCACCTGGTCGCCGCGGGCCAGGGCGGCCTCGACGAAGTGGCGGCCCAAGCCGCGCGACGAGCCGGTGACGAACCAGACCTTGCTCATGACGACATCCCGTTCTTTCCGCGGTGGCGGCGGTCCGGGTCCGGGTCCGGCTCCTGGCCGCCGCTGTCTCTGTCTCACCCCCAAGACACACGCTCTGGCGATGCCGTGACACCCACCGAGTGTGACCCGTGTCTCTCCGGCCCTGGTCAGCCGGGCCGGGTGGTCGGTGCCTCGCCGACGACGCGGTATCCCACGCCCGGCGTCGTCGCGATGACCGGCGGGTCGCCCAGCTTGCGGCGCAGCCGGCCGATCGTCACCGCGACGGTGTTGGTGAAGGGATCGGCGTGCTCGTCCCACACCTGGTCGAGCAGGTCCTCGGCGCTGAGGAACGCGGGCGCCGCGCGCAGGAGCGCCTCCAGGACGCCGAACTCCTTGACGGACAGGTCGAGGTGGCGGCCGTCGCGGGTGACGACGCGTCGCACGGGGTCCAGTTCGATCCCGGCCGCGCGCAGCGTACGGGCCCGTGCCGAGGGCCGGCGGCGCGCGAGGGCGCGCACGCGCAGGACCAGTTCGGGGAAGTGGAACGGCTTGGCGAGGTAGTCGTCGGCTCCCAGGCTCAGCCCGCTGACGCGGTCGCCGGGCGTCCCGGCCGCGGTGAGCATGAGCACCAGGGGACGGTCGTCGTGTTCCGTGATCATCTGGCAGAGCGTGTCACCGTGGACGCCGGGCAGGTCACGGTCGAGGACGACGACGTCGTAGACGTTGCGGTCGAGCCTGGCGGCGGCCTCCAGCCCGTCGTGCGCGGCGTCGACGGCCATGCCCTGGTCGCGCAGCCCCTCGACCAGGACCTCGGCGAGGGACCGCGCGTCCTCGACCACCAGGACCCTCATGCCGGCACCGCGGTGGCGAGCGGCAGCGAGACGGCGGCGCGCAGGCCGCCCTCGGGGCGGGCGCGCAGGTCCAGCGCGCCGCCGTGGGCCGTGGCGACGGCCGCGACGATCGACAGGCCGAGCCCGGTGCCGTCGCCCGTACGGGTCCGGTCGGCGCCGAGCCGCCGGAACGGCCGGGCCAGCTCCGCGACCTGACGGGGGTCGAGGGGATCGCCGCCCGTCTCGACGACCAGGTGCGCGGTCTCGCCGTCGTCCGCGGCGGCGACCCGGATCCAGCCGTGCTCGTGGTTGTGCCGGATCGCGTTGTCGATGAGGTTCTCGACCATGCGGCCCAGCAGGGCCCGGCTGCCCCGTACGGGCACGTCCTCGCCGAGGGCCTCTTGGACGGTCAGATCCCTGGCGGCGATGTCGGCGGTCCGGGCGGCCACCGTTTCGGACACGAGACCGGCGAGCGACAGCGTCGCGCGGTCGGGAAGCTCGCCGTGCTGGGCCCGGGCGAGCGCGAGGAGCCCCTCGAGGAGCCGGTCGATCTCGTCGAGTCCGGTGCGGAGCCGGTCGGCGAGGGCGACGGTCTGCGGTGGCGCGGGCTCCGGCTTGGCCATCGCGACGTCCAGGGAGGCCCGCATCGTCGTCAGCGGGGTGCGTAGTTCGTGGGACGCGTCCGCGACGAAGCGCCGCTGGGCCGCGAAGGCGCCCTCCAGGCGTTCCAGCAGGTCGTCGATGGTGTCGGCGAGATCCTTGACCTCGTCGGCCGGGCCGGAGACGCTCAGTCGCTCGTGCAGGTTGTCGGCGGTGATCCGCCGGGTCGCCGAGGTGATGGTCCGCAGCGGGCGCAGCACCCGGCCCGCGACGAGGCGCCCCAGCACGATCGACACGACCACCATGACGGCCAGGGCGACGGCCGCCCCCGCCAGCAGCCGCCGCGTCTGGTCCGACTGCTGCTCGGCCAGTTGCCGCCGCAGCCAGGCGATCTGCGCCCGAGCCGGGGTGGGGCCGGAGGGGGCCGGCTCCGTGCCGGGCGCCACGCGGGAGACCCGCGTCGGGCCCAGGACCACGCCGCCCGCGATCGCCAGGAGCAACGCGCCGGACCCGAGGAACACGGTGACGTAGAGGGCGGTGAACCGTGCTCGTACGGTGCGGATCCCCATCCTCACGGTTCCCTCCCCGGTGTCCGTTCCCGTGCCGGTGACAGCATGCCGGGCCGGGCCTAACAGCGGAATAACGGCGGCCGTTCGGCCCCCGTTACGGCGCCCGGTCCAGGGTCTGTCCCGACCGAGGAGAGGACGGGACAGTGAGCGGGGAAGCCATCATCGAGGTGACCGGCCTGCGTAAACGCTTCGGCCCGGCCGTGGCGCTGGACGGGATGTCGTTCACGGTGCGGCCGGGGCGGGTCACCGGTTTCGTCGGGCCGAACGGCGCGGGGAAGTCGACCACCATGCGGGTGGTCCTGGGGCTGGACGCGGCGGACGAGGGTACGGCGCTGGTCGGCGGCCGGCCGTACCGGAGTCTGCGCGAGCCCCTGCGCCACGTCGGTGCGCTGCTGGACGCCGCCGCGCTGCAGCCGGGCCGGTCCGCGCGCGGCCACCTGCTGTGGCTGGCCCACTCGCAGGGGCTGGGCGCCCGGCGGGTCGACGAGGTGATCGAGCAGGTGGGTCTGCGGTCCGTTGCCCGGCGGAAGGCCGGTGGCTTCTCGCTCGGCATGCGGCAGCGGCTCGGGATCGCCGCCGCGCTGCTCGGCGACCCGCCGGTGTTCATGCTCGACGAGCCGGTCAACGGCCTCGACCCCGAGGGGATCATCTGGATCCGCGACCTCCTGCGGTCGCTGGCCGCCCAGGGCCGCGCCGTTCTGGTGTCCAGCCATCTGATGAGCGAGTTGCAGGGCGCCGCCGACCACCTCATCGTGGTGGGCCGGGGCCGCGTCATCGCGGACACCGGTGTCGCGGACCTGATCACCGCCGCCTCGCGCGGCCGCGTCACCGTACGCACCCCGGAGCCGGAGCGGGCGATGCGGGCGCTGGCGCGGGCGGGCGCCGCCGGGACCGTCACCGAAGGCGACGAGCTCACCGTCTCAGGGTTGCCGGGCGAGCGGATCGTGGCCGTCCTCACCGCGCACGCGGTGCCGTTCTCCGAGGTCATGGCCCAGCGTGTGACGCTCGAGGAGGCGTACCTGGAGCTCACGCGCGACGCGGTCGAGTTTCACGCCGCCACGGGCCGGGAGGCGGTCCGATGACCTTCGCGTACGGCGCCCGGAGCTTCGCGCGGCTCTCCCGCGCGGAGTGGACCAAGTTCCGTACGGTCCGGGGCTGGGTGCTCGGCATGGTGGCCGCGGTGCTCGTGACCGTGGGCCTCGGGCTGTTCGCCGCGTCGGGCAGCCACTCCTCGTGCGGCGGCCCGGACGACGTGTGCCCCGCCGTGCCGATCGGCCCGGACGGCCAGGCGGTCGACGACAAGTTCTTCTTCGTGCACCGGGCGCTGAACGGGGACGGCTCCATCACCGTCCGGGTGACCTCCCTGACCGGCCGGATCCGGCTGCCGGACGTCACCCCCGGCGTCCGGCGGGAGGTCCCGAGGGTCGAGCCGTGGGCGAAGGCCGGCGTGATCGTCAAGGACGGCACCCGGCAGGGCGCGGCGTACGCGGCGCTGATGGTCACCGGCCGCCACGGAGTGCGGCTGCAGCACGACTTCGTCCACGACACGGCCGGCGGCCGGAGCGGTGTTTCGGAGACGGCCCCGCGCTGGCTGCGGCTCGTCCGCTCGGGTGGCGAACTGACCGGCTACGAGTCGGCCGACGGCAGGCGGTGGGCGAAGGTCGGCACGGCCCGCCCGCAGGGCCTGCCGGCCACCGTACGGATCGGGCTGTTCGCCGCCTGCCCCGGCGACCTGACGGTCACGCAGGCCGACCTCGGCGGGGCGATCGCGGCGTCACGCTTCGCCCAGGCCACCGCGGTGTTCGACCACGTAAGCCTTCAGGGCGAGATGAGCGGCGGCGCGTGGCGCCACGACGACATCGGGGCGGCGAAGGAGCCCGACGGGGCGATCCACCACCCCGGCGGAGTCGTCCGGACCGGCGGCACCTTCACCGTGACCGGGGTCGGCGACATCGCGCCCCGCACCGACGGCCAGACCATCGAGAAGACGCTCTCCGGGCTGCTCGCCGGACTGATCGTCGTAGTCGTCGTCGCGGTGGTGTTCGTGACCGCGGAGTACCGGCGGGGACTGATCCGCACCACCCTGCTCGCCGGTCCCCGGCGCGGCCGGACGCTGACGGCGAAGGCCGTCGTGATCGCCGCGGTGACGTTCGCCGCCGGGCTGATCGCCGCCGGCGTCACGGTCCCGCTCGGCGCGCACGTTCTGCGCGCCAACGGTAACGACATCCTGCCGGTCGGCCCGCTCACCGAACTGCGGGTCGTGGCGGGCACCGCCGCGCTGCTCGCCGTCACCGCCGTCCTCGCCCTCGCGCTCGGCACCGTGGTCCGGCGCGGAACCGTGGCGATCACCGGTGCGATCGCGCTGGTCGTCCTGCCCCGCGTCCTCGCCACCACCTCGGTCCTGCCGGTCGAGGCGTCACGGTGGCTGCTGCGGGTCACCCCGGCCGCCGGGTTCGCGATCCAGCAGAGCATTCCGGCGTACCCGCAGGTGACCGCCTTCTTCTCTCCTCAGGCCGGCTACTACCCGTTGTCGCCGTGGGCCGGCTTCGCCGTCTCCTGTGGATACGCCGCGCTGGCCCTCGCCCTGGCCGTCCTCGCCCTGCGCCGGAGGGACGCATGAGGCGAGAACTCCGCGCGGAATGGACCAAGGTGCGCACCGCGCCGGGCACCGCCTGGTTGCCGGTCGCCGCCGTCGCGCTGACCGTGGCCGTGAGCGCCGCCGCCACGGCGCTCGTCTCCTGCCCGTCGGCGGGGTGCCGGTACGACGCCCCCAAGGTCGGCCTGTCCGGGATCCAGGCGGGCCAGGCGATCATCGTCATCCTGGCCGTGCTGTCGGTCGGCGCGGAGTACGGGACCGGGATGATCCACACGACCCTCGTGGCGATGCCGCGCCGCACCGCGGTGCTGGCCGCCAAGGCGACGATCCTCACCGCCCTCACCTCGGCCGCGGGGACGGTCGCCGTGCTCGGATGCGTGCTCGCCGGGCGGCTCGTCCTGCCGCGGAACGGCTTCATCCCCGCGCGCGGGTATCCGCTCCTGTCCCTCGCCGACGGGCCGACGTTCCGGGCGGCGGCGGGTTCCGTCCTGTACCTCGTGCTGATCGGCCTGTTCGCCCTCGGCGTCGCCACCACCGTGCGCGACTCGGCGACGGCCGTCGGTCTCGTGTTCGGCCTGCTGTACGTCCTGTCGGTGCTGCCCTACCTGATCAGCGACCCGGGCTGGGGCAGGTTCCTCTGGCGGATCTCGCCGATGAACGCCGGGCTCGCGATCCAGTCGACGAGGCACCTGGCGGCCCTGCCCCTGGGCCCGTGGGCGGGACTCGGCGTCCTCGCCGGATGGGCCGCCGGCGCGCTGCTGACCGGCGGCCTGCTGTTCCGGCTGCGGGACGCGTGACGGCCGTCAGGCGAACGGCAGGGCGACGAGGTTGTAGGTCAGCGCCACCTTCAGGAACGCGACCCCGGCCAGGGCGATCAGGGTGTACGAGAGCCGTCCGCTCCAGCCCCACCAGCCCTTCCACCAGGCCGCCACCGTGCCGGCGAGGACGGCTGCGGCCGGGATGAACGCCACCGCCAGGACGACCGGCAGCACCGTGAGGGACGGCGAGCCCAGCATGATCTTCTCCTGGAGCGCGTTGGAGTCGGTCATCAGCGACGCGAACCCGGCCAGGAACGCCGTGCCGAGCGCGCCGGTGCCCCAGGCGGCCAGCCAGGCGGCGCGGGAGGCACGGGAGCGGGCGGGGCGGTGCCGCAGGCGGCGCACGAGCGCGGCCACCGGGATGCCGAGGAAGCACAGCAGGAGCACCAGGGCGCCCGCCCCGAACATCGGCAGGTACAGCGCGGGGGAGTCGGCCCACTCCAGCTTCTCGTACGCCTCGGCGGGCGTCGTCGACGCTGACAGGATGCCCTTGCGGTCGAAGGCGATCAGGTCCTGGCCGTTCCGCTCCTGGAACAGCCCGGGTCCGACCTGCGTCCAGTGCCGGGTCGCCGCGGCCGGGTCGAGGGCCAGCCCGGTGGTCGTCAGGGCCCCGGGGCCGTCGGCCCGGACGGACACCGACGAGACGAGGGTGGAGATCTTCGTCAGCGCGTGGTGGCTGGTGCGGACCGACCGGTACGTCCCGGCGTACTTCGCGACGTCACCGGTCCGTACGGCCGGCGCCGCGGCCGTCCTGCCGGGGAGGTAGCGGTCGACGAGACGGTCGATGAGGCTCACGCCGTCCCAGCCGGCGACCGTGTCCGTGCCGTCGCCGTTGAAGGCGACGTAGATGCCGATCCCCTCGTCGGGGAGCAGTGCCATCTGGTCGTGGAAGCCCGGCACGTCACCGTCCTTGAACAGCAGCCGCCGGCCGTTGCGCGGGCGTTCCTCGAACTGGTAGCCCATGCCGGGGATCCGCGGGTCCTGCGCGAAGTGCCGCTGCTGCATCCGCTTCGCGACGTCCCGGCCGAGCCGGGGGTCGTTGTCGAGCTGGGCGAGCATGAACCGGCTCATGTCGGCGGGGGGCGACACCGCTCCGGCGCCGGTCGGCGACCACGACCCGTACTGCCCCTTCTCGGCGGTGTGGCCGGAGCCGTTCGGCCGGTAGCCGTGGGCCAGGGTGGCGTCGATCGCGGCCGGGTGCGGCTGGGCGAACGTCGTGGCGGTCATGCCCAGCGGCCGCAGCACGTGCTCGTCGACGTAGCGCGCGAAGGGCTCCCCGGACGCGATCTCGACGAGGTATCCCGCCAGGGCCGTCCCGTAGTTGTCGTACGCGACGACGGTCCCCGGCGGGCGTACCCGCGGGGGCTGTCGCTTCGCGAGGTTCCGGCCGAGGGGTTCGACGCGGGCCGGGTCCGCCTCGGCCGTGCCGACGATGTCGTCGTCGAAGCCGGCCGTGTGGGTCAGGAGGTTCTCCAGCGTGACGGGCCGGCCGGGGTACGTGTCACGGATCCTGAAACCGGTGAGGTACCGGTTGACGTCGGTGTGCAGGTCGAGTTTCCCCTGGTCGACCAGTTGCAGGGCGGCGGTGGCGGTGAACAGCTTGGCCATCGATCCGATGAAGAGGCCGGTGCTCCGGGCGTCGAGGGGGGTGCGCCGGTTGACGTCGGCGACGCCGTACCCCTGCGTGAACACCTGTCGCCCTCCGGCCACCACCACGACCGCCGCGCCGGGGATCCGGTCCTTGGCGAGCATGCCGGGCACGATTCCGTTCACCGTCGATGCGACGTCGGCCGGGGTGGGCTGCACCGCACCTCGCGCCGCGGCACCTCGCGCGGCCGTTCCCTGTGCCGCCGTACCCGTCGACGGCGTGCCGCCCGGGGCGGTGCGGGGGTGCGTCGCGTCCGCTCGCGCACCGGCCGGCAGACCGGCCAGGGGTGCCGCGAGGGCGAGCGCCAGGCCCGCGCGGGCGATGGCGAAGGCGGTTCTTCTCATGGGAAAGACGATGTCGGGGTGGGTGCGCACGCGACCAGTGCCGGTCACACCGACTCGATATGGAGAACGCATAATCCGGACAAATGGCTAGGATTTTCGCGTGGTGATCATCCTCGTGGTCCTGGTCGGCCTGGCCCTCGACCCGTGGTTGATCCACCCGAGCGTTCCGGCGGTCCTGACGCTCGCCCTGCAGATCCTCCACTGCCTGCCGGGGACCAAACGGTTCCGGGGCCGGTGGAGTCTCGCCGCGCAGGCCGCGCTGTTCCCCTGGGCGGGTCCGCCGGGCTTCCTCGCCGCCTCCGTCCTGCTGATCGTCCCCGGACGGATCCGCTGGCCGCTGTTCGGCGCCGTCGTGGCCGCCGCCGGGCTGCTGAACCTCGGCGACGTCTACGCCTGCGCCAACGCCATGGGCAACGCCCTGGCGATCGGCGTCACCGTCTACGGCCTCACCCGGCTCAGCGACCTGCGCGCCGAACTCCGCGCCGCCCGCGGCGCACTGGCCGCCGAGTCCGTCGCCGGCGAACGCGAGAGGTTCTCCCGCGACCTGGACGCCGCCCTCGGCTCGGCCCTCTCCGAGATCGCCGGGCTCGCCGCACGGGGACGGGTCGAACGGATCCTGACCATCGCCCGGGAGAGTGCGGCGCGCGTCCGGGCCACGCCCGCCGCTCCGGTCGAGCCGCCGCCCGCCGACCTGACGCCGCGCCTGGCACTTCCGATCGTCGTCGCCGCGCACCTGGAGTACCTGGCCGTCGGCGCGATCGTCCTGGGGAGCGCGTCGCCGCCCGCCCTCATCCTCGCCACCGACCTGACCGCCCTCGCCGTCGTCATCGGGCTGTCCGTCTACCACTGCCTGCCGCGGCCGCCCGGTGTACGGCCCCGGTACGCCGGCTGGACGCTCTCCGCCCAGACCGTGCTCGCCTGCCTGCCGCTTCTGGCTCCCGGCGGGCCCGAACCCCGGATGGTCGGCTTCGCCGCGGGCTCGATCCTGATCATCCTCGGTGGTCGCCTGGCCTGGACGCTGTCCGGGATCGTCGTCGTGAGCGTTCCCGTCATCCTGCTCGTCCGGTCCGTCCCTCTGGGCGAGACGGCGTCCCTGACGGTCGACACGGGAACGATCGCGCTGATCTTCTACGGGCTGGCGCTGCTCACCGGGCTCGTCCACGAGATCCGGGAGGCGCGCCTGGCGCTCGCCGCGATGGCCCTGGCGCGCGAGCGGCGGCGGATCGCCCGGGACGTGCACGACCTGCTCGGGTACGGCCTGTCCGCCATCATCGTCAAGGCCGAGCTGGCCGCGCGGGACCCCGCTCGGGCCGAACGCGAACTCGCCGGCATCGTGCTGATCGCCCGGCGCGCGCTGGGCGACCTGCGCGCCATCCCGGGCGACGATCCCCGGATGTCCCTCCGCGCGGAGCTCGCCTCGGCGTGTGACGTGCTCGCCGCCGCCGGGATCGCGGCGCGCGCCGACGCCTCCGCCGACGGCCTCCCCGGACCGGTCGACGCCCTGCTGGCGACCGTGCTGCGCGAGGCCGTCACCAATGTCCTCCGGCACAGCCGGGCCCGGACCTGCTCCATCGAGGTCACCGTCGCCGGCGGCACGACCCGGCTCCGCGTCACCAACGACGGCGTCCCCGGGACTCCGGCGGGGACCGGCGGACCGGGCGTCACCGACGTCGGCGTGCCCGGTGCTCCGGCGGGGGCGGGTGGCCAGGGCGTCGGCAACCTCACCGAGCGCGTGGCCGCGATGGGCGGCCGGCTCACGGCCGGGCCGCGCCCGGGCGGGGAGTTCGAGCTCCTGGTCCTACAGCCAGCCGGCCTCGGTGGCGATGCGGACCGCGTCGATGCGGTTGCGGGCGTCCAGCTTGGTGACGATCGCCGCTAGATAATTGCGGACGGTGCCCTTCGTCAGGTGGAGCCGGGAGGCCATCTCCGCGAGCTCCGCCCCCTCCGCGGCCAGCCGCAGCACCTCGGCCTCCCGCTCCGTCAGCGGGTTCGGCCGGGCCGTGATCGCCGCGGCGGCCAGCTGCGCGTCGATCACGAGCTCCCCGGCCGCCACCCGGCGGATCGCGTCGGCCAGCTCGGTGGGCGGCGAGTCCTTCAGCATGAAGCCCCGGACCTGGGCCGTCAGGGCCCGGCGCAGGGTCTCGGGGCGGCCGAGCGCCGTCAGGATCAGCGCGCGGCAGTCCGGGAGCCGCTCGGCGAGCGCGGTGGCCGCAGTCAGCCCGTCGATGCCCGGCATGTCGACGTCCAGCACGGCGACGTCCGGCCGGTGATCGAGCGCGGCGGGGAGCACGGCGTCGCCGGTCGACACCTCGGCGACCACCTCGAGGTCGGGCTCGAGAGCCAGCAGCGCGATCAGGGCGCCGCGGATGAGGTGCATGTCCTCGGCCAGAAGTACCCGTATCACGCCCTGCTCCCCGTTCGCGTCCGCGCCTCACATCCTGCCAGGGAGCGGTGTACGGCGACGGCACGCCGGTCTCACGGCGTGCGGGATCAGGTGCATCGGATCCGGCGGGAACAGGCTGGACCGGTCCGCCCGCCTCCGCCTACGGTGCTGGCGTACCCGACGTGAAGCGAGGGATGACGTGCACATTGTCCGTTTCATACCGGTGGGCGGGAACCATCCGCTGGTGGGGGTGTCCGACGGCACGACCGTCACCGAGCTGGCCGGGAGCCTCGGCGAGCTGCTCCGGCTCCCCCTGGCGGAGCTGCGGGACCGCTGCCTCGCGGCGGACGGCCCCCGGCACGACGCCGCGGGCGTACGGACGCTGCCGCCGGCGGACGGGCGGATGGAGGTCTGGGCGGCCGGCGTCACCTACCGGCGTTCCCGCGAGGCGCGGATGACCGAGAGCGAGCGGTCCGCCGACGTGTACGACCAGGTGTACGACGCCGAACGCCCCGAGTTGTTCTTCAAGTCCGCGGCCTGGCGGGTGACCGGCGACGGCGAGACCGTCGCGATCCGCACGGACTCCGGGATCGACGTGCCCGAACCCGAACTCGGCCTGGTGCTGAACCGGCACGCGGAGATCGTCGGCTACACCGTCGTGAACGACATGAGCTCCCGCACCATCGAGGGCGAGAACCCGCTGTACCTGCCGCAGGCCAAGATCTACCTGGGCGGCTGCGCGGCCGGTCCCGGCGTACGGCCCGCCTGGGAGGTGCCCGACCCGTACGCCCTGGGCATCGAGCTCACGATCCGGCGCGACGGCGGCGTCGCGTGGACGGGGCGGGCGAGCACGGAGCAGCTGCACCGCAGGCTCGACGACCTGGTCGGGTACCTGTTCCGCGCGGACGTGTTCCCGGACGGCGCCGTCCTCGCCACCGGCACCTGCCTCGTCCCGGAGCTGCCGTTCACCCTCGCGGGCGGCGACGAGATCACGATCACGATCGCGGAGGTCGGTACGCTCACGAGCACGGTCGTCGCCGGCCGGGACCCGATGACGTGGCTCGCCGGAGACACCGGCCCGCGCTGAGCCGCCGGGGGACCCGCGTGGCCCGTGAAGGTTGGAGACCACTCCTCTCGTGAGTTCGCAGCATCCGCACGCCGGGCCGGCGATCGGCCCGCGTCTGGCCCGGCTGATCGTCGTGGTCGTCCTCGCGGCGTTCGCCGGGGTGTACGTCCTCGCCGCCCCGTTCCGTACGGGTGGCGTGCCGCGCGTCGCCGGTGTGGTGGCCGTCACCGTGCTCCTGTACGCGTCCCTGCTCATCTGGGTGCTGCCCCGCGCGGCGAGGTTCCGTGGCGTGCCGCTCGTCGCGGCGCAGTCCATCCTGGCGTGCGCCGACGTGCTCGGGTTCGGCACGTCCGTGGGGGTCCTCGCGTTCGCCGCGGCGCCGCTGCTGCTCGCCTCGTACACGCTGCCCGCGATCGCGGTGCTCGCCGGCGGGGTGGTCGTCGCGGTCCTGCGGTTCCCGGACGCGGCCGCCGCGGCCGACGCCGCGATCACCCCGGTCCTCGGCACGCTCGTCGTGTACGGCCTCGTACGGCTGGCCGACCGGGTCGCCGACCTGGCCGCGGCCCGGCCGGCGCTGACGATGGCGGCCGTCGCACGGGAACGCCTCCGCATCGCCACCGAGCTGAACACCGGCATCGGGCGCGGCCTGGACGCGATCACCGCCGGCAGCCGCCGGGCCCTCGGCGATCCCGCCGAGATCGGCGACGTCCTCCGCGTGGCCCGCCGGTCGCTGGCCGACACGCGGGCGGCGGCGGCCGGCTTCCGCGCCATGTCTCTCGCGCCCGAGGCCACGGCGGCGCGGGCGCTGCTGTCCGCGGCCGGGATCGAGGCGGAGGTCCGCACCGGCCACGACGAGCCGCTCGGCTCGGCGGGCGCGCTGCTCGCCACCGTGCTGCGCGAGGCCGTCACCGAGGTCGTACGCCAGGGCACGGCGACCAGGTGCGTCATCGAGACCTCCCAGCAGGACGGGACGGTCCGGCTCCGCGTGAGCAACGACGGCGCTCCCACCGCGGCGCGCGGCGAGGAGGGCCTGGCCGCGGCCGCCGGGCGGGTCGAGGCGGCCGGCGGCACGCTCACCATGGGCCTCGACGCCGACGGCCGGTTCACCGTGGAGGCGGCGATCGCGGCCACTCCGCGCCCCGTGACCGTGCCCGACCCCACCGCGTACGCCCTGTCCGTGACGCTCCTCGCGGTGGTGGTGGCGGGCTTCTGCGTCAAGGGACTCCTGCACGTCCCCTGGGGCGCGACCCTGCCCGCCGCCGTGGCCGGCATGGCCCTCCTCGCGGTCCTGCAGCTGCGCTGGACCGCCGAAGCCCCGCCCCGGCGTCCGTACGCGCTCCTGGCCGCGCAGACGCTCCTCAGCTTCGTGCCGGTGCTGTGGTTCGGCACCGCGTGGCTCGGCACCGCCGGCTTCCTCGCGGGCACCTTCCTGGTGGCCCTGCCGATCCGGCTCGGCGTGCCGCTCGTGGCGGCGGCGATGGCGGCCACCGGGGCGATGGCGGCCGCGCTGTCGCAGGGCCCGGCGCGGATCGTCAACTACACGGTGAGCGTGCTGGTCACCGGCCTCGTGGTGTACGCCCTGGTGCGCCTCGCCCGCCTCGTACGCGACCTGCGGGCGGCCGGGGCGGAGCTGGCCCGGGCGGCGACCGTCCAGGAGCGCCTCCGCGCCGCCCGCGACCTGCACGACCTGCTCGGTCACAGCCTCGCCGCGATGCTCCTCAAGTGCGAGCTGGCCCGCAGGCTCGCCGCGGCCGACCCGGACCGGGCCCGGGCGGAGCTCACCGAGGTCGTCGCGATGGCCGAGCGGGCCCAGGTGGACCTGCGCGCGGCCTCGGGCGCCGGCGAGCCGGAGATGTCGCTGGAGATCGAGGCCGAGTCCGCGCGTTCCGTGCTGACCGCCGCGGGCGTCGAGACCCGTGTCGACCTCGGCCACGGCCCGCTGCCCGGCCCGTCGGCGACGGTGCTCAGCACGGTGCTGCGGGAGGCCGTGACCAACATCCTGCGGCACAGCGCCGCCCGCCACTGCGCCATCGTCACCACGAGCGAGGCGGGCGCCGTGACCCTCACGGTCGACAACGACGGGCTCGACCCGCGGGCCCGGCGCACCCCGCCCGGGGCGGGCATCGGCAACCTCACGACCCGGCTGGCCGCCGTCGGCGGCACCCTGACCGCACGCGCCGACGGCGACGGCGGCTTCCGGGTCCAGGCCCGGCTGCGCGCGGACGCGGACGCCCCGGCCGAGCCCTGAGCCTCAAGGATTCTCGCGCAGGCGTGCCGCCGCGTCCGTGGACGCCACGGCCACGGTCAGATCCAGCCCGCCTCCCGGGCGATCCGGACGGCGTCGGTGCGGTTGCGCGCGTTCAGCTTGTCGACGACGGCGGTCAGGTAGTTGCGCACGGTCCCGGCCGACAGGTGCAGCCGCGCGGCGATCTCGGTCGCGTCGGCGCCCTCGGCGGCCAGCCGCAGCACGTCCGTCTCACGCGGGGTGAGCGGGTCGTCGGCGAGGTCCCACGCGGTCAGCGCCAGGTTCGGGTCCAGAACGCGCCGCCCGGCGGCGACCGCCCGGATGCCCGCGACCAGTTCATCGGGCGGCGCGGTCTTCAGCAGGAACCCGCCGGCGTGCGCGGCGAGGGCCCGGCGCAGGTGCCCGGGCTTGCCGTGCCCCGTGAGCATCAGCGTCCGGCACTCCGGCACCTGCTCGTGCACGGCGGCGGCGGCGCTCAGCCCGTCGGCGCCGGGCATGTCGACGTCGAGGACCGCGACGTCCGGCCGGTGGCGCAGCACGGCGGGCAGCACCTGGTCACCCGCGTCGACCTCGGCGACCACCTCCAGGTCCGGCTCCAGCGACAGCAGCGCGGCCAGGGCCCCGCGCACCACGGCATGGTCGTCGGCCAGCAGAACCTTGATCACAGGTCATGTGTACCAGGGCCGGCGGCGCCCCACCGTGCCGTGACCCACGATGAGCGTGAAGCCCCGGCAGGACCGCCCGGGACGCCGCCCGGCGCGAGGACGAGGTGACGTCGTCCGGTCACCGGGGCAGCTCCGCGGCGATCTGCGGGTTGAGCAGGTCCCGCACCTCGGAGTACGGCAAGGTGAGCGCGTAGTAAGGGCATTCGCTGCCCGCGTGCGACCAGCTGACGACCATCCCACCGGCCGTGAAGAACGCGGAGACGCGCGGCGGCTGGGGCCGCGTCCCCGGCAGGAGCGCCGAGGTCGGGAAGAAGTCGTCGTGACGCAGCGGCGGGCGGACGCACACGGTGTGCAGGTCGGGGTCGGTCACATGCGGCGACACCCGGTTCAGTAGCGTCGCGAGGCCGTCCGGGCGGAGCGTCTCGGGCCGGAACACGTCGTCGGCGGTCAGCGCCTTCCCGGTGCGCAGGTCGACGTTGACGGTGATCCGGGGGAGTCGGTAGTCGAGGGGGGAACAGTACGTCGCCGGCAGTGCGTACTGGACCGATGCCAGCCGCGGCCCGTTGATCCCGACCTTTGGCTGTGAGCGGAGGATCGTCGGTTTCGTGCACGGCGGGTTCGCGTCCGCGTCCTGTTTCTGCATGAGGACGATGCCCCAGTCGAGTGGGGCGAACAGCGCCTGATCGATCCTGCGCTGCACGGTGGCGTCCCGGACGCCGCTCACGTGGGCGTAGCGTGCCTCTCGCAGGTCGAGGCCGGCGATGGACCGGCGGTAGGAGGCCAGCTCGATCCGCGCGGCGACGGGTTCCGGTTTCTTCGGCTTGTGCCGGCTCAGGACGATGGCGGCGGTCGTCGCCGAGCCCGCCACGACGACACCGGTGGCGATGGCGCCCAGTTTCACTCCGGCGTTGGAACCAAGGATCTTGGTGAGCGCACCGGCCTTGCCCGCCGCGGCCCCGCCGGCCTTGCCCGCCGCGGCCCCGCCGGCCTTGCCCGCCGCGGCGCCACCGGCCTTACCCGCGGCGGCCCCGCCCACGTGGCCGGCCGCACCGGGGGCCGTACCCGCCACCAGAGCCGCGAACGGGAACAGCGCGGCGAGACCGGCCGCCGCCTCGGCCAGCCGCCGCCAGCCGTTGGACTCCCACTGCGGCCCGTACTCGGCCACCGCCGCCGACTCCAGCTCTTCGGCGAACTCCAGCGCGCCCGGCGGCCGGTCGTCCGGGAGTTTGGCCAGGCCACGGTGGAGCAGCGCCTGGATCGGCGGCGGTGCCTGATCGGCGGGGATCTCGCCGCTCGTGTGCTGAGCGCGGTAGGCCGCGGCCGTATCGCCGGAGTACGGCGTGCGGCCCATCACGCATTCGAAGAACACGCACGTGGCGGCGTACACGTCGGTGGAGGGCGAGGCGGGTGCTCCGGCCCACTGCTCCGGGGCCATGTACGCCGGGGTGCCGATGATCTGGCCCGCCGCGCCGGAGCGCACCGCGATGCCGAAGTCGATCAGCTTGCTCCGGCCGTCGGCCTCCACCATGACGTTGGCGGGCTTGTAGTCGCGGTGGACGACACCCACGCGATGCGCGGCTCCCAGGCCGAGCAGGGATCCCTTCAGCACCGCCAGCGCGGCCTCCGGCTCCAGCGGGCCCCGCTCGTCGAGCAGCGCCCGGAGCGGTACCCCGTCGATCGCCTCCATGACGATGGCCGCGCCCTGCGGCTGCTCGACGTACTCGAAGAGGCGCACCACGTGCGGGTCATCGAGATCGCGCAGCAGCCGCGCCTCTTCCCGGAACTCCGCGCGGAAGCCTTCATCCGGAACGGTGAGGTACTTGACGGCGACCTGCGTGCCCGAAGCCTGATGCCGGGCGAGAACGACACGGCCGAAGCCGCCGCGTCCCAGCTCGCGGAGGGCGACGTACCCGGGAAGTGACCATTCGTCCACAGAATGATGCTGTTCCACTCACTACCGGAACCGCGCGGGATCGGGCCGATCGAGATGCCGCCGTTACCTCGGGGCGAGCACCGCAGCCGGCGAGGCGGGCCGTACCAGGAGGTCGTCACGGCCGGAGGCATGACGAGGTCATGGTCGACTCGTGAGCACGTCTCTGGTCCGGGAAACCGCAGCTCAGCACACTTATGGGCATGGATGACGTCGTGGCGATGGACGCCGTGAGCAAGGTGTACGGCAAGGGCAGGAGCGCGGTCGCGGCACTGCGCGAGGTGACGATCGGCCTCCCGCGCGGCCGGTTCACGGCCGTGATGGGGCCCTCAGGCTCGGGCAAGAGCACGTTCCTGCACTGCGCCGCCGGGCTGGACACCCCAACGTCCGGCAGCGTGCGGCTCGGTGACACCGAACTGTCGAGGCTGAACGAGACCCGGCTGACGGAGCTGCGGCGCCGGCGGGTCGGGTTCGTGTTCCAGGCGTTCAACCTCGTGCCGTCGCTGACGGTCGAGCAGAACATCACCCTGCCGCTGCGTCTCTCCCGTACCCGCGTGGACCGTGCCCGGCTGAGGGAGATCGTGGAGCGTGTCGGCCTGGCCGAGCGGATCGGTCACCGGCCCGCCCAGCTGTCCGGTGGCCAGCAGCAGCGGGTCGCGATCGCCCGCGCCCTCGTGACCCGGCCCGAGGTCGTCTTCGGCGACGAGCCGACCGGCGCGCTCGACACCATGACCGCGCGGGAAGTGCTCTCCCTGCTGCGCGAGACGGTCGACGGGATGGGCCAGACCGTCGTCATGGTCACCCACGACCCGGTCGCCGCGTCGTACGCCGACACGGTGCTGTTCCTCGCCGACGGCCGCATCGCCGACGCGATGGACGCCCCGACGAGCGAGAAGGTCGCCGCCCGCATGACCCGCCTGGGAGCGTGGAACCGATGATCGGACTGGTCCTCAGCACCCTGCGGCACCGCAAGGCCGGGTTCGCCGGGGCGTTCCTCGCGCTGTTCTGCGCCGCGGCCCTCGTGTGCGCCTGCGGCATCCTCCTGGACACGGGCCTGCGCGGCACCATCGCCCCGGAGCGGTACGCCGGCGCGCCCGTCCTCGTCACCGGCGACCAGTACGTCCACCAGGACAAGATCAAAAAGCACAAGGTCAAGCACAAGGCGAAGGCGCTCGCCGAACGCGCCTGGCTGCCGGTCGCGACGGCGGACCGCCTGCGCGGGGTGCCGGGCGTCCGCTCGGTCGTCACCGAGGTCACCTTCCCGGCCGAGGTGCCGGGCGCCACGCCGGGGAGCTCCTGGGGGCACGGCTGGGAGTCGGCGGCCCTGACCCCGTTCACCTTCGCGGCGGGCCGCGCGCCGTCGGCTGCGGGCGAGGTGGTCGTCGACGCCGCCACCGCGCGTACGGCGCACCTGCGCGTGGGCTCGCGCCTGCCAGTCTCCTCGCCGATCGCGACCGGCGCGTACCGGGTCGTCGGCGTGACCCGCGAGGCGCTCCCGCACCAGGCCGCGGTCTTCTTCTCGACCGGTGAGGCGCGGCGGCTCGCCGGGCGGCCGGGCGCGGTCAGCGCGATCGGCGTGTTCCCCGCGGCCGGCGAGTCCGGGACGTCCACGGTCGCGAAGAGCGTCACCGCCGCCGTCCGCGGCACGACCGCGACCGTGCACACCGGCGGCGACCGCGGCCGCACCGAGTTCTGGGACGCGGAGAAGGCACGGATCAAGCTGATCAGCATGGGCGGCGCGCTCGGCGGGACGGCGCTGCTCGTCGCGATCCTCGTCGTCGCCGGCACGTTCGCCCTGTCCATCCAGCAGCGGCAGCGGGAGATCGCGCTCCTGCGCGCCGTGGCCGCCACCCCGCGCCAGATCCGCCGGATGATCGGCCGGGAGGCACTGATCGTCAGCGTCGGCGCCGGCGCCCTCGGCGCGGCGGTCGGGCCGCTCCTGGGCCTGTGGCTGCGCGACCGGTTCCGCGCCCTCGGCGCCCTGCCGCCCACCCTGAACCTGGTCATCAGCCCGTTCCCGCTGTTCGCCGCGGTGCTCGCCGCCGTCGTGGCCGCCTGGGCGGCGGCGCGCCTGTCCGCCCGCCGGTCCGCCCGGATCCGGCCCGTGGAGGCCCTCGGCGAGGCCGCGCTGAGCGGGCCGCGCACCGGAGCGGCCCGGATCCTCGCCGGGCTCGCGTGCCTCGCCGGCGGCGTGGTGCTGACCCTGGTGCTGTCGTCGCTGAACACCGAGGCGGCCTCCAGCCCGGTCACCATGCTCACCGCGATCGTCTGGACCGTCGCCGTCGCCCTGCTCGCCCCGATCGTCGCCCGTACGGCCGCCGCCCTGTGGGGCACGCTGCTCCGGCTCTCGCCGGTCGGCGGCCACCTCGCCGCCGCGAACCTGCGCACCCGCTCCCGAATCGTCGGCTCGGTCATCGCCCCGCTGACGCTGATGGTCGGCCTGACCGGCACGATACTGTTCGCGCAGACGACCATGGGGCACGCCGCCACCGCCCAGGCCGACGCCGGCACCGTCGCCGACCACGTCCTCGGCCCCAAGGTGCCCGCCGCGGCCGCCGCCGCGCTCCGGCACACCGACGGCGTCACCACGGTCACCGAGGTCCTGCACAGCACCGTCCGCGTCGGGCTGGCGAACTACGGCGTCCAGGGCGTCACCCCCGCCGGGCTCTCCCGCACCATGAACCTCGACGTACGCTCCGGCTCGCTGAACGGCCTCGACGCGGGCACGATCGCCGTCAGCGGCACCGCCGCCGACCGGCTCGGCGTCCACGTCGGCGACACGATCCGCATGACGCTCGGCGACGGCACCCCGTTCGCCCCCCGGGTCATCGCGGTGTACGGCCGCGGCCTCGGCTTCGGCGACCTCACCGTCGCCCATGACCTGCTCGCCGCGCACGTCGACGACCCTCGCGCCGACACGGTGCTGGTCGCCGGCCCCGCCGGGGCGGACGCCCTTCGGTCGGCCGTCCGGCACTACCCGGCCGTCACCGTCCTCGACCAGGCCACCCTGTCGAAGGACCGCGCCGCCGCCGGCGCCGAGGTCAACTACGTCGCCATGGGCCTGATCATCGCCTTCACCGCCATCGCGGTCGTGAACACCCTCGCCATGGCCACCGCCGACCGCGCCCGCGAACTCGCCCTGCTCCGCCTCGTCGGCACCACCCGCCGGCAGGTCATGCGGATGCTCCGCTGGGAGACCCTCGCGGTCGTGGCGACCGCCGTCGTCCTCGGCACGGCCGTCACCCTCATCACGCTGACGGCCCTCGCCACCGGGATGATCGGGTCCGCCGCGCCGTACGTCCCGCCGGTCCCGTACCTGGCCGTCATCGGGGGCGCCGCCGCCCTCGCGGTGCTCGCGACGGTCCTGCCGGCCCGTCTCGCACTGGCCACCCGCCCCGCCGACCTCATCGGCTCCCGCGCCTAACCGCGAACACCACCCGCCGACGCGCCGGCGCGGACCATCGGTCCGCCCCGGCGCGTCGGAGTTCGTCACGGATATGGCTTCCCCCGTCCATCAGGTGGGGGAGGGAGAGGGCCTCTGAAGAAGCTCAGACCGGCTACTGCCTCGCCGCAACGACTTCCGCGACCTCGACGCATTCGCCGTCGGGCTGGCTGTACGCCGATTTCCGGAAGTTCTTCACGACTTTGACAAGCTTCATCCTTCGTACAATCCTTCCAGGATTTCGAGAAGTTTTGCTCGGGTTTCTGTCACTGGTAGCGCCAGGGACCTTATGTGATCCCATCGCCTCGCGAGCCTCCGGACGTCTTGGTCGTCCTGTATAAGCCTGCCGCCCAATGGGGCTTCTACGAACCCCACGTCGCCCTCGTCGGTCGTCAGAACATTGAAGCCTCCGTCCAGCCCAGGGTGTACCCCGGCTCGGGAGGGGATGAGCTGGAGCGTGATGGAGGGCTGCTCCGTCAACGCCAGGAGATGTTCGATCTGCTCCGCCATGACCTCAGGGCCTCCTACGCCCTGAGCGATCGTCTTCTCGTCTATTAAGAACCAGATATGTGGTGGATCTTCTCTTTCGAGGATGGCCTGCCTTTTCAGTCGGGTGGCGATCTTGCCTTCGACATCATCGACATGGCTACCTTCCATGGTGGCTCTGGCGTACGCCTCGGTCTGTAGCAGACCAGGCAGCCATAGCGGCTGCCATGATCGGATCTCCGATGCCTCGACCTCTAGCGCTGCGTACTGTTCCAGCCAGTCTCGGTGTTGTCGCTGGGCGTGGTAATGAAGGTTTTCGAACCAGCCGGGCAGGTTGAAGATTTTGTCGGCTTCCTTGGCCTGTGTGATCGTGATCCGCCTGCGGCCTCGTTCGAGGTTGCCCAGGTGGCTGTCCCCGACATGCAGCTTCCCGGCCAGCTCCAGCTGGGTCAGGCCGGCCGCCTCGCGGTATATCCGGAGGTAGTAGGCCATGAGATGGGCCAGAGACTCTTTTGGATCTAGGTCGCTCCCTCTGTTCACTTTCTTTGCCTATCACGCCTGGTGACGGTGCGGTAACTGTTCACTTCGAAAGAAGAGTTGAATCGTTCCCGAGCGTAACTCCGACGCGCCACGCTGTCACGTACACGCAAGGAGGCAGTGATGGATCGGAGCGAACTAGCTAAATACGGGACGTCTCAACACCCTCAGTATGTTCGGTACCGCCACGAACGACACCTTCCTCCCGTCAAGGCGGCCGCGGGGACGGCCCGAGACTTCGTGGAATCCCGGCTGAGGGCCTGGGGCCGCACCGATCAGATCGAAGACGCCACCGTGATCATCGGAGAGCTGTTCAACAACGCTCTTCTGCACACCGACTCGAAAGAGCTCGTCGCGGCCATCGACTGGAACGGTGGCCGGATACGGCTGGAGATGTGGGACGACTCTCCTGACCGTCCTCGGATCGCCCCAGTCGACTTCGAGAAGGAGTCCGGACGCGGGATGTACATCATCGCGGCTCTCTGCGAGATCTGGGGCTCCCGCCTGGCGGCATCCGGCAAGTGCGTCTGGGTCATCCTGCCGGAATAAGGCACCTACCGGAAAGGAGATGAAGCGATGACCGACCGAATCATGAAGGGCGTCTCGTGGGCATGAGAGCTGGAAAGGGTGTCCGAAACGATGCATCTCGCTAGTCTGCCGAGTCTCGTCCTCGCCTTCTCCCTGGGGGTGTCGGCTGACGCCGTGGCCACCATGGTGAGGGACCGCAGAAGACGCCGAAGGCTCCGCACGCAGGAGAATCGGGGCTGAACGACTCCTGTGTGCGGGACGCTCTGGGCCCAGAGGAGACAACGCCCAACGCGACCGGGCACGCCGGTGCGGACGAGGATGCGGCGACGGCGACGATCCACCTCCCGGCTGCGAAGGACACCACCGGCCACTCGCCCGTCCGCGCGAGCCGCCGGGTCCGGGACCGTCGTCCCGTACCCGGCGGCGCCGGCGTTCGTGTCGCGGGTCAGAGTTTCACGAGGGCGTCGCGGCGCATCCAGCCGATGCCGTCCGCCGCGCTGTCGGTGGCCACCGCGAGGTAGGTGTGGCCCTCGGTGGTGTTGTCGTACGTCCAGTCGCAGTACCCGCCGACGATGTCGCCGGCGCGCTTGTCCTTCAGCAGCGTCGAGGCGTTGGTCGGCTGCTCGTACACGCCGGCGACCGGCCAGGTCACCTTGTAGTGGCAGTCGGCCGCGACCGCGCGGGACGCGGGCACGGCCGACCCGGCGGCGACCCGGGCCGCGGGAGCCGGGGCGGGGGCCGCTGCCGCGGCGGCGGGTGCCGCGGCGGCGGACGGGCACGGCTTCGTGGACAGGTACTTCGTGTACACGCGCCCGGGCTTGTGGACCCGCCCGTAGGCATACCCGACCGAGATCCGGCCGTTGTCCTTCTTCATCTTCCGGGTCTTGCCGTACTGGACGAACCGGTCACCGTGGTACAGCCGGCCGATGACCCGCTGCTGGTGGTCCCGGACGTAAAGGGTCTGCTGGCCGCACATGTACCGGGTGTGCTTCTCGGCGCTGGAGGACAGGTGCTCGGTGAGCCGCCCGCCGACCGCGTGCTTGGGCCTGCCCAGACAGGAGCGGTTGATGAAGCCCCAGACGCCGGACGAGCCCCAGGTGGAGACGACCGCGTAGTGGGAGTCCCAGTTGTACCGGTAGTTGACGGTCCGCCCCTTGCCCGCCTGCACCGGTACGGAGTGGCCCGGTGCCTTGTCCATCGCCTGATGCGGCGTGTAGTTGAACCACAGGGTGCAGCTCTTCTTGAGCTTCGCCGGATTGGTCGGGGCCTGCGCCGCCTCCGCGCCGCCGGCGCCGCCGATGAGCAGTGCCGCGCTCGCCAGGGAGGCCGCCGCGATGACGGCGCCACGGCGCGAGGTGTTCTTCGAAGCCATTCCCGGTGTTCCTCCAAGGGGGTGCGCTGTCCGCAAGCGGACGGCGGGTCTTCGGGTTTCCACCCGACTGCTCCGGTCGCAGCGGGCAAGATCGATCCTGCGGTCCGGACGGGCAGGGTCGCCACAGATCGGCCGAAGACGGGACGGGCGGGATATCCCACGCCCAGTTGACCAGGCCGTTCGTCGAGGACGGGATCGAGACGGGACAGGAGACGACGTGGCGGAGCGCCGCAAGCCTCTTCAGCCGCTGCCCCCGGACCTGGCCGAACCGGTCCGGCTGTTCACCGAGCAGCTTCGCGTGCTGTACGAGCGCGTCGGGTCGACGCTCGCCCGGCTCGGGCGGGACCTCAACGTCTCGGACTCCTCCCTGTCCCGGTACCTCAACGCCCAGACCCCGATGCCGGCGGACGTGCTCGACCGGTTCTGCGACCTCGCCGCCCTGCCCCCTGAGGAGCGGAAGCGCCTGCGGGACCTGCGCGAGGCCGCACTGGCCTCCCGCTCGACGACTCCTGGGGAGCGACGCTCCGGCGACCGAGGATCTCCGGAGGCGGAGGCACCGGCGGGGCCCGTCCGGCGCCGACGTGGCCGGTTGCTCACGGTGGTCGTGCTCGTGGCGCTGGTCGCCGGCGCGGTGGCCGCGGCGGTCATCGTGACCGGCACCGGGGACGACCGGCCGCCGGACGCGCACCCGGTGGCGCGGCAGGGCGCCTGCCGGCAGCGCCCGCAGTACCGGGTCGTGCACCGGGGCAACGTCGTCGACGCGCACGGCGCCGTCGTCGGAACCGTGTGGCCCGGCGACCTGTTCACGCGGGACGAGACGCCGGGGAACCCCGCCCGGCCGTACCGCTACTACGGCGTCGTCGTGAAGAACGGCCTGGCCGGATACGTGCTCCAGGAACGGCTCGCCTATTACCGTGCGGTCTGCGGCTGAGTCGGTAGTACGCGCCCGATTCCGGTCGCACGGTGAGAGCGCGAAGCACCGGGCCGGCGTCGCGTCAGCAGTACGGGCCGAGGGCCTTCTTGATCTTGGCCGGTGCCGCCTTCATGCCCGGGGCGCCGCAGAGGCCGTCGGTGCCGTAGGTGACCAGGTGCCAGCGACCGCCGGTGTTCCGGAGCACGGTCCAGGCCGGGTCGGTGAGCCCGGCGGGCTGCTTCAGGTACGCGGCCGCCCAGCCGTGGTCGCAGATGACGCGGCCGGAGACCCGGAACTCCATCGAACCCTCGGCGGCCCGGGCCTTGAGGAAGTCCGCCGCCGACGCGCAGGGCGCCGGCGGCGTGCTCGCCGGTGCGGCCGACGACGTGCCCGGTGCGGCGGAGACCGCCGGGGTGGAGGCGGCCGGGACGGACGAGGGCGCGCTCTGGGGCTTCGGCTCGTCCTGGGACTCGCAGGCCGCCAGGCCACCGGCGCAGGCGAGTACGGCGAGGGGGATCAGCGGCCGGAACACCGTGCCTCCTGGTGGGGGGTCAGCCGACCGCGGGCACGCGGCGGCTCGGGACCAGCAGGTCGAGGTCGGCGCGGGTGACGCCGGCCCGGTCGGCCAGCTCGTCGCGGCCGGTACCGGAGCCGGCGACCAGCTCGACCGCCCGCGTGAGCATCGTCGGGGTCTCGAGGGGCCGGGCCGGGCCGGGCTCGTTGCGCCGCCAGCCGCGGGCGCTCATCACGCTCATCGCGCTCCGGTACGTGCTCTCCTTCATGATGCCGAGGCTGCGCGCGCGGTAGAGCAGGGCCGCCATACTGACCCCCCACGCCGCCTTCAGCTCGGCGAGGCGGGCCCAGTCGGCGGTGTGGGGCAGCTCGTCGGCGATGGCCGCCTCCGGCATCAGGAACTCGGCCGCGAACCGGTGCGCCTGATCTTCGATGATCTTGCTGCCGGGTTCGGCGTCCGCGTGCATGACGAGGTGGCCGAGCTCGTGCGCACCGTCGAAGCGGTTGCGCCAGTAGTCGCCCTTGGCCGGGTTGAACAGCACCATCGGACGCGGGTGGGCGCCGATGCTGAACGCGTCGACGCGCTCGGTCGACGGCGGCAGGATCAGCACGATGACGCCGTGCTTCTCCAGCAGCCGTACGAGATGCGGGATGGGACCGGCGTCCCCGGCCATGGCCTTCCGGGCCAGCCGGGCGGCCTCGACCGGACCGGACCCGGCGATCTCCTCCGGCGACACGGGCCGCTCGGGCAGCTCCGCACGCGGCAGCTCGACCAGCTCTTCCAGGGCGGTGACGATGTCCGCGGCGATCCGGCCGTGGGCGAGGGCCTGGTCGCGTTCGATCTGCGTCGTGGACCGCAGCGACCGGAAGTGCGCGGTGTCGAGGGAGACGGGGCCGCGTCCGGCGCGGAAGAACTCGACCGGCACGCCGAGCGCGAACGCCAGCCGTGACAGCGTCTTCTCCGACGGCCGGTGCACGCCGGCCTCGTACTGGCCGATGGCGGTCGGCGTGGTGCCGACGGCCTGGGCCAGCTGGTTCTTGCGCATGCCGCGCAGGCGCCGCGCGAGCGTCAGCCGGTCGGCGTCGAACAGCAGCCGAGCCTCGGCGAGCCGCCGCGCGGCGTGCTCGTTGGTGTGGTCGTTCACTGGGCCGTTTCGATACTCGTCTCTCCGCCGCCCGCACGCCGACCGTGGAGCCGCAGTGGAACATCGGCCTCGTCGTCGGCCCACAGGGGCAGTGTGGAAGGCACGAGCCTACGCCGTCGGTCGGCGCCGAGCGTGTCATCGGTCAGCTGCCGGAGCCAGTGCCAGGCCGGGCCGCCGTCGGCGTTCAGCCGGGGACGGCCGAGGAACAGCTCCATCTCCAGCGGCTCCTCGGTCGCGCTGTGCGCGAGGACGAGGGTCACGACGTCGTCCGTGTCGCGTACGGGACCGAGGGCGAAGTCCAGGGTGAGCTGCGGATCGTCGGGGAACTCCTGCCGCGCGACCGCCTGCTTGGTGTAACTGTCCCGGTCCCAGCGGATCGCCCGTACCGCGCCGAAACGGTGCCGTTTGAGCAGGATCCGGTAGCGGCCGTACCGCCAGCCCGGCGAGCCGTTCAGGTTCTCTCGGCTCACCATCGCCGTGAGCGGGTCGTCGTCGCCCTCGGCGGGGTCGGGGGCGAACTCGCCCAGGTGGAACACCCGGTCCAGCTGGGTCTCCAGTACGTCGAAGGCGCCGGTGCCGAACGACCGCTCCTTGAACCCGGCCGCCCGGCTCATCGCGCCGAACACGGCGAGGGTCGCCTCGGTGTGCGCCTCGCGCAGCGCGTGCAGGAATCCGGCTTCGAGCAGGGTGCCCCAGGCTTCCCGATCCTCCGACATGCGTTGGACTATAGATGTTCCCAGCGGCCCACGCGCGAAAATGAAGTCCCCGGCGCGTCGCCACGGCCCCTGGACATGATCCACATCACGGTTGCATGCTGAGGCGGGCGTTGAGGGGAGATCACGATGAGCACGTCCCAGCACGACGAACCCACGCCGCCGACCTTGCCGATGGTGCGGACCTGCCCGTTCGCCCCGCCGGCCGAGTACCAGCGGATGCGCGACACCGCGCCGGTCGTCCGCGCGGCTCTGCCCAACGGCGCGCCGGTCTGGGCGGTCACCCGCCTCGCCGAGGCGCGGCAGATGCTCAGCCATCCGCGAGTCAGCTCGAACCCCGGACTGCTCGGGCGGCCGAGCGGCCCCGACGACGACCGGACCGACGAGGGCTTCCTCGTCGGCATGGACCCGCCGGAGCACACCCGGTACCGGCGCGTGCTGCTCCCGGAGCTCGGCATGCGCTCGGTCGCCGCCATGCGACCCCTCATCCAGCGGATCGTCGATGCGGCGATCGACGAGCTGCTGGCGGCCGGTCCGCCCACCGATCTCGTCGAGTCGTTCGCACGCAAGGTCCCGCCGCGTGTCACCTGCGAGCTGCTCGGCATTCCGGCGGCCGACCGCGAGTTCGTCGATTCCCGGCTCCGGATGCTCAGCCTGCTGATCCGCGACCCGCGGGCGCCCGAGGCGTCCCGTGACCTCCGCGACTACCTGCGCGACTTCATCGGCCGCGTTGAACGGGAATCCCCGGACGGTCTCATCGGGCGGCTGGCCGCCCGGCATCTGCCCACCGGGGAGCTGACCGCCGAAGCGCTGACCAACATGACGTT
Source organism: Actinoallomurus spadix (assembly GCF_024055725.1). Taxonomy (GTDB): domain Bacteria; phylum Actinomycetota; class Actinomycetes; order Streptosporangiales; family Streptosporangiaceae; genus Actinoallomurus; species Actinoallomurus spadix. The sequence continues at coordinate 29,954 of NZ_JAMXMX010000025.1, read as the reverse complement.
TCTCCTGCTGCTCGCGAGCTACGACTCACCGGCGAACATGATCGCGCTGGGTGTGGTGACGTTGCTGGAGCACCCCGAGCAGCTCGCGGCGCTGCGCGACGATCCGGGCCTGCTGCCGGGGGCGACCGAGGAACTGCTGCGGTTCCACACGGTCCAGGACTGGGTCGTCTTCGAACGTGTGGCGGTGGACGACATCGAGGTCGGCGGGACGCGGATCGGCGCCGGGGACCGCCTGACGGTGCTGGCCGCGTCCGCCAACCGCGACGAGCGGGTGTTCGAGGATCCCGACGCGTTCGACATCCGCCGGTCCGCGCAGCACCACCTCGCCTTCGGCCACGGCGTGCACCAGTGCGTCGGCCACAACCTCGCCCGCGCCGAGCTGGAGATCGTCTACGGCACCCTGCTGACCCGAATCCCGACGCTGCGCCTCGCGGTCGGGCTCGACGAGCTGCGCATCGCCTGGGACGCGGCGTTCATCGGCCTGTACGAACTGCCCGTCGCCTGGTGACGACCGCATCTTCCGCCGAGGGACCGGCGGCTCAGCGCAGGGACGCGGTGGGGCCGCCGGGGGAGTCGTGGCGGGCGGCGACGACCGCCTCGGCGACCGAGCGGACCTCGTCCTCGGGCAGCCGCCGGTAGCCGTCCTCGGTCACGACCGCGACGCTCGGGTAGATCCGCCGGGTCAGGTCCGGGCCGCCGGTGGCCGAGTCGTCGTCCGCCGCGTCGTACAGCGCCTGGACGGCCGCGACGACCGCGTCCTCCTGGGACATGCCGCGCCGGTACAGCTTCTTCAGCGCACCCCGCGCGTACGGCGAGCCGGACCCGTCGGCGTGGAAGTCCTTCATCTCGTACGGGCCGCCGGTGACGTCGAACGAGTAGATCCGGCCGACTCCCCGGTCGAGGTCGTAGCCCGCGAAGAGGGGAACGACGACGAGCCCCTGCATGGCCGCGCCGAGGTTGCCCTGCACGAGGGTGGCCAGCCGGCGGGCCTTGCCGTCGAGCGACAGCCGCCGGCCCTCGATCTTCTCGTAGTGCGCCAGCTCGAACTGGAACAGCCGCACCATCTCGATCGCGGTCCCGACCGTCCCGGCGAACGCGACCGCGGAGTACTCGTCGGCGTAATTGATCTTCTCGAGGTCGCGCTGCGCGATGAGGTTGCCCATCGTGGCGCGGCGGTCGCCGGCCATCAGCACGCCGCCCTCGAAGGTGAGCGACAGGATCGTGGTCCCGTGCGGGAGGTTCAGCCCGGCCACCGACTCCCGGACGCGGCCCGGGGGCAGCGCCTCGGGTGCGACCTCGGCCAGCAGCTGCGTGAACGACGCGTTGGCGCTGCTGAGGAACGCCGGAGGGAGGCCCCGCGAGAAATCGACCATCTGCGCCCGCTTCCGATCAAGGACATGTGCCTCGCTTATCGTACGATCTCCGCCTTCGCCCGCCACCTAGACTTGAGCCCATGACGTGGCGTGGCCGGTACTACGAGGACTTCACGCTCGGGGACATCTATTACCACCCGCTCGGCAGGACGGTCACGACGACCGACAACATGTGGTTCACGCTGCTGACGCAGAACACCGCGATGGTGCATGTGGACCACCACTATGCCGCGCGGACGGAGTTCGGGCGCCCGCTGGTCGACTCGACCTTCACCCTCGCCCTCGTCACCGGCCAGTCCGTCACCGACGTCTCGCAGAACGTCATGGCGAACCTCGGCTGGGACGACGTACGGCTGCCGGCCCCCGTCTTCGAGGGCGACACGCTGTACTCGCGGTCGAAGGTCATCGCGCTCCGCGAGTCCCGCTCCCGGCCGAACGTCGGCGTCGTCACCGTGGCCACCGAGGGTTTCAACCAGAACGGCGTCATCGTGTGCTCGTTCACACGCACGCTGCTGGTGTACAAGCGCGACCACGCCCCGCACCCGCCGGTACCGCGCCCGCCCGAGGACTCCCTCCCGCCGGTGCGGGAGTAGCGAGCGCCCGTCGGACGGCGTCACCGTCGTCGCCTTCGAGCAGGCCGTCGCCGTCCTCGCGGAGTTCGCCGAGGACGGCGGGTCCTGACGGACCTCCTCGGTCAGAGGACCTGGATCGTCGGGGCCATGGCGTCGAACGGCGCGTCGGTGCCCTTCTTCTTGGTCAGCGTCGCGTAACAGGTCCGGCCGCCGTCGGCGGGGACGACGTACTGCGTGGTCTCCAGCGTCGCGGTGCCCGCCTGCTCGTACGTCACCTTCACCGCCGATCGGCCGCCGGCGGTGGTGTTCTCGATCGCGACGTTGCGTGCGCCGATCTGACCCAGCTGTGCCTTGACCTGGTCGGCGTTGGGGGCGGCACCGGGCTGGCAGAAGCCGTTGACGTTGTTGCCGAAGTGCTCGGTCCGCGCGGTCCCCGGGTCGTACGCCATGAAGGCGTTGTTCTGCTTCATGGTCTTGACGACCTGGTCGACGGTCGCTGCGGGGAAACCGTTCTTCCCCAGCTCCGCCTTGGCCTTGGTCAGCTGGTCGAAGTCGAGTGCCTTCCAGCTCTTCGGCACGCCGATGGTGAGGCCGTTCTCCGAACCGCCGATCCGGCGGTAACCGGCCGGCAGCTCGGGCGGAGCGGCAGCGGCGGAGCTGCTCGTGCCGGACTTCGGCGCCGATGTCGCGCCGTCACCGGACTTCTTGTCGTCGGATCCTCCGGAGCATCCGGCCAGGGCGAGGCCGGTGCACAGCGCGCCGACCACGATCGTACGAGTCTTCATGTTCTCCCGCGTCCAGTCCTTTTTGTACGTTTTCGAGCACATCGGGCGAAAGAACTTATCAGGACGGTCGTTGCCGGAGGATGACATTCGATGGACACACCCCGGCGAGCACCACCACCACCACCGTCGTCGGCGACGCGAGGCGGTGAGGTCGGTGAGGCGCTTCTCTCGGCCTTCCAATATTTCTAGCAGCGCTAGCTGTTCTATCGCCGATCTGCTAGTGTCGGTCTCGTTCCTAGCGCTGCTAGCAAATCGGAGATGCTCATGCTCACGCCCATCGCCTACGGACTCGCGATCGCCCTCATCGTCCTCATCTCGTTCATCGGGCTGCGATTCCTGCTGGCGCCCCGCCCCGCCGCCGCCGGGTACGGCGTGCCGGCCAAGGAGAACGGCGACGCCGCCTACCTGACCATCAAGGGCCTGCGCGACTTCACCTACGGCGTCCTCGGCGCGGTCCTGCTCGCGTTCGCCGGCGCGCACGCCGTCGGCTGGTACATGCTGGCCGTCGCGATCGCACCGCTGGGCGACACGCTCATCGTCCTGCGCCACGGCGGCACCAAGGCGGTCGCGTTCGGCGTCCACTTCGCCACCGCCGTGATCGTCCTGATCAGCGCCGCCCTCCTGTTCGCCGTCTGACATCCCCGAATCCCACCCGTAGAAAGAGCCGCTCCCATGTCCCTGATCACACCGGACTTCAACGACGCCGTCATCGTCCGATCCGCCGAGGCCGAGGTGATCGGCCGGGCTCCCACCACCATCCGGCTGCTGGCCGACAGCAGCTCGACCGGCGGCGCGCTGTCGACCCAGCGGGTCACCCTCGAACAGGGCGCGGACGGCGCCAAGCCGCACCACCACGGCAGGTCGGCCGAGCTGTTCTACCTCCTGGACGGCACCGCGCAACTGCTCTCCGGAGACCAGGTCGTGACCGCCGAACGCGGCGACCTGGTGGTCGTTCCGCCCGGTGCCCCGCACGCCTTCGCCGCCGCGCCCGGCGAGAACGCCGACATCCTCATCGTCATCACGCCCGGCGTCGAACGTTTCGAATACTTCCGCCACCTGGAGCGCATCGCCTATGGGAAGGTGCCGCCCGAAAGTCTCCTGGAGGTCCAGGAGATCTACGACACCTATTTCCTGTCCAGCCCGGTGTGGGACGCCGCCAGGTCCTGACCGCGGTGACCCTGTTCTTCATCACCCTCGGCAAGCGCATCCCCGCCCGGCGCGAGAGCGCCGGCCAGGAGGCGGCGACCGGCGCATCCGCGACGGAACCGCTGGCCGAGGCCTGAGCCATCGCACGCGGCGCGCGATCAGGGTCGGCGGAGGGCGACGGCGAGGTCGTCCAGGTGGCGGGCGACCGGGCCGACCGTGAGCAGGCCACTGCCCGCCCCGGCCAGCTCCGCCTCCGCGGGACGCAGCGCCGCGTACGCCCGCTCCATCACCGGCCGGTCGCCCAGGGCCAGGGCCGCGCGGGCCGTCAGGCACCACAGGGCCTCCAGCAGCAGGTCGCGTGGCGGGTCCGGGACCTCGCGCAGCGCGGCGGCGGCCGCCTCCCGGCGCCCCTCCGCGAGCAGCACCAGGGGCCGGGCCCACGGCTCGTACGGCCCGAAGCCGGCCGGGTCGCCGGGCCGGGGCGGCAGTCCGTACCGCACCCGCAGGCACAGCAACGCCAGCGGCAACAACCCGTCCGCCAGCCCCGGCATGCCCGAGCCCGGCAGGCGGGTCGCCGCATCCCGGTACGCCGCCTCCGCCTCCGACTCCGCCTCGGACCCGGTCCCGGCTCCGGTCACGGACGCGGTTCCGGCTCCGGTCGCGGCCCCGGACGCGGCCTCGGACCCGGTCCCGGCGTCGGTTGCGGCTCCGGTCGCCGAACCGGTCTCGGCCAGCCGTAGCGCGGCGTACCACCGGGTGAACACCTCGACCAGCGGCCGCTCGTGGCGCTCGGCCAGGCGGTCGGCGGCCGCCGCGTGCTCGTCCGCGGCCGTGAAGTCCGCGAGGGCGCTCCGGGCCTGAAGACGGATCCCCCGTCTGGATCCGGCACGCCGGCTCCTTTCTCTCGGGTCGGTGTCGCCCAGAGATGTCCGGCAGGGCCGCTCCGCCTACACCTTGATCGATTTTTGTGGCCCACCTTGAAGGGCCTGGCGGTCGCAAGTGCCCGCGGGCAGCGTCTGGGCTGGCCCCCGCACGCCGCGCCCTGCTCGCTCAACCCGGTAGCCGCCGAGGCCGACGACGGGCGGGGAGGCTGCGCACTCCGCAGCCCGGCAGATGCGCAGTTACGCAGCCTCGGAACACGGGCGACGCCCCCGGTCCCGGACGAGCCGGGCGGGGGCGTGCCTGTGGTGAGTTTCGAGAATCGCGAGCTGTGCCTCTGAACGCTGGGATGGTCGCCGACGGTCTCGCGGAGCTGGCCGTTCTGCGACCACACGAGCTACATCCGGGTCCGCGCGTACGCTTGTAGGGCGTCGCGGACGAACGTCGCCCCTGCGGCGTCGTCGGTCGCTGCTCAAGCCCCGTGCGCCGACCTGGCCCGCCCCCGGCGGCATGCCCGCCTGATTCGCCCTCGGTGGCGCACTCATCGGATGCTCATCCGGACCCGGCAGGCTGACCGTGTTCTCAACCTACGAGGAGAAGACCATGGCGCCCGCCATTCCCGGATTCGACCACCAGCGCGTGCCCGTCGCGGACGGCGTGTCCCTGCACACGGCCGTCGGCGGATCGGGACCCGCCATCGTGCTCCTGCACGGCTTCCCCCAGACCCACCTGATGTGGCGGCACGTCGCCGCCGACCTCGCCGCCGACCACACCGTCATCTGCCCCGACCTGCGCGGCTACGGCGCCAGCGACAAGCCCGCCGAGACCGGCGCCGACGTCTACTCCAAGCGCACGATGGCCGCCGACACCGTGGCCCTGGCCCGCGCGCTGGGGCACGAGCGGTTCGCACTGGCCGGGCACGACCGCGGTGCCCTGGTCGCCTTCCGCGCCGGCCTCGACCACCCCGACGCGGTGACCCACCTGGCCTGCCTGGACGTGCTGCCGACCCTGGACATGTGGGACGTGATGCACGGCGTCACCGCCGCCGTCGGGTTCCACCTGTACCTCATGGCGCAGCCGCCCGGCCTGCCCGAAAAGCTGATCGCGGGCAGCCCCGACGCGTTCTTCGGCCACTTCCTCGACCTCTGGGCGAACGACCCGGAGGCGATCCCCGCCGAGGTCCGCGCGGAGTACCTGGCGGCCTGCCGCGACGCCGTGCCCTCCATCGTGGCGGACTACCGTGCCTCCGCCGGCATCGACGTCGAGCACGACGAGGCCGACCGCGCCGCCGGCCGGCGCCTGACGATGCCGGTGACCGTCCTGCAGCAGGACTGGGGCGCCGCCCTCGGCTACGACGCCGCCGCCGTCTGGCGCGCCTGGGCGGCCGACCTGCACCATGGGACGGTGACCTGCGGCCACTTCATGGCCGAGGAGGCCCCGGCGGACATCACCAAGGCCCTCCGTGACCTCCTCGCCCGATGATCGAGGCGGCGCCTCAGATCCGATCGGCGGCGATCAGCAGGTACTGGAAACTGCCGCCGGTGTAGGCGTCGAGGAAGGCGTTCTCGATGCCGGTGGCCAGACCGGACCGGGCGCGCAGCCGCCAGTACGGGATGGTCGCGGCGGTGAGGTCGACCACGCTGACCGGAACCAGGCGGTTCGCGGCCAGCTCCCGGAAGTAGGTGCTGCGTGGGTGGATGTCGCAGATGTAGTGCGCGTTGATCTGGCTGACGGCACGGGATGGCAGCCCGTACGCGTCGTTGTAGCAGCCGGTGATGCAGACGTACCGGCCGCCGCGGCGGAGCAGCCGTGAGTGCTCGGCGAACAGGGGACCGAGTTCGACGTACATCGTGGACTCGTTGTTCCAGATCGCCTGGAACGCGCCGGTCGGGAAGCCGGTGTCGAGCATGTTGCGCAGGTGGAACCGCACCGAAGCGTCCACGCCACGCCGCTTCGCCTGCTCGTTCGCGAAGTCGACCTGCGCCTGGGAGATCGAGATGCCGTCGACCCGGCACCCGAACCGCGCCGCGGCCACGAGGCTGGACCCACCCCGCCCGCACCCGGCGTCCAGCACCCGGTCCTCCGGGCCGACGGAGCCGAGGTGGTCGAGGAGGAAGTCGGCCTGCGCGGACTCCAGCCGGTGCAGCTCCTCGACGATCCGGGCCTCGCGGACCTCCGCCGGGCTCTGCAGCACCGACCAGTCCACGTCGCCGATGCCGTAGTGGTGGTGGTAGATGCCGTCCACCTCACCCAGGCGGAGGTTGACCGGGTTGCGTTCGGCGTTCCAGTAGTCGGCGACGGCCCGCTGGTACGGGCTGGCGACGACCACGGAGTCGTCGAGGGCGGAGTCGTGGACGGACGTCATGCCGGCCTCCTCATGATTCGTGAATCGGGGGGTTGCCGGGTCGGCGCGCCAACGGCACGCCGACCACGGTGGTGCCCGCGTGATCCGGCGAGGTGATCGCCGGATCCCACGGCCGGATCAGCGGTAGCGGCTACTCGTGCCGTGCCATTCGGCGCCGCCGCCCATCCAGGCCTGCACGCCGCGCAGGAACCGTTGCAGCTCCGCCGACGGCACGGCGGCGAGCCGCTCCTGCGCGGACCGGAAGTCCCGGACGAACGCGTTGTGCAGGCGGACGCAGGTCTCGATCGCCTCGCGGAGGGAGCAGTCGCGCTCGGCGGCGACCAGCAGGACGAGGTTGTCCGTCTGGTCGTCCGCCGCCTCCCGGGCGACCGAGTGCAGGTCGTTGACGATGACGGACGCCGTGCCCGCCTGCATCACGGCACGGTGCACCTCCGGGGCGTAGAACAGCTCACCGGGGAGGCGGTAACCGCCGACCACGTCGATCAACGTCATCGACGTGTAGAAACTGTCGTGCTGCCGGGCGGCGAGGTAACGCCAGGCGGGTGGCAGCCCGCCGCCGAAGCGCCAGGCGGCGTACGCCGTCCAGCTCACGTACATCTGGAAGGTCGTGTTGCAGACCCGCATGACCTGCTCCGGGGTGGCGTGGCGCCTGAGGTGCGCGGTGGCCGACGCCAGCGCCACCAGCACCGGATCGGCCCGCACCGCCTCTTCCAGCGGGCCGGTGAACTCGCCCGCGGACGGCGGTGGGTCCATGGCCGACATGACCAGAGCCAGCCGCGGCGGCAGCTCGATCGGAGTGGCCCCCAGCTCGCTCTCGTCGGCGTAGTAGTCGTCGCACGCCCACCACGCGGCGTTCAGCTGCGCGGCGAGGAGCAGCCGGTCGGGGTCGTCGGTGTCGGGATGCGTGAGCATGGCGAGCCGGCCGAACCCCGTGCTGCGGAACGCCTCCAGACGACCGGCGTAGATGCCGGTCTCCTCCGCCCAGGCGACCAGGGCGTCGTTCACCCGGTCGCCGAGATCCTCGTCGACGCGGACCGTCTCCGGGCAGTACAGCGGCGGGTACGACCCGTCCCCCCACTGCCGTTCGGCGTACCCCGGCACGACGCCCGGGACGTCCCCGCCCGGGCAGGAGACCACGGCCCGCTCCGGCACCGGTCGATCGGCGGACGAAGCCGGGACCGGCACGGACAGGTCGTCGGGCGGAGCGGGGACCGGTACGGGCGGATGGGCGGGCGGAGCCGTGACCGGCGCCGCCATGCTCGGCGGGTCCGCGAGGAGTGGTGGCCCCTCGCGGGCCGCGGACCGAAGCGCCCCCGCCAGGTGGGCCGCGGATGTGCCCAGCCCGGTCGGGCGGATCGGCAGGTCGTGTGACACGTGCGCTCCCGGGAGATCTCGGACGTACGGGCCGGCGGTGGTGCGGGCCCGGCTCACGAGCCCGGAGCCGCGACCTCGACGTTCTCCAGCACGCCGAGCGCGTCCGGGACCAGCACCGCCGCCGAGAAGTAGGTGCTGACGAGGTACGACGTGATGGCCTTCTCGTCGATGCCCATGAAGCGGACGTTCAGCCCCGGCTCGTACTCGTCCGGGATGCCCGTCTGGCGCAGGCCCACCACGCCCTGGTCGTCCTCTCCGGTGCGCATCGCCAGGATCGAGGAGGTGTGCTCGTCGACGACCGGGATCTTGTTGCACGGGAAGATCGGAATGCCCCGCCAGCCCGGCATCCGGCCGCCCTCCCACTCGACGGGGTCCGGGTAGATACCGCGCCGGGTGCATTCGCGCAGGAACGCCGCGATCGCCTTCGGGTGAGCGAGGAACAGGCGGGTGCTGCGGCGCCGCGACAGCAGCTCGTCCAGGTCGTCGGGGGTCGGGGGACCGGACCGGGTCTGCAGCCGCTGGGAGTAGTCGACGTTGTGCAGCAGCCCGAAGTCCCGGTTGTTCACCATCTCGTGTTCCTGCCGCTCCCGCAGCGCCTCGATGGTCAGCCGGAGCTGCTGCTCCAACTGGTTCATCGGCTCGTTGAACAGGTCGGTGACCCGGGTGTGCACCTTGAGCACGGTCTGGGCGACGCCCAGCTCGTACTCGCGCGGCGCGAGCTCATAGTCGGCGTACGTCGTCGGAACGTCCTGCTCGCCCGCGTGCCCGGAGAGCAGCGCGATCTCCGCCTCGCCCTTGCGGTTCTGCGGCGCCCGCAGCGCCGCCCGATACCGCTCGACGTGCGCGGCGAGCGCCTCGGACCGGTCGAGCATGGCCTGGAAGTCCTGCCGGGAGAGCACCAGCAGCGAGCACGTCGTCATCGCGACGACCGTGTGGTCCCACGTGAAATCCGGATCGGTCAGCGCGCCGGGGAAGAGGTAGCCGCCGTCGCCCACCGGGGCGTGGGCCGCCGGCGTGTCGAACGGTCCCGCGCTGAGCCGGTCCACCTTGCCGTGCGCGACCACGAACAGCCGGTCGCCGGGCCGGCCGCGCTCGACGAGGGTCTCGCCGGCCGCCGCCTCCCGCAGCATGAACCGGCCGGCCAGCTCCGCCAGCACCTCCTCGTCGGAGAACCCCGCCAGCAGCGGAATCTCCCGCAGGCTGGGCGGGAGGATCTGGGCGCGGTTCTCGGTGCCGGTGACGGCGACCCGGCCGCCACCCACCTTGTAGGTCAGCCGGCGGTTGACCCGGTAGTGACCGCCGGAGACCTCCACCCAGGGCAGCACCCGCAGCAGCCAGCGCGAGCTGATCGCCTGCATCTGCGGCGGGGTCTTGGTCGTCGTCGTAAGGTTCCGCGCCGCCGCGGTGCTGAGGCTCCGCTGATACTCCTCTTCCGCGGTCTCGTCGGTGGACACCGGCTCCTGCCACGAGGATGACGTCAAACCGAGACCTCCCTTTTCCGCGCGCGAGTGCGCTGAGACGGAGAACTGACCTCGCATGGATGATCACTTTGCGTGATCGATCCGATACGGATCGTATGGGTGGTCTATCCAGTCGGACACCCCCCGCTCACGGCAGCTTTTCCTTACCGCTGCCGTACCGGATCATCACCGAACGTGACCGGCCGAATCCATGCCGACGAGCCGCCGACGCCATCGGCACGGTCCTGACCGTCAGTCGAAGACCTCGTCGGTGGAGCGCGCCACCGCGGCGCGTTTGAGCCATGTTTTGAGTTCTTCGACGTCGGTGCAGGTGGTGATGCGGGCGCGGGCTGTCTGTGGCACCTCGATGCCCCGGGCCTCCAGGATCGTCAGGAGCGCATCGGCCTCCCCCTCGGCCTTGCCTTCCGCTTTGCCCTCGGCTTTGCCTTCCGCTTTGCCTTCGGCTTTGCCTCGGCCGAAGTGTTCGCGGGCGAAGGGGCTGTAGACGGGCCAGGTTTCGGACACGACTTCCTCCATGATCCGTTTGATCGCCGACGCAGCCATCATGTATGCGTATTCATAGTAATGCGGAGCGTAACCAGGCGTCCCGGGGGCCGAGACCGCCGTAACGAACGCCTGCACCACCGGCTTGCGCAGGCCGTGCATCATCACCGCCAGCGCGGCCAGCTCCGGGTGCGCCGCCGCCTCTTCCCGATCCGTGATGGGCGGGACCTGATCCGGGCCCAGCACCACGGCCTGAAACCGGTAACCGGGCAGCACGGTGGTGATGGGTTCGGCGTAGTAGGCGGCGACTTTGGCGTCAGGGCAGACGCACGAGTGCGGGTCGGGGGCTGGTCGTGGGCCGGCCCCCGACGGTCGGCCGTACCCGGTGGTCAGTTGCGGGCGAGGAGTTCGAGGGTGTCGACGACGCGGTTCGAGAAGCCCCACTCGTTGTCGTACCAGGCCACCACCTTGACGTGCCGGCCGTCGACGCGGGTGAGGGCGGCGTCGAAGATCGACGACGCGGGGCGGCCGACGATGTCGCTGGAGACGACCGGGTCGGCCTCGTACTCGAGGATGCCGTTGAGCGGGCCGTCGGCGGCGGCGCGGTAGGCGGCGAGCACCTCGTCGCGGGTGACCTCGCGGGACACCGTGGTGTTCAGCTCCACGAGCGAGCCGACCGGGACCGGCACGCGGATCGAGTCGCCGGACAGCCTACCGTCGAGGTTAGGCAGGACCTTGCCGATGGCCTTGGCGGCCCCGGTGGTGGTGGGCGCGATGTTGACACCGGCGGCGCGGGCGCGGCGGAGGTCGCGGTGCGGGCCGTCCTGGAGGTTCTGTTCCTGGGTGTAGGCGTGCACGGTGGTCATGAAGCCGTGCTCGATGCCGGCCAGGTCGTCCAGTACGGAGGCCAGCGGGGCCAGCGCGTTGGTGGTGCAGGAGGCGTTCGAGACGATCACGTGTTCGCCGGGGACGTAGGTGTCGGTGTTCACGCCGTAGGCGAGCGTGACGTCGGCGTCGTCGGCGGGGGCGCTGACCAGCACGCGCCTGGCGCCGGCGTCGAGGTGCGCGCGGGCGGCACCGTCCTTGGTGAAGCGGCCGGTGGACTCCAGCACGATGTCGACGCCGAGCTCGGCCCACGGCAGCTTGGCGGGCTCGCGTTCGGCAAGGACCGTGATGCGGCGGCCGTCGACCACCAGGTCGGTGCCGTCGACCTCGACGGAACGCGCGAGGCGGCCGAACGCGCTGTCGTACTTGAGCAGGTGCGCGAGGGTCTCGGGCGCGGTGAGGTCGTTGACGGCGACCACTTCGAGGTCGCTGTCGCGCTCCAGCAGGGCGCGGAGGGTGTTGCGGCCGATCCGGCCGAATCCGTTGACGGCGATGCGAGTCATTGGAGGCTCCTTTCGTCCGCCCCATCGTCGACGCCGGATCGCCACCCCGAAAGTGGCCTGAACGCCACCGTGCGCAAAAATCTCGCCAAACGTTTCGCCATCTTTCGCAAGGATCTCGCCAACCCTCCTCCGACCAGGGCTTCCGCGGACGGCTCAGGCCGAGAAGGTGTGGCGGTACTCCGTCGGGGACGTGCCGAGGATGCGCTGGAAGTGCAGGCGCAGGTTCGCCCCGGTGCCGAGCCCGACGCGGTCGGCGATCTCCTCCACGCCCAGGTCGGTGCGTTCGAGCAGCTCACGGGCCAGGTCCACGCGGGCCCGCAGCACCCACTGCATCGGCGTGTAACCGGTGTCCTCCACGAACCGCCGCGAGAAGGTGCGCGTCGACACCCGCGCGTTGCGGGCGAGCGCCTCCAGGGTCAGCGGCTCGGCGAGGTGCGCGAGGGCCCACTCGCGCGTGCTCGCGAACACGTCGCCGAGCGGCTCTGGGACGCTGCGCGGCACGTACTGCGCCTGCCCGCCGCTGCGGTACGGCGCGGCCACCAGCCGCCGCGCGACCTGGTTGGACAGGCCGACGCCGTGATCGCGCCGGACCAGGTGCAGGCACAGGTCGATGCCGGACGCCGCGCCCGCCGACGTAAGGACGTCGCCCTCGTCGACGAACAGGACGTTCTCGTCCACCCGTACGAGCGGGTGCCGTTCGGCGAGGGCCCGCGTGTAGTGCCAGTGGGTCGTCGCCCGTTTCCCGTTCAGCAGGCCCGTCGCCGCGAGCGCGAACGCCCCGGTGGAGATGGCCGCGAGCCGGGTGCCGCGCTCGTGGGCGGCCAAAAGCGCGCCGACGATCGCCGCGGGAGGTTCCGTGGTCGCCGGCTCGCGATAGCCGGGGATGAAGATGGTGTCGGCGTGCTCCAGGGCCGCCAGGCCCTCGGCCACGTGGTACGAGAGGCCGTCGCCGCCGGTCACCAGGCCGGGTGCCGCTCCGCACACCCGCACCTCGTACGGCATGCCCGGCCGGTTGGAGAACACCTGGGCCGGGATGCCGACGTCGAGCGGCTTCGCGCCGTCGAGCACGAGCACGGCGACGTGGTGGCTCCTCCGGCTCATCGGGTCCTCCTGCGGCGCTCGGCCAGTGGCCTGGATGGCGACTGTCGCAAGCATCCTGCCACTGGCCGAACGGAGGCTCGCAGGCCTACGAGGCGGCGTGGGCGGCGACGCGTTCCTTCAGGAGACCGACGAGGATGTGGTTGACCGACAGCATGAGGTCCTCGAAGTGGAAGTTGTTGTCGTTCTTGCCGACCTGACCGGGGAACCGGGACGTACCGGGCACGACCAGGCATACCTCGGCCAGGTCCCGGCACCGGCCGCCGTCGCCCTTCGTCATGGCGAACGTCCTGGCGCCCGCGGCGACGGCCACGTCGAGGGCCTTCGTCACGTTGGCGGAGTTGCCGCTGCCGGAGTAGGCCATCACCAGGTCCTTCGGGGTGACGACGGGGGCCAGGGCCGCGGCGAACATGTCCTCGAAGCCGATGTCGTTGACGAGTCCGGTGAGCTCGGCGGCCGACCCGCACAGGTTGACGAAGGACAGGCGGCGGACCCCGGCCGGCAGCGGCCGGGTCTTGTCCTCCGTCACGAACGGATGGTGCTTGAAATCGCAGTAGAAGTGGTCGAGGGTGCCGGCGTTCCCGCCGTTGGCCATGGCGTACACGATGCCGCCCTGGTCGTAGGTCGCGAACAGCATCTCGGCGGCGCGCTCCAGCACCGAGACGGGGAAGGCGTCCAGGATCCGGCGCTTCTCGCTGAGGTACAGCCCGATCGTCTCGGCGAGGCTCATGACCGGCCGCCCACGTGCTCGGAGTCGATCCGGCCGTGCCCGCGCCCGGCGTCGTCCTGCCAGCGGATGACGTCGTCGAGTTCGGGGGTGGAGATCTCGATGGAGGTGTAGTCGGTCCGCGCGATCACCCGGTGGAGTTCGCCCGGCGGGTTGGTCCAGCCGGAGCGGGGACGGTGGACGGTGGTGGTCAGGCTCGCCACGTCGATCACCGCGGTCAGATCCTCCGGGGCCATGGCTCCGCTCAGCACGGTCGCCTCTCCCTCGATGACGTAGTTGGTCTCCAGCTTCTGCCGGTGGGACTGCAGCGACGACTGGTGTCCCTCGGTCATCCGGATGCGTTTCAGGGCGTACGGGAGGTCGGGCAGGTTCTGGGTGTACCAGACCTCGCTGCCCCAGGGTTTGTGCACCGTGTAGTCGGAGATGTCCGGGCAGCGGCAGGCCACCGCGTCCGGGACGTCGGGCCCGGTCGCCTCCCGGGTCTCGCCCAGCACGGACCCGGCCTCGATGACGACCGCCGGCCCGGCGCCGGCGCCCACGATCCGGTAGACGCAGCCGGGGAGGGCGTGCCAGCCGCTCAGGCGGTCGTACACCGACGACTCGGTTCCGCCGTCGTCGCGGGCGGTCTCCAGCCTGACCCGCCCCTGGATGACGACGAACGTCCGGTGGTCGCGGGCATGGGTACGGAAGGGGGTGGCCTGCCCGGGCTCGATCGTGTGCTCCGCGAACAGGTACGCCCCTGCGGCGGCCTGGTCGGCCAGCCGGCTGACGCGTCCGTACCGCGTGGTGACCTCGGTCGTCCTCAACGTTCCGCTCCCATCATTCGGTTCAGCCAGTCGGTCGCGTCCTGGTCGCGCAGCAGCCGCCGTGCCGCCGCCCGCTCCTCCGGGGCCGTACGGCGGGTCATCGCGTCCCGCAGCGCCGAGGCGGTGGCCTCGACGTCGAACGGCTGCACCGGAGTGACGTGCCCGGCGAGCCCCTCGTAGGCGCCCGCGTTGACGGACAGCAGCAGCGGCCCGCGTTCGCCGAGGTACAAGGCCTCCTTGGCGACCAGGTTCATCCCGTCGAAGGTCGGGTTGACGAGCGTCAGGTCGGCCCCCGACAGGGCGGCCACCACGCAGTTGCGCGTCGTGGCCAGGTCCGGATAGATCAGCGAGACGGCCGGCCGGCCGGGCCGGCCGAACCGCTCGTTCAGGTCGGCGACCAGGTCCTCGCACTCGCGCTGGAGCGCCCGGGTGCGCTCGGTGGGACGGCCCGGCGGGGTCGCCACCGCGCAGAACCACCACTCCCCGGCCAGACCGGGGTCGCGGTCGAGCAGGCTCCGGTACGCGGCGAAGCCGCGCGGCAGGTTCTTCCACAGGTCGATGCGGTCGGCGCGGACGAGCACGCGCCGGCCGCCGGCCTCCCGATCCAGGCGCGTCCGCCACTCCGCGGTGGCCGGCTCCGCGCGCAGCCGCTCGACCGTCGCGACGTCCAGCGGGAACGGCGCGACGGTCACGCGGGTCCGGTGCCCGCCGTACGTCGCGCCGCCGTCGTCGACCGCGCAGCCGGGCAGGTAGCGCGCGCAGCAGGCCAGGAAGGCACGCGCCCACCGGGTGCAGTGGAAGCCGACCACATCCGCGCCGAGCAGGCCGGTGAGGATGCGGTCGCGGATGTACGCGGGCAGCACGCCGAAGTACTCCGGCTCGCACCACGGCAGGCCCTGGAAGAACGCCACCCGGCCCCGGCGGTCCGCGCGCCGCCCGAGCAGCTCTGGGACGAGGAACAGGTGATGGTCGTTGACGAGGACGAACTCCTCCGCCGAGCCCGTCAGCAGCGTCGCCACCCGGTCGGCGTACGCCCGGTTGACGGCCTCGTACCCGGCCCACGCCTCCGCGAGCCCCTCGCCGGGCTGCCGCGGGGTGTCGAGCAGGTAGTGGAACAGCCACAGCAGCACCCGTACGCCGACCTTCTCGTAGTGCTGCTCCACGACCGCCGGGGGCAGGCGCAGCCGGTGCAGGGTGACGTCGCCGGGCAGCCGCGTCACCTCGACGGGCTCCGCGCCGGGCGGGCCGTCGGCGGGCATCGTGCACACCCAGTCGCCGCCGTGCTCGCCCAGCAGGGTGGCCAGCAGCGGGACCAGGCCGCCGGGGGAGCGGGGCAGCAGGCCGGCGCCGTCCTGCCACCGCGGCGCGCTGTTGCTGCAGACGATCAGTCTCACTCCGGTCGCCATCCTCGGGTCGGCGGCTGTCTCGGGCGGTGTCACGCCGGGGCTTCCTGGAGGAGCGCGGCGATGTGCGCCGCGATCCCCTCCGCGTCGAGCCGGTACCGCCGGTACAGGTCCTCGGGCGGCCCCGCCTGCCCGTAGTCGGGTACGGCGAGCACGTCGAAGCGAGGCCGATCAGGGAGACCGAGCACGATCCGGGCCAGCTCGTCGGCGAGACCGCCCACGGCGTAGTGGTCCTCGACGACCAGTACCTGCCGGTGCCCGCCGGCGAGGCGCTCCACCGCCGCGCGGTCCACGGGCAGCGACGACACGTTCACCACGGTCGGCGCGAGCCCGTCCGCGGCGAGCCGGTCGGCCGCCTCGACCGCGACCGGCACGGTGCCGCCCATCGCGAACACGGCGACGTCCGCGCCCGCCCGGAGCACGGGCGGGACGCCGAACCGGAACCGATACCCGTCGGCGTGCGCCTCCGGCAGCGGCTGCCGGCACAGCCGCAGGTACGCGGGTCGCCGGTCGGTCGCCAGGTGCGCCATCATCTGCCAGGTCTCGGCGCCGTCGGCGGGCTGGAACACCCCGACGTTCGGCAGGGTCCGCATCAGCGCCAGGTCCCGCAGCCCCATCTGGGTCGGGCCGTCCCGACCGATCGCCAGCCCGGCGTGGGTGCCGACGAGGACCACGCCCGCGTCGTTGAGCCCGACCGTCTGGAAGATCTCCAGAAACTTCCCGGTCAGGAAGTGCCCGAAGCTCGCGACGAACGGCCGGAACCCCTCCTGCGCCAGCCCGGCGGCCACGCCGATGGCGTTGGCCTCCGCGATGCCGCACTCGAAGAACCGGTCGGGGAACTCCTCCTTGAACGGCAGCGTCCGGGTGGCCTTGGCGAGGTCACAGTTCACCACGACGACGTGGTCGTACTCGCGGGCGATCTCCACCAGCGCGGCGCCGAACCAGTCCCGCGTCGACTTCGGGGCTCCTCCGTCGCCGCAGGGACGACCCGTGACCGCCGTGCTCTCGACTCCCTCGCTCCGCTCGGTCATGGTCCGGTCTCCAGAAGGGTCTCCAGGTAGTCGACCGCGGCCGCGTACTCCGCCGCCGAGGGCAGGTCGCTGTGGCTGCCGTCGAGCAGGACGCGGTCGGGGCCGAGGCGCCCCTTGCGGGTGTGCGCGATGATCACCGTGGGCGCGTCGCGGTCGCGCCGCCGCAGTGCGTCGCGCAGCTCGCCGTGGTCGTGGCCGTCCACCTCCGCGACGTGCCAGCCGAACGCCCGCAGCTTCTCCGGCAGCGGGTACAGCGGCAGGATGTCGGCGACCGCGCCGTCGCTCTGGCTGCCGTTGTGGTCGATGATCGCCACCAGGCCGGGCACTCGGCGCGCGCCGGCGTACAGGAACGCCTCCCACACCTGGCCCTCCTGGCATTCGCCGTCGCCGAGCAGGCAGTACACCGTGGAGTCGCGGCCGTGCAGCCGCCGGGCGAGGGCCCGGCCGACGGCCACCGACAGGCCCTGGCCGAGCGCGCCGGTGCTGACGTCGACCAGCCCCAGCCGCGTACGGTCCGGGTGTCCCTGCAACCGGCTGTCCAAAGCCCGCAGGGTGCCGACCTCCCCGGCGGGCAGGTCCCCACCGACGACCAGCGCGGCGTACCAGGCCGGCGCCGCGTGCCCCTTGGACAGGACGAACACGTCACCGGGCCCGCCGGGAGGCCGGTCCAGCTGGTCGAACCTCAGCACACTGACGATGTCCGCGCAGGACAGCGACGAGCCGGCGTGCCCGGACCCCGCCCGGTGGATCATCTCCAGCAGGACGAGCCGGCAGCGGGTCGCGAGCCGCGCGATCCGGTCCGCGTCGGCCCGCCGGGCGAGATCGACGGCGGGGCCCGCGACCGTGCGCTCAGCCCGCATCGGCGCTCCCGTTCGGCGCGGACACCAGCCCGGCGATGTAATCGGAGACCGCGACGATGGTCGGCTGCCGCCACAGGAGCGTGGTCGGCAGCGAGCAGCGGAACCGCTTCTCCAGCCGGCGGCGTACGACCACGGTCAGCACCGAGTCCAGGCCCTGCTCGACCAGCGGGCGGTGCGGCGACAGGTCGGCGGGATCCAGGCGCATCTCCGTGGCGATCTGCGCGCCGACCTCCCGGAGCAGGAAGGCGCGCAGCTCCTCCGGCCCGAGCTCGGCGAACGACTCGGTGGGGCCCGCGCCACCGGCGCCGTTCTCCCGGGCGGCGGGCGCGTCGATCACCGGGTACCGCAGCCCGTCGAGCCGGGCGACGACCACGCCGGCGGGATCGGTCACCCGGACCTGGACGATGTCGGCGCGGTCGGGGTCGAGCCAGACGTCGATGTGCACCGTGTCCGGTGGCTCACCGGCCACGGCGAGCCGGTCGACGTGCGTGACCATCCGCAGCAGCGGATCGCCGGGGAACGCGCTCGGCGCGACCGACATGACCGCGTCCAGGACGGGCGCCCAGGTGGCCGAGGGCCCGCACCGTACGCGGGCGCGCAGCGCGCCGTGGCCGGACAGGAGTTCCTCGACCGTCCAGTCGAAGCCGGTGCCGGGCACGCCGACGGCGGCGAGCCGCCGCGTGACCGAGCCGGGGTCCGCCGGTGTGAGCGGCAGCGCGGGCGGCTCCGGCCCGTCTCCCGGGTCGGCCACGGCCGTGGGCACCTCCGCGGTGGCGATCAGTTGCCAGGCGGCGTCCGGGTCGCCGGCCGTGCGGGCGGCCAGCCGCAGCCGCGCCCCCTGCCGTACGACCTGGACCTCGCGGCGGTCGGCGGTCAGGAGCGGCGCCGACATCGTCACCGCGTCGAGCGCCCGGCCGCCCGAGGCGGCGAGGAAGGTCACCGCCAGCACGGCGGCGGGCACGATCTCGACGCCCTCGATGGCGTGGCTGCCGGGGTAAGGCCGGGTCTGGTCGTCCAGGGCGGTACGCCAGAGCCGGACGTCGGTGCCCGCGAGTTCGACGCCGTCGCCGAGCAGCGTGTGCGTGTCCGGGTCGTGGCCGCGCCCGCCGGCGTCGGGGGCCGAGGGCGCGCGCCAGTGCCTGCGGTGCTGCCACGGGTACGTCGGCAGCGCGACGGGTCCGCCGGACGGCTGTAGCCGCCGCCAGTCGACGTCCAGGCCGGCGCAGTGCGCGGCGGCCACGCCCGCCAGGAGGGTGTCCCGTGCGGGCCGGTTCCGGCGCAGCGTCGCGCCGACGAAGACGTCCTCGTGGCCGGTCACGCTCAGTGTCTCCAGCACCGAGTGGGTGACGACGGGGTGCGGGGAGACCTCGATGAAGGCGCGGTACCCGTCGGCCGCCGCGGCGGTGACCGCGTCGGCCAGGCGCACCGGCCGGCGCAGGTTGGCCGCCCAGTACGCGCCGTCGAAACCAGGCTCCCCGCGCGGGTCGTCCAGCGCCGTCGAGTACACCCGCAGGCCGGGGGTGCGGGGCGCGAGGTCTGCCGCGGCGGCGGTCAGCTCGGCCAGCAGCGGGTCCATCTGCGGCCCGTGGAACGCCACGTCCGAGGCGACGCGGCGCGCCGGAACGCCCTCCTCGAGCCAGCCGGACAGGACCTCGGCGACGGCGTCCGGGTCGCCGGAGACGACCGTCGAGCCGGGCGAGGACGCGATCGCGGCGACCACGTCCGTACGGCCGGCCAGCCGCGCGGCCGCGTCGGCGAACGGCAGTTGCACCATGGCCATCGCGCCGCGTCCGGCGACCCGCCGCAGCAGCCGGGACCGGCGGCAGATCAGCCGGGCGCCGTCCAGGCGGCTCAGCGCCCCGGCCGTCACGGCGGCGGCGATCTCCCCGACCGAGTGCCCGATCACCGCGTGCGGGCGCACGCCGTACGCGCGCCACAGCTCGGCCAGGCCGAGCTGCATCGCGAAGATCATGGTCTGGATCCGGTCGACCTCGGTGAGCTCGCCGCCGGTCAGCACCTCACGGGGCGAGAACCCGATCTCGTCCGCGAACACCGGCTCCAGCTCGTCGATCACCGCCGCGAAGGCCGGCTCGGCCGCCAGCAGCTCCCGGCCCATCCCGGCCCACTGCGAGCCGTGCCCGGAGAACACGAACACGGGCCCGGGGCCGGGGTCGGTGAGGACCCGCCCGGTGGTCACCGAGGCGTGCGGGGTGCCGGCGGCGAGGGCGCGCAGCCCGGTGGTGAGTGCGGCCGGGTCGCCGGCCGCGACGACCGCGCGTTCGGCCAGGTGCGCCCGGCGCAGTGCGAGCGTGTGCCCGACGTCGGCCGCGCGCAGGTCACCGGCGGTGCCGGCGAGGTTCCCGGCGGCCTGCCGCAGCGCCGCCCGCGACGCGGCGGAGACGGGGAACAGCCGGCCCGCCGTTCCCTCCTCGGCGGGCCGGGCCGGCGGCGCCTCCTCGAGGACCACGTGGGCGACGGTCCCGCCGTAGCCGAAGGCGGAGACGGCGGCCCGGCGCGGGTGCCCGGCGTCGGGCCACGGCGTCGGCGCCTCCGCGACCCGCAGCCCGGCGCCCGCCCAGTCGACGGCCGGGGTCGGCGCGTCGAGCCGGCTCGGCGGGAGCTCGCCGTAGTGCAGGGCGAGGATGGCCTTGACCAGCCCGGCGACGCCGGCGGCGCCCTCCAGGTGGCCGATGTTCGACTTGGCCGAGCCGATCAGGCATGGCCGGTCCGAGGGCCGGCCGGTCCCGTACACGGCGCCCAGCGCGGCGGCCTCCAGCGGATCGCCGACCGCCGTTCCGGTGCCGTGCGCCTCGACGTACCCGACCGTGTCCGGCTCGATGCCCGCCTGCCGCAGCGCGCGGCGCATAACGTGCTCCTGCGCCTGGCCGCACGGCGCCATGATGCCCACGGTGCGGCCGTCCTGGTTCACCGCGCTGCCGCGGATGGTCGCGAGGATCCGGTCGCCGTCCCGTACGGCGTCGGAGAGGCGCTTGAGCACGACCACGGCCGCGCCCTCGCCCCGCCCGTACCCGTCGGCCGAGGCGTCGAAGGACTTGCTGCGCCCGTCCGGCGCCAGCGTGCCCGCCGCGTCCAGGGTGAGCGTCTGGCCGGGGGACAGGATGAGGTTCACCCCGCCGGCCAGCGCCACGTCCGTCTCCCCGGCCCGCAGCGCCTGCACGGCCAGGTGCACCGCGACCAGCGACGCCGAGCACGCGGTGTCCACGGCCAGGCTCGGGCCGCGCAGGTCGAGGGAGTACGACACGCGGTTGGCGACCGCGCAGGTGGCCGCGCCGATCCCGGTCCACGCCTCGATGTCGGGCAGGTCCTCCAGCAGCCGGTTCCCGTAGTCGCCGGTGCAGACGCCGACGTACACGCCCGCGTCCGTGCCGGCGAGCGCGTCCGGCGACACCCCGGCGTGTTCGAGGGCCTCCCAGGCGGTCTCCATCGTGAGGCGCTGCTGCGGGTCCATCAGCTCCGCCTCCCGCGGCGTCAGCCCGAAGAACTCCGCGTCGAAACCCGCGACGTCGTCGAGGAAGCTGCCGCGCGGGACCATACGGCGTACCGCCGCGGCGTACGACGGGCCGCGGTCGGCGTAGTCCCGCCAGCGGTCCGCGGGCGCGGGCCCGCTGGCGTCCCGTCCCTCGCGTAGCAGGTCCCAGTAGGCGTCTGGCGAGCCGGCGCCGCCCGGCAGGCGGCAGCCGATCCCGATCACCGCGATGGCCTCGGCCGGTCGGCCCATCACGCATCCCCTCCCCGTGCTCGCGCCCAGACGGGCGACTCGAGTACCTCCACGACCGCGGCGGAGATCGTCACGCCGGGTCCGAAGCCGAACATCAGCAGGTGGTCGCCGGGGCCCAGGCCG
The DNA here is from genome assembly GCF_024055725.1 of Actinoallomurus spadix. GTDB lineage: Bacteria > Actinomycetota > Actinomycetes > Streptosporangiales > Streptosporangiaceae > Actinoallomurus > Actinoallomurus spadix. Next base: position 8,321 of record NZ_JAMXMX010000025.1, on the reverse strand, counting down.
CCGGTGCGGACCAGGTGCTCCAGCGCGAGGACCTGGTCGCTCGCCCCGCAGTGGCCGATGGTCCGGCCGAACTCCCAGGCCGACCGGGACGCCGGAACGCCCAGCCGCATCTCGCAGATCTGGTCGGCGATCTCGCGGGAGGTGTTCATGCACGCCACCCGCGTCACGTCTCCCGGTTTGATCCCGGCCTCCGCCAGTGCCTGGTCGATCGCCTCGGCCATCCGCTCGTCGAGGGTCACCAGCACCTTCGTGCCGTCGCCCTCGGTGACGGCGCGCCGGCGGAACTCGTCGTTGTGCGCGGCGAAGTCGACCGTGCGGCCCTCGAGGATGCCGGGCGGGAACAGCGGCTCGGCGCAGCGGTGCATCTCCTCGGCCTGCGACACCGACAGCGTGCACACCGACGCCAGCCGCGCGAACCCCGGCTCGGTGTCGAGCACCACCGCGCTGCCCGCGTCGCCGGCGACGGCCCCCGGCAGCATCCGCCACCGGTCGACCAGCGGGGTGCCGTAGTTGTCGGCGGTGACCAGCAGCGCGGCCCGGCGCCCCGGCACGGCCCGCAGGTGGCACGCGGCCAGCTCCAGGGCGGTGAGCATGCCGTTGCAGCCCTGCTTCAGCTGGGTGGACAGGACCCCGTCGCCGACGAGATGCCGCTGCACGTACGACTGCGGCGGCCAGCCCTCGGGGCCCTGGTGCCACGTCGAGGTGTACAGGAGCAGGTCCAGTTCGGCGGGGGACCGCCCGCTGCGGGCCACCGCGGCGCGCGCCGCGCGCAGCGCCATCTCCGGCGCCGGGACGTCACCGGCGACGGCGACCGAGGCGAGCCCGTGCAGCCCGACCTCCTCGGTGGTGTACCGGCCCGCCGCCACGGCGTCCTCGACGCTCACCCGGGCGGGGACGTACGACCCGACCCCGCTGATGTACATGTCCGCCGTCTCCATGCCGCCTCCCCGTCGTCCGATCTCCGGCCGGTTCCGATCCCCGGAAGGCTCCGCTCACCGGTACTCCGGCGGGATGTCGAGGATCCGCAGCACGGCGCAGGCCATGGTGGTCCCGGCGCCGAGCCCGACGAGCAGCACGTGGTCGCCGGCGGCCAGCGCGCCGGTCGCCAGGAGGTGGTCGAGGGCCACGAACTGGTCGCCGACCCCGAGGTGCCCGATCTGCGCCCCGTAGTCCCAGGTGGTGTCGGCCATCGTCAGGCCGAGCCAGTTGACGCCCCGGTGCTCCAGGTCGTCCCAGCGGCCGTGCGGGAAGGCCACGCGCGCGACGTCGTCGAGGGTGACGTCCGCCTCCTGGAGGGTCCGGTCGACCAGTTCGAGGAGGGTCTTCTGGATGGCGAGCATGACGTCGGCGCCGTTGCCGTTGATCAGCCGCTTGCGGAACTCCCGGTTGCGCGCGGCGAAGTCCAGGGGCCGCGCCACGGTCGCGTCCGGCGGGAACATCGGGACGCCACCGTCGTTGACGGCCTCGGCCTCCGGCAGCACGACCACGTTGACCGATCGCAGCTCGGCGAACCCGCCCTCGGTCGTGACCAGCAGCGCGCATCCGCCGTCGCCCATCACGGCGCCCTCGATCATCCGCCACCGGTCGACGAGCGGGGTGCCGTGGTTGTCGGCGCCGACGAGCAGCGCGGTGCCGCCGTCGGGCCGCAGGTACCCGGCGGTGAGCTGCAGCGCGCTGAACATCCCGCAGCAGCCGTGCCGCATCTCGACGGCGAGGACGTCGCCGCCGACCAGGTGCTGCTGCAGGTAGTACTGCGGCTCCCAGCCCTCCGGTCCCTGGTGCCAGACGTCGGAGTACAGCATGAGGTCCAGGTCGCGCGGGGACAGCCCGCCGGAGCGGTCGAACGCCTGCCGGGCGGCGCGCAGCGCCAGCTCCGGGGCGGGCACGTCGCCGGCCACCGCCGCGCCGCCGAGCCGGAAGTACTCCACCTCGTCGGCCGGGTAGCGGCCCTCGGCGACGGCCGTCTCGATGGTGACCACCGGGGGCAGGTGGACGCCGATGCTGCGCAGGTACATGTGCGGAGTGCGCATCCGTCCCTCCTCTCAGCGCCGGAGCAGGAGCATCGGGTCGCTCAGCTCGTGGAGCCCGCACATCGGCGGGCACGCCTCGTAGCCGAGGAGCCGCTGGATGTCCTCGGGGTAGCCGCGGACGACGTCCAGCGGCACGGACAGGTACTGGTTCTCCTCCTGGCGGAGGTTGCCGAGGTCGTAGGCGTACGACAGGCCGGTGCGGGGCCCGTCGGAGGTGTTGACGCCGGCGCCGTGGTAGGTGCTGCCGAGCCACAGCAGCGCGGAGCCGGTCCGCATCGCGGCGGGCACCGCCTCCTCGTCGCGGGGCGCGCGTTCGTCGTCCCACCGGTGGCTGCCGGGGATCACCCGGGTCGCGCCCGTGCGCGCGCTGAACTCGCTCGCGGCCACCATGACCTGGACCCGGCTCTCCGGGCCCGGGTGGGTGCGCAGGTGGGCGGTGTCGTCCCGGTGCAGGGCCTGGATCGGCACGCCGGGCCAGGTCTGGATCGCCCGGGAGATGCCGAGCTGGATCGTCGGGACGAACTCCACGCGCTGCTCGCCGAGCCACGCCTTCACCGGGCGCTGCAGGAAGTGCCGGGCGAGGCCGAGGAAGTGCGGCTGCCGCATGATGGTCATCGAGTGCGCGGACCGGCGGACCAGGCCGGGGAGGATGCGGGTCTTCTCGCTGACGAGGCGTCCGTCGCCGTCCGCCTGGCGTTCGAGGTCCGGGCCGAGGTCGGCCCACAGCCCGCGGAGCGTGCCGGCGTCGAGGAAGTCCTCGATGATCACCGCTCCGTCGCGGTCGACCACCTCGATCGCGGCGTCGACCGGGCTCGACGCGGGGAGCGTGGTCAAGGTGGTCAGGCTGGGGTCACTCACTCCGGCCTCCGATGGCGTGCAGCGGCTGGGTTGGTCTCTCTCAGGGATTCGCGGGGGCGTCTCAGGCGGTCGCGGCGGGCGCGCCGAACCAGCGGGCGAGGGCGTCCGGCAGCGAGGCCGGGTCGGCGGGCGTGCTCCAGGCGACGAAGCCGTCCGGCCGGATGAGCAGGGCGTCGGCCGGTGCGTCGTCGCACTCGGCGGTCACCACGTCGACCCGGTCGGACCAGGGCGCGGCGAGGGCGCGCAGTTCCGGGTCGGAGCGCAGGTCGAGCAGCAGCGCCCGGCCGTTCCGCTGCAGTTCCGCGACACGTACGGTGCCGTCGGCGCGCCGCAGGTGCAGATCGGGGCTGTACCGGCCGACCAGCGGGGTGGCGGGCGCGGAGTCTCCCATGGCGTAGGAGATGTGCAGGTCGTCGACGAGCGCGGTGAGCTGCCGGTTCGCCTCGTCGCGGAGGAGGAGTTCGCGGAGCAGCCGGCGCAGCGCGTCGACGTGCGGGCCGGGCCGCATCAGCGCGATCGAGGCGCGCTGGATCTCCAGGGTCTGCGCGCCGATCGGGTGCCGCTCGGAGGTGTAGGTGTCGAGCAGGCTCTCGTCGCACCGGCCGCGGGCGACCGCGGCGAGCTTCCAGCCGACGTTGACGGCGTCGCCGAGCCCGAGCCGCAGTCCTGGACCGCTCCAATGCGAATGGACGTGCGCGGCGTCGCCGACGAGCAGGACCCGCCCGCTGCGGTAGGTCTCCGCCTGCCGCGCGTTGTCGGTGAACCGGGTGATCTTCGAGATCGAGGTGACCGTCACCTTGGTGCCGCTCAGCCGCCGCAGCGCGCCCTGGAACTCCTCGATCGTGATCGGCGCGTCCCGGTTCACCGGTGGCCCGTCGAACTCGAGCGTGATGAACCGGGCCGGCCCCTCCTCGTACACCAGGAGCCCGGCGTCCTTGCGGAACCACCCGGGCAGGTGGAAGTCGGGGTCGTCGATCTCGGCGAAGGCGCGGTACCCGGTCGTGATCCCGTCCGTGCCGGGGAACGCGATGCCGGACAGCTTCCGGATCGTGCTCCGGCCGCCGTCGCAGCCGGCCAGCCACTCGGCCTCCAGCGTGTACGGCCCGTCGGGGCCCTCGACGTCGATGCGTACGCCGTCGTCATCCTGGGCGTACCCGGTGACCGTGTGGCCGCGGCGCACGTCGACGCCCAGCTCCGTGGCGCGCCGGGCCAGGTCCTCCTCCAGTAGTTGCTGGGGCACGAGCAGGTCCGGTGACTCGGGGCGGAGCAGGAACATGCTGGCGAAGTGCCGCGCGCCGGGGAACTCCTTGGGCAGCAGGCTGTCGGGCCGCCGCTCACCGGCGGCGACGCGGGCCTGCTGCTCGGGCGTCGGCGGCGTGGTGGGGGTCTCGGTGACCCCGAGCATGAGGCCGCGACGGTCCATGATGTCGACGGCCCGGCCGGTGATGCCCTCGGCCTTCGGGCGCCATTCGATCGCGGGCAGTCGTTCGAGGACGACCACGGGTACGTCGTGGAGGGCCACCTCGCAGGCGAGCATGAGCCCCACCGGTCCACCGCCGACAACCGCCACCTGAGCATGCCGAACTGCCATTAAAACCTCTATAAGGGAGGACAGTGAGCCTATGGAGGGAACGCCGGGTCGCCGATCACGGACCGGCGACATTCGCGACGGCCCGTTCGCCCTGCGTGTCAGAAGATGTGTCCGTTCGGTCAGCGCCGATGCTAATCGGGCGGTCCGGAAATGACTAGTGGTGTGTTTTTTCCGACTTGTCATGCATAATCAGCCGCGCTGATGATCACGCCCTGGGCGGTCGTGCCCGGGGCCGGCGGGAGGTGGTCGGATGATCGATGACCGGGCGGCCAGTCCGCTGGAGACCGATCGGCCCACCCCCTTCGACCCACCCGTCGAGCTGCGGCGACGTCCCCCGCTCAGCCGCCTGGCCTACCCGGACGGGCACCTCGGCTGGGTGGCCACCGGGTACTCCGTCACCCGAGCGATCCTCGCCGACCCGCGCTTCAGCACCCGGCGCGAGCTGCTCCACCAGCCCGTCGGCCGCGAACGCGCGCACGAGCGGCCGACACCGGCGGAACCGGGCATCTTCCCGCACATGGACCCGCCCGAGCACACCCGGTACCGCCGCCTGCTCAGCGCCCACTTCGGGCCCCGGCGCGTCGCGGAGCTCACGCCGGCGATCCGCCGGTACACCGGACAGGCCCTCGACGCGATGGCGGACGGCGGCTCGCCCGCCGACCTCGTCACGGCGTTCGCCGTACCGGTCCCGGCCCTGGTCATCTGCGAACTCCTGGGCGTGCCCGCGGAGGACCGGCACGCGATCCAGGCGGCCACCGCGGTGATGAACGACCTGGACTCCACTCCCGAACGCGCGGTCGAGGCCGTCATGTCGATCACCGGGACCGTACGCGGCCTCATCGGGCGGCTGCGCGCCGGCACGGTCATGGGGGCCGAGGACGGCCTGCTCGCGCACGCCGTCGCCACCGGTGACCTGACCGACGAGGAGCTCACCAATCTCGGCATGGTGCTGCTGGCCACCGGGCACCTGCCGACGTCGAGCATGCTCGCCCTGGGGACGTTCGTGCTGCTCACGAACCCGGCCGAGCGTGCGCGCCTGAGCGCGGACGCCGACGGCGCCGGGCGCGCGGTCGAGGAGCTGCTGCGCTACCTGTCGATCCTGCAGTTCGACGTGCGGCGGACCGCGCTCGCCGACGTCGAGATCGACGGCCAGGTCATCGCGGCCGGTGAGACGGTCGTGCTCGCGCTGCCGGTCGCGAACCGGGACCCGGCGCGGTTCGCCGACCCGGACGCCCTCGACCTGGGCCGCTCCTCCGTCGGGCACCTCGCCTTCGGGCACGGGGTCCACCAGTGCCTCGGCCAGCACCTCGCCCGGGCCGAGCTGCGCATCGCGCTGACCGCGCTGTTCGGCCGTTTCCCGGACCTGCGCCTGGCCGTCGCCGCGGACGAGGTGCCGACCCGCGAGCGCTCGGCGGTGTACGGCGTGGACCGCCTGCCGGTCGCCTGGGACTCGTCTCCGCACCGGCATTCGGCGCCCGAAGCGGATGGGGCGGCGCTGACATGAACCATCGGCCACCCATGTGATTGATGCAACACACGTTTATTACTGAGTGTGTGAATAACGCCACTCTTGGCGTTCCTTTTCGGCGCGGATGACCGAAATAAAGATGACCGTCGTCACCGCGAATCCCGGTCGTCCAGCCGGAAGGTCATGACCGTGTGCTCCGCGTCCGGCGACCCGTACGGTGACCCGTACGGCGGGCCGCCGGTGCCGCCCGGGCCGCCGACGAGGCCGCCGAGGGACGTGCGGCCGGCGGGCACGACCTGCTGGCGCATCCCGGCGAACGGATTGCGCCAGACGTACGCGCGCGGGGTGTGCCAGCCGAAGTACATGGAGATCAGCCGCAGGCCGATGGCGCAGACGGCGGCGGCCATGGCGGTCCCGCCGTTCAGAACTCCGGCGAGCCGGAACACGGCCACCAGTACCGCGCCCGTCAGGGCGGGCAGGAGATAAAGGTCGCGCGTCCACTGGAACAGCGCGGGAACCTGGATCGCCAGCACGCTGCTGAGCACGCCGCCGCCCACGGCGCTGGCGAGGCCGAGCGTGACGGCGGGGACGGTGCCGAAGCCGTGGCCGAGGGACTTGACCGTGCCGGTGACGCCGAACAGGGCGAGGGCCGCCATGTCGCAGGTGTCGAAGACGTCGGACAGCCGCGCGTGCCGGTGGATCCGGGAGCTGAAGAACACGATCAGCGCCGCGATGACGGGCGCCGAGTAGTAGCCGGGGTCGGTGAACGCGACGGGCTTGACCCCGAGGACGAGGTCCCGGAACAGTCCGCCGCCCAGGCCCGCCACCTCGGCGAGGATGATCGTCCCGAACACGTCGAAGTCCTTGCGCACTGCGAGGAACGCGCCGGACAGCGCGAAGGCGAAGATGCCGATCAGATCCATCGAGTACTGGACCGAACCGGTGAACGTCATGAGCGCCGTGCCCTTCTTTTGTGATCTTCCGCAGACCCTGTCACGCGATCCCCGGGACCGGGTGATCGCCCACGGTGTCGTACGTCGGCCGGCGGGCCCCTGACCGCCGGCCGGCGTACGACACCGCGAGGTGCCGGAGCGGTCAGTGGCAGAGGGCCGTGTCGAGGGCCGCGTCGAGGTGGCTCTGCTGGGAGGCGCCGGCGGGCAGTTCGGTGACCGCGATGGTCGCGGCGCGGCCGTCCTCGGTCGCGCCGTTGACCGTCGCGAACCCGTCGATGTCACCCCCGTGGCCCCAGACGAGACCGCCGCAGCTCAGCGGGGTGCTCGTCAGGCCGAGGCCGTACCGCACCCCGGTACCGAAGTCGGGCGCGGGGACGGTCGTGCGCATCTCCTTCAGCTGTGCCGGGGCGAGCAGCCGGCCGGCGAGGAGGGCCGTGAAGAAACGGTCGACGTCGCTCGGCGTGGAGATCAGCTCACCGGCCGCCCAGCCCATGGACGGGTCCATCTCGGTGACGTCGGTCAGCGGCGCCTTCGGGTCGTCGTGGTGGTACCCGTGGAGGTGCGGGTCGCGGATCGTCTGGTCGCCGACGGCGGGGAAGTAGGTGTGGCGCAGCCCGATGCGGTCGATCACCCGCCGGGTGATCTCCTCGTTGATCGGCCGGCCGGTGACCTTCTCGGCGAGCAGCCCGGCGACGACGTAGTTGGTGTTGCTGTACGCCCACTTCGTTCCCGGGGCGAACTCGGACTTCTGGGCGAGGGCGAGGTCGAGCAGTTCGCGGGGCTCGAAGTACCGGTGCCGGAAGGGCAGGATGCCCTTCGCCATGATGTTGGTGTAACTGGGCAGGCCGCTGGTGTGCTGGAGCAACTGCCGCACGGTGATGTGGCGGCCGTCGATGCCGTCACCGCGGACGAGGTTCGGCAGGTACGTCTCGATCGGCTCGTCGAGGCGGATCCGGCCCTCGCCGGCCAGTTGCAGGACGACGACGGCGGTGAAGGTCTTGGTGTTGCTGCCGATGCGGACGTATCCGTCGGCCGGCACTCCGGCCCGGGTCTTCAGGTCGCCGACGCCCGCGGTGTAGTCGTGGAAGCGCCCGTCGCGGTCTCGTACGGAGGCCAGCGCCGCGGGGAAGCCGTCGTCGCGGACGAGGCGGGTCAGGTGCTGCTGCACGGCGTCGCCGCTTCGCGTGGTGCGCGCCGCGAGCGCGCCGCTCGGCGCGACGAGGCCGCCGAGGAGGCCGAGGCAGCTCAGCGTGACGATGCCGGTGAGACGCCGGCCCTTGCGGAAACGTTGCTCGCTCATGGCGATCACGTTATGTAGGGGCGGCCTCACGAATCGATACCGCAGGCGGGAGTTCCGGGGTAGTGCTGGCTGTACCTCGGCGGCCCCCCCCCGGCAACCGGGCCGGCCCCCCCCACCAGAA
>NZ_JAMXMX010000024.1 GCF_024055725.1 Actinoallomurus spadix | reverse complement strand
GCCAGCAGCAGCCGGGCTACGGTCAGCAGCAGCCCGGTTATGGCCAGCAGCAGCCCGGATACGGCCAGGACTACGGTCAGCAGCAGCAGCCGGGCTACGGCCAGCAGGACTACGGCCAGGGCTACGGCCAGCAGCCCGGTGCGTACGGCCAGGGATACGGCCAGCAGGGCTACGGCGCCGGGTACAACCAGGGCCAGTACGCCAGCTGGATCTCGCGGGTCGGTGCGACGCTCGTCGACGGGCTGATCGTCGGTGTGCCGTACGGCATCCTCTACGGCATCGGCGGAGCGATCGGCGGCGGCGGTGGCGGCATGGTCATCCTCCTCGGGATGCTCGTCGCCTTCGGCCTGGGCCTGTGGCTGTGCCACCAGGAGGGCACGACCGGCCAGACTCCCGGCAAGAAGGCCCTCGGGATCAAGCTGATCAGCGAGACCAACGGGCAGCCGATCGGATTCGGCATGGCGTTCGTGCGCCGTCTCGCCCACTTCCTGGACGGCGCCGCCTGCTACATCGGCTACCTCTGGCCGCTCTGGGACGACAAGAGCCAGACGTTCGCCGACAAGATCTGCACGACCATCGTCGTCCAGGCCTGAGTCCGCACATCGGGCAGCGCTCCGGCGACCGCGAGAGAGCGGTCCGCCGGGGCGCTTCGCGTTGGGACCCCGCGCCGACGGGCGCCGCGCCGACGGGTGTCACGCCGACGGTCTCGAACGCGAGGGCCGACTCGGCGGGCGGGCCCCGGTCAGCGGGCAGGCTCGGGTCTGTGCACAGGCCCGGGCCGGGTCAGCGGACGGGGTCGAGGACGCTGTTGCAGGCGGCCACCCGGGCCCGGCGTACCGCGCGGTCGAGTGTGCGGAGCGCCTCGGAGCGGCGCTGGACGTGGGCGGCGGACAGGCCCGCGCTCTCAGTGGAACGTGCCAGGTCCACGACGACGGCCAGCCGGCTCGCGAGCGCGGCTACCCGGTGCGCCCGCGCGGGGTACCCGGGAGCGAGGCCTCCGACCTGCTCGTGCCGGTGCGACTCGCGCAACGCGCCCAGCGCCTCGGCGATCTCCGGCCGCCACTCCTGCCCGCCGTCCACGGCGAGGAGCGCCTCGGTGGCGTCCCGGACCGCCAGCGTCAGCTGATGGTCGGCCTCCGCCAGCACGGGGGTGTCCGGAGTGCCGTAGCGGGTCTCGTGCACGTCCCAGCGGGTGCCGACGTACGACGAGCCCCGGCGGTCCTCCGCCGGGATCAGGCCGAACGACCGCTCGCCCGCCGTGGCGATGACGGCCTCACCGGCGTCGATGGCCGCCGTGTTGAAGTCCGGCGGCCCGGTCAGCCCCAGCGGATCGCCCGGGGCGGGCAGCGCGAGACGCAGCGCGCTGAGCCCCGCGACCCGGAGCGCGCCGAGGCCCCGCCGCAGCGGAAGCTCGCCGCTCTCGCCGGGCACGCCGGCGACCACGTGCGGACCGCCGTGGCGCTCGACCGCATCGGCGGCCTCGTCGAGCCCCACATGGCCGGTCAGCCAGGCGTTGCCCCAGGCGACAAGCCCGGTGGATGGGTGAGTGAGGCGCATGCCGACCACCATAAGCCGTTCATCAGCCGCGCGGCGTGGTCCGCCCGGCCTTCAGGCCGGGGCAGGAACGCCGCTTTCTCCTCGCATTGTCAGTGGTGGTGGTTAGGGTGCGGGTATGCGGTTCCGGCTTGCGCCCACGCCCGCTCAAGAGCAGGCGCTGCTGGACCACTGTTCGCACGCCCGATATGTGTGGAATCTTGCGGTCGAGCAGCATCAACACTGGCGGCCAGGCCGGAAGAGTGCGCCGGACTATGCCGAGCAGTCCCGCCAGTTGACCGAGGCCAGGAAGGCATTCGCCTGGCTGGCGGCGGGGTCGCAGACGGTGCAGCAGCAGGCGCTGCGTGACTTCGCCCAAGCCATGAGCAACTTCCTCGCCGGGACCCACCGGCGGCCGACTTGGCGTAAAACGGGCGTTCACGAGGGCTTCCGGATCGTCGGACAGCGCGGCAAGCACTGGGACCTGCGCCGCCTGTCCCGCAAAACGGGCCAGGTCTGGGTTCCGAAGGTTGGCTGGGTGAAGTTCCGCTGGTCCCGTCAGCTCCCTGAGGAGGCCAAGTCGTTTCGGGTGAGGCGGGATCGGGCGGGCCGCTGGCACGTTGCCTTCGCGGTGATCCCGCCGCCCATCGACGGACCCGGCACGGGCGAGGTCGTCGGGGTAGATCGTGGTATATCCGTCTCGGCCGCCCTATCGACCGCGGAGCGGCTGTCGGTGCCGGGCCTGCGCGCCGCCGAGGCCGACCGGATGCGGCGGCTGCAGCGCAGGCTGGCGCGGGCGAAGCCAGGCTCGGATCGCCGCGCGTGGGTCAAGACCGCGATCGGCCGGTTGAAGGCGCGTGAGACCGACCGGCGTAAGGACTGGGTGGAGCAGACCTCCACCGCTCTGGCCCGCCGCTACGACCTGATCCGGGTCGAGGATCTTAGGATCAAGAACATGGTGCGGTCCGCGCGCGGCACTCTCGACGCGCCGGGAACCAAGGTGCGGGCCAAGGCCGGACTCAACCGGTCCATCCACGCGGCCGGCTGGGGCCTGCTGGTGAGCCGCCTGGAACAGAAGGCGCCGGGCCGGGTGCAGAAGATCAACCCCGCGTACACGTCCCGAATCTGTCATGCCTGCGGGCACCGCGCAGCGGAGAACCGCGAGAGCCAAGCGGTTTTTCGTTGTCGCGCCTGCGGGCATGCCGATCACGCGGATGTGAACGCGGCCAAGAACATCAGAGACATCGCGGCAGGACGTGTCGTGACAGCGCGGGGAGCCCTCCAGTCGCCGGGCGGGGCCGTGAACCGCGAACCTCAACCTGTACTCTCCTCAGGGTAGAGGCCGGGTTGGAATCCCCCACCTAATGAAAGCGGGGGAGGACGTCAAAATGCCGTAGGTTCGTTCTCCGAGATTGGACAGCGCCCGGCGGCATCCTGCTGGTCGCTGCGCGCTCTAGGGGAAGGATGCGATGGCCGGCGAGGTACTCCGACTCAAGGGCGTCGAGGTCCGGCGCGAAGGCGCGTCGCTCCTGCGCGACGTCGACTGGACGGTCGCGGAAGACGAGCGATGGGTCATCGTCGGCCCGAACGGCGCCGGGAAGACGACGCTGTTGCAGGTCGCGGCCGCCATGCTGTTCCCCACCGAGGGCGAGGTCGAGCTGCTGGGCGAGACGCTCGGCAAGACCGACGTCTTCGAGCTGCGCCCCCGCATCGGCCTGGCCAGCGCGGCGATCGCCGACAAGATCCCGGGCGACGAGAAGGTCATCGACATCGTCCTGACCGCGTCGTACGCCATCATCGGCCGGTGGAAGGAGGAGTACGACTCCACGGACGTCACCCGCGCGGTCGAGCTCCTCGACGCGCTCGGCTGCGCGCACCTGATCCGCCGCCGGTTCTCCACCCTGTCCGAGGGCGAGCGCAAGCGGGTCTCGATCGCCCGCGCGCTCATGCCCGACCCCGAGCTGCTGCTCCTGGACGAACCGGCCGCCGGCCTCGACCTCGGCGGCCGCGAGGACCTGGTGGCGCGCCTCACCGCCCTGGCGACCGACCGTCTCGCGCCCACGATGGCCCTCGTCACCCACCACGTCGAGGAGGTGCCCGAGGGGTTCACGCACGCCCTGCTGCTGCGCCGCGGCTCGGTCGTCGCGACCGGGAAGGTCGATGAGGTCTTCACCGAGGAGCTCCTGTCGGAGTGCTTCGGCCTGCCCCTGAAGATCGAGCGCCAGGACGGCCGCTGGCACGCCCGCGCCACCGTCCCCCGCCCCTGAGCCGCCGATCGGCCGACATCCGTCACCGCTTGATTACACAGAGCCTCTGTCGCATGATGGTCCCAGCCTCCGGTAGTAGCTGGAGGAAGTGAACCCGACTCCTGTCCGGACGGTCAGCAGTCGGGTTTCGCGTTTTAGGCGACCACGCCGAAGTTTCTCGTCAGTTCGATGATCGGCTGCACTCGCCGTCTCCAGTCGCCGCCGGCACCGTAAGTCCAAGCGAGGGCATCCGGAAGCCACAAGGCGGGCTCCTCGTGCGGACGAAGGTGAGCGTAGCTCAGGCTCTCCGAGCTTTTCCGAAGCGTTCCTGCGATGCAGCTTCGATCGAAGTGGTCCATGGTCTCTCGGCTCTCGATGGCCAATCGCCGGGCGCGGCGGTCAACGAGATCGAATACGGGCGCAGCGAGGCACTCCCGCCTGACCGACAGCTCCTTGCCACCCCTCGTAGATGAGGCCGCGCACGGCATTGGAGCGGACGATCGCGTCGAGGATCTTCCGTTGCCGAGGGCGCGATTCGTGCTTGAAATGCCAGCGCCGTTGGCCGGGGAGGCAAAGGTCGCGAAGCAACCGGCGCACCTCATCCAGATTTGCGGTATTTACGGTCGCTGCACACAAAAGGGAGCGATCCCGGCGCGTTGATTCGTCGACGAAGGCATGGACGGTCACTCAGTGAATCGTGTTGGTGTTCGATTGAGTACGTAGTGTGATCGCTTCATTTGGTGACATCTCGCTGGCGGTCCCGGTTGGGGGGTTCGCGGGGCGGGTAGTAATCGAATAGGTGTTCGAAAGGGGTGTGGGGTGAAGGGCGATCGGGTTGAGGTCGTGATCGATGCCGGAGGGACGACCCGTACCTATGAGGTGGTGGCGACGCGCGCCGGGCGGCGGGTCGAGGTCGTGACGCGCCGGGGCGTGGTCGAGGTCGTCGAGGTCACCCGGACCGGCACTCCCGTACGGACCGCGCGGTTCATGGCGAGCCGCATCCTCGCGCTGGTCGAGCACCCGGTGAACGCCCGGGGACCGCGTGCCGGGGAGATCGACGAGGCCGACGAGGAGTAGGCCGGTCCCGCCGGGCCGCCGTGACGGGCCTTCGCGATGGGAAGGCGCCGTACGGCGGGCGGTAGTCGAACGGTCCTTTAGAGGGCCCCGGGCAGGTCCTAACGGGCCGGGCGTACCTGGATGACGCCGTTGTCGCCCATCCGCGTCTCGAAGGCGGGCTGGCGGCCGGTGGCGGGGCCGTGCACGACGGTGCCGTCGCTGACCCGGAACGTACTGCCGTGCCAAGGGCAGACGATGCAGGTCTCCTCGTCGACCTCGGTGACCCGGCCCTGGTGGAGGGGACCGTCCAGGTGGGAGCACCGGTCGGCGAGGACGTGCACGTCATCCCCCTCCCGCAGCACGAACAGGCTGATGTACCCGAGGTTCCGGTGCACCGGCCAGCCGTCGGGCAGTTCGTCGATGGAGCACAGGTCGTGCCAGCCCAGCGGGCCGAGATGCGTGATCGACTCGGCGTGGCTGGGCCCGGCCGACTGCCGGAACGCCAGGTGCCCGCCGAGGTACGCCCCGGCGAGCATCGCGGTCAGGCCCGCGTAGGACAGCGCCTTGCCGGCGCCGGTGAACCCGCTCCTGCGGGCCAGCAGCGAGGCGGTGTAGAACGTGCTCCCCGCCGCGTTGCTCAGCGCGTGGATCAGGCCGACGCGTTGCTGTTCACTGTGCAGGGCCGACCAGTCCGCGACCCCCGTCAGCACGGTCGGCACCGACGCGGCCAGCCCGGTCGCGACCAGGACCTCGGCCGCCCGCTCGGTGCCGGGCAGCAGGTCGAGCACGGCGGTCGAGACGAAACAGCCGATCGGGACATCGGTCAGCGGCGGATGGGCCGGATGGCCCAGCGGTACTCCATGCAGCAGATCCTTGACGGGACCCGGGGGCAGCAGCCGCCGTACGACCTTGGTGATCAACCGCGCGGACCCGTCGAGAGCGTCGGCGTGTTCGAGATCCTCGGCGACCTTCAAGGGACGGGGCCGCACCAGCGACCGGGAGATCCTGCTCACCCGTTGGCGGTTCACCGCACCTCCTCGGATGGCTTCGCTTTTCGGACATTAGTCTGCCGCTCTACGTCCCCATCACCGGGGGTCCTACCCGTCTCGATTTCCCCCGGCACATCGGACCGCCCCTCGCGCCGGAAGTATCGCCTCTTCGGGCGGCGGCAACCGGCGCGTACGGAGTTACCGTGGACTCAGGGCCGTGCGTCATTGAAGGAGTCCCGATGCCGGCGTGGGTCGTCTGGCTGGTCGTGGCCGCCGTTCTCGGAATCGCCGAGGTGACCACGCTGACGTTCGCGCTCGGGCTGATGGCGGTCGGCGCGCTCGTCGCCGCCGTCACCGCGTCGGCCGGGCTTCCCCTGCTGGTCCAGGTGATCGTGTTCGGGGCCACCTCCGCCGCCGGGCTGGCCGCCGTACGGCCGATCGCCCTCCGGCACGTCCGGCAGCCGCCGCCGCTGCGGAGCGGCACCGCGGCGCTGGTCGGACGCGAGGCGCTGGCCCTCACCGAGGTCTCCCGCTACTCGGGCCGGGTGCGCATCGGCGGCGAGGAGTGGAGCGCGCGCCCGTACGACCCCGGCGTCGTCATCCCTGAGGGGGCGGCCGTCGACGTCCTCGCCATCGAAGGCGTCACCGCCCTCGTACATCCCCGGGAGGACCCATGGCCGATCTCGCCATAGCAGGCATCGTCGCGCTGATCATCGCGTTGCTCCTCGTGGCGACCGTGGTGGTGCGGACCGTCTGGATCGTGCCGCAGGCCCGCGCGCGGAACGTCGAGCGGTTCGGTCGCTACCGCAAGACCCTTCAGCCGGGCCTGAACTTCATCGTGCCGTTCGTGGACCGGGTGAAGCCGCTGATCGACCTGCGGGAGCAGGTCGTGGCGTTCCAGGGGCAGCCGGTCATCACCGAGGACAACGTGGTCGTCCACATCGACACCGTGCTGTTCTTCCAGGTCACGGACCCGCGGGCGGCGGACTACGAGATCGTCGACTACATCAAGGCGATCGAGCAGCTCACCGCGACGCAGCTGCGCAACGTGATCGGAACGCTTGACCTGGAGGCGACCCTGTCCTCCCGGGACCGGATCAACACCGCGCTGCGCGGCGTGCTGGACGACGCGTCCGGCAAGTGGGGCATCCGGGTGACCCGCGTGGAGATCAAGGCGATCGAACCCCCGCAGTCCATCAAGGACGCGATGGAGAAGCAGATGCGGGCCGAGCGCGAGAAGCGCGCCACGATCCTGCAGGCCGAAGGCGTACGGCAGTCCCGCATCCTGACGGCCGAAGGGGAGAAGCAGGGGGCGATCCTGCAGGCGGAGGGCGCCCGGCAGGCCGCGATCCTCAAGGCCGAGGGTGAGGCGAAGGCCATCGAGCAGGTCTTCACCTCGATCCACCGGAACGACCCGGATCCCAAGCTGCTCGCCTACCAGTACCTCCAGACGCTGCCGAAGCTCGCCGCCGGGGAGGGCAACACGTTCTGGGTCATCCCCGGTGAGGTCACCTCCGCGCTCCGTGCGGTCAGCGCGGCGTTCGGCGGGGGGTCCGAGCAGCCGGGGAAGGCCGAGGAGGAGGACGGCCGTCCGGCGGCACGCCGGGAGGACCGGACCGCGCACGTGCCGGAGCCACGGCCCCGAACCGTCACCGGCCCGGAGCCGCGACCGGAGGCCGTCACCGGCCCGGAGGAGCAGGCGGCCCTGGGAGAGCAGGCCGCGCTGGGGGAGCACACGCCGCCGTTCGAGCTCGCCCCGGGCCGGGTGGACGCCGCCACCGAGTGATCAGTCCGCCGACGCCCGCGCGAACGCGTCGTAGACGTCCTCGCTGAACAGCACGAACCGCGCCTCGGTCACCCGGCTCGGCGTCGCCCGTACGGTGCCGATCGCGATGCGCGCGGCGTCGTCCAGGGGCCAGCCGTAGATGCCGGCGGACACGGCGGGGAACGCGACCGTCGCGGCGCCCAGCTCGTCGGCGACGCGCAGTGACTCCCGGTAGCAGGAGGCGAGCAGCGCGGACCGGTCCTCGGACCGGGAGTACACCGGGCCGACCGTGTGGATCACCCAGCGCGCGGGCAGCCGCCCGGCGGTCGTCGCCACCGCCTGCCCGGTCGGCAGCCCGTCGGCGTACCGGGACGCCCGCAGCTCCCGGCAGGCGGCCAGGATCTCCGGGCCGCCCCGGCGATGGATGGCACCGTCCACGCCGCCTCCGCCGAGGAGCGAGGAGTTCGCCGCGTTGACGACCGCGTCGGCCTCCTGCTCGGTGATATCCCCCTGCACCAGCCTGATGGACGTCATCGTCCCTTTCTACAGCCGACGGCGACCCGGACGGGTGGACGTCGCCCTGACCGCTGGTCACTGCGGGCCACTTTCAGCCACAGCGGCCCGCCGTGCCGGGCACGGCCTTAACCTCCGAGCATGCAGACAGCGACCGCCACCTCGCTCATCGCGGCGATCGTGGGCGTCTTCGGGGGATCCTGGTCACCCACACGACCGGAACTTTCGGCACAGAACGTCCGAAGGGGCGGCCCCGGGGGAGGGGCCGCCCCTCGGAAAAGGGGGGAAGGGGCGTCTTGGGGTGACCGGGGCTCCCGGTCAGGCGGGGTCTTGCGCCGGGCGGCAGTCGGGGCAGTGGCCCCAGAACGTGACGTCGGCCTCGTCGACCAGGTAGCCGGCGTCGCGGGCGGGCTCGAGGCAGGGGGCCTCGCCGACGACGCAGTCGACGTCGGTGACGCGGCCGCAGGCCCGGCAGACGAGATGGTGGTGGTTGTCGCCGACCCGGCCCTCGAACCGCGCCGGGCTGCCGGCCGGCTCGATCCGGCGGACGAGACCGGCGCCGGTGAACGCGTGCAGCGCCTCGTAGACGGCCTGCACGGACACCTGGCCGAGGCGGTCGCGGACCCGGGAGGCGACGGTGTCGACGTCGAGGTGGTCGCCGGATCGCACGGTGTCGAGGATCGCCACCCGCGCGGCGGTCACGCGGAACCCGGCCGCGCGTAGCTCGGCCGCCGAGTCGTGGACGTGCCCCCGGTCCTTCACGTCACCCACGACCATCTCCCTGGCTTGATGCATTCAGGACAATGATAGACGCAGGTTTGTCTGGAGGGGGGCTGCGGAAACATAGATCTACCTGCTTGAACGTTTCACAGGGCGGTGATGAGCCGGCGGATCTCGTCCTCGGTGGTGTAGTAGTGCACCGAGGCGCGCACCCGGGGTTCGGGCCGGGCGCCCTCGTCGTACCGGTATGTCTGTTCGGAGACCCGTACGTGGATCCGCTGTTCGGCGAGCGACGCGGCGATCTCGGCGGGCTCCCGGTCCCGGTGGGTGAACGTCACGATGCCCGACCGGTGCAGGCCCCGGTCCCGTACGGTGACGGCGGGGAGCTCGGCGAGGGCCGTGCGCAGCAGCGCGCCGAGTTCGAGGACGCGTTCCTCGATGGCGTGGAGGCCGATCTGCAGGGCGTAGTCCGCGGCGGCGCCCAGGCCGAGCTGCCCGGCGACGGAGCGCTCCCACGTCTCGAACCGGCGCGCGTCGCCCCGCAGGTCGTAGGAGTCCGGTCCCGTCCAGTCCGCGGCCCGCAGGTCGAGGAACGGCGGTTCGAGGAGGTCGAGCGCCGACCGCCGTACGTAGAGGAACCCGGTGCCGCGCGGGCCGCGCAGGAACTTGCGGCCGGTGGCCGACAGCAGGTCGCAGCCGATCTCGCCGACGTCCACCGCGAGCTGGCCGACGGACTGGCAGGCGTCGAGCAGGTAGAGCGCGCCGGCGGCCCGGGCGAGGCGGCCGACCTCGGCGACCGGGTTGATGAGGCCGTCGTGGGTGGGGACGTGGTTGATCGCGACGAGCCGTACGTCGTCGTCGAGCGCGGCCTCAAGGGCGTCGAGGGAGATCTGGCCGTACTCGTCGTCGGGGATCACCTCGACCCGCACGCCCTTCCGTCGGGCGGCGTGGACGAAGGCGATGGCGTTGCTCGAGTACTCGCTGGCAGTGGTGAGAATCCGGTCTCCGGGGCGGAAGGGGATGCCGTAGAACGCCATGTCCCAGGCGCGGGTGGCGCTCTCCGCGTAGGCGATCTCGTCGGGGTGCGCGCCGATGAGGCGGGCGAGGGAGTCGTACGTCCCGGTGAGCCGTGCCTCGGCGGCGTCGGCCGCCTCGTACCCGCCGGCGAGGGCCTCGCGGTCGAGGTGGTCGCGCATCGTGTCGAGGACGACCCGTGGGGGGAGGGCCGATCCGGCGGCGTTCAGGTGCACCATCTCCCGGCAGCCGGGGGTCTCGGCGCGGATGCCCGCGATGTCGAGCAAGATCACTCCATTTATCCGTAATGCGGGAAATATGCCATCCTGGTGATCTTTCCCGGAGATGGTGGGTGTGATGCGGCGGATGATGCTGGCGGCCGCGATGGCCGGTGTCGCGGCCACCGCGGCGGCCTGCGGCGGAGGCGGAGGCGGAGCGGCGAAGAGCCCGCCCCGCGCCACGTCGTCCGGGCGGGCTCCGGGCGGCGCCGCGGACGGGCCGATCACGGTGGCGTTCGCCGGGGACGTTCACTTCAACGGGCGGCTCGCCCGGCGCCTGGCCGACCCGGCCACCGCCCTCGGCCCGACCATCCCCGAGCTGAAGCGCGCCGACCTCGCGATGGTCAACCTGGAGACGGCCGTCACCACGCGGGGGACGAAGGCGCCGAAGCAGTTCACCTTCCGTGCGCCGCCGAGCGCGTTCGGCGCGCTGCGGTCCGCCGGCGTCGACGTGGTGACCATGGCCAACAACCACGCCATGGACTACGGAACGGTCGGCCTGCGCGACTCGCTCGCCGCCATCAGGAAATCGGGCTTCCCCACCGTCGGCATCGGCGCGAACGCCGCCCGGGCCTTCCGCCCGTACTACGTGACGGTCAAGGGGAACCGCCTCGCGATCATCGGGGCCACGCAGGTCCTGGACGACAACCTCATCACCGCCTGGACGGCCACCGCCAAGAAGGGCGGCCTGGCCTCGGCCAAGGACGTCCCGCGCCTGGTCGGGGAGGTACGCGCGGCACGGCGCCACGCCGACACCGTCATCGTCTACCTGCACTGGGGGCAGGAGAAGAACCCCTGCCCACTGTCCCGCCAGAAGGCGCTGGCCCGCGCGCTCGTCCAGGCCGGCGCCGACGTGATCGTCGGCGGGCACGCCCACATCCCCCTCGGCGGCGGGTACCTGAAGGGCCGGTACGTCGACTACGGCATCGGCAACTACTTCTTCACCGCCCCCGGCCGCAACGACCCCGACTCCGGCATCCTCGAGCTCACCCTGCGCAAGCGGAAGGTCCTGCGGGCCGAGTGGAAGCCGGTGTACATCACGAAGGGCGTACCGCGGCTCCTGCAGGGCACGCCGGCGACCCAGGCGCACGCGAAGTGGGAACGGCTGCGCCGATGCACAGACCTCAAGGCCACGCCCTGATCACGGCGTGGCCGCCGCGATGAGGTCGCGGTACCACGCGTACGACGCGCGGGGCGTGCGCCGCTGGGTGGCGTAGTCGACGTGGACGAGGCCGAAGCGCGGCCCGTAGCCTTCGGCCCACTCGAAATTGTCGAGCAGTGACCAGACGTAGTACCCGCGCACGTCGACGCCGTCGTTCATCGCCGCCTGCACGGCCCCGACGTGCGCGGTCAGGAAGCCGATGCGAGCGGAGTCGTCGAGCGACTCGTCGTAGGAGCAGCCGCTCTCGGTGATGTACACCGGCGGCAGCGCGGCGCCGTACCGGTCGCGCAGGTCGACCAGGAGCCGGTGCAGCCCGTCGGGGACGACCGGCCAGCCCATTCCCGTCGTCGGGTACCCGGTCAGGTCCCGCATCGTGAACGGAAGCGCGTCACCGGCCGGGGCGGTGACCCCGGTCGGGTGGTAGTAGTTCACGCCGAGCGCGTCGATCGGCGCGGCGATCAGCTCGAGGTCGCCGTCGCGGACGTGGGCCAGGTCCAGGCCGAGGTCAGGGTAGCGGCCGCGCAGGATCGGGTCGGTGAACTGCCAGTTCAGCAGGTCGTCGAAAGCGGCGGCGGCCGTGGCGTCCTCGGCGGTGTCACCGAGCGGCCAGGCCGGGGTGTGGTGGTTGGCGATCCCGATCCGCCGGGCGCCGGCGGCGCGCAGGGCGGCGGTGGCGAGCCCGTGGCCGAGGAGCTGGTGGTGGGCGGTGGGCAGCGCGCCGAGCATCAGGGTCTTCCCCGGAGCGTAGATCCCGAAGGCGTAGCCGTACGCCATCACGACCATCGGCTCGTTCAGCGTGATCCACAGGTCGACGCGGTCGGCGAGCCGGTCGGCGACGAGCGCGGCGTACTCGGCGAACCGGTGGGCCGTGTCGCGGTTCATCCAGCCGCCGGCGTCCTCCAGGGGCTGCGGCAGGTCCCAGTGGTACAGCGTGGGCACGGCCGCGATCCCGCGTTCGGCGAGGCCGTCGATGAGGCGGTCGTAGAAGTCCAGTCCCTTGGGGTTGGCCGCGCCGTCCCCGGCCGGCTGGACGCGGGGCCAGGCGATGGAGAAGCGGTATGCCCGGGCGCCCAGGTCGGCGACGAGGTCGAGGTCCTCGGCCCAGCGGTGGTAGTGGTCGCAGGCGACGTCGGCGCTGTGCCCGTCGCGTACGCGGCCGGGCTGCCGGCAGAAGGTGTCCCACGTGGACGGGCCCCGGCCGTCCTCCTCCGTCGCGCCCTCGATCTGGTACGCCGAGGTCGCGACGCCCCACTGGAAGTCAGGAGGGAACACGGCCCACCTCCACCGAAAACGTGAATAGGTCTCGGATGTTACGCGCCGAGATCTCCGTCAGAAAAGGCATGATTGGACGTGTGACGACGGATAGCTCGGCGCTGCGCCGCCGACCTGCGCAACGACGGAGTACCGAACGCGTCCAGCGCATGCTCGACGCGTGTGCGGAGATCCTCGACGAGTCCGGGTACGACGGCCTGTCCACCACCAAGATCGCCCAGCGGGCCGAGGTCGCGATCGGCTCGGTCTACCAGTTCTTCCCCGACAAGAAGGCGATCGCGCAGCAGCTCGCGCTCCGCAACCTGGACATGTTCGGCGAGCGGGTGGGCCGGGCGCTCGCCGAGCGGGACTACGCGCACTGGTACGACGCCGTCGGCACGGTCATCGAGATCTTCGTCGACCTGCACCGTACGGTCCCGGGCTTCCGGGTACTCCGCTTCGGGGACATCGCCGACGTTCACCTGCTGGACGTCGCGGCCGAGAACAACGCCGTCGTCGCGGACCGGCTGAAGACGCTCCTCGTCTCGGTGTTCGACCTGCCCGACGACGGGGACTTCGCCCGCGCGCTCGCCGTCTCCGTCGAGGCGGCCGACGCGGTGCTCAAGCTCGCCTTCCGCAACGACCCGAACGGCGATCCGGCGCTGCTCGCCGAGGTCGAGCGGCTGATCCACGGGTACCTGGCCGACCACCTCGGCGACCGATGACAGGGCGAGGGCCCGGCCCCCTCGGAAGGGGAACCGGGCCCTCGACGCCTGCGGTGCGCGTCAGCGGCGGAGGAGCCGCCACGCGCCGGGCAGCAGGCCCGCGGCGAGCGCGGTCTTGATCGCGTCGCCCACCAGGAACGGCCGGACGCCCATCGAGAGGGCGCTGCCCAGGCCGCTGTGCGTCCAGGCCATCAGCCACGGCACCCCGGCGGCGTAGATCACCGCGAGGCCGAGGGCCATCGTGCCCGCGGTCCGCACCGGCGACCGGTCACCGCCCCGGGCGGCCAGGGCGCCCACGACCGCGCCCGCCAGCATGAAGCCGATGACGTAGCCGAACGACGCCATCCGCCAGCCCGACGCGCCGTCGGCGAACCACGGCACGCCCACCATGCCCGCGAGGGCGTACAGCGCCATCGACAGGGCGCCACGGCGGAAGCCGAGCGCCGCACCCGACAGCAGGACCGCGAACGTCTGACCGGTCACCGGCACCGGCGTTCCCGGAATCGGCACGCTGACCTGCGCGGCCAGTCCGACGAAGACCGCCGCGCCCACGACGAGCGCGACGTCGCGGACCAGCCGGCCCGGCACCAGGTCACCGAGGACGGCCGGACGGGCCACCACAGCCTGCGAGTTGGACACCTAGAACCTCCCTTTCAAGGGTTATCGCGCTCATTGTCCCTTCCAAGGTCGATGATGAGCGCGCGGCGGCCCCGCCAAAAGATGGCCCCCCGGCTTTGTAACGGCGCGGTCTGGCCTCATTCCTCCTCGGGCGCGCCGGTCTCCAGCAGCCGGCCCTCCGCCAGGCGCAGCCACCGGTCCACCCCGATCTCGGCGAGGAACCGTTCGTCGTGGCTGACCACGACGAAGGCGCCCTCGTAGGCGTCGAGCGCGCTCTCCAGCCGGCCGATGCTCACGAGGTCGAGGTTGTTGGTCGGCTCGTCCAGCAGCAGCAACTGCGGCGCCGGCTCGGCGAACAGGACACAGGCGAGCGTGGCGCGCAGCCGTTCCCCACCGGACAGCACCCCGACCGGGAGCTGCCCGCGCGCACCCCGGAACAGGAAGCGCGCCAGGAGGTGCATCCGCTGCGACTCCGGCATCCCCGGCGCGTACGCGGCGAGGTTCTCCGCCACGGTGCGCTCCGGATCCAGCAGGTCGAGCCGCTGGGACAGGTACGCGACCCGGCCGTCGGCCCGCCGGGTCGTGCCGCCGTCCGGCCGCAGCTCGCCGTGGATCAGGCGCAGCAGCGTCGACTTTCCGCCGCCGTTCGGCCCGGTCAGCGCGATCCGCTCGGGACCCCGGATGACGAGGTCGACGCCGTCCCCGGCGAAGACCGCGCGCTCGCCGTGGCGGATCTGCATCCGCTCGCCGGTGAACACCGTGCGCCCGGCCGGAACGTTCGTCCCGGGCAGCTCCAGCGTGATCTTCTGGTCGTCGCGCAGGGCCCGGCTCGCCTCGTCGAGCCGGGCCCTGGCGTCGGCGACCCGCGCGGCGTGCGTCTCGTCCGCCCGGCCCGCCGACTCCTGCGCACGCCGCTTCCGCGCACCGGCGAGGATCTTGGGCAGCCCGGCGTTCTGCACGTTCCGCGCGGCGTTGGAGGCCCGGCGTTCGGCGCGCTCCCGCGCCTGCTGCATCTCCCGCCTCTCCCGCTTGACCTCCTGCTCGGCGCTGCGGATGTTCCGCTCGGCGACCTCGCGCTCGGCGCGTACGGCCTCTTCGTAGGCGGTGAAGTTCCCGCCGTAGAAACGGACCTCGCCACGGTCGAGCTCGGCGATGCGGTCCATGTGGTCGAGCAGCGCCCGGTCGTGGCCGACCACCAGCAGGCAGCCCTTCCAGTCGTCCAGGACCGCGTGCAACCTGCGGCGCGCGTCGAGGTCGAGGTTGTTGGTCGGCTCGTCGAGCAGTAGCACGTCGGGCCGCTTCAGCAGCTGCGCGGCGAGCCCGAGCGAGACGATCTGGCCGCCGCTGAGCGTGCGCAGGCACCGGGCCAGGTCGACGTCCCCGAGGCCGAGCCGGTCGAGCTGCGCCCGGGTGCGCTCCTCGATGTCCCAGTCGTCACCGACGATCGCGAAGTTCTCCTCGCTCGCGTCGCCGGCCTCGATGGCGTCGATCGCACGGATCACCGGCGCGACCTCCAGGACCTCCGCCACGGTCAGGTCACCGGTGAGCGGCAGCGTCTGCGGGAGGTACCCGACCACCCCCTCGACGGACACGGTGCCGCCGCCGGGCCGGTGCTCTCCGGCGATCAGCTTGAGCAGGGTGCTCTTCCCGGCGCCGTTCGGCGCGACGAGGCCCGTACGGCCACCGCCCACGGAGAAGGACAGGTCCTGGAAGACGGGCGTGCCGTCGGGCCAGGAGAAGGACAGGTTCGAGCAGACGACGAAAGCGTCGGACATGACAGAGCCCTCAGGTTCGAGCGCGGGGACACGACACC
This sequence comes from Actinoallomurus spadix, assembly GCF_024055725.1. Lineage (GTDB taxonomy): Bacteria > Actinomycetota > Actinomycetes > Streptosporangiales > Streptosporangiaceae > Actinoallomurus > Actinoallomurus spadix. The sequence continues at coordinate 108,504 of NZ_JAMXMX010000024.1, read as the reverse complement.
CGCAAAGGATTGGTGAGAACGACCGAATGGCCACGTCGGCGGCGCTCCGCGCGCCGGTGGCCGTCACATCCGGGTATCAGCCGGAGATGTCGTCGTCACCGATCACATCTGTCTCCCTGGTCCGGGGCTACTCGGCCCTCACCCTACCAGCGACCGCGGCAGCGCCCCTGGCATGAACTGGCGGTGTCTCGTCCAGGACGGCGCCGTCGGGGAGGTCAGTAGGTCGGCTGGACCCAGAGTTCGTACTGGCCACCGCCGAGCGGATCGCAGTGCCAGCCGACCCAGCGGTGCTGCGGGAAGCCCGCGTTGCCGGCGTCCGCGGTTCACGCCGTCAAGGGAAAGGTCGATCTAGAGCCAGCCCTGGCGCTGGGCGGCGCGGACGGCCTCGATGCGGTTGCGGGCGCCGGTCTTGCGGATCGCCGCGGACAGGTAGTTGCGGACCGTCCCCTCCGACAGGTGCAGCTTCCGCGCCACGTCGCCGATGGTGGAGCCGTCGGCGGCCGCGGTCAGCGCCTCGCGTTCGCGGGGGGACAGAGGGTTCGGGCCGGCGCTCAGCGCGGCGGCGGCGAGCGCCGGGTCGATGACGCGTTCACCCGCCAGCACCCGCCGGATCGCGGCCGCCAGTTCGCGGGCCGGGCTGTCCTTGACCAGGAAGGCCGACGCGCCCGCCTCCATGGCGCTGCGCAGGTAGCCCGGGCGGCCGAACGTCGTCAGGATGATCACCCGGCAGTCCGGCAGGGTCCTGCGCAGTTCGGCGGCCGTGTCGATGCCGTTCCGGCGGGGCATCTCGATGTCGAGCAGCGCCACGTCGGGACGCGTCCGCTCGGCCACGACCAGGGCCTCCTCGCCGTCGGCGGCCTCGCCGACCACTTCGATGTCCTCCTCCAGGCCGAGCAGGGTGGCGAGCGCGCCGCGGACCATGCCCTGGTCCTCGGCCAGAAGTACGCGAATCATGCGGTGATCCTCTTCGACATCCGATGACGTTGTCACGCCGCCGGCGTCGGCGCGTTGAGCGGGGCGCGCACGACCAGCCGGTAACCGCCGTCCGGGCCGGGGCCGGACTCGACCGACCCGCCGGCCTGCGCGACCCGCTCGCCGAGCCCGGTGAGGCCGTTGCCGCCGACGCCCGGGGGGTTCTCGTTCGCCACCGGGCCCGCCCCGTCGTCGGTGATCTCGAGGACGGCTCCGGTGCCGAGGCGGGTGACCGAGATGCCGGCGGTACGGGCGCGGGAGTGCCGGACGATGTTGGTGACGCCCTCGCGGACGGCCCAGGCGAACAGGTCGTCGACCGCGTCCGGCAGGGGCGTCCCGGAGGTGCTGATCGCCGGCTCGATGTCGGCGGCGACCAGCACCTCGCGGGCGTTGTCGAGTTCCTCGGCGAGGTCGCGCCGCCGGTAGCCGCTGACCGCGGCCCGTACGTCCGTCAGCGCCTGCCGGGCGACGGTCTCGATGTCCTTCATCTCGTCCAGGCTCTTGGCCGGGTCGCGGTCGGCGATGCGCACCGCGACCTCGCTTTTCAAGACGATGAGCGACAGCGTGTGGCCGAGGAGGTCGTGCAGGTCACGGGCGATGCGCAGTCGTTCCTCGTTCGCGGCCAGCCGGGCGACCTCGCTGCGCGCCTCCTGCAGCTGCGCGATGAGTATCCGGCTGCCGCGGAAGCTCAGCATGATCAGGCTGATGGTGAACGTCTGGAAGGTCAGCAGGAACGTCGTGCCGCCGGAGACGTGGGTGACTTCGCACAGCGCGAAGGTCAGCGCGGTCGCGGCGAGGACGCCGCGCATCGCCCACGCGGGCGGCAGCGTCATCGCGTACGCGACGCCCAGGTAGATCGGCATGCCCGCCCACTCCTGGCCGAACAGGAGCGGGTAGCCGGCCGCCATCGCCGTGACGATTCCGAGCAGGACCCACGTGCGGCGCGTCGTGGTCCCGGACCAGACCCGGTTGCCGACGGCCAGTACGAGGAAGGCGGCCACGAAGCTCAGGAGCGCGGCGGCCGACAGCACGACGCGGGCCGTGGAGCGTTCGTGGCTCACGTCGGCCAGCGGCCAGACGAGCAGGTAGACCAGGCCGAGGGAGATCCCGACGAGACGGCGCCGGCGGGACGGGCTCGTCCCACCGGCGCCTTCGGGGAAGAAGGGGTTCATCAGGACCGAACCGTAGCGCGGCGGTAGGCCGCGACGGCCAGAATCCCGAGGACCAGGGCCCAGCCGGCGAGGACGAGACCGTCGGAGGCGGCCGGGACGTGCCCGCCCGCGGCGCTCCAGCCGAGCCGGGCGAACCGGTTGGACGGCAGCCAGTGGGAGACGGTGCGCAGCGCCGTGGGCAGCGAGTCGACCGGCATCCACAGCCCGCCGAGGATCGACAGGCCGAAGTAGCAGGCCAGGGTGACCGGGTGCGCGGCGTCGGCGCCGACCAGCGAGCCGATCAGGGTGCCGAGCGCGGCGAACGGCAGCGTGCCGAGCCACATGAGGCCGATCATGGCGGCCCACTCGCCGGGCGACAGGTGGACGTGCTGGGTGAGCACGCCCGCGAGCCCGACCAGGATGATCGCCGGGAGCGCCAGGAACATCGACGCGAGCGTCTTGACCACGATCACCGCCCAGGGGCGCAGCGGCGTCACCTGGAGCTGCCGCAGCCAGCCGCTCTGGCGTTCGCCGGCGAGCCGGGCGCCCGTCGTGGTGAGCGCGGCGCCGACCGCGCCGAAGGAGGCCATCGACACGAGGAGGTACGTCCGGGCGTCCAGGCCGGTGCCACCGACCGTGCCGGGGCCCTTGCCGAAGGTGTTGGACCAGAGGAGGTAGAAGACGACGGGGATGGCCATGGTGAAGAAGACGAAGCGCCGGTCACGGAACATGCGCCGGATCTCAACGCCCAGGTAGCGAAGCATCGCAGCTGTCCTTTCGAGGTCCGGGGTGGTCAGCGGTCGTGGGTGAGGGAGAGGAAGGCGTCCTCGAGGTCGGCGCCCTTGACCTCCAGGTCGGCGACCCGGAGGCCCGTCGCGTACAGCGCCCGGACGGTGGCGTCCGGGTCGGTGGTGTGCAGGCGCGCGGTCGAGCCGCGGACGTCGACCGCGCCGACGCCCGGCAGCGCGTCCAGGCCCGCCGTGGGCTGGTCGCCGATCGTGAACCGGACGGTGCCGGTCCCGACCGCCGCCTTGATCTCCTGAGGGGTGCCGTCCGCGACGACCCGGCCCCGGGCGATGACGATGACCCGGTCGGCGTTCTCGTCGGCCTCTTCCAGGTAGTGGGTGGCGAACAGGACGGTCCGCCCGGAGGCTGCGTACTCCCGCATCCTCGCCCAGAACGACCGGCGGGACTCGACGTCCATCGCCGCGGTGGGCTCGTCCAGCACCAGGAGCCGGGGCGCGCCGGCGATGGCGGTCGCGAACCGCACCCGCTGTGCCTGCCCGCCGGAGAGCCGGTCCGCCCGGCGCCCGGCGAGGTCGGTCAGGTTCGCCAGGGTGAGGATCTCCTCCAGCGGCATCGGGTCGGGGTACAGGCCGCGGACGAAGGAGACGACCTCGCGGACGGTCATCCCGGGGACGAGGGCGCCGTCCTGCAGCATCGCGCCGACCCGGCCCTGCTTGACCGCGGCGTCGGGGGTGTCGCCGAAGACGCGGATCTCGCCCGCCGACGGCCGGGTGAGGCCGAGCAGCATCCCGATCGAGGTGGACTTGCCGGCTCCGTTCGGGCCGAGCAGCGCGACGGTACTGCCGGCGTCGATGGTGAGATCCAGCTCCTCGACGGCGCGGACGGATCCGTAGCTCTTGGCGACCCCGGTGAAGGCGATGGCGTTCATGCCAAGAACGTTAGGTTCAGGCTGGTCAGCGCCCTAGTGTGGCCGATCCTGGGTTCGCGATGACTTTTGTCATCACCGATCCGGTGTCATCGGCCATTCAGGGCCGGGGCCGTACGAGTCCCTGGTCGTAGGCGAAGATCACCAACTGCACGCGGTCGCGGGCGTGCAGCTTCGTCATGATCCGGTGGACGTAGGTCTTGGCGGTGGCGGGGCTGAGGTGCAGTTTGGCGGCGATCTCCTCGTTCGTCAGGCCGTACGCGATCTGCAGTAGGACCTCCCGCTCGCGTTCGCTCAGCACATCGAGGTCCTTGCCGCCCGGCTCCGGGTGCTGTGGCTGCGCGACGAGCTCTTTGATCACCCGGCGGGTCAGGCCGCGGCCCAGCAGCGCGTCTCCCGAGGCGACCACCCGGATCGCCTCCAGGAGGTCGTCGGGGTCGGTGTCCTTGAGGAGGAACCCGGCGGCTCCCGCCCGCAGCGCCCCGAAGATGTACTCGTCGTGCTCGAACGTCGTGAGGATCAGGACGTGCACGTCGGGCAGCGTCGGATCGGAGGTGATCCGGCGGGTGGCCTCGATGCCGTCCATGCCCGGCATCCGGATGTCCATGAGGACGACGTCCGGCACGGTGGCGCGGGCCAGCTCGATGGCGCGGATCCCGTTGGCCGCCTCGGCCACGACGTGCATGTCGTCGGTCGAGTCGATGAGCATACGGAACCCGGCCCGTACGGTCGTCTGGTCGTCGGCCAGCAGGACGCGGATCGTCATGCGGATGTCTCCTTCAGCGGCAGACGGGCGTGGACGCGGAAGCCGCCGCCCGGAAGCGCCGTGGTGGTCAGGCGGCCGCCGGTGGCGGTGACGCGTTCGCGCATCCCCTGCAGGCCGATTCCGCCGCCCTCGCTCGGCGTCGCCGGAGCGCCGTCGTTGACGACGGACACGTCCAGGTGACCGTTCGCGGAGGCGATCGCGACGACGACCTTGGTGACGTCCTTCGCGTGCCGGGAGACGTTGGTCAGGGCCTCCTGGACGATCCGGTAGACCGTGAACCCGATGATCGCCGGGACCTGCCGGTCGTCGAGGTAGGACTTGTACGTCACCGGCATGCCCCCGAGCCGGGCCTGTTCGATCAGCGCGCCGAGGTCCTCGATCCCGTGCTCGGGGTTCTTGAGCGGCTCGGTGCCCTCGCGGAGCAGGCTCAGCGTGCTGCGGATCTCCCCGAGGGCCGCGTTGCTGGCCCCGCGGATCTGGTCCATCGCGTCCCGGCAGGCGTCCGGGTTGCGCTCGACGATCCGGGAGCTCACCGATGACAGGATGTTGATCGACATCAGCGCGTGACCGACGATGTCGTGCAGTTCCCGCGCGATGCGCACCCGCTCCTCCGCGACTCTGCGCCGCGCCTCCTCGTCGTGTTCCCGCTCGGCGCGCGCGGCCCGCTCCTCGACATCGCGGACGTAGATCCGCTGGCTGCGCACCCAGGCGCCCGCGAGGACGGCGAAGACCACCCAGCCGAGGTCGCGGACGTTGTGCAGGGTGTAGGAGGGGATCCGTTCGCTCAGCTCGGAGACGGTGAACCCGACGAGTATCGTGCCGGCCGCCGCGGCCAGCGCCGTGGCGCGGCCGCGGTAGCGACCGGCCGCGTACAGGGCGACGACGGTGGCCGGAGTGATCGGGTAGGCGCGCTGCAGCAGCATCGCCCGTACGGCCGCCACCACGAGGACGCCGGCGAGTGTCGCCAGGGGGAGGCGCTTCTTGGCGAGCAGCAGGGTCGCGTTCACCGCGGTGAGGGGGATTACGATGGCCGACTCGCGTGCTCCGTAAACCAACGGAATGGACACGGCGAAGACCCCGGCCGACAAGATGATGTCGGCCAGAGTGACGGACTTTCCGGCCCGCACCGTGGATCCGCTCACAGCCACATTCCGATCATCGGTCGATACATGTCCCGTCAACCCCAAAACACGGCAAAGCCGCAGGTCAACCGGGGGTGTACGGGGAAGTGTCAACCGAGGGTGGACGGAATGCCGTGTCCCTCTCACATAGCGTAGCTAGTGCAAGACCACGGACCACCTTGTACGGCCGGACCGTCGTGATGAATTGGGGGATTCAACGGGGGACACGACGTGACGGCCGGATCCGCAGGCCTTGGATCTGTACCCGTCCAGGCTGCGAAGGTGAACGCCCGCGATGAGTGCTTCTTTGGGGGAAGGGGCCTGTCGCGGGCGTTCACATGTCCGGGATCCGTCAGGCGGCCGGCATCAGACGGCCAGTACCTCGTACCGCACCGGGATCACCCCGGAGAGCATCCCGCCGATGGCCCGCATCGCCGCCGCGGACAGGTCGAGGCACCGGCCGGGGACGAAGGGTCCGCGGTCGTTGACCCGGACGATGACGGAGCGGGTGTTCCGCAGGTTGGTCACCCGGACCCGCGACCCCATCGGCAGCGTACGGTGCGCCGCCGTGAGCGCCTCGGGATCGTACGGTGCGCCGCTCGCGGTCGCCGTGCCCGTCTCGTAGAACGACGCGTCGCACCTGCCGCCGCCCACGACCTCGGTCCTCGGTGCCGGGCGGGCCGATCCCCGGGCCGCCCGGTGCCGTACGGGCCGGGCCCGGACCGGGACGCGGCGGAGCGCACGGGCGGCTCGTGCGGGGAGCTTCGGCGGGGCCGCGGGAACGACCGCCGCCCCGCCGTCCGCCCGCGGCGCGGACCGCCCGGATCCGATCAGGGCCGCGACGGTCGCGGCGGTCGCGACCAGCGTCGCGGCGGCCGGCCCGGCGGCCGCGAGGAGACCGGTGCGAAGGCGTGAGAATCGGTGAACCTGGCGATGCCGGCCGGAACCACCCACAGAGCGTCCTTCGGTAGGGAACAGGACATCGGGCGCCGGCCGGAACCCGGCCACGCGCCCGACCGCGCGCGGAACACCGAGGCTCCGCGCGCGAGTTCCCGACGATAGGCCGCGACCGACCGTGATCGTGGGTGACTCGCCGCTTTCGGCAGGGGTTCCGCCGGGGCTACCCGGCGGCGCCCTCCCCGGCCGCGCCGTCCTGCTCGGCGGCGCCCTCGGCGATCGCCGCGTGCACCTCCGCGCGGCGTTCGGCCAGCTCCTGCTCGTGTCTGGCCCGATCGAGGTCCTCGGCGATCTGCTCGTCCTGCCGCATCAGCTGGACGAGGTCGCCCTTGGCGGCGTCGAGCACGCCCATGTCGGCGTACGCCTTCTGCACCTTGTCGCCCCACAGGCCGATGTCGCGGACGCACGGGACGATCCGGCTGAACAGCAGCGACTGGTAGAGCTGGTAGATCGGGCCGTTGTCGACGTAGGCCATGCACTCCTTGACCGGCATGCCGAGGGTCTCGAAGATCTCCTTGCCCTTGAAACGGTCGCGCATCAGGTAGCAGCCCTCGACGACGAACTCCTCGCGCTCCGCCCGCTCCTTCTCGGTGAGCTCGGCGTAGTAGTCCTTCAGCGCCAGCCGGCCGAACGCGACGTGCCGCGCCTCGTCCTGCATGACGTACGCGAGGAGCTGCTTGACCAGCGGGTTGGTCGACATGTCGCGGTACAGGCCGAAGGACGCCAGGGCGAGGCCCTCGATCAGCACCTGCATGCCGAGATAGGGCAGGTCCCAGCGGCCGTCGGTGAGCGACTCCTCCAGCAGCTTCGCCAGATCCTGGTTGATCGGGTAGTACATGCCGAGCTTCTCGTCGACGAACTTCTTGTACAGCTCGACGTGCCGGGCCTCGTCCATGACCTGGGTCGCGGCGTAGAACTTCGAGTCCAGGTCGGGCACGGACTCGACGATCCGCGCCGAGACGGTCAGCGCGCCCTGCTCACCGTGCAGGAACTGGCTGAACAGCCACGCGCCCTGGTGCCGGCCGAACTCGTCGCGCGCCTTCTGGGGCATCCGCTCCCAGATGTCCGACCCGGTCAGCGGGTTGAACTCATCGGGGAACCCGGCGACGTTGTTGACGTCGACGGGGAGGTCCCAGTCGATGCGCTTCTGGGCGTCCCACTGCTTGTCCTTGCCCTTCTGGTAGAGGGCCAGCAGGCGGTCCCGGCCGTCCTCGTACTCCCAGGTGAACCTTGCCGCGCCTGCGGCGGGCACGTCCCAGGTGCCGTCGGGAACGGGGCTCGTGTAGCGGTCGCGCGTCGTCATCGGGGGAACCTCCCGAGGAACCCAGGGGATCGGCTTTACATTTGTTGGTAGCACGTAAAGCACGCCCCGGGAAGGTCATACCCCGAGATTCACTCCGAACCGGACGCGCGGGCGGCGTAGTAGACGGCGGCCATGTCCTCGTCGCCGTGACCGAGCTCGACCGCCCGCCGCAGCTGGTCCCGTACGGCCTCGGCGACCCGGGGCTGCGCACCCGCCGCCCGGCCGGCGGCCGCGACCAGGCCCGCGTCCTTGGCGGCGCCGACCGCCTTGAAGCTCGCCGGGAGCTCCCCGGACAGGATCGCCTTGCCCTTCAGCTGGGCGTACTGCGAGTCGAGCGACCCGCCCGCGATCGTCTCGAGGAACAGCCGCGGATCCAGCCCGAACGCCTCCGCCAGGGCGATCGCCTCCCCGGTGGCCGTGGTCAGCGCGAGCACCCAGCTGTTGAGGACGAGCTTCAGCCGGGACGCCTCGGTGCCCTCGCCCACCCGGACCGTACGGGAGCCGATCGCGTCGAAGACCCGGTCGGCGCGCTCGTCCCGGGCCCCGGCGGCAAGGACGGTGAGCGCCGCGTCCTCCGCGGGCTTGCGGGTGCCCAGCACGGGACAGTCGATGAAACGGACGTCGCGCTTACGGGCCAGGTCCGCGAGACGGTCGGCGGCCTCGGCCCCGACCGTGCTCATCTGCGCCCAGACCGCGTCCTCCTCCATCGCCGGGAGCACACCGGCCATGACGTTCTCGACGGCCTCGCCGTCGTGCAGCATCGTGATGACGACCTCGGCGCCGTCGGCGGCCTCGGCGGGCTCGTCGCACACGCGGGCGCCGTCGGCCGCGAGCGGCTCCGCCTTGGCGCGGGTCCGGTTCCACACGCGTACGGCGAATCCGGCGCGCAGCAGGTTGCGGGCGATCGGCTCGCCCATGATCCCGGTTCCGAGTACGGCGACGGTGAGCTGATCCATGGCGACTCCCTTACCCAGGCCGTGACACACGATCCGAATTCGACCAGTGTTTCCGATTACAGCACTACGCGGAGAGGCGCCGGGCGAGCTGCCCGGCGGCACGGCGCATGATCGGCACGACCTCCTCGATCACCTCGTTGGTGAGCCGGCCGTGCGGCCCGGACACTGAGATCGCGGCCAGCGCCGGGGTGTCCGTCACCGGCACGGCGACACACCGCACCCCGATCTCCTGCTCCTGCTCGTCCAGGGCGTACCCGCGCTGCCGGATGCGCGTCAGCTCCTCCAGCAGCGCCGCCGGATCGGTGATCGTGTGCGGCGTGTACGCGGGCATGCCGGTACGGCCGATGATCTCCCGGACCATCGGCTCGGGCAGCTGCGCCAGCAGGGCCTTGCCCACCCCCGTGCAGTGCGGCAGGACCCGCCGCCCGACCTCGGTGAACATCCGCATCGAGTGCCGGGACGGGACCTGCGCGACGTACACCGCCTCGTCGCCCTCCAGCAGCGCCATGTTGGCCGTCTCACCGACCTCGTCGACGAGCTCCGCGAGCGCCGGGCGCGCCCACGAGCCGAGCAGGCGCTCCGAGGTCTCCCCGAGCCGGATCAGCCGCGGCCCGAGGGCGTACCGCTTCGACGGCCCCTGCCGCACGTACCCGCGGTTCACCAGCGTCCGCATCAGCCGGTAGATGGTCGGCATCGGCAGCCCGGACACCTCGGCGAGCTCGGTGAGGGCCAGCTGGCCGCCCGCGTCGGCCAGATGCTCCAGCAGCTCGAAGGCGCGCTCCAGTGAGCGCACGCCCGACGCGGACCGCTCCACCGGCGCCTCGGCGGGCCGCTCCCCGGCGGCTCGTTCCCCGGCGGGGAGCGCGGCCGGCGGCTGAGCGGACGGCACCCCCGGATCCTCGGTCGCCACGCGGACTCCTCTCGACACCTGACGGAAGTGTAGAAACAACGTTCGGCTTCGCCGAAACGCGCGACGGCCCTGGTTACGCTCCGCGATCGTGCGGTAGTAGTGGAAACGATTGCCTCGCGGGCTCCTGGCCCGTCCCCCCGGAGGCCGACACGCGTTCGTGGGGGTACAGCTGTGCAGCCGGTGTCCAGGACGGTGCTGACCGCCGTCGGTACGGCCGCGGTGACCGTTCCGGCGGTCGCGTGGCACATCCCGCTTCCGGAGCCGGCCCTGCCGGCGTCGGCGCTCGTCGCGCCCGCGCCGACCGGGTCGGCGTTCGCCAGGCCGGCGGCGCCCGTACGGGACGTGCGCGTCGACGCCACGGTCGCGGTCGCCGCGGTGACGCCCGAAGCGGTGGAGTACGCCGTCCGGGTACGGCCGGTCGGCGGCACCGCGACCGGCGTGCGGCTGGTGCTGACGACGGAGGGACCCGCGGCCTGGGAGCCCTCCGCGGCGCCCTGCGCGACGAGCGGGCCGGCGACCGTGCTCCGCTGCGACCTCGGCGACCTGGCCACGGCGCGAACCCTTCGCGTGCGGCTACGGACGGGCGGGTTCGTCCGCGGTGAGCCGCCCGTGACGGTGGAGGCGAGCGCGGCCGGCTCTCCGTATCGGTCCGTGGCCCTGCTCCGGACCGTCCGGCCCGGCCAGGCCCTCACCCGGCCGGCTCCGGCATCGGCGGCGCCCCCGGGCCCGGCGAACTCCGCATCGGCGGCCCCAGGCCCGGCGAGCTCCGCTCCGGTGGCCTCCGTCCAGGTGAGCTCCGCTCCGGTGGCCTCTGTGCCGGTGGGCTCCGCGCCGGCGACCTCGGCGGAGGGCGCCCCGGCTGCGAGCCCGTACCCGGCCGCCGCGCCATCGGCACACGCCGCTTCACCGGCCGCGTCCGCGCCGGCCGGGTCGTCCGGGTCCCCGTCTCTCGGAACGGCGTCCGGGTCCCCGTCTCTCGGCATGGCGTCCGGCTCCGCGGTCCCATCGACCGCCGGGTCACCGGCAGGGCCGGGAACCGCCGTGCCGCCGCATGGCACGGCGAGTGCCAGGCCCTCGAACGGTGCGGGAGGCACCGGACCGGCCCGAGGCACGGGGGCGGGGAGCGCCGCTCCGGCGACGGCCCCGCAGCGGACGCCCCATGGGCCGGGTGCGGCGAGTCCGCACGCCCGGCCTCCGGCTCACGTCCGGCCTCAGAACGGCCCGTCCGCGTTCGGGTGGGTGTGGCCTTCCGCCGGGGGCGATCCGTCCTCGGCCGCGGGAACACGGCCCTCCGCCAGGCGCGACCCGTCCGTGACCGGTGTGGCGCGGCCCGCCGCCAAGAGCGGTTCGTCCGCGACCGGTGCGGCGCGGCCGTCGCCGAGGGGCGGTCCGGCCGCCGGATCTCCCCGGCCTGCCGAGCACGCGCGACCGGCGGCACCGGCCGGAGCGGCGGCGGTCCCGCCGGTTCCGCCCGCCCCACCGGCTCCGCATGCTCGTCCGGCCACACCGGCTCCGCCGGCCGCACCCGCCGGGCCGGTCGGCGCGGCGGGTGCGGAGACGGGAGCCGGGCCCGTGCCCCTGCCCGGCTCGGCCGCTGCCGCCGCTCCCGTCGTTCCGGGGGCGGGCGCCTCCGGGCGGCCGTCGGCGAGCCCGACCGGGCCGGTGCTGCCGAGCGTCGCGCTGGGTCCGGCGTCCATGCCACCGCGGCCGGAGGGAGGGTCCGAGCTGACCGCCGTGACACCGGCGAGTTCGCTCCGGGACGGTCGGCGGTCCTGGACGGCCGCCCTCGGGATCGCCGTGGCAGCCGAGACGCTCCTCCTGTGGCTCGCGAGTCTGGTGATCCTGCGGCGGAACCGGACCGCGCTGCCGTTCCGGAGGCGGATGCGGTCGGTCAGGCCCAAGACGCCGGGCCCCACCCGTGGAGGCCTTCCGAAGCCCTCATGATCAAAGAAGTGTCGCGCCGAAAACGTTCCCTCTTACGGCGATCGTTATTAGTCTTACTGATCGCCGAATTCGTTCACAGGGGAGCCGCAATGGCTGCGACGGGGATGACGTGTCCGAAGTGTTCCGGCGAATGGGACGTTCGGGAACGTAATGGGGTAATGATCGAGGAATGCGCCGGCTGCCACGGCGTCTTCCTCGACCGCGGGGAGCTGGAGCGACTGATCGACGCCGAGAGCGACTACCTGGCCGAACTCGATGCCGACACCGACGACGTCGGTTCCTACCACGGCCGCCACCGGCGGGGGATCATGCATCAGATCTTCACGCCCGCGGACGCGGAATAGCGGGGACGGTGCCGGGGCGGCTTTCCGTCGCCCAGAGATCTCGATAAGGGCCGGGAACTCCCGCGAGGTCGCGGTGGGGGCCGCGTTGGACGACCCGGCCACGGTCGAGTACGACGATCTCATCGGCCGCCGCGAGGGGCGCGAGCCGGTGGGTCACGAGCACGACCGTGCGCCGGTCGGTGAGCAGGTCCGTGACCAGCCGGTCCGCGGTCGCCAGGTCGAGGCCCTCGGTGGGCTCGTCGAGGACGAGCACCGGCGGGTCGGCCAGCAGCGCGCGGGCGAGCAGCAGCCGTTGCCGCTGCCCGCCGGACAGCCGGCTGTCGCCGACGAGGGTGTCCCAGCCGCCGGGCAGCGCCTCGATCCAGTCGAGCAGCCCGGCCCGGCATGCGGCGTCGGTCGCCTCGGCGTCGGTGGCGCCGGGCCGGGCCAGCGTCACATTGGCCCGGATCGAGGCGTTGAAGACGTGCGCGTCCTGGGTGAGGCCGCGCACGGTCGCCCGGACGTCGCGCGGGTCGTACGCGCCCAGTGGCGCGTCGCCCAGCAGGACCGCGCCCTCGGGCCTGACCTCACCGGTCAGGACGCCGAGGAGGGTGCTCTTGCCCGCGCCGCTCGCGCCGACCACCGCGACCTTGCGCCCGGCGGGGAGACGCAGGTCGACGCCGTCCAGCGCCGGGACGGAGCCGCCTCCGTCGCGCGCGTACGCCACGCGGACGCCGCGCAGTTCGAGTGACGGGCGCGGGTCTGGCGCCGGGACGAACGCCCGGTGGGGGCGGGGCCGCCCGCCGGCCCGCAGGAGGCCGAGCACCCGGTGGGCGGCGGGCCGGACCTCCGACAGCCGCCGGGCGGCCTCGGCGACGGGCAGCACCGCGTCGAGCGCGGCCAGGGCGGTCAGCGTGAGCACCGTGACCAGGACGCCGTCCGCGCCGCTCCGGCGGGCCGTCCAGAGCACGGCGAGCACGGTGCCGCCCTGGAGGGCCGCGCCGAGGGCCGCGACCGCCGCCTCGATCGCCCCGGCCCGCCGCTCCAGCCGGGCGAGCCGGGCCGCCGCCGTCTCCGCGCGGGCGGCGAAGCGCCCGGTCGCGCCGAACGCCGCGAGGTCCGCCGCGCCGCGCCGTACGTCGAGGGCGCACACCGCGAGGTCCGCGCGGGCCCCGGCGGCGCGGCGGGCGTCCGACCGCGCGGCGCGGGCGGCGAGGGCGGGCAGCGCCACTCCGCTGAGCACGACACCACCGGCCAGGACCGCGCCGGCCGCGGGCAGCAGGACGGCCGCCACCGCGACCGCGGCCAGGCCCGTGAGCCACGCGACCGAGGCGGGCAGGAGGCAGCGCAGCAGGAGATCCTGCACGGACTCGACGTCGGCGACCATCCGCTGCACCGCCTCCGCGTCCCGCGGCGTCCTCGGCGGCGCGCCCGCCGCCGGGTCGGCGGAACGACGCAGCGCCTCGTAGACGCGGACGCGCAGACCGGCGAGGACGCGCAGGGCCGCGTCGTGACCGACGAGCCGTTCCGCGTAACGGAGGACGCCACGGAACAGCGCGAACGCGCGGACGCCCACGATCGCCAGGGCCAGCGCGGACAGCGGCGGATGCTGTCCCGCCCGCGCGACGAGCCAGGCGGCGGTCGCGGTCAGCGCGACGGCGCAGAGTTCGGCGCTCGTACCGGCGGCCACCGCCCCGGTCAGGCGGAGCACTTCCCGGCCCTCGATCGGCCGCCTCATCCCGCCCCCTTCGGCCGGTCCGGCCGGCTTCATGGACGGTCTCATCAGGCGTACGCCTCCCGCCCGCTCAGGTGGACGACGCGGTCGGCGATGTCCAGCAGCGCCGGGCGGTGGGCGACGAGCAGGGCGGTACGCCCGTCGAGCAGCCGGGCGGCCGCGGCGGCGACCGCCGCCTCGGCCGCCAGGTCGAGCCGCGCCGTCGGCTCGTCCAGCACCACGATCGGCGCGTCCATCAGGTGCGCGCGGGCGATCGCGATGCGCTGCCGCTGCCCGGTGGACAGGCCGAGCCCGCGTTCGCCGAGCGGCGCGTCGTACCCGCCCGGCAGTTCGGCGATGAAGTCGTGGGCGGCGGCGGCCTCCGCGGCGGCGCGTACGGCGTCGTTCTCCGCGTCGGGGCGGCCGAGGCGGATGTTGTCGGCGACCGTGCCCGCGAACAGGTGGGGGTGCTGCGGAACGTACGCGACGCGGCGGCGCCCGCGGCGCCGCCCGCCGATCCGCCGCCGGTCCGGCGCGCCGGCCGGTCACGGCCGGGCGCGGGCCGCCCCGGTCCCGTCGCTCCGCCGGTCCGGTCCCTGGCCGCCACCCGTGCGGACACGGACCGCCCGGCTCGGCGAGCATCTCCGTCACCTGGTCGAGGACGGCGCGTCCCTCGGCGGCGGCGTGGAACCGGGTCCCCAGCAGTCGCAGCGGCAGGTACGCCTCCGGCGCCAGGAGAAGGACCAGCAGGGCCGTCCGCAGGTCGAGCGAGCCGTTCAGCAGCCGGAGCCCCGCGGGTACGGCCACCAGCGCGACCGACAGCGTGCCGGCGACCTCCAGCACGAACGACGACAGGAAGGCGATGCGGAGCGTGCGCACGGTCGCCCGCCGGTGGCCGTCGGCCATGGCGCGGACCACCGCCGCCTGCGCCTCGTCCCGGCCGTACGCGCGAAGCGTCGGCAGCCCGGCGACCACGTCGAGGAAGTGACCGCCCAGCCGGTGCAGCAGGCCCCACTGCCGCCGGGTCGCCTCCCTGGTCCGCCATCCCACGAGCGCCCCGAAGACCGGGATGAGCGGCAGCGTCACGGTGATGACCAGGGCCGACGGCCAGTCCGCCACCGCGAGCCGCGCGAGCACCGCGAGGGGGACGATCGCGGCGGCGTACCGCTGCGGGAGGTACCCGGCGTAGAAGGGGTCGAGGGCGTCGAGCCCCCGGCCGAGCAGCGTGACGTCCGCGGCCGGGCCGCCGGCGCGGAGCAGCCGGCGGCGCAGCTCCTCCTTGCGCCGGGCCGCCGTCCACCGGAACACGCCGCCCTGTCCCGCGAGGAGGACGGCGCGGCCGGCCAGGACCGCCGTCAGCGGCAGGAGCGCCGCGCTCCCGGCCAGGACCCGGGACAGCAGGTCGGCCTGGGCGACGACGAGCACGCCCTGCGCGAGCGCGAACAGCAGGTAGGCCGTCACAGGTACGACGGCCGTTCGACCCGGCCGCGGAAGGTCCACCACACCCACGCCTGGGCCGCGAGCAGGACCGGGATCAGCGGGCCGGCGACCGCGAGTGTCGGGGTGGCGTCGTCCGCCAGGGAGGCGTGCGGCAGGTTGAGCCCGCCGAGGAGCGGCACGGCGGTGATGGCGAGCGCGGACGCCGCCAGCGCCCACCCCTCCCGCGCCCGGCCGCCCGCGCCGTCCGTTCCGCCTACCCCGTCCGTTCCGCCCGCGCTGGCCGTTCTTCCCGCGCCGTTCTCTCCGCCCGTGCCGTCCCGTCGCGCGATCGTGATCCATGCGACGGCCAGCACCGCGGCGAGCGAGAGCGCGACGGGCACGGTCGTGGCGAGGTCGCCGGTGCCGGCCCCGACGGTGCAGGGCACTCCGGCGAGGAGTGTCGCCCGGATCACCCACCGTGCCACCGCGCGCGGGGCGCCGGTGCCGAGCCGTACGACGGCGAAGACCGCGCCGTGCAGGGCGAACAGGCCGCACGTCGTCACGGTGAACAGGAGTCCGCCGCCGCCCATCAGGACGCCGATCGTCAGGCCCCAGGACGCGGCGACGCCCCAGCTGCCCGCGACGATCGCCCCGTCCCAGAGCCGCCGCCAGGCCCGTCCCGTACGACGTCCGCGCAGCCACAGCCCCGTGTCGCGGAGGATCCACGCGAGGATGAGGACGATCAGCGCGCCCCAGGCGCGGCCGAACAGGTCGGCCTCCAGGGTGGGGGACAGCGCGGTCAGCAGGCCGGCGGCGGCGACCAGCCACACCTCGTTGCCGAGGAAGAACGGGGCGATCGCCGCGAGGGTAAGCCGGCGGTCGCGGCCGAGGAACGGCAGCAGCATGCCCACGCCGATGTCGGCGCCGGCCAGCAGGAAGTACCCGACGACGAAGAAGCCGAGCAGGAAGAACGCGAAGGTGTCCACGAGTGCGCTCCGGATCAGAAGGAGGGGACGGGCTCGGGCCGGGCCGGGAGCTCGGCGTGGCCGAGTGCGGCGCCGTCCGGGCCGAGCCGCGCGTACCGCCGGAGCAGCGTGACGTTCACGAGGACGAGGGCCGCGAACAGCACCGTCACGCCGGTGGACGCCGCGAGCATCGCCCCGTGGCCGATCGGGCGTACGGCGTCCTCGGTCCGCAGCACGCCGTAGATCATCCAGGGCTGGCGTCCGGTCTCGCGGTAGATCCAGCCGGCGAGCATGGCCACGTACGGCAGGGGCAGCGTCGCCGGCAGGACGCGCAGGAAGATGCGCCCGCGCAGGAGCCAGGCTCGGAACGGCAGTTTCACCAGCGCGACGAGCGCCACGACCGCCATCCACGCCCAGGCCGCCATCATGAGGTTCGCGCTCAGCCCGGTCAGGGGCCGTACGCCTCCGTCGTTGTGCGCGTACGGGAACTGCACGCCGCCGAACGCCGCCGTCGGCAGGACGGCGAGGGCGGCGGCGCTCAGGCCGATCCGCAGCGACCGCCGGTAG
This sequence comes from Actinoallomurus spadix, assembly GCF_024055725.1. Taxonomy (GTDB): domain Bacteria; phylum Actinomycetota; class Actinomycetes; order Streptosporangiales; family Streptosporangiaceae; genus Actinoallomurus; species Actinoallomurus spadix. The sequence goes on along the minus strand of NZ_JAMXMX010000024.1, from coordinate 91,764 downwards.
AGGTCCGGTTCATGCCCGCGCAGCAGGTGCCAGGCGCTCACCCCGGCCATGAAGAACCCGGCGGTCAGGAACGCGCCGGAGACGACGTGCGCGAGCGGCAGCAGCGCCGCCGGGTTCGTGAACAGCGCGGCGGTGGAGTCGACGCGCAGCGCGCCGCCGATCCGTACGTATCCGACGGGGTGGTTCAGGAAGCCGTTCGCGACGAGGACGAAGTACGCCGAGGCGTACGCGGTCAGGGTGACGATCCAGATCAGCGCCAGGTGGGCGTGGCGGTTGAGCCGGTCCCACCCGAAGATCCACAGGCCGAGGAAGGTCGCTTCGACGAAGAAGGCGACCAGCGTCTCGAGGGCGAGCGGTGCCCCGAAGACGCCCGGGGCCCGATCCGCCAGGCCCGGCCAGGCCAGGCCGAACTGGAACTCCATCAGCAGCCCGGTGACGATGCCCACCGCGTAGTTGATGACGTACAGCTGCCCCCAGAACCGCACCATCCGCAGGTGCGCGTCCCCGCCTCCGAACACCGCCCTGGTTTGGACGATCGCGACGATCGTCGCGAGGCCGAGCGTCAGCGCGACGAACAGGAAATGGGTGCCCGCCGTGAGGGCGAACAACGATCGGGCGAGCGCCAGGGTGCTCAACGGTCCTCCAGGTCCGGCCGCGGTCTGCGTGCGACGGGGCCCGGGGGAGTTCCCGCGGGCCGGGCACCCTGGTAGCAAAGTCGATCACGCGGTCGTCCGGCGTCCGGCTACGCGTGTCATTCGCCGTACATCCGGCGATGCAGCCCTGATCGACGCCCTACCGCACGCGCTGTAGGCCTTCCTCCGGAAGGAGGAGACGCGGTCCGAGGCTCAGCCGAGCCAGCCGGGGCGGATCAGGCCCGACTCGTACGCCAGGACGACGAGCTGCGCCCGGTCGCGGGCGCGCAGCTTGGTGAGGACGCGGCTCACGTGCGTCTTCGCCGTCGCCGGGCTGACGACGAGCCGTTCGGCGATCTCGTCGTTGGACAGTCCCGCCCCGATGAGCTCGAGGACCTCGCGTTCGCGGTCGGTCAGGGCGTTCAGCTCGACGGACGGCGGCGGTTCCTTGAGGCGCGCGGCGAACTCCCCGATCAGGCGGCGGGTCACCGACGGCGCGAGGAGCGCGTCGCCGCGCGCCACGACCCGTACGGCGTGGATCAGCTCGAGCGGCTCGGTGTCCTTCACCATGAAGCCGCTGGCCCCGGCCTTCAGCGCGCCGTAGACGTAGTCGTCGTGCTCGAACGTCGTGAGGATCACGACCCTGACGTCGCGGAGGCGTTCGTCGGCGACGATCCGGCGGGTGGCCTCCAGCCCGTCGAGGACGGGCATCCGGATGTCCATCAGGACGACGTCCGGGCGTTCGGCCGCCGCGAGCCGCACCGCCTCGGCCCCGTCACCGGCCTCGGCGATCACGCTGATGTCGTCCTCGTTGTCGAGGATCGACCGGAACCCGGCCCGTACGAGCCTCTGGTCGTCGGCCAGGACGACCCTGATGGGGGAACGCACGTGCCCATCATCACACCGGCGGGCCCGATCGCCTTCACGATCGTTCTCGAATACCGGGCGGATTCTGCCCGGTATGCCGCCTAGAGTCTGCGTCACCACAGGTCAGACTCATGGGAGATCGCCATGCACTTCGCTTCGATTCGCGTCATCACCGAGGACGTCGCCCGGCTCGCCGACTTTTACGAGAAGGCGACGGGCCAGGTGGCGGACCGCCCCACGGACGAGTTCGCCGAGATCATCACCCCGGTCGGAAGGCTCGCCATCGGGAGCACCCGCACGGTGCAGGGCCTCGGCGCGAACGCGCCCCGCCCGGCGGCCAATCAGAGCGTGATCGTCGAGTTCCGCGTCGAGGACGTCGACGCGGAGTTCGAGAGGCTCAAGGGCTTCGACATCGACTTCGTGGGTGAGCCCGTCACGCAGCCCTGGGGCAACCGGTCGCTGCTGTTCCGCGACCCGGACGGCAACCTGGTCAACTTCTTCACCCCGGTCACTCCGGAGGCCTTGCAGCGTTACGGGCAGTAGGAGGAGAAACCGCCCGGCGGCGCTTCCCTTCTTCTGAGTGTTATGTCGGTGACTCAGGGTTGAATTTCCTTTAGCGTGTTTTGCCGCACTTATCCCAGGTACTACAGTTCCGCGTCGTATCCCGACAGTCGAAATGAGGACGGTCGTGCGCGGAAACCGCCGCAAGAATCCTGATCGTGGCGGCATGTCGGAATATGTGCGATTCGAAGAGTCACCGCCGGTCAGCGGTGAGTCGCCGTCGAAGGCGACCAGCCCCGACCTGTTCGGGCACGACGACGCCGCCGGTGGCGCCGGGCGTTCGACCACCGGACCCCGCGCGCACCCGGCGGTCTCCGCCGGGCTGGGCGCGACCGGTGCCGGGATCCGCCCGCCGGACCCCTGGGACCTCGGCCCCGGTCACCTGGGACACCAGCGGGCGGCGCGGCACCGGAGGAGGCGCCTGCTGATCGGTCTGCTGGCGGGGGTCACCGGCGTGGTGCTCCTGGCCGGGGTGGCCGTGTACGCGCTGTCCGGCGGGTCGGGGTGCGGCGATGACCCGCTGACGCTGAACGTCGTCGCGGCGCCGGACATCGCGCCGGCCGTCACACGGATCAGCCGGACGTTCAACGAGGAACACCACTCGATCGACGGCAGGTGCGTCCGCGCCGGCGTGCAGGCGGCGGAGCCGGCCGGAGTGGCCAGAACGCTCTCCGGCGCGGTGCCGGCCCCGGGGACGGCCAAGCCGGACGTCTGGATCCCCGACTCCTCCATCTGGCTCGCCCAGGCGCACGTCTCGCCGGGCGCGGCCGGGGGCGGCCCGGTTCCGTTCTCCGTGGCCAGGACCCCGGTCGTCGTCGCGATGCCGCGCTCGCTCGCCACCGCGATGTCCGGGCAGAAGACTCCGCCGAGCTGGGAGACGCTGCTCAAATCGGCGGCGGCGCCCTCCGGCGCCGGTGAGAAGGGCGCGAAGCCCGTCCGGCTGCACATCCTCGACCCGGCGAGTCAGGCGGCCGGCATCGGCACGATCGTCATGACCCGCGTCCTGCTCCAGCACGACCCGAACGCGCTGCCGGTCTTCAGCCGGCTCGTCCAGGACGTGCGGAAGAACGTGTCGCCGACCACCCAGGCGTTGCTCGCCCGCCTGTCACGGAACCAGGACGGCAAGGCCCCCGTGCTGATCGCCCCCGAGCAGGCGGTGTGGAAGTACAACCACGCCACGACCGACCCGGCGGCCGCGATCTACCCCCGCGAGGGACTCCTCAGCCTCGACTACCCGTTCACGGTGACCACCGGCGACCGTACCCGCGCCGGCGCCACGTCCCTACTGGCGCAGGCGATGAACACCGGACAGGCGCGGGCCGCCGTCCAGGCGCTCGGTTTCCGCACCCCGGACGGCCGTCCCGGCAAGGACTTCGCCGCCGGCGGGCTGAACCCCCAGGTCCCGCGGGCGCTGCCGACCCCGTCGGCCGGCGACGTGACGCAGGCGATGCAGGTCTGGAGCAGGCTGTCGCTGACCGCCCGCGCGCTGTGCGTGCTCGACGTGTCGGGGTCGATGGCCGAGCCGGTCCACGGCGGGGTGAGCCGCCTGGAGGCGACCGCGAAGATCGGAACGGGCGCTCTGGCGACGCTGCCCGACGACACCGATGTGGGCCTGTGGACCTTCTCCACGAACCTGGTCGGCAAGCGGGACTACCGCATCGACGTGCCGATCGGGCCGCTCTCGGCCCGATCGGGGTCGGGCACCCGCCGTCAGGCGATCCTCGGCGTCCTCGGCCGGATACGGCCGAAGCCGGACGGCGACACCGGCCTGTACGACACGGTGCTCGCGGCGGTCCGCTCGCTGCGGAAGACCTACAAGCAGGGCTACTACAACAACGTCCTCCTGCTCACCGACGGTAAGAACGACGACTCCTCCGGCATCTCCCTCAGCGAACTGCGGCGCGCGCTCGCGAAGGAGAACGACCCGGACCGGCCGATCCCGGTCCTGGCCATCGGCTTCGGCCCGTCCGTCGACATGAAGACCATGCAGAGCATCGCCGAGGAGACCAACGGCGCCGCGTATCACGCGATGAACTCATCGGACGTCCAGCGGATCCTCCAGGAGATCATCGAACAGCGAATCTGCTCCACGCGAAAGTGCGGCTGAGCCCATCGGCTCATCCGGTTGTCACTGGGGTGACAAGGGCGGTGGGGCGAATGTGGGTGCGGGGGCAAGTAGCGCCTCCGCGTCCTGCGATAGCTTCGCGCGGTCACGATGATCACGGGTGGTGTCGGCCGTGCGGCCGGTGGCGAGGCAGGGAGTGCGGACGTGGCACTGAGCGGTCGGCCGCTGGAACCCGGAGCCCTGGACGAGCCGCTCGTCGCGGCGGTGGCGCGCCGGGCGGCCGAGATGCCGTCCGCGCCGGCCCTGACGTTCGTCGACTACGCCACCGATCCGGCGGGCGAGCGGCAGGAGCTCACCTGGGGGCAGCTGCATCGGCGGGCGCGGGCGATCGCCGCCCGGCTGCGCGAGGTCGCCGAACCCGGTGAGCGCGTCGCGCTGCTGATGCCGCAGAGCCTGGAGTACCTCACCACGATGGTCGGCGCGCTGTACGCCCGGCTCATCGCCGTGCCGCTTTTCTCCCCGGACCTGCCCGGGCACGCCGACCGGCTGATCCGCTCGTACGGCGACGCGGACCCGTCCGTGGTCGTGACCGTGACGTCCGCGCTCCCGCAGGTGGAGCGGTTCCTGGACGAGCAGAGCGCGCCCCGGCCGAAGGACATCGTCCTGGCCGACACGGTGAACGTCTCGCTCGCCGCCTCCTGGCAGGGCGAGGAGCTCGCCCCGGACGACGTCGCGTACCTGCAGTACACCTCCGGGTCGACCCGCGCGCCCGCCGGCGTGCAGATCACCCACCGGAACCTCACCGCGAACGCGCTGCAGGTGTGGGCCGCGTACGAGGCGCGGCCACGGGTGACGGTCGGCGTGAGCTGGCTGCCGCTGTTCCACGACATGGGGCTGATCCTGGCGCTGGCCCTGCCGCTGGTGCACGGCAACCACCTCGTTCTGACCGACCCGGTGGCGTTCGTGATGGAGCCGCTGCGGTGGCTGGAGCTGCTGTCCGAGCACGACGACGTGATCACGGCGGGGCCGAACTTCGCGTACGAGTACTGCGCGGCCCGGGTCACCGAGGAGGAGAAGGCGCGGCTGCGGCTCGACGGCCTGTGGGTCGCGCTGAACGGCGCGGAGCCGATCCGGCCGGACACCGTGCGCGGGTTCGCCGAGGCGTTCGCGCCGGCGGGGCTGCGGCCCGCCGCGCAGTCACCGGGGTACGGCCTGGCCGAGGCGACCGTGTACGTCTCCAGCAAGACGCGGGGCGAGCCGCGGTTCACCGCGTTCGACCGGGTGGCGCTGGGCGAGGGCGAGGCGCGGCCGGGCGGCGACACCGTCCTGGTGTCCTGCGGCACGCCGACCGGCCAGCACGTGGCCATCGTCGACCCGGAGTCACGGGCCGAGCTGCCGGACGGCCGGGTGGGGGAGATCTGGGTACACGGCCCGAACGTCTCACCCGGCTACTGGCGCAACCCGGACAAGACCGCCGAGGTGTTCGGCGCGGTCCTGGCGGACCCGGCCGGCGGGCTGCCCGCCGGGGGCTGGTTGCGCACCGGCGACCTCGGCGTCGTCCACGGCGGCGAGCTGTACGTCACCGGCCGGATCAAGGACCTCATCATCGTCGACGGCCGCAACCACTATCCCCAGGATGTGGAGGTCAGCGCGCAGGAGGCGCACGAGGGGATCCGGCGCGACCATGTGGCGGCGTTCGCGCTCGCCGGTGCGGACGGTGAGGGGGTCGTGGTCGTCGCCGAACGCGGCCGGCGCGGCGAGGGCGTCCCCGCCGGTGACATCGCCCGCGCCGTACGTCGCGCCGTGGGCGCCGCCCACGAGCTGCGGCTGGACGACTTCGTGCTCGTCGAGCCGGGCGGGGTCCCCCGTACGTCCAGCGGAAAGATCGCGCGCAGTGCCTGCCGGGAGCGGTACCTCGCCGGGACGCTGCCCGTGATCCGGTAACGAAGGGCAGCGATGTTCGCCGGGCTGGGACGTCTCGTCCATCGACGACGGCTGAGCTGTCTCGCCCTGTGCCTGGCGTTCGCGGTCCTGTCCGGCATGTGGGGGTCGGGTGCGGTCGCGCGGCTCAAGAGCGGCGGCTTCGACGACCCGCACTCCTCGTCCTCGCTCGTCGCGAAGCTGTCCGCGCAGTACTTCAGCAACTCCACGCCCGACGTCTTCGTCATCTACCGCAGCGACCGGCTGACCATCGACGACCCGCGCTTCCGCGGCGCGGTCACCACGACCCTCGCCCGCCTGCCGCGGAACCGGATCCGCAACGTCCTGACGTACTGGAGCCAGACCCCGCGCGTCACCGAGCTCGCGTCCAAGGACCGGCACGCGACGTTCGCCGCCGTGCAGCTCGCCGGCGACGACCCGGCCAAGGCCGCGTCGTACGACGTCATCAAGGACCGGTTCGGCGCGCCGGGCCTGAGCGTACGGGTCGGCGGGGGCGTGGCGCTGGCCAAGGAGTTCAACACCCGGACGCAGGGCGACCTGGCTCGCGCCGAGACGATCTCCTTCCCGGTGCTGCTCGTGCTGATGCTCGTGGTGTTCGGCAGCCTCGGGGCATTCTGGCTGCCGCTCGTCGTCGGCGCGTTCTCCATCGTCGGGGCGTTCACGGTCCTGCGGCTGCTGACGATGGTCACCGACGTCTCGTCGTTCAGCGCCGAGGTCATCACGATGATGGGCCTCGGCCTGGCGATCGACTACTCCCTCTTCGTCGTCAACCGGTTCCGGGAGGAGCTCGCGGGCGGCGCCGACCGGCCGTCGGCCCTGGCGAACACGATGGCGACCGCCGGCCGCACGATCGCCTTCTCCGGCATCACGGTGACGACCGCGCTCAGCGGCCTGCTGCTGTTCCCGCAGATGTTCCTGCGCTCGGTCGGCCTCGGCGGGATGGCGGTCGTCGCGGTCGCGGTCGCCGGCGCGCTCGTCCTGCTGCCCGCGCTGCTCGCCCTGCTCGGCCCCCGGGTGGAGTTCGGCCGGATGCCCTGGCGCCGCCGGACGCGGACGGAGCGGCGCGACAGCGGCCCGTGGTACCGCCTGGCGACCGGCGTCATGCGCCACCCGGTCCTGTTCTTCGTCGGCGTCATGGCCGTCCTCGGCGTGCTCACGACGCCGTTCCTGCACGTACGGTTCGGCCTGACCGACGTGCGCGTGCTGCCGGCGAGCAGCCCGAACCGCCAGCTGTACGAGGCGTTCCAGCGGGAGTTCCCCACCGGCTCGAAGGACCCGATCGACGTCGTCCTGTCCGGCGACCTCATCCCGAAGAACTTCGTACCGTCGAAGAAGCGGCCGGTGCCGTCGTTCATCACCGGCTATGAGGACCGCCTGCGGCACCTGCCCGGCGTCACCAGCGTGGGGATCACCGGGTACGCCGACAAGTACGCCGCGGTGCGCATCTCCGTCCGCCACCGGTACGGCGCGATGAGCGACGAGGCCCGCGACCTCGTGCGCCGTATCCGTGCCGTCCCGCTGCGGCGGGAGGCCCTGTACGCCGACGTCGGCGGCCCGACGGCCGCCCAGATGGACATGATGAACAGCCTGCGGCGCCGCCTGCCCGCGGTCGGCGCGGTGATCGGGCTGGTCACGTTCCTGCTGCTGTTCCTGGCGTTCGGGTCGATCGTGCTGCCGCTCAAGGCCGTCGCCATGAACCTGCTGTCCCTCGGCGCGTCGTTCGGCGCGATCGTGTGGGGGTTCCAGGACGGCCACCTCGCGGGCCTGCTGCGCTTCACCCCGACCGGTACGACCGAGCCGACGACCCTCATCCTCGTCCTGCTCACCGTCTTCGGCCTGTCGATGGACTACGAGGTCTTCCTGCTCAGCCGCGTCCGCGAAGAGTGGGACCGGACCCGGGACAACGCCCGGTCCGTCGCCATCGGCCTGCAGCGTACGGGCGGCATCATCTCCAGCGCGGCGCTGCTGTTCCTCGTCGTGATCGCGGTGTTCTCCACTGCGGAGATCACCCTGGTCAAACTCATCGGCGTCGGCATGTTCACGGCGATCGTCGTCGACGCCTCCCTCGTCCGGATGCTGCTCGTCCCGGCGACGATGCGCTTCCTCGGCCCGGCGAACTGGTGGCTGCCCCGTCCCCTGCGCGCCCTCCACTCCCGCGTCGACCTCGGTGAACACGACGAACCGCCACCGGCCGCGGACACCGCCACGGTCGAGGAGGACCCACCCGCCGTGGACGAGGCCCTCCGGGAACCCGCGCTCGTCGCGGCGGCCCCCGTACCCCGGACACGGCAGGCACAGCGACTGGCCGAACTGAGAGCGGAACGGCGCGCACGGCGACCCGTCCCGCAGCGCCCGGCGCCGGCCGGGCCGCCGATCACGGGTGAGCAGGCCGAGGCGACGCTCGCCGACGAGATCCTGCGCCGGGTCGCGGCCGTCAACGGCCAGGCCCTGGCGTCCCGTGAGACACCCGAGGAGGCGGACGGCGGCCGGAACGCCCCCCGCCCTCAGCGAGAGATCGTTCCCAACCCGGATGGACCCGGGTGGCACTGGAAGACACCGGAGGATTGAGCATGCCAGGTACTCCGCTCCGCCGCGCCGTCGCGTCGACCGTGGGCGCGGCCCTGGCCGTCGCCATGGTGGGCGCGGCACCCGCCGACGCGGCGAGCAAGCCGAGCAACAAGGTCCCGAAGAGCGCCAAGGCGAGCGACGGGGCGCGCGTCACGTCGCAGAAGTGGCTGACGAGTCATGAGGTCGATCTGACGATCAAGTCCGTCGCGCTCGGCCAGTCGGTCAAGGTGCGGATCCTGGTGCCGAAGGGCTGGAAGACCTCGACCACCAAGCGGTACCCGGTGGTGTACGCGCTGCACGGCGGCCGCGACCACTACCAGTCGTGGACCCGCAGCACCGACATCGAGACCTACGCGTACAAGTACAACGTCATGGTCGTCATGCCGGAGGGCGGCGTGAACGGCTCCTACACGAATTGGTACAACTACGGGAAGTACGGCACCCCGCAGTGGGAGACCTTCCACAACTTCGAGGTCCGGGAGATCGCGGAGCGCGCCTACCACGCCGGGACCTCGCGCGCCGTCATGGGCAACTCCTCCGGTGGCGAGGGCGCGATCACGTACGCCGAGCGCTACCCGGGCCTGTACCGGTACGCAGCCTCGTACAGCGGGGTGCTCTCGCTGCGATCACCGGGTGTGCCGGCGCTGCTGATGTTCACGATCGTCGGCGCCGGCGACGGCACGGATCCGTTCCGCATCTGGGGCGTGCCGGGCGCCGACGACGTCAACTGGCGCCAGCACGACCCGCTGTACCTCATCCAGCGCCTCGAGGGCACCGGCGTCTACATCTCCTCGGGCACGACGGGCAAGCCCGGCCCGGGCGACGACCCGAACACCGCGCCGTGGGACATCGGCCTGCTCAGCGAGCGGATGGTCGGCGCCACGAACGTGACCTTCCTCCAGAAGGCCCAGCAGCTCGGCGTCCCGGTCACCTCGCACATCTACGGCGCCGGCCGGCACTCCTGGCCCGCCTGGAAGCGGGAGATGCACACCGCCTGGCCCAAGCTGATGTCCGCCATCGGCGCCAAGCGCGTCTGACCTCACCCCGCCCCGGCCGGGGCGGGGACTCGCGTTCGGCGGGTCGGGTCAGGAGTGCCAGCCTGCGGGATTCGAACACGACTCGCGGGAGATGCCCGAACCGGTCGCCGGGAAGTCACCGAACCGCTCGTGGTGCAGCTGCGCGAAGAAGTAGCACATCTCCTGGCAGTCCGCGTCCAGCACGGCCTTCTCGGGATCGCGGACCACCGCGGCGTAGTAGTCACGCCCGAGGGCGACGATGAAGCCCCGCGCGTACAGGAAGCCGTCGTCGGAGCCGTCGGTGACGGCGTGGATGTCCGCGCGGTCGATGTCGAAGAGCTTCCGCTCCAGGACCCGATCGAGATCGATCAGCTCCGCCGCCGACAGGTCCCGGCTCTGCTCCGTCAGATTGTGCACGAAGCCTTCGAAGGCACCCTCGAGGACGGAGAGAAGCGCGGAGTCGCCGTCATCGTCCGGACCGCGGGTCGCCAGTGCCCGCCGCGCCTGCTCGACGTCGTCACCCAACGGCGCCCACGCCGCTTCGAGCAGCTCCCAGAAGCGCGCTTCCTCATCAGCCGTGGGAAGGCGCTGATCACCCTGATCGACAGTCATTCGCGGATGCTATTGACCCCCTCCGACAAACACGCCGACCATCGACCAGCGGCTCGCCGCCCCCGCCTCCTGATGCTCGCCGCCGGTGTTGCCGGCATGGGGGACACAAGCGGGACGAAACCCAGTCCCCTGCGACGGCAACGAAGCAGCTGAGACGGCAAAGAGGCAAGAGCGGCGGCCGAGTCCCGAATCACGTGGTCCCGGGCCACGGCCAGGTGTGCGCATCGAGAACCGCTCGGGTGAGCTCGTCGGCGTCGGCGGCCTCGACCAGCCGCCACCCGGCCGGAGTCCGCACGAGCGCCCACCACGACCGGGTGCACCGTCCGAACCAGAAGATGAGGCCCGGGAACCGCTGGGAGATCACCCAGGCAGGGTCAGGGCTCGCCCACGAGCCGCTGGAAGGCTCGCGGGACGTGACCGCCGGAGGAACACGCCGGTCCGCCGCAGCCGCCTCCGTCATGGCGCACCGTCCTCACCGCGTGCCTTGAGGTAGGTGGCGATCCGGTGCGCGGCCCCGACCACATCGTCGGCCGCGTGCCGGTCCAGGTCGTCGCGCCGCCACACGAAAGCACCGTCGACCATCTGAACCGACAAACGCGGCGTCGTCAGGCTGAGCCGCACCGCCAAGGCCGGACGTGCGTCGCTCATCTCGACGCGGACCCCGCGCTTGATCAGCTCCCGGCACAGCGCGGTCAGCCGATCGACCTTGTCCGCATGGCTCCAGGTCGTGTGGGCGGGGCTCTCCTCTCCCATTCGATCCTCCTTGCCTTACGTGTTCGCTCGGTCACCGTGTGTCTCATCTCACCTCCGCTGAGGCATGATGGGAGGAGCCCCGACCGTGGGCCGGTGACAGGCCCACAGCAGCTGACGAAAGCCGCCGCATGAATGAGCAGACGCGACTCCCCATCGCCCTACTCCTCACGCGTCTACGCGCCGAGGCGCGGTTGTCCCAAGCCGACCTGGCCGCGCGGGTCAACGGGATCTCGCGAGCCAACCTGACGCGGTGGGACATCTCGCGGTACGAGCGCGGGGGGCGGATTCCGACCGTTCATCTCCCCGCTTTAGCCGTCGCGCTCGGCGTGGAGCTGAGCATGCTGGAGGAGGCGGCCTCGATCACGAGGGCGGTCCGCCGTGGCGAGGTTTCGGCCGTGAGCGGGGGAGGCGGCGGCCGACGGCACACCCCGGACGATGAGGAGCGGTTGATCCAGGCCGCGCGCCGTCCATCGCGCGTCGACACCGCCGTCGTCGCCGACCTGAGTGGGACCCTCGCGGGTCAGCGTCGTATCGAGGACGTGATCGGGTCTGCGGCGATCATCGAACCGGCCGGGGAACAGCTCAAGCTGACCATTCGGATCCTCCGCGAGACGCGCGGTCGTCTGGCCGACGACCTGGCGGCCGTCGCCTCTGGAGCGTCCCAGTTCAGCGGCTGGCTCCATACCGCCACCGGCCGCCACGAGGCCGCCGGAGCCCTGTACGACCAGGCGCTGCGGCTCGGCATCCAGGCGGGTGACGCGGACCTGGCGGCCACCGCCCTGTCCATGCAGGGCCACCTGGCATGGGTGACAGGCGATATCGGCTCCATGGTCGCCCTGTCGGAGGCAGCCGCGGAGACGGCCACGGCCACCGGAACCCGTACCGTCGCGATCCAGCAACGAGGCCGCGCGCTCGCGATCATGGGTGACAGGGACGGCGCGCTTCAGGCCCTAGGTGAGGCCGAACAGGTCCTCGCCGGTGGGTCGTCCGGTGGCGGCCCGGACTCCCTTTACTTTTATGGGCCGGAGATTCTCCGGATGCAGCGGGGGCTCATCCTGGCGTACCTGGCGGACGGCTCGCCCGCTCTCGTTCGCGCGGCGAACACCATCTCGGACGCGATCGAGGCCCTGGCTCCTGCCGTACGCGATTCCGAGTGGGTCGCCTGGTACCGGGTCCGAGCCGCTGCGGCCTTCGCGGCCGGGGGCGAACCCGACGCCGCGGCGGCGGAGTTGCGGCATGCCCATGCGATCGCCTCGGTGACCGGAGGTGCCAAGACCCTCGGAGAGATCGCCCGCGTTCACGCACGCATGGCCGCCACGTGGCCTGCGCATCCTTGCGTGGTGGAGCTCGAAGAACGGCTCGCCCACTGAACACCCGGTCGGCCGAGTTAAACGATCTTGAGGCGAAGATGATCTTGGAGCTGTAGCGTCGGGCGTGCCGTTCGGCGCCTCTCGGGAACACGCTGCCCCGCCGGGCGGCGGCGTCCCCTGTCGAGGATGAGGAAGGCACCGTTGAAACGACGTTCCAGGTCAGTGCTGATCGCGGCGGCCACCGTGGCCGCCTGCGCCATGGCGGCTCAGGCCGCGTACGCGGATGGTTCCGACCCTGCCAGTGTGGTGCCGGTCTCGGGGACCAGCGCACTGCCGGCGGGGTGTGGGTCGCCCGAGGGCGACGGGTACGTGCTGAACCCGAACACCGAGGTCCAGCCCATGGTGGCGCGGGACCCGAAGCGACCCGGGCACCTCGTCGCGGTCTACCAGCAGGACCGGTGGAACCGGTACGGCAGTAACGGGGCCGTCACGGCCGTGTCCGACGACAACGGCGCGACCTGGCACCGGTCGGCGAACCAGCCCGCCTTCTCCCGCTGCAACGGCGGCACCGCGGCGAACGGCGGGGACTACGACGTCACGACGGACCACTGGGTCACGGTCACGCCGTCCGGTGTGGCGGTGGCCGCGTCGTTCTCGCTGTCGAGGACCGGTGAGGTCACGGCGATGCTGGTGTCGCGGTCCGCGGACGGCGGCGAGCACTGGGACGCCCCGGTGACCCTGCAGCGGGACGACGACCCGGAGTTCTTCAACGACCGCCCGGCGGTCACCGCCGACCCCTACCACCCGGGCGTGGTCTACGCGGTGTGGGACCGGGTCGACACCCGGGCGGACGGCAGCTGGGTGCAGCCGGTCTACCTGGCGAAGTCGACCGACGACGGGCGCACCTGGACGACGAAGAAGGCGTACGACGTTCCGACGAACAGCGGCGCCATCGGCACCGAGCTGGTGCCGATGGCCGACGGGACGCTGCTGATCGGCATGCACCAAGAGACCGACACCACCGCCGCCACCCAGGTCATCCGCTCGACGGACGGCGGTGCCACGTGGTCGGCGCCGACGCTGAACGTGGCGGCCCCGTTCGCCGTGGGCACCAAGATCCCGGACCCGGACGGCTCGGGCGACCCGGTGCGCAACGCGACGCTGCCGCTGCTGGCGGCCCAGCCGAACAGCAAGGTGGTGAACGCGGTCTGGCAGAGTCAGGACGCCGACGGCACGTTCCACGTCGCGTACGCGCGGTCCGCCGACGACGGGAAGACCTGGTCCACGCCGGTGCGCGTGGACAAGACGCCCACCGGTTCGGCCGCGGTGCCCGCGATCGCCGTGTCCCCCGGCGGCACCGTGGCGGTCACGTACTACGACTTCCGGCACAACACGTCCGCCGCCACCCTGCCCACCGACTTCTGGGCCGTGACCTGCGCGGCGGACTGCACGAAGTCCGGGTCGTGGCGCGAGCGGCACGTGGAGGGCCCGTTCGACGCGCGGAAGGTGCCGTCGACGAGCTCCGGCCGGATGCTCGGTGACTACACCGGCCTGGTCTCGACCGGCTCGGCCTTCGTGGCCGTGTACGGCGTGGCCACCGGCGACGGCGCCAACCCGGTCGACGTCCACAGCGCGACCTTCTACAACTGACCGGGCCGGTGCGGCCCGCCGGCGCTTCCGGCGGGTCGCACCGCTCACGGCCTCCGGCCGGACGGCGACGGCGCGCACGAGGTTCGTGTGAAAACGATCACCGCGCCTCGACCGCGGCGGCGTCGCCCACCGGCCGCTGATCGGTGGAGTCAGACCGGATCAGTCGTGGGCACGGTCTCTCCTCGGGAGGGGCGGTGGTCCGGGTCGGTCGGCGATTCGTTCCCGGATCGCCGCCAGCAGCGCGTCCTGGTGGGGGACCAGGTAGAAGTGGTCGCCGGGGTAGACCCGCAGCGTGAACGCGCCGGTGGTCAGCTCGGCCCAGCGTCCGGCCTGCGCGGATGTGACGACCGGGTCGGCGTCCGCGGTGAAGGCGGTGATCGGGACGTCGAGGAGCGGGCCGGGCTCGTGCCGGTAGCACTCGAGGAGCCGGAAGTCGCTCCGGACGTACGGGAGGACGAGTTCGCGCAGCTGCGGGTCGGCGAGGGTCTCCGTGTCCGTGCCGCCGAGCCGGACGAGGCCGGCGACGAGGATGTCGTCGGGCTTGTCGTGAAGGACCTCCTCCGGCGATCCGCCCGGACGGTCGTGCGGGGCGCGGGAGGCGGAGACGAACAGGTGCGCCGGCGGAGTTCCGCGCGCGGCCAGGAGGCGGGCCGTCTCGTAGGCGATGGTCGCCCCCATGCTGTGCCCGAACAGCGCGACCGGCCGGTCCAGGAGAGGCCCGAGCGCCTCGGTGACGGCACGGGCGACCTCGCGGGCGTCGTCGACGAGGGGCTCGAACAGGCGATCCGCCCGGCCGGGGTACTCCGCGATGCGGACGTCGACGTCCGTGGCCGCCTGCGCCCAGGGCCGGTAGAACGCCGCCGACCCGCCGGCATGGGGGAAGCAGATCAGCCGCGTGGCCGCGGCGGGCCGGGCCTGGAAGGTGCGGATCCAGCCCGGCACCTCAGCCCCTCTCCTGCTGTTCCATGGCCGCGATGAGGCTCTTCGGGCGCATGTCGGTCCAGTGCTCGTTGACGTGGTCGAGGCAGCGGCCGTCGGGGTCTTCGAACGGGTCGGTCATGGCTTCAGACTCTCCTTCAATTTCGCGGCGACGTGGGCCGGTGGGCCGGGATCGGCCATCTCGGTGTGCGCGCAGTCGACCGGTACGCCTCGACTTCGCCCTGGTGCTCGTCGACCAGCGCGTACGAGCGGTCGTCGCCGAAGCGCGCGACCTGAGTGCGCAGGTGGTGCACGAAGCCCGTCATCGATCGTCCCCGTCTCCCTTTTCCCCGGCCGCGCGGATCCGCCTGGCCCACCGGGCGTCCTCCAGCGCGGCGCAGGCACGGCCGACGCCGTCCTCCGCCGCGATCCGCCGGCCCAGCTCCGCCGCCCGGCGGCGCATCCTCTCGTCCCCGGCGGCGGCCGTGATCCGCGCGGTCAGCGGCTCCGGCGCCAGCCGCTTGATCGGCAGCGGGGCCGGCCCGGCGCCGAGCGCCGCCACCCGGCCGCCCCAGAACCCCTGGTCGCCGAAGAACGGGCAGACGACGGCCGGGATCCCGGCCCGCAGCGCGGCGGCCGTGGTGCCCGCGCCGCCGTGGTGCACGGCCGCCAGCGTCCGGGGCAGCAGCCATGAGTGCGGCACGTCCCCGACCGTCAGGACGTCGTCGTCCGCCCCGTCCTCCCCGAACGCGAGGATCCCGCGCAGGCCCGCGGCGCGCAGCGCCGCCCGTACCGTCGCGACCATCGCCTCCGGGCGCGGCGGCGTCATGCTGCCGAACCCCACGTAGACCGGGGGCGGGCCGGCGGCGAGGAAGTCGGTGAGCCGCGGGTCCGGCGTCCACGCGGGTTCGTCCAGGAACCAGTACCCGGTGACGTGGACGTGCGGGGGCCAGTCCGGTGGCCGGGGCACGACGGCCTCGCTGAAGCAGGCCAGCACCGGGACGTCCCGTACGGTGCGGACCGGGCCGCCGAGGGGTGGCTTCGGCAGCGCGAGCGTGTCGCGCCGCCAGGTGCTCAGGATGGGCCGGATGAGCTGCCAGGCGAGCTGTTCCACCAGGTGGTAGCTCAGCCGGTTCGCGCCGCACGCCCGCGATACCAGGGGGTGCCGGAAGGCGCTCGTCGGCTGGCTGGGCTGGAAGTGGATCAGGGCGTGGTCGATGCCGAGGTACTCGGCGAGGTGGTGCCCGACGAAGCCCAGCGTCGGGAAGACGAGCAGGTCGGCGTCCTTACAGCCGGCGAGGATCTCGCCGAGCAGCATCTCGGCCATCGGCCGGATCACGCGGCGGAACCCGGCGACGAAGGTGAGCGGGTTGTGGCCGCGCCGCAGCCATTCGCGGACCTCGTCGGTCTCCAGGAGCCGGGCCGGGTCGACGGACAGGACGGTGGTGTCCAGCCCGGCGGCGAGCGGTTCCTGCCCGGTCGCGATGATGAGCCGGACGCCGTGGCCGCGCTCGGCCAGGCCCCGGCCGAGCGCGACGCAGGGCTGGACGTCGCCTCGCGAACCGGCGGCGAAGATGACGATGTCGCGCCGCACCCCGGTCACCGCACGCCCCCGGCCGACGGCGACCAGGCCCGCAACGGCGCCGCCCCGGGCGCGTCCGGCACGTCGGCGACCTCACCCCGGCTCCCGCTCCGGCTCTCACCCGAACTCTCACCCGGCGTCTCGCCCCGGCCTCCGTCCCGGATCTCGCCCTGGGGCGGGCCGTACGGCCGGGCGTGCCGGGCGCGGCGCGGGCGGGGCTGCAGCGTGAGCAGGGCGATGAGCGCGCCGAGGCAGACCAGGCCAGCGCCGCACAGCAGCCCGGCGGAGGTGGCGTGCTCGAACGCGGCGGCGCGGCTCGTCCCGGACGCCATCTCGGACCGCTGCCGCGCGGAGATGATCACGCCGATGACGGCGATGCCGAAGGCTCCGGAGACCTCGCGGCCGACGCTGAGGATGCCGCCCGCGACGCCGGAACGTTCCTCAGGGATGGAGGTCAGGACGTAGCCGGCGAGCGGCATGTTCAGCGCGGAGCCGGCGCCGATGAGGGCGACGCCGGGCAGCAGGTCGGCGTAGCCGTCGCCGGGCCGCAGCAACGCGAACGCCGCCATCCCGGCGGCCATGAGGAACAGGCCCCAGGCGATGGTGGAGCGGGCGCCGATCCTGCGGCCCACCCAGAACGACACGGGCGTCAGGGCGGCGATGACCACGGCCGGCGGCAGGAACACCGCGCCGGTCTCCGTGGGGGAGAACCGCAGCACCTGCTGCAGGAACAGCGAGGCGTAGAACAGCACGCCGTTGAAGCCGACGCCCCACAGGACCTGCACGGCGATCCCGCCCGCGAACGCCCGGCTGCGGAAGAACACCAGGTCGATCATGGGCGAGGCGGCCCACCGCTCGACCGTGACGAGCGCGGCGAGCGCCACGGCGGCCAGCGCGAACGCCCCGATCACCACGCCGCCGCCCCAGCCGTGCGCGGCGACATCGTTCAGCGCGTACGTTACGGCGAACAGCATGGTCCCGGAGGCGAGCATGCCGGGCAGGTCGACGCCGTCCGCGCCCGTGTCGCGCGACTCGGGGATCACGAAGACGCCCAGGAGCACGACGGCGAGGCCGGGCGCCAGGTTGACCAGGAAGATCCAGTTCCAGGCCCAGTGCTGGGCGATGTACCCGCCGGCCAGGGGCCCGAGGGCGAGCGCCAGCGCGGCGGAGCCGACCCAGACGACGGTGCCCCGCGCCTGCTCGCGTTCGGTACGGCCGACGGTGACGAGCGCGAGTCCCGCCGGGATGACCAGCGCGCCGCCGGCGCCCTGGACGACGCGGGCGGCGATCAGCGTCCCGGCGCTTCCGGCCAGCCCGGCGAGTCCGGACGCCGCCGTGAAGACGGCCAGGCCAATCAGGAAGACGCGCTTGCGGCCGTACACGTCGGCCAGCCGGCCGCCGGCGAGCATGACGCTCGCGAAGATCAGGATGTACGAGGTCGCGACCCATTCCAGGGCGGACAGGGAGATGTGCAGGTCACGCTGGATCGACGGTAGCGCGACGTTCACGACCGTGTTGTCCAGGGTGGTCATGAACCCGGCGACCGCGATCACAGTGAGCGTCCATCCATGTCGCGTGCGGGCCATTCGACCTATAAGGCCATATTCACTCCGGTGAGTCTTGTCATCGCGGTGATAACGCAGTTGAGAGAAAAGTGGCGTTTGTGCGCATCGGGACTCATGCCCGATAAGACACGGTGTTCACTTCTTCGCGTTGTTTCATCAGTGACCCTGCGTAATGGGGGTAGCACGAATGGCGGCCACCGAGCCGGACGTACCCGGCCCCCGCCGACCGGGAAAGCCGGCGATTCGCCGTTTCCTCGTCGACGCCGTGGCGAGCCGGTGCAAGGTGCCCGCCACCGAGGTCGACCCCGACCGCCCCCTGGACGAACTGGGCCTGACCTCGCGCGACGCGGTCGCCATCGCCGGCGAACTCGAAAAACTCGTCGGCGCGCGACTGCCCGCCACCCTCCTCTACGAACACCGCACCATCGCCCGCCTCGCCCACGTGATCGCCCAGGGTGAATTCTTCGCTCCGCACGGTGATTCGGCGAATGACGCGCCGCAACTTTCGGCCAATTCGGAGGAGCCCATCGCCGTCATCGGAATCGGCTGCCGATTCCCCGGTGGCGTCTCCGGTCCCGAGTCCTACTGGCGTTTACTGCTCGACGGCGGCGACGGGATCCGGGAGGTGCCCGACGGCCGCTGGGACCCCTTCGACGACGGCACCCTGGAGGACGTCACCCGGTTCGGCGGGTTCCTCGACGACGTCACCGGCTTCGACGCCCGCTTCTTCGGCATCACCCCCGACGAGGCCGACGTCATGGACCCCCAGCAGCGGCTGATGCTCGAGGTCGCCTGGGAGGCGTTCCAGCACGCGGGCGTCGCGCCGCCGAGCCTGCGCGGCAGCCGCACCGGCGTGTTCGTCGGCGTCTCCGCCCCCGAGTACGGCTACCTCACCGGCACCGCGCCCCTGCGGCCCTACACCGCCACCGGCGCCGCGCTGAGCATCGTCGCGAACCGCCTGTCCTACCTCCTCGACCTGCGCGGCCCCTCCCTGATCGTCGACACGGCCTGCTCGTCGTCGCTGGTCGCGACGCACCTGGCCGTACGATCCCTGCGCGCCGGGGAGAGCAACCTCGTCGTCGCCGGCGGCGTGAACGTCCTGCTCTCCCCGCTGATCACCAAGACGTTCGACCTGGGCGGCGCGACCGCCCCGGACGGCCGCTGCAAGCCGTTCGACGCGTCGGCGGACGGCATGGTCCGCGCCGAGGGCTGCGGCGCCGTCGTCCTCAAGCGCCTGTCCGACGCCCGGCGCGACGGCGACCGCGTGCTCGCGGTGATCCGCGGGTCGGCGGTCAACTCCGACGGCCGCTCCACCGGCCTCGTCGCCCCGAACGCCGAGGCACAGGTCGCCGTCCTCCGCGCCGCGTACGCCGGGCTCGGCCGCCCCGACTACGTCGAGGCGCACGGCACCGGAACCCTCCTCGGCGACCCCATCGAGGCCCGCGCCCTCGGCGCCGCCCTGCACGCCCCGGCTCCCGGCGGCCCAGTCCCTGGCAGCTCGGCCCCCGGCGGGCCGGATTCCGGCACCCCGGCTCCCGACGGCCCGAACACCGACGGCTGGGCTCCCGGCGGCCGGCCGACGCTCATCGGGTCGGTCAAGGCGAACCTCGGCCACCTGGAGGCCGCCGCCGGCGTCGCCGGACTGATCAAGGTCGTGCTCGCGCTCGCGCACCGGTGGATCCCGCCGACCCCGCACTACCGCGCGCCGAACCCGCACATCGACTTCGGCGGGCTCGGCCTCGCCGTCGCCGCCGAAGGAACACCCTGGCCCGAGACCCGCAACCGACCCGCCCTGGCCGGGGTCTCGGGCTTCGGGTTCGGCGGCACCAACGCGCATGTCGTCCTCGAAGCCGCACACGCCGAGGAGAGGGGCCCGCGCCGCCGCGAACCGGCCGTGCACACCCTCCTCCTCTCCGACGTGGAGGCCGGCCGGATCGGCCCGTACGCCGCCCGCCTCGCCGACTGGCTGGAGACCGGCGACGCGGCACTGCCCGACGTCGCCCGCACGCTGAGCCGCCGTTTCGGTCGCGGTCGAGCCGCCGCCGCCGTCGTGGGCCGCGACCGTACGGCGCTCGCCGCCGCCCTCCGCGCGCCCCGCATCACCGGCGTCACCACGGTCCGCGACGCCCCGCCGGTCTGGGTCTTCTCCGGGTACGGCGCGCAGCGACCCGGCATGGGCCGCCGCCTCCTCGCCGACGAACCCGCGTTCGCCGCCGCGATCGACGCGCTCGACGGGCCGTTCGCCGCGCAGGCGGGCTTCTCGCTGTGGGACACCCTGGAGAGCGGCGAACGCGTCACCGGCGTGTACCGCACGATGACCACACTGTTCGGCCTGCAGCTCGGCCTCGCCACGCTGCTGCGCTCGTACGGCGCCGAACCCGGCGCGGTGATCGGCCACTCGATGGGCGAGGTCGCCGCGGCCGTCGTCGCCGGCGCGCTGTCCCCGGAGGACGGCGTCACGGTCATCACCGGCCGGGCGCGGCTGCTCGACGGCATCGCCGGGGAGGGCGGCGGCGCGATGCTCGTCCTGGGCTGCGCCGCCGACGACGCCCTCGCCTACGTACGGACCGGCGCGGACGTGCACGTCGCGGTCCGGTCCTCGCCCCGGCAGACCGTCCTCACCGGCGACGCCGGCGAACTGGAGCGGGTCGCGGCCCGGGCGACCGCCGACGGCCTGCTCGCCCGCGTCGTCCAGGCGGAGGGCGCCGGCCACTCGCCCGCCGTCGACCCCATCCTCGACCCGCTGCGCGCCCGGCTCACGGACGTCCACGGCCGCCCCGCGGAGGTGCCGTTCTACTCCACCGTGCTGGAGGACCCCCGCGAGGCCCCGGCCTTCGACGGCGACTACTGGGCCGCGAACACCCGCCGCACCGTACGCCTCACCGACGCGGTCGCCGCCGCGGCCGAGGACGGATTCACGGCGTTCGTCGAGGTGAACGCCCATCCGCTGCTCGCCCAGGCGATCACCGAGACCGCCGGTGACGTGCTCGTCGTCCCCACCCTGCGCCGCCCGCCCCGTCGTCCCGATCGGGAACGGCCGCCCGAGGCCGACGACACCGTGACCTTCCACGAGGCCCTGGCCGCGCTGACCGTCCACGGCCACCTGCCCGCGCCCTCACCGGACGGCCGCGTCATCGACGTGCCCGCCCCCGCCTGGGAGCACCGCCGGCACTGGATCGACACGCCACCGCGCGGCACGACCGGCCTGCACCCCCTGCTCGGCGCGCACGTCGAACTCCCCGGCGAGGACCGCCACGTCTGGAGCGCCGACGTGGGCGCGGCGGCGTCCCCGTGGGCGGACCGGCCGTTCGGCCACCCCCTGCTGCCCGCCCCCGTCTTCGCCGAGATCGCCCTGGCCGCGGGCGCGGAGCTGCTCGGCCCGGACGTCACGGTCTCCGGCCTGCGCCTGCATCGGCCCGTGCCCCTGGAGGAGCACACGACCCTCACGACCTCCGTCACCCTCGCCGACGACGAGGCGACCGTCGAGGTCCACGCCCGCACCCCCGCCGCCACCTGGACCCCGGTCGCCTCCGCCACACTCTCACCGGCCACCGGCGCGTCCGCCACGATCTCAGCGGCCACCGACCACCCCGCCGGTGCCTCCGGCGCGCCCGCCACGATTCCAGTGGTCGCCGATCGCCCCGCCGGTGCCTCCGGCGCGCCCGCCACCGCCTCACTGGGCGACGGAGCGCCGGCCGGTGACACGGGCGTGGTCACCGAGGTCGAGATCGCACCGGCGGCGGAGGTGAACCGGCACTTCCGCCTCCACCCGGAGGTCTTCGGCCGCTGCCTGACCGCCGCCGCCGACCTGCTCGGCGACGGCGTCTGGCTGCCGGAGTCGATCGGCGCCCTGCGGGTGCGCGGCCCGGTGCGGCACGGCGGTCGCTGCCTCATCCGCGTCACCCCGGCCGACGAGGGGTACCTGGTCGCCCTCCGCCTGATCGGAGAAGGCGGACGGCTCCTCGCCGAGGCCACCGACATCCGGATGCGCCCGTACGGGCGCACGGATTCGCCCGTCCCGCTGGCCGTGAAACTCGCCGAGCTCACCTGGGAACCGGCCGAGGCGCTGGTGGCGGCGGGTGGCGGCGACCCGTTCGCGGACGCCGTCGTGCTGGCCGCTCCCGGCGACCCGATCGCCGGGGAACTGCCCGGCGGGGCGGTCCGCGAGATCGGCGACTGGACCGGCGCCGAGCGGTGGGCCCGCGACCTGGTGACCGCGCCGCGGGTCCCGGCCCACGTCGTCACCCTGCCGCCCGCCGACCTGACCGGCGAACGCCTCGTCCTCGCCGTGTCCGGCCTGGTCCGCGGCCTGACCAGCGGGTCCGTGGCGCCGCGCCTGTGGCTGGTCACCCGGGGCGCGCTGCGCCCGGCCGGGACCGGCGAGGGCGACCCGGGCCAGGCGTTCGCCGGCGCGATGGTCCGGGTGCTCGGGTTCGAGACACCGGCCCTGCGCGCCACCCACCTCGACCTCGACCCGGACGCCGCACCGGACGCGGCCGCCGAGGCGGTCGCCGCCGAGCTGCGCGCCCGCCCCGCCGACACCGAGATCGCCCGGCGCGGCGGCAAGCGGTACGTCGCCCGCCTCGCCGCCGCACGCCTCAACGACGACCCCGCCGGCGGCCGGACGCGCGCGGTGGTGCGGCGCAGGGCCGCGTACGTGATCAGTGGTGGGTACGGCGGGCTCGGCCTCGTGACCGCACGGCTGCTGGCCGAACGCGGCGCGGGCCGGATCGTGCTGTCCGGGCGGCACGGCCCGCCGCCCGAGGCGGAGAAGGCCATCAGCGAGCTGCGGGAGAGCGGTGTCGAGGTCGAGGTGGTCCTCGGGGACGTCGCCGCTCCCGGGGTGGCCGAGCGGATGGTCGCCGCCGCGGGGGACCGGCTGCGCGGTGTCGTGCACGCGGCGGGCGGGCTGGCCGACCGGATCTTCACCGACATTCAGGCCGCCGACCTGCGCCGGGTCTGGGGGCCGAAGGTCGACGGGGCGCACCGGCTGTACGCGGCGACGCGCGGCCGGGATCTCGACTGGTGGGTGGTGTACTCCTCGGCCGCCGCGCTGCTCGGCTCGCCCGGTCAGGGCGCGTACGCCGCCGCGAACGCCGCCGTCGACGCCTTCACCGGGTCGCTCCGCGAGCGGGGCGTGCCCGCGTACACGATCAACTGGGGCACCTGGTCGCGGGTCGGCGGCGCGGCGAACCTGCGCGGTGGTCCCGCGAGCGGCATCGACCCGATCACGCCGGAGGAGGGGGCGGAGGCGTTCGAGGCGCTGCTCGCCTCCGGCCGGGCGGCCACGGGCGTGCTCCGTTTCGACCCGCGGCAGGCCGTCGCGGCGTTTCCCGAGCTCGGTCGGATGCCGTACTTCTCCGCGCTGGTCGAGACGCTCCCCGAGGCCGCGGACGACTGGCCGGGCCCGGAGGCGCTGCGCGCGGCCGAGCCGTCCGCGGCCCGCGCGCTGGTGCGAGGCCGGATCGCCGAGCGCGTCGCGACGGTTCTGGGCTTCGCCCCCGACCCGGCGCAGTCGCTGACGGACCTGGGCTTGGACTCGCTCGTCGCGGTCCGCATCAAGAGCGCGCTCGAGACCGACCTGGGGCTGACCGTGCCCGCCACCGTCCTGCTCCAGGGCGGCAGCGTGAACGTCCTGACCACCTGGGCCCTCACGGAGCTGGGCCTGTCCGACTCCGGCCCGGCGGTCAGCAAGCCGCTCGTCCCCGAGTCGGCCGCCCCCGAGGCGCCCGTCCGGGAGTCGGCCGTCCGGGAGGCGGCCGTCCCGGCGGGGAGGCGCCCGGGGTTCGTCGACGCGCGTGACGCGGCCGAACGGCTCGTCGTCCGCGTGTTCCAGCGTGTCCTCGGCACGGAGCGCGTATCGGCGACCGACGACTTCTTCGCCCTGGGCGGGCGCGAGGACCAGGCCCGTACGGTGCTGGAGATCCTCGAGCTGGAGCTGGGCCGCCCGATCGACCACGCGGAACCGTTCGCCCGTCCGACGGTGGAGCAGCTCGCCTCGGTGATCCGCGCCGGCGAGGAGGAGGCCGCGCGGAGCGTCGTCCGGCCGCTCACCTCGGCGACCCGGGGCCGGCCGTTCTTCTGCGCGCATCCGGCGGGCGGGACGACGGGCGTGTACCGGCAGCTCGCGACGCTCGTCGGCGGCCCGTTCTTCGGGCTGGAGCGGTTCGCGGACGCGCCGAGTGTCGAGGAGCGGGCCGCGCGTTACGCCGGGCTGATCCGTGCGGCGCGGCCCGAGGGCCCGTACCGGCTGGGCGGCTGGTCCTTCGGCGGCGTCGTCGCGTACGAGACGGCCCGGATCCTCGGTGACGTGGAGCTGCTCGCGCTGATCGACGCGGGGATTCCGCGCCGCGCCGACGACCCGGCCGAGGCCGCGGCGCGCCGGTACGCCGACTTCGCGGCCTATCTGAACGAGACGTACGGCCTCGGCGTGGTGCTCGACGTCGAGGAGCTGCGGCGGCTGGACGAGGACGCGCAGCTCGGCCTTGTGATGGAGCGCGCCGCGCCGCTCATGGAGCGGTTGCCGCCCGCGATCCTTCAGCACCAGGTGACGTCGCACGAGGACACGCGGTCCCTGGAGGCGTACCGGCCGGGGCCGTACGGCGGGCGGGTGATGCTGTACCGCGCGACCGAGCCGACGCCCTGGACCGTACGGGACGCCCGCTACGAGCTCGATGAGACGAACGGCTTCGGTGACCTGTGCCCGCGGCTGGAGGTCGTGCCGATCCGGGGCGCCCACCACTTGAACCTGCTCGATCCGCCTGCCGTGCACGCCCTCGCCGGACATCTGGGGGCACTGCTCACCTAGTAGGAGGTTCCATGTCCGATCTGCTCGAAGCGGTCCGCGCGGGTGCCGGGCCCGCCGACCTGCTCGCCTGCGAGCTGCCGACGCGGTTCCGTGCCGCGCACACGCGCAAGGACGAGGTGGGCATCTTCGACGGCGAGACGGACAAGGACGTC
This sequence comes from Actinoallomurus spadix, assembly GCF_024055725.1. Lineage (GTDB taxonomy): Bacteria > Actinomycetota > Actinomycetes > Streptosporangiales > Streptosporangiaceae > Actinoallomurus > Actinoallomurus spadix. Next base: position 66,764 of record NZ_JAMXMX010000024.1, on the reverse strand, counting down.
CGGCGCTCGATCCACGTCGGTGAGGTCGAGATGCCCGAGCCTGCCCCGGACGAGGCCGTCGTCGCGGTGATGGCGGCGGCGATCAACTACAACACGGTCTGGTCGGCGATCTTCGAGCCGATCCCGACGTTCGCGTTCCTGGAGAAGCTGGGCCGTACCGGCCCGTGGGGTGCCCGGCACGATCAGCCGTGGCACATCCTCGGCTCGGACGCGGCGGGCGTCGTCGTACGGGTCGGTGACGGCGTGCACAACTTCAGGGTCGGTGACCGGGTCGTCGTCCACGCCGGTGTGATCGACGACCAGGAGCCCGCCAGCCAGGAGGACGGGGTGTCGAGCCACGCGCTCGCCTGGGGGTTCGAGAACAACTTCGGGGCGTTCGGGGAGTTCACGGTCGTCAAGGCGAACCAGCTGATCCGCAAGCCCGCGCACCTGACGTGGGAGGAGGCGGCGGCGAACACGCTGTGCGCCGCGACGGCGTACCGCATGCTGGTCGGCGCGCACGGCGCCCGGATGAAGCAGGGCGACGTCGTGCTGGTCTGGGGCGGCACGGGCGGCCTCGGCTCGTACGCCGTGCAATTGGTGAAGAACGGCGGCGGCATCCCGGTCGCGGTCGTCAGCTCGGAGGAGAAGGCCGACCTGGTCCGCCGGCAGGGATGCGAGCACATCATCAACCGCACGGAGCTGGAGCTCGGTGACGAGGGGCTGCGCAGCCCGAAGGCGTGGCGGCGGCTCGGCGAGCGGATCCGGTCCCTCACCGGCGAGGACCCGCACATCGTGTTCGAGTACCTCGGCGCGGAGACGTTCGGGGCGTCGGTGTACGTCGCCCGGCGCGGCGGCAAGATCGTCACCTGTGGTTCGTCGACGGGCTACCGGCACGAGTACGACAACCGGTTCCTGTGGATGAACATCAAGAGCATCGTCGGCAGCCACGGCTTCAATTACCACGAGGCGGTGGAGACCAACCGCCTGATCGGCCTCGGCATGCTCCATCCGACGCTGTCCACGGTGTACCCCCTGGAGGAGGCGGGCGAGGCGACCCGGGCGGTCCAGACGAACCGGCACATCGGCAAGGTCGGCCTCCTCGTCGCCGCCGAGCGGGAGGGCCTCGGCGTCGAGGACTCCGCCCTGCGTGACCGCGTCGGCGAGGAGAACCTGACCTTGTACCGCCGCTGACCGCCGCACCGACCCTCACCGCCGAGGATTCTTCTCGTCCGGCGACCGGAATCCTCGGCGCGAGGGACCGTACGGCTCACGAGGCGGTCTGGTCACCGGCTTCGAATGCCGGCTCGGGGCGCGTGAGGTCGTCCCTGGTGACGGAGAACGCGACAGCGCGGTGCGCATCGTGTTCGGCGAGCCGGGCGACGAGCGATGCCCGCACGTCGTCGTAGGTGTCGGACCCGAGGGGAAGGCGCAACGGCGTCTCACCGGAGTCGACGAGGTTGATCATCGCGTCGGCGATCTTCTGTGGATCGTTGGGAAGGTCGAAGGAACCGTCGGCGAGCGCGCGGCGCACCTCGGCCGCCGGAGTGTTCTCGTACTCCGGCATGATGGGTGCGGCTTCGAGGGCACTGCCGAATCCGGTCGGCGTCGCGCCGGGCTCGACGATGGTGAGGCCGATTCCGAACGGCGCGATTTCGCGTGCCGCCGTCTCGCAGAAGCCTTCGATCCCCCACTTTGAGGCGTGGTAGTAGCTGAAGTTCGGGTAGGTGGTCTGACCCCCGGCGCTCGAAACCTGCAGGATGCGTCCGCGTCCTTGAGCGCGCAGATGTGGCAGCGCGGCGCGGATGACGCGGATCGATCCGAGCAGGTTGGTGTCGATCACCCGCCGGATCTGCTCGTCGCTCGTCTCCTCGACGGAGGCGAATACGCCATGGCCGGCGTTGCTGACGATGACATCGATGCCGCCGAGCGTCTCGAAGGCTTCGGTGACGACCCGCTGCACCTGTTCGGGATCGGTCACGTCGAGCTGCGCGAGCCAGAGGCGGTCGCCGTACCGGGCCCGCAGGTCCGTCAGCGCCTCGGGTCGGCGCAGGGTCGCTGCGACGCGGTCGCCGCGTGCCAGCAGCCGCTCGGTGAGCAGACGGCCGAAGCCGGAGGACGTGCCGGTGATGAACCAGGTAGTGGACACGATCTTCCTTTCGTCGATGTCGTCTTCGACGCTAGGAGTTCAAGTCGACTTGAAGTCAAATTCGTATAGTGGCGTGCATGGCGAACACCGAGAAGGTCGCGCTCAGCATCGGCGAGGTCAGTGCGCGGACCGGCCTGACCACCCCCACCCTGCGCTTCTACGAACAAGAGGGGCTGCTCCCTCCCGTGCGGCGCAACGCCGCAGGACGGCGCGTGTTCACCGAGGGGGACGTGGCCTGGCTGGAGGTGTGCGCGAAGTTGCGCTCGTCGGGGATGCCGTTGCCGGAGATCCGGCGTTACGCGGACTTGGTGCGGGAGGGTGCCGGCAACGAGGCGGAGCGCTTCGAGATCCTGCGCCGGCACGAGGAGAGGGTGCAGCAGCAGGTCACCGACCTGCAGGAGGCTCTCAGCGTCATCCACGCGAAGGTCGAGATCTATGCCCGGCATCTCGTCGCGGGCACGGCCGACGAGCTGTGGCGCAACGGCCCTGAATGCGATCGGGTTCCCGACTGGTCCGCTGACTCCGCGCAGCTGGGTGAGGCTTAGCGGGAACCCGAGCGCAGGACGACGATGAGCGGCCAGGAGCTCAGATGCGGATCACGATCTTCCCCCGCGTGCGTCCGAGCTCGGCGTACGCGTGCGCTTCCGCGATCTGTTCGAGCGGGTAGGTCCGCTCGATGCGCGGTGTGTAGCGGCCCTGCCGGCCGAGTTCGCCCGCTTCGGCGAGGAGCGCGGGGTCGTTCTCCGCGTTGGCCAGATGCACACCCAGGCGATGCGCGCTGGCGTAGTCGGCGATCGTCGACACGCGAGCGGGGTCGCCCACGATCGCGACGAGGTCGGCCAGAGACCCGGAGGCCGCGGTGTCGAGCGCGAGGTCGACACCGTCCGGAGCCAGGGTGGCGAGGCGCTCCGCGAGGCCGGTGCCGTAGGTGGTGGGAACGGCGCCGAGAGAGGTGAGGAACTCGTGGTTGCGCTCGCTGGCCGTCCCGATCACGGTGGCGCCCTGAGCCACCGCGATCTCGACCGCGGCACTGCCCACGCCTCCGGCGGCGCCCTCGATGAGAAGGCTGCGCCCCTGTAGGGGACCGAGCGCCTTCAGCCCGCCCATCGCGGTCACGGATGCCAGACCGGCGCCGGCGGCCTCCTCGTCGGTCCACGTCGTGGGTGCGTGCGCCCAGGCCGAGAGCACGGCCAGCTCCGCCGTCGCGCCGGTGACGCCGCCCAGCCCGAAGACACGGTCGCCGACGCTCACCCCCTGCACGCCCTCCCCGATCTCGTCGACCACGCCGGCGGCGTCACGGCCGGGAATCGCCGGCAGGTCCACGGGGAGCACCTCGCGCACCGCACCGGAACGCACTTTCCAGTCGACCGGATTGACGCCGGCCGCCGCGACGCGGATGCGGATCTCGCCGGGCCCGGGATGAGGGTCCGGTACCTGCTCGACCACGAGGGTCTCCACACCGCCGTACTCGTGATAGCGGGCTGCGCGCATGACGTTCTGCCTTTCCACACACGGCTTGACCCGGCCGTCCGTGAGATCAGAGGGGTGAAACGCTCGGTGAACGCCGACGCTCACCACGCTAAGACCTCACATTGGTGTCAGATGCAAATCCGCCGGTCCGTCACCCGCCCGGGCCGCTGGTGGCTCAGCGCAGGAGAGACCGTGCGGTCGGGGCCAGCGTCAGGTGCTGAGGCGCGCTCGTGAGGACCGCCGACAGCCGCGGCAGCACATCCTCGCGCCACCCCCGGGAACGCTCCAGTCGCCGTTGGTGCGCGGTGGCGTCGGCGTGGCCGGCGAACCGGGCGAACCATACGAAGAAGTTCTCGCCGGTCCGTACGGGCAGCGCGGGGTAGGTGTTCTCGGCGTGCTCGGTCTGCAGGTACGCCAGCGGCGACGCGCCGGCGTGGCCGCTCAGCTCACCTGCAAGGTCTGCCGGAGCACGTCTGCGATCGACGTACGGCCCAGCTCCCGTCGCAGGGCCTGCTGGGCTCCGCTGTAGATCGACCCCAGCGCCGGGCGAATGCCCTTGCCGACCGGGCACTCGAGGTTCGGCTCGGTGTGGTGCATCCCGAAGACCGGATCGCCCTCGACCGCGTCGTAGACCTCCGCGAGGGAGATCTCTTCGGGCGGCCGGGCGAGGCTCCAGCCGGCCCCCGGCCCGTGGCGAACGCTGACGAGACCCGCCCGGCGAAGGTCGCCGAGGCTGCGACGAATGATGACCGGGTTGGTGTTGACGCTGGCGGCGACCTGGTCCGACGTGAGCTGCTCCCGTCCCTGCCGCCGCGCCAGCGCGAGCCAGGCGAGAGCGTGCACGGCGATCGTGAGCCGACTGTTGGCCGCCATGAACCACCTCCTGTAACAGAAAAGGTTACAGCGAGTCCGTCCGCGATCGAGGGGGTGCACGAAACACTCGGTCAAGGTGTCCATCCCGGCAGCAGGGTGGCGACAGGGACCCCCGAGCGGTGCGGTGGCTGAGCGATGTGACGGAGCCCTGATCGAGGTCGGGGTGTGGGACCCCGACGGCGCGACGATGCCGCGGGTCATCGATCCGGAGCAGGCTGACGAGACCGGGCGTGAGCTGTTCCTGATCCGGGAGCTGACGAACGGACGCCTTGGCTGGCAGGCGTCCCGCACCGGGGAAAGGTCGTCTGGGCCCGGTTCGGTCCTTGAACTCCCCGCCTGGGCGAGGCGCCATCCTCAACCTCGCTTACGCCCGTGTGAGCGGCTGCCGGGTTACCGGCGCGCCGTACCCGACGAACCCGGTCAAGGGCCCGTTCGTCGGGGGCCCGTCGAGGCGCGGGGGGCCAAGACCGGCCGCAGGCGTTCCGAATCGACGTTCTCGCCCGCCAGCAGGCGGGTCAGGAGTTCGAGGGCGCGGCGGCCGATCTCGCGCATCGGGACGGCGACGCTGGTGAGGGGGATCGGCAGCTCGGCGGCCAGCGGGGTGTCGTTGTATCCCATGATCGCGATATCCGTTCCGACGTGGAGGCCGTGATCACGGGCGGCGCCCAAGGCGCCGATCGCCGCGAAGTCGTTCACGGCGAAGATTGCGGTGGGCCGGTTCGGCGACCTGAGCAGCCGGTCGGCGACGGCTCGCCCGCCGGAGGTGTCGAACGGGGAGTGCAGCACCCGATCGTCCGGGACGCGGATGCCGTGCTCCCGGTAGTGGCCGACGAAGCCGGCGGTGCGGTCGGCGCCGGTGCTGGCGAACGGCGGGCCCGCGATGACGGCGACGTCGGTGTGGCCCAGGCCGAGAAGGTGCTCGGCGGCCAACCGGCCGCCGAGCCGGTCGTCGGGCGTCACCGAAGGGTGATTCCCGGCCCTGCGGTTGACCAGGACGAACCGCACCCCGTCGGTGGCCAGTCGGTCGAGGAACGCGTCGTCGAGGCGGGCGTCGCCGAAGATCAGGCCATCGACGCGACGGGCGAGGAGCATCTTCGTCCGCGTTCGCCGGGTCTCGTCGTCGTCCAGGCTGTTGGCGGCGATGGTGGTGAGCCCGCGTTCGCCGGCGGCCTCATCGATGCCCTCGTAGATCGTCGACAGCACGAGGTCGGAGAGCCGGGGGACGAGGACCCCGACGAGCCTGCTGCGCCCGGTGCGCAGACCGCTGCCGTGGGGGTCGGGCTGATAGCCGAGTTCGGCGGCCAGGCGGCGGATGCGCTCGGCGGTATCGCCGGAGGCCGCGCGCGCACCGCCCTCGGAGGGACCGTTCAGCACGCGGGAGACGGTGGAGACGTGCAGCCCGAGCTGGTCGGCGATGGACCGCAGAGTCACCGGGCGAGCCTTCGGGTCCGCCACGAACCCCTCACCTCCTTCGGCACCGGCTCACCCTACGCCGGTGGCCGAGTCCCGGGGCAACCGTTGAGCCGCCCACCCGTACCCTGCGAGTAACCGGTGAGCCGTCCACCCCGTACGGGAGGCGGGTGAGCCCCCCGTCCCGTACTCCGTGGGAGACCGGTGAGACCGCCCCCCGTACCACGGGTGAAATGGATCACGTCGTACCTCTTGACGGCCTCCGGTAGTGGCGTCCATGCTAACCCAAACGTTTGGCCCAAACGTTTGGGTTACGGAAAGGACCCGCGATGACGACCACCCCTTCGCACGGACCATCGGCGCCCGACTCGGCCGTCAGCCCGGCGCGGGTCGCCGTGATCCAGTTCGACCCCCAGGTCGGCCTAGAGAACCGCGCCGCCAACTCCGAACGGGCCCTCGCCCTGGTGGCCCGCGCCGCCGAGGACGGCGCCACGCTGATCGTCCTGCCGGAGCTGGCGACGACGGGCTACAGCTTCCGCGACCGCGCGGAGGCGTACGACCACGCGGAGAGCGTCCCAGGCGGTGAGACGGTCCGGGCCTGGGAGTCCTTCGCTCGGCAGCGCGGGGTGTACCTGGTCGGCGGCCTGGCCGAGCGCGACGGCGTGCGTCTCTACGACACGGCCGTCCTCGTCGGGCCGGACGGCTACGTCGGCCGTTATCGCAAGGCCCACCTGTGGAACGAGGAGAAGCTGTGGTTCACCCCGGGTGACGTGGGCTTCCCGGTGTTCGAGACGCGGATCGGGCGGATCGGCCTGCTGATCTGCTGGGACATCTGGTTCCCCAAGGTGCCCCGGCTACTGGCCCAGCAGGGCGCCGACATCATCTGCAGCGTCAACAACTGGGTGTGGACACCACCGCCGATCTTCGACGAGAGCGGCCGGTGCATGGCCTCGTACCTGACCATGACCGCCGCGCACGTCAACAACGTGTTCATCGCCGCCGCCAACCGGGTCGGGACCGACCGGGACGCCCGTTTCTTGGGCTGTTCGCTGATCGCCGGGACCAATGGCTGGCCCATCGGGCGCGTCGCGGGCGCCGATGAGGAGACGATCCTGGCGGCCGACATCGACGTCGTCTCCGCGCGTAGCGCACCGATCTGGACTCCGCTGAACGACCTGATCCGTGACCGGCGCACCGACCTGTACGACCCGATGCTCGGTTACACCCTGAACCCCGCGGCCCCGCGCTGAGGACGGGTTCCGATGACCACGACGACGCTCCGCGCGTCCGGGCGTCCGCACCCCCTCCGGCTCTGGGCCACCGCCGCCACGGTGGTCGCCCTGGCGTCATCGCTGGCGGTGGCGCTCACCCTCCTGCGGCCCGCGCTCCCGGAGCTCGTGCCCGGTTACAGCTCCTGGCGGCTCGGCTACGCCCATCCCGCCTGGTACCTCTACTGGATCCTCGGCGACACCACCGAGGCGACGCTGGCCAAGTCCGCTCTCGGGGGTCTCCTCATGATCGGCGGCGCGGCGTTCGCACACGCGGCCCGGCGGCGGGGAGCCCGCTACCAGGGCTTCACGCAGGCGTGCGGCACGGGGATGTGGCCGTGGGTCGCCCTGAGCGGCGGCCTGGGGGTGGTGGCGAGCAACCTGATGTGGGGGTGGACGCTGTCGACGCCGGGCGGCTGGCAGCCGACGTTCGCGCCGTTCGTGTCGGTGCCGCCCGCGGTGGTGATCCTGTATGGCGAGGGCTGGCTGGTCGCCGTGACCGGGGCCGCGCTGGGCGCCACCCTCGTGACACCCATCGCCGTGGTGGCGGTGAACGACGTGTGCGTGCCGCTGGGCCTGTCACCGGTGGTGGGCAGCGTGCTCGCCATGTCCCTCGGCGGCCTCATCGCCTGCTCGATCTGTATGAGGCTGCCCTGGATGCCACCCCTCCGGGCGAGCCTCACCCCCGTCGAGCCGACGCCGCCGGCCCAGGTACGCCACGGCCCCTCCTGGGTGCCGCGCCGGATCCTCGCGGACTTCACCGAGGCCCACTTCTACGGCAATGAGTGGGCCGGCGCCGGGCTGCTGCTGGGCTGCGTGCTGCACTACCTCTTGAACCCCGCCGCCCCCGCGTACGGCAGCGGCCTGCTGCCGCACCTGCTCGCCGCACAGATCCTGACGGCGGCCTGTGGCGTGCTGGTCTGGCGCGGGGGCCACGCGGCGCACGGCTGGTACCCGACCTTCGTCCCGGTCGTGTCGGTCGCCCCGGCCACTGTGCTGGCCTTCGGTGGAACGCTCCCGGCGATCATCTCGGGCGCCGTGCTCGGCGCGCTCGTCGCACCCCCGCTCGGTGCGGCGCTGGCCCGGCGGCTGCCGCCGCACCTGCCGCCGATGGTCGCCTACACCGCCACCATGGCACTGTGCACGGCGACGATCATCCCGCTGCTCGACCTGCTCGCCGGCTTCCGGCACGTGTGACGACGGCCGGTGCTCCGACCTCTAGGAACCACCCATGATCTCCTCCCCTACGAGCGCCGCACCCCGCGGCCACTTCGCCGGCCGGTCGCTCGGTGACCTCGCCGCCGACCTGCGGCGGCGCCGCACCACGGCCACCGACCTCGCGCGGCACGCGCTGGACGCCGTCGCCCGGCTCGACCCCCTCGTCAACGCCTTCACGACCGTGTCCGCCGACGAGGCACTGGCCGCCGCCCGGCAGGCGGACCGCGAACTCGCCGACGGCCTCGACCGGGGTCCCCTGCACGGCATACCGGTGGCGGTCAAGGACGTCATCATGGTCGCGGGCCGTCCCGTGACCATGGGCTCACGGCACTTCGCCGGCCACGTGCCCACCACCGACGCCGACTGCGTCCGGCGGCTGAAGGAGGCGGGCGCGGTCCTGGTCGGCCAGACGACCACGCACGAGTTCGCCTACGGCCCCACGGGGGACCGCTCCGCGACCGGTCCCTCCCGCAACCCGCGTGATCCCGGACGGATGTCCGGCGGTTCCAGTGGCGGAAGCGCCGTGGCCGTCGCGGCGGGCATGGTCCCCCTGGCGATCGGCACCGACACCGGCGGCTCCGTCCGCATCCCGGCGGCGCTGTGCGGGACGGCCGGGTTCAAGCCCGCGTACGGCGTACTGCCGACCGGCGGCGTGTTCCCGCTGTCCAAGACGTACGACCACGTCGGCCTGCTCGCCGCGAGCGCGGAAGACTGCCGGATCGCCTACCACGCCCTCGTCACCGGCGGCCGGCCGTCGGCGGAGCACGCGTCCCGAGTCGGCTGGCTCGACCCCCGCACGCTGTTCCCCGTCGACGCCCGCGTGCTGCGCTCGGCGCGTACGGTGCTGGAGTCCTCGACCGGCCCGCTCGACGAACTTCGCGTTCCGCAGCGGGTCGCCGAGGAGCTTCGCGAGGCGTACACCGCGATCCAGAGCGGCGAGGCGGCGGCCGTTCACGCCGAACGCCTGGCCGAACGACCCGACCTGTTCGACCCGGAGGTCCTCGACCGCCTCCGGGCGGCCGCCACCGTGCCCGCCTGGCGGTACGTGCGGGGGCTGAAGGCACGTCCGCGCCTCGCCGACGCCGTCGACGCGCTGTTCGAGCGGCACGACGTCCTGGCGCTGCCGACCGTGCCGATCGTCGCGCCGCTCATCGACCGGAGGGAGGTCGACCTGGACGGCGGGCGGGTGGGCGTACGGGACGCCCTGCTCGCGCTGACCAGCCCGTGGAACGTGCTGGGCCTGCCCGCGCTCACCGTTCCGGCCGGGACGGTCGACGGCCTGCCCACCGGGCTGCAGCTCATCTGCCGGATCGGCGAGGAGCACCGGCTCTTCGAGACCGCCGCCCGCGCCGTCCCCCGAACCGACCACGAGAGTCCCCTGATTGGAGAGTCACATGTCCACTGACCACGAGATCCTTGAACTCCCCGACTTCGCGCTGGAGCAAGGGGGCACCCTGCGGCCGGCCCGGCTCGCCTACAAGACGTACGGCCGGTTGAACGCCGACCGGACCAACGCCGTCCTGTTCCCCACCTGGTTCGCCGGGGACCACCGCTCCAACGAGTGGCTGATCGGGGAGGACCGCGCACTCGACCCGCGGAAGTACTTCGTCATCGTGCCGAACCTGTTCGGCAACGGCGTGTCCTCGTCCCCCTCCAACACCCCGGCGCCGCACGACGCCGCCGACTTCCCGAACGTCACCATCCGCGACAACGTCCGGGCCCAGCACGTCCTGGTCACCGAGCACCTCGGCATCGAACGACTCGAACTCGTCCTCGGATGTTCCATGGGCGCCCTGCAGACCTACCAGTGGGCGGTCACCCATCCGGAGATGGTGGCGCGTGCCCTGCCGTTCTGTGGCGCGCCGAAGACCTCGCCGCACAACGTGGTGTTCATCGAGAGCCTGCGGGCGACCCTCACCCTGGACGCCGCCTACCGCGACGGACGCTATGAGGCTCCGCCCCTCGCGGGCATCAGGGCGTTCTCCCGCGTCTACGCCGGCTGGGGCTTCTCCCAGGCGTTCTACGGGGAGGAGACCTACCGGCAGCTCGGCTTCACGACGCTGGAGGAGTTCCTGACCGGGTTCTGGGAGGCCAACTTCATCGACCAGGACGCCAATGACCTGCTGGCGATGCTGTGGACCTGGCGGCACGCCGACGTGTCGGCCACGCCCGGCATGGACGGCGACATCAAGCGCGCGCTCGGCTCCATCACGGCCGAGACCCTCGCCCTCCCCGCGGAGAAGGACCTGTACTTCCCGCCCGAGGACGAGATCCGCGCCGCGCAGCACATCCCCGGCGGCCGGGTCCGGGTGATCCCCGGCATCTGGGGCCATCTGACCGGCGGCGGCGCCAACCCCGCCGACGCCGCCTTCATCGACGGGGCCGTCCGTGACCTCCTGGCCACCGGGACCGACGGCCGAGGGTAGCGGTGCGGGCGAGGTCACCCTCCAGAGCGCCGGGTGAACGTGGCGCGGTAGGCGCTGGGCGTCGATCCGGTCCGTCGGAACAGGTGCCGGCGCAGGGAGTCGGTGGTGGCGAGGCCGCTGAGCCGGGCGATGCCGTCCATCGGCAGGTCCGTCGTCTCCAGAAGTTCCTGCGCCCGGATCACACGCTGGTGAAGAAGCCACTGGAGAGGGCTGAGGCCGGTCTCCGCGTGGAACCTGCGGGCCAGGGTGCGGACACTGGTCCGCGCGTGGGCGGCGAGGTCGGCGCGGGTGAGCGGTTCGTGCAGGTTGCCGAGTGCCCAGGCCCGCGTCGCGGCGAGCGAGGTTCCGGTCTCGGGCGGCAGCGGCGTCTCGATGAACTGGGCCTGTCCGCCCGGTCGACCCTCGGCGCCGAGGATGCGCGTCGTTCGGACGACGAGGATCCTCGGCACCGGCGCGCGCTTCACAGGGCGAGGGCCTCGACCGGGGGGAGGCGAGCGGCGCGGGCGGCCGGGTAGAGGCCGGCGAGCACGCCGATCAGCAGGGCGGACCCGGTGCCGCCGAGCACCGCGAACGCCGGGATGACCGCGGGCCAGCCGCGCGACGCCGCGTACACCGCGGTGCCCAGGGCGCCGAGCGCCGCGCCGGCGCAGCCGCCGAGCGCGCAGACGCTGACCGACTCCGCGAGGAACTGGCCGCGGATCTGTCCCCGGGTGCTGCCCAGGGCACGCCGCAGCCCGATCTCGGGTCTGCGTTCCAGCACCGAGATCACCATGGTGTTGGCGACGCCGACCCCGCCGACGAACAGGGCGACCCCGGCGAGGCCGATGAAGAGGCCGGAGAAGGCGGTGGAGGTGATCCGCTTGGCGGTGAGCGCGTCGGACGGGCGGCTGACCTCGACCTTGGCGGGGTTCTCCGGGAAGACCGTGGCCGCGAGCACCGACCGTACGCTCTCCACTTGGTCCTCGCGTGCCCGGACGAACAGCTCGGTCGGGTGCCCGTCGAACCGCAGCCACCGGCGGGCGGCCGGCCAGCCGACGAGCACGGAGCGTTCGACGTCCGGGGCGAGGGGCAGCGGCGCGAGTACGCCGATGACGGTGAACCAGCGGCCGCCGATCCACACCATCGGCGCGGAGGCCCCCGCCGGGACCGAGGTGATCCCGAGGCGCGTCGCCGCCTGGTCGCCGAGAACCACGGTCGGCAGCGCGGCGGTGGTGGCGTCGAGGTACCGCCCGGACGAGACGTGCCCGCCGATGGCCGGCAGCAGGTCGGGCCGGGCGGCGAGCACGGTGAGGCCGGAGCCGTCCTCGGGCGGGATGCGGTCGGTTCGCTGCACGGTGGCGTGGGTGTTCGCCACCGCGCTGGCGCGCTGCACGGGGCCGATTCGCGTCACCATTCCGGCCGCGGCCTCGGGGACCGGCGGCAGGGTCTGGGGCTGTTCGTCCATCTTCGCCTGGACGCGCAGCAGGTTGGTGCCGAGTGCGGACAGCCGGTCGTTCAGGGCCTGCCGGCCGGACGCGGGGATGCCGACCACCACGACGATGGTGGCGATGCCGATCGCGATTCCCAGCGCCGACAGCACGGCGCGCAGGGGGCGGATGCGCAGGCCCGACAGGCCCAGCGCGAGCAGGTCCGCGACGGCCATCCGGACCGGCGTGGTCGGGCCGGGCGCCGTCCTTCGACGTGTCCTTCCCCGGCGCGTCATTCCCCGGCCTCCCGCGACCGGCCCTGCGACCGGCCTGCCTCCCGCAGCCGGCCTGTCTCCTGCGGCCGGCCTGTCTCCTGCGGCCGGCCTGTCTCCTGCGGCCGGCCGGAGTCGAAGCGGATGCGGCCGTCGACCAGTTCGACGCGTCGCGGGAGCGCGGCGGCGATGTCCCGGTCGTGGGTGATGACGGCGATGGTGGTGCCGGCGCGGTTGAGGTCCTCCAGGAGCCGCAGGACCGTACGGCCGGTCGCGGTGTCGAGGGCGCCGGTCGGTTCGTCGGCCAGGACGATCGCCGGGTCGTTGACCAGGGCGCGGGCGATGGCCACCCGCTGGCGTTCGCCGCCGGACAGTTCGTTGGGGCGGTGCGCGGCGCGGTGGCCGAGGCCGACGCTTTCGAGTGCGGCGGCGGCACGGGGGCGCCGTTCCCGCCGGGGGACGCCGGCGTACAGGAGCCCGGTGGCGACGTTGTCCACGGCGGACAGGCCGTCGGCGAGGTGGAACTGCTGGAACACGAACCCGATGCGCCGGGCCCGCAGCGCGGACAGGCGGCGGTCGGGGAGGGCGTCGGCGTCGATGCCGTCGATCCGTACGCTTCCGCTGGTCGGCCGGTCGAGGGTGCCCATGACGTGCAGCAGGGTGGACTTGCCGGATCCGGACGGTCCGACGACCGCCAGCAATTCGCCGTGGTGGACGTCGAGGGAGACGTCGTCGAGGGCGCGGACGCCGCCGGGGTAGACCTTCTCGGCGTTCCGTACGGCGAGGGCGGGGGTCATGAGGCGATCACCACGCGCATGCCCTCGGCGAGGCCGGTGCCGCTGACCTCGACCATGCCGTCGGCGAAGAGGCCGGTCCGTACGCCGACGAGTCTCTTCGCGGTGCCGTCGGCGACCTGGAGGGCGTATCCGCCTTCGGCGAGCGCGAGCAGTGCCGTGACGGGGACCGCGAGCACGCCACGGCGGGCCTCGGCAGTGATCTTGACGTCGACGGATCCGTTCACCTCGGCGATCGCCGACTGGTCGGGCACGGTCACGGTGGCCTTCTGTTTCGGTGGCCCGCCGTCTCCGGCGCCGGAGTCGTCGGCGGCCGAGTCGGTGACCCGGGTGACCTTGCCCGGGGTCCGCCCGCCTCCGGGGATCAGCACCGTGACCTTCGCGCCGGCCTTCAGGGTGGGGGCGGTGGTCTGCGTCGGGTCGAGCTGGAGGGTGATCGTCTTGTGGATGGAGGTGTAGGCGAACAGCTCACCGGTCGCGGGGGAGCCGAGCTGCGCCTTGCGCGCGTCGATGCGCACCGGCCGCGGCAGCATGACCGCGTCGCCGGCGCCGACGGTTCCGGTCTCCTTCAGCCCGTTCGCGTGCTGCCAGCGTTTCACCGCCGCCTTGGTGGCCGGTCCGAACCGGTCACCGGTACCGGCGTCGCCGTGGCCGAGCGCCCGCAGGTTCTCGATCAGCTCGCGGACGTCGGGGCCGGGGGCGACGCCGGCGCGCATCGTGCGGTACAGCGGGGTCGCGCCGATGAGCAGCGGTACGGGCCTGGCGTTCACCGCGTACAGTCGCTGCCCGCGCCGGACCACGGTCCCGGTCTTCGGCAGCCAGGTCAGCGTGCCCGGTTTGCGGCCGGTGAACAGAGTGGACGCGCCATGGCCCACGGTGCCGGGGACGGTGACGGAGGTGTTCAGGTCCATCCGGCGGATCCGTACGGTCTGGGCGGCGGCCGGCGTGCCGTCCGCGACGACCGGGGGCCGCTCGGTGAACCGGCTATAGGCGATCGCGGCGGCCACGGCGACGGCGAGCCCGGCGGCGAGCCCGGGCATCAGCCATCGGTTCACTTATGCCCGCCGCCGACGGAGAGTTCCTTCTCGCAGACGGGCGTCAGGTTCAGGCCCTTGCTGATGGAGGCGCGGTCGTTGTTCTTCCCGCCGAAGGAGATGGCGTTGCGGTCCTCGCCGGGGCCGGCGGGGGTCTCCTCGACGTACCGTACGCCCTTGTTCCGCAGGCACCGCACCAGCTTGTGGATGAAGTCGAGCGACTCGGGGTTGGCGGTGTCGTACTGCCACGGCGGCAGCGGTTCCTTGTTCTTGCACGCGGCCTCCGCCTTGGCCTCGACCTTCGGATCGACCCGTACGGCCTTCGGTCCTGAACCGGCTCCGCCCTTCGGCTTGAACTTGCTGAGGCCGTTCTGGTCCAGGCAGCGGTTGTAGGTGGCCCAGAGGGCGTCCTGTTCCTCCGGGGTCATGTCGAGGCGTTCGCGTGGCCGGGCCTCGGGGTGCGACGCGCCCGAGGCGCGGGCGCTCGTGGTGCCCCCGGCGCCCGGGGTCTGCAGGGTCGCCACCTTCGGCTTCGGCTGCGACGAGCCGCACGCGGCCGACGCCGAGAGCGCGGTCACGGCCGCGAGGACGCTGAGACGTCGTGTCAGGGTCATGCCCGAAAGGATGATCGGCGAATGTGAAGAACCTGTCAGGACGTCGTTCAGGTTCCTTCACGTGTCGCCGGCGGTTCCTTCACGGACGGCGGGCGGTTCCTTCACGGGTGGCGGGCAGGCGGACGGTGAACGTCGTGCCGGCACCGAGTTCGCTGTCCACGGTGACGGTGCCGCCGTGCGCCTCCACGAGCTGGCGGACGATGGCGAGTCCGAGGCCGCGGCCGCCGGTGACGCGGCTGCGCGACTTGTCCGCCCGCCAGAACCGTTCGAAGACGTACGGCAGGTCCTCCGGTGCGATGCCGCTGCCGGTGTCGCGGACCGCCAGGACGATGGCGTCGCCGTCGCGGTGGCCGTGCAGGGTGATCCGGCCGTCCGGTGGGGTGTGCCGCACCGCGTTGACGACCAGGTTGCCGACGGCCTGCCGCAGCCGGACGGGGTCGGCGTCGAGCTGCAGGTCCCCGGAGGTCTCGACGGTGAGCCGGGCGGGGTGGGCGGCGGCGACCTGTGCGAGGAGTTCTCCGGCGTCCATGGGTTCGGGATGCAGGCTCAGCCGCCCGGCGTCTGCGGAGGCGAGTTCCTGCAGGTCGTCGACGAGGTGCTGGAGTACGAGGGTCTCCTCCAGCAGGGACGCCAGCAGCTCGGGGTCGAGGTCGGCCACGCCGTCCTGCGCGGCGATCAGCCAGCCCCGGATGTTGCCCAGCGGCGTGCGGAGTTCGTGCGAGACGTCGCTGACCAGGTCCTTACGCTGCTGCTCGGTGCGGGCCAGGTGCTCGGACATCTCGTTGAACGCCGCGGCGAGCTCGGCGATCTCCCATTTGGCCCGTACCTCGGCCCGGGCGGTACGGTCGCCGCCGCGCATCCGCTGGGTGGCGGCGGTCAGCGCCCGCAGCGGCAGCAGCACCCGGCCGGCGAGCAGGACGCTCACGCCGACGGTGAGAACGAGCACGGCCAGGGCGGCGCCGACGATCCGGGTGGTGCCGGCGGCGGGCAGCCCGGCCGGGGAGCGCGCGTCTCCCGCCGGAGCGCTGATGAACAGCAGGGCGGCGGGGGCGACGTACGGTTCCAGTACGGCGCGCCTGCTCGACCCCAGGCATTCGAAGAACGTCTGCCGGGACTCGGTGGCGACGATGAACGTCAGGCGGCCGGTGGCGGTGAGTACGGCCTGGTAGGGCCGTACGGAGTGGCCCTTGAGACAGTCGGCGAGGTAGTCGTTGAGGATGCCCAGCGCGGTCGCCTCCGTCCTGGTCGGGGTGACCACGGCGTCGCCGCGCGGCATGCGGTCGCAGTGCGGTGCGGGAGCGGCGTTCGACCGGACGTACGGCCGGCCGCCGGGCGTCTCGGCGACGGCGGCCTGCTGCCCGGCGGCGCGCATGCACGCCACCTCCGCGTCCGCCGTACGGCGGAGGGCGTCGTGTTCGCCGGCGCGCAGCCGGAACGGCCCGACGGCCCGGGGGTCGATCCGGTCGTCGGGGACGGCCGGCGACAGGGTCACGTCCACGGCGAGGGGGTCGGCCACGGCCGTCGGCGTGGCCGGCAGCGGCGGGTCGTCGGGCCCGAACGCGCCGGCGATCGGCACCCGGTTCCCGGCGGTCAGGCCGATCCGCATCCCGGTGCGCCTGCTCAGGTCGGCGAGTACGGGGGCGACGTCGGCCCAGCTCGGATGGGTCGCCGCGTAGGCGAGCACGCCGTCGTATATCCGGGCCACGGCGGCGCGGTTCTGCCCCTGCTCTGCCTTGATCGTTCCGGTGGCGCTCTGCACGGACAGCCACGCGGTCGCCCCGATCGAGCAGATCGCGACCAGCACCGTCCCGGCGAGCAGCCGGACCCGCAGGCCGCCCCGCCACCGAGGCTCAGTCGCCGGTGTGCCGGCCATCGACGATCTTGTATCCGACGCCGTAGACGGTCCGCAGGTAGGCGGGCCTGCGCGGGTCCTGCTCGACCTTCTTGCGCAGGTTCATCACGTGCACGTCGATGGTCCGCTCGGTGATGTACCCGTCGAGCCCGTAGGCGTTCTCCAGCAGCCGGCGGCGGCTGAAGACCTGCCCGGGCGCGGCCATCAGCGTGCTCAGGATGCGGAACTCGGCGGGCGTGCAGGCGACGGCCCGGCCGCCCACCCGCACCTCGTGCCGCAGGGCGTCCACGGTGAGGTTCCCCACCCGCAGGGGCGGCGCGGCGGCCGGGCCCGGCGCGCGCTGCGACCGGCGCAGCAGCGACCGTACGCGCGCCATCAGCTCGCGCGGGTCGTACGGCTTGGTCAGGTAGTCGTCGGCGCCGAGGTCGAACCCGAGCAGCTTGTCGTCGGCGCCCGCCCTGGCCGTGACCATCAGCACGGGCAGGTCGTACTCGCGCCGGAGGACCCGGCAGACGTCCAGGCCGTCGAGCTCGGGCATCATCACGTCGAGCACGAGCAGGTCGGGCCGGTCCCGGCGGACCTCGTCGACGGCGGACCGGCCGTCGGCCACCACCCGCACGGAGTGCTCCTCACGGCGGAGGTACCTCCGCACCAGCTCGGCCTGCTTCGGGTCGTCCTCGGCCACCAGAATGTACGCGCACACGGTCCTCTCCCCGCTGGGCGTGCCCCATGATGCCGGAGTCCGCCCGAAATTCCGGGGAATCGCCGTTTCAGCCGTCCGCGTCCAGCACCTCGTTCACGAGATCGTCGAGGTGGCGGAGCGCCGCGCCCTTCTCCTCCAGGCAGAAGTCGACGTAGTTGACCAGTGCCCAGGCCGCGTAGACCCAGGCGAGGGACTCGGCGTGGGAGACCGGGCCGAAGGCGTCCCGCCATCCGTTCGGGGAGATGCGGAGGAACGCCGCGGTCATCCCGCCCGCGATCATCGGGAGGACCCCTTCGGGCACCACGCCGAGTCTGCGGATCTTGCGGACGGCGGCCGGGATGAAGTCGAGCGGCGGCTCGGGGAACGTCGCGCCGAGGAACATCAGGAGGGTCATGCAGCCGGTACGGACGTCGTCGATGGCCTGCTCGTCGGCGAACCGGTCCGCGAGACGCCGGGCTAACCGGTCGTCCGGTGCGCCCAGCTCGTCGTTCAGCCCCCGGACCAGCTCGATCGCCAGGTCGAGGTCACCAAACTCGTCGAGGTACGCGCGGTCCGGCGCGTCGCCGTCGGTCCTGTCGGTCATGCGACGACGTTAACCCCACCGGGCCGTCACGTGTGACGTCTTCGCCGCGCTCCGTGACGGCGGAGCCGGGTGCCGGGGTCAGGGGCGGGCGTAGCGGATCTCGATCGAGCCGGAGGAGGTTCGCGCGTCGATGCGGCGGGTGGCGGTGTCGTCGGCCAGGCCGCCTTCGACGGACGGGGCGCCGAAGGACGCCTTCGTGGTCACCTGGTAGCGCTGTCCCGGAGGCAGGAAGACGGCGAGCGCTCCGGAGCTGGCCTTCGCCGTGACCTCCTGGGGGGCCTGCGCGAAGGTCAGGTCGACGGAGCCGGAGGACAGCGCGGCGTCCACGCGGCCGGACCGCAGGCCGGTCCCCCTGATCACGCCGGAGGTGGCGCGCGCCCGGACCGGCCCGGCGAGGTCGCGCATCGAGACGACACCGGAGGAGGTCGACAGCCGCGCCGGGCCGGTGAGCCCTTCGGCGTCGACCGTGCCGGACGATGAGGTCGCCCGCACCTCCACGCCGGCCGGGACGCGGACGCGCAGGCCGACACTGCACGAGAGGGCGGACAGCGGTGCCCGCGTCCCGCACCGGCCGCTGAGCCGGAGCGTCGTGCCCTCCCAGGTCGCCTGGACGTGGGGCTTGCGCATCGCCCACTTGAGCGTCTGGTCCACGGTCACCCCGCCGGTACCGTCGCCGACGACCGTGAGGTCACCGGCGCCGATGTCGACCTCCAGCGCCGTGATCGGGCGCGTGCCGACGGCGAGGCGGCTCCGCTGTGTCTGGCGGATCAGCCGGCCCCACATCTGCACGGCGTTGGGCGCGACGATGACGAACGCGGTCAGCGCCGCGACGAGGGTCCACAGTCCCCGGCGGCGCGGGCGCGGCGGGGGCGTGGCGGCCTCGGGTTCACGGGTGCGCGGCACGTCGGTGATCATGATCCGCCCTCCAGGAAGCGGAGTACCGCGAGGACGCGGCGGTGGTCGGCGGCGGCGCCCTCGACGAGGCCGAGCTTCGCGAAGATGTTGTTGATGTGCTTGGCGACGGCGCTCTCGCTGACGACGAGGGCCTGGGCGATGCCGCTGTTCGAGCGGCCCTCGGCCATCAGCGCGAGCACGTCCCGCTCGCGCGGGGTGAGGGCCTGCAGCGGGTCGCTCTGCCGCCGGACGAGCAGCTGGGCGACGACCTCGGGGTCCAGGGCGGTGCCGCCGGACGCGACCCGGCGCAGCGCGTCGAGGAAGGACGAGACGTCGGCGACCCGGTCCTTCAGCAGGTAGCCGATGCCGCTGGTGTTGGTGGCGAGGAGGTCCGCGGCGTACCGCTCCTCGACGTACTGCGAAAGGAGCAGCACGGCGACGTCCGGCCACTGGCGGCGGATGACGAGCGCCGCCCGTACGCCCTCGTCGGAGTAGCCGGGGGGCATCCGCACGTCCGCGATCACCAGGTCGGGCCGGTGCTCCCCGACCGCGGCGAGCAGGCCCTCGGCGTCGTCGGCGGCGGCCGCGACCTCGAATCCCGACGTCTCGAGCAGCTTGATCAATCCGGCTCGCAGCAGGACGGAATCCTCGGCGATCACAATGCGCACGGCAACTCCACGGTGATGACGGTCGGCCCCCCGGCCGGACTGGTGATCCGGAACGTACCGTCGACCGACGCCACGCGCTGCCGCAGTCCCGTCAGGCCGGTGCCGTTGGAGGGGTCGGCGCCGCCGACCCCGTCGTCGGTGATGGTCATCCGCAGCAGGTCCTCCTCACGGGTGAGCGTCATCTCCACGTGCGCGGCGCGGGCGTGCTTGGCGACGTTGGTGAGGGCCTCGGAGGCGACGAAGTACGCGACGGCCTCGACGGTCGGCGCGGGGCGTTCGGGCACGTCGACGCGGAGCGTGACGGGCAGGGGCGCGCGGGCGGCGATGCCGGACAGGGCGGCGTCCAGGCCCCGGTCGTCGAGGACGGCCGGGTGCAGGCCCCGTACGACGTTCCGCAGGTCGGTGAGGGCCTCCTTGGCCTCGGTGTGCGCCTCGGCGATCACCCGCATGGCGTGGTCCGGGACGTCCGTGAGCGTCTCGCGGGCGAGGCCGAGGTTCATGGCGAGGGAGACGAGCCGCTGCTGCACGCCGTCGTGCAGGTCGCGTTCGATGCGGCGGCGTTCGGCGTCGGCCGCGTCGACGACGCCGGCCCGCTTCTCGGCGAGGTCCTCGACGCGGCGTTCGAGCTCCTCGGTACGGCTCGGCCCGAGGAGGGCCAGGGCGGCGCGGGTGTCCAGCCGCGCCACCAGCGCCGCGACGGTCGGCGTGACGATCAGGAGCAGGACGCCGGACGCGGTCAAGACGTTGATCAGCTTCTGGTGGTCCGGGACGTAGAGCGGGCTGTACGGCGGCAGCGCCCACGCGTACGCGTACACCCCCGCCATGCCGAGACCGGCCGCCCACATCACGACGACCAGCAGCCCGCCGAGGCCCAGGAGGGGACCCGCCAGCAGGTGGTAGGCCAGCGCCCGCCACATCGCCCCGGAGCGGAGCACGGCGCGGAGATCGAGCACGGTACGGAGGTCGCGTGCGGTACGGAGGTCGAACACGGTACGGAGGCCGAGGCGGCCGCGGGGCGGGGCGGGCACGTCGACGCCGAGCAGCCCCCACAGGCGGCTCCGCTGCACGGCGTTCAGCGGCCACAGCGCGGCGAACAGCGTGAGCGAGACGACGGTGGCGAGCAGGATCTCCGGCAGGGTGGTGGGCGCGCCGACCCAGGGCAGGGCGACCAGCGACACCGCCACGGCGTGGACGGGCACCCCGGCCGTGACGAACGTCGTGTTCCGCCACGCGCCGCGCGACCACGGAAGGTGGTCGGTCCAGGAGGGGGAGGCGCGGTTCGAGGCGACCGCAGGAGTCATGGGGCGACTCTAATTCGGGGAGATCACGTCGTGCCATGGAGCAGGTGCCTGGCCGGGGGTGAAGGCAGTACCACCCCGAGGTCGGAAAGCGGCGTGACTGACGGTGACGCCGCCGATCGCGATGCTTATGATCATGTCGCTCATCACCGCCGCCCCGCCGCCCCGGACCCGCACCGGCCACCGCCCGCCGGTCTCCCGCGTCGCGCCGTACGAAACCCGTACCGGCTCCCGCCCGCCGGCCTCTCGTGTCGCGCCGCGCATCCGCTCGCGGCGGCCGGCGTGGCTGGGCCTGGGGCTGATCGGCGCCGGGGTGGCGCTCCTGCCCTGGCTGTTCGTGCTGGCCACCAGCCTGCCGGCGACGACGACCGCCGCCCACTGGCGGGTCGCCTGGGTCGGCCTCGACACCCTGGAGGCGCTGTCCTTCGTCGCGACGGGCGCGCTGCTGATCCGGCGTGACCCGCGGGCGTGCCTGACCGCGATGGTCACCGCGACGCTGCTGCTCGCGGACGCGTGGTTCGACGTGTCCACCGCCGCGCCCGGCGCGGACCAGGTGACGGCGGTGGCGATGGCGGTGGTCCTGGAGGTCCCGCTGGCCGTGTTCTCCGCCGTCCTCGCCTACCGCACGCTGCCCCGCGCGCGGTGACGGGGTCAGCGGCGCAGGCTGATCAGCTGTCCTCCGGCGGGTTGCCGGGCGCGGGTGTCCCCGGACAGCAGGGCGCGGGCGCGCAGCACGATCTCCAGCTCGAACCGCAGGTCCGGGTCCTGCAGCCGGTCGCCGAACAGGTCGTCGAGCTGCCGCAGCCGGTACCGCACCGTCTGGGGGTGGACGTGCAGCCGTACGGCGACCTCGTTGGCGTTGCGCCCGGCCTGCAGCCACGCCAGCAGTGTCTCGGCCAGCCGGTCCTGCTGGCCGGGCCGCAGGTGCGCCAGCGGGGCGAGTTGCCGGGCGGACAGGGCGGCGAGCAGCTCCTCGTCCTGGAAGAGGATGAGCGTGGACATGTGCTCGGCGCACCGTACGACGTCGGCGTCGTCGATGAGGCCGCGGCGTACGAGGTCGAGGCCCTGCCGGGCCCAGCGCATCGACCGGGACACCTCGGACAGTCCCACGGTCGGGCCGACGACGGCGACCCAGTCGGTGAGGGCGGCGTCGAGGAGGCGGGCGCGACCCGGCCCGTCCGGGTCGGGCACGATCAGGCAGGGCTTGGAGCGGCTGAGGTCGGCGAGGATGTCGGGCGGCACGGCGGGCCGTCCGACGTTCTGGCGGCGTTCGTAGAGGGCGACGGCGGCGACGGTGCGCGGTACCGGCCACCGGGCGACGCGGGCGAGTTCGGCGACGTCCTCCGGGGAGGCGGGGGGCCGGGCGAGGAGCAGGTTGACGAGCTGGTTGCGGCGGCGGGTCAGCTCTCCGGCCACGGCGGCCTCGGCCTGGGCGTAGCCTTCGGAGGCCGCGGCGGCGACCTCGTCCTGGATCAGCATGACCGTCTCGCCGAGGACGCACAGCAGCCGCGCGGAGAGCCGCAGCGGCTCCGCGTCGGCGGAGATCCGGCGCCAGACGGCCAGCCCGGCGACGCGGATCGCCGTCTGGAGGCCGTCGAGTCCCCGCCCTTCGCGGGCGACGCTGCGGCCGATGGCGCGGAAGAAGTCGGCGATGGGCTCGGCGTCACCGGCCCCGGCGGGCCGCCCGGACGCTCCGGGTCGTGCGGCCGCTCCGGGTCGCCCGGACGCTCCGGGTCGTGCGGGACGCGCGGCGTCGCCGGCCCCGGAGGGACGCGCGGCGTCCTCGGCGCCGGCGAGCCGTCTTAACACCTCGTCGATCACCCGGTCGATGGCCGAGCGGATGACCGTCGCGAAGGCGTCATCCCAGCGGCGGGCGTACTCGGGGATCCGGCGGTGGATCTCCTCCATCATCTCGTCGGCCAGCCCGGGTCTGACCTTGGCGGCGAGTTCGGGTGGAATGTAAGACCACGGCCGCCCTTCGTTCGTCACGCGGTACCTCCCCCAGCCCATGGCTGAGATCGCAAGTTACCGGCCAGAAGTGACTACTTGCACTAATTGTGCCAAAAGTGGCCATCTCCACTCCGCTGCGTTACCAAGCGGAGAGTACAAGTGGGTGGAAGACCCGAATGCCGAGGCGGTCGGGGGGCCGCCAGAGCGGAGTGCGGCGATGGCCAGGGTGCCGAAACCACTGTCGAATACGGGGCGAGCGCTCGATGAACGCGTCGGAGGCGCCCGTTTCTTTACGAAAGCATTGCGGAAGGTCTTTCCCGATCACTGGACCTTCCTGCTCGGCGAGGTCGCGATGTACTCGTTCTTCATCATCGTCGTGACCGGCGTCTTCTTGACCTTGTTCTTCAAACCGAGCATGCACGAGGTCGTCTACAACGGCCGGTACATGCCATTGCGCGGCGTCACGATGAGCGAGGCGTACGCGTCCACGATCCGCCTCAGCTTCGACGTACGCGGCGGCCTGCTCATGCGGCAGATCCACCACTGGGCCACGATCCTGTTCATCGGGGCCATCGTCGCCCACATGCTGCGCAACTTCTTCACCGGCGCGTTCCGCAAACCGCGGGAGATCAACTGGCTGATCGGCGTGGTGCTGTTCCTCCTCGCCCTTGTCAACGGCCTGTTCGGCTACTCACTGCCCGACGACCTGCTGTCCGGTACCGGCCTGCGGATCCTCGAGGGCGTGCTGCTGAGCATCCCGATCGTCGGGACGTACCTGACGATGTTCCTGTTCGGCGGGGAGTTCCCCGGGAGCGACATCATCCCGCGGCTGTTCACCATCCACATCCTGTTGATACCGGGCATCCTCCTGGCGCTGATCCCCCTCCACGGGGTGATCCTCACCTGGCGGCAGACGCACACGCAGTTCCCCGGCAGGGATCGCACCAACCGCAACGTCATCGGCAAGCCGATGTGGCCGGTCTTCTTCGCCAAGACCACGGCGTTCTTCCTGTGGGTCTTCGGGATCATCACGCTGATGGCGACGTTCCTGCAGATCAACCCGGTCTGGCTCTTCGGCCCGTACACTCCCGACGCCATCAGCGCGGGCTCGCAGCCGGACTGGTACATGGGCTTCATGGAGGGCTCGCTACGGCTCATGCCCAGCTGGGAGATCAACGCGTGGGGGCACACCCTCCCGATGAACGTCATCATCCCGGCGCTCGTCGTGCCGGGCCTGCTGTTCACCGGGCTCGCGGTGTACCCCTTCCTCGAACGCTGGGTCACCCGCGACTACGCGATCCACCATCTCCTCGACCGGCCGCGCGACGTGCCCGTGCGCACCGGCATCGGCATGGCGGGCGCCGTCTTCTACGGCCTGCTGTGGTCGGCCGGCGCCAACGACATCATCGCCAAGACGTTCGAGATCCCACTGTTCGCCACCACCTGGTTCTTCCGGATCACCGTGATCATCGGGCCGATCATCGCGTTCTTCGTCGCGAAGCGGATGTGCCTCGGCCTGCAGCGCCGGGAGCGGACCATGATCGAGCACGGCATGGAGAGCGGCATCATCAAACGGCTGCCCAACGGTGCGTACGTCGAGGCCGAGGTCCCGATCAACGAGACCGGCGCGGCGGTGGTCCTCGCCCGCCGGGCGCCGCCGGCGAAGGTGATGACACCGGCGGAGGCCGACGAGCACGGCGTGCTGCCCAAGGCGGCCCACCGCCCCGCGAACCGGATACGGGTCCGGCTGAACCACGCGTTCGTCGACGTCGTCCCGGCGCCGGACACCGCCTGGATCCGTACGGACGACGGAGAGGAGAAGCGCATCGCGGTCACCGGCGGCGACGGCGAACGCGCCCCGGCACGGACGAAGTCCTAGGGTTGGTTCCGGCAGGCGCCGTCGGGTGGCGGCTTGTTTTCCAGGGGCGTCTACTCAGGCGAGAGGACTCTTCCCTCAGTAGCCGCTGACGGGAACAAGGTTCCTCCCGGCGGTGTCCGCTCTGCCAGTATCACTGGGAGGAGGCGCTCTCGCGGACGGCTTCGTCGTAGAGGTGCTTGACGTCGTCGTCGAAGTAGGAGCTGTAGGAGATGTCGTCCTCGTCGCCGCCCTCGTCCCGGCCGCCGATCACGCCGACGACCCGGCCGCCGCGGTCCGGGTCGAAGTCGGCGAGCCAGGGGCTGCCGCTGGTGCCGGGGAAGTACCCGTTGCAGGCGAAGCGCAGTTGGTAGGTGTCCGCCTTCGTCGTGGCGTTGACGCAGGTGATGGGTTTGTCGGACCGCATCGGGTAGCCCGTGACGCGTACGACGTTGCGGAAGCCGGGGTCGATGCCGAGCGTGTTGACGCCGACGACGTCGCCGACGTTCTTGCCGTTCAGGGGGGCGACGACGGCGAAGCCGACGTCGAGGTCCTCGTCGGAGCCGTGGGCCCAGCGGGTGTCGACGAGCAGCGAGCGGATCTTCCAGACGCCGTACGGGGCCTTGCCGTCGTGGTACCCGGGGACGAAGACGAGGTCGCTGGTGTAGCTGCTGCCCTTGCCGCCGTGCAGGCAGTGCGCGGCGGTGATGATCAGGTTGTGGCCCGGGCTGTCGACCGTGCTGCCGGTGCAGAAGTGGGTGCCCGAGGTGTCGTGGGAGAAGATCGCCCCGACGCGGCGGCCCGCGGTGAGGGACTTCGCGGTCGGCGTGCCCTTGGGGAGAGGCGTCGGAGTGGCGGTCGGGGACGGGGAGGCCGGTGGGGCCACGGCGTTTCGCGCGCCCGCCACGGTGTGCGGCGTCCCCCCGCGGGCCTCCGTGCAGCCGGCCAGCAGGACCGTGGACACCACCAACCACAACAATTTACGCATCGCACCTCCCCTGCCGCGTTCTTTCCTTAGGGATAACCCTCGAAACTCCCCGCATCCTGGGCGCTCGCTGTGAGGTGTCCGAGCACGGCGGCCCGCCCGGTCACCGGCCTGAACAGAGTGTGACCTGGTCGTTCTCGAGGCTAGTGGGCCGCCGTACGCACTGTCGGCCACTCCGGCGGCCCTGGGGCGTGTCGTGGGCGCGCCGGTCCGTGCCTCGTGCGATCACCGATGTTCGGCGTCGCCCGCGCGGGTTAGCCTCGGGATCATGCGACTGACCATCCTCGGCGGCGGCGGGTTCCGGGTGCCGCTCGTGTACCGCGCTCTCCTGGCCGACCGCGGCAAGGGCCGTGTCACCGACGTGGTCCTGTACGACCTGGACCCCGACCGTACGAGCGTGATCCGCCAGGTCCTCGCCGAGCAGGCCGCCGGCCACGCGGACGCCCCGGTGGTCACCGCGACGACCGATCTGGACGAGGCGCTGACCGGCGCGGACTTCGTGTTCTCCGCCATCCGTGTGGGCGGGCTCGCGGGCCGCGCGGCCGACGAGCGGCTGGCCCTCGACGAGGGCGTGCTCGGGCAGGAGACCGTCGGCGCGGGCGGCATCGTGTACGGCCTGCGCACGATCCCCGTGGCGGTGGACATCGCCCGCCGGGTCGCCGCCGTGGCGCCGGACGCCTGGGTCATCAACTTCACCAATCCGGCCGGTACGGTCACCGAGGCGATGTCCCGTCATCTCGGCGACCGTGTGATCGGCATCTGCGACTCACCCGTGGGTCTCGGCCGCCGCGTCGCCGCCGCGCTCGGGGTGGACCCGGGCGCCGCGTGGTTCGATTACGCCGGGCTGAACCACCTGGGCTGGCTGCGCGCCGTCCGCGTCGAGGGCCGTGACGTGCTCCCCGAGCTGCTGGCCGACGACGCGGCGCTGGCGTCGTTCGAGGAGGGCCGGCTGTTCGGCGGCGCGTGGCTGCGGGCGATCGGCGCGGTCCCGAACGAGTACCTGCACTATTACTACTTCGCCCGTGACGCGGTCGCCGCCGCCCGGGACGCCGAGCACACGCGCGGCGCGCTCGTTCTCGACCAGCAGCGCGACTTCTACGCCCGTACGCCCGATTCGCCGGGTTCCGCGCTGGAGGCGTGGGAGACGACCCGCATGGCCCGCGAGACGACCTACATGGCGGAGAACCGCGAGGCCGCCGGCGCGGGTGAGCGCGACTCCAGTGACCTGGAGTCCGGCGGGTACGAGAACGTCGCGCTCGCGCTGATGCGCGCCATCGCCCACGACGAGCGCACCACGCTGATCCTCAACGTACGGAACCGTGGCGCGCTCCCGGGGCTGGACGATGACGCCGTGGTCGAGGTGCCGTGCCTGGTCGACGCCAACGGTGCCCGTCCGGTCGCCTGCGCGCCGCTAGCCGATCACCAGTTCGCCCTCGTCGCGACGGTGAAGGCGGTGGAGCGGGCCGTCCTGGAGGCCGCGGCGACCGGTTCCCGCGCGGCGGCGCTGCGCGCCCTCGCGACGCACCCGCTCGTCGACTCGGTCACCGTGGCGGACCGGCTCCTGGAGCGGTACGAGGCGCGCTTCCCCGAGTTGTCGTACCTGCGCGCCTGATCCCGTGCGGCCCGGGCCGGAGGGGCGGCGCGAGATCAAGATCACATAGCTTCCAAGATCAACTTCTCCCCGCCGGCCGGTAACGTCCCGCGCGGGGTCGATGGCGTACGCGTCGCGCGGCCCCTGCACATCCGCCCCCTGACAGACGATGTGACAAGGAGTCAGCGACGATGACCTCGGCTCTGACCACCCCCTCCACCGGCCGGCGACGGGCGTTCACGCGCGTGCTGGCGACCGCGGCGGTCGCCGCCGGCGCCCTGGCGGCCACCGGCGCCGCCGCGTCCGCGGACACGACCGGCGGCGACCCCTCACCCGGGATCGTCGGCGGCGGCACGGCGACCCAGGCCTACCCCTTCATGGTCTCGCTGCAGTACACCCGCAACGGCGTCCCGAACTCCCACCGCTGCGGCGGCGCCCTGATCCGCAAGGACTGGGTGGTCACCGCCGGGCACTGCGTCATGACGATCGGCTCGGACGCCACCACGTCCGTGCCCTGGGACCCCTCCCTCCTCCACGTCCGGGTCGGCTCCAACGACCGGACCACGGGAGGCACCGTCTCGGACATCGACAAGATCGTCGTGCACCCGGACTTCATCAACTACGAGGACAAGAGCCTCGGCAAGGACATCGCCCTCCTCCACCTGACCACCCCGCAGTCCGTGAAGCCCGTTCCCATGGACTCCAAGCTCCCCGCGCCGGGCACCAAGGTCCGGGAGATCGGCTGGGGGTACCTCTCCGACGACGCGAGCGACCCGAGCCAGCTGCCGACGCAACTGCAGCAACTCGACACCAGGGTCCTGCCCCTGAGCACCCCGAAGTGCCACGTGGACGAGAACGGCAGCGACGCCTTCGGTGCCTACCCCGGCGACGTCTGCACCGACAACCCGGACGGCGTGCGCGGACCCTGCGGCGGTGACTCCGGCTCGCCGCTGCTGACGCTGGTCGACGGGCGCTGGCGGCTCGAGGGCGTCGACAGCCGCGGCGTCAGCGACATCTGCGGCGGCGGCCCGGACGCCTACACCGGCGTCGGCGCCTACCGCCGCTGGATCGACGGCGTCATCTCCTAGTCAGGCCGATCCTCACCTGCGCGGGCCGGCCGGGCGGACCGCCCGGCCTGGCCGCGTAGGCGGGAATTCCGACGGAGACGGCGAGCATGCACGCGGTCCGGCCGCCGAACGCCGCCGCCACGTCGTCGTCGGTGAAGGTGAGGCCGGTGCCGCCGTATCCGAGGGCGAACGCCGCCAGCTGCAGCCGCCCGGCCGCCACGCCCGCCTCGAGCTGGGCGACGCGGTAGCCGCGGTCCCCGTACACGCCGAGCACCTGGTCGAGGTCGGCGAAGAGGTAGTCGGTGAACGCCGCGTCGCCGCCCAGCGCCTGGTCCCGGCACAGGTAGCGGCTCAGCCGCCGTACCGCCGCCTCCGACGCGGCGCGGTACGGCTCCGCCCGCCCGCCCGACCAGTCGTACAGCCCGGACTCGACGCCGTGGACGGCGTGGACGGTGAGCCGGTGGGAGAGCAGGGTCGTCCCGGCGGGGAGGGCGTCGGCGGGCAGGGGCCGGGTGGCCACGGCCATGCCCCATTCCAGCAGCTCGGCCGGTACGAAGTCGGGCCGCATCCGCCGCGTTGACCCGCGCCGCAGGAGGAGCGCGTCGATCGGCTCGTCCCGCGTCGGCGTCGAGGTCGGCGCCGGCACCGGGGCGGGTGGTTCCACCGCGTCCGTGTGCGGCCCGGCGGGCGCCGCCGCCCGCCAGGCCGCGACCTGCCCGGCCGTCACGAGCTCGCCGACGCGCTGCACCTCGGTGATCAGCGGAAGTTCCAGTGGGGCGCGGGCCGGGGGATTGGCGACGAGGTGCGGGGGCGGCGGGCGGCCGCCCGCCGCCCCCGTCACGCCGAGCGAGCCCGCCACGCCGGTCACACCGGCCACGTCCGGCGAGCCCACCGAACGCGCCACGCCCGCTGCGCCCGGCGAGCCCGCCGTGGCCGGCTCGCCGGGACCGCCGACCGTGACCACCGCGATGGGGAACTCGGCGATACCGTCGATCCCGAGCCGGTGGCACAGCGCCGAGTCGGCGAATCCGAGCAGGACGCGCGCCCGTACCCCGTACGCCTCGGCGACCGTGAGGAGGTTGGCGAGCATCGTGCCCGCGTCCCAGTAGACGTGCCGCCAGCCGCGCTCGCCGTATCTCCAGGCGGTGCGCCAGGGGACGCCGGTGAGGATGAGGACGAGCGGCTCGGCCGCGGCCTCCGGCGCGGCGGCGGCGTCGGCGAGGGCGGGGCGGTGGTCGCCCGCGGACAGCTCCTCCAGGGCGAACACGTCCGGCGCGAAGTGGTAGAGCCCGGGGTCCAGCCCGCCGACGGCGCCGGCCGCGACGTACATCTCCAGGGGGTGCCGGTTGCCCGCCGACGGCGCGGTACGGAACCAGACGCTCTGCTCCCGCACCATCGCCCACCGGGTGATCCCCGTGGACAGGAACAGCAGCCGGGTGAGGAGCTCAAGATCGACACCTTCCCGTTCGGGGGGTACCCGCCCGGACAGGGCCGCGACGGCCGGCGCGCCTCCGGGGGACAGGTCCATGGGAAGGGCCCGGATCGGCGCCTCGGGATAGCGCTTGAACGGGACGGGCCGGTTCTCCGGGTCCGACGGTACGAACCCGGGGACGCTGGGCCGCGGCGGGCGTCCGGAGCCGAAGCCGGTCGCCTCGTGGTAGAGCCGGGTGAGCTCGCTCATTCGCGCTGTATACCCGCTCGAGCGGCTCGGCGGGAGACCGTCATCGTCCCTGCCGCTGGGCGATCCGTTCGGCGAACTCGCGGCGGTCGTTGGTGCGGGGGAACGGCTCGCCGGGGACGGGTACGCCGAGGAAGCCGCACAGTGGTTCCCAGCCCTGGCGGACGCCGAACTCCAGCAGCCGGCCGGCCGGGACCTCCCGGCGTACCGCGTCGTAGTGCTCGGTGAACACGGCCATCGTGTGCTCGGCGTCCTCGAACCGGCCGCCGAAGTCGCCCTCCCAGACGAGCCGGTGCACGAGCCGCCGCCGTCGCAGGCCGAGCGGGTCGTCCGGGTGGATGGAGCTGGCGCGGTAGATGCTGTCGCGGGCGCTCTCGTACCAGCTTCGCGGGTCGCGGACGGTGAGGATCACCTTGGCGTCGGGGTAGTGCGCGACGAGTTCGCGCCAGAACGCGACGCCCGGCCAGTCGACGGTGGCGCGGTAGCCGCGGTAGACGTCGTCCCAGTCTCGGTCGCCGTCCTCGATCACGCGTGCCCACCGGTCGATCTGCTCCGGGTCGTCGATCAGTTCGATCATGTGGTGGCAGGGGCCGAACCCGAGCCGTTCCAGCGCCAGCTTCAGTGACAGCGTTCCCGTACGGCCGTATCCGGCCCCGATCACTTCGAGCACGGCGTCCCCCTCGGGGAGTGGCGGTTCCCGTTTGCGTTCTCCCCGCCTCAAAGCAGGACGAACCGGCACGAATCGCGCGCCACTCCCCGCGTCGGGGTCCCTTACCGGTCCTTCAGTCGCTGGGCGACCCGGGCGGCGAACTCCTGCCGGTCGTTGCTGCGCGGGAACGGCTGGTCGGGGACGGGCACGCCGAGGAAGCCGCAGAGCGGCTCCCAGCCGTCGCCGACCTGGAACTCCAGGAGGCGTTCGGCGGGGACCTCCCGGCGCACCGCCTCGTTGTGGGCGTTGAACACCGCGATGGCGTGGTCGGCGTCCTCGAACCGGCCGCCGAATTCGCCCTCCCAGATGATCTGGTCGACGAGTTCCCGCCCTCGGGTGACGAAGCCTTCGGGTACGGGGATGGACCTGGTGCGGTAGATGCTCTCGTGGACGCTCTCGTACCACTTCCGCGGGTCGCGGACGGTGAGGACCACCTTGGCGTACGGGTAGTGCTCGACGAGTCGGCGCCAGTAGCGCGTTCCCGGCCAGTCGGTCGTCGCCCGGTAGCCGCGGTAGACCTCGTCCCAGTCCACCGGCTCCCCGGCGACGACCCGTCCCCACAGATCCATCTGTGCGGGGTCCTCCATCAGTTCGGTCATGTGGTGGCAGGGACCGAAGCCGAGTCGTTCCAGTGCCAGCTTCAGCGAGAGGGTGCCGGTGCGCCCGAATCCGGCGCCGATGACCTCGAGCATGACGCGTCCTTCCTGGATGTCCGCCCGAAGGGGCGGGTGGCAGGAAAGACGATCATCTCCCCAGTCATGACGGATTGCAGCCACTAGGCTGACAAAATGGGTAAAGTTGCCTGCCGTGGGCGCCCGATCGGCCTGCGCTCAGCCGCCGAGGCCGGCGGCGAAGTCCTCCAGCGCCGACGCGACGGCGTCCGGCGCCTCCAGGGGCAGCAGGTGCCCGCTCTTCGCCACGACTTCGAACCGCGCGGCCGGGAGGAAGGGCAGGAGGTGCTCCCGCAGGACGGACGGCGGCTCGACCTGGTCGTTCTCACCCGCCAGCACGAGGACCGGCACGTCGATCCGCGCGGCGGCCGCCGAGACGTCCGCCGCGATGCCGCGCAGCGGCCACTCCCGCCGCGCGTCCGCGTCGCCCGCCAGGCTGTCCCGCACGACGGCGTCCCTGACGGCGGGATCCAGCGGGACGGCGGTCAGGACGTGGTCGAGCGCCTGCCCCACGCTCTCCGCCGAGTCGTACGCGTGCGCCAGGACCTGCTGATACTCGGGCGTCACCATGGGCGCCGGCCGCGGCGGCGCCGGGGCGACCAGCGCGATCCCGGCGAGCCCGGAGGGGCGCCGGGCGGCGGCGAGCTGGCTCACCTTCCCGCCCATCGAGTGCCCGGCCAGGACGTACCGCTCCAGGCCGAGCCCCTCGGCGACCGCGAGCACGTCGTCGGTGAGCCGGTCGAGGTCGTACGGGCCGGGCAGCCGCCGCGACGAGCCCCAGCCGCGCTGGTCGTACCGGACGACGCCGCGCCCGGCGGGCAGCCGGTCCATGACCGCGTCCCAGGTCCGCGCGGACCCGCCCCAGTAGTGCAGCAGGACGAGGGCCGGACCGCCCCGCCCCTGCCGCCGTACGTCGATCGTTCCACCGGTCACCGGCACGCTCGCGCTTGTGGTTTCCGTCGTCACCGTGTTCTCCTCCGGAGTGCCGGACCGCCCGTACGGGGCTGATCAGGTCGAATGTCATCTGAAATCAACGCTAGGGTCGGACCGGACGGAAGGCATGGTCGAAAGGCGCGTCGGCATTGTGGAAAACGGTCGGCTCCCCGGTGTGCGGCAGCTGCGGTACTCCCCGGCCGCCGGGGCGGGCTTCGGTGTCGAGGCGCTGAGCTTCGGGCGGCTGCGGCGGATGGATCCCGGCCGCCGGCGGGTCCGGCCGCAGCGCCCGGACTTCCACGTCCTCGGCCTCGTCCGGTCGGGTTCCGGACGGCACACGGCCGACTTCGTCGATGAGGACCTGCGGGCGCGGAGCGTCGTGTGGATCCGGCCCGGTGTCGTCCACCGCTGGACCGACGTCGAGGATCTCGACGGCCCGCTGATCCTGTTCGAGCAGGGCTTCCTGCCCGCCGGTCCGGCCGCCCGCGCGGCGGGGGACGCCTTCGCGCCGGCGACCCGGCACCTGGACGCGGGCGCGTGGGACCTGGCCGTACGGGCGGCGGACCACCTGGCGCGGGAGCACGCGGCCGCCGTCACCGACCCGCGCCTGGCCTCGCCTCCGGTGCTCGCCCACCTGCTCGCGGCCCTCGTCCTGCGGGTCGTCCCCGCCGGGCAGGCCGGCGCGGCCGCCGCGGGCGAGGGAGGCACCGTCTTCCACCGGTACCGCGCCGCTGTGGAGGAGCACTTCACCCGGTGGCATCACGTCGGCGACTACGCCCGCGCGCTGGGCTACGGCACGCGTACCCTGACCCGGGCGACCCGGGTGGGCGCGGGGGTGGGCGCGAAGCGGTTCCTGGACCAGCGGATCCTGCTGGAGGCCAAACGCCTCCTCGCCCACACCGACCTGCCCGTGGCCCGCTGCGCCGAACGGCTCGGTTTCGACGACCCGGCGAACTTCACGGCGTTCTTCCAACGCCAGGAGGGCCTGTCACCGGGCCGCTGGCGCACCGCCCGCAGCGGCCGCTGAGCGGTGGGCGCTGAGCGGTGAGCGCTGAGCGCTGAGCGCTGAGCGCTGAGCGGTGGGCGCCGGGGGACGCCGGTGCGGCGGTCCCCCGGACGCCGCACCGGCACGCCGAGTGATCATGAGCCGGTGCCGGGGCGTGTCAGGGGCGTTTCAGCAGGCCCTGGTCGAGGGCGACGACGACCGCGCGGGTGCGGTCGGTGACGTCGAGTTTGGCGAAGACGCGCAGCAGGTGGGTCTTGACGGTGGCCTCGGCGATGACCAGCCGGTCGCCGATCTCGGCGTTGGACAGGCCGTCGGCGACCGCGTTGAGCACGTCGATCTCGCGTGGGGTCAGCGCCGGCTGGGCGGGGCGGCGCATCCGGGCGACGAGGCGCTGGGCGACCCGCGGGGCGAGGACGGTCTCGCCGCGTGCGGCGGAGCGGACCGCGTCGATGAGCTGTTCGCGCGTGGTGTCCTTCAGCAGGTAGCCGACGGCACCCGCCTCGACAGCCCGCTCGATGTCGGCGTCTGTGTCGTAGGTGGTGAGGATCAGCACCCGGGTGGTTCCGGGACCGGCGGTGATCCGGGAGGTGACGGCGACGCCGTCGAGGACGGGCATCCGCAGGTCCAGGAGCGCGACGTCGGGGGCGTGCCGTTCGACGAGCTCGATGGCCTCCCGGCCGTCGGATGCCTCGCCGACGATGGCGATGGAGGGTTCGCCGGCGAGGAGGGCGGCGACGCCGGCCCGCATGGCGGGGTGGTCGTCGGCCAGAATGACCCGGAGGACGTCTTCGGACATGTCATTCCTCGGTGGGGAGCACGACGAGGACGCGGGTGCCGTCGCCGGGGGAGCTGGTGATGGTGAGGTCGCCGCCGAGGTCGGTGAGGCGGCGGCGCATGCCGGCGAGGCCGAATCCGCCGGTGGCCCCGACCGTGAAGCCCTGACCGTCGTCGGTGATCTCCAGCTCGACGCCGTGCGGCTGCCGGGTCAGGACGACGCCGACGGTGGAGGCGGCGGCGTGCTTGCGGACGTTGGCGAGTGATTCCTGGGTGCACCGCAGCAGGGCGATGCGGGCGGCCGGGTCGCAGTCGACGTCGTCGAGTTCGGCGTCGACGGTGAGGCCGGTGTCCTCGGCGAAACGGTCGAGGACGCGGCCGAGGGTCCGGGCGATCGACCCGGACTCGGCCCCGGTGCCGGGGGCGGGGGAGGAGCCGACGAGCGCCCGCGCCTCGGCGAGGTTCTCCCGGGCGGTCCGCTCGATCGAGAGCAGTTGCCGCGCGGCGCCGTCCGGGTCGGTGGTGAGCCCGGACCGTACGGCCTCGGCGAGCACGACGATGGAGGCGAATCCCTGGGCGAGGGTGTCGTGGATCTCGCGGGCGAGCCGCTCGCGTTCGGCGTCGGCGCCCTGCCGGCGGTACGCCTCGGCCAGCTCCGCCTGGGTGGTCGCCAGGTCTCCGGCGAGGCGGCGGGCGCGCTCGTCGGACCGGGCCAGGGTGCGCTGGGCGGCCAGGCCGAGGGCGGCTCCGGCGGCGCAGGCCACCGCGGTGACGATCGCGTTCCCGCCGGCGGGGTGACCGCTCAGCGCACCTCCGGCGACGGCGGCCAGCGCCCCGGCGCCGCTCAGCAGCACGGACCGCCGGGCGGTGCCGGCGGGCACCCAGAAGTAGGGAAGCGACACGACGTACAGGGAGGCGGCGCCGTCCCGGAGGAGGGCCACGACGCCCAGCCCGGCGACGAGCGCGTACGGGAACCAGGGGCGGTGCCCGGGGAACAGCGCCGCCACCGCGCCCGCGAGGCCCAGGGCGATCGGCACCGCCAGCGACCAGATCCGTGTACCCGCCGGGTCGGTCAGGCCCGCCGCGAACTCGGGCGCCGGGCCGAGCAGCACCCACACCGGCGTGTACCAGCGGAGAATCCGGATCTGGTCGTCGGGGGTCGCCATGATGATCAGCCTACGGTCCCCGCCACGCGACCCTCGGGGCCGGCGACGGCCTCACCAGGCCCGGCGGCGTCCCCGGAGCGGGAGGCACGGCGGCGGGACGGCCACCAGGCGGCGTCGCCGAACAGCAGCATCACCGCGGGCAGGATCACCAGTCGGATCACGAAGGCGTCGAGCAGCACCGCCACGGCCAGGCTGAACCCGATCTGCTTCATCTCGATCAGGTGCAGGGGGACGAAGGAGGCGAAGACGGTCACCATGACGATCGCGGCGCTGGTCACCACGCCGGCCGACCCGCCGATGCCCCGCAGGACCGCTGTCCGGGCCGGCACGCCACCGCGGACGGCCTCCTGCACCCGGCTGAGCGTGAACACCTGGTAGTCCATCGAGAGCCCGAACAGGATCACGAAGAGGAACAGCGGCACGCGCGAGCCGATCGACCCCATCGAGGTGAAGCCGAGCAGCCCCTCCGCCCAGGTGTGCTGGAACACCGCCGTCAGGACGCCGAGCGAGGCCGCGGCCGACAGGAGGTTGAGCACGATGCCGACCAGCCCGAGGACGACCGAGCGGAACGCGCGGGCGGTGATGAGGAAGGTGACGAGCAGCAGCGCCCCGAGGATCAGCGGCAGCCGCTGCTTCTGGTGCTCGGGGTAGTCGGCGTACCGCGCGACGTCGCCGGTGACCGCGGTCTCGGCACCCGCGAGCCGGCCCACCGTCGCCGGGATCAGGTCGGCCCGCAGGTGCTTCAGTGACTGCTGCGCGCGGGTCTCGCTCGGGTACGCGGGGACGGGCACCTCCAGCATGGTGATCCGGTGATCCGCCGAAACGCGGGTCCGGGTGCGACCGTCGAACAGCGGATCGTGTTTCACCGTGGCGGCGAGCGCGTCCAGCGCGGCGGCGACCTGCGGCTGCCGGTCCGGGGTGGCGCGGACGACGACCTGGTTCACCGACTTCAGCTCGGGGAAGGCCGCGTTGACCCGGTCGTACGCCTGCATGGCGGGCAGTTCACGGGAGTAGGTCTCCCGTCCGACGTCGGTC
Source organism: Actinoallomurus spadix (assembly GCF_024055725.1). GTDB lineage: Bacteria > Actinomycetota > Actinomycetes > Streptosporangiales > Streptosporangiaceae > Actinoallomurus > Actinoallomurus spadix. The sequence continues at coordinate 30,433 of NZ_JAMXMX010000024.1, read as the reverse complement.
AGCCTGATGCCCAGCAGCGGACCCGCCATGGCGAGCATCGCGGCCACCGCGACGCCCAGCATGAGCACGGGCCGCCGGGCGACGGGGCGCAGCGCGGCCGGGATTCGGGTGTCATCGCCCGCCGGGCGCGTGGCGTCGTGCGCCCTCCGCGCGGCGCGCCGGGACGTACGGCCGCCGAGCAGGGCCAGCAGCGCGGGCAGGACGGTGACCGAGCTGACCACGGCCGCGATCGTGACGACGATGGCGCCGGTCGCCAGCGAGCCGAAGATGACGTCGCCCGCGAGGTACAACGTCGCGCTGGACGCGGCGACGGCCAGGCCAGAGACCAGCACCGCGCGCCCGGAGGTGGCGGCGGTGATCTCCACGGCGGCGGCCGGGGTGAGCCGCCCGCCGGACCGGGCCCGTTCCTCCCGGTGCCGCTTGAGGTAGAAGAGCGTGTAGTCCACGCCGACGGCCATGCCGATGAGCAGGATGACGTTCGTGCCGACCCCGGCGTCGGGGAAGACACGCGAGGCGAGCATCGACAGCCCCACCCCGGCCATGATCGAGGAGATCGCCAGCAGCAGCGGCACGAGGGCCATCGCCACCGAACGGAAGACCAGCAGCAACACGATCAGCGTCACCGGCAGCGCGAACAGCTCCGTACGCGACAGGTCCTCGCCGCGCTGCCCCTGCACGTCCTTGCTGATGGACGGGCTGCCGGACTCCTCGACCCGCAGCTCCGGGTGCGCCCGCTGCACCGCCGCGGTCTGGGCCAGGAGGGGATCGATGTGCTTCTTCCCCTCCAGCTCGGGGCCCTTCATCGTCACGTCGACCCGTACGGCGTGCCCGTCCGCCGACCGTACGGGCCGTCCCACCGACTCGACCTCCGCGAGCCGCGCCATCCGCGCGCGCACGTCCCGTACGGCCGCGTCGGCGCCGGCGTCCAGTGCCCTGCCGTCCTTCGCCGAGATCAGGACGCGTTCGAGCGGTTTCTGCTGCAGGCCGCCGCTCGCGGCCAGGGCCTCGGCCCGCCCGGCCTCGCCGACCCGGAAGTCCTCGGAGGTCGCGGCGTGACCGCCCACCGCGATCCCGGCGCCGAGGCACATCACCACGAACAGGAGCCACCCGGCGATCGCGAGCCAGGGGCGGCGGGCGCTCCACCGCGCCACGCGTACAGAGGGATTGTTCATGCCGTTCATGCTGGTCGCGGGGCCATTGCCGCCGACAGCATCGACCGGTCTAACCTGCCGTCCACCGATCGGTGGACGGCCGGGCCCCGGCATCCGCGCGGGCCGGCCCGCACGGGCGTGTATGCCATGATCAGGACCCCGCCGTCCCGCCACGGAGAGGCTCACGACCGTGCCGGCATCCGCCGAGTCCCTGATCGCCGACGTCCCCGCGTTCGCGCCGTACGCCCGCCCGGCGACCCTGCTGCGCCCGGCCGCGGGCACGCCCGGCACCGGTGACAGCTCCGTCGGCGGGCCCCTGCTGTGGCCGGCGGACGAGCCGTGGCCGGTCTGCCGCGCGCCGCACCTGACGATGGTGCGCGAGCGCCTGACGGACGAGGAACGCGAGACCTGGCAGCGGATCGACCGCGCCATGAAGGAACGGCGCCGGCGGAACCCGGGCGGGGGGTTCGTCCTCACGGAAGAGGAGGCCCGGCTCCAGGACGAGATCATGGCGGGCGCGTCGATGCTCGACCAGATCACCTGGGAGCGGTCCCGCTGGGTGCAGGACACCTCCGGCCCGGGCGTCCCGATGGTTCCGGTCCTCCAGCTGTACGCCCGGGACGTGCCCGTGGAGCACTGGCCGGCCGGGATGGACGTCCTGCAGGTGCTGTGGTGCCCGACCGAGCACGGCGACCTCCCCGGCCAGCCGTACTACTGGGGTCCGGCGGCCGAACTGCGGTACCGCTCGTCGTCGGTCGCGGAGACGGCGCCGCCCCCTCCCCGGCCGGACGAGGCGAACGACATGTACCTCCCGGACCCGTGTACCGTCGCTCCGCTGGAGGTCGTCGACCTCCCGGACGGTGACGAACTGCCCGGCGACCTCCACGACGAGGGCCGCCGCTGGGCGGAGGAGCGCGGCGTCGAGTTCCACCGTGACCTGGCCTGCCGCCCCGGCTGGAAGGTCGGCGGGTGGCCCAGCTGGCACCTCACCGACCTGGTCCCGATCGACTGTTCCTGCGGCGCGCGCATGCGGGTGTTCCTGACCGTGGACAGCGGGGGAGACCCGGACGTCGTCGTCGGCCGCTTCGGTGAACTACGGGTCTTCACCTGCCCGAAGGACCCCTCCCACCCGATCCGCCTGAACATCCAGTGACCGGCCCGGTCGGGCTCCCGGAGGGCGGTCTGCACGTCGAGGAGACCGCAGCCGCCCTGGACGGACTCCTGGCCTCGATGGCGCGCCGCTTCGGCGATGACCCGGTGCCCGGCATGAGCACCGGGGAGCCGTCCAGGGCCGGACGTCAGAGCTGGTTCCACTGGTAGACCGGCAGGTGCTCCTTCCGCGCGATCGGGGTCCACAGCGCGACGACCCGCCGTTTGGCGGGTCCGGCCTGGTCGTCGGCGGCGTTCGCCTGCTGCAGGTATCCGGTGTCCGGAGCGTTCTGCGGGCCGCAGCCCAGTGACGTGACGTACTCGGCGTGCGAGAGGTGGGCCTGGTCGGATTCGAGCGAGATCCGGTACGCGTCGGCGATGGCCTGCCGCAGCTCGGCGCCGTGCGGCAGCCGGTCGACCCGCAGGGTCTTCACCTGAGCCGACTCCCGCCGGCGGTCTCGCACGAGCCGTTCGAACGCCGGGAGCAGTGCGGTGACGTCGTCACAGGTCGCCGCGCGCTTCCCGGCCAGCGGGTCCCCCTCCGCGAGTTGCGAGCCCAGCAGCCTGCTGACCGCCTTCGCCTCGGTGGTGCCAGGCCCTTCCCGGACGAGGCCCGGAACCACGGTCGCCGCCGCGACGGCCACGACGGCGACCGCCACGGAACATAGAACGACCACGCGCCGCCTCCGCCGTCGCGGCCTCGCCGTGCCGGGCGTCTCGCGGGACGCGGGCACCTCCCCGGGCGGCGCCTGCCGGGACCACGGCGAGGTCTCCAGGCCGGGCGTACCGTCCGCGGGTGCGATGGTGTCCCCGGACAGTACGCCCGCCGCGCTCCGGCGGGAACCGGCGGCACCGAGCGCCCCGGGCAGGGTGCTCGGCAGTGAAGCGGTCCCCGTGGGGTCGGCGAGCGCGGTGCCCGCGGCCAGCATGACCGTGGTGGCCGCCGCGCCGGCGGGCGCGTCACCGGCCGGCCGGGCGACCGCCTCACTGCGCCGGAGCAGACGCAGCAGCACCTGCTGGGCCGACGGGCGGTCGGCAGGGTCCTTGGCCAGGCAGTCGGCGACGAGATCGCGCAGCGGACTCTCCAGCTCGCCGAGGAAGGGCTCGTGCGCCAGGATGCGGGCGGCGACGGCCTCGAAGGTGTCGTTCCCGAACGGCGGGTGCCCGCAGGCCGCGTACGTGACGGTCGACGCCCAGGCGAAGACGTCGCTGGCGGTCGTGATGACACCGCCGTTCAGCTGTTCGGGCGCCATGTACGGCGGGGTGCCGAAGATCCGGCCGGGCATCGTGGCCCCGGCGTCGAACGCGCGCGCGATGCCGAAGTCGATCACCCGCGCCCCGTCCGGGCCGATCAGGACGTTGTGCGGCTTGAAATCGCGGTGCACGATCCCGGCGTCGTGGATGGCGACGAGCGCGGTCGCGGTCGCGATCGCCAGCCGTTCCAGATCGGCGCCGTTGCGCGGCCCCTTCTCCGAGATCAGCCGCTGCAGGGACGGGCCGTCGACGTACTCGCTGACGATGTACGGCCGGTCGCCGGTCACGTCGGCGTCCACCACCTGCGCCGTGCAGAACCGGGCGACCTCCTTGGCCGCCGCGACCTCCCGTACGAAACGGGCGCGCGCCGCGTCGTCGATCGCCAGGTCCTGGCGGAGCATCTTCACCGCGAGGCGCTGCGGGGACTCGCCGGTGTCGTCGGCACGTCTGGCCAGGTAGACGACGCCCTGACCGCCCGCACCCAGACGCCCCATCAGCTCGTACGGCCCGAGGCGCCGCGGGTCGCCGGGCAACAGAACTCGACCGGTCACCGCGCTCCTCCACACCGCCGAACCGTCCATGCCCGATCGTGAGATCGGTGAGCACGTCAGGCACCCAAGATCATTTCCTGTTCGCGAGTGTGACGCTCACTCCGTGCGGACTGTTCGGACGCGGCGGGTAACGAAATGATCTCTGGGATGGGCCGGAACGTGACCGGCGGCCGCGCGGTCGCCTTCGCCGGGCGGCCACGCGGCCCGCGGTTCGCGCGAGTGAGGCCGGCGCCGCCCCGCCCCGCCGGAGCCCTCAGAGGACGTCGGCGAGGCGGTCCACCTGGGCTGGATCGAGCCCGTAGCAGTACAGCATCACCTCGTCGGCGCCGAGATCGGCGAACGCGGCGATCGCGTCGCGGATCTCGCCGGGCGTGGTGAGCATCCCGGCGACCATCCGATCGGCCGTACCGGTGAACGCGTAGTACGCGCGCATGCGGGCGCGGGCGTCCTCGACCACGGCCGGGGAGCCGAGCGCGACGTTGACCTGCGCCACGATCCGCGGCTCGCCCTCGCGCCCGTACTCCTTCCAGAACGTACGGACGGTGTCGAACAGCCCGCCCGCCCGCGACGGCGCCGCGGCGGCGAGGAACCCGTCACCCCATCGCGCGACCCGTTCGAGCGCGACCGGCTTGAACCCGCCGAACAGCACCTCCGGCCCGCCCGTACGCGCGGGCGCGGGCCCGATCGGCCCGGCACCGTCCCCGTACGGCTCCCCGGCCCACACGCGCCGCAGCACCGCCAGCTGCCCGTCGAGACGACGACCGCGCGTACGCAGGTCGACGCCCGCGACCCGGTGATCGTCCTCGCGACCACCGATGCCGAGGCCGAGGACCAGCCGGCCCCCGGTCATCCGGTCGAGCGTGGCGGCCTGCTTGGCGAGCAGCGCGGTGTCGCGCAGCGGAGCCAGCAGCACCTCGGTCTGCACGCGGACACGGGACGTCGCCCCCGCGAGGACGGCGAGCGCCACCAGGGGCTCGGGATTGTCGAAGACGAGCCGGTCGAGCAGGCCGAGCGTGCTGAACGGCCCGGCGTCGGCGCGCCGCGCCCAGTCGAGCAGGAGAGCCGGGTCGCCGATGGGCAGACCGATACCGACGTTCATGACAGAGACCTCCGAGGGGAAGGGTCGACGAAGACAACCTGCCGCCCCTCCAGCACCTCATCGAGGTGGGACGCTCCCGCTCTGCGGCATACCTCTGGGTGAGCGCCTCGTTCGAAGTGATCACACAGTAGGCCGACCCCCGTCCGCTCGGCAAGCCAAATGATCACGCTAGGCCAGGCGAAGATAGACATTCAGAGCGGCGGATGGATCCGACGTCGCGTACAGGACAGGTACGGAGTCGAGGAACGGGCTGGTGGTGGACATGGATCGCCTCCCGGAAATGACTAGATCGAACCGCTCTCGATGCGGGTGGTGAGGGCGTTGGCGGCGTGACGTGACTTCACGACATGGACCTGGGCGTGATCGGCGTATTCGGCGATTAGCGACCGGACGCGGGGTGCCATGGTGCGGCGGTAGTTCCGCACGTACGTGATGAAGTTCCAGGTGATGCGGTCGTAAACACCGGTCTGATCGTTTTGGCCGCCACCGTGGCGGAGGCGACGCTGGGCGACGCCCCATAGGCAGGCGAGCGGTGACAGGTCGAGGAAGATGACGGTGTCGGCCCGCTCGAGCCGGATCGGCATTGTCGAGGCGTAGTTCCCGTCGATCACCCAGCGGTCGGCCGCGACGAGTTCCTCCTGGAGCGCGGCGAACTTCTCCTTCGGCAGGGTGTTCCACTCGTTGTCGTAGTAGGCGACGTCGAGGTGGGTGACGGGGACATCGAGCGTTGTTCCGAGCCTGCGCGCAATGGTTGTCTTGCCGCTTCCGCCGCACCCGATGATGGCGATCCTGTCCACGTTGCCGCAGGTTACCGGGGGAACCGGCGTGATCCCAGGACCTGGAGCCTCCCGGCCTCGGAAGTGCACCGCTCGCCGCCGCACCTGCGGCTACGCTGACAGCGGTGACCAACGACACCATGGGCACCTCGCGACTTGACCCCGCGCAGCTCCGGGCCGGCTTGGTCGACTACATCCGCAGGCGCGGCACGTTCCGTACCCCGCAGGTAGAGCGGGCGTTCCTCGCCGTGCCGCGGCACCTGTTCCTGGGAGGCGTCGACCTGGCGACCGCCTACGCCCCGCAAATTGTCATCACCAAACGAGCCCCCGACGGCAGCGCGATCTCCTCGGCTTCCCATCCGAACCTGGTCGCCACCCAGCTCGAGGACCTGGACGTCCACCCCGGCCACCGGGTGCTGGAGATCGGTGCGGCTACCGGCATCAACGCTGCCCTGATCGCCGAAGTGGCCGGCGACGCCGGTCGAGTCGTCACCATCGAGATCGACGAGGACCTGACCGCTGGGGCCCGCGCCGCGCTGGCCAGGGCCGGTTACCGCAACGTCGAGGTGATCTGCGGGGACGGCGCCGCCGGATATCCCGCCGGCGCCCCGTACGACAGGATCATCGTCACCGCCAAAGCGTGGGACATCCCCTCTCCATGGTGGGAGCAGCTCGCCCCCGGCGGACGGATCGTCGTGCCGCTGCGCCTGCACGGCAGCGGCCTGACCCGCTCGATCGCCTTCGACCTCGATTCTTCGGGCCGGATGGTCAGCAGCCACGCGCGCGTGTGCGGGTTCGTGCCCATGCGCGGCAGCGCCGCCCACGGCGACCACATCACCCAGCTCAGCCCCGACGTCGTCCTGAAACTGGACGCCCGCGACCCCCACGACGACGACCTGCTCACCCAGGCCCTCACCCACCCCGCCCATGAGCATTGGACCGGACTACGGGTCCGCGACGACGAACCGGTCGAACACCTCGACCTGTGGCTGGCCACCAGCGCCAGCCGGTTCGGCCGCCTGGCCGTCACCACCGCAGCCCGCGACAGCGGCCTGATCAACCCCGCCCGGCGCTGGGCCGGCGCCTGCCTGTACGACGGCGGCACGATCGCCTACATCGCGGTACGCCCCTGCAGCGAGGACGTCAACGAGCTCGGCGTGATTGCGCACGGGCCCGACAGCGTCAAGCTCGCCGCCAGCCTCAGCGACCTGCTGCACCAATGGGACAACGACCGGCCTTCCCAACCCATCATCACCGCGCACCCCGCCGGTACCCCTGGTGAGGAGCTCGCGCCCGGCATGCTCATCATTCGGCCCGCCACGCGGGTGACGATCAGCTGGTGACGAACCCCTGGGAGATGAGAACGCCCAGCCGTTAGGGCCAGGCACGGACGAGAGTGATCGCTCGCCCGCTAGCGCTCCCGCTCTGCTGCGTACCTCTGGGTGAGCGCCTCGTTCGAAGTGATCACACTGTGGGCCGGGCGCCGCTCACCCGTCGACCGAACAGGCTTCGACCGGCTCTTATCCCGCCCAGTAGGCTCTGGCCGCACCGACGGGGATGAGGAGGAGCTCGATGGGCCTCAGGGACCGCGTAGGCGACGTCCGGCGTACGGCCTCGGCCGCGCTCGACACCGGAGCGAAGGCGGCCCGGGTCACCGGCCGCGGCGCGGCCCAGGTCGGCGGCACCGCCGCCGCGAAAGCGCGGGACGGCAACGACTGGGTGCTGGAACAGCTCGCGTCCGTCCCGCCACCCGTCCTCCCCCTGACCGAGGAGTGGCGCCTGTCGATCGGCGCGATCATCGCCCGGCACCCGAAGGCCCCCCAGCTGATCGGCCGACTCCTGGCCCCGCTGGACAGGTTCGGCGCGATCGCGGTGGGCCCGGCCGGCATCGGCTTCGATGGCGACTACGTCGAGTGGGAACGCGTCACCGAGGTACGCACCCGCACGGTGACCGAGCTCGCCTGCGGCGCCATCTGGGACTTCGCGATCGACGACCTCCGCGACCGCCTCCCCCCGGTCCCCGGCCGCAAGTGGGCCGTCACCAAGGTCCTCCAGATCGTCATGGCCATGTCCGTGGACTTGGAGGACCGCATGGAGGACCCTCCGGAGGGCGAGCTCCCGGACCGGGTGGCCTGCGAGATCGTCTACCGGGGCAGGATCCGCAAGGAGAAGACCGTCACCGCCGGTCTGTTCTCCAGCCTCGCCCTATGCACGATGCCCCACATCGGCGAGGCCCTCGCCCTCACCGCCGCCGACCGCGGCGTCCCCGTCGTCAACGCCGCCCCCCACAAGACCCTCTCCGTCAACGAACGCGTGGCCACGCTCCGCAAACGCCGAGCCGCCCTCGCCGCCACCGCCGCCGAACTCAACGCCGCCGACCCTCCCGCCGACAGTGAGAATGACGATCTGGTTGACGACCGACCGGAAAGATCATCACGCTGATCGCTACTGCCGTCACTGCACGCCAGGAACGGGACGCGCATGCGCGGACGTGGCATAGCTGCGGCTCGAGGACGTCGAGCGTTCCGGAGGTCGGGGATGTTTCTATTGTGCTGGGCCATGTAGCGGTTGATGCATTAGCTTCGATGCTGCCTGGAAGCAGCGGACGACACCAGCGGAGACGGTGTGCCCATGAACGAGCGCGACACCGTAGTGGGGCGCCGTATGGCGGAGGCTCGGCGGCGCAAGGGGCTCTCACAGTTGCAGTTCGGAGACCTGATCGGGCGAAGTGAGAGTTGGGTGTCCAAGGTGGAGACTGGAGTGATACGCCTCGACAGTCTCAACCTCGCCCAGAAGATCTCCACTCTCCTCGGTGTCCGGCTGGCTCATTTGATCGCCCTGGATACGGGAGCCAGTGGCGAGGAGGAGCAGCCTGAGCAGCGGCAGAGCCTGAAGTTCATGCACCTGGTCATCAATCCGCGAGACTGGGAGATGTGGTCTGAGATGAAGCGTCGCTGGTTCTTCGGGCAGGCGGCCGCCTCGGTCATGGGAATGCTAGAGCTACTTGGCGGCTATCCGGCCAATCCGCGCGACCTCGGGGACCGGCTTGCAACGACTCTGTCGCAGCAACATCGTTTGGATACGGAAACTCTGAAGGGCTTAGAACAGGCCACACTCGGTTATCGCCAGGTTTATCGATCTTCCTCAGCGTTCTCGCTGATTGGACCAGCTTACGGAACGTTAAACGTACTCTTGGAGCTTGCTCCCGACGCTGGCGAGCACCGTGACCGAGTAGTGTCGATGATCGGGCAGATGGCCGCGCTGGTCGGCGTCATGTTGATGCTGGATTTAGGCGACTTCGAGTCCTCCCGGCAGTACTTGGCCGTCGCAGCGAGGGCAGGCCAGCACATCGACGACCCTGAGCTCCTGGCGTTCGCCCTTGGTTGTCGGGCGTTCCATTCCTCCTACGATGGTGACCTCAGAGCCGGCGTTGGCTTCGCCCGCGGTGCGCTCTATCTGGCAGAACGTGGGATCCACCCGGTCACTCACGGCTGGCTGTCGGCCGTTGCCTCAGAGATGCACGCTGCGTGCGGTGAAGACCGAAACTGCGAACGGCTGCTGGAGGAGGCCGACTCCCATCTTCAACGCGATGGCTCTGCGCGACCGTGGCTCGGCATCGGTGTGTTCAACGCAGACAAGGTGACCGCTTACCGCGGTGGTGGGCTCATGCGGCTCGGCCGGTACGCCGAAGCCCAGAACGAACTACTGGCCGCGCTCGGACGGCTGGATCCAGCACTGCGCAAGCATCGTTGCACTGCCCACATCGACCTTGCTGAGGCATACGTCCGGGACCGAAAGGTCGACGATGGCGCCGAACATGCTCTCGACGCGTTGCAGATCATCAGCGACACTCGGCACGCCGACAGTCTGAAGCGGGTAGCCAGGTTGTTCGAAACCGTCCGATCGACCCGGACGCCGACGGTCCGGCGACTCGGTGAGAAGCTGATCGAGCTGAAGGCGATCTCGTGATCGGAGGCTGAGAGTTGTATCGGGGACTGATCCTGGATTTCGGCGGAGTGGTCACCACGGATTTCTACGGAGCGATGCGGGCATTCGGCGTCCGGGAAGGTCTGGGGGAGGCCGCGGTCGAGAACGTCCTGCGTAACTCCGAGGAGGGCCGGGCGGCGCTGGCCCAAGTCGAGGATGGACGTATGCCGCAGCGTGAGTATGAAGCGACGCTGGCGCGACTCCTGGGCGTCGACGCCGACGGCCTGCTGGGCGAGATTCTCGCCGACCTACGGCCGTGCCGACCGGTCCTGGACCTGGTCGACCGTGCTCGTGCGGCGGGTAGCGCTACCGCGATCTTGTCTAACTCATGGGGGACTGGCAGCTATAACCCATACGACGGGTACGGACTGGAGGAAAGGTTCGACGCTGTCGTGATCTCCGACCGAGTCGGGCTCCGTAAGCCCGGAGAGGATATATACCAGCTCACTGCCGACAAGATGGGCATTCCACCCTCGGAGTGTGTCTTTGTCGACGACACCGCGCACAACCTGCCCCCGGCCGAACGGCTGGGCATGGCTGTAGTGCTCTTCGACGATGTCGAGGCAGGAATCGCTCGCATCGAACAGCTTCTTCAGCTCGGCTGAGCTGCGGCATCAGGAACCAGGCTCCTACCCCGTAACCCGGTTCCGGAATTGAAGGCTGCCGCCGTCTTACTGTCCAGGCGAAGGTCACCCTCACGGGAAGGCGGCCGATGAATAACGCCTGGAATGTGCACGAACTGATCGTTTCTCCATTCTCCGGTGACTACCTCGTGCTGCGGCCGGGCAGCCACAGCGGCCTGCGGCTCCCCCGCGACAAGTACCGGGAGCTCTGCCAGACGGCCACTGACGGCGGCCACGCGCCGATGTGGCTGGTCGATGCCGTACGTGGGGGCTGGCAGGTCGACATCAGTGACCGACCGCTCAACGAGACGGCCGTCGTACGGGCGGAATCGCCGTACGGGTATGTGCGGGCCACCTACGAACTCAACCTCGGCTGTAACTACGACTGCGAGCACTGCTATCTCGGGCTCAAGCGTTTCGAGGGCCTGGCCTGGCCAGAACGGGAGAAGCTGCTGTACATCCTCCGGGATGCCGGTGTGCTGTGGCTTCAGCTCACGGGCGGAGAGCCGATGATCGACAAGCTGTTCCCGGACGTCTACCGCACGGCCTATCGGCTGGGCATGATGCTGACGATCCTCACCAACGGCTCGAGGCTGGCCAACCCGAATATCCTCGAGCTGCTGACGACGCAGCGACCGCACGAAATCACGATCAGCGTTTATGGCGCGACGGAGACGAGCTACGACGGCTTGACCCGGCGGCGGGGTGCGTTCAAGGCGTTCAGCCGCGGGCTGACCGCAGCGCACGAGGCCGGCCTACCACTCAAGCTCAGCCTGATCATTACGAAGACCAATGCCCATGAGGTCGAGCAGATGCAGGCCATGGGCGACGCGCTCGGAGTGCCGCACCACCTCTACTTGAACATGGCGCCGACGATCTACGGCGGTGCAGAGACGCTGCCCGCGCAGTCCGTCGAGCATCTCCGGGAGCGCAAGCCGTTCACCGGCTGCAACGCCGGCCACAGCTTCTTCCACGTCGATCCACACGGCACGGCCAGCATCTGCAAGATCGGACGCAACCCCAATATCCCGCTCGTCGCGGAAGGCGTAGAAGGGCTTCGTCGGCTCGGAGAGATCGCAGACTCGCTCCTCCTCCGGCAAGGCGGATGCACCGGCTGCTCGCTTCAGAGCACGTGCGGCACCTGCATGCCGCTCGTGCAGCTCTACCGCAAGGCCAAAGCTCCGCTGGCGACCTACTGCCAGCACCGGGAATCGAGAGAGGGGGTAGCTGGATGACCATCGATCTTGTCATTGGACCCAAGCCGACTACGGCACTGTCCGAGCCCGAGTTCGTCGACGACCTCGACACGCTGGTCAAGACGGCCATGTGCTCGTGTAGTGCCGGCGACGACCAGCCGTACTGACCGTCGCCCGAGGGATAGGGCCGCCCTACGATGTCGCGGGGCGGCCCTTCGCCACGGCCAGCAAGGGGGACACATGGCGGTCGAACGCATCCACTGGGAAGACCTTCCTGCTGGGACCAGGGCAGCAGTCGAGGAGCGCACCGGCGCGGTGTGGTCGGCGAAGACCGTGTCCGAAGGGCTGAACTCCGCGGTGGCGGCCGTACTGGCTACCGAGGCCGGGCCTGTCTTCGTCAAGGGACTGCATCGCGACTACCCGCGGCGCTGGAACCAGGACATGGAGGCGGTGATCAACCCGTACGTCGCACATCTGTCGTCCCGGTTGCTGTGGCGGGTGCAGGGCGAATGGGACGTGCTCGGCTTCGAGATGATCGACGGCCGGCATGCCGACTACCGGCCCGGGTCCGCCGACCTGCCGAAGATCGTTGAAGCTATGACGGCGCTCGGCACGATCCAGTGCCCAGACCTGCCGGTGAAAGTGGCGGAACATCGCTGGCGGACGTACGTGGACGCGCCTGCGGATCTGGAATGGCTCAAGGGTGACCGGCTCCTTCACACCGACTACAACCCGCTCAACGTGCTGATCGCCGATGACCAGGCGTTGCTTATCGACTGGGCCTGGCCGACGAGGGGAGCCGGTTGGATCGATCCGGCATGCCTCATCCTGAGGCTGATCGGGAACGGGCACAGGGCGACCTCAGCAGAACAGGTAGTGGAAAGCCTGCCCGCCTGGCAGGCCGCGCCAGCGGAGGGACTAGTCGTCTTCGCACAAGCGTGCGAGAGGATGTGGGAAGAGATCGCCAACGGCAATTCGGCGGAGTGGATCAGGAACATGGCTAATGCCGCCCGAGCGTGGGCGGCACATCGGCGGGTCATCACGTGTTAGTGGTGGCCGGTGGAGCTATGGGGCATCGGCAGAGTATCCCCGCTGCTTAGCATCGATATGACGCGTTGAATGAAGCAGGAGAATTCGATCATCGTCAACATCACCCTGCCGTGACCTTTGCGTAGTGAAAGACGTCCGCAGGGAGTTCATAGGCTAGTTGCCAGCGGACGCGCATCGGGCGTTCCCCCTCATGGCTCTCGTACGTCATCGGGCCTGCGTAGGTAAATGGGTCGCCTTTGTACTCGCGGATGAAGAGATGGACGCTCGACCCTCGGTCCGCGTGGTGGATGTACCGCTGACCGGTCTCGGAGCTCTCGCGGGTGAGATGCTGGGACTCCCACTGGAACTCTGTAGGACTGATAGCTCGGTCGCTGTACATCGTCTGCGGTGAGAAGTGATCTTCGGTCTTGTTGATCGTTACAAAGAAGATGTCGGCTTGCTCTTCAGGCATCCAGCGCACGCCTGCCACCCACGATCGTGGCTTCTCCATGCCGAACGCAGCCAGAATCTCGTCCTTGGTGTAGGTGGCGTGGAGGCGAAGAGGGATGTGGCTTGCCTCGGCCAACGGAGGGGTGATGCGGTGAAGACGCGCTCGTAGCACCTCAGTGATCTCTAGGACTTCATCCCTGCGAGCCGGGTTCCGCCAGAAACGCGCAAGATTCCGGGCGAGGGCGCTCAGCGGCAGGCTGCTGTCCACAGATGCATGAAGCATCGCTAGAAGGCGCCGTCGGCGATGATCGAAGGTTGCCGGCCGAGGCGGTTCGTTTTGTGAGAACACATCGCGGACGAAGCCGATCCGCTCAGGATCGTCGATGTGCAGCATCCGACCGATCGCGGAGGCGAGACTACGGTCATCCTTAGGATCTGTCGGAATCCTTTGCTCAAGACCAGCTTCGCGGCGAAGGCCGACCCAGCCTCCTCGCGAGCCGGAGTAAAGATCCTCAAGTTCGAGCCCGCTTTCGTCGAGGAAGCCGGCCAGGCTCCGCTCCGCCGAGCTGCGCAGCTCAGCGAGGATCGCCTTCTTGTTAGCGTTGAGTGCCTGCTTGAGGTTCTCCAGCACCAGCTTGCTGACCTCGCGATCGAGGTCGATATGGCAGCCGGCTGGCAGGGTGGGGAACCCGTCATGGATGTCGCGTTCGAGCTGGCGGGGACTGTCACCCGTAAGCGCTCGGTACCGCAAGTCGAAGCGGAAGTTGACGTTCTGACGCCCAACGAAATCCAAGACCGTGAGACATGGCTTGTCATCGGCGAAGCGCAGGCCTCGGCCGAGCTGTTGGAGGAAGACGGTGGCGCTCTCGGTGGGGCGGAGGAAGAGCACTGTGTCGATTTGGGGCACGTCAACGCCCTCGTTGAACAGGTCGACCGTGAAGACAACGTTGATCTCCCGGTTCCGCAGGTCGATGAGCGTTTGCTCCCGCGCGCTCCGATCAGTCGCGGAGGTGACCGCGACTGACGGGATACCTGCCTGGTTGAAGCGCGTCGCCATGAACTCCGCATGCGCGATGCTGACGCAGAAGCCGACGGCACGCATGTCGCGGACGTTGGCGAGCTTGTCCGCCAGCGCCTTGATCACCATGGAGACACGCGCGTCGTGGCCGGTGTAGAGGTTCGTCAGCTCTGCGATGTCGTAGCCGGTGCCACGTCGCCATGTGATCTGAGACAAGTCAGTGGCATCGTGGATCCCGAAGTAGTGGAATGGGACAAGGAGGTCTCGTTCCAGCGCTTCCCACAGCCGAAGTTCCACGGTCGGCTTACCGCCGTCGAACCAGTGAAGGATGTCGGCACCGTCTGTGCGTTCTGGGGTAGCGGTGAGGCCGAGCAGCACCTTCGGCTTCAGGTGATCAAGCAGCCGGGTATAAGTTGCCGCCTCCGCGTGGTGGAACTCGTCGACGATCACCATGTCGAAGTGGTCCGGTTCGATGTCGAGGCGGGATAGCGACTGGATCGAGGCGAAGACGTGTCGCCACTCCTGCGGTCGCTGGCCATCGACGAGCAGTTCCCCGAACGATCCGTCCTGCAGCGTCTGCCGGAAGGTCAAGAGACTCTGCTGCAAGATCTCCTTGCGATGCGCGACGAACAGGAGCGACTCAGCAGCGCCTTGAGCTCGCAGCCGCTTGTAGTCGAGCGCGGCAACGACAGTCTTGCCGGTGCCGGTCGCCATGACGGCGAGGTTCCGCCAGTGGCCGTGTAGCTTGCGTGCTGCCTGGACCTCGTCCAAGATCTCGCGCTGGTAGGGATAGGGCGTAACCGCAATGTTGGTGATCTGAAGTGGGAGGTCAGTGGGTCCCCCAGCTTCCTTCTTGAGAGCTTCGTCGAGTCGCTGGGTATCCCGGCTCGGGACGTACGTCTCGAAGGAGGGATCTGCCCAATATTCATCGAAGGTCGCCTGGAAGGTGTCGAGCAGGTGCGGTTGCTCCGCGCGGGCGAGCCGGACGTTCCACTCCTTACCGTCTGTCAAAGCTGTCTTGGACAGATTCGACGACCCGACGTATGCGGTGTCCAGCTGCGAAGCACGGCGAAACAGCCAAGCTTTAGCGTGGAGCCGAGTGGTGCGCGTTTCATAGTTGATCTTGACCTCGGCGCCCATGCCGACGAGCCGATCGAGCGCCCTACGCTCGGTGGCGCCGATGTAGGTCGTCGTGATCACCCGCATCCTGCCGCCTCGTTCGATGAAACGCTGAAGGCTGTCATCGATCAGCCGCAGGCCATGCCACTTGATGAACGCACAGAGCAGATCAACCTGGTCAGCAGAGTCGAGTTCCTTGACTACCTGCCGGCCGACTTGGGGTTGTTCGTGCCCGTTGACGAGGAGAGCGCTGGTCGAGAGAGGGATGTCGGGTCGGTCGGGGAACGCAACGGTCCCGTCAGGTCGCCGGCTAGCAGCCACCGCGAGCAGCACCTCATGTCCATCAGCGACGAAGTCGTCACTGGTCACCGCATCAGCCATGACAGAGGCGATGGCCTCCGCGATCCGATTGGCCATCGCCACCTGTGCTGCCACCGGGTCTCGTCCGTTGTCTGCCTCGCGGGCGAGCTTCAGAGCCCGGCTTACAAGCTGAGATAGGTGTCGGCCGAGGATCGCTCCCGCATCCTCATCACCTAGCCGCTTACGGTGCACAAGATCATCGCTGATGCACTGAAGCTGTCTACGGACAGCCGTGGTGATGAGGTGCTCGTAGACACCGGGCTGAGCTTCTGGCATGGCGGCACTGTACGCGGCGTCGTTACCAGGGCGAAGACCAAGATCGGCGATTTGCATGCACTCGGGGTGGATTTGCCCTAAATTGTTCTCCGCATGTGCACAGCGAGGGACATGGGGGAAGCTGCGACCATGATCAACATTTCCGTAAGTGGTGACGGCGCTGCAGACGAGCTCCGCTCGCTGTTGCAGTGGCTGCGTGACGATCCGGATATCAGGCACGATGCGCTTATCTCCCTATCCTCAGACTTGCCTGAGCCTGGGAAGATGGGTGCATCCTTCGAGGCCATCAAAATGGTGCTCGATGAGGGGTTCCAGGTGGGGAACTTCGCTCTTGCGTTCGCCAGCTGGTATTCCACGCGCCGTAATCATCGCACCGTCACGATTGAGCGTGACGGGATTAAGGTAACCATAGACGGCGCCGATCCTGAGATGGCTGCCAAGATATACTCGGCTATCGGAAAGGTCGAGTCGTGACGCTGCCAAGTGGTGCCAAGTCGCGAGCCGTCCTCGTGGGTGTTAGCGAGTACTCCATTCTTGGGTCCCTGCCTAGCACATCGAACAATATCGATTCGCTTCAAAGGGTCTTCTGTAGTCAGGGTATTTGGGGCCTACCGCCGCAAAACTGTAAGCTTGTTCGTGACCCTCTGACAAACCCTGAAATGCTGGATCCTCTCAGAGAGGCGGCACATGAGGCGACTGATACACTGATCTTTTACTTTGCGGGTCACGGCTTCATTGATCAGAAAGGTCAGCTCCACCTCGCGCTCTGTGACTCTGATTCGCAGCGTCCATATACCGCAGTCTCCTACGACCACGTTCGCGACCTCCTCCTAGAGGGTCGAGCCAAGCGCACGATAGTTATTCTGGACTGCTGTTACAGCGGGCGCGCTATCGGCGCAATGTCGGACTCGGTAGGCGCTGTCGTCGACCTTGCTGACATAGATGGTGCCTATATCCTCGCTGCGACGTCCGCGGATAAGCAGGCAATTGCGCCTCTTGATGGTGACCTGACGGCGTTCACGGGTGAATTGATAAAGCTCATCGACGCTGGAGTGCCAAACGGTCCGGAAGAGATAACCCTGGATGATATTTATAGCCACCTGAGGGATAGTATGCGGAGCAAGGGCTTGCCCTTGCCGCGTAAGCGTAGCTACAACCAGATAGGCCAGCTTCCTCTCGTCAAGAACCAAGGGATCAAGAAGAATTCAAGAGTCTCGATAGCTGCCTTCGGTCATCAATACAGGGGAATTGAGGTGGGGGCCGTCTTCCCTGATCGCCGGTCGCTGTATGACGCCCACATCCATCGGCAGTTGCGGGCTGGTATCTGCGGCTCTGCTGCCCGGGGAGGTGCTGAATCAATCGTTGTATCTGGCGGCTATAAAGACGACCAAGATTTCGGGAGTGTGATCATCTACACGGGGCATGGCGGGCGCGACCAAGACACAAAGCAACAGGTTAAGGATCAGGACCCGACGGATCCCGGTAATGCGGCCCTGCTGAGAAATATCGTGACTGGTCTGCCGGTGAGGGTAATTCGGGGGGCTGGTGGCGATCCTAATCACTCTCCTCCGGTGGGTTTCAGATATGACGGCCTATTCTCTGTAGGAGAATACTGGACCACTAAGGGATTGGATGGATTTCGCGTTCTACAGTTTCGGCTCGAGCAGCTCCAGAGTGACGGTGGCATCGGCCGATCTCGTAACGTGGCCCCCAATCAATGGGAGCTTGTCTCAAATGATGTATATCAGGACCGGCGTATAGCCGAATCGGTCATGCGGGTGCATGATTATGAATGCCAGGTGTGCGGTATTTTTCTCGAGATTCCGGGCGGAATGCGGTTCGCGCAAACGCTACATCTTCGCGGATTGAGCGCACCCCACCACGGGCCGGACATTGCAGAGAACATCCTGTGCTTGTGCCCGAATCATCGCATGCTTATTTCGTTGGGCTCGTTCGTCATCAATGACAACTATGCTGTGATTGATGAGGATGGAGAAGTCGTTGGTGATCTGCGTGTGAAGCGCAATCACCGAGTCGGGTTGGAATACATAAGGTATCACCGGGCGCTGCACCGCCCGTAACGGCCAGTGATCGAAGATTAAGCAGGGCGTCTTCCTGACTATCCGGCTACTCCTACCTCAACGCACTGGCCGTTCGAACTAGATCGGCTGCTCTTGCGCCAATCGATCTGGGGCAAGTCATTCATCGTCTGTCTCTTCCCTTACTTGATACTCGTCGGCCACGCGGATTATCAGCTTTCTGGTGGCGTCTGGACTGATTGCGACAGCTCTGAGGTGTTCGTAGAGTCCAGTGTAGCGATGTACGTCTGCTTCCTCTTCGAGGAAAAGGTTGCCGGCCATGCTGTCGATGTAGACAACAGCCGGATCGCCGGAAAACTGAAGTACGACGAACGATCCCGGCATGCCGGGGTGCGCGCCAACGTTGAACGGCACGACTTGGAGCGTGACGTTCGGCCGCTCCATGGCCGAGACCAGGTGCAAGAGTTGATCACGCATCACGGCTGGGCCACCAACCGCGCGGTGGATCGCTGCCTCGTCGCAGATCGCCCAGAGACGGAGCGCTGGGTCGCGGTCCAGGATCGCTTGGCGTTCCATCCTGACCTGGACTCGCCGGTCGACCTCTTGTCGGCTCAGGGATGGCATGCCGCCGGGGATGACGGCGCGGGCATAGTCCTCGGTCTGGAGTAGGCCAGGGATGTAGAGGCTCTCGTAGTTCCAGACACTCCGCGCTTCGTTCTCGAACTCGATGTAGGTGCTGTACTCCTCGGGCAGCTCGTCCGTGTACGCCTGCCACCATCCGGATTGCGACGAGTCCTTGAGGAGTCTGGTGAGGGCTCGCTGCTCGTCCGGCTCGACCTCGTACAGCGTCAGCATGGCGGCGAGCGTGCGTGCCTGTGGACGGACCTTGGCTTTCTCGATCCGGTAGAGCGTGGCCTTGTTGATTCCGGTGGCTTCTGCGACGTCTTCTCTACTCAGGCCGCGGGCTGTACGTAGGCGGTTCAGGCTTCCGGCCAGGCGACGCAACCGGACGGTGGGGTGCGGGTGAGCGGGCATGGGGGACCTCCCGGAACGAAATGCAACCTGAATCCTATGCAACAGGTTGCATTGATCTCTGATGCAGGTTCACACTGAGCACCCGAGAACTTACCGAGTGTGGTGATCGCATGAGGCCAACCGTGGCTTTCTTCCCGAACCAGCAGGACCAGGCCGTCAACCTGGCTGCCGCACCGAACGCCGTCCCCCTCGCCCGCCGCCTGGTTGCCGAGGTGGCTCGGCACTGGCACCTCCCGACTGAGCTGATCCACGACACGGAGACGATCGTGTCCGAGCTGGCCACCAATGCGCTGAAGGCGACCAATGCCTTCCACCAAGCCATGGGGATCACCGAGATCGGCCGTATTCGCCTACGCCTCAAGTGGACGAGCCCCAGCCTCTTCACCGAGGTCTGGGACATCAACCCAGTCCTCCCGACCAAGCGTCAGCCGAACGACCTCGACCTAGACGGCCGGGGGCTGGGAATCATCGAAATGCTCAGCGCGCGCTGGTCGGCTGTGCACTGCGAGGAGGGCGGCAAGATCGTATGGGCCGAACAACGTCTCTGCTCGTATTAGCGGTGTCGTAGCGCATCACCGCGTTCCCTATACGCGGTCCCCGGCAGCCTCGCCTTAGTCGACAACCACGGCGCTTCGATCTCCACCGGGCGAGGTCGGTGAACCTCGAAGAACTCGACAGTCACCAGCTGATCGCGGAGCTGAGCGCCGGGACGCCGGCGGTCTCGGCTGTGAGCCAGTCTGTGGCGGCGGTTTCGCGTTCCTGGATCGTGAGGATGCCTTCGGCGGCGCGGGTCTCGTACGGCAGCCAGTCGATCGCCAGTCGCCGGGCGACCCAGTCCACCACCGACCGGACTCGCGGGATCTCGGGGTCGTCGGTGTGGCCGTTGGGCACGAAGTACAGGTCCATGCCCTGGCGGACGAGGTCGAGGAGTGGGACGCCGCGCTGGAGTCCGACCGAGAGCGTGACGGCGTAGAGGTCCATGAGGCCGGTCTGGGTCTGGCCCTGCTTGCCCCACTGGATGAACACCTCGCCGAGCGTGCCGTCCTGGCGGCCGTTGGCGGTCAGGGCGAACCGCTCTCCGCCGATGGTGACCGTGGTGGTCAGGCCGGTCCGGCGCCGGGGCAGGTGCTGCCGTTGGTGCCGAGGGCTCGGGGGGTGGGTCACATTCGCCTCCATGACCGGTTCCACGATCGGTGGGAGAGCCGCTGAGTCCGGCTCCTCCCGGGGTGCTCGGGGAGCCTACTGAGCCGGGCGGTCGCGGCACGGGACGGCTCGCCGACGTCCTCGAAGGAGCGGGGTCGTACGCTCGCGCCATGGAACTCGAAGATCTTCCGACGATCGAGCTCGCGTTTCCCGGGCCGCTGCGGGACAGCGGCGTGGCGGCGATCCTGGAGGGGCGGAAGACGGCGATGACCGGGCTGCTCGAGATCTACGAGCACTCCGGGGAGGCGGTGCCGGAGGCCGGGCAGCGGTTCGCCGTGCTGG
Organism: Actinoallomurus spadix; assembly: GCF_024055725.1. GTDB lineage: Bacteria > Actinomycetota > Actinomycetes > Streptosporangiales > Streptosporangiaceae > Actinoallomurus > Actinoallomurus spadix. The sequence continues at coordinate 9,836 of NZ_JAMXMX010000024.1, read as the reverse complement.
ACTCCGACGGGCGGCCGGCGGTCGTGATCGAGCTCGTCGAGGTGCGCGTCATCCCCATGAAGGAGATCGACGACGACTACGTACGCGCGGAGGGGCGCGGGTACGCCGACGCGGCGGAGTGGCGGGCGATGCATGAGGAGTTCTTCCAGAGCGAGGGTGTAAGCGCGTTTTTGGGGCACACACCGGTGATCGACGATGGAACACTCGTCGTCGCCGAGCGCTTCCGTGTGGTCGAGCCCGGCGGTCCCGGCCGGTCTTGACCGGCGAAGCAGCCGATCGTGGAGTTCCCATGACGTTGCTCGTACGCCTGCGGCCCAACGGGCCGTACCTTCTGTTCACGCTGGCCGCCGTGGCGGTGCTGGTGTTCGGGCTGGTCCGGGCCGACCTGCTCGGCACGGTGGTCGCCGTCTGCGGCGGCGTGCTGCTGGTGCTGTTCGGCGGCCCGGTCCTCGTCAGCACGGTGTTCCGGGTGCCGGTGCTGGCGGTCGACGAGAGCGGAATCCGCCTCCCGCTGATGGGTGTGCGGCTGAGCTGGGACGAGGTGGTCGACGTCCGGCGCTCCGCCGCCCTGCGCGGCAATCGGTCCACTCCCGTACTGCTGATCGTGCCCACCGCACCCGAGGTGGTCGTCGACCGGGTACGGCCGTGGCTGTTCCGTGAGGCGCGCGGCAACCTGGCGCGGTACGGGACCCCGATCGTCCTGTCCGACCGGTCCCTCGACCACTCGCTCGACGACATCGCCGCCGCCGTACGTCGTCAGTGGCCGGGAAACGGCGTCAGGGGAGAAGCCGGTTCACCATCTGCTCGATGAGGTCGTCGGTCGAGTAGGGCTCCAGGATGGCGGGGACGGTGAGGTCGTCCACGATCAGCCCGAACATCGCGAAGTAGAGCAGCGCGACGCCGGTGCGGTCGCCCGGCAGGCCCGCGGTCAGGTGGTAGTCGACGACCTGCCGGTTCTCCTCGGCGAGGAAGCCGCTGAGTTCGGTGTGCAGGTCGGCGCGGCGGGTGGCCTCCAGGCGCAGCTCCAGCATGGCGAGGTTGCCGGCGCGGTCGTTGCGCATGCGGGTCAGCAGTTGGCGCATCAGCTCGGCGGCCAGCTCGTGTGACGGTGCCTGCTTCATGGTCTCGGCGAGGGCCTCGGGGTCCGGGGTGAGGCGTTCGCGGGTGCGGCGCATCACCTGGGTGAGCAGCTCGTCCCGGTTGGCGAAGTAGTTGGAGGCGGTGCCGGTGGGCACGCCCGCCTCCTTGTCGATGGCGCGCAGCGTCAGGCCGCGCGATCCCTCCCTGGCCAGGACGTCGATTGCGGCGTCGAGGAGCGCGGTGCGCCGGGCCGGGTTCTGTCGCATGGAAAGCCTCCGCAGGGAACTGGTTGACACTACTGCAACTGCAGTACTACGGTGAAACCACTTCAATCAGAGTACATCAGTTGAAGCGTTGCACTCCAGGGAAGGCTTCACCTTGCGCAAGCTCGTGTACTACATCGCCACCACCCTCGACGGTTTCATCGCCGGACCGGACGGCGCCGACCCCACCGGCCCGGACGGCTTCTGGCCCATCTCCGCCGACTACCTCGAGCACCTCGTGGCCCACTATCCCGAGACCCTGCCCGGGCCGGCCCGCGCAGCGCTGTCGATCACCGCCGAGGGCACGCACTTCGACACCGTCCTGGAAGGCCGCCGAAGCTACGAGATCGGGCTCAAGGCCGGGATCACCGACGCCTACCCCCACCTGCGGCACCTGGTCTTCTCCCGGACCCTCACCGAGAGCCCCGACCCCGCCATCGAAGTCCTCGCCGCCGACCCCGTCCAGACGGTGCGGGAGCTCAAACGCGAGAACGGCAAGGACATCTGGCTGGTCGGTGGCGGCGAGCTCGCCGGCGCCCTGTACGGCGAGATCGACCGGCTCATCCTCAAGGTGGGCCCGCTGACCATCGGCACCGGAATCCCACTGTTCTCCCATACGGCCGCGTTCGACCCGCGCAACTGGAAACTGACCGATCACACCGTGCTCGACAGCGGCGCCGCGTTCCTCACCTACGACCGTCCCACCGACCCCGGCGAGTGAGGTGACCATGACGACCCTCCCGTTGGCGACCCGGCCCTCTGCGGCACGCCGGGTCGCCGCGGCTCAGGGGGAGAAGGCGTGAAACCGGGCGGGTGGTTCGCTCGTCGGATTCACGTTCGTGAATTCCCGGCGGAAGGTGGGCGATGGACGCGGCGAGTGCGGCGGAGCTGCTGGCCCGGATGTTCGGTGAGGGGCACGGCCTGGCCTGCCGGCTCGACGGCAACGTCGTCGAGCTGCCGGACGCCGGGCTGCGGGTCGCGGTGGACACCCCGGACCTGCAACCGAACGGCGTGATCGTACGGGTGCCGATCGGGGTGAACCATCCCGCGTGGGGTGACGTGTTCGCCTGGGACCAGGCCGTCGGTGTCGGCGGGGACGACCGGCATCCGGTGGCCGCCGCGGCGTACGAATGGCTGCACCATGTCTTCCCGGTCTTCGCCGCGTACGCGCTGCCCGGTCACGAGCTCGCCGCGAACGTGCACACCGAGACGCGCAACGACGGGCGGCGCCCGGCGCGGATCCACTACGGGCCGATCGCGATCCGGAACTTCGGCGGCCTGGGCGAGGTGACGCAGCGGGCGGTGGCGGACCGGTCGCCGACGATGGTCGTCGCCGAGCGGCTGTTCGACGGGTACGCGCTGCCGGACCGGCCGCTGTGGTGGTACACCTTCGCGGCGCGCATGCCGGACGGCCCGATCGAGGAGGTGACCCTCGTCAACGGCGACGGCGGGGACTCCCTCCGGGGGATCTCCGACCACCTGCCGTGGGAGGGCCACGGGTCGGTCAAGTCCTGGGCGCTGCTCGTGCCGGGACCGATGATGCCGTTCACCCAGCCACCGGTCGGCTGAGCGCGGTCAGGCCCGCTCGGGGGCGGGCCGCTCGACCTCGGCGGGCGCCAGGTCCTGGGTGCCGATGACGGAGAGCAGTTCGAGCTTGGCGGCCCCCTCGGTGCCGGGCGGGGCGGTGAACCACAGCAGGCGCTGGCGGCCGTCCTCGCTGAACAGGCTGTGGCAGTCGACCTCGATGACGCCGAGCGCCGGGTGGACGATCCGCTTGTGGTCGGTACGGCGCACGGCGACGTCGTGGGTGTCCCACAGTCCGGCGAACTCCTCGCTGCGGCGCCGCAGCGAGGCCACCATCGTCGCCACCTCGGGGTCACGGCCGCGGCGGGCGGCGACGGCCCGCAGGTCGGCGACGAGCGTCCGCGAATGGTACGCGTGGTCCTCGGGCGGATGGATGCCCCGCGTGTCGGGGTCGGTGAACCAGCGGTGGACGAAGCTCGCCGCCGGACCCCGCATCGTCGGTTGGCGGCCGATGAGGGCGACGGCCGGTTCGTTCTGGGCGAGGGTCACGTGCAGGTCGGTGATGACCTGGGCGGGCGTGGTGGCGAGCCGGTCCAGCAGGCCGAGGAGCGCGGGCTGGGCCTGCGCGGCCGGGCCGTGCGCCGCCGGGATGCGGCGGTCGGCGAGGTGGAACAGATGGTCGCGTTCGTCGTCGTTCAGGCGGAGCGCGCGGGCCAGGGCGGCCAGAGCCTGGGCCGAGGGCTGCGCGCTGTTCCCGCGTTCGATCTCGGTGTAGTAGTCCGCCGACAGGCCGGCGAGCTGCGCGACCTCCTCGCGGCGCAGACCGGGCACGCGGCGCCGGGGGCCGGTGGGCAGGCCCACGTCGGAGGGCCGGACCCGGGCGCGCCGGGACTTCAGGAACGCGGCGAGTTCGGGGAGGTTCACGCTCCCCATCCTGTCCCGTGCGCCGCGATCGTAACCAGGGGTCGTCAACCCCTGGGTGAACGCAGCCCTGGCCGGCGGCCGCGCGCCGCCGCATCGTTGGGGGAGCAGACGGGACGCGAGTCCCCGTTCCACCAGCTGAGGAGTTCGCATGTCGTTCACAACACCGCTGCCGCAGGCCGAGCAGACCTCCGGGCGCCCGCGGGTGGCCATCGTCACCGGTGGCTCGCGGGGCATCGGCCGGGATACGGCCGCCCGGCTGGCCGCCGACGGGTTCGCCGTCGTGGTCGGGTACGCGGGCAACCGCGACCTGGCCGAGGCCGCCGTCAAGGAGGTCGCCGCGGCCGGGGGCCGGGCGGTCGCCGTCCAGGCCGATGTCGCCGACGAGCACCAGGTCGCCGCGATGTTCGAGAAGGCCGAATCCGAGTACGGCGGCGTCGACGTCGTCGTCAACGCCGCCGGGCGGATGGATCTGTCCCCGATCGCCGACCTGGACCTGGCCGTCCTCGACGCGATGCACCGCACGAACATCCGCGGCGCCTTCGTCGTCGCCCGGCAGGCCGCGCGCACGCTGCGTCCCGGCGGGTCGGTCATCCTGTTCTCCACCTCCCAGGTCGGGCTGGCCTTTCCCGCGTACGGCGGGTACGTCGCGAGCAAGGGCGCCGTCGAGGCCCTCACCCGGGTCCTCGCCCAGGAGCTCGGCGACCGGAACATCACCGTGAACACGGTCGCCCCCGGCGCCACGGCCACGGACATGTTCCTCGACGGCAAGGACGAGGAGACCATCGCCCGCGTCGCCGCGCAGACCCCCCTGAACCGGATCGCCGCCCCCGCGGAGGTCGCCGAACTCGTCGCCTTCCTCGCCTCCCCGGCAGGTCACTGGGTCAACGGCCAGGTCGTACGGGCCAACGGCGGCATCATCTGACCGGCCGCCGTCGGCCGCCGCCGGCTGGAACGGCGGCGGTGGCGAACCCGGCGGCGAGCCGGGCCACGGACGCGCCCGAACTGGATCGGAACCAGATCGTCTATAACAAGACTATCTGCTAAGGTCTCTCCTACTTCGTCACAGCGGAAGGACATGATCCAGATGAGCGACGACACGACCGAGTACCGCCCCGGCCAGGGGCCCGGCCCGCGCGCACTCACCGAGGAGGAGGCCGCCCGGCTCCTCGGCGCACAGCGGTTCGGCGTGCTGGCGACCCTGAAGCGCGGCGGACAGCCGCACCTGGCCTCGATGGTCTACACCTGGGACCCGGAAGAGCGGATCATCCGGTTCACGTCGATCGCCGACCGCATCAAGGTGCGCCACCTCCTCAAGGACCCGCGCGCGACGTTCCATGTGCAGGGCGAGACCGTCCTGTCCTACGCGGTGGCCGAAGGTGAGGCGGAGGTCTCCGAGGTCACGACACGGCCCGGTGACGCCGTCGGCCGGGAACTGCGGTCGCTGTTCGGGATCACCGACCCGGCGGACGAGGCGGAGTTCTTCGAGCGGATGGTGCGCGACCGGCGTCTGGTCATCAGACTGCGGGTGTCGCACCTGTACGGAACGGCCCTGGACGGTCCCGTCGCGCCATAGCCCTCAACGGGCTCGTTACGGCGTGTTGAACCACTGCGGGGTGTCGAGGCGGAACACGTCGGACGGGGTGACCTTGCGCAGGTCCTCCACCATGGCCCGCAGCCGGTCCTCGCCGATGGTCTCGGCCCACTGGTCGCGCAGCCCGTCGAAGATCTGTTCCGACCGCTCGAGCGCGTCGTAGGCGTGCGGGGTCAGCGTGTAGGTCTTACGGCGCGCATCGCCGGGATCGTGCCCGGGCCGCACGTAGCCGAGCCCCTCCAGCATGTCGATGGTCTTGCCCGCCGCCTGCTTGGAGACGCCGAGCGCCCGGCCCAGGTCGGCGGCCGTGGTCCCGTACGGGCCGCCGGCTCGCATGATGGCCTGGAAGACGAACCCGTGCATGGGCCGCATCTCCGGATGGCCCTGCCGGGCGAGCTCCTCGTGCAGTTCGTCGATGAGCATGCGAAACCCCAGCAGCAGCCGCAGCGGCAGCTCGAAGCCCTGCAGATCGTTCGACAAGATGGGCGACCTCGTTAACCATGTAGACAACGACCTTGTCTACATTATTGGTGATGTGAACCGTGGCGCTCGTCCTAACGAGGCCAGACCCTCGTGGATCGCCTGACCGGCGGCCTCCGAGACCACGATCGGCGATCCTCGACGAAACGGCATTGAACCCGGTGCCGGCGTCGTGAACCGGCGAGTGCGTGAACTTTGTCGCCGGTGCCCGCGTCTTCACCTGTACGAGAGGCGTCGACGGGACCGTTCCACGCACCTGTCCGGTGATTCTGTCCCTCCGCCCGGTGCCATAGTCGAGGAGGTCGCGCCGTGAACGACGCGTCGCAGGAATCGCAGGACGACGCGGGGCACGAGACCTCCGGGCCGCCGTCGCCGGGCGACCCCGACGGCGGTCCCGAACCCCAGGAGGAGACGGGCACCCCCACCGCCGACGACGCCGAACCCGGCGCGCGGCCCCGGCCCGAGCCCGGCCAGGAAGAGTCCCCGGACCCCGAGGGCGCCACCGACCTCGGCCAGGAGGACTCCCCGGACCCCGGAGACGCCACCGCCCCCACCTCCCACGACACCGCCGAACCGGAGCCGGAGCCCGAACAGTCCCCCCCGGCGACCGGACCCACCGCGGAACACGACGACACCCCGGACCCGGACACCGAGGACGAGGACGAGGAGAACGCCGAACACCCGCCGCCGCCCCCCGAGCCCACCGAACACCCGGCGTCACTCTTCGAGCCCACCCGTCGCCCGGCGCCACTCTTCGACCCCGCCTACCGCGCGGTGCCGTCCTCCGAGCCCACCTCCGCCGAAATCGCCGCCGAGGCCGTCCCTGATGAGGACGCGACGGACACCGCCGAGCACGTACGGCCCCAGCCGGCGGACGAGCCCGAACACCCGCGCCCCGAAGCCAACGAGCCCCACGCGGACACGACGGCCCCGGAGCCCGAGGAGCCCGGGGAGCGGCCCATCCCGTACCAGGACCACACGGTCATGGACCTGCCCCAGCAGTCGTATCCCCCGCGCCGGAGGACGAGCCCGGAGCCCCCGCCGACCGCGCCGCACCGGCCCACTCCACCCGAGCCGCGCCCCCCGCGCCCCGCTCCATCCGAGCCGCGTTCCCCGCACCCCGCTCCGGCGCCGGTTCCTCCGCCGCGTACGCCGGACGCCGACCGTGGGCCGGACGTGGAGGCGCCCGTGCCTCCGCGGTACCCGGCCGCCTCCGCGTACTCCACGGCACCCGCGACCGTCGAACAGGTGCTGCCCGCACGCCGCCCGGCCGCCCCCGCGGACTTCGCGTCGACGACGCAGCGCGACGGCGTGCCCATGATCACGCCGCCCGCGGTGGCGACGACGTCGTACCCGGCGGCGCCGACGCGGACGCCACCACCGCCCCCGCCTCCGGCGATCTCGTCCGGGCCCATGCGGCCGCCCCTGACGGAGGCGCCGGCGCAGCCCGCCGCGCAGCTCCCCCCGGCGGAACCCCCCGTACGGAAGCGGCGGCGCGGCCGCCTGATCGTCGCCGTCATCGCCCTCGTGCTGCTCGCGGGCCTCATGGCCGGTCAGCTCGTACGGCCCGTGCCCGCGCCGAAGCTGCGCCTCACGCTCTCGGCCACCCGGTACACCTTCGGCGGCCCCGCCCTCGACCTGCCCTGGCCGGACCAGGGCCAGGCGACCCTGTACGCGGAGGGCCTCGGGTCGATGGGGTCCTCCGGCGGGCAGTCGCCGACCCCGACCGCCAGCGTCGCGAAGGTGATGACCGCGTACGTCGTCCTCCACGACCACGCGCTGCGGGCGGGCGAGGACGGCCCCGCGTTCCAGATCTCGGCGGAGGAGGCCGCCCGGCTCCCGGAGCGTAAACAGCGCGGCGAGTCGCTCGTCGAGGTCGTCGCCGGGCAGGAGTTCACCGAGCACAAGGCGCTGGAGGCGCTCCTCATCGTCTCGGCGAACAACCTGGCGCACGAACTGGCCCGCTGGGACGCCGGTGACGAGCAGGCGTTCGTCGAGAAGATGAACGCCGCCGCCCGGTCCCTGGGCATGACCTCCACCACGTACACCGACCCCAGCGGGTACGACTCCCAGACGGTCAGCACCGCGGCCGACCAGGTCAAGCTGCTGACCGCGGCGATGAAGCTCCCCGCCTTCGCCGAGATCGTCGCCATGCACACCTACGAGCCGAACGACGGGCGTCCGTCGCGCTCCGGCGGTGACATCCTCGTCGGCCGGCACGGCGTGATCGGCGGCAAGACCGGCTACACCGACGCGGCGGGCGGCAACTTCGTCTTCGCCGCGCGCAAGCGGATCGGGAAGACCACGACGACGATCATCGGCGCCGTGATGGGACAGCAGTCACCCAGCGCGATGGGCGCGATCGAGGCCGCCCAGCGGCTCGTCGTCGGCGCCGAGAACGCCTTGACCTCCGTCACGCTCGCCAAGGCCGGTTCCCAGGTCGCGCTGGTCGACGACGGCCTGGGCGGGCGCGTACCCCTGCGCGCCTCCGCCCCGGTCACGGTCGTCGGCTGGAGCGGGCTGACCGTGCCCGTCCACGTCACCGGCGACCCGCCCCACCAGGCCGCCGAAGGCACCCGTGTCGGAGCGGTACGAGCGGGCTCCGCGGTCACCCCCCTCACCCTCGACCGTGACCTGAACAAGCCCTCCATCCTCGAGCGCCTCCGCCGTCTCGCCTGAATTCGCCCACGCGGGCGTGGAACGGCCGACCGCCCACACCGCCCGGCGCGCGCGGACTCCCTTGCGTGGACGTGGAACGGCGGCCGGGGGCGCGGCGCCGGCGCGGGGACGTCTTCGCCCGCCCGCGCGGACGCTCCGCGTGGGCGGGACCGGTCGCCGGACGCCCGTACGTGCCGTCCGGTGGCCGGGCTACGGCAGCAGCTTCACGCGGACCGCCGCGCCGTGCACCGGGGGCGCCCCGGAGGCGGCCAGGCGGCCACCGTCCTGCCACGTGTACGTGACCGTGGCGGGAGGCAGAGAGGGACAGCACTCGGGGTCCCGCTCCGCGTAGTGCAGATAGGTGACTCGGAACGAGCCGGGCCCGGCGGTCACGCCCCGTACGGCGTCGGTCTCGGTGCCGGTGTCCCAGCCGAGGAACCGTGTGCCGTGCCAGAAGAAGACGAGCTGCCCCTTGCCGTCGGCCGTCGGGTACCTCTGGCCGATCACGGCGGTGAGCGTGCCGCCGTGCCGGTCCGACGTGGTCACCGGCGGGCGGACGCTGGCGAAGTGGGTCGACGGGTCCGCCGCCTCGACGGTACGGGTCAGCACCCGCCGGATGGCGGCCCGGTCCGGAACCCCGGCGGAGGGAGCGGCGGCACTGGCCGTACGGGTCGCGGGCGCCGACTGGGGAGAGGAAGGTACGGGGCTCGGCGCGGACCAGGCCGGCGTCGCCGGGGACGCGGACTCCGGTGGCCGGATGGCGGTCCGCTGCTCCGACCGGCAACCGGCCGCGGCGGTGACGGCCACGAGGACGGCGGCCAGGAGGGCGACGGCCGTCACCCGGGGCCGTACGAGGGAGGCGTCCTCGTCGATCACGGCATCTTCCCCGGCATCCGGTCGTCCTGCTACGACAGTGAAGATCGTAGAACGCGTGAAGGAGGCCGGCGGGGGCCACCGTGGAATCGTCGCGGGGGAGGCCGGGTCCCGGCGGCCGGTCGGTTCCCGTACTGCCGGGTCTCCGTGCGCTCGAGCCGGCCGAGGCCCTGAGGAGCGGGTGCCTGTGCCGGCGAACGCCCGTACTGCGAGCGGTCCGGTGCGGTGTTCGCGGATCGGCCGGGGCCGCTCGTCGGGGATCGCGAATCTTCTCCGGTGCGGGAGGTTTGGCCCTCGAAGCACGGGGGTAGAGGAAAGCGTGACCTGCGGATCTTTACGCGTCGGCGGCGGGATTTGACCATGCTGCCGCAGGCACGTATGGTTTCCGTTGCCCGCAGGGGAGCGGGACGCCGAGAGGCGGCCGGCCCCGCGGAAGACACCCC
>NZ_JAMXMX010000023.1 GCF_024055725.1 Actinoallomurus spadix | reverse complement strand
GGTCGCGCCGACGTCTCACTCAGGCGGTCACGCGCCGCCCGACGTCGCGCCCTCACCGACCCGGCGGCCGGTGACGCGGGTCGGCCGGATCCGCAGGTAGAGCTCCCGAGGACCTCCGGCCCACGGTTCGACACCCGACGCACGGACCGACGCGCGCTCCTCCTCCGACGCCACGTGGTGCAGCGAGCCCTGGATCAGGACGCTCCATCCCGAACGCGCCGCCGGGTCCAGCTCATCGATCTCGAACGCGACCTTGTATTCGGCGTTCTCGATCCCGGTCCGCAGATCCTCGTCGGTCGGGCTGTCCTGGGCGGTCCGGAAGACGATCGTGTCCTCGTGCAGTTTGTAGTTGACCGGGAGGATCGTGGGACCGTACCGGCCGACGTATCCCAGCCGCCCGACACCGCCCGGCGAGATCAACCGCAGGCACTCGGCCTCGTCCAGGGAGACCAGCGCCGGCGCGCCACCGCCCTGCCCCTGCTCTGCGGACCCGGACGCCTCACCAGTCATGCCATCACCCACATCGATCAGTCCTGTCTCAGTTCAGCGGGAGCGTACCAACCGGGACGTTCCCCGATCCCCGTCACCGAACCTGCGCCGAGGCCGGCCCGCCGATGCCGCGCGCGGACGGGAACGGTGTCTCGACGCCGCGCGGTGTCAGAGGGGATAGGCGTCGGCGCGCAGGTACGCGCGGACTCGGTCGACCAGGGTCCCACCCGAGGCGATGTGTTCGCTCCGCATCGGGCAGCCCGGCTCCGCGAGGGAGCGCCGGATCGCCGCCTTCTCCTTCGCCTCCAGCGCCTGCCGCCCGAGAACGACGAGTTCGTCCTCGCTGACGTGGTCGGCCAGCAGCGGGAAGAGTTCCTCCTCCTCGGCCCGCGCGTGCCGCAGCGCCGCGGCGTCCAGCTCCGCCAGGAGGGAGGTGATCTCCGAGCTGGTCAGATCAGGGCGGCTCAGGCTCCTCATGATCCGCTCGATGCGCCGATGCGCGGTGACCTCGTGGTCGACGAGTGCCGGTCCTTGCGGCAGACGGGCCCGGATCACCGGATAGACGTAGGTCTCCTCGGCGACCGAGTGCCGTACCGTCTCGGCGACCATCAGTACCACCAGCGAACGCCGCAGCCCGTCGAATTCGGTGAGGTAATCCAGCTCGGTCCGCAGCTGCTGGAGGTCGTGGTGATCCTGCGTCAGGACGCTGATGAGATCATCCGAATCTTGCATGATCGGCTCCGCCGGGTCTCTTGCGACCCCATGCCCCGGTCACGGACGGTGAAACGTCCCTTCGCGGGACACGGCCGGCTGGGCGAGACCCGCAGACAACGGTCACCACCCGTCTCTGCGAGCCCCTTGGGGCGCCGGGATGCCGATCATCGTCCGGCGGCCTCGATGCCGGGCCGGGAGAGCGTACGGAAGATCTCGTCGATCTCCTCCGGCGTGCTCTGCGGGCTCTCGGCGAGCCACCACTCCAGGCAGGCGAGGTGTGAGGAGACGATGAAGCGGACGACCGCCTCGCGGGGCACTCCGCCAGGGGTAGTGGAGGGGAGCTCGTCGCGGACGACATCGGCGAGCAGCTCCTCGATGTGCCTCAGCACAGACCGGAGGCCGCTCTGGGTGAAGATGGCCCGCGCGAGGTTCCGCTGCTCGTGGATGTGGCGCAGGAACGGCAGGCTGAAACGCAGGGGGTCGCGGTTCGCTGCCGCGGTGGCGTTCGGCGCCGGTTGGCCGATCAGGGAACGGAGATCGGCGAAGCCGTCCTTGAGCAGCTCGTCCTTGTTCGAGTAGTGGTTGTAGAAGGTCGAGCGGCCGACGTCGGCACTGTCGATGATGTCCTGGATCGTCACGCTCTCATAGCCCTTCTCCGCCATGAGCTGGAGGAGGGCGCGCTGTAGTGCCTGCTGGGTGCGGCGGACCCTGCGGTCGGGCTTTGTGACCATCGTCACCCCAAGTTCCTGGACACCGGCTGCGGACGCTGTTCGATTCCGCACATCACGCCGCGGCCTGCTTCTTGCCCGGCGTACGTTCCTGGACCTTAATCCTCTAGTGAACATCCGTCCAGAAACTCTGTGCCAAGGATGAGGTGCTGCCTCATGTCGCCTCCGATGGAGAACTCCGCAGGTGAGCCGGTGATCCTCGCTCGCGGACTCGGCAAGACCTATCCGCTGCCCTCAGGGGAGGTCACCGCGCTCGGCGGGATCGACCTGCAGGTCGCGTCAGGGGAATTCGTCGCCGTGGTGGGCCGGTCAGGCAGTGGCAAGACCACACTGCTGAACCTGCTGGCCGGGATCGACCGGCCCACCGCCGGAGAGATCGTCCTGGCGGGTACGCCCGTCCACACGCTCAAGGGCTCGCAGCTCGCCGCCTGGCGGGGCCGGTGCATCGGCCTCGTGTTCCAGTTCTTCCAGCTCCTGCCCACCCTGACCGTGGCGGAGAACGTGATGCTGCCGATGGACCTGTGCGACACCTTCCCGGCACGGCACCGCCGCGCCCGGGCCCTGGAACTGCTGACCGAGGTCGGAATCCGCGAACAGGCGGACAAACTCCCCTCCGCACTCTCGGGCGGACAGCAACAGCGCGCCGCGATCGCGCGGGCCCTGGCGAACGAGCCCCCGGTGCTGCTGGCCGACGAACCGACCGGCAACCTCGACTCGGCCACCTCGGACAGCGTGCTGGACCTGTTCGCTCACATGGCGGCAGACGGCCGGACCGTGCTCATGGTCACCCACGAACGCGACCTGTCCCGCCACGCCACCCGGCAGATCACCCTCGCCGACGGTCTGATCAGCAAGGACACGACGACCCGGAGCGTACGACAGGGCGTGGCCTCGTGACCCGCCTGCGCCTACGGAAACTGGGCCGCGACCTGTGGGCCACCCGCTCCCGGGTCGCGATGATGACGGTCGCGATCGCGGTCAGCGTGCTCGCGGTCACCGCCTTTCTCACCGCCCGGGCGATCATCGGCCGGGAGATCACCCGGAACTACCAGGCCACTCACCCGGCCTCCGCCACCCTGCATGTCCCCGGCGGCGTCGACACCGCCACCCTCGCCGCCGCGCGTGCCGAGCCCGGTGTCCTGGACGCCACCGCCCGCAGCACCATCCAGGCCCGCATCAGGGTTGGGGACGGACCATGGCGCACCCTGGTCCTCTTCGCCTCCGACCCGGCCGATCCCCAGCGGATCGCCACGGTCGCCGTGGAGACCGGAAGCTGGCCCCCACTCAAGGGGTCTCTGCTCCTGGAGCGCACCGCCCTCGGCTTCCTGGGGGTGAGCACCGGCCGGCGAGTGACGGTCGAGGCATCCGGTGGTGCGCCGACACCCATGACGGTGGCCGGTTCGGTACACGACGGCGGAGTGGCGCCGGCCGGGCAGGAGCAGACCGCCTACGGCTACGCCACCACCACCGCTCTGGCCCTCCTGGGACGGCCCCAGACCCTGGACCAACTACGCATCGTCGTCGGCGACCACTCCACGGCATCCACCAGCTCCTCGGTCATCGACCGCACCGCGCAGCGCGTCGCCGCCCGGATGAAGGCACTGGGTCACCCGGTCGGCAGCATCGACATCCCGCCCCCGGGCCGGCATCCCCACCAGGGGCAGATGGTCATGGTCGGGTTCGTGCTCCTGGCCTTCGGACTGATGGCGCTGCTGCTGGCCTCGATCCTGGTCGCCACCATGCTCGGCGGCATGCTGACCGCACAGATCCGGCAGATCGGGGCGATGAAGGCGGTCGGCGCCCGCACCGGCCAGATACTCCAGATGTACCTGGCACTGGCCGCCGTCATCGCGCTCACCGCCACCGCACTCGCGCTCGCACCCGGACTCGCCCTGGGGCGCGCCCTGGCCGGGCAGGGCGCACGCCTGCTCAACCTCGACATCGCCGGCGAGTCCGTACCCGCCTGGGTGTACGCGGTCGCGCTGGGCGCGGGAGTCGGCCTGCCCTTGCTGGTGGCCCTGGTGCCACTGCTGCGCGGCAGCCGTATCACCGTCCGCCAGGCCATCGACGACCACGGAGCCGATCCCGCTGTGCTGGGCGGCTTCCTCGAACGGTTCCTGACCCGCCTTCGCGGCCCCAGCCGGATCCAGGTGATGGCGCTGCGCAACATGTTCCGGCGCCGCGGGCGCCTGGTGCTCAGCGTCGGACTGCTCGGCGTCGCCGGAGCCATGTTCCTCACCGGGCTGAACACCGCGGGCGGCTGGAGCTCCCTCGTCGCCCAGAGCATCAGCCGGCGCGACTACGACATCGAGGTGCGGCTCGACAAGGCCTACCCCGCCGACGGGCTCGTGGCACTCGCACGCTCCACCCGAGGGGTGGTGGCCGCCGAGGCGTGGGGCCGGACCGCGGCCACCGTCCACACGGCCGGACGGGTCGACGTGGCGCACGTCTATCCCGACGAAGCCCACGACAGCTTCACCGTGATGGCGCCACCCGCCGACACCCGCCTGATGCACCTGCCGCTCATGGCCGGCCGGTGGCTGCGACCCGAAGACACCGGGGCCGTCGTGCTGAACAACCTGGTGCCTGCGCAACAGGCCCCCGGCACCACCGTCGGCGGCACCGTCACCGTCACCATCGCCGGACGCCCCGTCACCCGCCGGGTGGTGGGTATCGTCTCCGACTTCGGCACCCTCGGCGCCGCCTACCTCACCGACCGGGACTACGCCGCCGTCACCGGCGCCCCCGGCCAGGCCGAACTGCTCCGCGTCGTCACCGACCGCCACGACCCCGCGAGCCGGCAGGCGGTCCTCGACCGGCTGGACGACGCGCTGACCCGTTCGGGCACGGGCATCCAGCAGGCCACCACCATCGACACGCTGCGCGTGGCGCTGGACGGACACGTCCTGGTCCTGGCCGACGCCCTGATCGCCCTCGCGGTCGTGATGGGCTTCGTCGGACTGCTGGGTCTCGCCTCCGCACTGAGCACCGGCGTCCTGGAACGGACCCGGGAGTTCGGCGTGCTGCGCACGCTCGGCGCCACCGCTTCCGCGATCCGTACCGTCGTCGTCACCGAAGGCGTCCTGACGGCCGCGCTCAGCCTGCTGTTCGCGACGGTCGCGGCCCTGCCCCTGACCGGGGTGTTCGGGAACTTCATCGGCAACCAGGCGTTCCGGCAGAACCTCCCATTCGAGTTCTCGTTCCCGGCGCTCGCGCTGTGGAGCCTGCTCACCCTGGCGGGCGCCGCCGCGGCCAGCGCCGCAGCCGCCCGACGCGCCTCGCTGACGACCGTACGCGAAGCCCTCGTCAGTCTTTGACACCGATCCCGACCGCCGTAGCACCCATTTCAGAGGACACGACACCATGAGCCGTAGCCGCAAGATCCTGCTGGTCCTCCTCGGCATCGCCGTTCTGATGGCGACCATCCACTTCACCATCAACGGCATCCCGGCCCTCAGCAGCCTCAACCCCCACGGCCACTGATCCGCCACCGGACATCCGCACATCCCTGAGGCACCATCGTGCCCCTCGTGGAAGCCGTCGGGCCGGCCCTGCCCGCCCGCCGAGCGATGCGCCGACACCGGTACGTTGTTCCTCCCCGCTCACCTTCCGGAGGGCGGCTACCTGCACAGCGCCGGTGACGGCTGGGCACTGGCAGGGAGCTCGTGAATCCGGGCCACGGCACCACAGTGCCCTGGGGGCCCGGTCAACGGTTCTGCGGGGTGAGGGGTCGCCGGCGCGACCGGGCCGCAGTGGTACGGCGGGCGGGCCGCCACGTGGCGACCAGGGCGGCGGCGAGCAGGAGTTCGGCGATGTCGCCGCCGTAGTACATGATCTCCGCGCCGCCGCGGACCTGGGTGATGGGCGCGTGCACGTCGATGAGGAACCCGCCGTACATCAGCTGGGCGATGACGGCGTGGGCGGCGATGGCGACGCCGAGGACCACCAGCCGGGCGGGAACGGCGGGGCGGGCGGGCGCCGGATCGGGACCGGCGATGACCCAGGCGAACAGGCACCCCGAGAGCAGGAAGTGGGCGTGCACGATCCAGTGCGCGCCCGCGTGGCCGGTGGTGGCGTCGTACAGCGGCGTGAAGTACAGCACGGCCAGGCCTCCGGTGCTCAGGAGCAGCGCGGTGACCGGGTGGGCCAGGACGCGCATCGGCCGGCCGCGCAGCGCGGCGGTCAGCCGGCGCGCGCGGGAGGCGGGAAGGGCGCCCAGCAGCGCGGTGACCGGGGCGCCCAGGACCAGGGCCAGGGGCGCGTACATCCCGATCAGCAGGTGCTGCAGCATGTGACCCCGGAAGTCCCGGTGGGCGAACGGCGCGATCGGCGGCAGAAGGGCCGCGGCGAGCAGGACGCACCCACTGAGGAACGCGGCGGTACGCCACCGGAACCTCAGGCGCGCCGGCCGCCGGGCGCGGTGGACGATCAGCAGGTAGGCCGCGGCGAGCAGCGCCACCGCCGCCACGGGCACCAGGCCGTCCCACGGCCCGGCGTCGTGGCCGCTCATCGGGTGCCCGTGCGTCACGAGGCCCGCGGCCGGCCGGTGGCACCGGTCTCGGGATCGAAGGGCGTGCCGGTGCGCTTCACCAGGTATCCCACGGCCATCAGCACGGCACCGAGCACGAGGAAGCCGATGTCCCACCAGACCTGGTACGGACCGGCGTGAACGTGGTGGACGCCGAGGATCTGGTGGTCCACGATGCCTTCGACGAGGTTGAACAGCCCCCAGCCGACCAGGACCCAGCCCCACAGCACGCGGGAGGTCCACACCCGGCGGCGCCGGTGGGTGACCCGCGAGTACAGGACGGCCAGCCCGGTCAGCACCGCCAGCCAGCACACGACGTGGAACAGGCCGTCCCACACCGTGTTCATCCGCAGGCCCGGAACGGTGCGGGGGTCGTAGAACCGCACGCCGATGTTGTCGGTGTCCGTGCTGCTGAGCATGTGGTGCCACTGCAGGAGCTGGTGCAGCAGGATGCCGTCGACGAAACCGCCGAGGCCCACGCCCAGCACGATGCCCGGCAGTTGCAGACTCGCCGGCCCGGC
Source organism: Actinoallomurus spadix (assembly GCF_024055725.1). Taxonomy (GTDB): domain Bacteria; phylum Actinomycetota; class Actinomycetes; order Streptosporangiales; family Streptosporangiaceae; genus Actinoallomurus; species Actinoallomurus spadix. The sequence continues at coordinate 120,464 of NZ_JAMXMX010000023.1, read as the reverse complement.
GTTCGCGCCGGTCCGGCCGGTGGCGGCCGCCATGGCCTCCTTCTTCCCCCGCGAGCCCGCGGCGGAACCGCTCAGTCGGCGATACCGGCCGCGAGCAGGGGAGTGAGGGTGATGCCGGGGTGTTCGCGTTCGATGCTGCGCAGGCGCCACTTGTCGCTGAAGACGGCGAGGAGGGTGCCGTCCAGGGCACGGGTGAGGACCTCGACGCCCCGCCGCCCCGCGAGGGCGTCCAGGGACGCCTGGTCGGTGACCCGCGCGGTGGTGTAGTCCAGGCGGGTCAGCTCGACCGGCGCGCCGAATTCCTCTTCCATGCGGTGCTGGACGACCTCGAACTGCAGCGGGCCGACCGCGGCCAGGACCGGGGCCTGGTCACCGCGTACGTCGCTGCGCAGCACCTGGACCGCGCCCTCGGCGCCGAGCTGGTCGATGCCGCGGCGGAACTGCTTGGCGCGGCCGTTGTCCCTGACCCGGGCGACCATGAAGTGCTCGGGCGCGAACGACGGGATCGGCGGGTAGGCGATGGGGGTCTTGACGTAGACGGTGTCGCCGACGGTCAGGCCGGCGGCGTTCGGAAGGCCGATCACGTCACCGGGATAGGCGACGTCCAGGGTCGAGCGGTCCCGGCCGAAGACCGTCTGGGCGTACTTCGTCACCAGCGGCCGGCCCGTCGGCTCGTGGACCACGGTCATTCCGCGTTCGAACCGGCCGGAGCAGACGCGGATGAAGGCCAGCCGGTCACGGTGGGCCCGGTCCATCCCCGCCTGGACCTTGAACACCTGCCCGGAGAACGGCCCGTCGACCGGCCGCTCCCGTCCGTCCGCACCGGTCCGGGGCATCGGCGCGGGGGCGAGCGCGCGAACCGCCTCCAGCAGGTCCCGTACGCCGAAGTTCGGCAGCGCGGCGCCGAACAGCACCGGGGTGCAGATCCCGGCGCGGTACGCCTCCGGGTCCAGGTCGGCGCCGATCTCGGCGATGAGCGCGAGCTCCTCCTGCGCGGTGTGCCAGGCGTCGCCCTCCTCCGCCGCCGCCCGTTCGGCCGGGAGGGTCTCCTCGATCGCCCGCGTGGCCCCGCCCGGCGTACGGCGGTAGCGGGTATAGGCGCCACTGGCGCGGTCGATCAGGCCGCGGAAGTCACCGGCGACGCCGACCGGCCAGTTCAAAGGAGCCGGGTGCAGGCCGATGCGCTGCTCCACCTCGTCCAGCAGTTCGAGGGGTTCGCGGCCGGGCCGGTCCCACTTGTTGACGAACGTGATGACCGGGATGCCCCGGTGGCGGCACACGTCGAAGAGCTTGAGCGTCTGGGCCTCCAGGCCCTTCGCGGAGTCCAGCAGCATGATCGCCGCGTCGACGGCGGCCAGCACCCGGTACGTGTCCTCGGAGAAGTCGGCGTGGCCGGGCGTGTCCAGAAGGTTCAGGAGCGTGTCGCCGAACTCGAACCGCAGCACCGAGGAGGTGATCGAGATGCCGCGGTCGCGTTCCATCTCCATCCAGTCGGAGGCGACTCCGCGCCGCCCGGCCTTGCCGTGGACCGCGCCGGCCTGCTCGATCGCCGCCGCGTGCAGCGCCAGCGCCTCGGTCAGCGTCGACTTGCCCGCGTCCGGGTGACTGATCACCGCGAACGTCCGGCGCCGGCCGGCCTGCGCCACGACGTCCGCGACCCGTCCGGTCTCCTGCTGAACCGCTGTCACCGTGCTCTTCCCTTCCGTACTTCCGTACGAGTCTGTTCTCTCCGACTCGGCCGGCGCCCGGCCCCGGCCGGCCGCCCTAGACGGCGGTGCCGGCGAGGTAGCCGGCGGTGGCGGCCAGCAGCCCCAGCGCCAGGCTCCCGAACGCGTTGAGGCCGGCCTCCAGGAGCGAGCCCTCCTCCAGGAGACGGGTGGTCTCGAAGCCGAAGGTGCTGAACGTGGTCAGCGCGCCGCAGAACCCGGTGCCGGCCACGGTGAGGACCGGCTTCGGCAGGTCGTGGGCGGCGCCGGTGAGCAGGCCGAGGATCAGGCAGCCGATGAGGTTGACGGTGAGGGTGCCCCAGGGGAGGACGCCGGCGACGCGCCGCTGGACGAACCGGTCGATCAGGTAGCGGCTCGGCGCTCCGACGGCACCGCCGAGCAGCACCAGCAGGACGGTCACCGTTCCACCTCGCCCGCGTCGCGGCCGACGTACCGGTAGACCTCGACGGGCTCGAGCGTGACCAGGCCCTCGCCGATGAGCTCGTCGAGTTCGAGCAGGAAGTCGACGAGCTTGTCCTCGGCGTCGACGATCACGATGGCCAGCGGCAGGTCCTCGCTGAGGGACAGGATCCGGCTGGTGTGGATCCGGGACGACGCGCCGAAGCCCTCGATGCCCCGGAACACGCTCGCGCCCGCCAGCCCGCGCTTGCGGGCGCGGTGCACGATCTCGGCGTAGAGCGGCTTGTGATGGTACTGGTCGGTCTCGCCGATGAAGATCGTCACCCGGCAGGCGGTGCCATGCAGTCTCATGCCCTTACTCCCCACGGTTCCGGCGTACGGGCAGCCCGGCGATCAGGCGGGCCAGGGCGATTCCGCACCAGACCGCGACCAGACCGCCCACCAGGCTATTGACCGCATAGGCGTCGGCGAGCGTCCACGCGCCATGTCCCGCGAGATTCCTGACCTCCACGGCGAACGTCGAGAAGGTGGTGTAACCACCGAGGAAGCCGACACCGAGGAAGGGACGGACGTACCGGTTCGGCGGCCACACGTCGAGGACGAACACCATCAGCAGCCCGAGGGCGAAACACCCGGAGAGGTTGGTCAGGAACGTGGCCCAGGGGAAGTGACCGGCCTTGACCGGCAGGGCCTGGGAGACCAGGTACCGGGTGACGGTGCCGAGCGCGCCGCCCAGCGAGATCACCGCCAGGACGCTCCACTGCCGGTTCCGGCGTGGGGTCCCACGGACCGCGAAGACACCGCGTTCGGAATGGGCGTCTTCGTCACCGGGGCCGGCGTCGGGGTCGATCGGAAGACCGGCGGGCTCCTCGACGTGATGGCCGGCCGCGCCGTCGGGGAACGGGGAGGTCACGACATCCTTTCCTCTGCCATCTCCCATTCTGCCCTAACGGCGCGCGCGCTCGTCACGCCGCAGCCGGCGCCGCCGTCCACCAGGGCCGACGGAGGCGCGACGCGGTCACCAACGGTCGTGGTGGAGCACGGTGTCCAGGGGGCGCCGGCGGCGCCAGCCGTGCCGCTCGAGGTCCGGCACGGTCTCCAGATGAGTGACCGGCCCCAGGCACAGCCAGGCGACCGGGCGGATCCCGTCCGGGATGCCGAGCAGCCGGCGTACGAACGGCTCCCGGTAGAAGGACACCCAGCCGACGCCGAGTCTCTCGGCGGTGGCGGCCAGCCACAGGTTCTGGATGGCGAGGCAGACCGAGTACAGGCCCGCGTCGGCGATGGCGTGCCGTCCCAGCACCGCCGGGCCGCCTCGTTCGGGATCGTAGGTGACCACGATCGACAGGCTGCTCTCCAGCACACCGTCGATCTTGATTCGGGCGAAGCGGTCGGCGTCGGCCCCGCTGAGAGTGGCCGCGAACGCGGCGCGTTCGTGCTGGACATGGTCGTGGAAGGAGTGCCGGAGGGCCGGGTCCCGTACGAGGACGAAGTCCCAGGGCTGGGACAGCCCGACGCTGGGCGCGGCGTGCGCGGCGGTCAGGACCCGGTGAAGGACCTCGTCGGGGATCGGCGCGCCGGTGAACTGGGCGCGCACGTCGCGGCGACGGTGGATCAGGTCGTAGATGCCGTTGTTCATGGGCAGTGCTCCCGCTGCGTACGGACGTGGGTGGTGGACGCCGATCCGGTCGGCGGACCGGCGGTGACCACGATCGTGCAGCCGCGCGTCTCGCGGCGACCCGGGGCACGCGTCCCGGCCGTGCCGGCGGTGGACGAACCGATCACCCGGCGCGCGCATCCCATGGGTGAACCAGACTCTCGATCTTCGAAGGACGGTGTCGTGCTCCGCCATCCACGATTCACCACCCTCGTCGCGGTCGCCTCGACGGCGACGGCGCTGACCGCGTGCAGCGCCACGACCGGCGTCCGCGCCGGTCACGGCGTCTCCGCGACCGCGAAGGCACCGGCGGTGCGGTTCCAGACGTGGCTGTACCCCGGCGGGCCCGGCGAGCCGTCCTGCACCGCGGCCTCCGAGTACGCCGACGACCGGGTGAAGGACGGATCACTGAACCCGGAGTACTGGTCGGTCAAGTCCGATGGCTCGGTCACGCTGGAGGCCTCCGGCGATGGCACGTGCAACACCTACAGTCCGGCGAACGTCGCGGATCTGAAGGCGCACTCCGCCCATCAGTACCCCACGCTCTCGGCCATGAGCACCGCGGACGTTCGCGCCCTGGTCCGTACGAAGGCCAAGCGGACCGCGGCCATCGAGAAGGTCACCTCGCTGGTCGCCGAGGCGAACCTGAGCGGGGTGGATGTCGACATGGAGGACTACTGGTCCTGGAGCGCCGACGACTTCGCGGGGTACAAGGCGTTCCTGAAGGAACTGGCCACCGCCCTGCACGCGAAGGGCAAGCGCCTGCAGGTGGACGCCCCGGCGATGACCGAGGACGCCTCCTTCTACGACTACAGGGCCGTCAAGGCCACCGGCGTCGACGATCTCGTCATCATGGCCTACGACGAGGAGTACGACAGTGCGTCCGGGAAGGAGTGCCTGCCCATCGCGCCGTACGACTGGCTCAAGAAGGTGACCGCCTACGCCGAGAGCAGGGTCCCGGTGTCCGACCTCATCATCGGACTTCCCTCGTACGGCTACAGCGCTCCGGCGAAGTGCGACACCGGCAAGATCACCGGGAATGTCCACTTCAGCGAGATGAAGAAGAAGCCGGGCTTCGCGACCGACGCGGCGACGGTGGAGAAACGGCGTGACCCGTCCTCGGGCGAGATCCGCTGGACCTCGAACGGCACCCTGTACGACTACGTCGACCGGACCGCCCTGGACCGCAAGCTCCAGGTGCTCACCTCTCTCGGAGTGACCAGGGTCTCCGTCTGGTCGCTCGGCGGCGGCAACCCCTGGTTCAGCCGCTGACCGGCGCCTCGACCTTGATCACGCCGGCGCCGGGGTCGGCGAGGAGCATGGTGGCGTACGGCGCCGCCGGCACCCGCCCGAAGTCGGCGGCCAGGATCCCGGACAGCGGCAGCTCGGTCATCGGTACCGTCCTCCCCGGCAGGACCATGCCGGACCCGCGGGCGGGGACCCCGGTGCCCGCGGGTCCGGCACGGTGGTCAGCCGCCGAGCTCCGACGCGCCGTCGACAATGGTCCGTCCCGTCGTCACTGGGCGCCTTCCCCGATCCGGTCGGCCTCGCCGGCCACCGGGGCGCCTGGCTGCCCGGTGACCGCCAGGCGCTGGTACGGACGCGCGATCACGAAGTACACCGCGCCGATGACCAGGAGCACGACGATCACCATCAGGGTGATCCAGTCGAAGTTGAACAGGCTGCCGCGCGGGCTGGACAGGCCGGACGGCCAGACGATGTTGAGCAGCATCAGCGCGAGGTACGCCGCGGCGAGGATGCTGACCGGCCAGCCCCAGCGCCCGAGCCGGAACGTCCCGGCCGGCTGCCAGCCCCGGGCCCTGGCGATGATCGAACCCACCACGGTCAGCAGGAAGGACAGGTAGATCCCGGACACGCCGAAGGAGACCAGCAGGGTCAGCGCGTTGACGCCGGCGGGCAGCTCGAACCACAGGATGTGGACGTTGTGCGCCGGGTTGACGTTGACCAGCAGGGTGAACAGCACGGGGACGACGCCGGCGACCAGCAGCGCGTTGACCGGAGTGTGGAACCGCTTGGACACCACGCTGAGCTTGTGGCTGAACGGGACGGCCCTGTCCCGGGCGTAGGAGTACATCAGCCGCGAGCCCGCACCCTGGACCGCGGTGCCGCAGGAGAAGAAGGCGACGCACACCACCACCAGGAACAGGTTCTGCGACCAGGACGGGAGCTGACCGAGGATGGCGGGCACCCCGCCCTCGAACGACGCGGCGTTGGCGTAGCCCTTCGGGTCGGAGGGCATGGCCAGCAGCAGGCCGATGACGAGGACGGCCGAGGCCACCCCGCCGTACAGCAGCGCCGAGCGCATCGCCCGGGGCACGATGCGCGACGCCGACCTGGTCTCCTCGGCGATGTCCCCGGCGGACTCGAAGCCGTAGAAGATGTAGGCGTGCGCGAGTACCGCGACGAGCGCGGCGCCGGTGAGCCAGTGGCCGCCGAAGTCGACCTTGAGCGGATTGGCCGACGCGTGCTCGGCGCCCTTGCTGGAGAACAGGAAGCCGAACCCGTGGTGGAACCCGGCGATGCCCAGCGCGATGGCGACCCCGAAGGTGCCGATGGTCTCGACGAACACGCCGAGCTGGGAGATCCGCCCCATCAGCTTGGCGCCCACGGTGTTCATCAGGGTCTGGACCGCGATGAGCAGGACCGTGACCACCAGGATCGTGCCGTGCGCGGTGCCGTCCAGGTGCGTCCCGAACAGGTTGTTCAGCAGCGCGGTCAGATAACCGACGATGCCGGTGTCGACGCTGGCCACGGTGACGAGCAGGGCGAGACCGTAGATCCACCCGATCCACCAGCCGTACCGCGGGCCGACACTCCACTTTCCGTACTGGTACAGCGCGCCGGCGATCGGATAGTGGCTCGCCAGCTCCCCGAAGACCAGTGCCACCAGCAGCATGAAGCCGACCACCGGCACCATCAGCCACAGGTAGCGAGGTCCGGCGGTGCCCACCCCGAGCACGAACAGCGAGTACACCCCGACCATCGGCGACAGGTAAGAGAAGGCCACGCTGAAGTTGTCGAACAATCCCAGGACGCGGTGCAGTTCCTGTTTGTAGCCGAGGCGCTCCAGATGGGCCGCGTCCTCGTCATGTCCGGTCGACGAGCCGGTGCTGTCGGTCATGGTCGCCTCGTTGATCTGTCAGCCGGTCGGGGCGGACCGGAGGGGGCTGGTGATCTGCGCCGTGCGACCATGCCCGCGCACCCGTACCGACCGCGCTGTGCGACATGATCATTGCGTTGGGCCCGCAAATCATCTAGCCCTGAATGTTTTAGTGTCAAGGTGCAATACCAGGACGTGACGAAGGAAGGTGCGATGGCGACGGGACCGCCCGCATCCGGCCTCACCACCGCTGCCGTCCGGGCGCTCCAGGCACTGGGCAATGGCCCGGCCGGCCGGGCCGACCAGATCGCGGACCGGCTGGCCGAGGCCATCCGGCTCGGCTTGATCGCTCCCGGAGAGCGCCTGCCCTCCGAAGCGGTGCTGTCCGACCAACTCGGCGTCGCCACCCTGACGCTCCGGGAGGCGCTGGCGACCCTGCGGGAGCGCGGCCTCGTGGTGACCCGCCGCGGCCGGGCCGGCGGCAGCTTCGTCGCACGGCCTGCCGACGGCCCCCACAGCCGGCCGGGGCAGGCCGACCTGACCGTCCGGCAACTCCGCGAACTCGGCGACCTGCGGTCGGCGATCTTCGGCACCGCCGCGGCGCTCGCCGCCCGGCGCGCGACGGCACCGGAGATACAGACGTTGCGCCGGCGCGCCGCGCGACTGGCCGCGGCGAACACCGCCGCCGAGCGCCGCCAGGCGGACACCGAGTTCGGCGTCGCAGTCGCCCTGGCCGCCCAGTCACCCCGGCTCACCCAGGAAGAGGCGAACCTGCGCGCCGAATGGGGCGATCTGAGCTGGACTTTGCTCCGCGACACCGACCACGCCGAGACCGTACGAGGCCGGCTCGCCCTCGTCGACGCCGTCGCCGCCGGTGATCCTGAACAAGCCAGACGACTGGCCGAACAGCAGGTGGCGGACGAGGTGGAACTACTGATCCGGTGGCGCGTCGATGTCTACCGGACCGAGGTGGACCAGTGACGACCTCACCATCCGAACGGGCCTGGGCCTCCCTCGCCGACGACATCGAGCGCATCTTCCAGTCCCTGCGCGGCACCGCCGCCGCCTTCATGGCCTCCTACGCCGCCCGGCCCGGCCCCTACACGCTCGCCGACCTCGCCTCGCTCCGCCCACGCATCCGCGAGACCCTGGACGCCTTCGGGGACCTGGCCATCGGCACCGGCGTCGTGGCCGCCCCCGGCCTGCTGCGCGACGCCCCGTACTGGCTCGAATGGTGGTGGCGGCCCGGCGACGGAACCCCCGAGCCACTGCGCGTCAACCTCGACCCGGACGGCCCCGACTTCTTCGACTACTTCAACGACGAATGGTTCGAGGTGCCGATCCGCTCCGGCGACCCGCACGTCGCCGGCCCGTACGTCGACTACGCCTGCACGAACGAGTACACGTTCACGCTGTCCGTCCCCGTCCACCACGACACCCGGCCCCTCGGAGTGGCGGCCCTGGACGTCCCGTGCGACCGCCTGGAACGCCGCATCATGCCGGCCCTGTGCGCCGAGCCGTCCCCCCGCGCCCTGCTGAACCCCGACGGCCGCGTCATCGCGGCCAGCACCGCAGCCGCGGCCCCGGGCGACCGGCTGACCGCCCGGCGCGACGAGATAGATCCGGTACGCTCCGGCGCGCTGACCAGACTCTGCGCCCTGACGGGATGGGCGGTGACGTCCCCGCAATGCCGTCCATGATTCGGCCCCGGAAATGGAAACGGGAGTGCGTTTCGTCGGCGAGCAGAGATCGAACACATTCGCATCGGTGTTCTGACCCCCTGACCTGACCGGTGTGCGAGCCTCATGAATTCCTGGTGATCTATGAGGATCGGAGAACACCCTTGAGATATTCGGCGCGGTTCGCCCTCGTCGGTGCCGGCGTCGCCGGTCTGTCCTTCGCCGCGACCACGGCGAACGCGACCCCGGCCGGTCCGGGCGTCTCGGGCACGGTGATCACGGAGACGACCGTGGGCAACACCCACTACGTCCTGCGGGAGATCACCATCCCACCGCAGCAGAGCACCGGGTGGCACTTCCACGAGGGGAGACTGTTCGGAGTCGTCAAGCAGGGCACACTCAGCCACTTCGACGCCTCGTGCAAGTCCGATGGCGTCTACCCCGCCGGCAGCTCGATCGTCGAGCCGAGCGGCGCGAACCACGTGCACATCGGCCGCAACCTCAACAAGGTCCCGGTCGTACTCGACGTTCTCTACTCCCTCCCGGTCGGAGCACCCCTGTCGGATGACGCGCCCAACCCGGGATGCGACTTCCAGTGAAACCAGCTGACGCTCCGCGGCGAGTCCCCGGCGGAGCCGGCGCGCCGGTCCATCGACGCGGTGGACCGGCGCATCGTGGTAGATGCGCCGGACGGAACGATGGCCGGCGGCTGGTCGAACCTGTCAGACGCGAAGTCGTTGTGGCGGTCTGAGAATCGGTGGACTCTGTGATCGGGAGCGACGTGTCCCCTCAGGTGCGGGGAGTACGCCACCTGCCTGTCCGACCTCGAGGAGCCCGAAGGACGGTGCGATGAGCTACCTGCGGACACCCGCTGAGACCAACGCCGCAGACGAGACCGGTCGTCTGTATGAAGCCGACCGCGCGGCACTGGGATATGTCGCCAACTACACCAAGGTGTTCGCGCTGCGACCCGCCGTCTACGCGGCCTGGCAGCAACTCAGCACCGCGATCAAAGAGGATATGGACCCGCGGCGCTACGAGCTGGTGACGTTGGCGGCAGCGCGGCGCCTGCGGTCCAGTTACTGTGCTCTCGCACACGGGAAGGTGCTCCGGGACCGGTTCTACGATGCCGAGACGGTGGAAGCCATCGCCGCCGACCACCACGAAGCCGATCTGGACTCCGCCGACGTCGCGATCACTGCCCGTCGGCACAGGGACATGCGGCTGCGGTCAGTGGGCATACAGCCGCAGAAGCGCGAAACCCCGGCTTCCAGCGTTCGGGCTGGTGAGCCGGGGTTTTCCTTGATCAGGATGCGCGCCCCCTGCAGGATTCGAACCTGCGCACCCGGCTCCGGAGGCCGGTGCTCTATCCCCTGAGCTAAGGGGGCTCGGGACGAATGAAGACTACCAGCTCACCGACCCTCATCGAACACCTTTCCCCGCCGTGCCGGTCCTCGGAGCACCGATGAGCTGGACGAACGTCGCTCACCAGGCATGGCAAAAGATCGTCTGGCGCGGTGGTGGCCGGCGCGGGACGAATCGCACGGCATGGCGGGCCTCCCCGAGGGGCATCCGCTCAGGGCGTACGGCGGCGTCGTTGGGGCCTGGCAGCCTCCAGCGACAGGCGGCGGAGTCGCCACAAGGCGGGAGCGCGCCGGGCGGATCACCGGCCAGGGCGACCGGGCTGGAGCTGGGCATGGGCCGGTCGGCTGCTCACCGGTGTTCACTGCGCCCTATCGGCAGTACGCGCCAGTGATCATGGAACCTATCGGTCGCGTGGAGCCGTGCGGCCCCTTCTGTCCGGGTTGGCCGGGTCATCGGCGGGGGTGTGACATGAGTGTGACATCAGTGTGGCCGTTATCCGCGTGTCCCGACCCGGGAAAGCGTTAGCTTGGCGGTCGTGACACTGGGACGTGTGCTGGTCGTCGATGACGACGAGGTGATCAGGCAGCTGATCGCCGTGAACCTCCAGCTGGAGGGCTTCGAGGTGCTGACCGCCGTGGATGGGCAGGACTGCCTCGACCGGGTGCGCGACATCGCTCCGGACGTGATCACTCTCGACGTCATGATGCCCCGGCTGGACGGCTGGGTGACGGCCGTCAAGCTGCGTGACGACCCGCAGACGCGCGACATCAAGGTCGTCATGATCACGGCGCGCGCCCAGGAGCACGACATCCGGCGCGGGCACGAGATCGGCGTGGACGCGTACGTGACCAAGCCGTTCGACCCCGCCGAGCTGATCCGTACGGTCCGCGAGCTGGCCGGCGCGGGTCCGGTCGCCTGACCCCGGACAGATGACCGATTCCGGCGGCGCAGGCCGGAGGATCTCGCGCGACGGCGGCCCACGGCGATCGGATGTCCACATGCTGGTCGGCTAGTCTCATGTCGTGACCCCGGCCGAGTTGAACGCCGCCGTCGTGGCCGCCGTCCGCGGGGCGGTCGACGAGGGTGAGTTCGCCGTTCCCGTGCCCGGGCGCGTTCCCGTCACGGTCACCGAGTCCGGTGACTACGCGACGCCGCTGCCGCTGCGGCTGGCGCGCGCCGCCGGGCGGCCCGCCAGGGAGATCGCCGAACTGCTCGCCGAGCGGCTCGGCCGGATGCCGGGTGTCGGCGACGTACGGGTGACGGGGCCGGGTTTCCTGTCGATCGGTGTCGACACCGCGCTGATCGGGCGCATCGACGAGACGTACGGCGTCGTGCCAGTGCCCGTGCCGCGGGAGACCTGGCCGGAGCGTCCGCTGACCTTCGACAACCCGGGTTTCGTGGTGCGGTTCGCGTACGCGAGGGCGGCCGCCGTGCGCCGGCAGGCCGCCGACCTCGGCGTCGGCGCGGCCGAGGGCCCGCTGACCGATCCGCGGGAGAAGTGGCTGCTCGCCCTGCTGGCGGAGTTCCCGAGCCGGGCCGAGCAGGCGGCGCGGACCGGCGATCCGCGGCCGTTCACCCGGCAGCTGGAGCTGATCGCCGACGCGTACCACGACGTCCACGAGTGGTGCTCGCCGCTGCCCAGGGGCGACGAAATCATCACCGGTCACCATTCCGCACGCCTTAGCCTGGCTGAAGCGGCGTACATCGTCCTGGGCAACGGCCTCCGCATGCTCGGCGAGACCCCGAACGACCGTCTTTGAGTCCCGATAGGAAGAGCAGTCGATGAGTCGAGTTCACCCGGCCGGCCCTCGGCACGCGGACGTGCTGCCCGAGGACCACCCCCTGCCGCCGCCGAGCGACCTGAACGCGCTCACGCCCAGCGTGTGGCCGCGCGGCGCCCGCCGTGAGGACGGGGTGCTGACGGTGGGCGGCGTGGACATTCGTGATCTGGCGGCGGAGTTCGGTACGCCGCTGTACGTCTACGACGAGGAGGACTTCCGGTCCCGCTGCCGGGAGTTCGCGGCGGCGTTCAGCGACGGCGACGTCTACTACGCGGGCAAGGCGTTCCTGTCCGTCGAGATCGCCCGGTGGGTGAAGGACGAGGGGCTCGGCCTCGACGTCTGCAGCGGCGGCGAGCTCGCGGTGGCGCTCCGGGCGGAGTTCCCGCCGGAGCGGATCACGTTCCACGGCAACAACAAGTCGATGGCCGAGCTGACGCGGGCGCTGGAGGCCGGCGTCGGCCACGTCGTCGTCGACTCCTACGAGGAGATCGCCCGCCTGGGTCACCTCGCCCGAGAGCTGGGCGTCCGGCCCAAGGTCCTCGTCCGGGTGACGACGGGCGTCGAGGCGCACACGCACGAGTTCATCGCCACCGCCCACGACGACCAGAAGTTCGGGTTCGCCCGGGAGACGGCGGAAGAGGCGGCCCGCCGGGTCATCGGGATCAAGGAGCTGGAGCTCGTCGGCCTGCACTCCCACATCGGCTCGCAGATTTTCGACACCGACGGCTTCGAGCTGGCCGCCCGGCGGGTCGTGGAGCTGCTGGACGCCATCCGCGAGGAGCACGGTGTCGAGCTGCCCGAACTCGACCTGGGCGGCGGGTACGGCATCGCCTACCTCGAGGGCGACGACCCGCTCGACCCGAAGCACATCGCCGACAACCTGCGCGGCATCGTCTCCCGCGTCTGCGAGGAGAAGGGCCTCCCCGTCCCGCGCCTGACCGTCGAGCCCGGCCGTTCGATCTCCGGGCCGGGTGGCATCACGCTGTACGAGGTCGGCACGGTCAAGCCCCTGGAGGGGCTGCGCACCTATGTCTCCGTCGACGGCGGCATGAGCGACAACATCCGCACCGCGCTGTACGGCGCGGAGTACACCGCCGCGCTGGCGTCCCGGCGTTCGGACGCCGGCCCGATGCTGAGCCGGATGGTCGGCAAGCACTGCGAGAGCGGCGACATCGTCGTCCGCGACCTGTGGCTGCCCGCGGACCTCGCCCCCGGCGACCTGATCGCCGTCGCGGCGACGGGGGCGTACTGCCGATCGCTGGGCAACAACTACAACCACCTGCCGAAGCCGGCGGTCGTCGCCGTACGGAACGGCAGGGCGCGGCTGATCCTGCGCCGTGAGACCGAGGACGATCTGCTGCGCCTGGAGGTGTCGCCTTGAGTTCCGCCCTGCCCCTGAGGCCACCGTTGAAGATCGCGCTGCTGGGCTGCGGCGTCGTCGGAACCGAGGTCGTACGCCTCCTGGACGAGCAGGCGGCCGACCTCGCCGCGCGGGTCGGCGCCCCGCTGGAGCTCGTCGGCATCGCCGTGCGCCGGAAGGACAAGCGGCGTGAAGGCGTGCCGCCGGAGCTGCTGACGACCGACGCGACCGGGCTGGTGACCCGCCCGGACGTCGACATCGTGATCGAGGTGATCGGCGGCATCGAGCCCGCCCGGGGCCTCCTGCTCGACGCGATGAAGTCCGGCAAGTCGGTCGTCACGGCGAACAAGGCGCTGCTCGCCGAGGACGGCGCGACGCTCTTCGGCGCGGCGCGCGAGCACGGTGTCGACATCTACTACGAGGCGTCCGTGGCGGGCGCGATCCCGCTGCTGCGGCCGCTGCGCGAGTCGCTCGTCGGTGACCACGTGCACCGGGTGATGGGGATCGTCAACGGCACGACCAACTACATCCTCGACAAGATGGACACGTCGGGGTCGGGCTTCTCCGAGGCCCTCGAACAGGCGCAGGCCCTCGGGTACGCCGAGGCCGACCCGACGGCCGACGTCGAGGGCTTCGACGCGGCGGCCAAGGCCGCGATCCTCGCCCAGCTCGCCTTCCACACCCGCGTGACCGCCGCGGACGTGCACCGGGAGGGCATCGCGGACGTCACCTCCGCCGACATCGCGAGCGCCCGGGCGATGGGCTGCGTCGTGAAGCTCCTGGCGATCTGCCAGCGGGTGCCGTCCGACGACGGCCGGAACGGCCGCGGCGTGTCCGTCCGCGTCCACCCCGTGATGATCCCGCGCACGCATCCGCTGGCGAACGTCCGCGAGGCGTACAACGCGGTGTTCGTCGAGGCGCAGTCCGCCGGGTCGCTGATGTTCTACGGCGCGGGCGCCGGCGGCGCGCCGACCGCGAGCGCGGTGCTCGGCGACCTGGTCGCCGTCGCCCGCAACCGCGTGCACGGCACCCGCGGTCCCGCCGAGTCGACGTACGCCGACCTGCCCGTCCTGCCGATGGCCGACACGGTCACGCGGTACCACGTCTCCCTGGACGTGGCGGACCGGTCCGGCGTGCTGGCGCGCGTCGCCGACGTCTTCGCCGACCACGGAGTCTCGATCCAGGCCGTACGCCAGGAGGGGCACGGCGAGGAGGCGCAGCTCGTCATCGTCACCCACCGGGCCCCCGACGGCGCGCTGTCGGCCACCGTCGAGACCCTCCGCGACAAGGAGATCGTCCGCGAGGTCGCCAGCGTCATGCGCGTCGAAGGCGACGAGTGAACACGAGTAGAAGAGGCCACTGAGCGGCGGCGGTCGCACTAGCATTCGGGCGATGGCCGCTTCCGCCGCACCAGCAGACGAAGCCGCCGGGCCGGGTCGCGCCGCCGTACGACGTGACGGAGCGCTCGGCGCGGCGCTGCTGCCGGTGTCGGCGCTCCGGCTCGCGGCGCGGTTCTTCGTGCCGCTGGCGATGTGGTTCAGCGCCGGGTCGATCGTCCGGTACGCACTCCTCCAGGGGATCTCCCACCTCGGGACCGGGCGTCATCCCGGTGTCCGGCAGGCCGTCGTCCTGCTGCCGCTGAGCGTGGCGGTGCTGGCGTCGCTGGTCGTGACGGTCGGGATGCTCTTCACGCTGGGCCGCGGCCTGTCCGTGATCGAGGATCCCGACGAGCCGTACGTCACCGCGGTGGGCCGGACGTTGTTCCCATTCGTGCTCGTCTACCTCGGCTGGAACCTCTACACCACGGACCTGCGCGAGGTGCTGCGGGCGGACGCCCAGCGGCGGGTGAACACCGGCGACGTCATGAACGTCGGCAACGTCCTCGAGCTGCCGATCGTGACCTGCCTGGTCGTCGCGGCGGTGTCGTGGGTGCTGCGGGTGCTCTGCGAACGCCGGTACGAGGAGCGGCGTGGCCGCGTGATGGGGATCCTCACCGCGTTCTTCGAGGTGAACGTCGCCCTCTACACGCTGTACTCGATCATGCAGTTCGTCATGGCGGCCGAGCGGTGGCTGGCGAACCGGGCGTTCTGGCACGCGATCACCGATGTCGTGTCGGTGCCGGGTCCCGGCCCGGTCAAGGACGCGCTCCTCCTGCCGCTGGTGTGGCTGGCCATCGCCGCGATCGTGTTCGGCCTGGAGATGCACGACCGGGCGGCGGTCCGCGGCACCCCGCTGGAGGGGCTGCCCGACCGCCTGGCGGGCCGGCGGCGCCGCCTGGCCGAGGTGGCCAGCCGCAGCCTGCGGGAGAAGTACGTGCCGGTCCTGCACGCGCTCCGGCTGGCGCACCACGCGGGCGCGTACGTCTTCGCCTGGTTCTGCCTCTGCTACGTCGCGATCGGCGTGCTGCTCGATCCGCTGCAGCGCGGCGTCGTCGCGCTGATCGGCACGGACCACACCGTACGGTTCTGGAACCTCGTCCTGGTGCCGATCGAGTTCGGGCATCGCATGATCGGCGAGATCCTCCGGCTGTCCCTGCTGGCGGCCACGTTCGACCTCGTACGGCGCCGGGTCAGCGACGGAACACCAGCTGCGGGCCGCCCAGCGCCGGCGACAGATCCTGATGCTGGTGCCGCATGACCAGCTCGAACGTGCCGGCCGCCCAGTCGGGGACGAGGCCCATGACGTACGCGGGGTCCTTGCCGCCGGGGATGATCGTGGTGTGCCACTCGTAGGCGCTCCAGCGGTGGCCGGCGTGGTCGCGCAGGGAGAAGTCGATGGCGAAGTCGCGGGGATGCCCGGTCAGCGGCTCGGCCCGCAGCGTGGCCACCACGAGCGTCTCGCCGGGCCGGACCGGCCGGCCGATGGGGCCGGGCGGCAGGTCGCCGCGTTTCAACTCGGCCCGGCCGTAGCGCAGGAGCGTCCAGCGGATCTGCTGGAAGACCGCCGGCCGGCCGGGCCCGACCGTCCGCGTGTGCGTCGCCGGCACGTCCTGGCGGTAGTACGCCCACTCCTGGCGGAACGGCAGGTACATCGCCCCGCCCAGCAGCACCAGCAGGGCGAGGATCCGGACCGGCCGCCGCACCCGGGCCGCGCCCGTGGCCGCGCCGCGCCGTACCCGGGCCGTGCCGCGCCGTAGACCGGCCGCGACGCTTCTCACAAGTGCGCTCATGAGGGCTCCGGGACCGAGTAGCCGGACGGGGGTCTCGACGTCAGGCGGGCGGCCTCGGCGGTGTCGAGACCGAGGTCGACGTGGGCCTCGGCGGCGAACCGCCGCGGGTCGTCGCGGTAGAAGCCGAACGGCGCGTCCTCGGCGTCGTGGTCGGAGACGTAGAGCCGGGCGCCGGCCACGGCCGCGGGCGGCACGTCGAAGACATAGGCGCCCCGGCGCGGCAGGCCGGGTTCGAACCGCACGTAGCTCAGCGGCGTGACGACCGGCTGGGACAGGCCGCCTCCGCCGCCGAGCTTGTCCGTCGGGAAGTAGTCGCCGTACCGGGTGTGCAGCCGTGCCTGCCCGGCGTACACGGGGGAGCGCCGGGCCTCGATGGTGGCGAGGACGACCACGAAGACGCCGGTCGCCGTGATCTGCTGCGCCTTGGTGTACTGGGTCGGCGGGACGTCGATCGTGCGGGCGCCGTCGACCCGGTCGACGCGGATCGTGAACCGCGGTTCGGTGACGGTCTGGCCGATCCGGCCGTTCCTGACGAACGGGCCGTACGCCCGGGTATAGCTCCAGCGGGTGGACTGCAGCGCCACCGCGGCGCACGCGAGGGCGGCGGCGAGCGCGATCGAGGCGATCCGTCTCAAGGCTTCACCGGCAGTCTCACGTCGGCGACCAGGACGGGGATGATGTGCGTGACCCACCCGGACTTGTGCGTCAGCGGATTCGTCTCGTGCGCGCGTTCGTAGCGGCGGGCCTTCCAGTCCCAGTAGCCGCGCGGGTCGAGGACGCCCGAGTCGGTGTGCTGGTAGTCCGCCAGGGCGACGGTCACCTGGTCGGGCAGCCGGGTGCCGGCCGCCAGTTCGTACTGCACGGCGACGTAGGTGGGCAGGCGCGGCTGCAGTGAGCGGAAGAGGGTGTCGCCGGCGATGGCCTGGGCGTCCACCAGCTTCGGCCGGGGACCGTCCCGCGCCTTCCAGCGCAGGAACATGCCGTGCGCGAACACGTCGTCGTTCAGGCCGTACGTCCCGAGCGTCTCGCGGGTCGGGTTGGTCACCCAGGCATTGATCACCAGCATCCGCGTGGACCGCCCGTACTTCTTGATCGTGGCCACGTGGGCGCCGACGAGCCGGGTTCGGAAGAGGTGCTGGTCGACCTCCCGGCCCGGTGGCGTCGGGACGGGCGCGTCGGCCGGGGCGAGGCCGCCGGTCGCCCACAGCGTCCCCACGGCGACCAGGACGGCGGCCGTGACGTATCCGGCGACGCGTGCTCGGGGGTGCACGGTCGATGATCCTAATCGGCGGCGGGTCGTCCACGATGTGAAACGACGTGAGACGCGCGGTCCGGGTGCCCGTAGACTCGCTGAACGACAGCGCAGGTCAGGAGGAACATCGTGAGCAGGGCATGGCGTGGCGTCATCGAGGAGTTCCGCGATCGGCTCCCCGTGACGGCCGGGACGCCGGTCGTCACCCTTCTGGAAGGCGGCACACCCCTGCTTCCGGCGACGCGGGTGTCCCAGCTGACCGGCTGCGAGGTCTACCTCAAGGTCGAGGGCGCCAACCCGACCGGCTCCTTCAAGGACCGCGGCATGACACTCGCGATCAGCAAGGCGGCCGAGGACGGCGCCAAGGCGGTCATCTGCGCCTCGACCGGTAACACGTCCGCGTCGGCGGCCGCGTACGCCGTGCGCGCGGGAATGGTCTGCGCGGTGCTGGTGCCGCGCGGCAAGATCGCCATGGGCAAGCTGGCACAGGCGCTGGTGCACGGCGCCAAGCTCCTGCAGATCGACGGCAACTTCGATGACTGCCTCGAGCTCGCCCGCAAGCTCGCCGTCGACTATCCGGTGGCGCTCGTCAACTCGGTCAACAAGTACCGGCTGCACGGCCAGAAGACCGCCGCCTTCGAGATCATCGACGCGCTCGGCGGCGCCCCGGACGTGCACTGCCTCCCGGTCGGCAACGCCGGCAACATCAGCGCCTACTGGATGGGCTACAAGGAGTCCGACGCGCGGCCGCGCATGCTGGGCTTCCAGGCGGCCGGCGCGGCGCCGATCGTCAAGGGCGAGCCGGTCACGTCGCCGCAGACCATCGCGACCGCGATCCGCATCGGCAATCCCGCCTCCTGGGACCTGGCGCTCAAGGCCCGGGACGAGTCCGGGGGAGCGATCGAGGCCGTCACCGACCGGCAGATTCTCGCCGCCTACCGGCTCCTCGCCCGCGAGGAGGGCGTGTTCGTCGAGCCGGCGTCGGCGGCGAGCGTCGCGGGGCTGCTGCAGGCCAGTGACGAGGGCCTGCTGCGCCGGGGCGAGCGCGTCGTGTGCACGGTGACCGGAAACGGCCTCAAGGACCCCGACTGGGCCATCTCGGGTGCCCCGGCGCCGATCACGGTGCCCGTCGACGCGCACGCAGCCGCGTCCGCCCTGGAACTCACGTGAGGGCGGGGCGCCCCGCGCCCGCCACCGTCCACGTACGGGTCCCCGCGACCAGCGCGAACCTCGGCCCGGGGTTCGACGCGCTGGGGCTGGCGCTCACCCTGTACGACGACGTGGAGGTCGGGCTCGCCGACTCCGGCGTGTGGATCGACGTCACCGGTGAGGGCGAGGAGACCGCCAAGCGTGGCGAGCAGCACCTGATCGTCAAGACGTTCCGCGACACGTACGCGGCCATCGGATCGGCGCCCGATCCGGGGCTGCGGGTCCGCTGCGTCAACCGGATCCCGCACGCGCGCGGCCTCGGATCCTCCTCGGCCGCGACGGTCGCGGGGATCCTCGCCGCCCGTGCCCTGCATCCGGAGGGCGCGAGCCTCACCGACGCGGACGTCCTCGCCCTGGCCACCAGGATCGAGGGACATCCGGACAACGTCGCGCCGTGCCTGGCGGGCGGCCTGACCATCGCCTGGGAGACCACGGCGGGGCCGCGCATGACCAGGCTGGACGTCGCCCCGGGCGTACGCCCCGTGGCGTTCGTGCCCGAGCACCGGCTCGCCACCGAGCGCGCCCGCGGCCTCCTGCCCGACGTCGTGCCGCACGCCGACGCCGCGGCCAACGCCGGCCGCGCCGCGCTCCTGATCGCCGCGCTCACCGCCCGCCCGGAGCTGCTCCTGGACGCCACCGAGGACCGGTTGCACCAGGCGTACCGCGCCCCGGCGATGCCGGAGTCGGTCGCGCTGGTGGACCGGCTTCGCGCGGCCGGCGTGCCCGCGGTGGTGTCGGGGGCCGGGCCGACCGTTCTCGCGTTCGTATCCGCAGGCGAGGTTGATTCGATCGGCTCGGAAGTGGGTACTTCGTGGCACATACACCCGCTGAACGTTGACCCCCACGGCGCATGCGTTCAGCCGATCGGTCAGGAAACGCGAGTCTCTGGGGAATAGCAGTGTGCCCAGGTGATGTTAGGCTAAGTGCCGCACCAGATGCCCCGTACGGGGGCGTGGGCTCGTCAGCCATTCCGGCTTACGTCGGCCGTGTGACGCGGATGTGGTTCCCCGGCAACGAAACCGCTCGTTGTTCAGCGTTCAACCAAAACTACGGACGTATCGGGATCGGGGATCTCTCGCGAGAACCTGCCTCCACCACCATCTGGATGTGGCCAGAACTCTTCGCCGATCACATGGAGATCAGCAGAGCTCGAATGATCCGGCGCCCCCGCCGGTTCGCACGACCGGGTTGCCTGGCCGACGGCGGCCACACCCGCTCCCTGGGAAGGACCCTTAGTGAGCGAATCCACCGAACTCCTCTCGGACGCAGCAGTCACAACGGCTCCTGAGGCCGCGTCCGCCGAGAAGGCGACGACGGCTGCGCCGCGGCGCCGCCGCTCGGGCACCGGCCTGTCGGCGATGGTGCTGCCCGAGCTGAAGGCCCTCGCCTCCAGCCTCGGCATCAGCGGTACGGGCGGAATGCGGAAGAGCCAGCTCATCGCCGCCATCCAAGAGCGGCAGGCGCAGAACACCGGAGGCGGTGACCAGGCGGCCTCCGTGAAGAGCGACGCCGAGGCCCCCGCCGTGAAGGAGACCGCCGCGGCGCCCGCCGTGGCCGAGCCCGCGGCCGCGCCGAAGCGCGAGCGTTCCGCCAAGCGCGAAGAGGCGCCGGCGCAGGAGCAGCAGGAGATCAAGGTCGAGGCCGAGCAGCCCGCCGGCGACGCCGGTGTGCGCGACGGCGCCGGCCGGGAGGGCGGTCAGCGGCAGCGCCAGCGCGGCAACCGCAACCGGGACCGGGACGGCCAGGGGCAGCGCGAGGACAACCGCGGCCAGCGCGACGACAATCGTGGCCAGCGTGGCGAGGACAACCGTGGCCAGCGCGGTGACGACAACCGCGGGCAGCGCGGCGACGACCGCGGGCAGCGCGGCGACGACCGCGGCCAGGGCCAGCGTGGTCCGAACCAGCGCCAGCAGCAGAGCGACTCCGACGACGAGGACGGTGGCGGTCGGCGTCGGCGCGGCCGGTTCCGCGAGCGCAACCGCGGCCGTGGCGGCCGTGAGCGTTTCGGCGACTCCGAGCCCACGATCAGCGAGGACGACGTCCTCATCCCGGTCTCCGGCATCCTCGACATCCGCGACAACTACGCGTTCGTCCGGACCACCGGCTACCTGCCCGGCCCGCAGGACGTCTACGTCTCGCTCGCCCAGGTCCGCAAGAACGGCCTGCGCAAGGGCGACGTGATCACCGGCGCCGTGCGCCAGCCCCGCGAGGGCGAGCGCCGGGAGAAGTTCAACGCCCTGGTCCGTCTCGACACCGTCAACGGCATGGAGCCGGAGCAGGCCCGTGGCCGCGTCGACTTCTCCAAGCTGACCCCGCTGTACCCGCAGGAGCGACTCCGCCTGGAGTCCGAGCCGAACCAGCTCACCACGCGGATCATCGACCTGGTCAGCCCCATCGGCAAGGGCCAGCGCGGTCTGATCGTCTCGCCGCCGAAGGCCGGTAAGACGATGGTGCTGCAGGCGATCGCCAACGCGATCACCAAGAACAACCCCGAGTGCCACCTCATGGTCGTCCTCGTCGACGAGCGGCCGGAAGAGGTCACCGACATGCAGCGGTCGGTGAAGGGCGAGGTCATCCACTCGACCTTCGACCGGCCCGCCGACGACCACACGATGGTCGCCGAGCTGGCGATCGAGCGCGCCAAGCGGCTCGTCGAGCTGGGCCACGACGTCGTCGTGCTGCTCGACTCGATCACCCGTCTCGGCCGCGCGTACAACCTCGCGGCGCCCGCCAGCGGCCGGATCCTGTCCGGTGGTGTCGACTCCACGGCGCTCTACCCGCCGAAGCGGTTCTTCGGCGCCGCCCGCAACATCGAGAACGGCGGCTCGCTGACGATCCTGGCCACCGCGCTGATCGAGACCGGCTCGCGGATGGACGAGGTCATCTTCGAGGAGTTCAAGGGCACCGGCAACATGGAGGTCCGCCTCCGCCGCGAGCTCGCCGACAAGCGGGTGTTCCCGGCGATCGACGTCGACGCCTCCAGCACCCGTAAGGAAGAGATCCTGCTGGCTCCGGAGGAGCTGCGGATCGTCTGGCAGCTGCGCCGCGTGCTGCACGCGCTCGACACCCAGCAGGCGCTGGAGCTCCTCATCGAGAAGATGAAGGAGACCAAGTCGAACGCCGAGTTCCTCCTGCAGGTGCAGAAGACCACGCTCAACGACTGACCCGCGGCAGGTTCCCGCAGGAATCCGCGTGACACGACGCCCCGGAGCATCCCTCCGGGGCGTCGTCGTGTCCAGGGCTCGTCCCAGGGGAGACGAGTGGGGTGGGGCCGGCCCTGGGGTTAGCCCTACCTGCGGACGGCTGGGATGCTCCATGGCGGGGGACCCGGTCGTTCAGCAGGCTGGACCCGTACGCTCCCCCGGCAGGAAGGGACCCCGGTGAACGGCGCCGTCGACACATCGGCCTCCCCCAGGCGCGGCCCCCTGCGTCTGCTCAAGGACCCGCTGACCTGGAGGTCGGCCGCTTTTCTGCTGCTGCACGCCCCGCTCGGCCTGGCCTACTTCGTCGGGCTGGCCGTGCTGCTGTCGGTCTCCGTCGGGACCGTCGTGATCTGGGTGGGCGTCCTCGGGCTGGCGCTGACGATGATCCTCTGGCGGGGTGCCGCCGTGTTCGAACGGCGGCTCGCGCACCTGGCGTTCGGCGTGCGGATCCCCAGCCCGTACCGCGCGCTGCCGTCCGGCCGTAACCTCCTGCGCAAGTGGCGGACGCTGGCCGCCGACCCGGCGACCTGGAAGGATCTCGTCTACCTGCTCCTCGCCTTCCCCATCGGCGTGGCGGAGTTCATGATCTCCATGGTGCTGTGGGTGATGACGGTCGCGCTGCTCACGATGCCGATCTGGATCACGCAGAGCCGTGGCGGCTACCTCTACGTGACGTTCGCGGGCCACGAGATCTGGCTGGACGACCCGCTGACCACGCTGCCGGCGGTGCCGCTGGGAATCGGGGCGTTCGTCGTCGCCATGTACGCCGTGCGGATCGTGGGGGCGGCGCACGCGGCGATCGCGTCCTACCTGCTGGGGCCGAGCGAGACCCAGGCGCTCCGGGCCCGTACGGCTCAGCTGCGGGCCAGCCGGGCGCGCGGCGTGGACGCGGCGGAGGCCGAGCGGCGGCGGATCGAGCGGGACCTGCACGACGGCGCCCAGCAGCGGCTGCTGGCCGTCGCGATGGATCTCGGCCGGGCCCGGGCGAAGCTGGAGACCGATCCGGTGGCGGCTCAGGAGCTCATCCAGCAGGCCCACGCGGGCGCAAAGGAGGCCATCGCCGAGTTGCGCGACCTCGCGCGGGGCATCTACCCGGCGATCCTCACCGATCGGGGGCTGGACGCCGCGATCTCCGCGGTCGCGGCCCGAGCCCCGATGCCCGTCCAGGTCGAGATCGACCTGCCGACCCGGCCGCCCGCGGCGGTGGAGAGCATCGCGTACTTCATCGTCTCCGAGGCGCTCGCCAACGTGGCCAAGTACGCCCGTGCGACGCGGGCGTCGGTGAGCATCACCCGGGACCAGACCTGGGTCATCGTCGAGGTGTCCGACAACGGCGTCGGCGGGGCCGAGGCCACTCCGGGCGGTGGGCTGGCCGGCCTGGCCGACCGGGCGGCGGGCATCGACGGCATCCTGACGGTGAACAGCCCGATCGGCGGGCCGACGGTGATCCGCGCGGACCTGCCCTGCGTCTGGTGACGTTCCTCTAGTCTGGGGGCGTGCGGGTGGTGATCGCGGAAGATGCCGTAATGCTGCGCGAGGGGCTGGTCCGGCTGCTCGCGGACGAGGACATCGAGACGGTCGCCACGGCCGGTGACGGTCCGGGGCTGGTCGACATCGTGGCGGAGCACCGTCCCGACCTCGCCATCGTCGACGTCCGGATGCCGCCCTCCTTCACCGACGAGGGCCTGCGGGCCGCGCTGGAGGCGCGGCGGCGGGTCCCCGGCACCCCGATCCTCGTGTTCTCCCAGTACGTCGAGGAGCGTTACGCGACCGACCTGATCGGTGCCGGCGCGGACGGCGTCGGGTACCTCCTGAAGGAACGGGTCGCCGACGTCGCAGAGTTCACCGCCGCCGTACGCCGGGTCGCCGCCGGCGGCACGGTCATCGACCCGGAGGTGATCGCCCAGCTGCTGGGAAGGCGGCGCCGGGGCGACCGGCTGGAGGCGCTCACCCCGCGTGAGCGGGAGGTCCTCGGCCTGATGGCCGAGGGCCTGTCGAACGCCGCGATCGCCCGCCGCCTCTTCGTCACCGACGGCGCGGTGGAGAAGCACATCTCCAACATCTTCCTCAAGCTGGACCTGCAGCACACCGACAGCACCCACCGCCGGGTCAAGGCCGTCCTCGCCTACCTCGGCCAGAGCTGATGCGGCCGGCCCGTGCGGTCGCGGGCCGGATTCGTTCGTTCGTCGGGCGTCGGGAATGTCCCAATTGTTGCTAATGTCCCCAGAGTGATCACGGGGTTGACGGGGGCGGACGCCCGGCTGACATTCGACGGGCGGCAATGCCGCTTGGACTACTCATCGTCCTCCGGCGGCTGGCTGCGCCGTCGGCTGGGGCGGATCGAATTCCCGGTGACCGCGCTGGCCGGCGTTCAGCTGCTACCGCCGGGCCGGCGGCGGCTCGGGCGGCTCGCCCTCTTCCTGCGCCCGGGCGCCGACCCCTTCTACGCGGTGGGCGGCGCGATGATCTCGGCCGACGACCATCCGTTCTTCGTCGACTACCCGCCCGAGCAGGAGACGGACGGCCGACGGCTGGCCGAAACCCTGCACGGGGCCGTCGTCTCCGGGGGCCTGGCGCAGTCCGGCGCCGCCGAGTTCATGGTCGAGGCCCCGTGGCCGTCGGCGGTCCAGACCCAGGACGGGACCTGTCACTTCGACGGCCGGAACGTCCGCCTGGCCTGGAGGACCGGAGGCGAGGAGCGGATCTTCCCGCTCGCCGCCCTCGACGCGGTCACCTGCGTGCCCGGTCAGGGCAGGAGGGGCGACTTCCTCTGGTTCCGGGCCGTAGGCGAGCGCGCCGACCTCGTGCCCGACCCGCGGGACAGCGAGCGCTGCCTGCCGTTCGCCGCCGAGCGGGCCGAGGCGCTCCTGTTCGCCGCGGGCGTCGCGACCGCGCTGCGCGGCCGGCAGCTGGACCTGAACGCCCCGGCGGCCGGGGGCGGCCTCCCGCACGGGCTGTCCGGCCCGGGACGGCCCGGTGGCGCCGGCGTCGTGCTGCACGGGCTGCACGGACGTGCCGAGTTCGACGGGGCCGGCGTGGTCGTGACCAGCCAGGGCATGAGCCGCAGGATTCCGCTGCCCGCCATCGACCAGGTGGAGCTCGTCGAGGCGAACGGTGGCGTCGGTCACGTACGCGTCCGGCTCGCCGGCGCGGCCACCGACGCGTCCGCGCCCGATCCATCCTTGGACGTGGATGCGGTGCTGCACAACAATGATCCGGCGGCGCTGGAGTTCACGCTGCAGGTGACCAGGGCGCTGCAGGGCGTGACCCGCGTCCCCGACCCGGAACTGCTGCACACCTCCGGCCTGCGCCCGGACATCGGCGAGGCGCTCGCGCGGGCCAGTGGCCGCGTCCGTGCCATGGTCCGTGAACTGGCCGCGCTCTCGGCGGCGCTCGAGCCCGGCGAGACGGTGCGGGAGATCGAGCTGGCCGTGGGCCGGCGGGTCCTGGTCTTCTTCCTCACCGACCGGCACCTGCTCAGCATCGGGCCCGACGACGCCCTCGGCGGCCACACGGCGGTACCACTGGACATGTTCATCGACGTCCGCGCGACCTGGGACGAGACGCACGAGGGGAACCTGGTGTGGATCGACGTGGAGGGCGACGAGATCCCCTTCCACGGCATCTACCACCCGGTCCGTTTCCAGCAGACCTTCCGTGCCCTCCGCTTCGGCGCGTACGGAGGACAGGATTCCGGCGCGCCGTCGCCCGTACCCGGAGGGAACGCGCCCGGCGGCCCGTCGCCCGCGTACGGGGGACCGGCTCCCGGCGCGCCCTCGCCCGCGTACGCCGCCGCACCGGCGGCGGGCCCCGGGCAGACGCCGGGAGCACCGGCCCACCACCGGCCCGACGTCGCGGCCGCCCTCAGCCGGACGAGGAGCGACGTCGGCCCGTTCCAGCGGGAGCTGGCCGCGCTGCTCGACGTCCTCGACGCGGGTGAGCCCGTCAAGGAAGTGGAACCCGGACGGTGGGGCGGCAAGGCGGGATTGCTGGCGCTCACGGACCGGCGCGTCGTCTTCGCGGACCAGGAGGGCGGCCTGAACGGGCTCGCCTTCACCGACATGCACTACGTCGGCTGTGACACCGACTATGACGACAGCCCCGGCAAGCTGAGGATCACGGACAACGACTACGACGACATCGAGTTCACCTGGCTGCGCGACCCCGAACGCTTCAGGTACGCCATCGACGCCATGCGGCAGTGCCCGCCCGAGCACGTCCCCGCACCCGCCGGTGCGGCGCCCGACGACCTCCTGCGGCGACCCGACGTGGCGGCGGCGCTGTCCCGGTCCCGGGCCGGCGGCCGGCCCGACGCGCGTCAGCTCCTCCTGCTCGCCGCCGGGTTCGGGCCCGGTGACCAGGTGCACGAGCTGGAGTCGGCGCTGTTCGCCGGGGAGAGCGGCTTGCTCGCGCTGACCGGCCGCGCGGTACTGTTCGCCGGGCCCGGTGGCCTGCGGCGCGTTCCCCTCACCGCGGTCGGCGGCGTGGATCACTACGAGTGGGACCGGCGGGCCGGCGGTGAGGACCTCCACCTGGAACTCGGGTCCGACTGGGAGGACCTGGTCTTCCGGCTGCGCGGCGGCGAGCGGTTCACGGCGGCGATCGGCGCGATCCTCGCGGGTTCTCCCGTACGGCCGGCGCCGGCCGGCCCGGGCCGCCGGTACGCGGCGGAGCCGGAGATCGAGCTGTCCGACGTCTCAGACTGGCTTGGCGGGATCGCCGAGGCCGCCGGCCGGCTCACCCAGCTCGTCAACGCGCACAAGAACGGGCTGCTGACCGAGGCGGAGCTGAGCGCCAAGTGCGCGGGACCCCTCTCCGACGGCGAGCGGTTCGAGGCGGCGGTCGACGCGTACCTCGCCGGGACACCGGTGTGGCCCGACGCGGTACGTCACCCCGGGCGCACGGCCGCGAGCAAGGACGAGGTCCGCGTCTGGGTGGGCCGCGTCGGCGATACGGCCACCAAGCTGGGCGACCTGATCCAGCTTCGCGAGGAGGGCCTGCTCACCGCGGAGGAGTTCGCCGCCAAGTGCGCGGAGCTGCGGCGGCGCTGACCCGGGCCGGCCGGCGCCGGCTCAGCCGCCGTTGAGGAAGGCCAGGACGGCCAGGACGCGGCGGTTGTCGTCGTCGGAGGGCGGCAGGTTGAGCTTCCCGAAGATATTGGACGTGTGCTTGGCGACGGCGCGTTCGGTGATCACGAGGCGCTGGGCGATCGCGGCGTTCGACCGGCCCTCCGCCATCAGTTCCAGCACCTCGCGCTCGCGTGGGGTCAGGCCGCCGAGCGGCTCGTTCCGCGCGTTGCGCGCCAGCAGCTGGGAGATCACCTGCGGGTCCATCGCGGTCCCGCCGGCCGCGACCCGGCGGACCGCGTCGACGAACTGCTCCGCGTCGAACACCCGGTCCTTCAGCAGGTAACCCACCCCGCCGCTGCCGTCGGCCAGGAGCTCCCGCGCGTACAGCTGCTCGACGTGCTGCGACAGCACGAGCACCGGCAGGCCGGGGAACTCCCGCCGGGCGTGCAGGGCGGCCTGCAGGCCCTCGTCGGTGAACGACGGCGGCAGGCGCACGTCGACGACCGCCACGTCGGGCTTGAGCGTCAGCAGCGCCCGGGTCAGCTCGGGACCGTTGTCGACGGCCGCGGCGATCTCGAAGTCGTACGCCTCGAGCAGCCGGATCAAGCCGTCGCGCAGGAGGAACAGGTCCTCGGCGAGGACGACGCGCATCACATTCCCTCTCCGGGGGTCAGCGCCGGGGTGAGGTCATGACGCACGGCAGCTCCATCGTGACCATGGTCGGACCGCCCACCGGACTGCTGAGGGCCAGGACACCGTCGAATGTACCGAGCCGGCGCTCGATCCCGCGCAGTCCCGTGCCACCGGCCGCGTCGGCGCCGCCGCGGCCGTCATCGGTGATCACGATGCGCAGCCGGCCGTCCTCGTGCCGGATGTCGATCCACACCCGCTGGGCGCCGGAGTGCTTGGCGGCGTTCGTCAGCACCTCCGAGACCGCGAAGTACGCCGCCGACTCCACGGGGGCGTCCAGCCGGCCCGGCAGTTCGACCGACACCTCCGTCCGCAGCGGGCTCGCCATGGCCAGGGCCCGTACGGCGTCGCCCAGGCCGCGCTCGGCCAGTACCGGGGGATGGATGCCGCGGACCAGGTCCCGCAGCTCGGTCAGCGCCTTGGACGACGACTCGCGCGCCTCCGTGAGCAGCCGCCGGGCCCGCTCCGGGTCCCGGTCCATCAGGTGCTCGATCGTGCCCAGGCTCATGCCCATGGCGACCAGCCGCGCCTGCGCGCCGTCGTGCAGGTCACGCTCGATGCGCCGCAGCTCGGCCGCCTGCGTGTCCAGTGCGTCGGAGCGGGTCTCCGTCAGGTGGGCGACGCGCAGCTGCAGCTCCCGCTCCCGCGTCGGGGCGAGCAGTCCCCGGGACAGCAGGGAGCTCGCCCGGGTGAGCCTCGGCGCGAGCCACAGGCCGATCACCGCGTAGACGACACCGAGCATCGCCGCCTTGTTCGCGTCGTCCTGGTTCATGACGTGGATGAAGGTGTACCAGTCGCCGCCGCCGGCGTCGACGATCGGCTTCCACACGCCCGCCGCCAGCACCCAGCCGTACGGGCCGTACATCGGGAGGACGAACGCGATGAGACCCAGAACGAAGCCGGCCGTCGCGTCGAGGATCAGCCAGAGCACGTCCCGCCAGGTCGCCGGGTCCGCGACCACCCAGCGGTAGCGCTGGAAGAGGCCGGTCAGCCCGCGGCGGAAGCGCGGCCTCGGCTTGTACGGCTCCTTGATCTCCACGCCGAACCACGCGTGCGCCAGCCGCCGCCGCGCGTTGGCG
This sequence comes from Actinoallomurus spadix, assembly GCF_024055725.1. Lineage (GTDB taxonomy): Bacteria > Actinomycetota > Actinomycetes > Streptosporangiales > Streptosporangiaceae > Actinoallomurus > Actinoallomurus spadix. The sequence goes on along the minus strand of NZ_JAMXMX010000023.1, from coordinate 91,704 downwards.
TAGGCGCGCACCAGACCGACCACCAACGGGAACGTCAGGAACCCGATGGGGAACGTCACCGCGAAGAAAACGACGGAGAAGATGAACAGCACCAGCGAGACCGGCAAGGCCAGCAACGCCAGCGCGAGTCCCCGTACGGCCGAGAGCAGGCCGATCTTCATGTTTCCTCCGATCCAGGCTCCATCATTCACCGTCGAGCCTGCCGTGGGGAGGCATAACGGTCACTGGGCCTGAGAGCCGGGGGATGGTGGTGCCAGCCCCCCTCTTTACCGGGGGCATACCTTCCACTCCCTAGGGTGCTCACCGGCTGGGCGCGACACCGGCGCGTCCCTAGTGTGTCGTGACAGTCAGCACCTGATCGACGACCGCGAGGGGACTTGCGTATGCCCGGAACCGCCACCCTGCCCAGAAGCGACTTCGCCCCACTGATCCAGGAGGTCCGCGCCGCCGGCCTGCTGGACCGCCGCACCCGCCGCTACGCCGCCTCGGTCGGCCTGGACCTGCTGCTGTACGGCGCCGTGTTCGCCCTGGTCGCCTTCGTGGGCGACTCCTGGTGGCAGCTCGCCCTGGCCCTGCCCGCGGCGGTCCTCACCACCCGGCTGTACTTCGTCGGTCACGACGCCGGTCACGGGCAGATCGCCGGGACCCGCCGCGTGAACCGCGTCATGGGGCTGCTGGTCGGCAACCTCGCGGTCGGCCTGAGCTACGGGTGGTGGACCGACAAGCACAACCGGCACCACGCCAACCCGAACCACGTGGACAAGGACCCCGACGTCGGCGTCGGCGTCCTCGTCTGGACCACCGAACAGGCCGCCGACCGGCGCGGCGCCGTCGCCCGGTGGCTCACCCGCAACCAGGGTCGGCTGTTCTTCCCGCTCCTCCTCCTGGAGGGCTTCAACCTCAAGGTCTCCAGCGTCCGGTCGGTCATCGCGGCGGCGCGCGGCGAGACCGGCGCCCGCCAGCGGCGCACGGCGCTCCTGGAGGCGGTCCTGCTGGCCGTGCACGTCGCCGCCTACCTCGGCCTGATCTTCACCGTCATGTCACCCGGCATGGCCGTCGCCTTCGTCCTCCTCCACCAGGCGATCCTCGGCGTCCACCTGGGCTGCTCCTTCGCCCCGAACCACAAGGGCATGCCGATGCCCGGCCCGGGAGAGCGCTGGGACCACCTCCGCAAGCAGGTCCTGACCTCACGGAACGTCCGCGGTGGTCTCCTCACCGACTGGTTCCTGGGCGGCCTGAACTACCAGATCGAGCACCACCTGTTCCCCGGCATGCCGCGCCCGAACCTGCGCCGCGCCCAGCCCCTCGTACGGGCCCACTGCGAGCGGCTCGGCCTCCCGTACACCGAGGAGGGACTGATCGAGTCGTACGCCCACGCGCTCGGCCACCTGCACGCCACCGGCGCGCCCCTGCGCTGACCTCCACGGGCGGGAATGCCCGGTGGCCTCGGCATGTTGTCATGTCTGGCACACTGGAGCGCTGTGGTACCGGTTCACATCCCCGAACTCCCTCGGAGATGACCCGGCGACCGCCTGGAGCGAGGAGAGATAGTGAAGCCTGAGATCCACCCCGACTACGTCGTCACCACGGTGACGTGCACGTGCGGCAACACCTTCCAGACCCGCAGCACCGCGCAGAACGGCGTCATCCACGCCGACGTGTGCTCGAGCTGCCACCCGTTCTACACGGGCAAGCAGAAGATCCTCGACACCGGTGGTCGTGTGGCGCGCTTCGAGGCGCGCTTCGGCAAGAAGGCCGCGGGCGGCAACAAGAAGTAGGTCAGACCGCTGCGCCGGCCGGAGGCACGCTGCTCCGGCCGGCGTTCCGCCTGTCCGCCCACACACCCGGCCGACCGAGGACCCTGACGTGAATCTCGACGATCTCGTCGGCGAGTACGCCGACATCGAAAAGCGGCTCGCCGACCCGGCCGTGCACGCCGACCAGGCGACGGCGCGGAAACTGGGCAAGCGCTACGCCGAGCTGCGGCCGATCGTCGAGACCGCCCGCGACCTGCGGGCGGCCCAGGGCGACGCGGCCACCGCCCGCGAGCTGGCCGGCGAGGACCCGGCCTTCGCCCAGGAGGCGGCCGACCTCGACAAGCGCATCGACGAGCTCGAGGAGACGCTGCGGCGCCTGCTCGTGCCGCGCGACCCCAACGACGACAAGGACGTCATCCTCGAGATCAAGGCGGGGGAGGGCGGCGAGGAGTCCGCGCTCTTCGCCGGCGACCTGCTCCGCATGTACCTCCGCTACGCCGAGCGCGCCGGCTGGAAGACCGAGATCATCGACGCCCAGCACTCCGACCTCGGCGGGTACAAGGACGTCACGGTCGCCGTGAAGTCGCGAGGCAGCGAGGACGGCGTCTGGGCCCGCCTGAAGTACGAAGGCGGCGTGCACCGCGTCCAGCGCGTCCCCGCCACCGAGTCCCAGGGCCGCATCCACACCAGCGCCGCCGGCGTCTTCGTCATGCCGGAGGCCGAGGACATCGACGTCCAGATCGACCCGAACGACCTGCGCATCGACGTCTTCCGCTCCAGCGGTCCCGGCGGCCAGAGCGTCAACACGACCGACTCGGCCGTCCGGATCACCCACCTGCCCACCGGCATCGTCGTGTCCTGCCAGAACGAGAAGAGCCAGCTCCAGAACAAGGAGCAGGCCATGCGCATCCTCCGCGCCCGGATGCTCGCGGTCGCCCAGGAGGAGGCCGAGGCCGCCGCGTCGGCCGAGCGCAAGAGCCAGGTGCGCACCGTCGACCGTTCCGAGCGGGTTCGCACCTACAACTTTCCGGAGAATCGCATCTCCGACCACCGCGTGGGCTACAAGGCATATAACCTCGACCAGGTACTCGACGGAGACCTGCACAACGTCACGCAGGCCCTCGTCGACGCCGACATGGAGCAAAGACTCGCCGAAGCCACATGACCCACCTCCTGTCCGACGAGATCGCCCGAGCGACGGCACGCCTGGCCGCCGCGGGGGTTCCGTCACCGCGCGCCGACGCCGAGGAGCTCGCGGCATTCGTGCACGGCGTCAAGCGCGCCGAGCTGCACACCGTGCCCGACGCCGCCTTCGACGCGCGGTTCTGGGAGGGCATCGCGCGGCGTGAGGCGGGTGAGCCGCTGCAGCACATCACCGGCCGGGCGTTCTTCCGCTACCTCGAGCTGAAGGTCGGGCCGGGCGTGTTCGTCCCCCGCCCGGAGACCGAGGTCCTCGCCGGCTGGGCCATCGACACCCTCCACAAGATGGACGTCGGCGACCCCCTCGTCGTCGACCTCGGCACCGGCTCCGCCGCGATCGCCCTGTCCATCGCCCAGGAGGTCCCCCGCGCCCGCGTGCACGGCGTGGAGAAGGACCCCAAGGCGTACGTCCACGCCACCCGCAACGTCGAGGACCTCGACGAACGCGGCCGCGTCCGCCTCCACCTCGGCGACTTCGCCGACGCGCTGCACGAGTTCGACGGCAGGGTCGATCTGGTCGTCAGCAACCCGCCGTACATCCCCATGTCGGAGTGGGAGTACGTCCCGGAGGACGTCCGCGACTTCGACCCCGCGGCGGCGCTGTGGGGCGGCGGCGACGACGGCCTCGACGCCGTCCGCATCATCGAGCGCACCGCCCGGCGCCTCCTGCGCCCCGGCGGCTGGGTCGCCGTCGAGCACAGCGACCTCCAGGGCCACCCGGTCTACTGGATCTTCGCCGAGGAGCACGGCTGGCGCGACGTCCGTAACCACAAGGACCTCACCGGTCGCGACCGCTTCGTCACCGCCCGCCTCGGCACCGACTGACCCCCTTCGGCCCGATCCCGGTCCGGGCGGGTGCGGGGCGGTGGAAGAATGGCGGGCGTGAGCCGACGATACGACTGCTCGGACCCGCTGGAGCGGACGAAGGGGATCGCGGACGCCGTCTCGGCGGTCCGCCGTGGTGAGCTGGTGGTCCTGCCCACCGACACGGTGTACGGGATCGGCGCGGACGCGTTCACGCCGAGCGCGGTGACCGCGCTGCTGGACGCCAAGGGCCGCGGCCGTGATATGCCCTCGCCGGTGCTCGTCGGCTCGGTCCGCGCCGCGCAGGCGCTGGTCGACGACCTCGGCACGTACGGCCAGGACCTCATTGACGAGTTCTGGCCCGGCGCGCTGACGATCGTGTGCCGCGCCAACACCACCCTCGCCTGGGACCTCGGCGACACCAAGGGCACCGTCGCGATCCGCATGCCGCTGCACCAGCTCGCGCTGGAGCTGCTGAAGGAGACCGGCCCCATGGCGGTCAGCAGCGCCAACCGGTCCGGCGCCGCCCCGTCCCGCACGGCCGAGGAGGCCGAGGCCCAGCTGGGCGACTCGGTCTCGGTCTACCTGGACGGCGGCCCGAGCGGCGACGAGATGCCCTCGTCGATCGTCGACCTGACCGGCGCCGTCCCGCGCCTGCTCCGCGCGGGCGCCATCCCCGAGGAGCGCCTCCGCGAGGTCTGCGGCGTCCTCCTCAGCGACGAGGACGACCCCGCCCCGGCGGCGCCTCCGGCCGACGACCAGAAGGACGCCACGAAGGCGGCTGACAGCTCGCAGGGCGGACGTTCCCCGCTGACCGAGGCGGACACGAAGACCTTCGCATCATCGGAGGGCACGGACTCCGACAAGGACACCCCGCCGGCCGACCGCTGAAACGGGTCCCCTGCGGTCCACCCGCTGAGTTCTCTGCGCCGAGGATTCACGTTGTCACAGCAACCACAACCCTCGGCGTAAGACCAGGCCAGCGTGGCGCATCGCCGCTCGGAACGAAAGGCAACAGGTCGGCTGAGCGAACCGTGCCCGGCCGGCCTACCGACGTGAGCTAGGCATTCCCTGTCGGCGGGGTCTCAGGTGCGGTGCCCACCTGAGGCGCGGCGGCGACCTCAACGCACTGGCCGCCCGTGGTGCCGCTGTGGCTGCTCTTCCGCCACAGCGCAGCGATTTCGACGCACGCACCTCCCGTGTCGGTACTACGCGTGCTCTTGCGCCAGAACGGGACCGCCAAATCCGAAGCCGTCACGGGGTCTCCCATACTTCGCGAAGCAGCGCCAGCGAGTCATCTGCGGACATGGCCGCACTCCTGATCAAGTTGAAGCGTACTTCGAAGGCTCGTACTTTGTCGGGTCGATCGATCACCTGATCTTCGACATGGCCCTCGAGATACACGTAGTCAGTTCCATCTTCGAGACGCAGCAGGATGAAAGCGCCCGGGAGGCCGGCGTACGTGCCGGTTTGACTCGGGACAAGCTGGACGTTGATGTTCGGCTGCTCGGCGAGCTCAACCAGATGGCGTATCTGCTCTTTGCGAGTTTCGAGGTTGCCGATCGGACGGCGGAGGGCCCACTCGTCGAGGACAAGGACGATCTCCGGAGGCTTCTCGCGGCGGAGAATCTTCTGGCGTTCCAAGCGCGTGGCCACGAGTCCCTCGATCACCTCGAGCTTCCGGCCCGCCTTGAGCACCTCGAACGCGTACTCCGGCGTCTGAAAAAGGCCGGTGACCACCATGGGCTCGAAGATGTACATCATCGTCGCCTTGGCTTCCAGTTCGACGAAGCCGGGAAAGCCTGGGGGTAGTGCTGCGTGTTTGCCGGCGCGGCGGATCTCCAGCCACATGCGGTGGAAGGTCTCGGGGGTCTTGAAGTAGGTGTCGAGGTCTTCGGAGGTCGCCTCGGAGGGTGCGCGCAGGGCGGTCTCGAGCTTTTCGATCCATTGCGGGGTGCAACCGAGGGCCTGGGCCAGGGCGGGGCGGGAGAGTTTCGCGGCTTCGCGGTGGCCGCGCAGGACCGCGCCGAAGGCTCGGATGAGGGGGTCTCGGGTCAGCGCGCCGTTCGCCATGGTGAGTCCTTTCGGGGGGCTACGTGGGGCCTGGGGTGGTGCCTGTCTGTAGCTCAAAGTAACTCAGCGTGTGAGCCTGGTCACGGAAAAGCGGCGGGCGATTAAAAGGGAATAAGTCGTGGAACCGTACACAACGGAAGACATATTCGCGTACGCGAAGTGGCTGACCCAGGAATGCCGGTCGGCGGGGCTGAACGCCGAGCAGTACGGGGCGGAGATCCTCATCCACGGGGCGAGCAATCACCTCAGCGAGAGGATCATCTGTAGACCGGATGACCGGAACGACCTCCGGTGGCACTGGTCGTGGGGCGTCCCGATCGGCCGGCTCGACGACTCGGCCCGGCTCCTGGCCGTCGACGAGGTCGAGGAGCTGGTCCGGGTGATCAGCAAGGTCGTCTGCGTCCCGCTCCGCCGGGGAATTTGACGATGACACCGGGGCTGCCGCACTCACTCCCGGCACTACGCGGGCCCCGAGGCGTGACCGAGATGCCCGATCCAGTCGCCGTCCTGAGGCGGCGATTCCCCGGATTGGTGTTCTGGTACGGCAGGCGTACCGGAACATGGTGGGCACTGGTCTTCCCGGTGGATCGTCCACGGCTCGTCGAGGCGACGGACCCAGAGCAGTTGACGCGCGCGGTCATCCAGGCACAGGGATGGCCGTGGCCGTCGTCTCGGTACGGAGCATGCTGGACCCTCGGGGCGTCCTGGGGACGCTCGCCTGGCGGCGGACGGAACGACGTTCAGTAGTGCCGGCGCCAGGCGCCGCACTTCTTGATGGTGAACTTGCTCTTCTTCCAGGTGCCCCGGCACTCCTGGACGTACATGTGCTTGAGGCGGGTGGACGTCACCGTCTGCCACTTGTCCTGGAGGCGGTCGCCTGTCAGCGCGACGACCCGTACGTCGTCCTTCTGTTTCTTGGTCCCGGTGAAGGTGAAGCGGAGCGCGGCGCTGTAGCCGTCCTTCTTCGTGTCCTTGAGGTCGAAGGTCAGCGTCACCTTCGCGGCCTGGGTGTCGTAGAAGCCGAAGGCGTCGACGCCGGACAGGCCGACGGTGCGCCAGAACCCGACCGCCGCGTCCGCGGGCGTCGTGGTGAGGGAGAAGGTCGTGATGAGGACGCCGGCTGCGAGGGTGACCATCGCGATTCGCCGCATTGATCTCTCCAGGATCGCTTGGGCGGTACGGGAGATGATCTTAGCAGTTTGACGGATTCACCCGACATAAAGTGAAGGGCCCCGCCGCGCCGCAGGGCCCTTCTCTGTCAGCTTGCAGTCAAGCGACTACCGGCTCAGGCGGAGATCTTCTTCCACTTGCCGGCCTTCTTGACGTCGAAGCTCACGCCGTCCTTGTTGCGGTTGCCCAGCACCTCGCGGATGTACACCGACTTCGCTCCGGTGTTGCCGCCAACCGAGAAGGTCTTCTTGCCCTTGTTCGGGATCCAGACCTGCGAGTACTTGGTACCGGGAAGGCCCTTGACCTCGATGCCGGCCGACCGGCCGTCGGCCTTGGTGTCCTTGCCGTAGACGTACAGCACGAGCTTGCCCTTGTACGTGCCGTACTTCCCGTAGGTGTACACGCCGGCGATGTCGTAGGCCCCCGTCCAGCGGGTGTAGCCCTTCTTCTTCGCCCCGCCGATCTTCCAGTAGTGGTACTTGATCGACGCCTCGACGCTGACGCCGGACTGCAGGCTCTTACCGATAACGGCCTTGTGGCCGGCGCTTGCGGCGCTGGCGGGTGCCGCCATCAGGCTGATGGCGGCCGCGGCTGCGACGGCCCCCGTTGCGACGAGAGTCGCGAAACGACGCATTGATCCTCCGTGTTCGGAGATGGGATGAACGGTCAAGGACCGTAGCACTTCCGGAGAATCCGCTGTGCCGGTTTTTTGGGTGATTTTTTGGCCGGGAAAGGACGGGAACCGGTAGGCACCCTCCGACATCTAACGGACATGCGTGGCGCATGTCCTGATGCCGGTGCAGGAAATGTCCGAGGCGGGGTCTAGGGTCCTTCTTTCATGCGTTCCAGCCGTCGGCCGATCGCCGGAAGCCGAACCTTCGCGGGGCCTCGGGCGTCTGACCTCAGCGGGAGACCTTCCCACGGTGGGGCGATGATCGTAGCGGACCGGGCGCGGGCTCAGACGGACGCTCCGGGCGGCCCCTGACGGACATGTGATCATCGGCACACTCGTGGACCCGGCACCGTTTACTGCCATGGCGGCCTGCGCGGGATCGGTCGATCAAGTCTTGCCCGGGACCGCCGGAGTGACCATCGCGGCTTGGTCATCGGGAATAGAGTTGGGTCCCGCACGGCGGGCTCGGCGGATGGTGGAGGGAGGCTGGCGGTGCGGGAGTACATCCTCACGTTCCTGACGGCGTCGATCGTCACCTACCTTCTCGTCCCCCTGGTGCGGAAGTTCGCGATCGCCTTCAAGGCGATGACACCGGTGCGCGATCGCGACGTGCACGCCATCCCCACGCCGCGGATCGGCGGCCTGGCGATGTTCTTCGGGATGTGCGCGGCGCTGCTGATGGCCTCGCGGCTGCCGCACATGCGCGACGTCTTCACCGAGAGCCCCACGTGGGTGGGGCTGTTGTCGGCCGGTGGGCTGCTGGTCGTGGTGGGCATCGCGGACGACCGCTGGGAGATCGACGCGCTGACCAAGATGGCCGGTCAGGTCGCGGCGGCCGGGCTGCTCATCATGAACGGCGTCCAGCTGCTGTGGCTCCCGCTGCCGGGTGCGACCCTGGCGCTGCCGCCGTCGTACGGCGTGCCGCTGACGATCCTCCTGGTGGTCGCGACCATCAACGCGGTCAACTTCATCGACGGGCTCGACGGGCTGGCGGCCGGCATCGTGGGCATCTCGGCGCTCGCCTTCTTCCTGTACGCCTACCTGGTCACCGTGGTCGCGCACCTCGACCACCAGAGCGCCCCGGCGCTGATCGCCGCCGTGCTGACGGGCATGTGCGTGGGCTTCCTTCCGCACAACTTCAGCCCGGCGCGGATCTTCATGGGCGACACCGGGTCGATGCTGATCGGGCTGCTGCTGGCCACGTCGATGATCACCGTCTCGGGGTTCGACCCGGCGGCCCTGAAGGGGTCGATCAACCGGTTCCCGACGCTGCTGCCGCTGCTGCCGGTGGCGATCCTGGTCGTCCCCTACGCCGACATGCTGATGGCGGTGGTGCGCCGGACGTACGGCGGGCGGTCGCCGTTCGCGCCGGACAAGAAGCATCTGCACCACCGGCTGCTGAACCTCGGCCACTCGCATCGCGGGGCCGCGCTGGTGATGTACCTCTGGACGGCGCTGTTCTCGTTCGGCGTGGTCGCGTTGTCGGCGGCCAAGTCGCCGCTGCTGGTGCTGGCCGCCGCGAGCGTGGTCGCGATCGCCGCCCTGGTCGTGATGGCCTTCCCGCAGCTGCGCCCGCACGGACGGCGACACCGGAGCGGTGAGGAGACCCCCTCCGACAAGCGTCCTCGGCAGGCCGCGTGAGCTGCGGTTTTTACCATTACTTGGTAGGTCATTCCGAGCAGTGAGAAGCTTGTGATACCTTTCACGAGCGGGCAACCGAACACCCACCGTGAACACTCGGAGCACTCATGCACTCCAACGACGCCCGGATCCTCCGCGGCGCCGCGATCCCCACCGGGCTCGTCGGTCTGGTGGCGATCGTCGTCGGCCTGCTCTTCGCGGGCGGCAAGGGAGCCCTCGGCTCCGCCCTCGGGACCGTCGTGGTGGTTGCATTCTTCACCCTCGGGGTGGTCGTCGTCAGCTATGTCACGAAAATTTCTGAGCAGATGGTCCTGATGGCCGGCCTGTTCAGCTTCCTCGTGAAATTCGTCGTCGTGCTCGGCCTGGTCGTCGCGCTGAAAGACGTGACCGTGTGGAACGCGCGCGCCTTCGGCTGGACGGTGATCGCTCTCACGGTCGTCTGGCTCGCGGCCGAGACGAACGCGACGCTCAAGGTGAAGGCCCCGTATGTCGAACCCGCCCCCCGCTCGCAGAGCCAGGGCAAGTCGGGCGCATGATGACAATGGACTACTCCAATATGACTACGCGGGAGGTGGCCTGCTATCGTCCGAGACGCGATGACCGGGGATGGGCGTCAGCCCAGCGATGCAGACAACCGCAAGTTCGCCAACGACATGTCGGCGGCACCTGCCACCCTGCTGGGAGGCATGTTCGTCTACGGCGGAGCGGGCTGGCTTCTCGCGCGCTGGCTCCACGTCCCGGCCCTTCTTCCCATCGGGCTGGTGTTCGGCCTCGTCTTCGCGAGCTACCTGGTCTACGCCCGCTACGGCCGCTGAGTAGGGCCGGCGGAGCCGTAGCCCACCGAGACGACAGCAAGGTTGCCGCCTTGATGAGCTACGACTGCGAAAGGATCGCCGGGTGAGTGCGCCGCACCTCCTCGCCAAGGACTTCAATGAAGAGGCCCCGGGCCTCGGCCTCTTCCAGTGGAAGCCGCTGTTCCACGTAGGCCCGTTCGCCGTGGCGAAGCCGATCGTCCTGTGCCTGATCGTGATGATCGTCATCGTGGCCTTCTTCTGGGCCGCGTTCGCCAAGCCCAAGCTGGTGCCCCGCGGCGTGCAGAACGTCGGCGAGGTCCTCTACATGTTCGTCCGGGACGAGATCGCCCGGCCGTTCCTGGGCAAGGACGCCGAGAAGTGGATGCGGCTGATCGTGCCGCTGTTCTTCTTCGTCTGGCTCGGCAACCTCATGTCGGTGATCCCGATCGCGCAGTTCCCGGTGAACTCGCGAATCGCGTTCCCGATGGTCCTCGCCCTGCTGGTCTACGCGACCTTCTGGGTCGTCGGCGTCAAGCACCAGGGCTTCTTCGGCCTGCTGAAGAACGCGACCATGCCGCCGGACCTGCCGTGGCCGCTGTACATCCTGGTCATCCCGATCGAGTTCGCCTCGACCTTCCTGCTGCGGCCGTTCACCCACGCGGTCCGGCTCTTCGCGAACATGTTCGCCGGCCACCTCCTGGTCGCGCTGTTCGCGACGGTAGGCTTCCACTTCCTCTTCGAGAAGCTGACCCCGCTCGGTGCTCCGGTCGGCATTCTCGGCGTCATTCTGACGATCTTCATGACGGCCTTCGAGCTGTTCGTGCAGGCGGTGCAAGCGTACGTCTTCGCGCTGCTCGCGGCTTTCTACATCAGCGCCGGTCTGTACGCCGACCACTGATAGCAACCCCATAACCCCAGAACCTGACCGGTGGGGAGTCCCACCGGCCGAGTGAAAAGGAAAAGGAATGACGAACCTCCTCGCCGCCGCCGTCGACCTCAACCACGGTCTCAAGTCGATCGGGTACGGCCTCGCGGCCATCGGCCCCGGCATCGGCGTCGGCATCGTCTTCGGCCAGGGCGTGCAGGCCATGGCCCGTCAGCCCGAGATGACCAACGTCATTCGCCAGAACATGATCCTGGGCTTCGCCTTCTCCGAGGCGCTCGCCCTGATCGGTCTGGTCATGCCGTTCGTCTACTGACCAGAACTTTTTGACGGAAGGCTGTGCACGCCATGTACCTGGCGCAACACGCTTCGGGATTGCTAGCGGCGGAGGAGAAGAACCCCAACCCGCTGCTCCCCGACGCAGCCGAGATGATCGTCGGCATCTTCGCGTTCCTCGTCGTGCTGTTCTTCCTCGGCAAGGTCCTCATCCCGCGCATCCAGAAGGCGCTCGAGGAGCGCACTGACGCGATCGAGGGCGGGATCAAGCGGGCCGAGGAGGCGCAGGCCGAGGCTCAGCGGACGCTCGAGCAGTACCAGACGCAGCTGGCCGAGGCCCGGCAGGAGGCAGCACGGATCCGCGAGGAGGCGCGCGAGCAGGGTGCGCAGATCATCGCGGAGCTGCGCGACCAGGCGCAGGCCGAGGCACAGCGGCTCGTCGACCAGGCGCACACCCAGATCGACGCCGACCGGCAGCTCGCGTTCACCCAGCTCCGTACGGAGATCGGGGAGCTCGCGATCGAGCTGGCGGGCCGCATCGTCGGCGAGTCCCTCGAGGACGAGGCCCGGCGCCGCGGCACCGTCGACCGGTTCCTCGACGAGCTCGAGGACCGTGCGCGGGCGGGGGCATAACAGATGATCGGCGCGAGCAGGGCCTCGTTCGTCGAGGCCAGGGAGCGGCTCGAGGCCGCCCTGTCCGCCACGCGCGACGCGGCGGCGTTCGGCGGTGAGCTGTTCGCCGTGGTGCACCTGCTCGACCGGGAGCACGTGCTGCGCCGGGCCCTGTCGGACCCGGCCCAGCCGGCCGACCGGCGGGCCGGGCTGGCCACGGCCGTGCTCGACGGCAGCGTCAGCGCCGCGGTGCGCGACTTCATCGGCGACGTCGTACGGCAGCGGTGGGCGCGGTCCACCGAGCTGACCGACGCGATCGAGGAGCTCGGGGTGACCGCGATCGCGGCCGCCGCCGAGGCGCAGAGCCGGATCGACGACGTGGAGGACGAGCTCTTCCGCTTCGGCCGGATCGTGGAGGCGCAGCCGGAGCTGCGGGGCGCGCTGGTGGACCGGCGGGTGCCGGGCGAGCGCAAGGTCGAGCTGGTGACCACGCTGCTTGAGGGCAAGACCACCGCGGCGACGTTGCGGCTGGTCAGCGAGGCCGTCGCATATCCGCGAGGACGTAGTCTGGAGCGAGCGCTCGAGAGCTACGGGCGGATCGTCGCCGAGCGTCGCAACCGGCTGGTCGCGGTGGTCCGCACCGCGGTCGAGCTCGACGAGGCGCAGAAGACGCGGCTGACGGCCGCGCTGTCGGCGCAGTACGGCCGCGACGTTCACCTGAACATCGAGGTCGACCCCTCCGTTCTGGGTGGTATTTCCGTCCAGATCGGGGACGAGGAAATCGACGGCACCATCGCTCGCCGGCTGGAAGACGTCCGCCGGCGAATCGAACGGGCGAGCTGAACCTAAGCATCGGACTCACGGAGAGAGACGAAGAAGACATGGCGGAGCTGACGATCCGGCCGGAGGAGATCCGGGGCGCGCTCGAGCGCTTCGTCCAGGCCTACGAGCCGGAGACCGCCGCGCGCGAGGAGGTCGGGACCGTCGTCGAGTGCTTCGACGGCATCGCCTTCGTCGAGGGCCTGCCCTCGGCCATGGCGAACGAGCTCCTTGAGTTCGAGGACGGCACGCGCGGCATCGCGCTGAACCTTGACGTTCGGCAGATCGGTGTCGTCATCCTGGGCGACTTCTCCAAGATCGAAGAGGGCCAGCAGGTCAAGCGGACCGGCGAGGTCCTCTCGGCCCCTGTCGGCGACGGCTACCTCGGCCGCGTCGTGGACTCGCTGGGCAACCCGATCGACGGCAAGGGCGCGATCGAGACGACCGGCCGCCGCGAGCTGGAGCTGCAGGCGCCGGGCGTCATGCAGCGCCAGCCGGTGGGCGAGCCGCTGCAGACCGGCATCAAGGCGATCGACGCGCTGACCCCGATCGGCCGCGGCCAGCGGCAGCTGATCATCGGTGACCGGCAGACCGGCAAGACCACCGTCGCGATCGACACGATCCTGAACCAGAAGCAGGCGTGGGAGAGCGGCGACCCGAGCAAGCAGGTCCGCTGCATCTACGTCGCGGTCGGCCAGAAGGGCTCGACGATCGCGCAGGTGCGGGCCACGCTCGAGGCGGCCGGCGCCCTGGAGTACACCACGATCGTGGCGGCTCCGGCGTCCGACCCCGCGGGCTACAAGTACATCGCCCCCTACACCGGCTCGGCCATCGGCCAGCACTGGATGTACGAGGGCAAGCACGTCCTGATCGTGTTCGACGACCTGTCCAAGCAGGCCGAGTCGTACCGCGCGATCTCGCTGCTGCTGCGCCGCCCGCCGGGCCGTGAGGCGTACCCCGGTGACGTGTTCTACCTGCACTCGCGGCTGCTGGAGCGGTGCGCGAAGCTGTCGGACGACATGGGCGCCGGCTCGATGACGGGTCTGCCGATCATCGAGACCAAGGGCAACGACGTGTCGGCGTACATCCCGACCAACGTCATCTCGATCACCGACGGCCAGGTCTTCCTCGAGACCGACCTGTTCAACCAGGGTGTCCGGCCGGCCATCAACGTCGGTATCTCGGTGTCCCGCGTCGGCGGCGCCGCGATGACCAAGGCGATGCGCAAGGCGACGAGTAACCTGAAGCTGTTCCTGTCGCAGTTCCGCGACCTGGAGGCGTTCGCCGCGTTCGCGTCCGACCTGGACGCCGCGTCGCGCGCGCAGCTGGACCGCGGCGCCCGCCTGGTCGAGCTGCTCAAGCAGCCGCAGAACAACCCGTTCCCGATGGAGCAGCAGGTCGTGTCCATCTGGGCGGGCACGAACGGCGAGCTCGACGACGTGCCGATCGAGGACATCCGCCGGTTCGAGGCGGAGCTGCTCGACTACGTCAAGCGCAACCAGTCGGGTCTGCTGGACGGCATCCGGGAGACCGGCCAGTTCGGCGACGACGCCCAGTCGACCCTGAAGGACGCCATCGCGGAGTTCAAGAAGGGCTTCGAGACGACGAACCACGGCCTGCTGGTCCAGGACCAGCCGGTCGAGGCCATCGATGAGGGTGACGTCGAGCAGGAGAAGATCACCCGCGTGAGGAAGAAGTAAGGCATGGGTGCCCAGCTTCGGACGATCCGGCGCCGCATCGCCACGACACGGTCGATGGCGAAGATCACGCGCGCGCAAGAGCTCATCGCCTCGTCGCGGATCGTCAAGGCACAGCAGCGGGTGCGGGAGTCGGGGCCGTACGCCCGGCAGATCACCCGCGCCATCTCCGCGCTGGTCAGCCACAACGTCGGCGTCGGCCACCCGCTGCTGACCGAGCGGACCGACAGCAAGCGCGCGGCCGTGCTGATCATCACGAGTGACCGCGGGTTCGCCGGCGGTTACAACGCCAACGTCATCCGTGAGGCCGAGGGGCTGATGACGATGCTGCGGGAGCAGGGCAAGGAGCCCGTCCCGTACATCGTCGGGCGCAAGGGCGTCGGCTGGTACCGCTTCCGCGAGCGCGAGTTCGCGGGCGATTGGACCGGCTTCAGCGACAACCCGCGGTTCGAGAACGCCGAGGCGATCGGCCGCACCCTCGTGCGGGAGTTCGAGAAGCCCGCGGACGAGGGCGGCCTCGCCGAGATCCATGTCGTCTACACCGAGTTCGTGTCGATGCTGACGCAGACGGCGCAGGTCCGCCGGCTGCTGCCGCTGGAGATCGAGGAGTCCGAGCAGGCCCCGGAGGAGCAGACTCAGGGCGTGCTGCCGGCGTACGAGTTCGAGCCGTCCGCGGACTCGGTGCTCGACGCCCTCCTGCCGAACTACATCGAGAGCCGGATCTGGCACATGCTGCTGCAGGCGGCCGCCTCCGAGCACGCGCAGCGGCGACGGGCGATGAAGTCGGCGACCGACAACGCCAACGATGTGATCGAGAACCTGACGCGTATCGCGAACCAGGCCCGTCAGGCTGAGATCACGCAGGAAATCAGCGAGATCGTCGGTGGCGCGAACGCGCTGGCCGAGAGCTCCGCGGGGAGTGAGTGAGAGTCACCATGACTGCTTCGGTAGAAACAGCCACGGCGACGGGCCGTGTCGCCCGCGTCACCGGTGCCGTCATCGACGTGGAGTTCTCCGTCGATACGATGCCGGACATCTACAACGCGCTGCAGATCGACGTCACGATCAGCGGTGCGACCCGGACGCTGACCCTCGAGGTCGCCCAGCACATCGGCGACAACATGGTCCGCGCCATTTCGCTGCAGCCGACCGACGGCGTCGTCCGCGGCGCGCCGGTCGTCGACACGGGCGCCGCCATCTCGGTGCCGGTCGGCGACGGCGTCAAGGGCCACGTCTTCAACACGATCGGTGAGTCCCTCGACGTGCCGAGCTCGTCGCTGGAGGTCACCGAGCGCTGGCCGATCCACCGGCACGCGCCGGCGTTCGACCAGCTCGAGAGCAAGACCGAGATCCTCGAGACCGGCATCAAGGTCATCGACCTGCTCACCCCGTACGTCAAGGGTGGCAAGATCGGCCTGTTCGGCGGCGCCGGTGTGGGCAAGACGGTCCTCATCCAGGAGATGATCACCCGTGTCGCCCGTAACCACCGGGGCACCTCGGTGTTCGCGGGCGTCGGTGAGCGCACCCGTGAGGGCACCGACCTGCTGCTGGAGATGAAGGAGGCCGACGTCCTCAAGGACACGGCGCTCGTCTTCGGCCAGATGGACGAGCCGCCGGGCACCCGTCTGCGGGTCGCCCTGTCCGCGCTGACCATGGCGGAGTACTTCCGCGATGTTCAGAACCAGGACGTGCTGCTGTTCATCGACAACATCTTCCGGTTCACCCAGGCGGGTTCGGAGGTGTCCACGCTGCTCGGCCGTATGCCGTCCGCCGTGGGTTACCAGCCGACCCTCGCCGACGAGATGGGCGAGCTGCAGGAGCGGATCACCTCGACCCGCGGTCACTCGATCACCTCGATGCAGGCGATCTACGTGCCCGCGGACGACATCACCGACCCCGCCCCGCACACCACGTTCGCGCACCTCGACGCCACCACGGTGCTCTCCCGCGCGATCACGGAGAAGGGCATCTACCCGGCGGTGGACCCGCTCGACTCGACGTCGCGCATCATGGACCCGGTCATCCTCGGCCGCGAGCACTACGAGACCGCCCAGCACGTGAAGCAGATCCTGCAGCGCTACAAGGAACTGCAGGACATCATCTCCCTGCTGGGCATCGACGAGCTCTCCGAAGAGGACAAGGTCACGGTCGAGCGCGCGCGCCGCATCGAGCGGTTCCTGTCGCACCCGATGTACATGGCCGAGGCCTTCACCGGCCAGCCGGGTGAGAACGTCTCGCTGAGCGACACGGTCGCGTCCTTCAAGGCCATCGCCGAAGGTAAGTACGACCACCTCCCTGAGCAGGCGTTCTTCATGGTCGGTGGCATTGAGCAGGCCGAGAAGAAGGCCCAGGAGCTGCAGAAGTAACGCCTCGCGCGTTCGGAGGAGAGCAAGTGGCAAAGCTGCACGTCGAGCTCGTCTCACCGGAGCGTGAGATCTGGGCCGGCGAAGCCGATATGGTCGTTGCCAAGACCATCGAGGGTGAGATGGGCATCATGCCCGGTCACGCGCCGGTCCTGGGCCTGCTGGTGGACGGCAGTGTCGTGCGGATCAAGCCCGCCGACGAGTCGGAGACCATCTCCGCGATGGTCTCCGGCGGGTTCTTCTCGGTCGCCTCCGATGAGGTGTCGGTGCTCGCCGAGTACGCCGAGCTGGGCGGCGAGATCGACCTCGACGCCGCCCGCGCGGAGTACGAGCGGGTGTCGGGCCTGGAGGGCGAGGAGGCCGCGGTCGCGCAGCGGCGGGCCCGCGCGCGCCTGCGGGCCGCCGGCCAAGAGGTCTGACCGGCTAAGGACTGCGTGGGGGAAGCAGGGGGGAGTTGGGCGAGTACCTGGCGTGGGACATCGGCGGGTTGCTCGCTGTCGTCCTGGTGGCGGTGCTCGCCGCGTTCGCCCTGCTGTCGCTGCGGCGTTGGCTGCTCGAACGCCGCGGCGGCACGGTCGAGTGCAGCCTCCGCGACCCCCACGGCCGTGGCGTATGGCGGCTCGGCATCGGCCGGTACAACGGTGACGAGCTGCTCTGGTTCGCGATTTTCGGCATTCGGCTGAGGCCCCGGCGGGTCGTGTCCCGCCGGGGCCTCGTCGTATCCGGGCGGCGTAAGCCGGAGGCCGAGGAGGAGGCCGCCCTGCAGCCGGACGCCGGCATCGTCGAGATCCAGGACGACAACGGCACCGTCGAGCTGGCGATGAGCGGAGCGGCGCTGACCGGCTTCCTCGCCTGGCTCGAGGCCGCCCCGCCGGGCTCACCCATCACCTGACGCGCGGTCCCGCCGGCTCGCCCATCACCTGACGCGCAGCCCGCGCCGACTCGCTCATCGCCTGATGCGCGGCCCCGCCGCCGGGTTCGGCCATCACCTGATGCGCGGCCCGCGCCGCCGGCCTCGCTCATCGCCTGACGCGCGGTCCCGCCGCCGGGTTCGCCCGTCGCCTGACCGTACGGTCGGCGTGGCCTCGGATCAGCGCTCGCCGCCCGGCCTCCACAGCACGTCGCCGCGGTCGCCGTTGGCCTTGCGGGCGAGGATGAACAACAGGTCCGACAGCCGGTTGAGGTACTTCGCGGTCAGCGGGTTCATGTCCTCGTGGACCGTCAGCGCCGCCCAGGTGGTCCGCTCGGCGCGCCGGGCGACCGTACGCGCGACGTGCAGCAGCGCCGCGCCCGGCGTGCCGCCGGGCAGGATGAAGCTCCGCAGCGTGGCCAGGTCGGCGTTGTGCTCGTCGCACGCGGCCTCCAGCCGGGTGATGTAGTCCTCGGTGACCCGCAGCGGCGGGAACGCCGGCTCTGCGACGACCGGCGTGCTCAGGTCCGCGCCGACGTCGAACAGGTCGTTCTGGACCCGGGTGAGCAAGGTGGCGATGTCCTCGGGCAGGTCGCCCAGGGCGAGCGCGACGCCGATCGCGCTGTTGGCCTCGTCGACGTCGGCGTACGCCGCGAGCCGGGGGTCGGTCTTGTCCGTACGGCTCATGTCGCCGAGGTTGGTCGTGCCGTCGTCCCCGGTCCGCGTGTAGATCTTCGACAGGACGACGGGCTGGTCGTCGCGCTCTTTCGCCATGCCCGTCACCCTAGTCAGTGGGCTGTGGGGCCGGGCGGCCGCCCGCCCCCACAGGGTGTCTAGCTCAGCGCGCGGCCGGTGGGCGCGTGCTGGACGTGCGCGCGGGCCGTCTTCGGGGCGGCGACGCGGGCGCCGTTGACCGGCAGCGTGCTGCCCGCGAAGACCTGGGCGGCGTGGGCGGCGCCGTCCGCGAGCTGGTCGAGGATGGTGTTGTTGCTGTTGTCGTACGTGTCACATGCCTGGTGGTAGCACGGGTCGTACGCGACGCCCGCCTGACCGCCGTAGGTCTTCGCCTCGGCCTCCGTCTTGAGGCCCTCAGCGCCGGAGTCGAGGCCGCCCGCGGGGATGCCGTTCTCGATGAACGGCCCGTAGTCGGAGCGGCCATTGAACTCGCTCGGCGAGGTCGCGAGCTTCCGCTTGCCGTAGTAGTCGAGGAACACCTTCTCGATGGCACCGGAGCCCGCGGGCGGGTTGGTGCCCGCGCCCTGGGAGTCGTCGCCGTCGTACACGCCGCGGACGCCGTTGGGCGAGCCGAGCATGTCGAAGTTGAGGTTCAGCGCGATCTGGGCCTTCTGCGCTGCGGTCAGGTGCGCGACGTAGTACTCCGAGCCGAGCAGGCCCTCCTCCTCGGCACCCCAGAACGCGAACCGCACCTTGTTCTTGATGCCCTTGCCGAGCTTGCCGATCTGCTCGGCGATGGTGAGGACCGTCGCGGTGCCGCTGCCGTTGTCGTTGATGCCGGGGCCGGCGGTGACGCTGTCGAGGTGGGCGCCGAGGACGACCACATTATCGGCGCGGCCGCGCTTGGTCTCGGCGATGACGTTGTGCGCGGTGCGCTGCTCGCTGAAGGTGTCGGTCTTGACGTGCAGCGTCAGCGTTCCGGAGGCGGCCTCCTTCACCAGGTCGGTGCCGAGCTGGTAGGTCGGGCCGATCACCGGGATCTGCCAGGGGGTGCTGGCGGTGCCCTGGACGGGGCCCATCCGCTCGGGGGAGGCGCCGTCGTTGTAGATGGCGATGGCGGTGGCGCCGGCGTTCTGGGCGTTGCCGACCTTCACCGAGAAGTTGCAGCCGCCGCGCTTGACGAGGGCGATGTTCCCCTTGGGGAAGCCGGTGAAGTCGGCGGCCTCGCAACCGCTGCCCACGCCGGCGCCGGCCGGGTCGACCGGCGTCGCGGTGGCGGTGACGTCACCGGAGCCGGAGAAGTCCAGGGTCGCGTAGTCGGTGCCGTAGACGTACTTGGCGCCGCCGGGCCGGTCGAAGACCGAGGGCGTCTTCTCCTTGTAGTAGTCGAAGGGGAAGTCCTGCACCGTCGGCCGGTAACCGGCCTTCCGCAGCCGGCTGACGACGTACTTCGTGGAGACCTCGAAGCCGGGTTCGCCCGCGGCGCGGGTGCCGCCGTTGTAGGTGGCGATCGTCTGCAGGTCCTTCTGGTGCCGGCGGATGTCCTTCAGTTTCACCAGCCGGTCGAGGTGCGGCTGTGCGGCCGCGTCCGCGGGGGTCGCGGCCCCGATGGAGGCCGCGGCCAGGCCGATGAGGGTACCGATGGCGAGTTTTCGCAACGTGGAGCCCTTCCGATGGTAAAGCCGGAGTAATGCGGCGAATCCTGACATTCCACGGCGTCTCACGGCCAGACCCTGAGATCGACTCGTTGTGGACACCGGAAAACGTTGACTAGAACGTGATTCGGGCCACTGTCCGGGATCGTCCCTGATCGCTATCGTTTCGCGCAGGCTCTCGAGGCGTGGAGGCGGCCGTGTACGACTACGTCATCGTCGGTGCCGGCAGCGCGGGCTGCGTGCTCGCGGACCGGCTGAGTGCGGACCACGGGACGAAGGTCCTGCTCCTGGAGGCCGGCCCACCCGACGACGCCCCCGAGATCCACATCCCGGCCGGGCTCGCGGCGCTGTTCAAGAGCCAGTACGACTGGGACTACACGACGACCCCGCAGCGGCACGCCGCCGACCGTACCGTCTACTGGCCGCGTGGCCGCACCCTCGGCGGCAGCTCGTCGACCAACGCGATGATCTACATCCGGGGTCACCGGCACGACTTCGACACCTGGCGCGACGAGTACGGCTGCAAGGGCTGGGGGTACGCCGACCTGCTGCCGTACTTCATGCGCGCCGAGGACCAGCAGCGCGGCGCGTCCGACTACCACGGCACCGGCGGGCCGCTCCGCGTCGAGGACCTGCGCTTCAAACATCCGCTGGTCCGCGCCTGGGTCGACGCGGCGACGGACTTCGGCCTGCCCGCCAACGACGACTTCAACGGCGCCGAGCAGGACGGGGCCGGGTTCTACCAGGTGACGCAGCGGCGCGGCCGCCGCTGGTCGACCGCCGACGGCTACCTGTCCCGCGCCACCGACCGGCCGAACCTCACCGTCGCGACCGACGCCCTCGTCACCCGCGTCGTCATCGAGGACGGCCGGGCCACCGGCGTCGCGTACCTGCGCGGCGGGACCGAGCAGCGGGCCGTGGCCCGGCGCGAGGTCATCCTGTCCGGGGGAGCGGTCAACTCGCCGCAGGTCCTCATGCTGTCGGGGATCGGGCCGGCGGACCACCTGCGCTCGCTCGGCATCGACGTGATCGTGGACCTGCCCGCCGTGGGCACCGGGCTGCAGGACCACCCGATGGTGCCGGTCATGTGGCACACGCCGGACACGAAGGCGCTCTGGGAAGGCGTCAACCTGCGCAGCCTCATGCTGTACCAGACCCTGGGACGCGGCCCGTACGCTTCGAACGTCGCCGAGGGCGGCGGCTTCGTACGGACCCGCTCCGGCCTGCCCGCCCCGGACCTGCAGTACCACGTGCTCCCCACGCCGTACCTCGACCAGGGCCTCACCGACGCGAACAAGCGCGCCATGTCGGTGTTCGCCACGACCGTGGCCGTCGCCAGCCGGGGGAGTGTGACGCTGCGGTCCGCCGACCCGCGGTGGAAGCCGCTCATCGACCCGAACTACCTGGGCGAGGAGGCGGATCTCGACGTGCTCCTCGCGGGCGTCCGCCAGGCCCGGGAGATCGCCGCGACCGGCCGGATGGCCCGGATCGTGGGCGGGGAGTACGCCCCCGGAAAGGACGGCGACGACCTCGCCGCGTGGGTCCGCCGGCAGGTCGTGACGCTCTATCACCCCACGAGCACGTGCGCGATGGGCGGCACCGAGGACTCGGTCTGCGACCCCGAGCTCCGGGTGCGCGGCGTGGACGGCCTGCGGGTCGTCGACGCGTCCGTCATGCCGGCGGTGCCCCGCGGCAACACCAACGCCCCGACGATCGCGATAGCGGAACGGGCCGCCGACCTGATCGCCGGCGGCCCGCTGCTGCCCCCGGTCGAGTTCGCCTGACCGTGGGGCCGCGCCGCCCGCCGGACCGGGCGCGCGCTTCTCTTGCGGCGGCCTGTGCGCCCGCGTCGAGCCCCGCCCGGATGGAGGGCACCGGTACGGGCGGGGCCCGGCGTGGGCGCACAGGCCCTGAGCGGGGTCACCGGGCGCGGCGGCGCAGGAGGCGGCGGGGCCGCTCCGTCTCGAGGGCCTCGCGTGCCTCGCGGTCACGCTCGTCCATCAGCGCCTTCATGATGTCCGGGTGCATCGTTCGTGCTCCTCGTGGTGCGGGCCGGTCGGTCCGGCCTCGCACTCATAAGGTTCGTCCTAAGGCGGTGAGCGGCACATCGGAACAATGCCTCATC
This sequence comes from Actinoallomurus spadix, assembly GCF_024055725.1. Taxonomy (GTDB): domain Bacteria; phylum Actinomycetota; class Actinomycetes; order Streptosporangiales; family Streptosporangiaceae; genus Actinoallomurus; species Actinoallomurus spadix. The sequence continues at coordinate 69,577 of NZ_JAMXMX010000023.1, read as the reverse complement.
CCGGTCGCCGGCCGGGCCTAAGCCCGCCCTCGCACCGCCTGAGCCGTCTAAGCCCGCGCTCCAACCCGCCTGAGTCGTCTAAGCCCGCGATCTCGCCGCCTGAGCCGCCCAAGTCACCCGCCCGGAGGACGCATGAAGATCAGTGCCGCCGAGGTCATCGTCACCGCGCCCGGCCGCAACTACGTCACGCTCAAACTGACGACCGATGAGGGCGTCGTCGGGTACGGCGACGCGACGCTGAACGGGCGCGAGCTCGCCGTCGAGGCCTACCTGCGTGAACACGTGCTGCCGCTGCTGGCCGGCCGGGACGCCGCCCGGATCGGTGACACATGGCAGTACCTCTACCGGGGCGCGTACTGGCGGCGCGGACCGGTCACGATGACGGCGATCTCAGCCGTCGACCAGGCGCTTTGGGACATCAAGGGCAAGGTCGCGGGCCTTCCCGTGTACGAGCTCCTGGGCGGCCGGGCGCGGGAGGCGGTGACCGTCTACGGGCACGCGAGCGGCGCGGACGTCGACGACCTCCTCGCCGATGTCGCGCGGCACCTCGAACTCGGCTACACCGCCGTGCGCGTGCAGGCGAAGATCCCCGGGATGGACTCGACGTACGGGCTGCACACCGGCCCGAACATCTACGAGCCGGCCTCCGGCGCGCTGCCGAAGGAGGAGGTCTGGAACACCGCCGCGTACCTCGACTTCATCCCCACGCTGATGGGGCGGGTCCGTGAGGAGTTCGGATACGGGTTCCACCTGCTGCACGACGTGCACCACCGGCTCACCCCGATCGAGGCCGCGCGGCTCGGCGCGGCGCTGGAGCCGTACCGGATGTTCTGGATCGAGGACGCGACACCCGCCGAGGACCAGTCGGCGTTCCGCCTGATCCGCTCGCACACGGTCACGCCGCTGGCGGTGGGCGAGGTGTTCAACTCGATCTGGGACTGCCGTGAGCTGATCACCGAGCGCCTCATCGACTACGTCCGGACCTCGGTGACGCACGCCGGCGGCATCTCCCACGTGCGGCGGATCATGGACCTGGCCGACCTGTACGGCGTGCGGTCCGGCTCGCACGGCCCCGGTGACATCTCGCCGGTCGGCCTGGCGGCGAATCTGCACCTGGACCTGGCGATCCCGAACTTCGGGATCCAGGAGTACATGGGGCACCGGGACCCGGCCGCCGAGGTCTTCGACTGGGGCTACCGCTACGAGAACGGCATGCTGTGGCCGTCGGACCGGCCGGGGCTCGGCGTGGAGTTCGACGAGGAGGCCGCGCGGCGGTTCCCGTACGACCCGAAGTACCTGCCGGTCGCGCGGCTGGCCGACGGCGCCATGCACGACTGGTGATCCGGTGGTGCGGAGGGCGGCCGGCGCCGGCCGCCCTCCGCGCGCTCACCGGTAGTGCTTGCCGTGCAGGAGGCTGACGAGCTGCAGCAGCTTGGCCATGTCCTTGTCGGTGCGCTTGAACGACGTGAGGTTCATCGGCGCGGCGAACCGCCGGCGGGTGATGGCCTTGGCGCGCGCGAACTCCCGCAACCCGTCGGCCCCGTGGATGCGGCCGAAGCCGGAGTCGCCCACCCCGCCGAACGGCAGCGCCGGCACGGCCGCGAAGGCGATCACCGCGTTGATCGAGGTCATGCCGCTGCGCAGCCGCCGGGCGGCCTCCATCGCCGTCGAGCGGCTGCGGGAGAAGATCGCGCCGGCCAGGCCGTACGACGTGGCGTTCGCGCGCCGGACGGCCTCGTCCACGCTCTTCACCCGATGCACGGTGATGGTCGGGCCGAACGTCTCCTCCTGGACGGCGGCGGAGTCGTCCGGGACGTCCACCAGGATCACCGGCTCGACGTACGGCTCCTTCACCGCGTCCGCGCCTCCGACGAGCGCCCGGCCGCCGCGGGCGAGGGCGTCGTCGACGTGCCGCCTGATGATGTTCAGCTGGCCCGGCATCGTGATCGGGCCGTACGCGGCGGCGCGGTCCTCGCCGGGCCGCAGCGCCCGCGCCTGCTCGGTCAGCCTGGCCACGAACGCGTCGTACACGCCGTCGACGACGTAGACCCGCTCGACGCCAACGCAGGTCTGGCCGGCGTTCGACATCGCGCCCCACAGGGCGGCCTCGGCGGCCTCGTCGAGGTCGGCGTCGGCGTCCACGATGAACGCGTCCTTGCCGCCGCACTCGGCGACGATGGGGGTGAGGCGCTCGGCGCACGCGGCCATCACCTTGCGGGCGGTCGGTGCCGACCCGGTGAAGGCGATCTTGTCCACCGCTCCGCGGGCCAGCGCCGCGCCGGTGTCGCCGAGGCCCGTCACGACCTGGAACACCGGCTCCTCCGGGATGACCTCGGAGATGATGTCCGCGAGCAGCAGGCCGACGCCGGGGGTGTACTCCGAGGGCTTGAACACCACGGCGTTGCCCGCCGCGAGGGCGTACACGATCGAGCCGACGGGCGTGAAGAGCGGGTAGTTCCACGGGCCGATCACGCCGACGACGCCGAGGGGCTGGTACTCCAGGACGCACTTCTGGTTGATGGACACGAGACCCGGGAAGACGCTGCGCGGGCCGAGGACCTTCTGGGCGTTGCGCGCCGCCCAGTCCAGGTGCGTGATCGCCAGCACGGTCTCGAGCTGGGCGTCGGCCACCGGCTTGCCGGTCTCCCGGTGGATCAGGGTCGCCATCCGGTGCAGGGACCGGGTCAGGGCGCCCTTGATGTTGAGCAGCCGGATCCGGCGCTCCTTCCAGCCCAGGCCGGCCCACCACACCGACGCGACGCGGGCGCGCTCGATGGCGGCGTTCACCGCGGCCTCGTCGTGGATCGGGTGCTCGCCGACGACCTCGCCGGTCGCCGGGCTCAGGGAACGGAACGTCTCGGCGGTCTTCTCGCTCGCAGTCGCGGTCATGGCGTCCCCTTCGTCCCAACGAGGTAGCTGTAGTCCAGTAAGTTACCCGTTACCGGCCGGGGGCGGGGAGTATGCCGCGTTCGATCGCGGCCGTGACGGCGGCGGTCCGGTCCGACACCCCCAGCTTGCCGAACGCCCGCAGCAGGTGGGTCTTCACCGTCGCCTCGCTGATCAGCAGCTCCCGGCCGATCTCCGCGTTCGTACGGCCCCGGGCGACCAGCCGCAGCACGTCGATCTCCCGGCGGGACAGCTCGACCGGCGAGCGCATCCGGGACACGAGCTTGGCCGCCACCGAGGGGGCCAGGACCGTCTCGCCGCGCGCCGCCGCACGCACGGCCTGCGCGAGGTCGTGCCGGGAGGCGTCCTTGAGCAGGTAACCGGCGGCGCCGGCCTCGACCGCGCGGAGGATGTCGGCGTCCGTGTCGTACGTCGTCAGCACCACGACCCGGGTCTGCGGGCGCTGGACGAGGACGCGCGCCGTCGCCTCGACGCCGTCGCCGCCCGGCATGCGCAGGTCCATCAGCACGACGTCCGGCTCGTGCGCGCGGACCGCCGCGACCGCCTCGGCGGCGCCACCGGCCTCGGCGACGACCGCCAGGTCGTCCTCGGCCGACAGCATGCCGCGCAGCCCCTCGCGGACGACCGGGTGGTCGTCGACGAGCAACACCGTGATCACGCGGGCACCTCCACCGTGACGGTCGTACCGGCTCCCGGCTCGCTCCGCACGTCGAACACGCCGCCGACCTGGCCGACCCGCTCGCGCATGCCGTGCAGGCCGAAGCCGCGCGCCGTGCCGGGGCCGAAGCCTACGCCGTCGTCGCGGATCTCCAGGCGCACCGACTCCGGGTCGTAGGCGAGGCGCACCTCGACCCGGCCGGCATTCGCGTGCCTGCGGACGTTGGCCAGGCCCTCCTGGGCGATCCGCAGCAGCACCACCTCCGCCCCGGCGGTCAGCCGCCGCGGTTCGCCGGCGAGGACGTAGTCCGCCGTCACCCCCAGCTCCTCCGACATCCGCTCCGTCAACCGGCCCACGGCCTCGTCCAGGGACGATCCGCCGAGCGGCGCGGGCGGCAGGGCCGCGACCAGGGCCCGCGCCTCGGCGAGGTTCTCCCGCGCGGTGCGCGCCGCGAGGCCGAGCTGCCGCCGCGCCTCCTCCGGGTCACGCCCGACGTACGCGTCGGCCGCCTGCAGCAGCATCAGGATGCTCGTGAAGCCCTGCGCGAGCGTGTCGTGGATCTCCCCGGCCATCCGCTCCCGCTCGGCCATGACGCCGGCCTCCCGGCTCACCTCCGCCAGTTCCGCCCGCGTCGTCTCCAGCTCCCGGATCAGCTCCCGGCGCTCCGTGCTCTGCGCGATGATCCGCTCGATCCAGAGGCCGAAGAAGGCGGAGAATCCGATCACCACGACGGTCCAGACCGCGAACGCCACGATCGTCCCCGCGTCGGCGTCACCGTGGAGGAACCGGACGGCCGGGACCGTGTTGAGCAGCACGAGCGCGGCCACGCTCTCCCGCCAGCGCACGATCATGAAGCATTGCGCGCAGGCAGCGAACAGCACGAGCGAGCTCTCCGGAGCCGTCAGCGACGCCGCGCCGCACAGCATGATCAGCCCGGCGACGTAGGCGTACGGCCCCGGGCCGAGCGTCTCCCGGCCGAGGTAACGCCGGCCGAACAGGACGTACCACGGCACCAGGGCCAGGAGGATCCCCGCCGCGACCAGGCCGCGCTCCGTCGGGTGGTCGTTCAGGACGTAGGTGATCGTCGAGACGAGGACCAGGCCGAAGTACGCCTCCCAGCGGCCCAGTCCCCAGTCCCAGGCGTCCTTGGCGCTCATGCGTCGCGGCGCCGCTTCCAGCGGAATGTCGTCAGGCACAGGACCAAGCCTGCGACACCCCAGGCGGCCAGCACCAGTCCGGTGCGCCCGTGCTCCCAGGAGTGCGCCGGCTCGGCCGCCAGCAGCGTGTCCGGCAGCAGCGCGGACCGCAGCCCCTGGCTGATCCACTTCAGCGGGAACAGCGCTCCGACCTGCTGGACGCCGGACGGCAGGTCGCTGAAGGTGTAGTACACGCCGGAGATGAACTGCAGGACGAGGTAGGGCACGTTCAGCACGGCGGCCGCGCTGCGGCCCGAGCGCGGCACGCTGCTGATCGCGATGCCGAGCAGCGTGCAGACGGTCACCCCGGCGACGAAGACCCAGGCGAAGGTCAGCCAGCGCTCGGGCGTGCTCGGTGGCTTCAGCCCGAACAGCAGGCTTCCCAGCACGAACAGGACGACCGTCTCCAGCAGTGACAGGACCAGCGCCGCGATCGTCTTGCCGATGAAGTAGGCCGCCCTCGGCATCGGCGTGCCGTACAGCCGCTTGAGGGTGCCGTCGTCGCGCTCCTGCGCGATCGTGATGCCGAGGCTCACGAACGTCGTCGACATGATGCCGCTGGCGATGATGCCGGCCGCGATGTACTGCCGGAAGTCGACGCCCGTGCGTCCGACCTCGCCCTTGAAGATCGTGCCGAAGATCAGCAGGAGGATGGCGGGCATCCCCAGGGTGAAGATGACGGCCGCCCGTTCGCGGAGGAACACCTTCAGCTCCAGCGCGCCGCGGGACAGCCCGATCCGCAGCGGGGAGGGCAGGGCGGCGGCGGTCATCGCGTCTCTCCGATCATCGTGAGGTACACGTCCTCGAGCGTGGGGCGGGTGACGGTCAGCTCCGGCACCTCGCCGTCGAACTTCTGGCTCAGCTCGGCGACCACCTGTGTGGGGGAGTCGGTCTCCAGGACCTGTCGTCCCTCCGGCCCGAGCCAGCCCACGCGCGCCGTCGCCGTGGCCCGGCCGCCGAGCTCCAGCGGCGAGCCGACCTCCACGACGCGGCCGCCGGCGATGACGCCGACCCGGTCGGCGAGGGCCTCGGCCTCGTCCAGGTAGTGGGTGGTCAGCAGGATCGTCGTGCCGCCGTGCGCGAGCCCCTCGATCAGCCGCCAGAACCGCCGCCGCGCGTCCGGGTCGAACCCGGTCGTCGGCTCGTCGAGGAAGAGGAGTTCGGGGTCGCCGATGATGCCGAGCGCCACGTCGACCCGCCGGCGCTGGCCGCCGGACAGGTGCGCGAGGCGGGCCCCCGCCTTGTCGGTCAGCCCGACCGCCTCGATCACCTCGTCGACGTTCCGGGGGCGGGGGTAGTAACCCGCGAAGTGGGCGACGATCTCGCGGACGCTCAGCTCCGGTTGCTCGTTCGAGGTCTGCGGCACGATCCCCAGGCGGCCCCGCCACTTCCGGGTCGGCCGCCCGGGGTCGGTCCCCAGCACCGACACCTCGCCGCCGGTGCGCCGCCGGTGCCCTTCGAGGATCTCGATCGTCGTGCTCTTGCCGGCGCCGTTCGGGCCGAGCAGGGCGAAGACCTCGCCCCGGTGGATGTCGAGGTCCACGCCGTTCACCGCGTCGACGTCGCCGTATCGCTTGCGCAGGTCGCGGACCCGCACCGCCGTGTCGTTCATGCCTCCCAGCGTCGCGGCGATCCGGCCGGTCCGGGATCGGTGGTCCGGTGATTCCCGTGTCCACCGAACGGTGGACACGGGACGGCCTCAGCCGGCGGTGCCGAGGCTCTTCCAGAACTGGAACAGGCCGTGACCGGCCGCGACGTAGTCCTGGTCGATCCCGAACAGGTCGGTGAGGTGGTAGACGAGGGAGAAGAACTGCTCGTTGACCGCCGGGATCCACAGCAGCGCGAGCAGCGCCATGAAGGCGTACCCGCCGATCTTGTTCGCCTGCGCGACCCAGGGCCGCGGCAGGTACGGCTCGACGATGCCGAAGCCGTCCAGGCCGGGCACCGGCAGCAGGTTCAGCACAGCTGCGGTGACCTGCAGGAACGCCAGGAACGCCATTCCCGTCCAGAACAGCAGGTGCGCCGGGTCCTTCGCCAGGTTGGTGATCACGACGCCGAGGACGATCGCGAAGACGAGGTTGGCGATGGGCCCGGCCGCCGAGATGAGGCTGTGCCGGAGCCGCCCGCGGATGGCTCCCCGGTCGATGTAGACGGCGCCGCCCGGCAGGCCGATGCCGCCGAGCAGCACGAACAGCACGGGCAGCAGGAAACTCAGCGTGATGTCGCCGTACTTCAGCGGGTTCAGCGTGAGGTAGCCGTTGGTCGCGACGCTCCGGTCGCCCGACCGCCAGGCGAAGAACGCGTGCCCGAACTCGTGCAGGCACAGCGACACGATCCAGCCGCTCACCACGAACACGAACAGGAAGAGCCGGGCCGTCCGCTCCGGGCTCATGCCGTAGCGCCACACCGCCAGGCCGGACAGGGCGAACAGGCCGACGACGAACAGGAACGCCGGGCTGGGCCGTACGGAGGACCGCACCGCGCTTACGTTGGACATCGATCAGGTGCTCTCTGTGAGGGCGGGGACGACATAGACGCGCAGGAAGTCCCGAGGGTCGCCGTCACCGGGGAGGACGATCATCGAGGAGATGATCCGGAAGAGGAACTCCACCGCGCCCTCGACCGTGATGTCCGCCCGCAGCAGCCCCTCACGCTGGGCCGTCACGAAGTACGGGCGGACGCGGTCGGCGCACAGGCGCAGGACGCTCTCGGCGGCCCCGGCGACGGCGGTCTGGGTGTGCCCGGCGGCCTCCGGCGTGAGGAGGGCGGCCACCCGCGGCTCGCCGCGTACGAACGCGACCGCGTCCAGCACGCCCTCGACGATGCCCTCGGGCACCGAGGTCTGCGCGGCGAGCCGCGCGGCCAGCCGGTCGAGGAACCGGCGCAGGTCACGGAGGAGGACCTCGAGGATCACCTCGTCCCGCCCGCCGGCGAAGCTGCGGTAGACGGTCGCCCGGGACAGTCCCGCCGCCGCCGCGATGTCCTCGACGGTCGTCTTGGCGACGCCGTAGCGCGCGAAACAGCGCTCGGCGGCGCCGACGATCCGTTCCCGGACGTCGGTGGTGGCCTGCGGCATGCCTGGCAGGGTACCGGCCCCCATGACCGGAATCCCGCGCCCTGGCGAGGGGCGGTCAGTCCACTTCGTAGTCGAGGGAGTAGGAGTGCCCGCCGTCCTCGTCGACGATGATCCGCCCCTCGCCCCTGATCCCCGTGAGGGCCCCGGTGCCACTGGCCTCGACGATCTTCCAGGTCAGCCACGGCGTGCCGTTCTCACCGCCGGCGTTGTGCTGGAGGACGAACCCGCCCGCCCGGCCGTCCAGCGTGCCCTCGAACCGCTCGATCCCGACGTACGCGGCCGGACCGGCCCCGGTGTGGACGGTGATCAGTTCGGTGGTGCTGGTGCCGGTGAGACCGCCGCCGAACGTCTTGTCCACGTGGACCCGCGTGAACGTCACCCCGTCCCGCTCGTCGTACGGCTTCTCGGCGTCCCACGCGTCGACGACGAACGTGCCCTCTGCTCGTTTGCTCATGACGGCGAGCATGCCGGAGGAGACTGCCATCTCCTGTCAGGTAGCCGGAGGGCGCCCGGTCACTCGGGGGACACCGAGAAAACGGTCGATGATTACCCGCTCTCACGCGCGCGCCGTGGGATTTCCCGGGATACGCTGACTAGCATTCTCTGTCATGGCCTTTAAACGATGGCGGTTTCTCCTCGTGGTAACGGCCGCCGGATTCTCGGGAACCGGGCTGATTCCCGCCGCGAACGCCGAAATTCGCGCCATGTCGGCGAATTCCCCGAAGCCGGAGCCTCGTGGCGAAAAGCCGTTCCTGCCGCCGGGGTCGGCGACGTCCCCGGCCGCGCCGACCCTCGGCGTGATCGGCGACTCGGTCGCGCGTGGTTACGCGTACTATCTCGCGCGCGAACTCGGCCCGAGGGGAGTCCGGGTGGTGGACGCGGCGATCTACGGTTGTCCCGCGACCGCCGTCCCCTTCATCGTCCCGGTCCGCGGGAGGGAGGAGGTGTCCCGCTGTCCGGACGCCGAACGCGCCAGGCAGACCGCGCTGGTGAGGGATTTCCACCCCCGCGTCGTCCTGTGGCATTCGATTCTGGAACGCTTCGACCTCATCCGGGGCAATGTACGGACGACCGCGGGCACCCCGGATTGGGAGCGGCAGATCATGGCGGGATGGGACGACATCCTGACCCGGGTCACGCGGGAGGGCGCTCGGGTCCTGCTCGTTCTGCCGCTGTGGTACGAGCACCAACCCCCGGAGCCTCCCGCTCGGGGTGCCGGCGTCGAGAGGCTCCGGAACATGTATCAGCGGTGGGCGGCCGGTCACCGCGACCAAGTCACCGTCGTCGACGTCGCTCCGCTCGTCTGCCCCTCGGGGCCTCCGTGCGGATTGGTGGGCGGAATCGACTTCAGGCCGGATCAGGTGCACTTCGACGACCCCGGAGGCACGCGCGTCGCGGCGTATCTCCGCACCCACGTCCCGGCGCTCGCGGCCCTGGTCCGCGCGGGGCGGCGGCCCGCAGGAGCCTGAAGGGCCGGGGCCCGGCGAGCGTCCTGGGGTTCTGCCGGCCTCAGTGCCCGGGGCCGTGCACGATGACGCCGGACTGCTCCTCGACGTGTGGCCGAGGCTGAGCGAGGACCGCACCGCCCAGAGCGGCGAGAGCGCCGGCGAGCAGGACCGCGGCCAGTACGCCGGGCCGCCGGACGTGCCGCGCCGGCCGCTCGATCAGCGCGTAGGACAGGGTCGCCAGCACGAATGTCGCTCCGATCTCGGCGAGTACCTGAAGCGGCCGGCCCAGCGCGGCCCACCGGTGGACCGCGAAGATGTGCACGGGCCAGTGCCACAGGTACAGCGAGTAGCTGATCCGCCCGGTCCACAGCACCGGTCGGCGCTCCAGGAGCCGGACCGCGGCCGTCCCGGGTACGGCGGTGACGTAGCCGATGATCAGCGCGGCCGACACTCCGGCGACGGCGAGGCCGCCGGGATAGAGCCAGGGCGCGGGGACGGAGGCCGTCGCCCAGAGCAGTACGAGGGCCGCGACGGCGAAGGCGAAGACCCACCGTGCGAGCGGGATCAGGCGGGCCGGCAACGGCCGGTCCCACGTCCCGCCCGGCCCCGCGGTGCTGCGGGTGAGCGCCAGGGCGCACAGCACGCCCAGGAGCAGTGCCCCGGCCCGCGTATCGGTACCCAGGTAGGCGCGGTTGGCGCCGTTCGGAGAGAACAGCGAGGCTCCGGCCCCGTACGAGGCGAGCGCTCCCGCTCCTGCCACGGCGGCGACGACGCGGCGGGAGCGGGTGGCCGTCAGGGCGGCGATCAGAAGGAGCGGCCAGACGAGGTAGAACTGCTCCTCCACGGCGAGTGACCACAGGTGGGTGAGGGGCGTGGCATCGACCGCGGCGCCCCAATAGCCAACGTCCGCGACGATCGCGTACCAATTGGACAGGTACGCCAGCGCCGCGAGGGTCTGCGCGTTGGTCGTGCCGCGCAGGTCGGGCGGTGCGCCGCAGCGCAGCCACACCTGCACGACGATCAGCAGTGCCAGGACGGCCGGAAGGAGCCGGCGAGCCCGGCGCCCCCAGAACCGGGCGCGGTTCATCGTCCCCGTCCGGTGCCACTCGATCAGGAGCAGCCGCGTGATGACGTAGCCGGAGATGACGAAGAAGAAGTCGACGCCGAGGAACCCACCGCGTACGCCGAGCCCGAAATGAAACGCCATCACGCCGCATACGGCGAAGGCGCGCAGACCGTCGACCGCGCCGATCCGCCCGGCCCCGGTGGCGTCGGACGCCGCCCGGCCGGCGCGCCGCGGGACGGCCGGCGACCGGCGCGAAGCGGGTTCGTTCAGCATGGGCGCCTGCCGGCCGTTGCCGGGACGGATCGACACGCCGGTCAGCGCACGTAGAGATCGAGTACGGGGGTGCCCGACTCGGTGTAGGTGTTCTCGCACCGGTACTCACGGGCACGATGCTGGGCCACGAGGCTCTGCCCGACGCTCCGGCAGGCGGTCACCGACCGGTACTCGGCGACGTAACGCCAGTCGGCGGCCGCATGGGCAGCGGCGGCCGGGGCCAGGATCGCCGTGAGCGCGGCCGCGCCCGCGAGCGTCACAATCGGTTTACGGAAACTCATCTCGATCTCCTCCGATCACAATGGTCGGACGGGAAGGTGGCGCGTTCTGTACGTCACTTCCGTCCAGTGTTCTTACCGGCGTAAATCACGTTCAGGATCCACGCGCCGATGCGATCGTGTGCGGGCCCCGACAGATGACCGGTCTCGTCATAAACCTGAATCCCGCCGACTTCCGGTGGGCAGATCTTGCCGGCGGTGCACAGCTGGCCATGGACGTCCAGCAGTGCCGTGCGCGGGTTCCGCCGGACGGCGGCACGGAGCGCGGTGTTCATCGCATCCGAATCCGTTCGTGCAGGCCCGGTGTTGTCGATTACGGTCGGGATGTACACCGTGGCGCCGGTAGCGGAAAGAATGGCGATGGCCCGGTCGATCTGTGCGTCGAACCGATGGCGGAAGGCCGGGTGCGAGATGGAACTCACCGTGCTCTGACCCGGGAGTTGCTGGGAGTCCTGGCCGTCCCAGTAGCCGACCTCGAGCAGCGCCGCCGTCGGCCGGTACCTCGTCACCAGGTCACGCCACCGGTCAGGCCAGGTATTGCAGTTCGCCGGCGCCGCGACCATCGTGCCCTTGCGCCGAATCCGGACGGGCTGCATCAGACCGCATCCCGGCTGCCCCGCGTTGATCACCACGTTGTGCCGAGCCCGGTCGGCGTTCGCGATCCCGACCCCGAGGTTGCGAGCCCAAGAGTCGCCGACGACCAGGAGCGTCATTCCCCGGACGGCCGGCGACGGTGACGGGTCGCCCAATGGCACCTGCCACCTGGCAGCGCCGGTCGGCGCCGCCGGATGAACGTCCTTCTGCGCGCACCCGAACAGCACCGACAGGACCGATACCGTTCCCACGCTCATCAATCTCTGAATCGCGGAGTATTTCCTTGCCACCGCACCCCCCGGTCGGGTCCGCCGCCACCCACGTCAACCTACCCGCCGATACAGCGGTGGTCGGCAAAATAATGGCAACAACGCCTTAGGGTGAGCGCCGATTGCGCGCCATTGAGGGGCGAGCTCTGGCTGATCCCGGCATCCGGTGAGTCGTCCGGTATTGTGACGCCATGTGAAGCCCGAATCTACCTGACTCTAAAGAAGGCACTGTCGAGCGATGAGCACGGCGAAATAGAATCTCTCGTCATGCGACTTGATCGATGGCGGATGGCATCGGTGCTGATGACCGTGGGCTTGGCGGGGTCCGGAATGACCTACGGCGGGAGAACCGACCCGACTCCTCCGCATAGGGTGCACCATCCAAAACCGGCCTCGAACCGCGATTCAGTACCGTTTCTCCCTCAGGGATCGGCGACCTCGCCGACCGCACCGACCCTTGGCGTCATCGGCGACTCCGTGGCCCGCGACTACGCGTACTACCTCGCTCGCGAACTCGGACCGGCCGGTGTACGCGTGGTGGACGCGGCCACCTCAGGTTGTGCCGCGGGCGCGGTCCTGGGTGTCATGACGTCGCGCGGCGGGGAGGTGAGACTCACGTGGTGCCCGGATCTGACCCGTCGTAAGCAGGCCACGATGGTGAACGACTTCCACCCCAGGATCGTGGTGTGGCACTCGATTCAAGATCGGTTCGACATCGTTCAGGGAGAGAGGCGATTCAGGGCGGGAACGGCCGGGTGGGAACGCCAGATCATGGCCGCATGGGATGAGACCCTGGCCCGAGTCACCAGCGGTGGCGCGCAGGTCCTCCTGCTCCTGCCCCTGTGGTGGCAGGACCTCCCGGCAGGGCCGCAGTCGAAGACGGACCTTCCCCTCGGACCGCTGCGCGACCTCTACCGGCGATGGGCGGCCGGGCATCCCGGCCGGGTCACCGTCGTCGACATCGCTCCGCTGGTCTGCCCGTCGGGGCCGCCCTGCCGGACGGCCGGCGGGTTCGACTTCAGACCGGACGGAGCACACTACGAGGACCCGGGCGGCACGCGTGTCGCCGCCTACCTTCGGGCGCACGTCCCCGCACTGACGCACCTCGTTCCCCGGCCGGCGGGTCAGAAGAGCGTGCCGTCCCGCTCGATGCCGCGCAGCGCGTCGTAGTCCAGGGTGACGCAGTCGATGCCGCGGTCCGCGGCGAGCACCCGCGCCTGCGGCTTGATCTCCTGCGCGGCGAAGATCCCGCGGACCGGCGCCAGCAGCGGATCGCGGTTCAGCAGCTCCAGGTAGCGGGTGAGCTGCTCGACGCCGTCGATCTCACCGCGCCGCTTGATCTCGACGGCCACCGTCCCGCTCTTGTCGTCCCGGCACAGGATGTCGACCGGCCCGATCGCCGTGGGGTACTCCCGGCGGATCAGCTTCCACCCCTCGCCCAGCGTGGTGATGTGCTCGGCGAGCAACTCCTGAAGGTGAGCCTCCACGCCGTCCTTCCGCAGGCCCGGGTCGATGCCCAGCTCGTGGCTGGAGTCGTGCAGGATCTCCTCGATCGTGAGGATCAGCTGCTCACCGGACTTGCCGTGCGTGACCGTCCACCGGCCCTCTTCCTCCTTGAGGGTGCACGGCGGATTCATCCAGTTCAGCGGCTTGTACGCGCGGTCGTCCGCGTGGATGGAGACGCTGCCGTCGGCCTTCATCAAGATGAGCCGCGGAGCCATGGGCAGGTGGGCGGTGAGCTTGCCGGCATAGTCGACACTGCAGCGGGCGATGACGAGGCGCACGGTCGCCCACCTTAGCCGCAGCACGCACCTGATCGCGCGCGATCGCCCGGCTCGGCCGGGCCCATCGGGTGACGACCAGAGCCGGTGACCGGCGGCGGCTTCATGCGCGCGGAGCTGCGACCGTACCGGCTCGGCCTTCTGCGCGGCAGGGACGGATAGCCCGGCGCCGAGCGGGGCTGGTCTTGGGAGCGGGCGCGGGCTTTGGAAGACTGCGGGCATGGCTGCTTCGCTGAACAAGGTCGGGGTCGTGGGGCTCGGGACGATGGGGGCCGGGATCGCCGAGGTGCTGGCCCGGAGCGGACTGTCCGTCGTCGGGGTCGAGGTGGGCGACGAGGCGCTGCGGCGTGGCCGCGGGCACCTGGAGAGGTCCACCGGCCGGGCGGTCAAGCGCGGCAGACTGTCCGTCGACGAGCAGCAGGCGATCCTCGGCCGGATCGAGTTGTCCACGTCGTTCGGCGCGCTCGGCGACTGTGACCTGGTCGTCGAGGCCGTGCCGGAGCAGCTTCCGCTCAAGCGCCGCGTGTTCGAGCAACTGGACGAGGTCTGCCGGGCCGACGCCGTGCTCGCCACCAACACCTCCTCCCTGTCGGTCACCGAGATCGCCGTCAGTACGAACCGGCCGGAGCAGGTCGTCGGGGTGCACTTCTTCAATCCCGCGCCGGTGATGAGGCTGGTCGAGATCATTCACACCGTGCTGACCCGGCCGGAGGCCCTGGCGGTCGTGCAGGAACTGGTCGAGCGGCTCGGCAAGGTCGGCGTGACGGTCGGCGACCGGGCCGGGTTCATCGCGAACCGGCTGCTCTTCGGCTACCTCAACCAGGCGGCGGCGATGTACGACTCCGGGCACGCGAGCCGTGAGGACATCGACGCCGCGATGAAGGCGACCGGCCTGCCGATGGGGCCGCTGACGCTGATGGACCTCATCGGTCTCGACGTCTCGCTGGAGGTCTGCGAGGCGATCTACCGGGAGACACGGGACCGGCGGCACGCGCCCGCGCCGATCCTGCGGCAGATGGTCACCGCCGGCCTGCTGGGCCGCAAGACCGGCCGCGGCTTCTACGCGTACGACGAGCCGCCGGCGGCTCCCGCGCCGGCCGCGGCCGCCGAGGCCGCCGTGGCCGCGGCGGCGGCAGAGGTGGCGGCCGAAATGGCGGCCGAGGTCGCCGGGGCGCTGCCGCGGGTCGGGGTCGTCGGGTCGGGGCCGCTGGCCGTCGCGCTGATCAGCGGATGCCTGCGGGCCGGTGCCGACGTCCGGTTCGTCGCGGGGGACGAGGAGAAGGCGGCCGCTGTCCGTACGGCCCTGAAACGGCCCGTGGAGGGCGGTACGGACCTGGCGCTGCTCGCCGGCTGCGACCTCATCATCGAGGCGGTGGCCGAGGACACGTCGGTGAAACGGTCGCTGTTCGCCGCCGTCGACGACGTCGCCAAGCCGGGGGCCGTCCTCGCCACGACCTCGACCACGGTGCCCGTGATCGAGGTGGCGGCCGCGACCGACCGGCCGCAGGACGTCGTCGGGCTGCACCTGCCCGACCCGGCGGGCGAGCTCGTCGAGATCGCCACGACGGTGGTGACCGCGCCGGAGATCGCGAGCCGGGCCGCCGAGTACCTCGCGGTGCTCGGCAGGCGGCCGGTGCGCTGCCGCGACCGCGCCGGCTTCATCGTCGACGCGCTGCGCGTCCCGTACCTCAACGACGCCGTCCGGATGCTGGAGGCCGGGTACGCCGACGCGGACTCCATCGACGCGGCGATGCGCCACGGCTGCGGGTACCCGATCGGGCCGATCGCCGACCTGGACCGTCTCGGCCTCGGCCACGCGGTGGAGGTGCTGCACGCCCTCTACACCGAGGCCCGGGAGCCGGCGTACGCGCCCGCGCCGCTGCTGGAGGAGCTGTGCACCGCGGGCCGGACGTTCCGCTGAGGGCCGGTTCGCCGTGCCCTTTCCGGGTCCCTTTACCCTGAACCGCATGAGTCCGCGCAGAAACCGCCGTGGCCGCGACACCGTACGGGAGACGGGGCCGGGCGCGTTCGGCGGGCCGCAGCGGACCGAGGAGGGGCCCGACGGCGACTGGATCGTACGGCCGGTGGCGGGCGGGACCAAGGCGTACCGCTGCCCCGGCTGCGACCAGGAGATCATGCCGGGCGTCGGGCACCTCGTGGCCTGGCCCGCCGAGGGCGGGGGGCTCGACGACCGGCGGCACTGGCACCGGCCGTGCTGGAATCACCGGCTGAACCGGCTGCCGAACATCCAGCGGTCCCGCCGGGGCCCGCGTTACTGAAGGGACCGAAATGGGGGAGATCCGGGCGAGCACGGTGCTGCCCGCGCGCCGTACGGACATCGAGCTGCGGACCGCCGACGGGCTCACCCTCGTCGGCGAACTCGCCGTGCCCGAGGACCGGCCGCCCGTCGCGACCCTCATCTGCCTGCATCCGCTGCCGACGCACGGCGGCATGATGGACAGCCACGTGCTGCGCAAGGCGTCGTACCGCCTGCCGGCCCTCGCCGGCCTCGCCGTGCTGCGGTTCAACACCCGCGGGACGACCAGTGAGCGGGGCACGAGCGAAGGGGAGTTCGGCGACGGCGACTCCGAGCGGTACGACGTGGCGGCGGCGCTGGAGTGGGCCGAGTACCACGACCTGCCGCGCGCGTGGCTCCTCGGCTGGTCGTTCGGCACGGAACTGGCCCTCAAGTGGGGCCGCGACCCGCTCGTGGAGGGCGCGATCCTGCTGTCCCCGCCGCTGCACCGGGCGACTGATGCCGACCTCGACGCGTGGGCGGAGTTCGGCCGGCCGCTCGTCGCACTCGTCCCGGAACGCGACGACTACCTGCAGCCGGCCGAGGCCCGCGAACGCTTCAAGCGGGTGCCGCAGGCGGAGGTCGTCGGCGTCGACGACGCCAAGCACCTGTGGGTGGGCGAGCCGTACGTCAGGATCGTGCTGAACGAGATCGTCCGCCGGGTCGCGCCGGAGGCGTACCCGCTGCCCACCGACGTGGAGTAGAAGGTTCCTTCGCAGTGGTGGAAGGATTCGGGACGGTCGTTCACATTTCCTAAACCTCTGCGGCCGAACGCGGCCACCCTATCGGCGGATCCTTCAGCAGCGGTGAGGATGAGCGGGTCCGGGCGTTCGCCGGGCTCAGCCGGATTCTTACCTGATGAGGTGATAGCCGTGCAGCTGTACAGCCGTGACGTCGGGGACGGGACACCGCTGGTGCTGCTGCACGCGTTCCCGCTGTCGTCGGCCATGTGGCTGGCGCAGCGTGAGTCGCTGTCCGCGCGGTTCCGGGTGCTCACCCCCGACCTGCGTGGCTTCGGGGGGTCTCCGCTCGGCACCGCCGAACCATCGGTCGACGTGATGGCGGACGACGTCGCGGCGTTGCTCGACGCGAAGGGCATCGACCGGGCCGTCGTGGGCGGCCTGTCGATGGGCGGCTACGTCACGCTGGCGTTCTGCCGACGGCACGCCGACCGGGTCCTCGGCCTGGTGCTCGCCGACACGAAGGCCACGGCCGACACCGAGGCGGCGGCGGCCGACCGGCTGCGCACCGCCGAGCGGCTGGAGGCGGACAAGACCGTCGACGTCCTCCTCGAGGATTTATTGCCCCGGCTGGTCGGGCCCACGACGATGCGGCAGCGGGCGCTGATCTACGGGCGGGTACGCGGCCTGGTGCAGTCGGCGCCTCCGGCGGCCGCCGCGTGGGCGCAGCGGGCGATGGCCGCCCGTCCGGACGCGCTGGAACTCCTCGGCGAACTGCCCTTCCCGGCGCTGGTCGTCCACGGGGAGGAGGACGAGATCACGACGGAGGAGGACGCCCGGGCGATGGCCGACGCGCTGCCGAACGCCGAGCTCACCCTGGTTCCCCGTTCCGGTCACCTCACCGCGGTGGAACAGCCCCAGTTGTTCAACGAGGCGGTCGCGGAGTTCGCGGCGGCGCTCGGCCGCACGACCCGCTGACCGCCGGCCGGCCCCCCTCACCGCCCGGCCGGCCCGCTCACCGCCCGGCCGTCACCGGCCCGGTCAGAGGCTCTCCTGGCGGGGCATGACGACCTCGCGGAGGATCAGCGCCACGGCGGCCGCGGTGGGAATGGCCAGGAGCGCGCCGATCACGCCGAGGAGCGTGCCGCCGAGCAGGGCGGCGATGACCGTGACGGCCGGCTGGACGTCGACGGACTTCTTCATCACACGTGGTTGGACGAGGTAGTTCTCGACCTGCTGGTAGATGAGGAAGAAGATCGCGGTGGCGATGCCGGTCCAGAAGCCGTTGAAGAACGCGATCGCCGTGACGAGGACGGCCCCGATCGTCGCTCCGATCAGCGGGATCAGGTCGGTGATGGCGACGAGCATGGCCAGCGCGATGGCGTACGGGACGTTGACGATCAGCAGGTAGATGTAGGACACGATCCCGGCGATGACCGAGATCAGGACGTTCCCGGCGACGTACCCGCCGATGCGGGAGAGGATCTCGTCGCCCAGCAGCGCGACACGGGCGCGCCGGGACCGGGGCGCCAGGCGGTACATGAAGCCCGTGATGTTCGGCAGCGACCCGAGGAAGTAGAGGGTGAGGATCAGCACGGTGAACGTGCTGAACACGCCGCTGATCACGACCTGGCCGACGCCGAGGATCCCGTTGGCGGCCTGCTTGCCCAGGTCCTTGCTCTGCAGCGCCGACTGGGCGCGGTCGAGCAGGTGGTAGCGATGGTCCCAGTCCTGCAGCCTCGGGTTGTGCTGCATCTGCTCGAGGTAGCCGTGGCCGCTGGTCAGGTTGTTGATGAAGGCGGTGACCTGCTCGGTCATCGGAGGCACGATGGCGAACCCGAAACCGACGAAGAACCCGACCAGGCACAGGAAGACGATCAGCACGCCCCAGCGGCGGGATACCCCGACCCGGGTCAGCGCCTCGACCGCCGGGTTCAGGCCGACGGCGAGGAAGAGCGCGACGGTGATCAGGATGATCACCTGCCGGGCGTCGGTGACCGCCTTGACCAGCATGTACGCGGCGAGTACGCCGAGGGCGCCGTAGAAGCCGAAGATGAACGGGTGGCTGCGGGTCAGCGGGCGGCCAGGGCGGCCGAACGGGAACAGCGCGTCGACGCCGGCCTCACGCTCCCGGGCCTCGATGTCGGTGACCGGATCGACGGTGGCGACCTCGACCGACGGCCGGTGGGCCTCGGTGAGGGCTCCGCCCTGGTCTTCCGGCCGGTCGGTGTCGTCCGTGAGACTCCCGGCTTCGCCCGCCGGCTGGTGAGTGCTCTCGGTGAGGGCTCCGGCCTGGTCTTCCGGCCGGCGGGTGCCGTCCGTGAGGGTCCCGGCTTCGCCCGCCGGCTGGCGGGGACCGTCCGCGAGGGCTTCGGTCTCCTCGCGCTGTTCGCCGTCGTGGGGGATTTCGGCCGGCACGCACGTCTCCTCGTATAGATGCTGGAAAGAGCCTAGAGGATCACGTCCCCTAGGCTCTTCGCCATCTCGTGCATCGGTTCGTGGTGGTGGCGGACACCACCACGAACCCGATCATCGTCCGCGCTCAGTCGAGCCGATCGGCGTGGCCGCCGCTCAGTGCCGTCGAACGGCGGACGGTGTCACTCCTGCCACCAGTCGTCGTCCTCGTCGTTCTTCTTGGCCTCCGCCGGAGCCGGCCTCGACGCGGCGGGCGCCGGCTTCGGCGCGGGCTTGGGCTCGGCCGGGGCGATCGCGGGCTTCTCCGGCGGCGCGGAGATGGCCTCCTCGGTCGGGCCGCCCATCGGCGCGGACACGCCGCCGATGAGCTGACGCAGCTGGTTGAGGTGGCTGGTGATGCTGTCGCGCTGGCGGGTGAGCTCGTCGACCTGGCGCTGCGCCGTGGTGCGCATCCGCTCGGCCTCGCTCTTGGTCTCGCTGAGCAGCTGCTCGGCCTGGGCCTTCGCCTCGGCGATGATCTGCTCGGAGTTCTTGCGGGCGTTCGCGACGAGCTGCTTGGCGTGGCTGTCGGCCTCGCGGCGCGTCTGCTCGGCCTGCTGAGTCGCCTTCGTGGCGCGCTGCTCCGCCGACGCGGCGCGCTGCTCGGCCTCGGCGACGAGCTTCTGCGTGGCGCTCTGCGCCGCCGCGTGCCGCTCGGCGTCCTGCCGCTCGGCCTCTTCGCGCCGGGCGGCCAGCTGGATCTCGAACTCGGCCTCGGCCTGGGCCCGCTGGGCCTCGCTCTCCTCGAGGATGCGGTTCGCCTGGGCCCGCATCTCGTCGGCCTGCCGCTTGGCGGTGGTGAGGATCTCGTCGCGCTCGCGCTTGGTGGACGCCCGCAGCTGCGCGACCTCGCGCTCGGTGGTGGTCCGGAGCTTGGCGATCTCCCGCTCGGCGCTGGCGCGCTTCTCGGCGACCTCGTGGTCGGCGGTGGCGCGCAGCTTGGCGACCTCGCGCTCGGTGGTGGAGGTCAGCTCGTCGGCGTGGCGGCGGGCCGCCGTGCGCACCTCCTCGGCCTCACGCTCGGCCGCGTTGCGCATGTCGTCGCCCTCGCGCTTGGCGGTGGCGCGGACGTCGGCCGCCTCGTTCTCCGCGGCGGCGCGCAGCTCGGCGGCGTCGACCTTGGCGGCGGCCTTGATCTCGTTGGCCTCCGTGCGGGCGGCCTGGACGAGCTCGGTCGCCTGCTCCTCGGCGAGGCGCAGCAGTTGCTCGATGCGCGCGCCGAGACCGGAATAGGTGGGGCGCTCCTGCTCCTGAAGCTGACGATGTGCGTCGGAGAGCTCCCGTTGCAGTGCCTGGGTCTGCTCGCGGCTCTGGCGGACCTCGGCGTCGAGCTGCTTGATGTGCTCTTCGACCTGGTGCCGGTCGTAGCCGCGCAGCACCACGTCGAACTCGCGTGGGGGCGTGCTGTCTTCGAAGAAGTTGCTGAGCTGGGCGTCGATGTCGGACTGCATGAGGCTCAATCCTGCTGTGACGAGACGGCTACAAGTGGTGGAGGTACCAGACGATGGCCGCGCGAGTACTGCGTGTTACGGGGTACGGCACGGGCGCTACCACTTTCCGGCGACAGCAGAGTACTCCCGACACTGCCGTGTTGGGGGCTCAACTTTACGACCTGGGCACTTTGTCGCGATTGTCAGAGCCCATGTGGCGATCAGGTAAGGAACCCGGTTCGCACGGGGTGTTGATGAGTCAGTGTCAGCGCGGCTTGGCCTGGACCAGTTCCGTCAGGACACCGCCGACGTCCTTGGGATGCAGGAACGCGATCGAGGCGCCCATCGAGCCGTGCCGCGGCCGCTCGTCCAGCAGGCGCACGCCCGTCCCGCCGATGCTCTCCAGGGCGGCCACGACGTCGTCGACCCCGTATCCGATGTGGTGCACGCCCTCTCCCCGTTTCACCAGGAACTTCCCGACCGGCGTATCGGGGTTCAGCGGCTCCAGCAGCTGCACGTACGAGGCGCCCGCGGGCCCGTCCGCGACGTGGAGCATCGCCTCCTTCACCCCCTGCTGCTCATTGACCTCCCGCGACACCACAAGCAGACCGAACGTGCTCTCGTAGAAAGCGATCTTCTCTTCAAGATCATGGCATGCGATACCGACGTGATCGATTCGGGTGAGCATGACGATGGCCTCCCTGGAAAGTCCCGGCTTCCTAGTGGGTATGTTGGCAAACGTCGCCCCCACCATTCGTCGGAGGTCTCGATCCATGGCCGATTCCGTCATCGTCGCCGGAGCTCGGACGCCCATCGGGCGTCTGCTCGGCTCTCTCAAGGACTTCGCAGCGGTGGACCTCGGCGGGATCGCCATCCGCGCCGCACTGGAGCGCGCCGGGCTGACCGGCGACCAGGTCGACTACGTGATCATGGGCCACGTGCTGCAGGCCGGAGCGGGGCAGATCCCGTCCCGCCAGGCCGCCGTGAAGGCCGGCATCCCGATGAACGTCCCCTCGCTGACGATCAACAAGGTCTGCCTCTCCGGCCTGGACGCCATCGCCCTCGCCGACCAGCTCATCCGCGCAGGCGAGTTCGACGTCGTGGTGGCGGGCGGCATGGAGTCGATGACGAACGCGCCGCACCTGCTGCCGAAGTCCCGCCAGGGCTACAAGTACGGCTCGATCGAGGTGCTCGACGCCACCGCCCACGACGGTCTCACCGACGCCTTCGACGGCGTCTCCATGGGCGAGTCGACCGAGCGGTACAACGCCAAGCTCGGCATCTCGCGCGAGGAGCAGGACGCGTTCGCCGCCCGCTCGCACCAGCGGGCCGCCGACGCCATCAAGAACCAGCTCTTCGACGACGAGATCGTCCCGGTGGAGATTCCGCAACGCAAGGGCGACCCGGTCGTGTTCGCGGCAGACGAGGGCGTCCGCCCGGACACGACGGCCGAGTCGCTGGGCCGCCTGCGGCCCGCGTTCAGCAAGGACGGCACGATCACCGCGGGCTCGTCCTCGCAGATCTCCGACGGCGCGTGCGCGGTCGTCGTCATGTCCAGGGCCAAGGCCGAGGAGCTCGGGCTGACCTGGCTCGCCGAGATCGGCGCGCACGGCAACGTCGCCGGCCCGGACAACTCACTGCAGTCCCAGCCCGCCAACGCCATCAAGCACGCCCTGGGCAAGCAGGGCCTGACCGTGGACGACCTCGACCTGATCGAGATCAACGAGGCGTTCGCGTCGGTGGGCATCCAGTCGATGCGCGACCTCGGCGTCGACGAGAGCAAGGTGAACGTCAACGGCGGTGCCATCGCGCTCGGGCACCCGATCGGCATGTCGGGCGCGCGGATCGTCCTGCACCTGGCGTACGAACTGCGCCGCCGGGGCGGCGGCGTCGGCGCCGCGGGGCTGTGCGGGGGCGGCGGCCAGGGCGACGCCCTGATCCTGAAGGTCTGAGGACCCGGGGTGGCACGGAACGTCGACGTCGACGATCTGGTCGAACGGGCGAGGAAGGGACAGCCGCGCGCGCTGGCGCGGCTGATCTCCCTCGTCGAGAACGCCTCGCCGCAGCTGCGGCCCATCATGGCCGCGCTGAACCCCCTCGCCGGCCGGGCGCGGGTCATCGGCCTGACCGGCGCGCCGGGCGTCGGGAAGTCCACGTCCACCGGCGCGCTGGTCCGGGCGTTCCGCGACCGGGGACTGCGCGTGGGCGTGCTGGCGGTCGACCCGTCCTCGCCGTTCACCGGCGGGGCGCTGCTCGGCGACCGGGTCCGCATGCAGGACCATGCGGGCGACTCCGGAGTCTTCATCCGCTCGATGGCCAGCCGCGGCCACCTGGGCGGCCTGTCCTGGGCCGCCCCGCAGGCCATCCGCGTGCTCGACGCGGCCGGCTGCGACGTCGTGCTGGTCGAGACCGTCGGAGTCGGCCAGGCCGAGGTGGAGATCGCCTCGCTCGCGGACTCGACGATCGTGCTGGTCTCGCCGGGCATGGGCGACTCGATCCAGGCCGCCAAGGCGGGCATCCTGGAGATCGCGGACGTCTTCGTGGTCAACAAGGCCGACCGGGACGGCGCCCAGCAGGCCGTACGCGACCTGCGCAACATGATCGCGCTCGCCGGCGACGTCGGCTGGAAACCGCCGATCGTGCCGACCGTCGCGGTCAAGGGCGAGGGTGTCGACGACGTCATCCGGCGGCTCGACGAGCACTACGCCTGGATGGAGGAGTCCGGGGAGCTCCGCCGGCGCCGGCTGGCGCGGGTCCGCGACGAGGTGGAGGCCATCGCGGTCACCGCGCTCCGCGAGCGGATGGGCGACCTGCACGGCCACCAGCGCCTCGACGTGCTCGCCGCCAAGGTCCTGTCCGGCGACTGCGACCCCTACTCCGCCGCCGACGAACTCATCTCCGCCCTCACCAGCGACTGAATCGCGGATATACTCGGCTCGTCTTGGTATATATGGAGGTGCGTCGTGACGAAGATCCTCGTAGACGTGGATGATGACGCTCTCAGTGAGGCGGCCGAGTTGCTGGGCACCAGTACGAAGAAGGACACCGTGAACACCGCGCTACGGGAGACCGTCGAGCGGCTGCGGCGCGCCCGTGCCTATGCGGAGTTCATCGAACTCGGTAAGTCCGGCATGTTCGATGTCCTGCACGACAAGAGGAACTACCGCGGTGTCTCCGGCGACCTACCTGATCGACACGAGCGCTCTGGCGAGGATGGCCCAAACTCCTGACCGGTGGGAGGAGCAGGTCAGCGCGGGGCTGATCGCAATCTGCCCGGTCATCGAGTTGGAGGTGCTGTTCAGCGCACGGTCGATGGACGAACGGCAGCGACTGTTGCAAATCCTGCGCGCGATGTACGGCTGGGTGCCCATGCCGGATCGGGTCTACCAGCGCGCCGCAGATGTCCAGGAGGCGCTGACCAAACGCGGGCAGCATCGGTGCGCCGGACCGGTGGACCTTCTCGTCGCGGCAACGGCGGAACTCTCGAACCTGACCGTGCTTCACTACGACCGCGACTACGAGACGATCGCGCGAATGACCGGCCAGCCGACACAGTGGCTGGCCCCGCCCGGGACACTTGGCTGAGCGTCCTGTCCTTCACCGCGACGGCGAAGTGACGTAGCCGTCGTCGGGGACGGGGGCGGCGGCCGTCGTGGGCGCGGGGTGGGGTGGGTGGCGGTGGCCGAACTCCAGGGTGAGCAGGGCCGCCCCGACGGTCAGGAGGCTCGTCCATGACGGGAAGGCCACGGCCCGCCGTACGTAGCGCGGCCGGAACTTGCGGTTGAACAGGTACAGCGACTCGACCTTGATGAACCGGTCGAGCAGGTGGATCAGGCGGTAGCCCCCCTGCTCGAGCGGCCCGCGCTCGGCGGTGTCGAACAGTTCGCGGAAGGCCGCGAAGTTGAGGGAGACCTCGTCGATGCCCTGGTCGCGGGCGTACTCCATGACGTCGACGATCATCCGCTCGTTGAGGCCGTTCGGGGCGCCGGGGAGGCGGCGCATCGCGTCGAGGGAGAGCCGCCGCCCGCAGGCGCTGGGCAGGTACCGCTGGAAGCCGATCGGCGCGCGGTCGGCGTCCCGCGCGACGACGATGACCGAGGCGGCGTGCCGGCCGGTCAGCAGGTCGTCCATGTTCATGGAGAAGCCGCGCTCCTCGGCACCGCCCATGGCCTCGGTGGCCACGGCCCGCAGCCGCGCCCGCTCGTCGGCGGTCAGGTCGCCTTCGCGGACGACCTGACCGGTCACGCCCGCGTTGCGGGTGCGCTGCACCGCCTGCCGCACGTTGCGCATGCTCCGGCCGCTCAGGCCGAACTCGCCCGGCGTCAGCAGGACCTCGTCGCCGATCTCGATGGAGCGCAGGCCGTACGGGCGCCACAGGTCGAGCAGGTCCGCGCGGGCGCCGAGGACGGCCATCCGCCATCCGGAGCGCTCGGCCAGCGCGGCGAACTCGGCCACCGCGTCCGCGTAGGAGCGCGGGTCGCCGGCCGGGTCACCGCCGGCGACGGCGACGCCGAACAGCACGCGGTATCCGATGACGGCGCGCCGGTCGGAGCTGAAGACGTACGACTTGTCGCTGCGCAGCACGAAGGGCGCGAGGGTGTCGGAGCCCTGGTCGTCGACGAGGCGCGCCGCCTCGGCGCGTTCCCGGTCGCTGCCCGGCGGGGGCGGCGGCGCGGGCGTGAGCATCGTGACCAGGATGGCGAGGAGCCCGCCGCCGCCGATGAGGCCCAGGCTCGCCTCGAACCAGTGGTCGGCCGAGCCGCCGAAGTGCACCGGGCCGGGGCCCGACGCGGTGAGGCCGGAGAGGATCTCACGTCCGGCGTCGGCCGGGCTCGGGTCGGGCGTCATCTGGTGCCACTGCAGGATCATCACCGCCAGGCCGTACGCGATCGCGAGCCCGTACGTGATGAGGCCGGCGCGGAGGGCGGTGCGCACCCGGCTGGGGGAGGTCGTGAACTCCCCGCGGTACCGGACGAACGCGGCCAGGGCGGCGGTGAGGAGGACGAGGCGGCCGAGCTGCCAGGTGTTCAGCGCGTCGAGGGCCGACAGGCCGGTGAGCAGCAGGACGACGTAGTACGCGACCCGGCGGCGCAGGAGAACGCCCCGCGCGGTCGCCAGGAGGATCAGCGCGAGCAGGAACTCCTGGCCGTTCGGGAACAGTTCTCCGATGACGAGGTGTGCCGGGCGTTCGGGTGCCGAGGCGCCGACGGCCGGGAGCGCGACGGCGACCGCGGCCGCCGCGATGGGCAGCGCGAGCGGCCAGGTCGGTCGGCGGTGGGAGCCGGACGCGTGGTGGAGAGTGGACACGCCTGCCACGGACACAACGATCACCCCGGTTTATCCGTAACGGGCCGCTTGGTAGTGCTATTCCCCGCGGCCCGTCTCGGTAAGATCACGGTGCTGTGGCGTAAGTCACCGTAACAGTTTTGAAGCCCAAACCGCGCAGCAGGTTCGTGATCATCTGCTTGGTATTCGTGTCGGCCCGTTCGGCCAGGCCACTGGCGTTCGCGGCGTCCTGGATCTTCTGGGCCGCGAGCACGTTGAGCTGCTGTTGCTGATTCGGGTTCGAGCTGAAGAACTGCCCGATTCGGTCGAACAGTCCGCGCTGCTGCGCGAAGACATAACTGCGTTTCGGATCGAGGTTGGTCTTCTCCAGCCTGGCGTGCGGCAGGCGAATCGTCACCGACGTGCGGTCCTTGTCGGTGGTGACGGCCCCCTTGCTCAGGCCGGAGAAGTCGACGTAGGCGTCGACGCTCCCGCTGCCCACGAACAGCGTCCGCTGACCGCGGATCGCGCCGGGCAGGAAACGCGCGTCCTTCTCCAGGTCCACGATGACCTGGAAGTCACCGGTCGCGGCCTCGTACCGCGAGAGGTTCTGGATCGACCGCAGGACGGCGGGACCGCTGCGGTCCTTCGTCTTCTCGCCGAACGGGTCGAGCCAGTGCGGAAGCGCGTTGACCGCCTGCAGGATGGCGTACGCCAGCGCCAGGAGCACGACGACGAGCGCGATCCAGCGCAGGCCCGGCCGGCGTGGGGGCCGGGATGCCGGTTCGTCCTCGGGGGCTTCCGGTCGCACCATCTTCGTCTCACTCACCTCTAGGGGTCGGCTACGACCCCGAATTACCCCCGTAGAGGCCCACTCATCCCACGAAAACGGGTGAGCCGGTCACGCGGTCGAAATCGTTATCCAGCGGCCTCGGCGTGGGGAGTCACGGCCGCCTGCTCGACCTCCATCAGCGACTCGCCGCGCCGGTGCGCCTCGAACGCCTCCTTGCCGCCCCGGACGCCGAATAGCCGCTTGGAGATGATGAGGTACAGGACCAGGCCCACGTTGATGACGAGCGCGCCGATGCGGACCGCGGTGATCCGGTCCGTGAGCTCGTAGATCTCGATCGGCAGGCCGAACGACGTGGCGACCACCGCGAAGTACTCGCCCCAGCGCTTGCCGAGCCACAGGCCGACCGCCTCGACGAGCTCGATCACGGCGTACACCAGGAGCCCCACGGCGAACCAGGTCAGCGTCTCCGACTTGAGCGTGAAGACGTGCCGGATCTCCTCGATGATGCGCGAGTGGTCCAGGTCCCAGCCCACCTGATGGGCGAGCGGCCGCAGCAGCGGGATGTCCTTCTCGAAGACGTGCTGGATCGACCCGCGGTTGGCCGAGAACCGCCACACGCCGTACGCCGCGGCGATGATCAGCAGGCCGCGGATCACGCGTTCGAGGGCGAAGAAGCGCATGATCAGCTCGTCGCGCAGCTCCCGGCCGCGTGCGACGAGCGGGGCGTGGTCGGCGGGGCCGCGGCCGTGCGGCTCGCCGTGGACGTAGGTGCCGCAGCGCAGGCAGCGCCACGCCTCGCCGGCGGGGGTGGGCACGTGCAGCCGGTCCCGCAGGGCCGGCTCGTCGGGGGCGTAGGTGATGTGCCCCGAACGGGCACACTTCAGCAGGCTCCAGTCCACGGCCCGACCCTAGTGAAAACCGGCAGACAGAGCACGTCGTTCGCGCATGATCCGCGCGCACGGCGTCAGCGTTCGCGGAAGTCCCGGCCGCGGAGGGTGCAGGTGCGGTAGCGCGCGTAGTGCGCGTGCAGCCATCGGCGCCGGCGCTGCTCGTCCCAGCGGGCGAAGCGGTCGGCGGCCACGGTGTCGGTGAGCCGCGGCGGCGCCTCGTCGAGCAGCCAGGCCGAGATGAGGGCGCTGTAGTGCGCGCCGGCCGCGTGCGCCGGGTCGCCGCAGGTGCGCGCGTCCAGCAGGCTGATGTCGATCTCCTGCTCGGCGCGGTGGGCGTACCCCGGGGACAGGTCGCCGAGGTGGATGTAGACGACGCCGCGGCCGGGCCGGGGGAAGTCGTTGTCGGGCCGGTGCTCGACCCGGGTGAAGCGCCCGGGGGTGCCGCTCAGGCGGGTGGCCAGGGGGGTCAGCCCGGCCTCCAGCGACGGCAGTGCGGCGCGCAGCGCCGGGTGCACGCAGACGGTCAGCGGCCACTGCCGGCAGGCGTAGGAGAACGCCCGCGGCACGACCGGTGGGGTGCGCTGCTGCCCGTGGAGCCACACCGTGGTCCCCGCGACGACGCCCGCCGCCGCGACGGCCGGCAGCGCCAGCCAGGCGCGCCGGGTGAGCGCCCACAGGTAACCGGTCACCAGGACGGCGCCCAGCCCGAACGCCCAGAGCGCCTGACCCGCGAGCAGCTCGGTGCGCAGCGCGGCGAACAGCCCGATGTGCCCGATGCCCGGTGGCGGCAGCAGGTCCGCCCACGCCCCGGGGCGGACGGCGCCCCACAGGTAGGTGAGGACCGCGACGGCCGGGACGACCGGCAGGCGGGGGAGCACGCGGCCGGCGAGGTAGCCCACGACGGTGTACACGAGCAGCGTGAGGGCCCCGGCGAGCGGCCCGATCGGCCGCGGGTGGCCCGCCTCCACATGGATCATCGTCTTGGCGGCGACGACCGCGGCGACGACGGTGTACGCGCAGAGCGTGACGATCCCCAGCAGGAGCAGGTCGAGCAGCGGGCCCAGGGCGGGTGACCGCGCGGTCAGTCCCCGCAGGTAGTCGAGGCGGTGCTCGCGCAGGGCGACCCACGCGGCGAACCCCGCCGACGCCGGGCCGAGCAGGCAGACCGAGGAGAACAGCGCCGCGACGGCGTCGTCCCAGTACGCGACGCCCGGAAGCAGCGCCCGCCAGGCCGCGACGGCGCCGAGGAACGCGAGCGCCGGCACGGCCAGGAACAGGGCCGTACGGCGAGCGTCGATCCGCAGCACCCGGCCAAGGTCAGACACCGGCGGGCACCCGCGCCCGGGGACGGGGGACGCACGGCGCATCGACCAGGCGGCCCCGCACCATGCGCAGACCCTGGTCGCACCACCCCGTCAGCTCCGCCGGATCGGCGGCCGTCACCACGACCGTCGGAGCCAGGCTCCGCAGCAGCGGGAGCAACTCCTCCCGCTCGGAATCGCCGATGCCGGTGAGCGGCTCGTCGAGAAAGACGAGCTCCGGCTCGTGCACACACGTCGCGGCCAGGCCCGCGCGCAATCGCAGATCTTGCGGAAGCATGTCCATTTCGAGCGCTGCGGCGTCACTGAGCCCGAATCGCTCTAGAATCGCGTCGACCGCCCGGCGTGGCGTGCATTTGTAGTAAGACGCGTAGCCGACGAAGTCGCGGATCGACAAGCCGGACGTCCAGGTGAACCGCGCGGGCAACAGGCCGATTCGCGCGCGCACCGCGTGCCGCCCGGCCCGCCGGGTCAGGTCGTGGCCCAGCACCTCGAGGTCGCCGACGGACGGGCGGTGCAGTGTCGCCAGCGTCTGCAGCACCGCCGACCTGGCCGGACCCGCCGGGCCGGCCAGGCCCACGACCCCGTGTGCCACGTCGAACGTGGTGGGACGCAGGATCCACCGCCGTCTGCGGCGGATCCCCAGGCCCCGTGCCACGATCGCGGAAGAATTCCCGATCATAATTACCCCCCGAATTGGCGACGCGTGCGCGAGGGCGGGGGCGGTCGCGGCGTTGAACCGCTGCGCGACGCCCCTCTTTGCCGTCGTCCGCACGCGTCGACAATGGAACTATAACTTGCCTTGATGATGAGTGTCAGCGTTCCTTAGGCGGCCGCCGGGATTGCGGCTGATTCGCGGGATTCACAGGTCGATCGCGGCTATATCAAGCTTGATTCGGCCGATGTCGGGCCGGTCAGGCGATAACGTGTGTGAGTGGCCAAGCCGCTCAACCTGCCTTTCGACCCGATCGCCCGCGCCGGGGATCTCTGGGAACGCCGCTGGGGCCGGTCGCCCGCCATGCTGGCGGTGACCTCGATCATGCGGGCCCAGGCCATCCTGATCGCCGAACTCGACGCCCTGCTGAAGCCGTACGGCCTGACGTTCGCGCGGTACGAGGCGCTCGTGCTGCTGACCTTCAGCCGGCAGGGAGCGGTGTCGCTGTCGAGGATGGGTGAGCGGCTGATGGTGCACCCGACGAGCGTCACCAACACCATCGACCGGCTGGAGCGCCAGGGGTACGTCCGGCGCCGCCCCAACCCGCGCGACGGCCGGGGTGTGCTCGCGGAGATCACCGAGAGCGGCCGGGAGACCGTCGAACGCGCGACGGCCGACCTCCTCGCCGCGGACTTCGGGCTCGGCGCGTACGACGCGGGCGAGCTGGAGGCGATGTTCCAGACGCTGCGCGGCCTCCGCGTCGCCGCCGGCGACTTCAAGGACTGAGGGGCACGGGTGTGGCTCGCGCGGGGATGGTTGGCGACCAGATACTAGGACATCCTAGTATCTAGGGAGAGCCACCGGCCTGAGGAGCGCTCATGGACTTCCGGGACATCGAAGAGGGCCGTCGTCGCTGGCAGGAGCGGTACGACTCCGCCCGCCGACGCGACGCCGACTTCACCACCCTGTCCGGCCTCGAGGTCGACCCGGTGTACGGGCCACCGGCCGGCGATCCGCGCTTCGAGCGCATCGGCTGGCCGGGGGAGTTCCCCTACACCCGCGGCCTGTACGCCACCGGCTACCGCGGGCGCACCTGGACGATCCGCCAGTTCGCGGGCTTCGGCAACGCCCGGCAGACCAACGAGCGGTACAAGATGATCCTCGGCGCGGGCGGCGGCGGCCTGTCGGTCGCCTTCGACATGCCGACGCTCATGGGCCGCGACTCCGACGACCCCCGCGCGCTCGGCGAGGTCGGGCACTGCGGCGTCGCGATCGACTCCGCCGCCGACATGGACGTGCTGTTCGACGGCATCCCGCTGGGTGACATCACGACCTCGATGACCATCTCCGGCCCGGCCGTGCCGATCTTCTGCATGTACCTCGTCGCGGCGGAGCGGCAGGGCGTCGACGTGCACGGTCTCGACGGCACGCTGCAGACCGACATCTTCAAGGAGTACATCGCGCAGAAGGAGTGGCTCTTCGCGCCCGAGCCGCACCTGCGCCTCATCGGCGACCTGATGGAGTACTGCGCGAGCGAGATCCCGGCGTACAAGCCGCTCAGCGTCTCCGGCTACCACATCCGGGAGGCCGGATCCACGGCTGCCCAGGAGCTGGCGTTCACGCTCGCGGACGGCTTCGGCTACGTCGAACTCGGCCTGTCCCGCGGGCTCGACGTCAACGCGTTCGCGCCCGGCCTGTCGTTCTTCTTCGACTCCCACATCGACTTCTTCGAGGAGATCGCCAAGTTCCGAGCCGCGCGCCGGATCTGGGCGCGGTGGCTGCGCGACGTGTACGGCGCGACGTCGGAGAAGGCGCAGTGGCTGCGGTTCCACACCCAGACCGCCGGAGTCTCACTGACCGCCCAGCAGCCCGACAACAACGTCGTGCGCACCGCCGTCGAGGCGCTCGCGGCCGTGCTCGGCGGCACGAACTCCCTCCACACCAACGCCCTCGACGAGGTCCTGGCGCTGCCGAGCGAGAAGGCCGCCGAGATCGCCCTGCGGACCCAGCAGGTGATCATGGAGGAGACCGGCGTGGTCAACGTCGTCGACCCGCTCGGCGGCTCGTGGTACGTCGAGGCGCTGACCGACCGCCTCGAGGAGGAGGCCGAGCGGATCTTCGCGCGGATCAAGGAGATGAGCCCGGACGGCTCCATCACCGGCGGCATCCTGCGCGGCATCGAGGACGGCTGGTTCATGGCCGAGATCGCCGACGCCGCGTTCACCTACCAGCAGCAGCTGGAGAAGGGCGAGAAGAAGATCGTCGGGGTGAACCGCCACACCGAGTCGATCGAGGAGCCTCTGGAGATCCTGCGGGTCGGCCACGAGGTCGAGCGCGAGCAGAACCGCGTCCTGGCCGAGCGGCGCGCGGCCCGGGACCAGGCGGCCGTCGACGCGGCCCTGGGCCGCATGATCGAGGTCGCCCGCACCGAGGAGAACCTGATGCCGGCCATGCTCGACGCCGTACGGGCCGAGGCGACCCTCGGCGAGATCTGCGGCGCGCTGCGCGAGGAGTGGGGCGACTACGCCGAGCCCGCCCGATTCTGAGCCGTCGCCTCCCCTCCCCGGAAGACCGTCACCTCGCGTGTCCGGGCGGTCATGGAGCGTGCTTGATCGATTTCGTGGCGGCCGTGCGTATTCGTACGCCGGGGCATGCGGCAGGATGGACACATGACGTCATCGGACTTCTCGTTGCACGGCGCGATCGATCTCGGCGCGCGGCGTGCCGCGGCCCAGAGACAGCAGCAGCGCCCGGCCTCGGGGGCCCCGGGAGACTCCTCTTCGAGCGTCATCGACGTGACCGACGCGACGTTCAACACCGAGGTCGTCGAGCGGTCCCGCACCGTGCCGGTGCTCGTCGACTTCTGGGCCGACTGGTGCCAGCCGTGCAAGCAGCTCGGCCCCATCCTGGAGAAGCTCGCGAACGAGGCGGACGGCCGCTGGATCCTCGCCAAGGTCGACATCGACGCGAACCCGGCGCTCGGCCAGCAGCTCGCCCGGATGGGAGTGCAGGGCATCCCGTTCGTGGCGGCCGTGGTCGCGGGCCAGATGCTCCCCGTCCTCAACGGCGCGGCGCCCGAGCCGCAGGTGCGCCAGGTGCTGGACCAGCTGTTCACCGCGCTCCGCCAGCAGGGCCTCCTGCCCGAGGACGACGGCGCGGACGCCGCGGCGCCGCCGGCCGCCGACCCGCTGGAGATCGAGGCCGAGGCCGCCCTGCAGCGGGGCGACCTCGACGGCGCCGCCACCGCGTTCGGGCGGATCCTGGAGACGAAGCCGAACGACCCGTTCGCCAAGAGCGGCCTGGCGCTGGTCGAGCTGCAGCGCCGCGCCCGGTCCTACGACCCGGCGGCGGTGCGCAAGGACGCCGCCGACCGGCCCGACGACGCGGCCGCCCAGGCGAAGGCCGCCGACCTCGACCTGCTGGAGGGCCGGGTCGAGGAGGCGTTCGACCGCCTGATCGACGCGGTGCGCCGCACGAAGGGCGACGAGCGGGAGACGGCACGCAAGCACCTCGTCACGCTGTTCGACGTCCTGCCGCCGGACGACCCGCGCGTGGCCCGCGCCCGGCGGAGGCTCGCCTCGGCGCTCTTCTGAGACCTTCTCGACGGGATGGGCGGGTGATGACCGGAGTCGTCACGATCTCCGCGGCGTTCGGGGCGGGTGGCAGCGTCATCGGCCCCGCGGTCGCCGAGCATCTCGGCGTGCCGTTCGTCGACCGCGCCATCCCGTACACCGTGGCCGCCGAGATCGGCTGCTCGCTCGAGGAGGCGCTCGCCCACGACGACCGCGCCGAGCACGGGCTGGGCCGCATCCTGGCCGGCGCCGCGCGCCTGCCCAACGTCACGCTCGGCGGCATGGACGTCCACCTGCCGCAGCGCGGCGTGCTCCCTGAGGAGGAGTTCGTCCGCCGCACCGAGCAGGTGATCAAGGAGGTCGCCGACCGGGGCGAGGGAGCGGTGATCCTCGGCCGCGCCGCGCAGATCGTGCTCGCCGGGCATCCCGGCGCGCTGCACGTCCGCCTCGACGGATCCCGGGAGCGCCGGATCGCCCGCGTCCGGGAGTCGTTGGAGCTGTCCGCGCACGAGGCCGAACGCCTGCTGATCGACAGCGACCGGGCGCGGACGGCGTACGTCAAACACTTCTACCGGGCGGATCCGGCGGATCCCGGGCTTTATCATCTGGTCATCGACAGTACGCGGCTGGCCGCTGCTGCCTGCGTCGACATGGTCGTGACGGCGGCGCACGCGATCAGCTGACCTCCTCGTCGGGCCGTACGCGGGGATGACACCATTGGCGTGCGGATTCTCGCGTTGCAAAGGAGCAATTGACGTGGCCACCGTGCCGAGCGTGTCCTATTCGATCACCGTCCGTCTCGAGGTCCCCGCAGGGGGTAAGGCGGTGAGTCAGCTCACCGGTGCGGTCGAGGGCGCGGGCGGCATCGTCACCGCGCTCGACCTGACGCCGGCGGGCCACGACCGGCTGCGCATCGACGTCACCTGCGCCACCCGTGACACCGAGCACGCCCAGGAGATCGTCGACGCCCTGGAGGGCCTCGACGGGGTCTCCATTCACAAGGTGAGCGACCGCACCTTCCTCATGCACCTCGGCGGGAAGATCGAGATGCAGTCGAAGGTGCCGCTGCGCAACCGCGACGAGCTGTCGATGGCCTACACCCCGGGCGTGGCCCGGGTCTCGCTGGCCATCGCGCGCAACCCGGAGGACGTCCGGCGGCTGACCGTCAAGCGCAACAGCGTCGCGGTGATCACCGACGGGTCCGCGGTCCTCGGCCTGGGCAACATCGGCCCGCAGGCGGCCCTGCCGGTCATGGAGGGCAAGGCGGCGCTGTTCAAGCGCTTCGCCGGGATCGACGCCTGGCCGATCTGCCTCGACACGCAGGACACCGACGAGATCGTCCGTACGGTGCAGATCCTCGCGCCGGCGTTCGGCGGCATCAACCTGGAGGACATCTCCGCGCCGCGGTGCTTCGAGGTCGAACGCCGCCTCCGCGACCTGCTCGACATCCCCGTCTTCCACGACGATCAGCACGGCACGGCCATCGTCGTGGTGTCCGCGCTGACCAACGCCCTGCGGGTCGTCGGCAAGGACCTCGCCGACGTGCGCATCGCGCTGGCCGGCGCGGGCGCCGCCGGCAACGCCGTGCTCAAGCTGCTCATGCACGCCGGCGCCAAGCACCTGGTGGTCTGCGACTACCACGGCGCTGTCCACGCGGGCCGCGACGACCTGGACGACTCGCTGCGCTGGATCGCCGAGAACACCAACCCCGAGGGCTACTCCGGCGACCTGCGCGGCGCCGTGCGCGGCGCCGACGTGTTCATCGGCGTCTCGGCCCCCGGCATCCTCACCGGTGAGGACATCGCGACGATGAACAAGGACGCCGTGGTGTTCGCGCTGGCCAACCCCGACCCGGAGGTCGACCCGGCCGCCGCCCGCGAGCACGCCGCCGTCGTCGCCACCGGACGCAGCGACTACCCCAACCAGATCAACAACGTGCTGGCCTTCCCCGGCGTCTTCCGCGGCCTGCTCGACGCGCAGAGCCGTACGGTCACGCAGGACATGCTCCTGGCGGCCGCGCGCGCCCTGGCCGGCGTGGTCACCGACGAGGAACTCGGCCCGAACTACATCGTGCCGAGCGTGTTCCACGCGGACGTCGCACACGCCGTCGCCGCCGCCGTCCAGAAGGCCGCCGAAGGCGCCAAGTGACCGACCGCGCGTGAGCGGGCGGGCGCGGGCGCCCGGCCGTGCCCGCCCCGCGTGGTGCCGTCTACCGGTCGAACATCCTGCCGTTGCGGCGCGGCCACTGGCGGCCGTACCAGAAGATGATGACGCCGGTCAGCATGACGGCGACGCCGGTCGCGACCCGCGCGACGATCATCCCGCTGTCGGGGCCGGTGTGGGGCAGCGTGCGGTCCGACGTCCTGCGCACGCAGTTCGCGTGCCGGTCGACGCTCTGGACCGGCAGGTTGCGCCAGGTCACGGCGACGGTCGTGGTGCGGTCCTCCCGGACGTTCACGGTGGACCTGCGCGTCGCGCCCGCCGGAATGCGGTCGGCGACCGAGATCGACCCGTCGGTCAGGATGGCGTAGTCCTCGGCCTGCGCGCTGCCGTTGACGACCGAGACCTGGACCGTACGGCCGGGGCAGCGGACCTTGCCGATCTCGACCTTGAGCGGCGAGGAGGAGCCCGTGGAGGGCAGCGGCTCCCCGGTCGGCGGCCGCGTCGGCGAGTGCGCCGGCGTCGGCTTGTGCGTCGCCTTGTGCGTCGGTGACGCCTTGTGCGTGGGGCGGGAGGTCCGGGTCGGGCTCGCGGTCGCCGACGCGCTGACGCCGGGAAGGGGGGTGCTGCTCGCCGTGTGGGAGGACGGTGGCGAGTCCATGAGCATCGGGAACACGATCAGCGCCCCCAGGATGAAGAAGACGGCCGCGATCGCGACCCTCGACAGCGGCATCGCATCCTCCGGGGGGTGATGATCTACGCCGGTATTCTGCCGATTACCCACGCTCCTCGCGCGCGTAACCGACCGACCGGACCGTCCTGTGTTCCCACCGCCTCTGAGCAAAGCATGATGAAGGCATGGACGACGGCATTTCCACCGGCCGGCTGCTCGTAGCGACGCCGCAGCTGGCCGACCCGAACTTCCGGCGCAGTGTGGTCCTCATCGTGGAGCACGAGCCGGAGGGCGGCACGCTCGGAGTCGTGCTCAACCGGCCCACCCAGGTGCCGGTCGACCAGATCCTGCCGCCCTGGTCGGAGCTGGTGACCGGCCCGTCGGTGGTGTTCCAGGGCGGCCCGGTGGCGCTCGACAGCGCGCTTGCCCTGGCACAGGTGCCGGGCACCGACGAGCCGCTCGGCTGGCGGGCCCTCAACGGCAGCCCGGCGGTGGCCAGAGTCGGCCTCGTGGACCTGGACGTGCCACCGGAGATCCTCGCCCCGGAGGTGGCGCGGCTGCGGGTGTTCGCCGGATACGCCGGCTGGGGGACGGGACAGCTCCAGTCGGAGATCGACGAGGGCGCGTGGTACGTCCTCTCGGCGGAGTCCGGAGACGTGTTCGCGGAGGACCCGGACGGGCTGTGGCCCGCCGTTCTGCGCCGTCAGGGCGGCGAACTCGCCTTCGTCGCGACGTTTCCCGAGGATCCGTCACTAAACTGAGCACGTGAGTACGAAGATCCTTCCGGAGAGCGACACCAGGCCCGATCTCTCCCACGGCGATGGTGATCACGAGCGGTTCGCGCACTACGTGCAGAAGGACAAGATCATGGAGAGCGCCGTCAGCGGCACTCCCGTGATCGCGCTGTGCGGCAAGGTCTGGGTGCCCAACCGCGACCCGAAGAAGTACCCGGTCTGCCCGGAGTGCAAGGAGATCTACGAGTCGATGGCGGGCGGCGACGACGAGGGCTGACCGTCAAATCGGCGTGAAGGACCCGCGCGTCGGGCGTTGACCCCCGGCGCGGCGGTCTAGCCTCTCCGTCTCGGGGGGATCGTGATGAGGCGGAGAGGTCTTACCGGGCTCTTCGGAGTCGTTCTCGCGTCGTGCGCCGCCGTGCCCGGCGGCGCGCGTGTCCAGCCGGCCCACGGGATGACGGGGACCTGCGCGCGCAGGATGCCCGCGGCCCGTGATTCGGCGGCCCGTGGTTCGGCGGGCCGTGATCCGGCGGGCCGGACCGCGCGCCCTGCGGACGGCGACGTCCTCACTCCCGACCAGCTGCGCGCGATGCTGAGCGAGCTCACCGGCCTGCTCCGCACGCGCTACGGCTCGTCCGACGAGCGAGCCCTCGCCGCCGCGCACCGGATCCCCGACCGGGTCGTGGTCCCACTGCGGCTCCACGTCCTCACCGACGGCCGGTACGGCCGCCTCTCGCGCACCGCCGTCGACCGTCAGGTCGCGGTCCTGAACGCGGCGTACGGCGGGCGGCTCTCCTCCGGTCCCGGAGGCGCGATGCGGTCGGCTTCGAGGGCGCCGCAGGGACCCGACACCGGCGTGTCCTTCCGGCTCGACGGCGTCGACGTCACGACCAACGCCCAGTGGTTCGGCAAGCCTCACGACCATCGGGCCGAGATCGAGGCCGCGCTCGCCCGCGGCGGGTACGGCACGCTCAACCTCTACACCGCCGCGGTCGGCTTCGAGATGCTGGGCTTCTCGACCTTCCCGAAGTGGGCGCGTGAGCGCCCCGGCGCCGGCGGCGTCGTGGTCGACTACCGCAGCCTGCCCGGTGGCACGTTCCCGCACTTCAACCGCGGGCTCACCGCCGTACACGAGATCGGCCACTGGCTGGGGCTGTTCCACACGTTCGAGAACGGCTGCCAGTCGCCCGGAGACGGCATCGACGACACGCCCGACGAGTCCGTCCCCACGATCGGTTGCCCGGCCTCCAAGGACAGCTGCCCGGCGCCGGGCACCGACCCGGTGCACAACTTCATGGACTACGGTTTCGACAGCTGCATGCGCGAGTTCACACCGGGCCAGGGCCTGCGGATCCGGTCCATGTGGGCCGCCTACCGCCTCGGCGCGGCGTCGTCCGGCCGCAAGGGGCGCTACCGGTGACACGCCAGGTGAGATGGGGTGGCACGCCGGTGACCCGGGTCTCTGCCGTCCCAGGGACCCCGGGAGGCCGGGCCCGTCCTGTCGGCCGGTCAAGGTAGCCTTCTTTCACCGTGAGCACGTTCGCCGCATCAGACACCCCACCCGCGCTGCCCAACCGGGCACCCTGGGGCACCGCGACCGCGCTGCGTGCCTGGCAGCAGGGGGCCCTGGAGGAATACTTCCGCACCGGCCCGCGCGACTTCCTCGCCGTCGCCACCCCCGGCGCCGGTAAGACCACCTTCGCGCTCCGGCTCGCGGCCGAGTTGCTGCACCGCAAGATCGTCGCCCGCATCACCGTGGTCTGCCCGACCGAGCACCTGAAGCGGCAGTGGGCCGACTCCGCCGCCCGCGTCGGCATCAAGATCGACCCGGAGTTCAAGAACTCCCAGGGCCGTACGGCCAAGGACTTCCAGGGCGTGGCGGTCACGTACGCCCAGGTCGCCGCGCATCCCGCGCTGCACCGCAACCGCACCGAGTCGCTGAAGACACTGGTCGTCCTCGACGAGGTCCACCACGCGGGCGACGGCCGGTCCTGGGGCGACGCGATCCGGGAGGCGTTCGACCCGGCCGCCCGGCGGCTGTCGCTCAGCGGCACGCCGTTCCGCACGGACATCAACCCGATCCCCTTCGTGCTGTACGAGGAGGGACCCGACGGCATCCGGCGCAGCCGCGCCGACTACACCTACGGATACGGCCCGGCGCTCGCCGACGGAGTCGTCCGCCCCGTCATCTTCCTCGCGTACGCCGGGGACATGCGCTGGCGCACCCGCGCCGGCGACGAGATCACCGCGAGCCTGAGCGACCCGCTGACCCAGGACCAGACCGCCCAGGCGTGGCGCGCCGCCCTCGACCCGAAGGGCGACTGGATCAAGCAGGTGATCGCGGCGGCCGACCGGCGGCTCACCGAGGTACGCCGGGGCGTCCCCGACGCGGGCGGCCTGGTGATCGCCTCCGACCACGAGGCCGCTCGGGCGTACGCCAAGATGATCCGCGAGATCACGAACACCAAGGCGACGGTCGTGCTGTCCGACGACCCGGGGGCCAGCAAGAAGATCAAGCAGTTCAGCGCGTCGGAGGACCGCTGGATGGTCGCGGTCCGCATGGTCTCCGAAGGCGTCGACATCCCGCGGCTGTGCGTCGGCGTCTACGCCACCTCCACCTCGACGCCGCTGTTCTTCGCCCAGGCGATCGGGCGCTTCGTCCGTGCCCGCAAGCGCGGTGAGACGGCGTCGGTGTTCCTGCCGTCCGTGCCCACGCTGATGGGCCACGCGGCGGAGATGGAGACCGAGCGCGACCACGTCCTCGACCGCCCGGTCCGCGAGGACGGCCTCGACGACGACCTCATCGCCGAGGCGAACCGGCAGCGCGACAACCCCGACGTGGGGGAGGAGCTGCCGTTCGAGACGGTCGAGGCGTCGGCGACGTTCGACCGGGTCGTGTTCGACGGCGGAGAGTTCGGCATGACCGCCGCGCCCGGCTCACCCGAGGAGGAGGACTTCCTCGGCATCCCCGGCCTCCTGGAGCCCGACCAGGTCGCGCAGCTGCTCAAGCAGCGGCAGGCCGAGCAGCTGGCCGCCCAGCGCAGGAACAAGAAGGGCGAGGCAGCGGCCCCGGAGGACCACACCGCCGCCGAGGACCTGCACGCGCTGCGCAAGGAGCTCAACAACCTCGTCGGCGCCTGGCACCACCGCACCGGCCAGCCGCACGGCGTGATCCATGCCGAGCTCCGCCGGGTCTGCGGCGGGCCGCCCAGCGCCCAGGCCAGCAGCGAGGACGTGAGCAAGCGCATCGCCAAGATCCGCGAGTGGGCCGCCCGCCCGATGCCCCGCGTCCGCGACTGAGCCTCAGGAGCGGAGCGCGGTAGTGAGCCCGCGGCGAGCCGACGAGCGAGCGGAGTGGCCGGTGAGGGACGAGCCGGCCGTGTAGCGAGTGAGGGGAGCCGCGCTATTGCCGGCCCGGGCCGTCCGGTAGGCCGAGCCGCCGGTGGATCTCCTCGACGATCGCCTCGATCGGCTGATCGATCGAGATGCCGAGCGCGCCCTCGTCCGGCGCCGGGGGCTCCAGGTCGGCGAATTGGCTGTTCAGCAGCTGCTTGGGGAAGAAGTGCCCGTGCCGGGCGGCGAGGCGCGCGCCGATCAGCTCCTTCGAGCCGTCCAGATAGACCAGGCGCAGGTCGGGCCGGCTCTCCCGCAGCACGTCGCGGTACCTGCGCTTCAACGCCGAGCAGGTGACCACCGCCGGGCCCGTCTGCTCGTGCATCCACGCGCCGATGGCCCGCAGCCACGGCCAGCGGTCCTCATCGGTCAGTGGGGTGCCGGCGTGCATCTTCTCGACGTTCGCGGGCGGGTGGAAGTCGTCGGCCTCGGCGTACTTCCAGCCGAGCCGGCCGGCCAGCATGGCTCCGATCGTCGTCTTTCCGCTGCCGGAGACGCCCATGATGAGGACTATCGGGTTATGCATAGGTGGCAACGTACCGAGTGATCCCGGAACGCGGCGTCCGGCCCCGGAATCAGCGGCGGACGATCGGCTGCCCGGCCAGCTCCACGCCCGCCGCGCCCATCTCCTCCAGCGCCCGGTCGACGGTCTCCTCGGCAACCCCGGCCGTCATCCCCAGCAGCACCCGCGCGGCGATGCCGGAG
This sequence comes from Actinoallomurus spadix, assembly GCF_024055725.1. Lineage (GTDB taxonomy): Bacteria > Actinomycetota > Actinomycetes > Streptosporangiales > Streptosporangiaceae > Actinoallomurus > Actinoallomurus spadix. The sequence continues at coordinate 29,012 of NZ_JAMXMX010000023.1, read as the reverse complement.
CGGACGGCGTCCAGGGCGGTGGCGCGCACGCAGTGGTCGGTGGCGATGCCCACGATGTCCACCGAGTCGACCTCATGCTTGCGCAGCCAGTCGCCCAGAGGCGTGCCGTCGTCGGCGGCGCCCTCGAATCCGCTGTAGGCGGCCTTGTGCTCGCCCTTGCTGAACACCGCCTCGATCGGCGCGAGGTCCAGGTTCGGGTGGAAGTCGGCACCCGGCGTGCCGATCACGCAGTGCGCCGGCCAGGTGTCGACGAAGTCGGGACTCTCCGAGAAGTGGTCACCCGGGTCCAGATGGAAGTCCCGGGTCGCCACCACGTGGCTGTACGCCCGGCGGTTGTCCTGCAGATAGGTGGAGATCGCCATCGCGACGTTCGCCCCACCGGTCACGGGCAGTGATCCGCCCTCGCAGAAGTCGTTCTGCACATCCACAATGATGAACGCCGTGCTCACGGCAGCCTCCCCGGCCAGATCTCCACCACAGGGAAAGTTACCCCGCCGGACCCGGAAACATCATCGGGCGCCCCGGGATTTCCACGGAAGACGATCTCGCCGTGTGGCGGGAGTCCTTCGACCGGCACTGGATCCCGTTCGGCCGGCTCCGCCGCCTCGCCGACGCGTCCAGCCGCCACCTGGAGACACGCCACGGCCCGGCCCTGGCCTACCTGGCCCGATTCCGTCCCTCGCCCCCCAGCCGCAGCGGGCCTCGTCGACGGTGTGAGAGGCCAGGGCTCAACCGAGATCACTGGCGGTCGCTGCTGATAGGTAGGGCGCAGTGACCATCAGTGATCAGGTCATCCTGCACCTCGAACGACCGCGACCTCGACGCAGTTCGTCTCCTCGGCACTGTGAGTGGACTTGCGCCATACCGTGCGGCAGAGCTCCATGGGTGCCCTCAGCTTTCGTACTCGGCGGCCACCTTCGCGATGAACTCAGCTGAACGAATGGGATCAAACGCGACGTTCCGGATCAAGTCCGCGGCCTCGGTGAAGGCCGTCACGTCGCCTGGTTCATCGAGGAGCAGAGATGAGCGTTTGTGCTCAAGGTGGACGATCGTCGGGGCCTTCGGGAAGGCGAGCACTACGAATGAGCCGGCGAGACCGGCATGCGCTCCTCGATCGAATGGAAGGACTCTGACCTCGACGTTGGGGCGTTCGGCGACGTTGAGGACGTGGCGGAGCTGTGCCGCCATGGTGTTGCGGCCGCCGATCGGACGGCGTAGGACCGCTTCGTCCAGGATCGCGAGGTACTGGGGCGGGTTCGGGCGGCTGAGCGCCGCCTGGCGGCCGAGTCGAGTGGCGACTCTGGTCTCGGCGTGCACCGCCGAGATTCCCGCCGCCTCCATCACCGCGCGGGCGTAATCGGCCGTCTGCAACAGGCCGGGAAACACGATGAGTGCCACATCCGTGATTCGCGTGGCCTGGGATTCGAAGCCGATCAGTGCGGTGAGCTGGGCGGGGAGTCCGGGGTGGCGGGTCTCCCACCAGCCCGGCTGGTTCGCCTCGCGTGCCAGTGCGAGGAGATGATCGCGTTCCCGGCCGGCCACGCCGTACACCGCGAGCAGGGCGGAGACGTCCTCGCTGCTGATGTTCCGGTGGCCGGTCTCCGTGCGGCTCACGGTGCTCGCGGACCAGCCGAGCATCCTTGCGACCTCGCGGGTCGTGAGGTTGCTCTTCTCCCGCAGCTCCCGAAGCTCGGCGCCCAGGCCGCGAGCGCGCACCGTCGCGGGCCGTCTCGGCATTCCCCGCCTCCTCAGCTGATCCTCGCCTGTCGACCCTAGAGCCGCGCGCCTGTCGATCTCAGGCCGATGTCACTAAAAGTATTGCGATCATAACTGTTCGCTGTCACTGTTGCTGCAACAAGCGGGACAGCGGTGGCCGCAGACTCGCCGCGGGAACGGGGGTTCTGGATGCGTGAGGTACCGGTGGACGGGGCTCGTGAGCAGGCGGAGCGCGACCTGCTCGCCGAACTCGTCGAGTTGTCGGGCGAGACGGCTCCGCGACGGTTCGCGCTGGGGCTGCTCGACGTCCAGCACGATGACGGCGCCGTGGTGGGGTGGGGACTGGACTTCGGCGACGAGGCGATCGTGTACGCCCCCACCGACGGCGCCGGTCGGAGGCTGTTCCTGGCGGAGACCGCGGACCGCGCGCGGCGGCTGCTCGCCCGGCGCGCCGACGTACGGCTCATCTGGCTCGACCCACCGGCCTCGGAAGCGCCCTGACCCGCGTGAGTTCCGGCGGTGGCTGCGTGGCACATCACCCCGGCCGGCCCGCACGGCGGCACGACGCCCCGGCGGGAGCGATCAGCCACTCCGGGCGGCCACTTCGACGTCACCGCTGACCTGGCGACTCAGGCGAATCGGTCATCCGGCCGTCACCGTCGGCGGCAAGGAGGCCGCCGTGGTGGCGACGGCGGGACTGCGGAGACGGCGAGGAGACCGCGGCTGCGCGGAATGTGACAACGCGGCGGGACAAGGGCGGTCGAGGCTGCGCGCCACGTGATGGCTGCGGCGGCGGGGCGCGGGGCCGCTGGGGCAGTGTGTCCGGCTTCTCGGTTCAGTCGCTCACTTCAGGGCGTTCGCGGCGAGACGCAGGTCGTTGAAGGCCCGGTCGAGGTGGGTGTGCAGGTCGTCGCCGCGGTCGGCGGCCCACCGGCGGATGGCGGCCGAGTAGGTGTCCATGCCCACCTGGGCGCACAGGGCCGCGAGCGGCTCGGCGACGCCGCGCGCCCGCAGGGCGTCGGTGAGCGCGGCGACCAGGCCCGCAGTCTTGGCCAGCGACCGTTCCTGCAGGGCCGGCGTGGCGGCGATGACCGGTGCCCGCCGCTCGGTGACCGGGAGGTGGCGCTCGATCAACGGCACGGCCTGGTGGAACGCGGCGCGCAGAGCGGGGAGCGGTCTGGTGCCGGCCGGCACGGCGGCGACCGCGCCGGTCAGCAGGTCCCGCAGCTCCGCCTCGCCGTCGAAGAAGACCTCGCGCTTGTCGGTGAAGTGGCGGAAGAAGGTCCGCTCCGTCACTCCGGCGCGGGCGGCGATGTCCGCGGCCGTGGTCTTGTCGTAGCCACGCTCCAGGTACAGCTCGAGCGCGGCCTCCTGAAGCCGCAGCCGTACTTCATCTCCGTTCCGTGGCACGGCTCTGACGCTATCACAGTCGTCAGTCACTGACACTCGTTGCGTCAGTTACTGACTAGCTGTACCGTCAGTCGCTGTCACTCGAAGCGTCAGTAACTGACGAGAAGAGAATCCTCATGGAACAGCGTTTCACCGGCAGGACGGTCGTGGTCACCGGCGCGAGCTCCGGCATCGGCGACGGCATCGCCCGGCGGTTCGCCGCCGAAGGGGCCAACGTCGTCCTCGCCGCGCGGCGCAAAAACCGGCTGGAGGCCCTCGCGGCCGAGCTCGGCACCGACCGCGCGCTCCCCGTCGTCACCGACGTCACCAGCCGGGACGACGTCCAGGCGATGATCGACGCCGGTGTGGCCCGGTTCGGCGGCATCGACGTCCTGGTGTCCAACGCCGGGTTCGGCCTCGCCAAGGAGTTCGAAGAGATCACGCCGGAGGACTGGCGGTCGGTCATGAGCACCGACGTCGACAGCTGCTACTTCGGCGCGCAGGCGGCGCTACCGTACCTCAAGGAGAGCCGCGGCAGCATCGTCCAGATCGCCTCCGCCTCCGGCCTCGGCGGCGACCGCCGGCTCACCGCCTACAACGCGGCCAAGGGTGCGGTCGTGAACTTCACCCGCGGGCTCGCCTTCGACCTCGGCCGGTTCGGGGTCCGGGTGAACGCCATCGCCCCGTCGCTGACCCTGCCGGAGGAGGCGGCGACGACGTACGCCGGCATGATCGAGCGCTTCGAGCAGCGCCGGGCGCTGAGCGGCTTCAGCACTCCGGCCGACATCGCCGCCGCGGCCGGCTTCCTCGCCTCGGACGACGCCCGTTTCATCACCGGCGTCATCCTGCCCGTCGACGGCGGGGTCACCGCCGGCAGTGGTCAGCCCTCCCTCTTCTGAGGCCGATCCTCTTCCTCCTGAAAGGACCTCCATGCCTGGAATGATCGACGCGCTCGACCCTGAGCTCGCCGCGGCGTTCGCCGTGATGCCCAAGGCCGCGAACGGCACCCTGCTCGAACTGTCCGACATCCCGGGTTTGCGCGCGCGGATGCGCGCGGCGTACGACCAGATGCCCGCGACCCCGCCGGACCCCCGGGTGACGATCGAGGAGCTGCGCATCCCCCGGGACGACGAGACCGAGCTGGAGGTGATCCTGTACCGCCCGGCCGGCGCCGAGACCGCCCTCCCGGCCCTGGTCTGGTTCCACGCCGGTGCCCAGGTCCTCGGCGACGACGCCCGCGACGACGACGCGTACCACACGGCCCTGGCCCTGGATCTCGACTGCGTCCTGGCCGCCGTCGCCTACCGGCTCGCCCCGGAGACCCCGGCTCCCGGCGCCGCCGAGGACGGCTACCTCGCCTACACCCACCTCGCCGAGCATGCCGCCGAGCACGGGATCGACCCGGACCGGATCGGGCTCGCCGGCGCCAGTGGCGGGGGAGCCCCCGCCGCGGCCACCGCGCTCATGGCGCGCGACCGGAACGCTCCGCGGCCGCGCTCACTGTCCCTGCTCTACCCGATGCTCGACGACCGTCTCGAGACGCCGTCGAGTTCGGAGGCCGCCTCCGAGGTCGTCTTCGCCCGCCCGGACATCCGGCTCGCCTGGGCCGCGGTCCTCGGCGACCGGCTCGGTGCGGACGACGTGGACCCGTACTCCGCGCCCGGCCGGGCCACCGATCTCGCCGGCCTGCCGGACACCTTTGTCGCCGTCGCCCAGTTCGATCTGCTGCGCGACGAGGGCATCGACTTCGCCCGCCGGCTGATCGCCGCAGGAGTGCCGGTCGACCTGCACCTCTACGCCCGCGCGTTCCACGCCTGGGACCGCTTCGCGGCGGAGTCGGCCCTGACCCGCTCGTTCGAGCAGACCTGGCACGCCTTCCTCCGCCGCAACCTGCACGGCTGAGCCGCTGCGCGACCTGTACGGCCGAGCCGCTGCGAGCCGCGACCCGTACGGCTGAGCCGCCGGGCCCGAGGGCTCACGAGCCGTTCAGGAACTCCGTCGGGAGGGCCGCGTCGCCCCGGGAGAGCTGGAAGGCCGACGGGGGGAGTTCCGCCAGGGCGCGCTGGTGGCGGTCGCGGGCCTCGGACAGGGGCTCGCGGCCGACGATCTCGCCGCCGACGACCAGCGGCCGCAGCAGGGGCCGGTCGTACGGGCCGGGGGTCGGCTCGCTCGTCGACACGACCTCGGCGAGGGCCCGGCCGTTCTCGTCGCGGTGGCGGACCGCCCACTTGCGCCCGCCACGGCTCGGCTTGCCGACCGAGTGCTTGGCGACCGGCCGCAGCGGCCCGTCGTCGGTTTGGGCGCGGGCCACCAGCTTGTAGACCAGCGACGCGGTCGGCGCGCCGGAGCCGGTGACCAGCGACGTTCCCACGCCGTAGCCGTCAACGGGGGAGGCGGCGAGGGCGGCGATCGAGTACTCGTCCAGGTCACCCGTTACGATGATCTTCGTCTTGGGCGCGCCGAGCGCGTCGAGCTGTTCGCGGACCTCCCGCGCCATCTCTCCCAGGTCGCCGCTGTCGATGCGGACGGCGCCGAGCTCCGGCCCGGCGAGTTCGACCGCGACGGCGACCGCGCGGGCGACGTCGTAGGTGTCGACCAGCAGGGTGGTCGACGCGCCGAGCGCGTCGAGCTGGGCCTGGAACGCGTGCCGCTCGCTGTCGTGGAGGAGCGTGAAGGCATGCGCGCTGGTGCCGGCGGTCGGCACGCCGTAGGCGCGGCCCGCCTCCAAGTTCGACGTGGTGCGGAACCCGGCGAGGTAGGCTGCCCGGGCGGCGGCGACTCCGGCCATCTCGTGCGTGCGCCGGGATCCCATCTCGATGAGCGGACGGTCCGCGGCGGCGCGCACCATCCGAGAGGCGGCGGAGGCGATCGCACAGTCATGGTTGAGGATCGACAGCGCGAGGGTCTCGAGGATCACGGCCTCGGCGAAGCTGCCCTCCACGACGAGGATCGGCGAGCCGGGGAAGTAGCAGTCGCCCTCCGCGTAGCCCCAGATGTTCCCGGAGAAGCGGTAGGACTCCAGCCAGGCCGCGGCCGGCTCGTCGACGATGCCCTGGGACGTGAGGTACTCCAGCTCGGGGCCGCCGAACCGGAACGACTCCAGTGCGGCGAGGAACCGTCCCGTCCCGGCGACGACGCCGTACCGGCGCCCGTTCGGCAGATGCCGGGCGAACACCTCGAAGATCGCCCGACGCTCCGCGGTACCGGCGGTCAGGGCACCCTGGAGCATGGTGAGTTCGTAGCGGTCGGTCAGCAGCGCCGTCGAATGATCCACGAGTGGCAGATTACGGTGTGGTGTGTACACCAGGTGCGGGCAGCACCCCGGAAGGAGGCACTGAGGTGAGCACGGCTCCCGTCGAACTGGATCGGCCGGACGCCGCCGAAGACGTACGTTCGGACCGTCCGTGGGTGTCGATCGTGTGGAACGATCCCATCAATCTCATGTCGTACGTCACCTACGTGTTCCAGACCGTCTTCGGTTATTCGAAGATGAAGGCCGAGAAGCTGATGCTCGACGTGCATCACAAGGGCCGCGCCGTCGTGTCGAGCGGCACGCGTGAGGAGATGGAACGCGACTGCGAGATCTTGCACTCGTACGGCCTGTGGGCCACGGTCCGGCAGGATGTATGAGCATGAACACCTGGTTCACCCGGGTTCACGGGGGCGGCGTACGGCTGCGGATGACCCGGGAGGAGGCCTCTGTGATCCAGGCCCTGGTCACCCAGCTCCTCGACCTGCTCGGCGGGCCCGCGTCCGGGCCGCGCGACGACGGCCTGCCGAACCTCAGCTTCTCGGAGAACACCACCGTCTCCGATGATCCGGTGCTGGCGCGGCTGTTCCCGGACGCCTACCGGGACGATGGCGCCGCGTCGGCGGAGTTCCGGCGCTACACCGAGGCCGGCCTGCGGGACGGCAAGCGGGCCGCGGCCCAGCTGGTGCTCGACACGCTCGGCGACGGCGGCGAGATCCTCCTCGACGACGAGCAGGCCCAGGTGTGGCTGCGGACGCTCAACGATCTGCGACTCGCCCTCGGCACCCGCCTGGGGATCACCGAGGAGACGCTCGAAGGGATTCGCAGGCTCGACTGGAACGATCCCCGGACCGCTCCGTTCGCGGCCTACGACTGGCTGACCTACCTCCAAGAGGACCTGGTTCGAGCCCTTTGGTGAGCATTCGTCCCTGACGCGCGGGCCGATCCGTCGTTCGTCCCTCTCGACCGATCGGCCTCTTGGTAGTTTGGCGGCGCCGCCGGACTCCGCGCTGGGAGGAACGCGCGTGACCGCCACCGACTCCGTCGACGTCCTCGTCCACCGCGCCCTGCTGTACCGCGACGAGGACGAGTTCCTGGACGTGACCATCCCCTTCTTATGGAAGGGGATGGCGCAGGGCGGCCGGCCCGTCGTGATCAGCGAGCGGGCCGGGCTCGTACGCCGCCGCCTCGGCCGCCGGGCGCGCGGCGTCGAGTTCATCGGCGCGCCGGACTGGTTCGGCGCGCCGGCCCGCACCCTGACGGCGTACCTCGCGCACGCGCGCGACCGATGGTGGCCCCGTGGCCCGCTGTACCTCGTCGCGGAGCCCGTATGGCGGGCGCGCACCGCCCCGGAGATCCGGGAGTGGGGACGGCTCGAGTCGCTGCTCAACGTGGCGTTCACCGGCACCCCCACCAGCCTGCTGTGCGCGTACGACGTGCGCTCGCTGCCGGCCGAGGCCGCCGAGGACGTCGGCCGTACCCATCCGGAGCTGATCGGCGTCACCGGGACCCGCCGCAGCGCGCTGTTCACCGACCCGGCGGTCTTCTACGCCGAACGCAACCGGGTCCCGCTCGCCCCACCGGCCGAGCCGGTGATGAGCCGCGGGTTCTCGGGCGGCGACCTCGCCGGACTGCGCGCCTTCGTCGCGGCGGTGGCCGAGCGCCACGGGCTGCCCCGCGAACGCCGCCTCGCCCTGGTGCAGTCGGTGAGCGAGGTCGCCGGGCACGTCGTACGAAACGGCGGGGGCCGCGGATCGGTATGGGTGTGGTCGGCGGACGGCAGGCTCATCTGCGACGTCGTCGACGCCGGGCCCGCGCTCGACGACCGGTATCTCGGCTACTTCCCGCCGGCGCCGCACCGGCCCGCGGGCGCGGGCATGTGGGCGGTCCGGCAGCTCTGCGACCTCGTGGAGATCCGCTCCGGCGCCGGGCGCACGATCATCCGGCTGCACATGGGCCACGGGCCCCGCTGAGACCGGCCACCCTGGGCGCCGGGCCTTGCCGGGAACGGCCACCCCGGGCCACGGGCCCCGCGGAGACCGGCCGTCGATACTCTTTGCGCATGCTCACCATCGAACGGGCCATCGTGGACCAGATCGTCGCGCACGCGCGCGCCGACCACCCGGACGAGGCGTGCGGCGTCGTCGCCGGAGCCGCGGGCTCGGACCGCCCGACCCGGTTCATCCCGATGGCGAACGCCGAGCGCTCGCCGACCTTCTACCGATTCGACTCGATGGAGCAGTTCAAGGTCTGGCGGGAGATGGACGACCGCGACGAGGAACCGGTCGTCATCTACCACTCCCACACCGCGACCGAGGCCTACCCCTCCCGCACCGACATCTCGTACGCCTCGGAGCCGAACGCGCACTACGTGCTGGTCTCCACCCGCGACGACGACGAGACGGAGTTCCGCTCCTACCGCATCGTCGCCGGGAAGGTGGACGAGGAGCAGGTCCGCGTCGTGGAGGCGTACGAACCCGACTCGGTAGACTGATCCCGTGACGACCATGACGCGCCCGAACCCGGCCCGGGTTGTCACGCCCGTGCAGAACTTCCTCTTCGGCCACTGCCGCGCCGAAGTCGTCTACGACTGTCGCCAGGGCTGATCTTTCCCCCCTAGCCCGGAATCCCCGCGCATCCGGCCGTGTTGAGCCATGCCGGGTCCGTACGACGAAGGAGCACACTCGCGATGGCGATCGAGGTTCGCATTCCGACGATCCTGCGTAACTACACCGATGGCGCGAAGGCGGTCGAGGGCGGCGGTGCCACACTCGACGAGCTGATCGCCGACCTGGAGACCCGCCACCCGGGCCTGCGCGACCGGCTGGTCGACGAGAAGGGCCTGCGGCGGTTCGTCAACGTCTACCTGAACGACGAGGACGTCCGCTTCCTGGGCGGCCTCGGCACCAAGGTCTCCGACGGCGACACGGTGACCGTGCTGCCCGCCGTCGCCGGCGGCTGACGTGCGTTTCGACTCGCTGCTCGACTCCCTCGGGCGTACGCCGCTGGTCGGACTGCCACGACTGTCGCCGTCGCCCGAGGTGCGGCTGTGGGCCAAGCTGGAGGACCGCAACCCGACCGGCTCCGTCAAGGACCGCCCCGCCTTCTGGATGATCGCGAAGGCGGAGAAGGAGGGCCTGCTCGCGCCCGGCCGTACGATCCTGGAGCCCACCTCCGGGAACACCGGCATCTCGCTGGCGATGGTCGCCAAACTGCGTGGCTACGACATCGTCTGCGTCATGCCGGAGAACACCTCGGCGGAGCGCCGGCAGTTGCTGGAGATGTGGGGCGCGCGCATCATCTCCTCCCCGGCCGCCGGTGGCTCGAACGAGGCCGTGCGCGTCGCCAAGCGGCTGGCGGCGGAGAACCCTGACTGGGTGATGCTCTACCAGTACGGCAACGAGGCGAACGCCCGGGCGCACTACGAGACGACCGGACCGGAGCTCCTCGACGACCTGCCGACGATCACTCACTTCGTCGCCGGTCTCGGCACGACCGGCACGCTGATGGGTGTCGGCCGGTACCTCCGTGAGCAGGTGCCCGGCGTCTCGATCGTGGCGGCCGAGCCCCGCTACGGCGAGCTGGTGTACGGCCTGCGCAACATCGACGAGGGCTTCGTGCCCGAGCTGTACGACGAGTCGGTGCTGACGACGCGCTACTCCGTGACGTCGGCGGACGCGCTCCGGCGCACCCGTGAGCTGCTGGCGCAGGAGGGCATCTTCGCCGGCATCTCCACCGGCTGCGCCCTGCACGCCGCGCTCGGCATGGCGAACAAGGCCGTCAAGGCGGGCGAACGCGCCGACATCGCGTTCATCGTCGCCGACGGCGGCTGGAAGTATCTCTCGACCGGCGCGTACGGCGGCACCCTGGAGGAGGCCGAGGAGCGCCTCGAAGGCCAGCTCTGGGCCTGACCGCACGCCACACGGGCGCTCACCGGAATCCCGGTGAGCGCCCGTGCGCGTTACGTGTCCTTGGCATACTGGGCCCATGCCCCAGACGTTGCCGAGCTGGACGGCGCACCTGCCGCAGTGGATCCCCTGGTCCCTGTCCGACCTGCACGGTCCGCGAGAGGGCGTCGTCGACCTTCCCCTAGATCTTTGCTGGTCGGGCCGTACGCGCTATGACGTGGGGCGCTTTCGGCAGCGAGTCGCGCTCTACAACCTGGTCATCGTGCAGGGACTCCAGGAGCACTACCCGCGATTCTTGGATCCGCAGCACCTCATCGACGCCTGGCCGCTGTTGCGCCGGCGGCTGGGCGAAGGCTATGTCGAGGCGTGGGAGAACCGTTTCGTCGAACTGGCCGGCCGGGGGGCCTCTCGCGAGGCTTTCGCCGCTGCCCGCGCCAAGTGGCAGGCGGCCACATGGGCCTGAACATGCCACCGTTCCATCGGCGGCTCATCGATGCGGGGCTCGACCTGTGCGAGGAATACGGATTATTCCTGGCAGGCGGTCACGCGATGAGGGCCCACGGGCTGGTCGATAGGCCAAGCCAGGACATCGACTTCGCGACCGACCATCCCCTTCCGGTCGAAGAGCTCACCGCTCGAGTGGCGGCGGGCTATCAGGCGAAGGGGTTCGCCGTCGAGGTCAAACCGGGAAACTACCGATTCGCGCGTCTCCTCGTCAGTGACATGCGGACGGGAGAGGCCTGTGAGGTGGACCTCATGAAGGCCACTCTCCGGGTCAGCCCCGTGGTGGTCGACTCATGCCCCGTCGTCGGTTTCGATGACGCGATCGGCCTGAAGATGAGGGCCGTTCACGATCGAGGCATCGCTCGGGATCTCATCGACGCGGCTTCGCTCGCCGGGGAGTACAGCTTCGAGCGGCTCGAATGGCTCTGCCGTTCACACGAGCGGGACTTCTCTCTGCAGCGGTTGGCCTCCCGGTTGGAGGCGGCGGAGTTCCTCGACGATCAAGAGTTCGAGGACTACGGCCTGACGCTGGAGGAGGTGCGGCGGGTGAAGCGGTTCGCGGCCGAATGGGCGCAGGACATCAACCTGCGCCTCCTGGAAGAGGAAGAGGTCGACCTGAACCTTTGACCGCGCTATGTGGCGATCGTCCCATTTCCCGCGCGCGGCCGGGCTCGTACGCCACCGGGCCGGTAGGGTATTACCGAATGTGATTCGACTTCGTGGTGGGGTGGGCGAATGGGCGGCTTCGCGGCGGCCACGGCGGTACGACGGGTGGCGGAGGGGCGCTACGCCGTCGAGCTCGACGGGGACTTCGGCATCGAGCAAGCGATCAACGGCGGCTACTCGCTGGCGGTCATGACCCGCGCGCTGCTCGAGGACTCCCCGCACCCGCACCCGATCGCCACCAGCGCGAGCTTCCTGCGCGTCGCGAAGGCCGGGCCCGCCGAGGTCCGGGTCGAGCCGCTGAAGGCCGGGCGTACGGCCGCGGTGGCGCGCGTCACGCTCGTCCAGAACGACCAGGCCCTGGTCGAGGCGCTCATCACCACCGGCACCCTCGACGGCGATGCCGCCCCGGTGTACTCGATCGAGCAGGAGAAACTGCCGCCGATCGAGGAGTGCCTGGAGTTCGCGCCGAACAACGGCTTCGCCCGCCAGGTCGACGTGCGCTACGACCCGGCCACCATGGGCTGGCTCGACGGACGGCCCGCCGGCGTGCCCGAGATGCGCGGGTACCTGCGGCTGCGCGAGCCGTACGAACCCGACGGGATCCTCCTCGCGCTCGCCGTCGACGCGCTGCCCCCGGTGGTGCTCAACGCCGGGGCGTCCGGCTGGGCGCCGACCGTCGAGCTGACCTGGCACATGCGGGCCGTTCCCGCGCCGGGCCGGCTGGCCGTTCACGGCCGGGCCCGGCTCGTCAGCGACGGGTGGTTCGACGAGGAGATCGAGGTCTGGGACTCCGCCGGCCGGCTCGTCGCCCAGAGCCGCCAGATCGCCCGCGTCGGCCGCGGCCGCTAGACGGTACGGGTCGCGGACGGCCGCGTAGGGTGTCCGGATGACGACCTATGCGGCGCTGCTGCGCGGAGTCAACGTGGGCGGCAGGAAGGTCCCGATGGCCGAGCTGCGCCGGCTCCTGACGGGCCTCGGCCACGAGGGCGTACGCACTTATCTGCAGAGCGGCCAGGCGGTGTTCCGGGCCGGCCGCGGCGATGAGGAGTCCCTCGCGGCGGAGATCAGCGGGGCGCTGGAACAGCGGTTCGGCTTCGCCGTGGACGTGATCGTGCGCGACCACGCCTATCTGAAGGGGGTCGCCGACGCCTGCCCCTTCCCGGCCGCCGAGCTCGAACCCAGGCAACTCCACGTCACCTACTTCTCCGCGCCCGTCGACGCGGATCGCTACGCGCACGTCGACCAGGCGGCCCACCTCCCCGAGGAGTTCCGCCTCGGCGACCGAGCCCTATACCTGTACGCCCCGGGCGGCCTGGGCCGCTCCAAGCTGGCGGAGGCCCTGTCCCGGCGGCGCCGGGCCGGGGATCCGGTCGCCACCAGCCGCAACTGGAACACGGTGCTCGAACTCGTGGAGCTGACCGCCCCGGAGGCGTGACCCGCCGGGACCGGTCATCTTCCGGACCGGAAGCAGGCGTCGTAAAGGGCCGGAAATCACAGTGTGATGTGCGGCGCATCGGCCCGCTGAGCAGGCCATGGTCTTTTAGCCTGTGGGGATCATGTCTGACGCGCCAATCGGGATCTTCGACAGCGGAGTCGGCGGGCTGACCGTCGCCCGCGCCATCCTCGACCAGTTGCCGAACGAATCCGTGTTGTACGTCGCCGACACCGCGCGGTTCCCCTACGGCCCGAAGCCGATCGCCGAACTCCGCGCGTACGCGCTCGAGGTGCTCGACCACCTCGTGGCCGAGGGCGTGAAGATGCTCGTGATCGCCTGCAACAGCGCCAGCTCCGCCGTGCTGCGCGACGCACGGGAGCGCTACGACGTCCCGGTCGTCGAGGTGATCCTGCCGGCCGTGCGCGCCGCGGTCAGCGCCAGCCGTACGGGCCGGGTGGGACTGGTGGCCACTCCTGCGACCGTGACGAGCCGGTCGTATGAGGATGCGTTCGCCGCTGCGCCTCATGTGACACTGACAAGTGTCGCGTGTCCGCGTTTCGTAGAGTTCGTGGAGCGAGGCATCACGATGAGCGACGAACTCCTCGACGTCACGCACGGCTACCTCGAGCCGGTCCTCGACGCGGGGTGCGACACCCTCATTCTCGGCTGCACGCATTACCCGTTGCTGACCGGCGTCATCTCATACGTCGCCGGTGACGGGGTAACCCTGGTGTCAAGCGCCGACGAGACAGCCAAGGACGTCTACCGGGTGTTGCACGACAGCCGCCTGGCCCGCGCGGAGGGCTCCCCGAAGCCCCGCCACCGGTTCCAGGCGACCGGAGACCCCACGCCGTTCGGCGTTCTCGGCCGCCGTTTCCTCGGCCCGGAGATCGGGCTCGTCGAACCCGCGCTCGTCGGCATTCCGTTCACGGCTCGTTAGGAGGTCGGCCCGTGCGGCTCACGGTGATCGGCTGTTCGGGGAGCTTCCCCGGCCCGGACAGTCCGGCGTCCTGCTATCTCGTCGAAGCCGACGGCTTCGCGATCCTCCTCGACCTCGGCAGCGGGGCCCTCGGTCCACTCCAGCGCCACATCGGGCTGTACGACATCGAGGCCGTCCTGCTGTCGCATCTGCACGCGGACCACTGCCTCGACCTGTGCGGGTACTGGGTCGCCCGGACCTACGCGCCGGACGGGCCGAAACCGCGGATCCCGGTGTACGGGCCCGAGGGGGTCGCCGACCGGATGGCGCGCGCGTACGACCTGGACCTCGATCCGGGCATGCGGCAGGCGTTCGACTTCCAGACGCTGCGCACCGGGACGTTCCGGCTCGGGCCGTTCACCATCACGGCGGCGCCGATGAGCCACCCTGTCGAGGCGTTCGGCTTCCGCGTCGAGCACGGCGGCACGGCGATCGCCTACTCCGGTGACACGGGCGAGTGCGAGGAACTCGTCCGGCTGGCCCGGGGAGCCGACCTCCTGCTGGCGGAGGCGTCCTTCCTCGACCGGCCGGACCTGCCGCCCGACCTGCACCTCACGGCGCGGCAGGCGGGGGAGCACGCGACCCGCGCGGGAGCCGGGCGGCTGGTGCTCACCCACCTCGTCCCCTGGAACGACTCGGCGAGCATTCTCGCCGAGGCCAAGTCCAGCGGGTACGGAGGCCCGATCGAACTGGCCTGTCCGGGCGCGGTGTACGAGCTCTGAGCGTGCCCCGTCCGGCCGGCTGGATATGGTGGGGCTCATGGCTCGCCCCGACGGTCGGTCAGCCGACCAGCTTCGTCCCGTCCGCATCCAGCGCGGCTGGCTCTCCCACGCCGAAGGTTCCGTGCTGGTGGAGTTCGGCCGCACGCGCGTGCTGTGCGCCGCGTCCGTCCAGACCGGCGTGCCGCGCTGGCGTCGCGACTCGGGGCTCGGCTGGGTGACGGCGGAGTACGCCATGCTGCCGCGCGCGACCAACACCCGCAACGACCGCGAGTCGGTCAGAGGCAAGATCGGCGGGCGCACGCACGAGATCTCGCGTCTCGTCGGCCGGTCGCTGCGGGCCTGCGTCGACTACAAGGCGCTGGGGGAGAACACCGTCATCCTCGACTGCGACGTGCTGGAGGCCGACGGCGGCACCCGTACCGCCGCGATCACCGGCGCGTACGTCGCCCTCGCCGACGCGGTCGCCTGGATGCGTGACCGCAAGCTGGTCAGGTCCAGTCCGCTGGTCGGCTCCGTCGCGGCGGTCAGCGTGGGCGTCATCGACGGCGAGCCCCGCCTCGACCTGTGCTACGAGGAGGACGTCGCCGCGGAGACCGACATGAACGTCGTCTGCACCGGCGACGGCCGCTTCGTCGAGGTGCAGGGCACCGCGGAGGGCCAGCCGTTCGACCGCGCCGAGCTTGACGCCCTCGTCGACCTCGCGGCCGGGGGCTGCGCCGAGCTCACCCGCATCCAGCAGGAGGCACTCGAGTCATGAAGGTCGTGCTCGCCACACGTAACCAGGGCAAGATCGCCGAGCTGCGCCGGATCCTCGACGGCGTCGACGTCGTCGGCCTGGAAGAGTTCCCGGACGCGCCGGAGGTCCCCGAGACCGAGCTGACGTTCGCCGGCAACGCCCTGCTCAAGGCCCGCGCGATCGCGGCGCACACGGGTCTGCCCGCCGTCGCCGACGACTCCGGCCTGTGCGTCGACGCCATGAACGGCATGCCCGGCATCTTCTCCGCCCGCTGGGCCGGCCGGCACGGCGACGACCAGGCCAACCTCGACCTGCTCTTGGGCCAGCTCGCCGACGTCGCTCCCGAGCACCGGGGCGCCCGCTTCGTGTGCGCGGCCGCCATCGCCTGGCCGTCCGGGGAGGAGGACGTCGTCGAGGGCGCCATGGACGGCGTCGTCATCGACGCGC
Organism: Actinoallomurus spadix; assembly: GCF_024055725.1. GTDB lineage: Bacteria > Actinomycetota > Actinomycetes > Streptosporangiales > Streptosporangiaceae > Actinoallomurus > Actinoallomurus spadix. The sequence goes on along the minus strand of NZ_JAMXMX010000023.1, from coordinate 13,260 downwards.
CGCGCGGCTCGAACGGCTTCGGCTACGACCCGATCTTCGTCCCCGAGGGCGACACCCGTACGACGTCCGAGCTGAGCCCCGAGGAGAAGGACGCCATCAGCCACCGCGGCAAGGCCTTCACCGCCCTCGCGGCCCGCATCCACGCCCGGACGGACTGAGAGGCGCCTTCAGACATGCCACCGTCGGCTCCATCGCCGCCGACGGTGTGGCGCCACGCGTCGGCTGTGGCCGCGGGTGCCTGAAGCTGGAAGTCGGTGGTCCTGCGCGGCTGCCCGGTGTCGGGGTGGGGCCTGTCGTCCACGACGATCGGCCGGATCACGGTGGCGGTGAGCAGACCGGTCTTAGGCGTCGGCTGGTGATTCGCGGGGCGGCGCAGGTGAGGGGGAGCTTCGTCCAGGGAACAAAGCTGCATAAGGCCCCCAAATGGGACACCGATGGTTGCGGACGGTCCACCGGCCCGGCGATGACGCCGGAGGCCGCACGATACATCGACCAACCTGATAGGCGACGACGATGTGGATGTTCCGGCCCCTCGGGGTATATCGGCCGCAAAGCGATACGTTCCTGCTGGCCAGGGAGCTGTGCTGCGGCGGGATCCAAGGCTCCCGGGTGCTCGACCTGTGCACCGGCACCGGCGCGTTGGCGATCATCGCCGCCTACGCCGGTGCCGAAGCGGTGACGGCGGTGGACGTCGAGGGCCGTGCGGTCCTGACCGCATGGATGAACGCCCGGCTGCGACGCGTACCGGTGCGCGTGCTCCGCGGTGATCTGTTCGAGCCGATCGCGGATGAGCTGTTCGACGTCATCGTGGCCAACCCGCCGTACGTGCCGAGCGCGGACGGGCCGCGAGGCGTACGCGGCCGGGCCTGGGACGCCGGCCGGCAGGGCCGGGCGGTGATCGACCGGATCTGCGCCCGCGCGCCGGGAACGCTGGCCGTCGGCGGGACGCTGCTGATGGTCCAGTCGGTGCTGTGCGGGGTCGAGACGACGCTGAACGCACTGCGCGGCGCCGGGCTCAAGGCGTCGGTCGTCGCGCGGCGGAGGCAGCCGTTCGGGCCGGTACTGCGGTCGCGGGCGGCGTTCCTGGAGAAAGAGGGGCTGATCCGCCCGGGTCAGCGACATGAGGAGCTGGTGGTGATCCGTGCCGACCAGAGCTGAGCGGTCCGGGCCGGAACCGCGACGTGTGGTCGTCGTGCCGGGCGGCCCGGTGCTCGTGGAGGGACCGGTGGAGCTGGTCACCGACGACGGGACGACGGTGTACCGCGACCGCTTCATGGTCGCCGTGTGCGCGTGCCGGCGCAGCCGCCGGTACCCGCTGTGCGACACCAGCCACCGCCGGAGACGCACCACGCACTAAGGAAGCGGGCGCCGCAGGGAGGTACGGCCTGATCGCCAGCAGGCCAGCAGGTGATCACCGAGCCGGTCCTCCAGCAGCGCGGTGGCCTGGATCCCGAGGACGACGTCGGACGCCAGCTCCGGTTCCCGGGACAGCAGATCGCCGATCACGTCCCGGCGCATCACCTGCTCGTGCACGGCGTCGGCCTCGATGTGCTCGGTGAAGAACCGCGTGCACTCCGGCCCCGCCCCCAGGCGGGTCAGGGCCTGCGCCAGCCGGTTCGCGCCGGGCGGGGTGGTGATCTCCGCGGCGGCGAAGTGCCCGACGAGGGCACCGCGCAGCGCCCGGTGCAGGCCGAACAGCGACATGAGGTTCACGGTGGCCAGCGTCCGGGCGGGCGCGTGATCCAGGTAATGGCCGTACCGGGAGTCCAGCCCCGCGCCGTCCAGCAGGTCCGCGAAGAGCTTCGCGTGCATCCGCTCGCCCCGCCCGCCGCCGAACTCGTCGAACTCGACGGCGACCAGCGCCGCCTTGCTCTCCCCCCGCAGGCGCGGGATCACCCACGCGTGCGGATCGGCCTCCTTCAAGTGGTAGATCGAGCGATGCGCCAGGTACTCCCGCATCTCCCACCACCGTCCCGCGTCGAGCAGGTGGTGCGAGACGCCGTACGCGCCGGGATCCTCCACGAGCAGCGGTTCCAAGGCGATCTCCACGTCGGTGCCACCGGGTGACTCCGCGCGCAGCGTCGCCAGGAAACGGTCCTCCAGCCGTCCCCGCAGCCGCAGTAGTTCCGGATCCCACTCCCACCGTGACTCCACCTGATCGAACCCGCGGTAGTGCAGCTCATAGCAGACGTACAGGGCCAGCTGCAGGTCCTCGCCGAGCGGCTCGGCGTCCCGGACAGTCCGTGGCGCCACCTCAGGCGGCGAGCCACCGGCGAGCGCCGTGATCACGGCCTCCGACAGGGGGCCGCGAGGCTCGGGCAGCGTGGGGTCCATGGTCATGACGACTCCGTCACGTCTTCGTCTTCCTGATGACGGCCGGACCGGCGGTCAGAGCCCCCGGCGGAACCGGTCGTCTGCTCGGCGAGCAGGTCCACCACGGCCTCCAGGCCGTCCGCGGCGGCGGCACGCTGGCGTACGGCGCCGGAGCCGTGACGCGCCAGCCGGTCCAGGACGGCGCGTACGCGGGCCAGGTCCCCCGACGCCTCGAGCGCCGGCTGGATCCGGTCGAGCATCTCCCGCAGCAACCGTGTCGCCGGCACGGCACGCTCCTCGACCGGATGCACCCCGGGGCCGTCCAGGCCGTACCGGGCCGCCGCCCACGTCGCGGCCGCGCAGATCTGGTCACCGATGAGAGGCGCCTCCCGGCCCCGCGTGAGGTCGGTCAGCGCCGTGCGGACCAGGGCGCGCACCAGGGCCGCGTGCAGTACCGCCTCGTCCACGGTGGCGGCGGCGTCCCCGGCCCGGACCTCGACGGTCGGCAGCCGCGGCGACGGCCGGGCGAGCCAGAAGGACATGCGCTCGTCGATGAGCGCGCCGGCCTCGACCAGCCGGGCGACCTGGCGATCGTAGGCCGACGCGGACGGGAACGACGGCGGCACCCCGGACCCGGGGAAACGCGCCTGCTCCAGCATCCGCCAGCTCGCGTACCCCGAGTCCCGGCCATGATCGAACGGCGAGTTCGCCGCCACCGCCACCAGCGTCGGGAGCCAGGGCCGCAGGTGGTTCACCACCGCCACCGCCGTCTCCCGGTCGGCCACACCGGTGTGCACGTGACAGCCGCACGCCTGGTAGTCGGCCACCACGCCCGCGTACCGGCCGGCGATCTCCGCGAACCGTCCCCCCGGGGTCACCGGGACGCGCCCGGGCAGCACCGCGGTCCCCGAGGAGACCAGACGCGCGTCCTCGGCACGCGCGGCGGCCGCGAGCCGGCGCCGTCCGTCGCACAGGTGGGCGCGCAGGACCTCCAGGGTGGTGCAGATCCCGCTCGCGGCCTCGACCTGCGCGGTGAGCAGTTCCTCGTAAAGCCCGCCGCCGGGACCGAGGTCGATCCGTGACTCCGGGACCCGGGCGAGCACGGCCGCCGCCCGCGGCACGGTCCGCCGCGTCTCCGCGTCGACGAGGAGGAACTCCTCCTCCACGCCCACGGTCACCCCGTCGTCGAGGCCGTGAACCGGCCCGTCCCCCATGTCGATGACATTCCCGGCGCGGCGGCACCCTAACGGCCTGCGGCAGGGGGTACGGCTCCCGGTGGCGGCGATCCGTCGCCCGGCGCGGCGGGCAGGGCGGTGCGGCGTCCAGGGCGGGGTCGAACGCTGAGCCGGCCCACGGCAGGTGGCGCGGAGCGGCCTCAGCCGGTGGCGGCGGCCAGGGCGGCGCGCAGGTCCGCCGCCGCCGCGCGGTCGCCGCGCACGCGGACGGCGTCGTCGCCCCGGCGCCCCCACAGCCACAGATAGACGGCGACCGGATCGCCGATCACCATGGCGTCCGCGTCGTCCGGGAGCTCGGGGGTCACCTCGGCCTGGGCAGGGCCGAACGTCACCCGCCACACCCGGGATCCGGCGGCGACCCCGACGGTACGGACGGACGCGGGCCGGCCCCGGTCACCTCGGCCGAACCGCCGGACGAGATACAGCGTCAGGACCTCATCGGCGCCGTCGGCGGCGAACTCCGCGCCGATCGGGCCGATCGGGCCGTACGCCGCCTCGACGTCGACGCGGTGCACGGTCGTCTCGTGGGCCATCCGCCGCCACCAGAACCCGATCGTCCGGTCGTCGGGGGACCAGGTGTCGCAGGGTTCGTCGGCGGGCCGCCGGCTCAGCTCGTCGTGCAGCTCGGCGGCGCCGGTGCGGAACCAGCGGATCACGTCGCCGTCGGGCGGCCGCCGGTCCCAGTCGTCGGGCCGGCGTTGCGCGCGCACCCAGTCGATCACCGCGCGGTGCACGCCGCCGAGGTGCCGGACGACCTCGCCGACGGTCATGCCGGGGCAGGCCGGAGCGGGCGCCGCGAGGTCGCGGTCGGCGGCGAACGCGGCGATGTGCGCGCTCTCGGCGCGCAGCCGGGTGAGGAAGTCGGAGGGCTCCATCGGGACAAGCCTGGCCGGTCGCGCGGGTTCCGTCAAAGACCGTGACAACCGATCGGCCCGGTAGCGGGGTTCATGGGGGTGTACGGAAACGAAGGGATCTTCAATGACCGACCGCAGACGACGCCGGACCACTGTGACCCTCGTGGGCGCCGGCGCGGCCGTCGCCGTGCTCGCGGGTGTGTGGGCGGGTGGCACCGCCCTCGCCGGGGGTTCCGGGCACGGCGTGAAGAACGCCGCGAACTCCTCCCGGGTCGCACCGACCACCAGACCGGTACCCCGCGACACCGCGCCGGCGAAGCCCTCCACACGGCCGTCCGCGCCCGGCGAACCCCGGCCCGCTCCGACCCGGGTGCCGCGTCCGCGGCCGACCTGCCCGATCAGTGAGCAGCCGGTACCCCGCCCGACGGAACCGCCGACGACCCGGCCCAAGCCCCGGCCGACGGCGACCGATGCCCGGCCCAAGCCCCGGCCGACGGCGACCGATGCCCGGCCGGAGCCCCGGCCGACAGCCGGGGCGGCGCGCCGGCCCGTGACGGCGACGCCGGTGCCGGCGCCTCCCTCGTGCGGCCGAGGACAGTGAGGCGGACGGGACACTGTCCATCCTGAGCCGAGAGGAGGCCCGCGGAGTGAGTGGAGACGATCTCACGTTCGACGAGTTCGTCATCGCCTCCGCGGGCCGTCTGCTGCGCACCGCGGTGTTCCTCGTCTACGACCGCCACCTCGCCGAGGACCTCCTGCAGACCACGTACGAGCGGGTCGCCCGGCGCTGGGCGCGGATCCTGCGCGGCGGCCACCAGCCGGAGGCGTACGCGCGCAAGGTGCTCGTCAACCTGGCCATCGACCATCACAAGCGCCGCAAGAGGCGACCCGACCTGCCGGTCGGCGGGACGTTCGACGTGGAGCGCCTGACCGGGGCGCGTGAGACGTACGCCGCGGCGGGGACTCCGCTCGACGACGTCCTCGCCGCTCTGCCCGTCAAACAGCGGGCGGTCGTGGTGCTGCGCTACTGGTGCGATCTCAGCGAGCAGGAGATCGCGGAGGCGCTCGGCATCTCCCGTGGCACCGTGAAGAGCCACACGTCGCGGGCGATGACGGCACTGCGCCGCCAGTTGGCGGAGGAAGGAGCGCCTCATGAGCGATGACCTCGACGCCCTGCTCCGCGAGCACTACCGGCGCGCGGCCGAGGGCGTGCAGCCGGACCGTGAGCTGATCGACCGTCTGCGAACCGCCGGGCGGCCCGCGCGGGCCGTTCCCGGGTGGCCGCGCATGCTGCTCGCGGCGGCCGCGGTCGCGGCGATCGCCCTGCTCACGTGGGGCCTACTCCGGCCGGAACACCCCGCCGAACCCAGCCGGCACAGCGTGCCGATCGCCCCTCCTCCCGCGTCGACCGGGCCGCCGTCGCCTACCGCGCCGCCCCCGATGCCGACGCGGACGCGGGCGCCGAACACGCGCCCGGTACCAAAAGTCACGGAACGGCCGACCCTGCCCCCGTCGGCCCGGCCGACGCCGAGGCCGACGCGGACCGTGACCGATACGCCGCGCCCGGCGCCCACCAGCGTGCCGTCGTCCATTCCGCGGCCGCCGGAACGGCGCTGAAACCATCCATGGATGACCGTCGTTACCGTGGTGATCATCGTGGCCGTCGTTCTCGTGGCGGTGGTGGGCGCCGCCCGGAAGGCGAGACCGAAGGGGGAGAAGCCGATGCCGAAATCGGAACCGCCGCTGAGGTTGTCCGCCGAACTGGAGGGCCGGGTGCGGGCCCTGCTGGCCGAGGACCAGACCGTCCAGGCGGTCAAGGAGGTCCGGCAGGCGACGGGGCTCGGGCTCCTGCCGGCCACGCGGCTCGTCAACGGGCTCCGGGACGAGCCCCGCCTGTGAGATGACACGGCGGGACGGGGAGCGGTCCGTGACGGTGCCCTGCTAACGGCAGGGGACGTGCAGCCGGACCGCTAACGGCAGGGGACGTGCAGCCGCACCGCCGTGCCGGCCGGGCCGGTGCGCACCTGCACGAGCGCGCACAGCATGCGGACACCCCACAGCCCGAAACCCGACAGGGACGCGGGATCGGGCGGGACGAAACCGGGGACCGGGTCGGGCCGCCAGTGGCCCGCGTCGGTCACCTCGACGATCAGGTCGTCGTCCTCCCGCCACAGCCGGCAGTCGATCGGCGGCCGGCCGTGCCGGATGGCGTTGGTGGCCACCTCCGTCGCCGCGACCAGCAGGTCGTTCACGCGAGGGCGGGACATGCCGTGGTGGCGGGCGTGGCCGGCGAGGAACGAGCGCAGCGAGCTCAGGTCGGCGTCGTCGATCGGCAGGCGTACGGCGCCGGGCGGCGGAGGCGGCAGGGGATCACGGTCGACACTCGCGTACACGGTCGCCGGGTCGAGATAGGCGTCATTGCAGCGCGGGCAGGCCCCCTCGACGATCTGCGGATGGGTGCGCAACGCCCCGTCGAGCAGGCCGGGGTGGGTGGTGCGCCGGTCGTACAGGCACAGCACCGAGGCGCTGATGTCGGCGAACGCCTCGTTGATGATCGACTCGTACCTCGTCCACTCGGAGATCTGCGCGGGCGTCCCGGTCGCCCAGCCCGGCTCCGCGACCACCCTGATCCGGGCGGTGGCGTTCTCGGCGATGAACGAGCTGTAGTTGGCGATGGTGCGCGTCGGCTGGACGTACCAGGACGCCGAGTCGGCGAACTCGACGGCGTCGGAGTCGGTGCCCAGGGCCTGACGCAGGCAGGACAGGCTGGGGGCCGTGCCGACGGTGAGCACGGCCTCGCCCGCGCCGAGTCCCTCTTGGAGGAACGGCACGACCGTGTCCAGGATGTCCTTCTCGTTGTCGTACATCAGGACCTGGTGGATGAGTCGCGTCATCGGGCCTCACCGTCGCCGATCTCCAGCCAGGGCAGCAACCTGCTGCCGACCAGTTCGACGATGTCCGACAGCTCGGTGGCGGGATCGTCGAGGACCACCCGCGCGCCGGTGTGCATCGCCGCGCCGGCCATCATGCTGAGCGCGCCCAGGTCGATGAACCGCAGGCCGGCGAGGTTCAGGTGCACCTCGCCGCCCCGTTCGACGACCTTCCGCAGCGACTCGGCGAACACGGCGTGCCGCGCGCCGTCCAGCTCGCCGCTGAGCCGGAGGCCGCGGGGATGGAAGGTGGGGGTGATGCTCAGCACCCCGTCGTCGAAGTACGGATCGGCGCCCACGAGCACCTCGTGCCTCTCCTTCAGCGCGGTGAGTTCCTCGGGAGTACAGGACCGCGCGTCGACCTGGCAGATCGCGATCGCCATCGTGCTCGGCGAGATCGCGGCGTCCACGCGTGCCTCGCACTCCAGGACGGCGTCGCGGCCGCCGCTCCGCCGGAACGCCGGCGTCATGTCGACCGTGACCCGGACGCCGCGGAACCGCTCCGTCTCCGCCCGGTGAAGGACCTCGCGCAGTGTCGTCGTCATCCGCGCCGGATCGAAGACCCCGCGGGTCAGGCAGGTCTCCTCCTGCGGCAGGATCGCCAGCTGCCCGCTGCGCAGGTAGGTCTCGGGCTCCAGCCGGTAACGCGACCGCAGGTCGGGCAGGTCGCGGGGGCCGTCGCCGGTGATGTAGATGACCTTGTCCGCGCCGGCCAGCCCGTCGCGGACGAAGGCTCCGATGACGTGGTCGTGCTCCTCCTGATCGGCATAGGAGAGCCAGGCGTGGTCTCCGGGAAGCAGCTCTCCGACGGATCTTCGGGTGAACCAGGGCTCCATGGGGCATCCTCCCGCGCGACGCCGGCAGGTGGCCTCTACCATACGGCGAACGACACAGCGTGACGACGTTTTCACGCGAACCACTGTCGTTGAAACTCTCACTGAAAGTTGCGGTCACGGTGGCGTCGCCGATCCCCTCACGCGCGGCACGCGCTCCCGGAGCCGTACGACCGCCTCGTCGAGCAGCCCGAGGAACGCCGTCAGCGCAGCCGGCGCCGTCACGCCCGCCGGTGTCGCGGCGTACACCCGGCGCACCGGAGCGTCATCGGCGTGCAGCGGCACCAGGACGATGTCCGGCCGGGCCGCGCCCGCCGCGAGCGACGGGATGAGCGTCACCCCCAGGCCCGCCGCGACAAGGCCCTGCTTGGCGATCCACTCGCCGACGACGTACGTGATCCGCGGCCGGAAGCCCGGACGCGGCGCCGCGCTGATCAACGTGTCCTCGGGACGGGAACGGCCCGCGATCCAGTCCTCGTCCGCCAGCTCGGCGAGCCGTACCTCCTCGCGCCCGGCCAGCCGATGGTCCGGGTGCACGGCCACGAACATCGGATCGTCGAGCAGGTGACGCAGGCGCAGCCCCTCGAACCCCTCGTCGCCGTCCGCCGCCACGATGGCCAGGTCGAGCTCGCCGGCGCCCAGCCGCGCCACATGGTCACGGATCAGGCCCTCGACCAGCGACACCGCGACCCTCGGGTACGCGGCGCGGAACGCCGCCATCGCCTGCGGCACCAGCGCGGCGTCGGCGGTCGCGAACGCGCCCACCCGGAGCCGGCCGGCCGCCAGGTCCCGCAAGGCGCGCAGGTCACCCCGGGCCGTCCGGAGACGTTCGGTGATCGCCGAGGCGTGCGGCAGCAGGCACCGGCCCTCCTCCGTGAGCCGCACTCCCCGGGGCAGACGGTCGAACAGGGCCGCGCCCACCTGACCCTCCAGCACGGCGATCTGCCGGGAGACCGCCGACTGGGTATAGCCCAGCGCCTCCGCCGCGCCCGTGAACGAACCCCGGTGGGCCACCTCCTGAAAGACCACGAGCAGAGCGGTGTCCATGACAACCCATGCTAGATCCGCATGGCGGACATGCGGAACATTCGCTGGTGGAATGCCTCACCGGCTCCTAACGTCGTCCCCGTGATCGCCTTTCTCGGACTCGGGCGCATGGGAGCGCCCCTCGCCCGGCGCCTGCTGGCCGCCGGGCACGACCTGACCGTCTGGAACCGCACCGCCGAACGCGCCGCGCCCCTGGGCGCGGCCGGAGCCACCCTCGCCGCCCCCCCGCCGAGGCCGTCCGCGCCGCCGACATCGTGATCACGATGCTGGCGGACGCCTCCGCCCTCGACGCGGTGGCCGCCGACATCGCTCCGGCGATGCGGCCCGGCGCCTGTCTCATCGAGATGTCCACCGTCGGCCCGGCGGCGGTGCGGGCCCTGGCCGGGCACGTGCCCGCCGTGGTCGACGCGCCGGTGATGGGCAGCGTCGACCGCGCCGCCGCGGGCACCCTGACCGTACTGGCCGGCGGCGACGTCGACCGGGTCGCGGACGTCCTCGCCGTCTTCGGCACCGTCGTACGGTGCGGCGCTCTCGGTGCGGGGGCCGCCCGGAAGATCCTGCTGATCAATGCCGCGATCGGAGCCGCCACGCTCGCCGCGGACCTGGCCGGACTCGGTGCACGGCTCGGCGTGGAAGACCCGCTCGCCCTCCTCGCCGACGGACCGCTCGCCGGCGCCGTCACCCGGCTCCGCGCCGAAGGGGCCGACTTCCCGCTGAGGCTCGCCGCCAAGGACGTCGGCCTGGCGCTGGACGTCGCGCGGTCCCCCCTGCTCGAGGCCGTACGGGACAGGCTGTTGCGCGCCTCCGACCAGGAGGCCGACCTGCGAGAGGTGCTCCAGTGACGACCTTCGACAACCCCGCCACCGTCCCGGCCCCGCCCGCCGGACGGTACTCCCACGTCGCCCGGATCGAACTCGGAGACAGGACGATGCTCGTCCTGTCCGGCCAGGTGGCGATCGACGGCGAGGGCCGGCTCGTCGGCGAGGACGACATGCGAGCCCAGTCCGCGTACGTGCTGGACACGATCGAGAAGATCCTGGCCGCACACGGGGCGACGCTCGGGGACGTGGTGAACATCCGGACGTTCCTCACCGACATGGACCGGATCGGCGAGTACGGCGAGGTGCGGGTGCCGCGCTTCGCCGGCGCGCCGCCGACCAGCACGACCGTGGAGGTCTCCCGGCTGTTCGTCCCCGGGGCGCTGCTCGAGGTGGAGGTGACCGCGATCGTGTGAGGCGCGGGTCCGGCCGGTCCGGCCGGGCCCGCCGACCGCCTTTGCCAAGGCTTTACTGTCTTCTTCTTGACTCTCCTAGTCATGGCTCTCTGCCTGGCCCTTAGTTGTAAGTAGTCTTTACTTTTTTGGCAGTTATTGCTGAAAATGCTATGAAATTAGGGTCTTTTGGTGTCCTTGGGCGTCATGTGAAGATTCCTGCGTCGTACCCCCCGCCGCTCCGAGGAGAGCACATGCGACGACGCGTCACCGGGACCCTCATGGGTGGGCTGATCCTCGCCCTGGTCCCCTTCCTGTCCGCCCCCGCCTCCGCCGCCCCGGCCGCCGCCACGAGCGCGGCCGCGCCCGCGGCATCCGCGGTCCAGCACCCGTTCCACCACGCCTGCTCGACTCCGCGCGCCGGCCTCGCGAGCTGCAAGGCCCTCGTCCGCGACGACGTCGCCAAGAGCGCCGCCGCCGTCCGCGCCGCGGCCGCCGCCCCCTCCGGCCTGTCCCCGGCCAACCTGCAGAGCGCCTACAAGCTGCCGAGCACCGGCGGATCCGGCCAGACCGTCGCCATCGTCGACGCCTACAACGCGCCCACCGCAGAGGCCGACCTGGCCGTCTACCGCAGCCAGTACGGGCTCCCCGCCTGCACGACCGCCAACGGCTGCTTCAAGAAGGTCGACCAGAACGGCGGCACGTCCTACCCGAAGACGGACGGCGGCTGGGCGCAGGAGATCTCCCTCGACCTCGACATGGTCTCCGCCGTCTGCCCCAGCTGCAAGATCGTGCTCGTCGAGGCCAGCTCCGCCTCGTTCGCCAACCTCGGCGCCGCCGAGAACACCGCAGCCCGGCTCGCCAACGTCATCAGCAACAGCTACGGCGGCTCCGACGCGTCGGACTCCAGCTACGGCTCCTACTACAACCACCCCGGCAAGGCGATCACCGTCAGCTCCGGTGACAGTGGCTACGGCGTCGAGTACCCGGCGTCCTCCCGCTACGTCACGGCCGTCGGCGGCACCTCGCTGAAGACCGCGAGCAACAGCCGCGGCTGGACCGAGACCGCCTGGAGCGGCGCGGGCAGCGGCTGCTCGTCCTACAACACCGCCCTGTCCGGCCAGTCGGGCGTCGGAACCGGCTGCTCCCGCCGCGCCGTCGCCGACGTCTCCGCGGTCGCCGACCCGAGCACCGGCGTCGCCGTCTACGACAGCACCGCCTACCAGGGCCAGAGCGGCTGGATGGTCTTCGGTGGCACCAGCGTCGCCGCGCCCATCATCGCCGGCGTGTACGGCCTGGCCGGCAACGCCGCGAGCATCGACAACAACTACCCCTACACCCACTCCGGCTCGCTGTTCGACGTGACCTCGGGCAGCAACGGCAGCTGCTCCACGTCGCAGTGGTGCAAGGCCCGTACCGGCTGGGACGGCCCCACCGGCCTGGGCACCCCGAACGGCACCGGCGCCTTCTGACGGTGAACCGAACGACGGGCCCGGCGCGTACGCCGCCGGGCCCGTCGCGGTGTCCGAGATGTCCGAAACCTGGCCTAACGGCAGATACCCGCGAGTACGATGATCTTCGTTGGCCGATCAGAGCCGATCGGTGACCGACAAGGGGGTGGCGGCCGTGGCGACCGAGGACAACGCGCCGACCGAGCGGACCGACGCGGGCGACGAGCAGGCCCCACCGGGCATCGACGTACGGACACCCAGCCCGGCGCGCATCTACGACGTCTTCCTCGGCGGCAAGGACAACTACGCCGCCGACCGGGCCGCGGCCCAGATCGCCATCGAGGCCGGCCCCGACATCCCCCGCGCCGCCCGCGAGAACCGCGCCTTCCTCGGCCGGGCCGTGCGCTTCGCCGTCGAGAGCGGCATCCGGCAGTTCATCGACCTCGGCACCGGCCTGCCCACCCAGGGCAACGTCCACGAGGTCGCCCAGTCACTCGACGCCGGCGCCCGCGTCGTCTACGTCGACAACGACCCGATCGTCCTCGCCCACGCGCGGGCGCTGCTGCCACCGTCCCGGACCACGACCGTCATCCAGGCCGATTTCCGTGACCCCGCCGCGATCCTCTCCCACCCGAAGACCCGGTCCCTCATCGACTTCGACCAGCCCGTCGCCGTGCTCATGCTGGCGGTGCTGCACTTCGCCGCCGACGACGAGATCCGCGCCACCATCGCGACCTTCCGCGACGCGATGCCGCCCGGCAGCCTCCTGATCGTGTCCCACAGCACCACCGAGGGACACCCCGAGACCGGCGACCAGGCCACCGGCGCCTGGAAGAACGCCACCGCCCGGCTCCAGAGCCGCACGCAGAAAGAGATCGAGGCCCTGTTCGACGGCTTCGACCTGCTCGACCCCGGCGTCGTCTGGGTCCCCCAGTGGCGCCCCGACCCCGGCGCCGACGAAGGCACCCGCTGGATGTACGCCGGCGTCGCCCGCCGCCCGTAGGTCCGCGTCGACCCCGGCTCAGCCGAGCCGCTCCCGCACGGTCCCCGCCTCCTCCCGCAACGCCCGCGCGGCGGCCGCATTCCCCGAGCGTTCCTCGATCTCGGCACACATCTCCAGGCTGATGGACAGGTCGCGCAGTGCGGTTGGGGTGTCGCCGTAGGTGTCGAGGATGCGGCGGCAGAGTTGGAGGGATTCGGTGTAGACGGTGCGGGCGGTGTCGAGGTCTCCGGTCTCGCGCGCGATGTCCCCGACCCTGTCGAGGCTGATGGACAGGTCGCGGAGCCCGGTTGGGGTGTCGCCGTAGGTGTCGAGGATGCGGCGGCAGAGTTGGAGGGATTCGGTGTAGACGGTGCGGGCGGTGTCGAGGTCTCCGGTCTCGCGCGC
>NZ_JAMXMX010000022.1 GCF_024055725.1 Actinoallomurus spadix | reverse complement strand
CCCCGTCGCCCTGGGCATCCAGAGCGACTCACTCCAGACAAAACGATCTTAGGGACACCGCATGTCGTACCTGGAAAGGTCGAACTGGAAGGACCCGAACCGCTCGCGGCGGTTCCGCCTGTTCATTCCGCTGGCGGTCGCGCTGGTCCTCGCCGCCGGTTCGGCCGTGGCCCTCACCACGAAGATGGGGCTCACGGCGTTCGGCGGGTCGCCCGGCTGTCCGAGCGCGAGCGCCACACCGACCCATCGAACACCCAGGACCGGTCCCGGCCGCCGCAGGCTCCCCAAGAAGGGGGCCGAGGAGGTCAAGGTCGGGGCCACGCCCGCCGCCTCGCCGACCGACTCCCCGCCCGGCGGCGCGGCGGCGGGCCCCTCCGCCGGAGCAGGGACGGCGGACCCCGGCGGCGTACCGTCCGCCGGTGCGCCGAGCGCGGATCCGGGGACCGGCGCTCCCTCTCCGGCGGCCCGGGCCGCCGTCCCGCTCGCCGCGGACGCCGCGGCACCCGCCGAGGCGGTGACGCCGTCGTCCGGCACCGCGACGGCCGACGCGGGAACGCAGCCGTCCGCCGGGACGGCCATGCCCGACGCGAGCACGCAGCCGTCCGCGGGAGCCGACGCGCAGCCGTCGGCGGGGGCCGTTCTGCCGAGCGCGAGCGGCTCGGCGGGCACGGCGATGCCGGCGCCGAGCGCGGCCTCCGGGCGCGCCGCTCCGGCGAAGCGGAAGAGGCCGGGCGCCACACCGAGTTCCTGCCCGAGCCCGACCACGACCACGGGCGGCGGCGCGCCGGCCGCCGATCCGAATACGAACTGCACGCTCATCGTGCCCGCCGACCCGCTGAGCGCCCGCGGCCTGGCCACCCCGTACCGGCTGACCGCCACGAACGCGGCGATGGGCCCGTGCAACGAGGCGAACGTCAACCAGTCGGCGTTCGTCCAGGCGACGATCATCGACCCGGCGACCGGGAGGCTGTCGGTCTACAGCCCGCTGGTGGTGGACCAGGGTGGCCGGCCCGCCGCCGCGCCCGTGACGCCCACGCTTCCGGCCGGCGCGGTCGTCGGCATCTGGTTCGGCTTCAACGGTGACAACCTGACCTTGCGCGGCACGGGCGCCGCGCTGCGGCAGGGCAGGTGCGTGGGCGGCCAGGGCGGCTCGGTCTTCGGCCAGTTCGCCTACTGCAACGCCCCGGCGTTCTTCCGCGCCGCGAACGCCGCGATCCGGGCGGGGCGGCTGACCGTGCCCGCGCTGGGCACGGCGAAGGACGGCATGCCCTGCATGTCGACGCGTGACTTCGCGCTCGTCGACCAGGACCAGAGCGACAACGTCCAGACGACGTACCTGGCGACGGCGGACGGCCGGATCGCGCAGAACACGGCGGCGAACAAGGGCAGGCTCGCCGGCACTCGGACGCTCGCCAACCCGAGTGACAACGCGCTGCTGGACGTCTTCGTCGACCCGGCTCTCGGCTGCACGCCGTGGACGGCGCCCGACCTGGCCAACCCCGGCGCCGTGGTGACGTCGCTGGCGCTGGACGAGCTCCAGGCCGCCGCCCACCAGGCGGCGCCGAGCGCGCTGGTGCCGCCGAACAACCCGATGACCCTGGTGAACGACCGGACGAGCACGGCGAAGACGAACCTGTACCGTGCCGGGGTCGACCAGCCCCCGCTGCCCGCCGGGCAGACGCCGGCGGAGTACTGCCGCGCCATGGACACCGTCCAGGCGGCGCGGCTGCGGAAGGACATGCGGCTGCTGGCGGGCCAGGCCAGCCCGATGCCGGACGCGGCCGACAGCCTGTTCACCTTCCTGGGCATGCGGTTGCAGCAGTCGTTCGGCAACCTGAAGTGCCAGGACTTCGGCCTGACCAACCCGGTCGCCAAGCTCACCATGAAGGGCAACGTGGTCACCGGAGTCACCTTCGCCGGCAACGCCGGCCAGGGCGGTGACGGAGGGAACGGCGGCAGGCCGGGCGGGAACGGCGGCAAGGGCGGCGGCCCGCGCCACCACGGGCCGGGACCGCGGAACTGACCGCACGCCCGGGCGCGGACCTCGGCGAGGACGCGCCCGGGCGCCCGCTGCCATGTGCTCCTGGGTCGTCCGAGGCGCCGCCGGATCCCTCTCAGCGGCCCTTCCAGTCGAGGCAGACCACGACGGCGTCGTCGGCGAGCTGGGTGCCCTGGTGACGCTCGACGAACCGGTGCAGCAGCGTACGGACCAGGTCCGCCGGGGGCTGGAGACGGGACTCGGCGAGGTCGCGCGTCAGGAACTCCTCCTCGTAGGCCGCGCCGGCCCCGGGCAGGTGCGCGGCGTGCATGCCGTCGCTGACGATGACGAGACGGTCACCGGGCCGTACGGTGAACCGCTCCTCGGTGTACGGCGTGTCGCCGAACATCCCGAGCGGCAGCTGCCGGTCGAGCGGCATTCGTTCGGCCGTGCCGCCGCGCATCCGGTAGATGACGGGGGAGCCCGCGTCCACGGCGGTGACGGCGCCGGTCGCCCGCTCGATGCAGAGCAGCAGGGTGGCGACGTGCTGCCGGCCGCCGTAGTGACGGAAGATCGTCTCGTCGGCGAGCCCGCACTGCTCGAGGAGGTCACCGCCCGACCGGCGGGCGTTGCGCATCGCGCCGACGGCGAGCTGGGTGAGAAGCGCCGCCGCGGTCCCCTCGCCCATCCCGTTGGTCACCGAGATCGTGAGGGTGTCCCGCCCGGCGCTCCAGTCGAAGTTGTCCCCGGCGACCGCGTAGGCGGGTTCCAGCTGGCCGGCGAACTCGTACTCCGGTGCCGAGCCGACGCGGCCGGGCAGCAGTTCCCACTGCATCTCCGCCGCGAGGGTGAGGCGTTCGCGGCGGCGGGCCTGCCGGTAGCGGTCGGTGGCCCGGTCGGCGATCTCCAGGGCGCGGCTCAGCGTCGCGGCCAGGTCGAGGAGCTCGGCCCGCTGCTCGGCGGACGGGAGGTCGGGCAGCGTGAGGCGCAGGACGCCGAGCCGGTTGCCGAGGACGGACAGGGGAAGGTGCAGGAGCCGCCGGGTGCCAGGGGACATCGTGGTGGGCGGTTCGAGCACGGGCTCCCCGGTGGCCAGGGCACGGCCGCTGGGGCTGCCGGCCAGCGCGATCGGCGCCTCCCCGGAGGCGACCGGCTGGAGGTACGCCATCCGGTAGTCGGTCAGGTAGATCTCCGCGGCGTCGGCGCCGCACAGCTTGCGGATGGTCTCTTCGGCGACGTCGGCCAGCTCGTGCGGTGCCGCCAGCCAGATCCGGCGTTCGGCCTCGCGCAGGGCGTCACCGTCCCCGAGGCCGCCGGGGCCGGGCTGTTCGTACGACATGGCGATCCGCCTTTCCGTCACCGAGTATGCGAAAGTGTGACCATGGCCAGTGCGCACCAGCCCATCGATCGGCAGGCCGCCATCGTCGAAGCGTACGCTGCGGCGCTGGTCAACGCGTGGGACAGGGCCCAGGAGGTCGCCGGCTTCGGGGTCTCGGCGACGCAGTTGCGCGCCCTCGCCGTCATCGACCGCAACCACGAGATGACGATCAGCGCGCTCGCGGGCGAGCTGGGCACGCTGCTGTCGTCGGCGAGCCGGTTGTGCGACCGTCTGGAGGCGGCGGGGCTGATCTCCCGGGACATCGATCCGGCCGACCGCCGCTCCGTGTCCGTCTCCCTGAGCCGCAACGGCAACGCGGTCTTCGCCCAGCTCCGCGAGCACCGGCAGGCGGAGTTCGCCCGCGTCCTGCGCGAGATGCCGGCCGCCGCGCGCGAGGCCCTGATCGAGGGCCTGGCGGGCTTCCACACCGCGTCCGGCGAGCCGCCCGCGGACGGCACGACCTCCGCGGCGATCGGTTTAGTCGACCGCGCGCGCCGGCGCTTCCCGCATTCCGCTCCGCCGCCGACGCGCCGGGTGAGCCGCCACCCGGTCGGCGTCCGCCGCCGGTCGTCCGGGTCAGCGTAGGTGGATGGTGACCAGGCAGGTGTCGTCATTGGTGTTGGCGCTGGTGCCGCCGAGCAGGTGATCACTGAAGGTCTCCGCGTCGCCGACCGGCCGGCCGGCGAGGCGGATGAGCTCCTGGAGGGCCTCGTCGAGGGGCAGGTCGCGGCGTTCGACGAGGCCGTCGGTGAACAGCAGGAGCGCGTCGCCGAGCTGGAGGGTGGTCGTGGCCTCCTCGTAGACGGCGTCCGGGGCGAGGCCGAGGAGGAAACCGGCGGGCAGGGGGAGCAGGCCGGCCTCGCCGTCGCGGACCAGGACGGGCGGCAGGTGGCCCGCCCGGGCCCACCGCAGCGAGCGCTCGGAGGGGTCGTACAGGCCGCAGATCGCGGTGGCGAACGTGCCTCCGGTGAGGTGGTAGGCGACGTTGTTCAGCATGCCGAGCAGCTCGGCCGGGCCCGCGCCGGTGATCGCCAGGCCGCGGAGGCCGTTGCGCAGCGCGACCATTCCCGTGACCGCGTCGAGCCCGTGTCCGGCGATGTCGCCGACGGCGAGCAGCACCTTCTTGTTCGGCAGGACGATGGCGTCATACCAGTCGCCGCCGACGAGCTGGCCGTCACCGGCGGGCCGGTAGCGCACGGCGATGTCGAGGTCAGCGGCGCTGACCGGCTGGTCGGCGGGCGGCAGGATCGCCTGTTGCACGTGGAGGGCCAGGCGCTCCTGGTCCTCGGCGCGCTGTTCGGTGTCGGCGAGCCGGTCCTGGGTCGCCGCGAGGGCGACCTCGGAGTGGTAGCGGTCTGAGACGTCCTGGTACGCACCGCGGATCGCGGCGACCGTCCCGGACGCGTCGGTGACCGGCTCGGCGAAGGCGCGGATCTGGCGTACGGACTCGTCGGCCCGGACGAGCCGGAACGTCGCGAAGGCCGGCCGGTGCAGGCGCAGCAGCTGCTCGCGGAAGCGTCGTACGGTGGCCCGGTCCTGGGGGGCGACGTGGCCGGGCAGCTCGTCCAGGCCGATGGCCGGCGCGGCGGGCGGCAGCCCGAACAGCGCGAAGGTCGGTTCGCTCCACATGACCCGTCCGCTCACGAGGTCCTGCTGCCACGCGCCGATCCTGCCGAGCCGCTGCACCTGCTCCAGGAGGGCGCCGGAGGCGCCGATCCGCTCGCCGTCGTCCCAGGTGAAGGCGAGGCGGTCGAAGATCCGCGCGATGCGCACGCGGTGGAC
The DNA here is from genome assembly GCF_024055725.1 of Actinoallomurus spadix. GTDB lineage: Bacteria > Actinomycetota > Actinomycetes > Streptosporangiales > Streptosporangiaceae > Actinoallomurus > Actinoallomurus spadix. The sequence goes on along the minus strand of NZ_JAMXMX010000022.1, from coordinate 131,222 downwards.
CGGCTCGTCGGCGGCGCCGGCGATCGACCACTCGGCCTCGGCGGGCCGGCCGGTCGCCAGGACCTCGGCGCTCACGTCCAAGGGGCCGCCGGGCAGGGCGGTCTGCGGGGAGACGTGCGAGAGGCGCTGTCCCAGCAGGCTACGGGCGGAGTAGCCGGTCACGCGGGGGACGTCCCGGCCGAGCAGGTCGATGCGCAGGTCGACGACCCGGCCGGTGGCGTCGCGGACGGGGCTCAGCAGCAGGAACGCGTCGCTCAGGCCGGTGAGCACGGCGGCGGCGTCGAGCAGCCGGTCGTCGTCGGCCGATCCGGGCCGGGCGTCCAGCGTCCGCGCGCACACCTGCGCGAGCGCGGTGAGCTCGGAGCGTACGGCCGGCGTGAAGCCGGGCAGCCGCGTCGCCCAGCGGATCTCCAGCACGCCGGCGCATCCGCCGTCGGTGGTCAGCGGGAGGACGGCCCGTGCCACGTCCTCACCGCCGCCGGTCAGCGGGGGCGCGCCCGGCCCCGGCCGGCGCCGCCCGGCCACCAGATCGGCGCGCGGTCGCGTACGGCGCGCTGCTGCAGGCTGTCCAGCTGCGGGGGGACGCGCCGCCAGTGCGCGCGTTCCAGCGGGTCGAGCCCGGCCGCGCCGGCGAGTTCGAGCGCGCCGTCGGGGCGCAGCGCCCACAGCGCGGCGGCGACGGCGCCGGACAGGGAGAAGGTCTCGCCGAGCAGGGCCGCCGCCATCGCGTCGCCGTCCTCGGCGTGGAGGATGGCGGCCTCCGCCAGCCGGGGGCGTGCCGGGGGCATCCCCTCGTCGGCGGCCCGCCGGGCCGCCTCGGCGAGGGGGTCGTCCGCGGCGAGGCCGACCAGGTCGGCCGCCAGGTCGACGAGGGGCATGCCGGTCCCGGCGGCGAGGCGCGCCAGGTGGCCGAGGGCCTCGGCGGGGGAGCAGGCCAGCCGGTCGACGAGGATGCCCGTCGCGATGTCCGTGAGGGCACGGGCCGCGGCCCGATCGCGCGTCTCGTCGAGTCGTCGCCGTTGCTCGGCGACGAGGGCGGTCAGCCGCATGACGTCATCCGGCGGGACCGTCATGCCGGCCTCGCCGCGTGTACGTTGGGCGCCACGTGACGCCCGTGGGATGCGGTCAGGTCAAGCCCTCATCTCGTCCGGAGGGAGCGGACGACCACCGGCGTACGCGTCACATCGACGCAGACCGGGGGCGTCCGACGGTAACCCTGCCAGTATGGTTGCCATGAGGCAAGTAGATGGCGGTCTCTTACGGAAGCACTTGCGCCGCGCATGTGGGCGGACGATCGGAGTGAGGGCATGTCTCAACGGGACGTCGCTGGACCGGCACTACGCGAGCCCGACGGCGCGGATGAGGCGGCCCTGCGCCAGCTCCTCGCCGGGCTGACCGCCGTCCGCGACGGCGACTTCGCCACCCGCCTGCCGCAGACAGGTGACGGGCTGATGGACGAGATCGCCGGCGTATTCAACGGGATGGCCGACCAGCTGTCCCAGTTCACCTCCGAGGTCACCCGCGTGGTCCGTGAGGTCGGCACGGAGGGCAAGCTCGGCGGCCAGGCCCAGGTCCCGGGCGCCTCGGGGAACTGGAGGCACCTCACCGACTCGGTCAACGCCATGGCCGGCAACCTGACCGGCCAGGTCCGCGACATCGCGCAGGTGGCGACAGCGGTCGCACGCGGCGACCTGTCGCAGAAGATCACGGTGGACGCGCGCGGGGAGATCCGGGAGCTCAAGACGACCATCAACACGATGGTCGACGAGCTGTCGTCGTTCGCCGACGAGGTGACGCGGGTGGCCCGCGAGGTGGGCACCGAGGGCCGGCTGGGCGGCCAGGCGCAGGTACCGGGCGTCGGCGGCACGTGGCGCGACCTGACCGACTCGGTGAACTTCATGGCCGGCAATCTCACCGCGCAGGTCCGGTCGATCGCGCAGGTCGCGACGGCGGTCGCGATGGGCGACCTGTCGCAGAAGATCCGCGTCGAAGCGCGCGGGGAGATCCTGGAGCTGAAGGAGACCATCAACACGATGGTCGACCAGCTCTCCGCGTTCGCGGACGAGGTCACCCGCGTCGCGCGCGACGTCGGCACCCAGGGCAACCTCGGCGGCCAGGCCATCGTCCGCGGCGTGTCCGGCACGTGGAAGGACCTCACCGACAACGTCAACGTCATGGCCTCGAACCTGACCGCGCAGGTCCGGTCGATCGCGCAGGTGGCGACGGCGGTCGCGAAGGGCGACCTGTCGCAGAAGATCACCGTCGAGGCCCAGGGCGAGGTCGCCGCGCTCGCGCAGACGATCAATACGATGGTCGACACGCTGGGCGCGTTCGCGGACGAGGTGACCCGCGTGGCCCGCGAGGTCGGCACCGAGGGCATTCTCGGCGGTCAGGCGAACGTTCCCAACGTCGCCGGCACCTGGAAGGACCTCACCGACAACGTCAACTCGATGGCGAACAACCTCACCGGCCAGGTCCGCAACATCGCGCAGGTCACCACGGCCGTCGCCCGCGGCGACCTGTCAAAGAAGATCGACGTCGACGCGCGCGGCGAGATCCTCGAGCTGAAGACGACGATCAACACGATGGTCGACCAGCTGTCGTCGTTCGCCGCCGAGGTCACCCGCGTCGCCCGCGAGGTCGGCAGCGAAGGCCGTCTCGGCGGCCAGGCCGAGGTCGAGGGCGTGTCCGGCACGTGGAAGCGCCTGACCGAGAACGTCAACGAGCTGGCCGGCAACCTGACCCGACAGGTCCGCGCGATCGCCGAGGTCACCAGCGCCGTCGCGACCGGCGACCTGACCCGGTCGATCTCGGTGGAGGCCCAGGGCGAGGTCGCCGAGCTCAAGGACAACATCAACGCGATGGTGCAGTCGCTGCGCGACTCGACGCGGGAGAACCAGGAACAGGACTGGCTGAAGACCAACCTGGCCGCCATCGCGGGTCAGATGCAGGGCCACCGAGATCTCGTGACGGTGGCCGAGCTGATCATGGACGAGATCACGCCGCTCGTCACCGCGCAGTACGGCACCTTCTACCTCACCGACACCGGGGGAGGGGAGACCGCCCTGCGGCTGATCGCGAGCTACGGCCACGAGGCCGGCGCGCCGGCCGACCGCGAGTTCAAGCTGGGGGAGTCCCTCGTCGGGCAGGCCGCCCGCACGAAGAGGACCATCACGGTCGACAAGGCCCCACCCGGATATGTGAAGGTCTCCTCCAGCCTCGGCGAGTCCGCGCCCGCCGACCTGATCGTGCTGCCGATCGTGTTCGAGGGCCAGGTCCTCGGCGTGATCGAGCTGGCCTCCCTGACCGGCTTCTCGCAGGTTCACCGCGACTTCCTCCGGCAGTTCGCCGAGACCGTGGGCGTGAACCTCAACACGATCATCGCCAACGCCCGTACGGACACGCTGCTGGAGGAGTCGCAGCGGCTCGCCGCCGAGCTGCGGTCCCGCTCCGAGGAACTGCAGGCCCAGCAGGAGGAGCTGCAGCGCTCCAACGCCGAGCTGGAGGAGAAGGCCGCGCTGCTGGCCCGGCAGAACCACGACATCGAGATCAAGAACTTCGAGATCGAGCAGGCCCGGCAGGAGATAGAGGAGCGCGCCCGGCAGCTCGCGCTGGCGTCCAAGTACAAGTCCGAGTTTCTGGCGAACATGTCGCACGAGCTGCGCACACCGCTGAACAGCCTGCTCATCCTGGCCCGCATCCTCGCCCAGAACCCCGGCCGGAACCTCACGGCCAAGCAGGTGGAGTTCGCCAACATCATCCACTCGGCCGGCACCGACCTGCTGCAGCTGATCAACGACATCCTCGACCTGTCCAAGGTCGAGGCCGGCAAGATGGACGTGCACTCCGAGAGCATCGCCGTCACCCGGCTGCTGGAGGACATCGAGAGCACCTTCCGGCCGCTCACGACGGAGAAGGGGCTGAACTTCCGGGTCGAGATCGCCGACGAGGTGCCGCCGGAGATCTGCACCGACGAGCAGCGGCTGCGCCAGATCCTGCGCAACCTGCTGTCGAACGCCGTGAAGTTCACCGAGCGCGGCGGCGTGGAGCTGCGGGTCCGCCTCGCCGGCGACGTCACGCTGCCGACCGCCGGGCCCGGCGAACCGGTGTTCGCCTTCGAGGTGACCGACACCGGGATCGGCATCGCGGAGGAGAACCTCGAGGCGATCTTCGGTGCCTTCCAGCAGGGCGACGGCACGACGAGCCGCCGGTACGGCGGCACGGGGCTGGGCCTGTCGATCTCCCGGGAGGTCGCGGGGCTGCTCGGCGGTGAGATCCATGCGAAGAGCCGTGTCGGGGACGGCACCACGTTCACGCTGTACCTGCCGCCGACGGCGCCGAGGCCCGGCGAGCACTCCGGAGCGGACACCGGCGGCGTCCCGCCGGTCGCGGGCTCCCCGGCGGCCGCGCCCGTGGTTCCCGAGATCCGCCGCCTGCTCGTGCTGGAGCAGGGCGGCGGCCTGCTCACCCCGCTCGCCCGCAGCGCGGCCGCCGACCTCGCCGACACGCACGGCAACGTCGAGATCACCAGCGCGGCCGGCGCCGACGAGGCGGTCGACGCCCTGCTCGCGGCCCCGCACGCCTGCGTCCTGCTCGACCCGGGCCTGCCGGCGGCGCAGGCCTTCTTCGACCGGCTCGACCGGCAGCCGGGGCTCGCCGCCCTGCCGGTGCTGGCCCATCCCGGCCGCCGGCTGAGCGTCGCGCAGGAGCGGCTGGCCGCCGCCCGGGCCCGGTCTCACCCGTTCGAGATGCTGCCCTCCCTCGACGAGCTGCGCGAGCGCGTCACGCTGTACCTCTCGGGCGGACGGCTCGTCGACGCGCTGCCGTTCATGGCGCCGTCGGCCGAGCCGGGCCGGGAGGGGGCCGTGGCGGAGGACGCCGGGGTCCTCGGCTACGCCGAGCTGAGCGGCCGCCGGGTGCTCGTCATCGACGACGACGTCCGCAACGTGTTCGCGATCTCCAGCGCGCTGGAGCTGTACGGCATGTCGGTCCTCCACGCGCCGAACGGCAAGAAGGGCATCGAGGTGCTGCGCGAGCACGACGACATCGAACTCGTGCTGATGGACATCATGATGCCGGAGATGGACGGGTACGCCACGACGGCCGCGATCCGCGCGATGCCGCGGTTCGCGGACCTGCCGATCATCGCCGTCACCGCCCGCGCCATGCACGGCGACCGGGAGAAGAGCCTGTCGGCCGGCCTGACGGACCACGTCGCCAAGCCGGTCGACACCGAGGAGCTCCTCACCTGCATGAACCGGTGGTTGCAGAGCTGATGCCGGGACACGGCGCGCTCACCAGGTGAGGGGCAGGCGGTAGACCCCGTAGATCGCCATGTCGTCCCGCAGGGGTACGTCCTCGGGAGGGACGGCCAGGCGGAGGCCGGGGAAGCGGGTGAAGAGCGCCGGATAGGCGACCCTCATCTCGGCGCGGGCGAGCTGCTGGCCCAGGCACTGATGGAAGCCGTGGCCGAAGGCCACGTGCTGCGCCGGGGGCCGGGTGATGTCGAGCCGGTCGGGATCGGGGTAGTGCCCGGGGTCGCGGTTCGCGGCGGACAGCGCGGCGACGACGGTCTCGCCCGCGCGGACCAGCCGCCCGGCGATCACCACGTCCTCCAGCGCGACGCGCACGAGCCCGTACTGGATGATGCTGAGGTAGCGCAGCAGCTCCTCGACCGCGCCGTCGATCAGTTCGGGCCGCTCGCGCAGCGCCTGGAGCTGTTCCGGTCGCGTCAGCAGCGTGAAGGTGCCCAGGGCCAGCATGTTGGCCGTCGTCTCGTGCCCGGCCACGAGCAGGAGCAGCCCGACGCCGGTGAGCTCCTCCGGGGTCAGCCCGCTGCCGGGGTCGTGAACAAGACTGCTGAGCAGCGCGTCGTCGGGCTCGCGCCGCTTGCGGTCGACCAGGCCGCGGATGTAGTCCCAGATCGCGTCGCGCGCCGCGAAGATCGTGTCGTCGTCGGCGCCGATCTTGAGCAGCGTGCTGGTCCAGTCCTGGAAGGCGGCCCGGTCCTCGTACGGGACGCCGAGCAGTTCGCAGATGACGAGGGAGGGGATCGGCAGGGCGAAGGCGGGGACGAGGTCGGCCGGCGGCCCGGAGCGTTCCATCGCGTCGAGGTGCTCGGCGACGATCTGCTCGATGCGCGGGGTCAGCTCGCGCATCCGCCGGGTGGTGAACCAGCGGGTGAGGATGCGGCGGTACCGGGTGTGCTCGGGGGCGTCCATGCTGATGAAGAACCCGGCGCGGAAGACGGGTTCGCCACGGCGGACGGGGACCGCTCGGACCGGCGACGAGGCGTGCAGCCGGTCGGAGCTGAACCGCTGGTCCGACAGGAGCGCCCGGACGTCCTCGTGCCGGGTGAGCAGCCAGCCGACCTTCCCGTCCGGGAAGGCGAGCCTGCTGACCGGGTCCTCCTCCCGCAGCAGGCGGTACTTCCCGGGCGGGTCGAACGGGCATTCGCGGCGTGTCGGCAGCGGCTGCGGGGTGGAAACGGACAAGGAGTACCTCCTCCGCTCGGGCCCGGCCCGCGGATACGACACCGGAGGTGCGCCGGTCGGTGGTGCGGCCGGTGGTCCCGGCGCCGGCCGCCCGGGATCCTGTACGGCCCGGACGGCAGGCCGAGCGACACAAACCAGCCTATGTCTAGATATATGTGTTTTACATAGATCTCAGCCCGGTTTTACCTACGGAACCGGTCACGCGCCGGCGTCCGCACGACGACCGGGGCGGAGCCGGGCCGCGACCCCGGCGTCCCGGATCGCCTCGGCGGCGCCGGCCGCCTGCCGGACTCCCGCCTCGTACGCCGCCGCCGAGGCCGCGCGGTCGTGCAGGTCGGGCCCGAACGCCTCGATCGCCGCCCGGTCGGGAATGATCCGCAGGGCGGGCGATCCGGCCGCCGCCTCCGGCGGCGGGAACAGGTGGGCCAGCGGCTCGACGAGGATGACCGCCCCGGCGCCGGACACGAGGTCGGCGTTCGCGCCTCCGGCCAGCGCGCCGTCCATGTACCGCCGCCCGCCGAGGGTGATCGGCGGATAGACGCCCGGCATGGCGCAACTCGCCGCCACGGCGGACCCCAGGGGCACGCCGTCGTCACGGCTCCAGACCCGCCGCTCCCCGGACCCGACGTCGACCGTCGTGATCAGCAACCGGCCGTCCGGCCAGCCCTCACCGGTCAGGGCGGTGATCCGGGACCGGTGCGCCTCCTCCTCGCCCGTCCCGGCGGCGAGGGCGATCCGGCCGACCCGCCGCCGGGCCTCCACCGGATCCAGACTCCGATCACCGAGCACGGCGAACACCTCGTCCAGCCGCGCCGGGGCCGGCGCGCCGGAACCGGTGGTCCGCCGCAGGGCGCCCAGCGGTTCGAGGTCCCGGCCCGTCGCGAGCATCGCGCCGACGATCGCCCCCGCCGAGGTACCGACGATCAGGCCGGCCTCCGCCAGGTCGATGCCGGCCCGGCGCAGCCCGGCCACCAGGCCGGCGGTCCAGGCCGTGCCGACGACGCCGCCGGGCCCCAGCACCAGTTCCGTGGTCATGACTCCCGTCCCTTCGCGTGGCGGCCCGGCAGGAACAGCGCGGGCAGTACGGCCAGGGCCATCAGGACCACGGCCCAGACGTAAGTGTGCTGGAAGGCGCCGGCCAGCCGGGGCGCGATCGCGTCCCGGGCCGGCGCCGGGAGCGCTCGGACCGCTCCGATGCCCCCTTCGGTGGTGCCGGGCAGCCGGTCGCGCATCGCCCCGGCGAGCACGACCGAGATCAGGGCCGTGCCGAGCGCGGCGGAGACCTGCTGCGTGATGTTCAGCGCGGTGCTGGCACCGGGGACCTCCGCGTTCGGGACGTTCCGGGTCGCCGCCGTCATCGCCGGCATGATCGTCATCCCCACCCCGACCCCGGTCACGGCGAGCGGGAGGACGAGGTGCCAGTACGGCGTGCCGGCGTGGACCTGTGCGGTGAAGACGAGGAACCCGGCGCTCGCCAGGGTGATCCCCGCGGGCACCAGCCGCCGGGGGGAGACCCTGTCGATCAGCCGGCCGGCGATCTGCATGGTGATGCCGGTGGCCAGGACCTGCGGGATGCCGAGCAGGCCCGATGCGGTCGCGCTCTGCCCCCGTACGACCTGGTAGTACAGCGGCAGCAGCAGCATTGACCCGAAGTACGCGCAGGTGAAGAACACCAGGGACCCGGCCGCCGTCGCGAACGCCCGCCGCCGGAACAGCCGCAGGTCGATGAGCGGATGCCGGGCCGTCAGGCCGCGGACGACGAACCCGGCCACCAGCGCGGCGCCCGCCAGCGTGGGGACGAGCACCTTCGCGGTGCCGAAGTCGCCGTGCTCGCCCCCGGCGGCCAGGCCGTAGATCGCCATGGCCAGCCCCGGGGACAGCATCAGCAGGCCCGGAACGTCGAGGCGGTGGCCCGGCTCCGGCACGTCGGCCGGGAAGATCCGGCCGGCCAGCAGGAGCACCAGCAGCCCGATCGGGAGGTTGATGAAGAAGATCCAGCGCCAGGAGGCGCTGTCGACCAGCCAGCCGCCGAGGATCGGCCCGGCCAGCGGCCCGATCAGGACCGGAATGCCGAGCACGCTCATCATCCGGCCCCGGTGTTCCGGGTCGGCGGCCCGGATGACGATCGTCATCGCCAGCGGTGTGATCATCCCGCCGCCGAGGCCCTGCAGCGCGCGGAAACCGATGAGCGAGCCGGTGTCCCAGGCGAGCCCCGCGAGCGCCGAGCCCAGGGTGAACATCCCGATCGACGCCAGGTAGGCGCGTTTAGCACCGAACCGGCCGACCGCCCACGCCGTGGCGGGGATCACCGAGGCCAGCGCGAGGGTGTACCCGGTCGCCACCCACTGGATGGTCGCGACCGGGGCGTGGAAGTCCTGGGAGAGCCGGCCGAGGGCGACATTGACGATCGTCATGTCGATGACCGTCATGATCGATCCGAGCACGATGACCATGGCGATCGCCATCGGGGCGGGAGCGCCGCGCGGCGGCCGGGAACGGGCGGGGCGGCGCGACATGAAGGCGGTCGTCATCGATGCGATCCGTTCGTCAGGCGGCGTACGGGCGGACGGCGCGCGCCTCGCGCAGTGCGCGGGCCCACCACAGCAACTGGTCCAGGAGAGCCTTGGCGGCCGTCTCGCACCCGGCGGGATCGACCGGCCGCCCCTCCGCGTCGAACCGCTCCCACGCCTGGTGGAAGCTGACGGTCTCGCGGACCGTCACCGCGTGCACCTCGGCGAAGACCGGACGCAGGTGCTCGACCGCCCGCAGCCCGCCGGACAGGCCCCCGTACGACACGAACCCGACGGGCTTGGCGTGCCACTCGGCGTTGTGCCAGTCGATGACGTTCTTCAGCGAGGCCGGGAAGCTGTGGTTGTACTCCGGCGTCACGACGACGAACGCGTCCGCCGCGGCGAGGCGGGGCGTCACCTTCTCCAGCGCGCGGGCCGTCTCGGACGCCGGCGCCGACCCGAACGCCGGGAACGTCAGCGGCAGCCCGACCTCGGCGAGGTCGATCACGTCGACCTCCACGTCCGCACGCTGCCGGGCCTGCCCCGCGAACCAGTCGGCGACGGTCGTGCCGAACCGCCCTTCGCGGACGCTCCCCACGATGACGGCGACCCTGAACCGTTCGGTGTTCTCAGGCATGACGAAACCCCTGTTCATCTCGATGGAGTGACCACCGGGAGGCGGTCACAGGGACAACCATCGGACTTAAACAAAGGTTCAAGTCAAGCTACGCTGTCCGGTATGCCGGACCGTACGGATCATCAGCGCCCGAAGATCACCAAGGAACTGACGATCGGGGAGCTCTCCGAGCGCAGCGGCGTCGCCGCCTCGGCCCTGCGCTTCTACGAACGGCAGGGCCTCATTTACAGCCGCCGCACCAGCGGCAACCAGCGCCGTTACCACCGCACGACACTGCGCCGGGTCGCCTTCATCCGCGCCGCGCAGAGCGTCGGCATGCCTCTGGACTGCGTCGGCCACGTCCTCGCCATGCTGCCGCCCGACGCCGAGCTCACCCGCGACTTCTGGGTCGGTGTCTCCGAGCACTGGCAGAAGGAGGTCAATGAGCGCATCGCCAAGATGGAGCGCATGCGCGACCGGTTCACCGAGTGCATCGGCTGCGGCTGCCTGTCCTTCGAGCAGTGCACCCTCGTCAACCCGGACGACGTCCTCGCCGAACAGGGCCCCGGCCCCCGCCGCCTCCTGAACCCCTGACCTGCCCCTTACAGCAGCCGAGAGTTTGCGTCCATCGGCGGCGAAGGACACCGAGCCCACGGCAAAGTACCCGTCCCCGGGACTGGCATTGGGACGCGGGCTGCGTGGCTCGGTCAGGTCCCACAACCAAGCCTCTCGCTCACGCCCTGGCCGAAACTTCCGGGAACCGCTCGGGGGCGAGGAGAAGCGCCGCGGCGTGCCCTAACGTGTGACCGATCTGTTCTGACTTGCGTTGACGAAACCCCAGGGGGCGGACCGTGGCGGCGCAGATTCCGCATGTCGAGTACGAGCGGCCCGGGCGTCGGCCGGTGGTGCTGGCCATTCCGGGCACATTGTGCGCGCCCGCGGTGTTCCGGCCGCTGGCGCAGCGCCTGGCCGGGCAGGTCGATTTCGACGCGGTGACCTGGATGACCGACGCTGGCCCCTGGGACCTCGGCACCGTCGCCGACCGGCTCGCCGCACGCATCACACAGCGGCACGGCAGGCGCGTGATCGTCCTCGGGCATTCCACCGGCGGCGCCATCGCGCTGCGCCTGGCGGCCGGACACCCCGGGCTGGTGGCCGCTCTGATGCTCGTGGACACCGGCGCGCACATGCGGGGCCATGGCGACGTGGACGCCATCGTGGCCTCGCTGGCCACGGACTGGGGTCCGCAGCTGCATGCCAGGGTGCTCGACCGGTCATTCGCCACGCCGCCCGACCCGGCCTTCCGGGACGAGCTGCTCGGGTACGCGGCCTCGGTCCCCGTCCAGGCGGCACTGGACGCCCTGCGCAGTCAGCGGGACCTGGATCTGACCCCGGCATTGCCCGAGATCGACTGCCCGGTCACCGTGCTGCACGGACTGCACGATCCGACGAGAACGCCGGATCAGGCAGGGGAACTGGCCGAGGCCATCCCGGGCGCACGGCTGCGCCTGCTCGACACCGGACACACCCCGATCTACGAGGACCCGGACGCGGTGGCCGCCGAACTGCTCGCCCTGCTCACGCGCCGATGGGAGGCTTGACGACGGCTTCGGGCCCGTGAACGGTTGAAGGCCTCGGTGGTACCTACCGAAGCCCTCGCGCCAAGGAGTCGGACCGTCCTTCGAGTACGGCCGAGGATTTCGGTGGTCGGAACGACGAAGACCCTCGGCGCTGAACGCGCTGGAGGCCATCACGGCGACTGTCTCTTATCAGCGACGAGTCGGCCGCTGGTTCTCCTGCCTCGTTCGATCCGCCAGCCTGCGGGCAGGATGTGGTTGCGTCCAACATCGGTCAACCTAGCATCGGTCAATTCCGGCAGGTGATCGAAGCGCGTTTCTTCGAAATCGACGATACCGCCGAAGGTCGCTCCCCGGAAGTGAGCGGCCGCAGAGAAGACCGCTCGTCCGAAGAAGGCATCACCGTTGAACTCGGTGCCGCGGTATCCCGTCCCGCCGACCAGCGTCTCTCCGATGAAGTATGAGGTGCCGGGTCGGCCCACCGTCCTGAACCAAGCGCCGTCTTCGAAGGTCGCGCCGATGAAAGAAACGCTGCCGTCGAAGGTTGCTCCACCGAAGGATGCAGAGCGGAAAGACGTTCCACCGAAATGTGCGCCATCGGCGAACGTCGCCTCTTCGAAGTGACCATCCGTGCTGATGATGCAGTCGCCGAAGAAGGCGCGGTTGGTGAAGGTGGTGCGGGTGAAGTCGGCGAAGCCGTTGAAGACCGCCTTGGTGAAATCGGCACTGCCGAGGAAGGTCGCGCGGGTGAAGTTCGCGCTGGTCAGCATGCAGTCTCGAAGGCTGAAGGCGATGAGGGTCGCGCCGACGAGGTCCAGGGCCAGCCCGTCCCAGTACACCTCGGCGTTGGGATCCAGGTGGGTGCGTAGGATGCGCTGCGCGGCAAGGCGAACCTCGCGTTCTTCGGCTGCGGCCTGTTCACCCGGTGAGACTTCCGACTCGGTGCGGTACCTGCCGATCGCCGGCAGACGGCGGTCAGGGCGACGTTGCTCATTTGGCCGGCCGACCGAATCGAGAACGGGAGCGTAGGGCATCCGTAGATAGGCGCAGATGATGTTGACGATGGTCTGCCGGTGGGAGGAGTTGTCATTCGCGAGCCGTTCGAGCGTGTACAAGGCGGTTAGACGAACGGGAGCCTTGTCCGAGCCCAGCTGCTCGGCGGCGGCGTTGTACAACTCCGTGATCCGGCGTTCAGTCGCATCGCGATCGGCCAGCGCCGCCGCGACCTCCTGATGACGCTGCCGACGGAACGCCAGCATCAGCCCGGCCGCCGCGCCGACGCCGCCGCCGGCGGCCAGGCCCGTCCTGACCGCATCGACCTTGACCTTCGCCCGCTCCGTCCCTGCCGGCACCTCGGCTGCCACTCCGAGTAGCAAGGCGGTGGTCACCCAGATCGCCGCTCCGACGGCCGCAACGGCCGCCAGAGTCCACAAGCCTGCCGCAAGCGGCCGTATGCGTAGGCGTCCTAAGGCCTGACGGCCTGATCGCGGAACGACCGAGCGTCGTCGAATCGGTGTCAGCACCAGTCACCACCATGCATCCGGGCAGTACCTCGGAAACCATCTCACGCCGAGACGATGGTCGGGCGATGACGTCCAAACGGGAGATCGGTTGATTCCAGTAGGTCCTGGGCTCTGGCGATACGTTGGGCGAGCAGCCACTGCCCTGGACTCGTGCCGAGTTGTTCGACCACACCGAGCGGGAAGTTCTCCCATGGAACGTAGCGGGTCCTCTCCGCGGAGGCCGGGTAAGTGTGAGGGCGAAGTTTGATCGCGGCGAACTGCCGGCAGTCGCCTTGGCGGCGGTCGAGGAGGCTGGCCGAGAGCCGTATGACCTCGGCGTTCCCCGTGAGACCGGAAGGGGTTACCCAGGTCACTCCTGCTCCTTTGCGATCATTCTCGGTGCTCTTTCCGTATCGTTGTCCCGCAGGTCATGCCCCATGATCGGGGCGAGCCTGCCTGCTGTGACGCTCACCGCATCACGAGTGCAGCGGGACCTTCACGCCACCGGAGAAGGGGGAGTCGTGGAGTTCGAGCGACTTGAGGCTGACCCCGGCCGGTAGGTCGAAGACGAGGATCCCGTGAACGCCGTTGCCGGGGTTGATGTTCTCCAAGAACGCCTTGCTCTCGTCGCCCATGACGATGGTCGCCTCGCTGTCGGCGTCGAACTGCCGGCCTTCGGTGTCGGTGAGCTTCTGTGAGCTGCTGTCGAAGGTGCGCGCCTCCTTCCCAATGTTGACCACGGTCACGTACACGAGGACGAACCGGCCCTGTGCGGTACGGCCGACGTACTCGTTGCCGACGCGCCGTACACCCTTCTTGACCTTGGTGACGGTGAAGGCGAACTTCCCGTCGCGGTACTCGCGGCCGATCCCGTTCACCACGGGCTTCTTGGCCTGCTTCTTCGCCGGCTCCGCGGTCGTGGAGTGCTGCGGAGCGGACGCGGCGGCCGGGGGAGTGGCGGCCGAACCGGAGTCCCCCGCGCCGCCGACGGCGGCGCCGATCGCGCCGATGAGGACCAGGCCGCCGAATCCGGCGGCCGCGGCGATGAGGCAGCCCTTCGCGGCGGAGTTCTTCTTCGGAGGCGGAGGCAGGTAGGGGCCGGGCTGGGGATGCATGACGAGAGGTCTCCTCAGGGAAGTGGTCAGGCCGCGACCGCGGCCTGCTGGTGCCAGGTGAGCAGGAAGGACGCCGCGAGATCGGCGGCGCGGCCGACCGCGTCGAACGGCTCGGTCATCCGCCGCCGCGCGATCTTGGCCAGTGAGTCGGCGGCCTCGTTGAGCGGGTGGCCGGAGTGCCCTTTGACGTGCTCCATGCGGAGGCCGGGGAGGGCGGCGACGCGCTCGGCGAGCCGTACGAGCGCCGGCGCGCCGGACCGGCGCGGGCGCAGGTCGTACCCCTCGGGCATCACGTCGGTCCGGCCGCACTGCCACGTCCGCAGGAACGTGAGCGCGCGGCGGCTGTCGACGAGTAGCAGGAATTCGGGGACGTCTTCGATGGCCGAGAGCAGCAGGTGGACGGCGCGCAGTTCGCTGACGAGCACCTTGGCCGGTCCGGTCGGGTCGTTCCGGTCCGTGGTCCGGCCGCGGTAGCCCCACCGGCCGTCGGTCGTGATGTAGCCCAGGCCGCCCGCGTCCTTCTTCCAGCTCGCGTCGGTGGCCGCGATCACGGGTGCCGTGTCCGCCCACCGGGTGACCTGCCGGTGGACGCCCCGCCAGACCTGAGTCGCCGGCGCGAAGGTAGGCCTACGCCGGGCGCATGACCCGGCGTGGCGGTCGGCGTCCGCGTAGGACTCGGCCTCGGCGACGAGGACGCGCGCCCAGTCGTGCTGGTCGTAGAGCGCGGCGCGGAAGGCGAGGTCCAGCGAACGGCCCGCGATACGGCAGTACGGGCAGCCGTCGTCGCGGAGCACGCAGGCGCGGATCCGGCGTGCCCGCTCCCGCAGGTCGGCCGGGAGTTGGAGCACGGCGCGTTCGAACTCGTCGGGGCGCATGAGAGGGGAGGACATGAGGACTCCATCCGGGATGCAACGGACGGCAGTGGTCAAAATCGTCGGTTGCGACATCAGCCAGTAGACCACACGTGTATTCAGTACACAAGATAGTTCGGTGTACGGAACTCACGGCGACTTCTGGCGCGTGGCGGGGCTCAGGGGTGTGACCGGCACGAATCCCGGCTTGCCGGGGTGGCGAAGGCGGCCCGAAATCGGTGGCTGACGAGGCCGATGGCGTACGCCGAGGGTCTCAGTCCTCGAAACGACGAACACCCTCGGCGCTGGACGCGATCGGACCACCTGGCACCGCCGCAGGCGCCCGTAGCGAGGTGATCTTGGTCGCTGCTACCGTGCCTACGGCAGTTGGGACAGGGACGCACGAAACGGAGTCTCATGAGCAAGTCAAAGCGGATGATGGCACTCGCGCTCAGCGGTCTGGGTTTGGCCGCGGGAATGGTGTCCGTGACCGTTCCGGCCGAAGCGGCCACGACGCCGAGCGGTGCGTGCGGCAGCGGTTATTACCAGATCGATCACCACGCGCTGGGCACGGTGGCCGACATCTACCTGTTCTACAACGGGTCGTCCAACTGCGCCGTCACCTGGGTGAGGAACCCGACCGGGACCAAGAGATACGACCTTCGAGTGCACATCGATCGGCAGAGCGACCTCGTGTCGGCTCCCGACGGCGGCTATTACTATTACTACGCCGGACCGGTGAAACTCAGCGCCGCGCACACGTGCATTTCATGGGGTGGTTTCGCGGAAGGCATTCAATGGGCGTCCGGCTGGTCGCACTGCGGCTGATCGATTTCTACCATTGCCCGTGCGGATCGCTGGGAGAGCGCTGAGCGGGCGGGGTGAGGCGGGTGGCGGCCGCTTCGGTGAGCCGGTAGAGGTGGGTCGGACGGCCGCTGCCGGCGCGGGACACCGAGGTCTGGAGGTCACCGTCCAGGGACGCGAGTGAGTTGTCCAGGTCGGTGCTCGTGCCGAAGTTCTTGATCTTGGCTAGGAGATCCGAGCGGGAGAGCGGGGCGGGATACGCGCCGACGAGGGCCTCGATCACCTTCCGCGTGAGGTGCGGGTTCGCCGCGTCGGGCCGGCCCTTGCGTACGGTCCGCGCCGTGCCCGTGGCCATGATGTACTCGACGGAGTCGATGACGTACGTGACGAAGGCCTCGGCCCTCCGTAGGTGGCTCCGCGAGATCGAGGACTCCTCGTCGGCGAGGGCGTACAGGGCGGCGATGCGCTTGGCGTAGGGCACCGCGCGGCCCGCGAACGACTCGATGAGCTCGGAGCCGGTCGACAGGCCGGTGAGCCGGTCGTAGAGGTGGTCCGTCCAGTAGGCACGTGCCGCGTCGTCGAAGCCGATCCGGCCGACGGACCGGGCGCGGGTGACGGCGGCCCGTAGTTCGCCCGCGAGCCGGTCGGCGGTGGCCTCGGGCATCTCGTCGGCGAGTGGCAGCGACTGGCAGCGCTGAACGAAGACCGGCAGGAAGCGGTTGAAGGTGCCGCCGGCGACGTCCGCCGCCGACAGGTTGCCGCGGAACTCGTCTGGGGTGATGTGGCCGACGATCGCGACGTGGGCCTTCTTCACGGTGGCGCAGTCGGCCTTCCGCTTCACGATCACCGACAGCGTGTTGCCCTGCCACGCGGTGCGCAGGTTCTGGCCGAGCGCGTCGTCGATGCGCGAGCGCCGCATCACCTTCGCCCACTCTTCCTCGATCATCAGAGCGGGGAAGCCCGGGCGCACCTCCGGCTCGTCGTCGAGCGGGTCGCCGTCCTCGTACCAGCCCGCCTCCCGGGCCATGGCCTCCAGCTTGCCGACCAGCCCGGCGCCGGAGGAGGGCGATCCGTACAGCAGATGGCGTTCGGTGAACTCCGGGGAGACCCGCTCGAAGATCTCCATCGCGGCGTTCGTGGCCGTCCCCTTGCGGCCCAGCGCCGTCCGCCCGATGAGCATCGTCCAGACCAGCAGGGGATGGCGGGTCGAGCCGATGGCGACGTGCGGGCCGCGCCCGGCGGCGGCCGAGAACGCCGACAGGAGGGTCGCCAGGACGCCGACGGGATCACCTTCGGTGTACGGGTGGATCTCGCGTACGACCCGGCCCGGCAATCCGTCGAACATGGCTTCGTCCGGAAGCGGCCCCGGGCGTTCGAGCGTGTACCAGCCGCTCGCCGGCGCGGCCACTGTCTCCCGCTCGTCCTGACGGGTGCGAACCGGCCCCGGGCCGCTGCGCGTGGGCTCGGGCCTGTCGGCCTGGACGGCCTCGGGTGCGGACGGTCGCGTCGGACTTGCGCGTCGTTCCAGCCGGCGGCGGTAGGCGGCGTCGAGGAATCCCGCGTGGGCGGGTTCGGCGTCCAGGAACATGACCTTGGCCCAGCCCGGTATCGGGCGGTCGGCCCGGAGCGTGGCCAGCAGGCTCGCCGGGTCGGCCGCGACGACGCCTTCCGCCCAGCGCCGGAATGCCTTCTCTCCCGATCCGGCGTCCAGCACCGGGTCGGCGCCCCACCGGCTCTCCTCCTCACCATCGAGGAAGTGGAACATGCCGTGGCCTTCTCTTCGTTTGCTCACTCGAGTAGAAGGTCCTGCTCCGCGGCGACCTCCGCGAACGCCGCGTACACCGCCTGGGCGAATGGGTTGTCGTAGGCGTCGGAGAGACCCGGACGGGGGACGGCGTGGGTGTAGATGTCCGTGGCCAGGATCTGCGCTCTGCGAATCGTCGAGCCCTTTCCGTACTCCTCGTAGGCGCGTAGCCAGTCCGCGTGCGGCTCCTCGGTGATCATCCGATCGATGAGTTTGACCAGCCGCTTGGTGACGGCCTGCGAGATCCGGTCGAAGACGACCTGTTGTTCCTCGGGCTCCGGCTGAGCCCCGGTCCAGCGCACCGGCTTCTGGATCAGCAGGTAGAGCCTGGTCTCCAGATAGGTGCGCAGGCTCGCCGCAGGCCGTAGGTCCCGGTACTCGTCCGTACGGCCCTCCGACAGGCGACGGGTGAGCGCCTTGATGGTCGCCCAATGCTGTTTCTTGACCTCAGGGTCGTACGACAGTCCGAGCATGCCGTCCCAGAGGCGGTGGAAGACGCCTGCGGCCTCGGCGACGGTCCGGGTCAGGTCCGCACTTTTGTAGACGGGACGCGCGGGCCCGACCTCCATCTCGACCGTGTCGGCGGTCAGCGCGTCCATCAGCGCGACGAGTTCTCTGGAGGTGCGCAGAGGGGCCTTGTCCCTGGGGCGGGTCGGATCGAGCCGTCGCAGGTCGATCCGCCCCTGGATGCCGCCGACGAAGTAGGAGGCGTCGTACAGCTGACGGCGTAGGACCCGCTCGGCGACCCCGAGGTCCGCGCGGACCGCGTTCAAGACGTTCTCGGCGGACTCGAGGACATGGCGTTTCTGGTCGGTGACCGTCCGGATGTTGTCGCCCTTGACCAGATCGAGGTGGGTGAACAGGAAGTGCAGCTTGTCCCCGTTGCCGGTCGCGGCCGCCGTCCGCATGATCGCGACCGGGGCGGCCTGCATCGGCTGGGCGGCGTTGTCGACGAGGACGATCGCGTCGACGTCGTCCAGGCGCTTGCGGACACGGGTGGAGACCTCGGTCGCGGACTCCTGGACGTGTCCCATGCCCTCGCCGTCGATGAGTACCAGGCGCGCGTCGGAGTCCCGCCACAGTGGCCGGAACGGTCCGGACACCCGGATGCCGTTCACGAGGGGGGTCAGTAGGGTGCCGAAGAAGGCGGCCTGGTTGCTGGAGAATCTGGTGATGACGTTCAGGAACTCGGCGCGGTCGTCCGTTCCCCAGGTCCAGCTCACGGGCCAGCCGTTCGAGTCGCGCTGCAGCTCACCCGCGGTGAGGAGGGAGAAGCGCTTCTCGATGGCGCCGAGCAGAGCCTCGACGACCTTCTCGCAGATCACCGAACGTCGGACGCGGTTCTCCAGCTCGTCCTCGATGACCTCCTCGCGGGGCCGTTCCTTGTCGCTTGCCGTGATCTCGGTCTGGACCACGCTCACCTGGGTGTTCACCAGGTGTTGGATGGCCTCGACGACCTCCTGGATCATCTCTGCCGTGGTCGTGTCCGCCGGCGTCCCGTTTTCTCCAGGGGCGTCGCCGGAAGCGGTCTCCAGAAGCTCGTCATCGTCCAAGGCCTCGAGGTCGTCGAGGTCGTCGAGATCACCGGCCGCCCTCGGGGGCGACGGGCGGCCGAGTATGTAGCTGAACCGGAACCGCTGGCTGATGTGGTCGAGGAGCTTGTCGTAGACGGTCGGCTCCGGTCGCCCTTCGAACACCGCCTTCGCCGCCTCCCAGACGTTGTCCCGGAGGTGGTCGGCGATCTCGTCCCGGTCGGCGAAGGTCACTGCGGCTTGGAAGCGCCGGTCACCGGTCAGGATGAGTTCGGTGTCGGCGACGGTGGTCTTCGCCGAGGACGTGGAGGGGAACCGCTCGGTCTCGGGGTCGGTGCCGAGCAACTGGCGGATGACCGTGGTCTTCCCTGCCCCCGTCGTTCCAAGCAGCAGGACGTGGCGGTAGCTCTCCGCCGGTCCCGGCAGCGGCAGGAGCCGGTCGCGAAGGGCGAGGGAGTCCTTCCGCTCTTCCGCGGCAGGCTGCTCGGCCGCGCGCGCCGCGGCGAGTTCCCATTGGTGTGTCACCCGCGCCGCGAGTTCGTCGGACATCTTCCAGATTCCGAAGATGTGCGGTGCCGGTACGGGTTCGGGGAGGAGGATGGCGTCCGCGATTCGCCAGTGAATGAACCGCTTGTTGGCCCAGGGCCCGCACTCGCACGCCTCGTCGTCGCAGACGTCGACCAGCCTCGCGACCGCGACGACCATGGAGCGTTCGGGGGATGCCTCGGCGATCTCTTCCGGTGTCCGTCCGGTCAACCGGGACGTCAGGTGCATGAGTTCGGTGTCCACCGCCGCGCCCGCGCAGATCGCGATCCATCCGCGGACGTCGGTCGAGAAGGGGCGGTTGTAGACGTCCTGGTACCCGTGGGCGATCGCCCATGCGGCGGGCTGGGGAACGGTCAGGGCCCAGGTGGGTGCGGACACGTCACATCCTCATCGGAACAGCGCCCAGGGGGCGACGGGGGAAGATGCCGGAGGGCTGGTGTTCATGGGACGCGTGAGCAACGCTAACGGTTGCCTTGGCGAACCGATCGACCACCGTCAGTAGATCAGATGTGTATCCGGTACACAAGAGAAGTCCAAGTAGCCGTACTCACGAATAAGACGACCGTGGACGCACAAGCCCCAGTGGTCTACGGTGTGCGACGGGCGCGCGCCCGGGCGTGTCCGGCACCGGCCGCCTGCTGGGCGGCGCGATGCACATGCGCTAGGAATGTCCGATCCCCCGGACCCGAGGAGAGACGTGCCGACGCCGACCGCCGAACTGCCCGCCGAAGGCTCTCTCGTGCAAGTGCGCGGTCAGCGCTGGGTCGTAAGCGACGTCGAACCCGCCGCGCGCAGCACCCGAATCACGCTGCAGAGCGTCGAGGACGGCCGGTACGGCGAGACGCTGTCGGTCATCTGGGAGGTCGAGCCCGGCCGCCGTACGCTCCCGAGCGGCTCCCTGCCTCAGATCACCCGGGACGGTTTCGACTCACCGGAGCGGCTGGCCGCGTTCCTGGACGCGATCCGCTGGTCGGCGGTGACGTCCGCCGACGTGAAGACGCTGCAGGCGCCGTTCCGGTCCGGCGTCGCGATCGAGGACTACCAGCTCGAGCCGGTCGCCCGCGCCGTCGACGCGCCCCGCGTGAACCTGCTGCTCGCCGACGACGTCGGTCTCGGCAAGACCGTCGAGGCGGGTCTCGTCGCCCAGGAGCTCCTGCTGCGGCACCGGGGCCGCAAGGTGTTGATCGTCTGTCCGGCGGGCCTGACCGTGAAGTGGCGCGACGAGATGGCCGACAAGTTCGGCCTGGACTTCACGATCATCGATTCGGAGCGCTGCGCGGAGGTGCGCCGTACGCACGGTTCGGCGGCCAACCCGTTCGAGGTCTACCCCTTGGCGATCGTGTCGCTGCCGTGGCTGCGCGGGCCCAAGGCGCAGCGCCTGCTCGATGAGGTGCTGCCGCCGGACGGCCCGACGTACCCCCGCACGTTCGACCTGCTGATCCTCGACGAGGCGCATCACGTCGCCCCGGCCGCGCCGAAGCAGGTGTACGCCGTCGACTCCCAGCAGACGAAGCTGATCCGGCGCCTCGCCCCGCACTTCACGCACCGCCTGTTCCTGTCGGCGACCCCGCACAACGGCTATCAGGCGTCGTTCACCGCACTGCTGGAGATCCTCGACGACCAGCGGTTCGCGCGCGGCGTCGAGCCGGACCGGAGCGCGGTCGAGGACGTCGTCGTACGCCGGCTGAAGCGGCAGATCAAGGACGCCGGCGGCCGGCCGCTGTTCCCGCAGCGCGACGCGAAGGCGATCCCCGTCGCGTACCCGGAGGACGAGCGCGAGATCCACGGGCTGCTCAAGGACTTCGCCGACGCGCGCCGCCGGCGGCTGAACCAGACGCGGGGCCGCAAGGCCGCCGACCTGGTGACGCTGCTGCTGAAGAAGCGCCTGTTCTCCAGCCCGTACGCCTTCGGCCAGACCATCGCCGTCTACGCCGACACCCTCACCGCGAAGGGGAAGGCCGTCGCGCCCGCGGACGACGACTGGCTCGACGACTTCTTCGACGAGACCGCCACTCTCGACGACGAGGCCCTGGAGGAGGCCGAGCACGACGCCCTCGCCCGTACGCGCCCGCTCGTTGAGGAGGAGGCCGACGAGCTGAGCCTGCTCCAGCGGATGAAGGACTGGGCCGACGCCCACGAGGCGCAGCCGGACGCCAAGGCCAGGGAGCTCATCTCCTACCTGCGGTCCGTCTGCATCCCCGACGGGAGGCACTGGACGAACGAGCGCGTCATCGTCTTCACCGAGTACCGCGACACCAAGGACTGGCTGCGCGAGCTGCTGCGCAGCGAGGGTATGGGCGGCGACCGCGTCGCCGAGCTCGACGGCGGCATGACCGCCGAGGCCCGCGAGCGCCTGCGGCTGGCGTTCCAGAAGGACCCGGGCGAGCACCCGGTCCGCATCCTGCTGGCCACCGACGCGGCCAGCGAGGGCATCGACCTGCAGAACCACTGCCACCGGCTGGTCAACTACGACATTCCGTTCAATCCGAACAAGCTGGAGCAGCGGATCGGCCGCATCGACCGGTACGGCCAGCGCGAGACCCCGCAGATCCGGCACTTCGTCGGTACGGGCTGGGGCGAGGCCGTCGACTCGTACGAGGCGGACCTGGAGTTCCTGTCGCGGGTGGCCCGCAAGGTCGCGCAGATGGAGGAGGACCTCGGCGCGGTCAACGCCGTCCTCGCCGACGCCGTGCAGCGCCGGCTCACCGGCCAGATCGACGACTTCGACGTGGAGAACGCCGGCCGTGGCCGTACGCGCGGCGGGAACGTTCCCGCCGAATCCGACGTCGGCGAGCAGGTCCGCAGGCTCCGCGCCGAGCTGGACAAGACCGTCGCCGAGCTGCGCATCACGCCCCCGGCCGTCAAGCGCGTCGTCGACACCGCGCTCGACCTGGCCCGTCAGCAGCCGCTGAAACCCGCGGTCGACGTCGACCCGCTGTACGAGGTGCCGACCCTCACCGGCTCGTGGGAGCGCGCGTCCGCCGGGCTGTGGGAGAAGCTGCCCGCCCCCGGCGAGCAGCCGAAGCAGCGGCCGGTGACGTTCGACCAGCGGGTCGCCCGGGGCCGCGACGATGTCGTCCTCGCCCACCTCGGCCACCCGCTCGTCGCGATGTCCACCCGCCTGCTGCGCGCCGCCGTCTCCAACGACGAGATCGGCCTGCACCGCGTCGCCGCCGTGATCAGCGACGACCCGGAGCTGGAGACCGTGCTCGTCGGCGCGTACTCCCGATTCGTGCTGGTCGGCGCCGACGGCGTACGCCTGCACGAAGAGGTCCTGCACGCGGGCGGCTGGGCGCCGCCGACCGGCCGGTTCCGCCGCTGGGAGAGCGTCGGCCGCCTCGGCGACCTCCTCGACCGCGCCCTGACCAACGGCCGCGAGGCCACGCCCCGCATCCAGGGCATCCTCGCCGACCGCTGGGAGTCCGCCCGCGTCCGCGACGGCCTCACCGGCGCGATCGAGTGGCGTACGGCCGCCCGCCGCGAGTCGCTGCAACGCAAGCTCGACCAGCGCCGTACGGCCGAGCGGGAGCGCATCACCGCGAACCTGGAGCAGTTCGCCGCGAGCCTGAGCGCCCAGATCGCCCGGGGCGATGAGGAGGAGGACACCCTGTTCTCCGCCATCGAGGCGCGCAGCAAGGACGAGATCGCGCAATACCATCGGGACCGCAGGTCCTGGGAGGAGCGCCTGCGACGGCTGCAGAGCGACCGCGACCGGGAGCTGGAGCAGATCGACGCGCGATACGCCGACCCCCGGTCGCACTCCTTCCCCGTGGCGATCATCTTCGTCGTACCAGAGCGAGAGGCACAGTAGAGATGGCCCGGTACCCCCGGCACCGTGACAGCTACGACCACAACCGGTGGCTCGGCCTGATCGAGGTCTCCGGCCCGTTCCTGTCCCTGCCCGTGCTGCGCAGGGTCTGGCCGACGCTCGACACGCTCGACAAGGCCGCCCGCGAACGCCTCCGCCTCATGCACGGCACCGGCCCGGAGTGGATCGAGTACGTCCTGGCCGAGCTGCTCGGCTGGGGCGACGCCCTCGTCACCACCGGCCTGGACGCGCTCGCCCTGGAGGTCGCCGAGTACGACACGACGGTCACCCCGTCGTTCGCCCTGCTCGAGCCCGGCGCGGACCTCAAGCCCGGGAACGTACGCCTCCTTGGGCTGGTCACCTCCGGCCCGCCGACCCGGCGCGTCGCGGGGGAGGGGTGGTCCGCGAGCCCCGCCGGCCGGCTCGCCCAGCTGTGCCGCCACCACGACGTGCCGCTCGGCCTGGCCACCGACGGCCGCTGGTGGACCCTGGTCTGGGCGCCGCGCGGCGGCGTCACCACCACCGCGGTGTTCGACTCCGTCGACTGGGCCACCGCCGCCGAACGCGACGTCGTCCGCGCGTTCGTCTCCCTCCTGAACCGCACCCGCTTCTTCGGCGTCCCCGAGACCGAGACGCTGCCGAAGCTGCTGGAGGACAGCAAGGGCAACCAGGAGGACATCACCGAGGCCCTCGGCGTCCAGGTCCGCCAGGCCGTCGAGCTCCTCGTCGCCGCGATCGGCCGCGCCCACACCCACGACCTCGCCGCCGGCGGCCCCGGCATCGGCGACGTCTCCGCCCAGGAGGTCTACCGCGGCGCGGTCGCGGTGATGATGCGCGTCGTGTTCCTGCTGTTCGCCGAGGAACGCGGCCTGCTGCCCAGCGACAAGGAGCTGTACCGCACGTCGTACTCCGTCGGCCTGCTCTGCGCCGAGCTGGAGGCCCGCGCCGTCGAGGGCACCGAGGAGGACCTGGAGCACAGCACGGGCGCCTGGCACCGCCTGCTCGCGACGTTCAACGCCGTCTACTACGGCGTCGACCATCCCGACCTGACGATGCACGCCCACGACGGCTCGATCTTCGACCCGGACCGCTTCGCGTGGCTGCCGCTGAACATCGACGACCGCACCGTCCTGCACATGCTCCGCGCCGTGCAGTACGTCCAGATCGGCACCGGCCGCAACCGCGAACGCCGCAAGCTGTCCTTCCGCACCCTCGACGTCGAGGAGATCGGGTACGTCTACGAGGGCCTGCTGTCCTTCGAGGGCTTCCACGCCCAGGAGACCGTCGTCGGCCTCATCGGCAAGGAGGGGTACGAGGAGGAGGTGCCGCTGCGGGAGCTCGAAGAGCACGCCGAGGCCGCCGGCTCCACCGAGGCCCTCGCCGCCCGCCTCGCCGCCGCGTACAAGGACTCCAAGATCGGATCGGCCGCCGCCCTCACCAAGCGCCTCGCCCCGCCGGCCGGCGTCGACGAGCAGGAGGCCGAACGCAAGCTCCTCGCCGTCACCGGCGGCGACTACCCGCTGACCCGGCGGCTGCTGCCGTTCTACGGCATCATCCGCACGGACCTGCGGGACCTGCCCGTCGTCATCCTCACCGACGCGCTGTACGTCACCGAGTCCTCGCTCCGCAAGAACACCGGCACCCACTACACGCCGCGCTTCCTCGCCGAACAGGTCGTCGAAGGCGCCCTCGAACCTCTCGTGTACGAGCCGGGGCCGCTGCAGACCGCGAACAAGGACGAGTGGAAGCCCAAGTCGTCGCAGGAGATTCTGTCGCTGAAGGTCGCCGACATCGCGATGGGTTCGGCGGCGTTCCTCGTCGCCGCCTGCCGCTACCTCGCCGGCCACCTCGTGGAGGCCTGGTCCCGCGAGGGCGACGAAGAGGCCCTCGCCTACACGTCCAAGCGCACCGACGCCGCCCTGGACGCTGAGGACGACCCGCTCATCATCAAGGCGCGCCGGCAGATCATCGAGCACTGCCTGTACGGCGTCGACATCAACCCGATGGCCGTCGAGATGGCCAAGCTCTCGCTGTGGCTGGTGTCCATGGACCCGCAGCGCCCGTTCACGTTCCTCGACGACCGCCTCATCGCCGGCGACTCCCTGCTCGGCATCACGTCCTTGGAGCAGCTCGAAGTCCTCCACATGGACCCCGTGCGCGGCCGGGAGCTGCACAAGGGCGACGACAAGCTCTTCGACCTCACCGCCGGCCTCCGCGAGCTGGTCGCCGAACTGGCCGAAGACCGCCGCCGCCTAACGGAGATCGACGGCACAACGTTGGAAGGCCTTGCCAAGAAGCGCAAAGTCCTCGCCGAGGTCGAAAGAAAGTCCGAATCGACTCGTGTCATCGCCGACCTCTGTGTCGGCACCGCCCTTGCTTACATACGCAAAGGTGGCAACGCCCTCGATAACGCATCAGGCCAAGCTCTGAGGGCCGCCGCGAAGCTTCTCAGCGACCGCAGGAGCATGCAGGGCGGTGGCGGAAGTAGATGGATTGCAGAATTGGCGGCTTGGGATCAGGCTCGAATGTTGCTGCAGACGGATCTCCCCGCAGGTGGCTTCGAACGTGATCCGTTCCACTGGCCGTTGCTCTTTCCGGAGGTCTTCGATTACCGTAACCCGCGCGGTCCTGGCTTCGACGCTGTTGTCGGCAATCCACCATTCCTTGGTGGGAAGAAGATCAGCGGCGCAACAGGAGCGGCATACCGGGAGTGGCTGGTCGAGGTCGTCGGAAGAGGTGAAAGAGGACACGCTGACTTGGTCGCCTACTTTGTCTTGCGGGCTCATGAGGTACTTGGCGCGAATGGCCAGGTCGGCTTGCTCGCAACGAATAGTCTTGCGCAGGGTGATACCCGCGAAGTTGGGCTGGATCAGCTCGTCGAAAGGGGAACCACTATACGGAGGTCTATCAAAAGTCGTCCCTGGCCTTCAAAGTCCGCAGTGTTGGAATACTGTGCTGTCTGGACAAGTGGGGCGCCTGTCGGTCCCGAGGCCGAGTTCATTGCAGATGGTGCGCAGGTTCCCGGAATAACGCCGTCCCTGGATCCTGTTTCCAGGGTAAGCGGGAACCCGGAGCGCCTTCTTGCAAATGCAAATATTTCCTTCATTGGGCAGTATGTTATGGGATCCGGATTCGTTCTGGATCCCGCAGTCGCAGCTGAATTGATCGCTAAAGATCCTCGCAACAAGGAGGTATTGGAACCCTATCTTAGTGGACAGGATTTGAATTCCCGTCCAGACTGCTCGGCTAGTCGTTACGTTATAAACTTCCGAGATTGGTCCCTTGAGAAATCGCAGAGCTACTCTTTGTGTTTTGAGCACGTCGTTCGCACTGTAAAGTCGGAGCGACTTCGTCAGAAGGATGAATTCGGGCGCCGCTATTGGTGGCAGTTCTTCCGGCAGCGGCCCGAAATGCGACAAGCCTCCGCTGACCTGGACCACGTGATCGCCCTCACTCGCGTAAGTAAGGTGGTCATGCCTGTAAGGATACGGAAAGATCAGGTAATCAGCGATTCAATTGTCGTATTCGCAACGGATGATATGGCGATGTTGGCGCTGCTCAGCAGCGCACCGCACTATTGGTGGGCAATCGGGCGGGCATCGACGCTAGAGACTAGGCTTCGTTATACGCCATCGGACGTCTTCGAAACAATGCCGCTGCCTGGGCTCACTCAGGAGATGCGAGAATTGGGAGAACGCCTCGATGTGATCCGGCAGGAGGTGGCGTTGTCCTGCAATAATGGGAGTGGCATTGGGTTGACGGATATGTATAACTCAGTAAACAATAAGGAGTGCCACGATGCGGGCATCGAACAACTGCGAAGTGTTCACAAAGCGATCGATGAGGCGGTCTGCTGGGCCTACGGCTGGGAAGACCTAATCCCGCAGTTGAATCACGGTATGCATCCTGTCGGCCGAGAAGTTCGCTTCACGGTCGGTCCGGCCGTGCAGCGCGAGATCGTTGATCGTCTGCTCGAACTGAACCACGAGCGCTACGCCGCCGAGGTCGCCGCCGGCCTCCACGATAAAAGGAATGCTCCGTCCTCAAGAGGTCGTCTAGCTTCAGCTGAACAAGACACCATTTTTTGAGGAAGCTCAGAATCAGGAAGCTAGCTCCACAAAGGAGGTCCGATGGGCAGGACGATCCACTGTTGAGGCAGTATCGCAGCCAGCTCGCGAGTTACCGTACGCTGTGCGTACGGGTAGCGCTATAGGAAGCATGTACATGAGTACTGCCGGTAGAGTGCCCGGCTTGCCGGGACGACTATCGCAGTGGTGATCGCTGCCCAAGAGGGCGTCCTCACCGAACAGGCCCGTGTGCCAACCGTGCCTTGGCGCTAAGGGTCAGGTGTGGTTGAGGTTCTGCTGTCTCGCTAACGGATCGCTCCGCGATTCTGTATCACCAGAGCGGGTTTTGTAATATTCTTAGGCTATGCTTCCAAAATTGAAGACGATCACGCTTCTGTCAGGCGACGTCATCGAAGTTTCCAGTGGCGTTACGGCGATCGTAGGGCCGAATAATGCAGGGAAGAGCCTATTCCTACGCGAAATCCAAGGCTATATCGGCTTTGTGCCAGGCCGCCAGCAGCCTACCTCGCTCATAGGAAGCATTGAGCTTGAGCCGCGGACATCAGTTGAAGAGGCGATCAACTGGCTGCACCAGCGGTATGAACGACTCCAGCCAGGACTCACCCGATTCGGGCAAATCTTCGAGCCTGCTTACCATATAGATGGCCAAATTGTGGCGGAGCCTCAACTCGGGGCCCTCCTACAGTCGCAAACTCTGGGTCAGCTGGTAGGGGCGTACGCGCTTCATCTCAACGCTGAAGGCCGCTTGGGTATGACGGCAGGCCAAACCAGTAGTTTTGATCTCCTCCACGATCGGCCGGTGGTTCCTGCTCAGCATCTCTACAAAGATCGAGATCTGGAACAGCGAATCAGTGAGCTAATGACCCGCGCATTTGGTGAATCGCTTACCGTAAACAGGTATGCAGGCTCGGTGATAACCCTGCATGTGGGCTCTGTGTCAGCGGAGGAGGCAATTCCGCCTTCGCATGAGTACCTTCAGCAGCTTAACGCTTTGCCCGAGTTGAAGGATCAAGGTGATGGGATACGGGCGTTCGTGGGGATACTACTTGCAATTGAGACCGCACATTTTCCGCTGCTAATCATAGATGAGCCAGAGGCGTTTTTGCATCCACCGCAGGCTTACCTGCTCGGAAAAATGTTGAGCGAAAAATGTGGTGATGAAGTTCAGATTATCGTGGCGACCCATAGTCAGGAAATCCTTCAGGGTCTGACCTCTGGAATGTCCAAGGGGCGTGACGTTTCAATTGTGCGCCTCGTGCGCGACGGCCCCGCCTCGAATCGCGCCTATCAGGTGGCATCGCAAACGATTCGCGACCTTTATGAAGATCCTTTGGTGAAGTATTACGGGATTCTTGGTGGCCTATTCTATCAAGGTACTGTCCTCTGTGAGGCGGATTCTGATTGTACGTACTACCGAGCGGTCCTTGACTCGCTAGAGCAGTTGCCGAACGGTATGTCAACGTCCGTTCTTAGTCTTCATTTCACGCACTGTGGAGGCAAGGATAGGCTTCCTAAAGCAGTGAAAGCGCTTCGTGCTGCAGAGGTCCCAGTGTGCTGTGTTGTCGATATTGACTTCTTGCAAGAGGATAAGGACTTCAATGCGCTGGTCGATTCATGTGGTGGGGACGTCGAAGCGCTTACACCGCGGCGCAACGATGTTCTAAGTGCGGTACGGAACCATGCCAGGAAGGTCCGTCGCGCCGTGGCGGAATCCGAAATCAACATGGTGCTGAAGGCTGGCAGCGCTAGCGAACTCAGTTCGAAAGAGCTTAGAGAAATATCGAAGTCTTTGCGGGTATCGAGCGGGTGGAGGGAGGCGAAGTTGTACGGTCGTAGCTTGTTCTCCGGCCAGGCTCTTATCTCTTTCGATATCCTCTGTGAAGAGCTCAGGAAGATCGGTATTTTTGTAGTCGAGGTCGGCGAGTTGGAGCGATTCCATCGAGATGTTTCCGCAGATAATAAGGCGGTCTGGTTGCGTACTGTCCTCGAAAGGAACCTTCCTCGATCGTCAGATGCTAAGGATTTCGTAGCTGCGATAGCTCTAAAGATACTGGCAGGCGCTGATGGTGCTCGTGCGCGATGACCTCGGTGTCGTCGATCGTGCGTCAGCAGGCCAGCGGCGGGACCGCCTGCAGAGACGCCTCGTTCTGAGGGCTGACTTAGTTGTAGGTGCCGCTCATCACTTGCCGTTGGCCCCTGATTCCCGTGGATTCACGACACGCGGAGCATCCTCGGATACCCCGCGTGTCGCCCGCGCAAGCGGTGTTGTGTTAGTCAGCAGCCGGTGTCGTTAGTTGTGATTCGTGCCAGCAGGCTGGCAGCCTCCTGTGAGGTCAGCGGCGCCACCTCGACGCACGCTTCGTCGTTGACCGCGCTGCTAACTGAGCTTTTGCGCCACTGCATCGCCACTCGGTGGTCTCCAATCGCCGTTCGATCAGGACGCGTGAGGCGTCGTCGGAGGCTGCCTTCTGTCCGATCAGATCGAAGTCCAGCCTGAACTGGTCGACCTCGCCGCACATCTCGATCAGCCGACCGCCTCTCGCCGCTCCAGCGTAGGCAATGTCCCGTCCTTCGACACTGATAAGGCGGAAAGGTCCATCTTTTCCGATATGTGCTCCTGCCGAGCGCGGGATGATGCGGACGGAGAGGTTCGGCCGCTTTATCAGTTCGAGCAGGTACCGGAGTTGTGCCTGCATGACCTCAGGCCCGCCGATGCAGTCGTCCAGGACGTCCTCGTCCAGCAGCGCCCAGACGTAGGGCGGATCCGGCCGCTCCAGGATGGAGCTCTGCCACTCCATCCTGGCCTTGAGGGTCTCGTCGATGTCCTTGACGTCACTGCTGGCCAGCAGCAGGGCGCGCGCGTAGTCCTCGGTCTGGAACGGGGCAGGGATGATCTGACCTTGGTAGATCCGGATCATCCCGGCGATGGCCTCGTACCCGATGACCGACTGGGCCCAGTCGGGGTTGTGGCCCCTCTGGGCGTACCAGAGGAGCAGTTCGAAGAGGCCGCCGGTCTGGAAGTGGCGGTCGATGATCTTGGCCTGCCTCTCGTCGATCTTTCGGCGGCCGGCTTCGACGTTGGAGACCGTCGAGGGGGCGGCGGTGGCGATCTTGCCCCACTGGGTCAGTGAGAGGCCGTTCTTCTCGCGCTCCCATCGGAGCAGGTAGGCCAGCATGTGCCAGAGAGACGTCCTCGGGTTGAGCGGTGCGCGTACGGCGGTCATTGACTCTCCCGTTGAATCCAGCGTGAATGGCTATTACGGAGAGTAGATCCTTCGAACACTCAGCGCAGCAGAATCCCGAAAACTCGCCCAGACGGGCACTCCGGCCCCATACGGCGAGCGCTCTAGACCGCTCTAGACGGTCACCCGGACCACTCGCCGGCCGTCCCGGCGGCTTCTCACTCGGCCGTGCCGCGTTTCGGGGCCGCGCGGACGTGTGCGCGTTCGCCCTGTTTCCCGATGAGGCTCAGGAACTCGACCGGGCCGGCGCTGGTGGCCCCGAACCAGTGCGGGATGCGCGTGTCGAACTCCGCTGCCTCCCCGGGCTTGAGGCGCATGTCGTGCTCCCCGAGGACGAGCCGGAGCGTTCCGTTGAGGACGTACGCCCAGTCGTAGCCCTCGTGGGTGCGCAGCTCGGGCTCGGCGTCGTCGCGTCCGGCCGGGAGGACGAACTTGTACGCCTGGATCCCGCCGGGCCTTCGGGTCAGCGGCAGGACGACCAGGCCGTCGCCGCAGGCGATGGGGCGCAGGTTGATGCGGGGATCGCCGGTCGGCGGCGCGTCGACGAGTTCGTCCAGCGTGACCCCGTACGCGCGGGCGAGCGGCAGTAGTTGCTCGAGTGTGGGGCGTCGCAGGCCGGCCTCCAGCCGGGACAGGGTGCTGGTGGAGATGCCGGTCTCCGCCGCGAGGTCGGCGAGCGTGACGTCCCGCTGCAGCCGGAGGCGCTTCAGCCTCGGTCCGACGGCGTCGAGAGTGCGCTCGAAGGCTTCGTCCATCCCTCCATTTTGCCATTCGGCAACAAGGTTTGCCGCTTCGTCTCACTCGTCGGCACGATGACCAGCGTGAACGAGGAGGAACCACCTGTGACGTACGACTTCGACAAGGACTTCTGGGAGCGGCACTGGAAGGAGGGACGCGTCGAGGGACCGCGGGCCGTGGGCGGCAACCCGCCGAACCCGTACCTCGCGCGTGAGACCGCCGGCCTGACACCGGGCACGGCACTGGACGCGGGCTGTGGCGGCGGCGCCGAGGCGATCTGGCTCGCCTCGCACGGCTGGCACGTCACCGCGGCCGACATCGCGTCCGAGGCCCTCGCCCGCGCGGCCGAACGCGCGGCGGCGAGCGCGGCCCCGGAGCGCCTGCGGTGGGTCGAGGCGGATCTGAGCGTCTGGCGCCCGGACGCGCCGTACGACCTGGTCACGACCCACTACGCCCACCCCGCGATGCCGCAGCTTGAGTTCTACGAGCGCATCGCCGGGTGGGTGGCGCCCGGCGGCATGCTGCTCATCGTCGGGCACCGGCACGCCCCGGGCTCCACCGGCCACGGGCACCATCCGCCCGCCGAGGCGTCGGTCACCGCGGCGGCCGTCACCGCGCGCCTGGACGGCGAGACGTGGGAGATCGTCACCGCCGAGGAGCCCTCCCGCACGGTCACCGGCCCCGAGGGCCGCCCGGTCGACCTGCACGACGTCGTCGTACGCGCCACCCGGCGCCGCTGACCCCACGATCCGACGGTGCCGGGGTCCGTTGCTCCGGCGCCGCCACCCCCTGCCCGCATGAGAGGAACGCCATGAGTACGAGTCCGTCCACGGACGCGAGAGCCCCCGGCACGATCATCGAGGACCCGCGACGACGGCGTACGGTCCTGGTCACGGTCTGTATCGCGCTGATGGCGGTCATCGCCTCGGTGACCGGGCTGAGCGTCGCACAGCCGGAGCTCACCACCGCGTTCGACGCCTCCCAGTCCGAGGTTCTGTGGTTCATCAACATCTACGCCATCAGTCTGGGCGCGCTGCTCCTGCCGCTCGGCGCGCTGGGCGACCGATGGGGCCGCAGGCCGGTGCTGCTCGCGGGCCTGGTCGTCTTCGGTACGGCGAGTGCGGCGGCCGGCCTCGCCACGTCGTCCGGGGTCATGCTCGCCGCGCGATTCCTGAGCGGCGTGGGCGCGGCGATGATCATGCCGGTCACCCTCGCCGTCATCACCTCCACCTTCCCGGACGAGGAGCGCTCCAAGGCGATCGGCGTGTGGACCGGCGTCGCCGGCGGGGGAGGCATCCTCGGGATGTACCTGTCGGCCGTCCTGGTCGACCTGGCCAGCTGGCGGTGGCTGTTCGTCCTGCCGGTCGTGCTCGTCGCCGTCGCGATCGTCATGACCCTGCGCTCCGTCCCGAACTCCCGCGAGGCGTCGAAGCACGGGTTCGACACGGTCGGGTCGCTGGCGTCCGTCGTCGCGGTCGTGGGGCTCGTCTCCTTCCTCCACGAAGGTCCCGAACGCGGCTGGACCGAGCCCGTGACGCTGCTGAGCCTCCTCGTCGGCGTGATCGCCGCCGCCGGGTTCGTGGCGTGGGAACTGCGCCGGGCGGCACCGCTCCTCGACGTCCGGCTGTTCCGCGAGCGCGGACTCGCGAGCGGGTCCGTGGCGCTCCTGACGGTCTTCGGCGTGCAGGCGGGGATCTTCGTGGTCCTGTTCCCGTACTTCCAGGCGGTGCTCGGCTGGTCCGGCTTGCGCTCCACCCTGGCGCTGATGCCGATGGCGGTGCTGATGATGGCCGCCTCCGGGCTCGCCCCGCAGGTGGCGGCGCGCGCCGGCAGCCGTACGACCATGGCCGCCGGGATCCTCCTGAGCGGCGCGGGGCTGGTCCTCATGGCGGCCTTCGTCTCCGCCGACGGCGGCTACCTGTCGATCCTGCCGGGCATGCTCGCCATGGGACTCGGCATGGGCCTGACGATGACGCCCTCCACCGAGGCCATCACCAGCGCCCTGCCACGTGAACGGCAAGGCGTCGCGTCCGCGCTCAACGACGTCACCCGGGAATTCGGCACCGCGCTCGGCGTCGCGCTGCTCGGCGCGGTCCTGACCGCCGGGTACCGCGGCGCCATCGACCCCCGGCTGCACGGAGTGCCGGACGACACCGCCGCCACCGCCCGCGAAGGCGTCGTCAAGGCCCTCGCGGTCGCCGGCCAGGCCGGTCCCCAGGCGCGGGCGCTGACCCGGGCCGCCAGGGAGTCCTTCGTCGACGGCTGGCAGCAGGCCATGTGGGCCGGTGCGGCGGTCATGGCGGTGCTTCTCGTCTACGTTCTCCTGCGCGGTCCGCGGCACCGGCCTCAGGAGGCCGGTGACGACGGCCGTACGGCGGACGACGCGCTCACCGGCGCGCGCTGACGGGCCGGAAGCCCCTTCGCTCGACGAACGCGGCGAACTCCTGCGGTCCCGCCTCGTCGAACCACTCCAGCGCGGCGTCGAGGAAGGCGAGCTGGTCGGTGTCGGTGGCCGCGACGTACACCGGCTCGCCGGCGCGCCGCCACAGCGGCACGCCGTCGATCGTGCCCGCGCTGATCCACCCGGGCAGTGCCGGAACGGTCATCGTGATCTCTCCTCGTCTACGGTCCGACACGCGCCCAGACGACCTTCCCGCGGGCCGTCGCCGACCGGTACCAGCCGAGTCGCTGGCCGGACAGCTCCCACGCCAGCGCGAGGCCACGGCCGGACTCGCCGTACTCGGTCGGCGGCAGGACCCGGGGGAGGTTGTCGGGGTCGGGGTCCCAGACGGCCAGCTCCAGCAGGTCGGGCCGGGCCGCGTTGGAGACCCACACGTGGATCTCCCTGCCCTCGTACAGGCGCACGGCGTTGGTGGTCAGCTCGGTGAGGACGAGCTGCCCGGCGAATCTGGCGTCCTCGGACAGGCCCCAGGTGTCAACGGCTTGATCAACCAGATTGCGGACGAGATAGACGTTCTCCGCGTACGCGGAAATCTTCAGATCGAACCTGCGGGGGATCTCGTACAGCCGGGTGATGTCCATGCTCGTCACGTCCTTCGGTCTGGCCTGCCGAAAGACTGATCCCGCGCGTAGGCGGCCGCCATAATCCCGGAGCCTTTGCAAAGGCCAAACCCCTTGGACAGGTCTCGCCTACATCGTCGGAGAGGGTGTCGCGGACCGGCGTGACCTGCGGCGCTGATCAACTCGTGGCGGTATGTCGCCAGACGGAGAATGGCTGGTCGAAGGTGCTGAACGGCGGGGGTTTACAACAGGCGGAGCCGAGCGTGATGGGCAGGACATCCCTGCACTCATGAAGGCCATGCGGGAGGAGAGACCGGGGCTGCCGGTCGGGGCAGGGGCGTACGGCGCTAACTCAGGGCCTGAACCGGTAGCGGTGCTAATGAATGATCTGTCACCCTTTGCGCGCGTGAACGCTGACGAGTTGAACGTGGACGCAGGCGAAGCTGAGGAGTCGGACGTGGACGCCGACGACACGACGACGGCGGTGGCCAAGCAACTGTCGCCGCTCGACAAACTCGGGTCGGCCTTGACGAGACAGCTGATGAAGGTCGTCGACGATGGCGTCGGCCCGGTCACAGGATCGCGCGACTACGCCGAGGCCAGGCTGGCCCAGTTCGGTGATCCGGAGAAGGCGATCAAGCGGATCATCGCCGAGACGACGGCACAGTCAGCGGTGGCCGGGTTCGTGACCGGTGTAGGTGGCCTCATCACGTTGCCCGTGACCCTGCCTGCGAACATCACCGGCCAGGCGATCCTGAACGCCCGGATGGTCGGCGCGATCGCGCACCTCCGTGGCTGGGACCTGGAGGATGAGATCGTCCGCAACAGCGTCCTGATCACCATTGCGGGCGGCACGCCCAACGCCGTGCTCGCCGAGTTCGGCGTGGCGGTCGCGCGGAAGAGCGCCGAGGCCGCGATCAAGAAGCTGCCGGTCACCATCATCCGCGAGATCAACAAGCGCGTCGGATTCATGCTGGTCGCGAAGTACGGGACGAAACGATCGGTCGTCACACTGTCGAAGCTCGTGCCGGGTGTCGGCGGCGTCATCGGGGGCGCGGTCGACGCAACGTTCACGCGGATCGTCGGGCGTCTGGCGAGGAAATCGTTCCCCGCGCTGGCGCCGACGGTCGATGTGGCGGAATGACGTAGGGACCGGAATCGGCGCGGGCCCCTCGGTGTTCGGTCGGGCATGGCTACTTTGGGGATCATCGGCAGTGGGTCGATCGGTGGCACCGTCGCGCGCCTGGCCGTGAACGGCGGTCTCGACGTCGTGCTCAGCAACTCTCGTGGCCCGGAGACGCTGGCCGACCTGGTCGCGGACCTCGGCCCGCGGGCCAGGGCGGCGACCCCGGCGGAGGCCGCGGCGGCGGGGGACTGGGTGCTCGTGTCCGTGCCCGTCAAGGCGTACGAGTCCCTGCCGCGCGAGGCATTCGCCGGCAAGACGGTCATCGACACCGGCAACTACTACCCGCAGCGCGACGGCACGATCGAGGCCCTGGAGAACGGCTCGACGACGAACACCGAGCTGTTCCAGAACTACCTCGGTGAGTCGGCGCAGGTCGTCAAGGCGTTCAACAACATCTACTTCAAGCACCTCGCCCTGCTGAACCGGCCGACCGGCGCCCAGGACCGTACCGCCCTCCCCATCGCCGGGGACGACGCGGCGGCGAAGCGGTACGCGACCGAGCTTCTGGACCTTCTCGGGTACGACGCCGTCGACGCGGGACCGCTCGCGCAGGGCAGGCTGTTCGGGCCGGGGACGCCCGCCTATGGCCTTCCGTACGCCGAGCGGGCCGGCGAATCGTCCGGATACCCGGCGGCCGGGCCCGCGTCGGCCGATTTCGCCTCCCGCCCGGCGCGTCCCGCTCCGGCCGCCGAGATACGAGCGCTGCTGGAGAAAGCGCAGAGCTGACGCCTACCGCGCGTCGGCCGGTTCAACGAGCTGGGTCACCGGTGTCTGTCCTCGCCGTCGCGGTTGACGCGTCAAATCGGACTCTTCGGGCGTTTAGGCGGCCACGATGGCGACAAGGTGGCGGCGACGGCAACCAGTGCACGACGGCGGCGAAGCGTCGACAAGCACGAGATTCCGGATGAAGGGCCGTCACTCCGGTACGGCCATCTCCCAGGGCGGACCAGTCGTCCTGGGGGACCTTGGTGCGAAAGCGCTGAGCGTCACCGGTCGCACGCCTCGTCGCGTGACTACGGGTCGGCGCGGGAGTCTCCGTTCATCGGTTACGGCGCCTGATGCTGTGTACCACTCAGCGTCACATTTCTCTTAACGGGAGGCATCGGCTGATTCCGCGCGGTGTACGTACACCAAGTGCTCCAGGAACGATAACGTTCCTGGTTCCTGTAATACGGTGCTGCTGACGCTGATCTTCAAGCGGAAGGTTGGAACTGTGGAGGTGGCTCAAGGGTGAGGCGATGGACAAGCGACTGATCGAGTTGCATGTGGAGAACTTCCGGAGCTTGCGTAACGTCACCTTGCCGTTGAGACCGCTGAACGTTCTCGTCGGACCGAACGGAGCGGGTAAGACCAACGTCTTGGAGGTGTTCCGTTTCCTCGCGGACGTCATCCGCACCGACCTGGTGCCCGCTCTCGATTTGCGAGGGGGGTTCGAGCAGGTGGTCTTCTGGGGTGGGAGGAGGCCGGCCGCCTCGATGGAGATCAGCCTGAAGGCCACGTGGACCACTCATAGCAGCCGCGGCGCTCCGGACGAATATGACCTACGGATCGAACGACGCGCGTTGAAGTCAGGTGAGACGTCTCTCTCTCGTAGAGAATCGTTCCAGTTCAAGCGCACAAGAGGACGTGGACGAAGGATTACGGTCTCCGGCCAGAAGGTCAACGTCATCGGCATCGGTAAGGACGACGGCGAGTCTCCCGAGCGTTCCATCGGGATTCGGCGGCTGAGCAGTGGTCTGTCGACCCTTCCGCGTTTGTCCGACGAGGAGGGAGTCGCCGAGGTCGCGACCATCGCGGATAGGTTGCAGTCATTCCGGGTCTTCGATGTCGACGTGACGGCCGCACGGCGACCGGCCAAGCTGGCTGCGCTCCCGACGCTTGACGAACAGGCCGGCAACCTTGCGGTGTTCCTCCTAGAACTGAGAAGGAACGATGTGCAGGCCTGGCTGCGACTGCAACAAGACGCGATTGAGGTGCTCCCGCAGCTGGAGGGCATCGACTTCGCCGCCCTGTCCGGCTCCGACCATGAGGTCATCGTTACTCTCCAGGAGAGAGGACTGCGGCAGCCCACGCCGCTTGCCGACGCCTCGTACGGGACGATCAGGCTCCTCGGCCTACTCGCGCTCCTCTACGATCCGCGGCCGCCGGCCTTGACCTGTGTCGAAGAGATCGATCACGGCTTGCATCCCCAGGCACTGGCGCTGCTCATCGAAAGGCTCCGCGAGGCGAGTGAGCGGACGCAGTTCCTCATCGCTACGCATTCACCGGCGTTCGCGGATCGGCTCAAACCCGAGGAGCTGATCGTGTGCGAGCGACGCGACGATGGATCGTCGGCGATCCCAGCAGTGTCCACCGATGAGGTCAATCGGATCGTCGAGGCGAGCGAAGGGCTCCCTCTCGGTGATCTCTGGTTCTCCGGTGCGCTGGGCGGCGACCTGTGAGTCCACGAGGCGGCACTCGGCTCAGGGCGCGCAAGAAGCCGGTCGTCGTGCTGGCAGGGGAGGACCGCAATGACAGAAGAAGCCTTCGTGTCCTCCTTGAGGCGGCCTGCCCTGACATGCGGGGCCGGATCGTTGAGATCAACGATCCGATGCCACTGCGGCAGGCATCGGGTGCCAACCTGAGCGACCGGGTCGGCAGGCTGGCGAGGCTGGCGCGCGCTCGGGCGGCACGGGAGAACGCCGACCTCGCCTGCGTCTTCGTCCACGAAGATCTGGACGCGGCCGATGGCGACGAGTACCTGCAGACCCGAAAGCGAGTTCAGAAGGCCTTAGAAGCGGAGCTCGGTACTGCTCACTACGTACTGGCCGTCGCGGAGATCGAGGCCTGGCTGCTGCTCTTCCCGGAGGCGTTGGCCGGTCTGGTGTCCTCTTGGTCGGTGCCGAAGAAGTACCTGCACCGAGATACCGGCAAACTGTCCGACCCGAAGCGCATCCTGATGCGGGAGGTCGGATCGGGCTCTCGCCGCTACCGAGAGTCGGACGCACCCGACGTGCTGGTTAAGGCCGTTGAGCTGGGATGTCACACCACCCCGGTCGGGACCAACCGGTCCTGGGTGCAACTTCACGCGGACGCCGTCGACTGCTGCCGAGAGCACCTCAAGGGAAATCGCGGATAGAAGTAGCCTTGTGTATTCAGTGCACGGGTGAATCTCTGGTGCATAGAGATCATGTGTACTACGGTGCCTAGTGATGGATCGCTCTAGGGCGGTCCCCCCGCCAGTGCCTTCCCCCGAGCCCGAGGATGCCATGGAGCAGAACGAGCTGTTCGACAGCGGGTTGCCGAAGCAGCAGCGCCTCGACCTGAGCGGCGAGGATCCCGCGCCCGCCGAGCCGCTCGACCTGCCGCAGCGGTTCGAGGAGGCGAGCTCCTTCGAGGTCCGCGACGAACTGCAGGCGCTGATCGAACGGGACCTGCTCGGGCCGTGGAACGGGCCGCTGGAGCGGTTCTCGCCCAAGGCGATGGGACCGCGCGAACGCTACCTCGTCGGCATGCTCGGGCCTAAACACGAGGCCGTCTCGACACGGGACCAGGCCGACGAGGTTCCCGACACCGAGACCGGCGTGGCCGGGGACGGGTCGGAGGCCGAGCTGCCGGAGGTCACCAGCCCGCAGGCACTCGGGCGCATCTGGGCGTCCTCGATGGGGCTGTCGTTCTGCGTGCCCGCCGACGTCGATGTGCTGAGCGTCACGGCCGAGTGGGGCCGGTACGCCGAGACCGAGGAGGAGACCGAGGAGGGCAAGAAGGTCCGGGCGTGGTCCCGCGAGCCCGTCGCGTACGAGAGAGAGGTGCGCCTCGACGCCGAGCCGTCGTACCGGATTCCGCTGACGGCCCAGCGCGAGGACGCCCCCGGCGTGCTGCTCGCGGTCACCGTACGGTCCCGTGACGAGCGGCAGGTCGTGGAGATCTCACTGATCAACGGGCAGCGGGAGCTCACCGGCCGCGCCGGCGACACCGCCTGGCTGTTCCAGCCGCGGCTCACGGTGACCGCGCTGGACGGCGCGGCCCCGGTCTTCCTGCCGATCGACGACCCCGCCGACGACCTGGACACCGTCGGCGACGACGCCGAGGAGCTGCACCTGCGGCTGCTCTACCGCAACCAGCGCCGGTACGCGGCGGGCCGTAACGTCGCCGTCTACGCGGACGCCGGCGACGGCGAGCGCGTCGCGCGCCGGCTGACGACGACGTGGCTGCCGACGTACGACGTGCCCGCGACGATCGCGCCGAACGGTCCGGGGACACCGCTGGAGCACGTCGAGCTGTCCATGGACGCCCTCGCCACGGCGGGCCCGGACGCGCTGGAGGCGGGTCTGCGACCGCTGATCGACGGCTACACCGCCTGGCTCGACGCGCGGGAGGCCGAGATCCCCAGCCTGCCCGAGCCGCTGCGTCCGGCGGCGACGCGAGCGGTGTACGACGCGCGGCAGGCGGCGCGGCGGATCGAAGCCGGGGTGACGCTGCTGACCGACCCCGCCGACCCGTACCACGGCGACGCGCTGACGGCCTTCCACTTCGCCAACGAGACCATGGCGCGGCAGCGGCGCCACACCGCGCTCGCCAAACTGCGCGACGACGAGGGGCTCACCTATGAGCAGGCCCGGACGAGGATCGAGGCGCGGGGCGCGTCGGCGGCGAGCTGGCGGCCGTTCCAGCTCGCGTTCATCCTGCTGAACCTGCCCTCCCTCACCGACCCCGGCCACCCCGAGCGCGCCGCCGACCACACCGCCCTGGTCGACCTGCTGTTCTTCCCGACCGGCGGCGGCAAGACCGAGGCGTACCTCGGGCTCACCGCCTACACCTTCGCGATCCGGCGGCTCCAGGGGATCCTCGGCGCGGGGGAGGACGCCCGCAGCGGTGAGGCGGGCGTCGCCGTCCTCATGCGGTACACCCTGCGGCTGCTCACCGCGCAGCAGTTCCAGC
The DNA here is from genome assembly GCF_024055725.1 of Actinoallomurus spadix. Lineage (GTDB taxonomy): Bacteria > Actinomycetota > Actinomycetes > Streptosporangiales > Streptosporangiaceae > Actinoallomurus > Actinoallomurus spadix. Next base: position 90,868 of record NZ_JAMXMX010000022.1, on the reverse strand, counting down.
GCGCCGCGGCGCTCATCTGCGCGGCCGAGGTGCTGCGCCGCGACGACCCCGCCACCTGGGGTGACGAACCCTTCCGCATCGGCCTTTGGGTCGGCGCCGGCGTGTCGCCGAACTGGTTCGACGAAGGAAAGGACCAGGTCATCGACGCGCGCGACGCCGGGCAGGGCAACCGCGCGAACGTCCTGCAGACCTTGTCCTGCCCCTGGTGCGGCGAGGAGCTGCGCGCCGAACGCGACCTCGACATCGACGAGCCACGGCGCCGCATCCTGCTGTACTGCCCGCGCGGCGAGGGCATCGACGCCTGCCCGTTCTCGCGCCGGATGTCGCCGCGGGAGGGGCTGCCCATCCTCACGGTCGACGAGGAGATTTACCGGTACGCCCCGAGTCTCGTCATCGCGACCGTGGACAAGCTCGCCCAGCTCCCTTGGAAGGGATACGCCGGCATGCTCTTCGGCCGCGTGAGCCGGCGCTGCCCGCGGCACGGCTACCGGCACGACGACATGGACGACAAGACCGGCTGCGCGAGCAGGCACCAGGCGAAGGACGGCCTGCCCGCCGTCACCACCCAGCCGGTCGTACGGCTCCGGCCGCCGGACCTGATCATCCAGGACGAGCTGCACCTGATCTCCGGCGCGCTCGGCACGACGGTCGGCCTGTTCGAGTCGGCCGTCGCGGAGCTGACGTCCTGGCCGTACGGCCCGGGGCGCACCGGCCCGAAGATCGTCGCGTCCACGGCGACGACCAAGCGCGCGCGTCAACAGGTGCTCGGGGTCTTCGGACGCGACCTGGCGATCTTCCCGCCGCAGGTCAGCGACGTCGCCGACACGTTCTTCTCCCGGCAGGTGACCGTCACCCCGGAAACCCCGGGCCGCCGGTACCTCGGCGTCTGCGCACACGGCGTCCGCCTCAAGTCCGCGGAGATCCGGCTGGCGGAGATCCTGCTGCTGGCCGGCCAGACGCTCTTCGACCGGTACGGCGCGGCCGCCGACCCGTACATGACGATGGTCGGCTATTTCAACGCCACCCGCGAGCTGGCGGGCATGCGCCGTTATCTCGACGACGACGTCACCACCCGCGTCCGCCGGCACGGCCGCGCCAAGGGCCTGTCGGACCGGATCGTCACCCGCTCCGGCATGCTGACCGTTCAGGAGCTGACGTCCCGGATCTCCTCTGGCGACATCAGCGACGTCCTCAAGCGCCTGGAGCACGGCTTCGACCCCGAGCTGGACACCGCGCGGCGGCGCTACGCCTGCCAGGCCGAGCTGGCGCGGGTGAGCCGGGACCGGCGGACCGCCCGCTCCAACGAGAAGGTGCGGCCACCGCATCCGGTCGCGCAGCGGTACGGCGACCGGCGGCGCGACGAACTGGAACCCGTGGACGCAGTGCTCGCCACCTCGATGCTGCAGGTGGGCGTCGACGTCTCACGGTTCGGGCTGATGGTGCTGGTCGGCCAGCCGAAGAACACCGCGGAGTACATCCAGGCGTCCTCGCGCGTCGGCCGCGACGCCGAGCGGCCCGGCCTGGTCGTCACCCTCTACAACTGGTCCCGTCCGCGCGACCTCGCGCACTACGAGGACTTCGCGTACTACCACGCCACCTTCTACCGGCAGGTCGAGGCGCTGTCGGTCACCCCGTACACCCGCCGGGCGATCGACCGGGGAGCCGCCGCCACGTTCGTCGCGGCGGTCCGGCAGATCGCCGAGGACGCCTCGCACAACCACGACGCGTACGACGTCGACCTGGACGGCCCGCTCGTCACCGAGCTGACCGAGCGGCTCCTGGACCGGGCCGAGGCCGTCGCCGCCGAACGCGGCCGGGACCACCTCGCCGACTCCATCAAGGTGATCAAGGACACCTGGGCGCGGGAGCGCGACGCCGGCAGCGTACGGCTCGGCTACCAGGACGGCACCTGGAACAAGCAGCAACTGCGCGGGCTGCTGCAACCCGCGGGCAACGGGCGCTGGCAGACGATGACCGCCGGGATGTCGATGCGCGAGACCGAGAACGAGATCAACCTCCTGTTCCCCGGCGGAGACGCCATTTTCACCCCGACCTACGGCGAGCCCGCCTGGAGTTTCGAATCATCCGGTGAGGACGGCGACCTGCCCGACGGCGACGAGCTCGGCGACTCCGAACTGACCGGAAAGAATGGCCGATGAGCGAGACGACCCCCTTCAAGCGCCGGGTCGGCAGCGTCCGCCCCAGCCACCTGATGTTCACCAGCGGCGTCGGCGCGCTCGTCGACCTGCCGAAGTTCTCCGTGCTGATCAAAGGCCTGGACGACTGGAACGACTCCGGGTCGCAGCAGGCCCCGATCGTCGAACCCCGTCTGCTGAAGGCCGTGCAAAAGGTCCTCGGCAAGGGCGTCGTCGAACTCAAACCGGCGCCGTGGCACGAGGGCCTGGACCGCGACCCGAACGGCCCCGCCTCCCGAGTCGGCGTCCCGGTCGTGCCGTTCCCGAGCTGGCTGAGGTGCACGGCCTGCAACGAACTCGGCGCGCTCGACTCCGGGATCTTCGGCTTCGAGAATTCCAAGCCGCGCAAGCCACACGAGGCACACTTCTTCCACGCGAAGTGCAAGAAGAAGAAACCGCTGGCGGTCGCCGCCCGGTTCATCCTCAGCTGCACCGCCGGGCACCTGGACGAGTTCCCGTACGCGCACTTCGTGCACCGCGGAGGGGAGTGCCCCAACGCCACCCACCCCCGGCTGCAGATGGAGGACCGTGGCGGGAACATCAGCGCGAACGTCGAAATCCGCTGCGTCAACTGCCGCGAACGCCGGAACATCCGCGACGCGATGGGCAAGCGCGGCGAGGAGAACCTCCCGCGCTGCCGCGGCCGGCACCCGCACCTGGCGACGTTCGACCCGCAGGGCTGCAAGGAACCACCGAAGGTCCTGGTCGTCGGCGCGTCGAACCAGTGGTTCGCCGAGACACTGCCGGCGCTCGCCGTGCCCCAGTCGGGGGCGAGCGCCCTGGACGCCAAGGTCGAGCAGTACTGGGGGGCACTCGAACAGCTGCCCCCGGCGCTGTACCCGAGCATGCGCGCCAGCGGCCTGCCCGCGCTGCGCGACATGTCCCAGTGGAGCGACGAGGAGATCGCCGAGGCGGTCGAACGCCACCGGGCCAAGGTCTCCGGTGCGACGGAGTCCCAGGACGCCGGTGACAGGTACCCGGACCTGCGCACGGCCGAGTGGGAGGTGTTCGCCGCCGACCGGCTCCCGGAGCCCAACCTGGACTTCGCTCTCTACCGGGACGTCGACGGAGTGCCGGAGGCGCTGAAAGGCGTCTACGCCGACGTCATCCAGGCCGAACGCCTCCGCGAGGTCCGCGCCCTGATCGGCTTCACCCGGCTGGACGCCCCGGACCCCGAGGACCCCGGTCTGGTGACGCGGGTCCGTCTCGCCCGGTCCCGGCCGAGCTGGGTCCCGGCCAGCGAGGTCCGCGGCGAGGGCATCTTCCTTCGCCTGCCCGAGGACCTGCTGCAGGACTGGGAGAAACGCGTCGCCGACTCGGCCGCCCTCCGCGCGCACAAGGACGCCTACGCCCGGCACCGGAAGAATCGCTACTCCGACCGCATCAAGAACGCCGCCGACTTCGACGCGATGGCGCTGTGGCCGGGGGCGCGCTTCATCGCGCTGCACACGCTCTCGCATCTGCTGATCCGGACGATCGCGCTGGAGTGCGGCTACAACTCCGCGAGCCTGTCCGAGCGGATCTACTCCGGAACCGAGGACGACCCGCACCGCGCCGGCATCCTCATCTACACGGCGGTCCCGGACGCCGAGGGAACGCTCGGCGGCCTCGTCTCCCTCGCCGAGCCCGACCGGCTCGTCCGCATCACCCGCCGGGCCCTCGCCGACGCGCGGCACTGCTCCTCCGACCCGCTGTGCGCCGAACGCCTCCCGCAGAACCCGGCCGACTTCCTGCACGGCGCGGCGTGCCACGTCTGCCTGTTCGTGTCGGAGACGACCTGCGAGCGGGGCAACAAGTTCCTCGACCGCCGGTTCGTCGTGCCGATCGACGACACCGACCTGGCGCTGTTCCCCGAATCGCCGTGACGGGGGTGGCCATGACCTGGCGCCCGGCGCTGCAGGCGGCCGCCGCCGCGGCCGTCGACGCCGTCGGCCCCGTGCACCTGCGCGCCCTCGCCGACCGCCTCGCCGAGGGCCGGCCGCGCGCGGCGATCACCGAGGCCGTCCCCGTTCCCGGCTTCTCCGACGCGGCGGCGGCCGTCCTGGCCGCCCAGGAGATCGACGGCGTACGCGACGCGGAGACGGCCGCCTACCTGTACGGCGTCGCGGACGGTCACGCCCGCCACGCGGCGGCCGTCACCATCGAGTCCGTGTGGAGCGGCCCGCGCGTCCACGGCATCCCGGTACGCTCGACCGCCCAGGTCCTGGTACACCTGGTGCAGAGGGCGACCGCCGAACTGCTACTGATGACCTACTCCGCCAAGCCGTACGAGCCGCTGCGCCAGGCCCTGGCCGCCGCGATCCGGCGCGGCGTCGAGGTCACCGCGATCGTGGAGACCCTGCAGGGCGCGGGCAGCGCCATGTCCGGGGATGAGCCCGCCGCGGCGTTCCACGGGCTCGGCGTTCACCTGTGGCACTGGCCCGCCGGCCGCCGAACCGAGCGAGGTGCCAAGATGCATGCCAAGATCGCCGTAGCCGACCGGCGGGAGCTGTTGGTGTCCAGCGCCAACCTGACCCAGTCGGGCGTCGACCACAACATCGAGGCGGGCCTGGTGATCCGAGGCGGCTCGGCGCCCCGGCGCGCCGCCGAGCACATCGCGGCACTGCGCTCCGCGGGCATGCTGGAACGGCTGTAGAACCCAGAGATAGGACGAACATCGATGCGTGAGCCGATCACGGTCACGGCGGCCGACATCGCGCGGCTGACCGGATACGGCCGCGCGGCCGTCAGCAACTGGCGGCGCCGCCACGATGACTTCCCGCAGCCGGTCGGCGGGACGGCCAACAGCCCGCTGTTCGCCTTGGCCGAGGTCGAGAAATGGCTGGCCGCCCAGGGGAAGGCCATGGAGGTCTCGCCCGAGGAGCATCTCTGGCAGCTGATCCGGACCGTCGCCGACGACCTTCAGCTCGCGGCGGTCATCGCCGACCTGGGGACCGGCCTGACCGGCGAGGCCCGCGCCCACGACAAGGCGCTCGCGGCCCTGCGTGAGGAGACCGCGGCGGTGGCGGAGCGCCTCGGACCCGCGGACACCTTCGAGTTCCTGGTCGACCGCTACGTCGAAGCGCACTCCCGCCGGGTGCTGAACACCCCGGCCGAGACGGCCGCGCTCATGGCCGAGCTCGCGGAAATCGACGGCGGATCGGTCCTCGACCCCGCCTGCGGCATCGGGACGCTCCTCCTGGCCGCCCTGGAGCACCGGCCCGCCCGGATCCTCGCCCAGGACCGGGACGAGGCCACCGCGGTGATCACAAGGATCCGGCTGGCGATGCGGGGAACCCCCGCAGCCCTCGCCGTCGGGGACGCCCTGCGGGCGAACGGCTTCCCCGGGGAACGGGTCGACGTCGTCCTCTGCGACCCGCCGTTCGGCGACCGCGCGTGGGGATACGACGAGCTGACCAGCGACCCGCGCTGGACCTACGGCCTGCCGCCACGGGGAGAGTCCGAGCTGGCCTGGGTCGAGCACGCGCTCTGGCAGCTCAACCCCGGCGGGCGCGCGGTCGTCCTCATGCCGTCGGCCGCCGCGGACCGCCGGTCCGGCCGCCGGATCCGTGCGCAGCTCCTGCGCGCCGGGGTCCTGCGCGCCGTCATCGAGCTCCCGGCCGGATTCGCCTCGGCGTCGGCGGCGCCCCCGCACCTGTGGCTGTTGCGACGTCCCGCCCCGGACGATCCACTGCCCGGTCACATCCTCAAGATGAACGCCGCCTCCCTGGACCCCCGCGAGGTCCGCCCGGCGGTCGTGACCCGCTGGCGGGCGTTCCTGGAACGACCGGACGACCCCCAGATGTCCGAGCTCAGCCAGGCGGTGCCCGTCGTCGACCTGCTCGACGACGTGGTCGATCTCACCTCGACCCGGCACCTGACACCTCCCGCCGCGGGCGAGGCCGATTACGCGAACGCCAGGGAACGCCTTCAAGCGTCCCTCACGGCGGCGAACGACGCCGCCTCCGCGCTGATCCCCCTCCTGACCGAGCCGGAAGAGGTGCCCATGACGACCGTCAGCGAGCTCATCCAGAGCGGCGCCGTCTCGGTCCGGCAGTCACCCGTCAAGATGGCGACCGACGCCGGCGACCTGCCGATGCTGACGGTCAAGGACGTGCTCGTCGACCGTCCGCCGTCGGGCCGTACGACGGACGGCCCCGGCGTGGTGATCCTGCGCCGCGGAGACGTCGTCGTGCCGCCGGCCACCGGGCGGATCGAGGTCGCGGTCGTCCAGGCGGACGGCGCCGCGGCCGGCCCGCACCTCCAGGTGTTCCGGACCGACCCCGAACGCTGCGACCCGTACTTCCTCGCCTGCTTCCTCCGCGCCGCCGGCCTTTCCCGCGCCGGCACGACCGCGTCCCGTACCGACGCCCGGCGGGTCCCCATTCCCCGGCTCCCGCTCGAACGGCAGCGACCGTACGGCGCGGCGTTCCAGCGGTTGCAGGCACTCTCCGCGGCGCTGCGGAACCTGGGCGACGTGGGAGAGTCCCTCATCACGCTCGGGTTCGAGGGGCTCGCCGCCGGAGCGATGAAACCGGGGAGCTGAACGTTGGCCATCGTCATCGCCGATCGCTATACCCTCGACCCCGTCCACATCGGCAAGGGCGGGATGGGGGAGGTCTGGGGCGCCACGGATCGCCGGCTGCGCCGCCGCGTCGCCGTGAAGTTCATCCGCTTCCCCGACGACGAGCCCGACCCGGATCTCGTCCGCAGGTTCGTCCGCGAGTCCCAGCTCACCGCACGGATGGACCACCCCGGTGTGCCGGTAATCCATGACGCCGCCCAGGTCGGCGACGGGCCCTTCCAAGGGCGGCTGTACCTCGTGATGCAGCTGATCGACGGCATCAGCGTGGACGACCTGGTGGCCGAACACGATCCACTGCCGATCGGCTGGGCCGCCGCGATCGCCGCGCAGACCTGCGCCGTCCTGGCCTACGCCCACGGCCGCAAGCTGATCCACCGCGATCTCAAGCCCAGCAACCTCATGCTCGCCCGGGACGGCGGCGTAAAGGTCCTGGACTTCGGCCTCGCCGTCGCGCTCGACGCGAGCGAACGGTCGCGGATCACCCGGACGAACCAGACCGTGGGGACGCTCGCCTACATGGCCCCGGAACAGTTCCGCGGCGAGGTCGAGGCCCGCAGCGACCTGTACGCGCTCGGCTGCGTGCTCTACCGCATGCTGACCGGGGAACTGCCGTTCGACGGCCCGACCGAGGCGTCCGTGATGCACGGCCAGCTGTACGAGAAGCCGGCCCCGATCCGCGACCTGCGCCCGGACGTGCCCGCGGGGCTCGAAGCCGTCGCCTTAAGACTGCTCGCCAAGCAGCCGCAGGACCGGCCGGCCTCGGCGGCGGAAGCCTACCGGCTGCTCGAACCCTACGTCACCGCACTGCCCGAGCTGCCGGGGGCGATCGACCAGGGTCCCACCCCCTGGCACATGTACGCCCAGGTCGTCGGCCGGATCCCGGCCGTGCCGCCGGACGTCCCACGCGATGACGCGCCGCCCGCCTCCCGCACCGGCGCGGACGGCGCCGGAGGACACGACGGGATCGGCGCCGGAGCGCGGGAGGAGATCAGCGCCGGCGACCTCGTGCGCGCCCGGCGGCAGGCCGAACGCCTCGCCCGCGAATCCCGGTACGGCGAGGCCGCCGGAATGCTCACCCGCGTCGCCGAGGAGGCCGGAACCCACCTCGGCGACGGACACTCGGACGTCATCGGGGTCCGGATCGACCTCGCGAACATTCTGCTGACCGGCGGGAACTACGCCAGGGCGGCGGCCGCCTTCCATCGCCTCGCCGAGGACCTGGCGCGCCGCGACGGCCCCGACACCGACCTGGTCTTCGAATTCCGGCGGCAAGAGGCCACCTGCCACGCCGCGCTCGGCGAGAGCGACCTCGCCCTGGACCGGCTCCGGGGACTGCTCACCGACCAGATGCGCGTGCGCGGCAGGGACGACGACCGGGTCACGGCCCTGCGCGAGCAGATCGGTCTGCTCCTGCACGGGATCGGCCGAAACGATGAAGCCGTGAAGGTGCTCGGGGAACTGGCCGCGGACCTCGAGCGCCGGCACGGTCCGGCCGCGCCCGCCGTACGCGAACTCCACGCGACGATCCGCCGCATCACGCGGGACTGAGGAGCGGAGACAACGGAGGGCGCCGGAGGTACGACGTCGCCTCACTGACACGTGTGCGGCGCGTTCCTCGAGGGGAACCACACCGCCTTGGCCGCCCGCTTCTAGACCGACACCACGGTGACATCCGCATCCCGCTCCTGGAACCACCCCTGGAGCAGGCCGTCATGGAGCTCGGTGTCGTTCCCGGCCACGCTCGGACCGACGATGGATCCCGAGAACCCGGTCAACCGCATATCGGCGACTCTGCAGCCGATGAACAAGGTGCGCTCGGCCTTCGCGTGCCGCAGGTCGGCGCCGGTCAGGTCGGACTTCACGAAACTCACCCCGCCGAGGAAGGCGTTGCGGAAATCCCCGGCCCGCAGATCGGCGAATTCAGCCTCGGTGCCCGAGAGCCACGCGTCGGCGAAACACGCACCTCTCCCTGAAACCTGGAAGAGATCGGCGCCTATCATCTCGACGTTGACGAACGTGGCTCCGACGATGGAGGAGTCCGTGAAATCGGCGCGATTGAGCGTACAGCCGGCGAAGGATACTCCGTCGAGGGTCGCTTCGGTGAAGTCCGCGCGGGAGAGGTCCATGCCACGCAGATCCGCGCCGCGGAAGTCGAGATGCGCGCCGGTCAGGGTCGCGTTCTCATCTTCCGCGCGTCGTTCGACATAGGCGGCCAGCGCCTCGCGGGCCGCTTCACTGTAGGGCCATGACCTGACCGGCCCGGCGGACGGCCTCGTGGCGATATGTCGCTGCGGGGATCGGCCGATCGTACGGCGACCGATGGCGAGCCTTTCCACTTATGGAGTGGATCGCGCCGATCGGCTTCCGTGATGGCCGACGTGGACGGGTGCGGAGATCCGGTCGTCGAGGGCGCAGACGCGTGATGGTCCCGTAGGGCTATGGCCGCCCCTCGGTGCGGGCCATGGCGCATGACCTGACCAGCTCATTTTTCCCCGATATGTGGCGTAAGGCACGTATAACGAGAGCGGTGGGTCGGTGGATGTCGAGCCCATGGCATATCTTGCTGACCGTAGATAAGGACCGTTTGATCATTTAGGCGACTTGATCGACTGGACTCTCATCGGAACTGTGCCGACACTCGAGTCGTCTGAGAGGAGTGCATGTGCGAATCCGCCTCATCGGTGCCCTGGCCGCGCTCCTTTGCTGCACGTCCCTTCTCGCGGCGTGCGCCGGCAACGGCAGACCCGATTCCGGCACGTACGTCCCGCCCAGGGCAGGTAAGCGAGGGCTCCCTGCCCACGCCAAGAAAGGCGCCCGACCCCGCTCGAAGGGCGTCAAGGGATACGTCGGGTACGATCTGCCGTTCTTGCCGATCATGTTGTCGATCGACGATGGATTTCACATCAGCGTCGAGACCTCCGGGCGACTGGTAACGCCCCTGGGCACGTTCCACCTCGGCGCGGAGGGCGATCTCACGGATCAGAACAACAAGCCACTCCCCGCTCAGCCGGGCGACGTCACGCAGCTCATCATCTGCCGGAGCGGCTCGGCCGGCCAGTGTCAGGGCTACCAGATCGGTACGGGACGCCGACTGCACATCGAGATGGACGGTCACTTCACGGCCGATGTCGAACGCAAGCGCATCGTCATCCGCGCCGAGCCGGGGTCCAGGATCACCGTCTCCGACAGCGGCCCTCCCGCGCCGGTCGGTGCGCGTGGTCCCGCTCGCATCGCCATCGCGGAATTCGACTTCAACGAGACCGGCCAGGCGACCAACGTCGACCTGGACCGTGACCAGGGTGGCAACACCGACGACCTGTCCTACGATCACGTCACGGGTGACCTCCAGCCCGCCAACGGCGCCCGCTTCGCCCGCCTCACGCGGTACCGGGAGAAGAAGCACTGGTTCAGCACGGGAATCAGCCTGGGCGACAAGGTGCCCGGGGAGAACGAGTGCCTCCGGACACCGGCCGACCAGTGGCGGCAGCGCTTCACCGGAAACGACCTGGCAGCGGACACCATCATCGCCTGCGTCAAGACCGCCGAGGGTGAACTCGGCTACCTCGTGATCGGCCGTGACCCGCACCGCAAGCCGGTGGCGTACCACGTGTACTCCTACGTCTGGGTCCGCTGACGTCTCCTCCGTTCCCGGGCGAAGGGACGGCATGCCGGGGCCACCTCCCAGAGCCTGACCTGCGGGTAAGGGCGGGGGCCGGGCCGCGCCCTCAGCCATGGGAGGGCAGTCACCGCAGATTCGTGCCGGTCACGTCCTGGAGTACGGGCGGAACCGGCGCGAACCCCTCCGTGTTCGATCCTCGCCGTACTGAACCGGCCGACCGGGGCCGAGGACTGTACCGCGCTCCCCATCGCCGGAGACGACGCGGCGGCGAAGCGGTACGCGACCGAGCTCCTGGACCTCCTCGGGTACGACGCCGTCGACGCGGGACCGCTCGCGCAGGGCAGGCTGTTCGGGCCGGGTACGCCCGCCTACGGCCTTCCCTACGTGGAGCGGACCGGCGAGCCGTCCGGCTTCCCGGCGGCCGGCCTCGCCTCGGCCCACCGAACGCGCAGCGGCCGGACCTTTGAGCCCTCGCCTGGGACGAGGCGTCGCTCCGGGATCCGGGGCGTCCGGGCGTCGAGTTCGCATCGCATTCTCTCGCTTCGCATCCTGAAACAGCTGTCGCCTCCTGTGGGTGTCAGGCGCCTGAGGCGTGACCGGGATCGGGGGTCGTCCCGGTCGGGATCCGGTGTGAGCGGCGTGCCGCGCCGTGCTCGCGTAGGCCGCCTGGAGCGCGCTGACCTGCGTGGATCGCCGGGGGTCCGGTGGATGGGCCGGTTCGGTTCCGCGATCGCCGTAGACAGGGATTGCCGTGTTCCATAGTATGAACATCCAGTTCACATTCCGCACTTTGGAGCACTGCATGCTTTCGGTGGAGGATTCCCAGCCCGTCTCGCCGGCCGTCCTGAAGGTTCTGTCCGGTGCCGTGGATCTGCACTGCCACTCCGGCCCCAGCCCGTTCCCGCGACGGTTGAACCACGTCGAGGCCGCCCACGATGGGGCGCGCATCGGCATGCGGGCCATCCTCGTGAAGTCCCATCACCACAACACGGTGATGGATCTGCTCGCCATGGGCCCCTGGCTCGCGGACGCTCCCACGCCGGTGTACGGAGGGGTCGCCCTCAACACCGAGGTCGGCGGCGTCAACCCGTCGTCGGCCGTGGCGATGAGCCTGCGGATGGGCGGGCGCTGCGTCTGGGCGCCGACGACCTGCGCCCGGCAGCACCGGGACCATCACAGTCATGCCGCCGCCGGCGGCTTCCCCAGCGCCGCCATCGACCTGCTCGAGAAGGAGGTGTCGATCCTCGACGAGTCGGGAGACCTGTCGGCGGACACGGAGCAGATCCTCGACCTCGTCGCCGAGACCGACGCGCTGCTCGCCGGCGGGCACCTGGACACCGAGTCGATGAAGATCCTGTTCGAGGGCGCCGCACGCAAGGGCGTGCGTCGGCTGCTCGTCCAGCACCCCGACTTCGTCGTCGGCGCGTCGGAGGCCGACGTCGAGGACCTGCTGCGCTCCGGCGCCTACATCGAGCACGAGATCGCGATGTACCACCCCGAGGCGGCCGGTCCCCGCTGGCCTGTCCAGAAGCTCGTGGACTGGATCGAGCGGGTCGGCCCGGAGCGGACGGTCATCTCGTCGGACCTGGGCCAGAAGGGCAACCCGCTGCCGGTCGACGGCTACATCCACCTCGTCGGGGCGCTGCTCGAGCACGGTGTGGCCGAGAAGGACATCCGCACGATGATCGCCGTGAACCCCGCGTTCCTGCTGGGGCTGGAGGACACGGCGTCGTGATCGCCGCGGATCGTGTGATCATCAGTGCCGCGGTGACGGGCTCGGTCCACGTGCCGTCGCAGAGCGACCATCTCCCGATCACGCCGGAGGAGATCGTCGCCGAGTCCCTCGCCGCGGCGGAGGCCGGGGCGGCCGTCATCCACCTGCACGCCAGGCACCGGGACGGCCGGCCGGCCTTCGAGCCCAGCGTCTTCGAGCAGATCATCCCGCCGATCGCCGAGCGGTGCGACGCGGTCATCAACATCTCGACCGGCGGGGCGTCCTCGATGACGATCGAGGAGCGGCTCGCCGCGGCGACCCGGTTCAGCCCCGAACTCGCCTCGCTGAACATGGGGTCGATGAACTTCGTCTACTCCGGCATCGCCGACCGGGTGACCCACTGGAAGCACGCGTGGGAGAAGCCCTACGTGGAGAACACCTACCGGCACCCGTTCGTCAACTCGTTCGAGCAGATCGAGTACGCGCTGCGGGAGCTGGGGGAGCGGGGGGGACCCGGTTCGAGTACGAGTGCTACGACATCGGGCACCTGTACACCCTCGCCCACTTCGCCGACCGCGGGCTGGCGAAGCCGCCGTTCCTCATCCAGGGGGTCTTCGGGATCCTCGGCGGCATCGGGGCCGACCACGCCAACCTCACCCACATGGTCGCCATCGCCGACAGGCTCTTCGGCGACGACTACCACTTCTCCGCCTTCGCCGCCGGGCGTAACCAGATGCGGTTCTGCACCCACAGCGCGTGGCTCGGCGGGCACGTGCGCGTCGGCCTGGAGGACAACCTCTACATCGGCAAGGGCGAGCAGGCGACCGGCAACGCGCAGCAGGTGAACAAGGTCCGGGAGGTCCTCACCGACCTGGACCGGCCGATCGCGACGCCCGCCGACGTCCGCACGATGCTGGCCCTCAAGGGCGCGCAGAACATCACGCTTTAGGAAGAGGCACCGAGACATGTCGATGTACGCCAAGGACGACCTGCGCTCGCAGCTGGCGAGCGTCCCGTCCGCGTCGGCCCCGGTCGATCCGTCCACCCCCGTCTCCGCGGCCCAGTATCTGGAGTTCTCGAAGCTCCCGCCCGCCGCGGTCGGCCCGGCCGGCAGCCGTACGTGGTTCGTGCGCGGCCAGAACGCCGTGCTGGCCTGGACCGAGGCCGTCGCCGGCGACCGCTTCACCCGCGACGGGCAGCCCGATGAGTACTGCGTGCTGCTCTACTCCGGCAGCGCCGCGGTCCGGGTCACCGCCGGGGACGAGGAGCAGGAGGTGGACGAGGAGGCCTTCGTCATCGTGCCGCCGGGGGACAGCGTCGTCGAGGCGCTGACCGACGGGCCCGTCATCCGGGTGTTCTCCTCCGTCGCCGGGGACCTGCGGGACGCGGCGCTGAACGCCGGCGCGTACGCCGAGCCGGACCCCCGCTGCGCCCCGCTCGTGCCGTGGCCGGACCCGGTGGGCGGCTTCCGGCTGCGCGTCCACCGGCTCGCGGACACGCCGATCACCGAGGGACGGTTCGGCCGGATCTTCCGCACCACCAACCTGATGGTGAACTTCCTCGCCGAGGAGCCGACCCCGCGCGACCCGCTCAAGCTCTCCCCGCACTCCCACGACGACTTCGAACAGCTCTCGCTGGCGGTCAAGGGCGAGTTCGTCCACCACATCCAGTACCCCTGGGGGCCCGACTCGACCCGGTGGCGGTCCGCGGAGCACACCCGCGTCGGGTCGCCGTCGATGACCGTGATCCCCCCGCCGACCGTCCACACGACCCAGGGCGTCGGGCCGCACCAGCAGCTGATCGACCTGTTCTCCCCGCCGCGCCGGGACTTCTCCGCCCGTCCCGGCTGGGTTCTCAACGCAGACGAGTACCCAGCCCCATGAGCGCGCCGCGTAAGAGCCGTTTCCGGGCCGCGCTGGCCCGGCCCGGCGGGCCGGCGCTCGGCACGTGGGTGAAGCTGCCGGCGACGGAGAGTGTCGAACTGCTCGCCCTGGCCGGCTTCGACTTCGTGGTCATCGACCTCGAGCACTCCGCGCTGAACCTCGAGACGACGTACCGGCTGATCGGCGCCGCGGACCAGCTGGGCATGGCGCCGATCGTCCGGGTCCCCACGCTGGACGGCGGCATCGCCCAGCGCGTCCTGGACGCCGGCGCCGAGGGGATCATGCTGCCGCACGTCGACACGGTCGAGCAGGCGGAGGCCGGCGCCCGCGCCGTCCGCTTCCCGCCTCGGGGCACCAGGGGCGTCGGCGCGACGAGCCGCGCCGGTGCCTGGGGCGCGATCGATCGCGCCGAGTACCTGCGCTTCGGGCAGGAGGAGGTGGTGTTCATCGCGCAGATCGAGAGCGCCGGGGCGGCCCGGTCGGCGGGGGAGATCGCCGCGGTGGAGGGAGTGGACGCGCTGCTGGTCGGGGCCGCGGACCTGTCCACCTCCGAGGGCACGACGGAGGACGACCCGCGGGTGGTCGAGCTGATCACCTCCGCCATCGCGGCCTGCATCGCCGCCGGGAGGCCGATCGGCAACGCCGGGGCGGCGACGGAGCGGTCGGTGCGGGCCGCCGTCGACGCGGGGTACGCCTTCACGCTGCTCGGCAACGACGCCGGCCTGCTGGGATCCGCCGCCGCCGCTGCCGTACGGCTGGGCCGTGCAGTAGGTTCCGAGGACTAGAGAAGGAGACATCTTGTCGGAAAACGCAGGAAACCGGACGGCGTCCGGGACCGGGCTGCTCGCCGAGAAGGTCGTTCTGGTGGTCGGCGGGAGCACCGGCATCGGGGCCGACTCCGTGCGGCTCTTCGCCGAGGAGGGCGCCTCCGTCATGGTCACCGCGCGGTCGCGGGACACGCTCGAGGAGCTCACCGAGGAGCTCACCGCGGCCGGTCACGACGTCGCCTGCACCGTGGGGGACGTGAGCGTCGGAGCGGACGTCGCGCGGTTCGTCGACGACACGATCACCCGGTTCGGCCGGCTCGACGGCGCGTTCAACAACGCGGGGATCAACCAGTACGGCCGCCTCGACGAGGTGCCGGAGGAAGACTTCGACCGGATCATGGCGGTGAACGTCAAGGGCATGTGGCTGTGCCTGCGCGAGGAGATCCGCGCGATGCGGGAGTCGGGCGGGTCGATCGTCAATACGAGCAGCGTCGGCGGCTTCCGCGGCAACACGGGCCTCGGCGCCTACCAGGCGACGAAACACGCGGTCATCGGCTTCACCCGTACGGCGGCGCATGACAACGGGCCGCTCGGCATCCGCGTCAACGCCGTCGCCCCCGGCCCCACCGAGACCCCGATGTTCGTCAAGTGGCGGCACGACGATCCGGCAGCGGTGGAGCGCCGGATCTCCGCGGTCCCGTTGCGGAAGGCCGGCACGACGACCGAGGTGGCCGACGCCGCGGCGTGGCTGCTGAGCGATCGTGCGAGCCAGATCAGCGGCGTCGTCCTGCCCGTCGACGGCGGTTACAGCGCCTGACGCGCGACCGGCCGGTGTGGGACCGGCGGATGCGGGCCGACGTTCACGATACGCACATGACTATTGCTATACGAACATTGGCTTGGAATACTGGCGACCCCCAGGCCTCCGTTCCGAGACGCCGCCGACGTCTCGGCAGGTGGCGGGCGCGCCTGAGCAGCGCTTCCGCCACCGTCACGATCCGGTACTCCTGACCGGTTGAGCCGAACAAGCTGGAAGGGGACGAGTATGTCCTCGAACAAGATGAGACTGTCGGGCTGGCCTCTGCTGCTACCCGCGCTGGCCCTGCTGGCCGGCATCCTGCTGGTACCGCTCGGCAGGACCCTCCTCGACAGCGTCTCCGAGCCGACCTGGACGCTGAAGAACTACGAGAACATCTTCACCGACGGCGTCACCCTGACGGTGCTCGGCCGGACCGTGATGATCGCCGCGGCGGTGACCGCCGCCGCCCTGCTGATCGGGTACCCGTACGCGTACCTGATGACCCGCGTGAGCCCACGCGCGCGCGGCATCCTCCTGGTGATCGTGCTGATCCCCTTCTGGACGTCCGTGATGGCGCGCAACTTCGCGTGGATCATCATCCTGCAGAACGGCGGGCCGGTGCAGAAGGTGTTCGCGCTCCTCGGGGCCGATCACGTCGTCCTCTACGGCACCTCCGCCGGCGTGACGATCGCCATGACCCAGGTGATGCTCCCCTTCATGGTGCTGCCGCTGTTCAGCACCCTCGGATCGATCGACCGGAGACTGCTGCTCGCCGCGCGCGGGCTCGGCTCGTCCCCGACCGCGGCGTTCTGGAAGGTCTTCTTCCCGCTGTCCCGCGGCGGGGTGGTGGCCGGCGTCATCCTGGTGTTCACGCTCAGCCTCGGGTTCTACGTGACTCCGGCGCTGCTCGGATCACCGCAGCAGTCGCTCGTCGCCCAGCTGCTCGCCCAGCGGACCACCCAGCTGCTCGACTTCGCCGCCGCGGGGGCGCTCGGCATGGTCGTGCTGATCGTCACGCTCGTCCTCGTCGCCTGGGCGAACCGGATGGGCGGCACCATGTCCGCGATCGGCGTGGTCGCGACCAGTCGAACGAAGGACCGCTGATGACCAGCCCAGCGACCACCCGTTCCGGACCGGCGGCCACCGGCTCCGGCCCTGGGACCACCCGTCCCGCACCCGCCGGCGGTACACGAAGGTCGACCCCGTCCCCTGGTGGCTCAAGGTCACCGGCGGGCTCGTCGCCGTCTTCCTCATCCTGCCGACGCTGTTCGTCATCCCGATGAGCTTCAGCGGCGCGCCGACGTTCCAGTGGCCGCCTCGGGGATTCTCGTGGCGGCTGTACCACAACTTCTTCACCAGCCCCGTCTGGCTGGACTCCCTGCGCAACTCGCTGCTGGTCGCGCTGCTCACGGCGCTGCTGGCCACGACGGTCGGCACCGCGGCGGCCGTGGCGCTGTCCCGGCTGCACGGACGGCTCGCCCGGTTCGTGCGCACCCTGCTGATGGTGCCGATCGTGGCCCCCGCCATCGTCGTGGCGGTCGCGGTCTACATCTCCTTCCTCGGCTGGCGCCTCACCGGCACGGTGCCCGGGTACGTGCTCGCCCACACCGCGATCGCCGTCCCGTACGTCCTCGTCTCCGTCACCGGCGCGCTCGGCGGCTTCGACCAGCGGCTGCTGAAGGCCTCGGCGTCGCTCGGAGCCTCGCCCTGGCGTTCGTTCGTCCGCGTGACGATGCCGCTGATCAGCCGGGGCATCCTGACAGGCGCGATCTTCGCGTTCATCGTCTCGTTCGACGAGGTCGTCATCGCGCTGTTCCTGCGATCGCCGCAGTTCCAGACCATGCCGGTGCAGATGTACAACAGCGTCACCGTGGAGATCGACCCGACGATCTCCGCCGCGTCGAGCCTCATGGTCGTCGCCGTGACCATCATCTTCCTCGTGCCCCAGCTGCTTCGCGGCAGGGCCCGCCGCCGATAAGAGAGCCAATGACGATGACACATGACACCACGGTGAAGGCCACCGGATCGTCGCCCGGGACCAGGAGCGGCACCGAGATCCGCCTGGACCACGTGACCAAGGACTACGGGCTCGAGGCTCCCGCCGTCGACGACATCTCGCTCACGATCGAACCCGGGGAGTTCATGACCTTGCTCGGGCCGAGCGGCTCGGGCAAGACGACCACCCTGAACCTCATCGCCGGCTTCGAGACGCTCACCGCGGGCACCATCGTGCTCAACGGGGCCGACGTGAGCAACGTGCCGCCGCACCGCCGCAACCTCGGCATGCTGTTCCAGCACTACGCGCTCTTCCCGCACATGACGGTCGCGCAGAACGTCGCGTATCCGCTGCGCGAGCGCAGGGCCGACAAGCGGGAGATCGCCCGGAAGGTCGCCGAGGTGCTCGAGCTCGTTCAGCTCACCGGCCGCGACGATCACCATCCCGCGCAGCTGTCCGGAGGGCAGCAGCAACGCGTCGCGCTGGCCCGCGCGATCGTCTTCGAGCCCAGGGCGCTCCTGCTGGACGAGCCGCTGGGCGCGCTCGACCGTAACCTGCGGTCGGCCCTGCAGGTGGAGATCCGGCGGATCCACCGCGAGGTGGGCTCCACGTTCGTCTTCGTGACGCACGACCAGGAGGAGGCCCTGAACCTCTCCGACCGCATCGCGCTGTTCAACAGCGGGCACATCGAGCAGGTCGGCACGCCGCAGCAGCTGTACGCCGAGCCCGAGACCCTCTTCACGGCCAGGTTCCTCGGCGACTCGAACGTCTTCGAGCTCGGACAGGCCGCCCTGGATGAGAACCTCACCTGGGACGGCGAGACCTGGGGCATCGATCCCGGCACCGTCGCCGCGCATCCCGGCGTGCGCACGCGCAGCGCGATCGTCGTACGGCCGGAGGACGTCGAGGTGGTCAACCGGCTCGACGAGGTGCCCGCGGGCGCCAACGCCGTACGGGCGACCGTCCGCGATGTCGAGTACATGGGCGCGTACCGCACGCTGCTGCTCACCATGGGCGAACGCCGGCTTCCCGGCCGTGCCCGCGTCAGCGCGCTCCACGGCGACCACGCCGTCGGCGACGACCTCGTGGCCTGGTGGCGGCCGCGAGCGCAGCGGATCGTCGCGGCCTGATCCGGCGCCGATCCACTTCCCCTACCGCCCGGAGGTGGCCACGGGGTGCCGATGGCGCCCGGTGGCCTGCCTCCGGGCGCCTTTCGTGCAGGACACCCGCCCTTCCTGCAGGACACCCGCCTTTCGTGCGGGACATCCGTCGCCGCGCCATGGGCGCGACCCTGCCGCCCTTACACACATCGCGAACGTATCGCGCGTCATGTGCACAGTTGGAAACAAACTCGAAACGATGTAAGGCCGGACCTGTACGTTCTCGTGCTATTTCGGTACCGTGTTCACATCACGGGGTTCGAAGGTCGCATAGTGAACAAACCTCCATCCGGCCTGGCGGACCCTTAACGAGAGGTAGGACGATGGTCTCTCTGTCACGAACCACCCTCGCGGGAGTCGGCTTCGCCTCGGCGATCGCCCTCGCCGGCTGCGGCTCCGATGGCGGCGCGAGCGCGAATCCGTCCGGCGGCCCGGAGAAGCTCACCTACGTCGCCTACGGAGGTTCCGGCCAGGACGCGCAGGCCAACGCGTTCCAGAAGCCCTACACCGCCGCCCATTCCAACGTGACCTTCAACAACACCTCGCCCGCGGACATCGCCCAGGTCAAGGCCCAGGTGCTGTCCTGGAACGTCCAGTGGGACGTCGTCGCGGTGGCGCCGGCCGCGGCGAAGCAGCACTGCGGGCGGCTCTTCGAGAAGCTGAGCCTGCCCAAGCTCAACCCCCAGGACTTCGCGTCCAAGGGAGTCGGCGAGTGCTACGTCGGGAACTTCGCGAACGCGACCCCCTTCGCGTACAACGCCGACAAGTATCCGGACCCTTCCAAGGCGCCGAAGACGATCCAGGACTTCTTCGACACGACCAAGTTCCCCGGCAAGCGGGGCGTCATCACGAACCTGCAGAACGGCATCCTGGAGTACCCGCTCCTCGCCGACGGGGTGACGCCGGACAAGCTCTACCCGCTCGACGTCGACCATTCCCTGCGCAAGTGGGCCACGATCCGGAAGGACACCCTCTTCGCGCCGAACGTGGGCGCGCTGGAGCAGGCGGTCGGATCCGGCCAGGTCGACATGTTCCTCCTTCCGGACTCGCGCCTGTACCCGCTGCTCAACGACAAGAAGAACATCAAGATCGTCTGGGGCCAGACGGTGGTGTCGATCAACGCGCTCGCGGTGCCGAAGGGAACGAAGCACAAGGCGACCGCGCAGGACTTCCTGCAGTTCCTGGCGCAGCCCGAGCAGGCGGCCAAGGTCGCCGAGATCATGGGCGTCCAGCCGGTCAACCACAACGCCAAGCCGCAATTGGCCGGAAACGCCAAACTCGTGAGCGTCGAAGGGCAGGGCGCCGCCGCGAAACCGGTGGTGCAGGACGTCGACTGGTACGCCGCGCACTGGGACGAGGTCACCACCAAACTCAACAACTGGCTGGTGGGCTGAGATTTGGCTCTCACGCTCGAGCGACGGCCTTCCTCCGTTCTCAATGTGAACTACAGTTCAGCCATGGCGAACATTGATTCGGGTAACGAGGCTTCCGGTTCCGACATCCAGGCAGTCCAGCGGGTGGGGCAGATCTGCGCGCTCTTCGGTCCGCAGACCACCGAGCTGACGGCCGCCGACGTGGCGGAGCGTCTGGGGCTGAACCGGACGACGGCGTACCGCTACTGCGCCTCCCTCGTCACCGCCGGCATCCTCGAGCGTGGGCACCGCCGCGGCACCTTCCTCCTGGGCGGCCTCATGGTGCAGCTCGGAATCCACGCCCTGGGACGGCGGCGCGTCGTCGAGATCGCGCCGCCGTACCTGGCGAAGCTCAGCTCCGCCGTCCGCACGACGACCGTGCTCGCCCTCTGGGGCGCCCGCGGACCCGTCGTGGCGCACGTCAACGAGGACCTCAGCCGCGCACTCGTCATCACCGTCCACCCCGGCACCCTCCTCGACCTGGACTCGGCACAACTCCGGGTCTTCCTCGCCTTCAAGGACGAGCAGGCCTTCGAACGCGCCACCGAAGGCGTCTCGGACGCCAAGCGGGCGGAACTCGAAGGGGGAATCTACATGGCCCGGCGAAACGGCTACAGCATCGTCAGCCACCCGGACGGCCTCTTCGCCGCGGCCGCACCCGTCTTCGACGAATACGGGATCTGCGCCACCGTCGCGCTGCTCGGATCCGACCAGATGGCCGACCTCTCCATCGGATCGCCGGCCCTCACCGGACTCGTCGACACCGCCGCCAGGCTCAGTGACGAACTGGGCGGCAGCGAAGAAAGGAAACGCATTGGCGACCTATGACGAGCTCGCCAACGCCGAGATCGCCGGTTCGAGCTGGGACGTCTTCGGACGCGGCGATCAACTCGGCACCATCAACCTCCTCACCCCCGAGCGTGTGGCCGCGGCGGCCCGCCTCATCCGCACCGGGCGCCGGTTCGGCCTCGACTACCCGATCAACGCCTTCGAGCCGTACCCCACCGGGACCAGGCACCCGGCCGAGCACCACATCTTCGCGACCAACGAGTTCCATCGCGACGACTGGCTCGACTCGTTCTACCTGCAGTCCACCTCGCAACTCGACTCCCTCCGCCACATCGGGCACCCCGAGCACGGCTTCTACGGAGGACTCCCGGCCGAGTACAACAACGACGAATCGACGTCGCTCGGCATCCACAACTGGGCGCGGCCGGGCATCGCCGGCCGCGGCGTCCTGCTCGACGTCCCCCGCTTCTTCGCGCGGGAGGGCCGGCCGTACGACTGCGAGCAGACGATCCCCCTCGACGACGTGACGCTCGACGCCATCGCGGAGTCCCAGGGGGTCACCTGGCAGGGAGGCGACCTGCTGCTGCTGCGCACCGGGTGGGCCGAGAACTACGTCGCCAAGTCGACCGAGGAACGCATCGAGTTCAACAAGCGCAACAAGTCTCCCGGGCTGGCCCAGCGGGAGTCGGTCCTGCGCTGGCTCTGGGACCACGAGATCGCGCTCGTCGCGGGCGACAACCCGGCGGTCGAGGCCGACCCGGTGCTCGACTCCGACTTCCGGCTGACCGCCGACCGGCCTCCGGAGCAGGGCGTGGACCACAGCGGCATGCTGCACCGCCCGCTCATCGCGCTGCTCGGCATGGCGATGGGGGAGCTGTGGAAGCTCGACGACCTCGCCGCCGACTGCGCCGCCGACGGCGTCTACGAGTTCTTCCTGACCTGTAAGCCGCTGCACCTCATCGGCGGAGTCGGCTCGCCGCCGAACGCGCTCGCCTTCAAGTGAGCGGCGCCCGAGCCCCGCCGCACCGGGCTCGGCATCCCCCCACACGTTCGCAGGAGAACCATGGAGTACCTCACGGCCGGGACGCTCCGGCTCCCGGCACGCGTCCATTTCGGCTATGGGTCACGCGCGCAACTGGGCCGGCTGCTGCACCTCGGCGGCCGCCGGGTGCTCGCGATCATCGACCCGTTCCTGACCGAGTCGCCGATCTTCGGCGAGACGGTCGCCGGACTACGGGCCGGCGGGCTGGACGTCGCGGTCTACAGCGACGTCCGGCCGGAGCTGCCGATCGCGTCGCTGGACGCCGCGGCGGCGTTCGCGCGGGACTACGAGCCCGATGTCATCCTCGCCGTCGGCGGCGGAAGCGCGCTGGACGCCGCGAAGCTGATCGGGCTGCTCGTCACGCACGGCGGACCGCTGAGCCGGTACTACGGGGAGAACCTCGTCCCCGGACCATCGCTGCCCCTCGTCGCCGTCCCCACGACCGCCGGAACCGGGTCGGAGGTGACCCCGGTCGCCGTGGTCTCCGACCCGGAGCGCGAGATGAAGGTGGGGATCTCCAGCCCGTACCTCATCCCCACCGCCGCGGTCGTCGACCCGGAGTTCACCCTGGGCGCTCCCCGGAGCGTCACCGCCTTCGCCGGCATCGACGCCCTGGTCCACGCGGTGGAGTCGTTCACCGCCGCCCGGCTCGAAGGGCCGTGGGACGCCGAGCTTCCCGTGTTCACGGGCAGGAACGCCTTCTCCGAGGCCATCGCGCTGCGCGCGGTGGAGCACCTGGGCACCTGGCTGCCGACGGCGGTCGACGACCCGGGGAACCGCCGCGCGCGAGAGGAGGTCGCCTTCGGCAGCCTCCTCGCCGGCGTCTCCTTCGGCGCCACCGGCACCCATCTCTCACACGCCCTCCAGTACCCGATCGGCGCGGCCACCAAGACGCCGCACGGGCTGGGCACCGGGCTCCTCCTGCCGTACGTGCTGCAGGCGTGCCTCGCCGACACCGAGGTCGTCGAACGGATCGCCGCGGTCGGGCGCGCACTGGGGTCCGCCGCGGCCACCGCCGACGCCAGGGCCCGCGACGCCATCTCCTCGATCGCCGCGCTCGGCCGCGCGATCGGAGTGCCGGCGTCCCTTCAGGAGATCGGGATCACCCGCGAGCAACTGCCGCAGCTCGCCGAGCTGGCATCGAACTCGGTACGACTCATCGCGATCGCGCCGATCCCCGCACCCCCGGCCGTGCTGCTCGACATTCTCCAGCACGCCCACACCGGCCGTCTCACGGAAGGAAGCGACTCATGACCTACCTCGCCGATCTCTTCATCGACGGCGTGTGGCGCCCGGGCGGCGCCGGCGAGCGCTTCGACGTGATCGACCCTTCCGACCTGTCCGTCATCGCGCGCTTCGCCACCGCCACCGAGGGTGACTGCATGGCCGCCGTCGACGCGGCCGCGAACGCGCAGGAGGGCTGGGCGGCCACCGCGCCGCGTGAACGCGGCGAACTGTTGCGAGCCGCGTACGAGGTCCTCACCGCGGAGGTCGAGCGGTTCGCCGAGATCATCGTGCGCGAGAACGGCAAGTCCTGGTCCGACGCGATCGGGGAGGCGAACTACGCCAAGGAGTTCTTCCGCTGGTTCGCCGAGGAGGCCGTGCGCGTTCCCGGCGACTACCGGCTCTCGCCCGCGGGGGACAAGCGCATCATCGTCGACCGGCAGCCCATCGGGGTCGCGTTGCTGATCACCCCGTGGAACTTCCCCGCGGCCATGGCGACGCGAAAGCTCGCCCCCGCGCTGGCGGCCGGCTGCACGACGATCCTCAAACCGGCCCGGGAGACCCCGCTGACCGCGGCGTACATGGTCGAGGTGCTGCGGCGCGTCGGAGTGCCCGCCGGCGTCGTGAACCTGGTGACGCCGATGCCGACGGGCCCCCTCGTGGCCAAGATGATCAACAGGCCGGAGGTGCGGAAGCTGTCGTTCACCGGATCCACCGAGGTCGGGCGCGACCTGCTGCACGTCTGCGCCGACAGCGTGGTGAGCGCGTCGATGGAGCTCGGCGGGAACGCCCCGCTCATCGTGCTCCCCGGCGCGGACATGGACGTCACCGTCGAGGGCACGCTGCTGGCGAAGATGCGCAACGGTGGAGCCGCCTGCACGGCCGCCAACCGCGTCTACGTCCACGCCTCACGGCACGACGAGTTCGTCGAGAGGATGACCGCGGAGCTGGCCGCGCTGTCCGTCGGCCCCGGCCTCGACCGCTCCAACCAGGTCGGAGCGCTCGTCTCGACCGCCGAGCGCGACAAGGTCGCCGCGCTCGTGGAGGACGCCGTCTCCGAAGGCGCCACGCTCGTCCACGGCGGCAAGTCCTCCGAGCAGGGCGCCTTCTACGACACGACCCTGCTGACCGGCGTGCGGCACGGATCGCCCATCACCTCGACCGAGATCTTCGGTCCCGTCCTGACGGTCGTGCGGTACGACGACGTCGATGAGGCGGTACGGATGGCCAACGACACCATCTACGGTCTGATGGCGTACGTGTTCGGCGAGGAACGCGAGGCGATGGCGGTCGCCGGCCGGCTGGAGGCCGGGATGGTCGCGGTCAACCGCGGGGTCGTGAGCGATCCGGCGGCTCCCTTCGGCGGCGTCAAGCAGAGCGGCCTCGGCCGGGAGGGCGGCTCCGACGGCATCCTCGAGTTCCTCGAGGAGAAGTACATCGCCGTGACCGCCCATTCCTGAAGACCCGGAGTAGGGCTGCAGCCATTCGTGAGGGCACGGGGGAGGGCTGCGGCCATTCCCGAGGGCCGGGGGTAGGGCTCCCCATTCCTGAGGCCGCGGTAGGGCTACAGGCCCTCCGATGAGGGATCGGCGACGGCGCGCGCCCAGACCCATTTGCCGCGGCAGGAGGGGCCGGTGCCCGGGCCGACGGGATCGGGGCGGTAGCCCCACTCCAGGGCGAGTGCGTCGACGACCCGCAGCCCTCGATGCCCGTTCGCGTCGACGTCGAGGTCGGCCAGACCGGCCGGGTCGGCCGAAGCCGGCCCGGCCGCGGGGAACGGCGCGGGACGGCCTGGACTGCGATCCCACACGGCGAGGTATATCCCGCCGTCCTCCCAGCGGCATACGAAACGGATGATCTGGCCGGGAGTCGCCTTCACGGCATTTGTCACTAATTCGGAGGCTATGAGAGTAGCGTCATCTGAAATATGGGAATAGCCCCACTTTCTGAGGCGCCGGACCAGCAACGTGCGCGCGAAGCCGGGAGCTGCCGCGCACGCGGGCATGCATATCCGGATATCTTCGGTCATTGCCGCCGCCGTTCCTCTGCTTGCCGTGATTGTAGGGTGTCCGGCCGGAAAAGGCGGTCCTTCGCAGCGGTCGCGGTCGAGCGTGTCCACCGAGCCTGACAGCGCCTTGCCGCTGTTCTTGACCCGGTGAATCCGGCCATTCAGGTTATTCGGCCGGCAACGGCGGCGGCGATGTGTCAACGGCGACGGTGCTGTGGCAACGGCGGCGGCGAGGTGGCAACGGCGACGGCGCGAGTCGATGGCTGCCGTCGCGCCGGGCCGGGGGTCAGGCGCGGGGCTCGGGGCGCAGCCCGGCCAGGATGAGGGTGACGAGCCGCCGGACGGCGTCCTCGGACGGCAGGTCGGCGGCGGCCTGCAGGGAGTACCGGCAGTAGTCGGCGAGTTCGCCCGGGGCGATGTCGTCTCGGACCTGTCCCGCCTGGGACGCGTCGGTCAGCAGGTCGCGAAGCAGGTCGCCGATGTGACGCTGCGTACGGGCGACGTGCTCGTCCCCGGGCACCAAGATGCCCGGTTCGGCGGGGACGTGCCGGTGGCGCCGCGCCCGGTCATGGTGGATCAGGCCATAGGCGTACAGGACGGCCTCCAGGCGCTGTCCGGGGTCTTCGGCCTCGTCGCGTGCGGCGGCGAGCCGGTGGAGATGGCCGGCGACCTCACGGTCGTGCCAGGCCACCAGGACCGCCTGGACGTCGGGGAAGTACTTGTACAGCGTCGCCCGCCCGATGCCGGCCGCGGCGGCGATCTGCGACATCGTCACCGCCAGCGGCCCGCGCTCGGCGACCAGTGTCGCGGCGGCGTCCAGCACCGCGTCGTGCACCGTGCGGCGGTGCGCCTCGATCGTCTCGTCCCACAGCTTCGGCACACAGCCGATCATACGATCCGACGAGATGTCGACAAACTGACCGTGTTGGAGACATGATGTATCGAAAAATCGGCACCGAAGCGAAGGGGTCTCCATGAGTCACCAGCCGCACCGACACCAGAACGCCGACGAGCCCGGCGCGCTCATCCGCGGCGCGCGCCTGTACGAGCTCGGCGCGGTGGTCGGGTTCCTCGGCCGCCGACGCCGCGTCTACGACGACCTGGTCACCCTCAGTGGCGCCCGCCCCGGAGATCGGATCCTGGACGTCGGCTGCGGCACCGGCTACCTCACCCGCCGCGCCGCCCGCGCCGTCCTCCCCGGCGGACACGCCACCGGGATCGACCCCTCCGCCCAGGTCATCGCCTACGCGACTCGCCGCGCCCCGGCCGGCTGCACATTCCAGACCGCTGCGGCCCAGGCCATCCCGTATCCCGACGGCTCCTTCGACGTGGTCATCTCCAGTCTGGCCGTCCATCACATCCCCGCCGCCGACCGGCCCGCCGCCCTGGCGGAATTCCACCGGGTCCTGCGCCCCGGTGGGCGGCTGCTGCTCGCCGACTACCGCCGCCGGCCGCGCCACCTGGCCGCCGCCCGGCTGGTCGGCGCCGCCGCGAACCACGCGCACGAGCACACCCCCGCCGACGAACTGACCGGGCTGGTCACGCAGGCCGGGTTCGGCATCACCGAGACCGGCACCCGCCGTCCCTCGCTGCAGTTCGTCGGGGCACGACGTTGATCGTTTGATCGGGTCTCGGGAGGGCCGCGGGGTTCCGATCGCGCCCGTCTTACGGGCGCTCCTGCGGCCGTTCGCGGATCTCGTGGCTCTCCCGCTCGCCCGGCGGACTCCGCCTCAGGGCGTTTCGTACGGTGCCGCCGTCATCGGCGTGACCCCCGTGCGGGTCGCCGGCCGCCGTATCGGGCGGGCGACGCGGAACGCGGGCTCGATCGTGCCCGGTCAGAGGGCGTGCATGCGCTGGTTCAGGCGGTGCACGCAGGGGGCGATGTTCAGCAGCCGGGGCCGGGGCCCGCGGCGGGGATGGGGGCCGACGAGGATGCGCCAGCCGGAGACGTCGATGAAGCGGAGACCCTCGGTGTCGACCGTGACCCGGCCCCATTCGGCCGTGACGCCGGCGAGCGCGTCGGCGAGGGCGGGGCTGTTGGTGATGTCGACGTCGCCCCGGAGCAGCACCTTGTCGGGTGGGGTCGCCTGGATGATCCTGAGCTGGCGGTCCTCGTAGAGGACCAGGCCCGCGTCCGGCAAGATCGCTTGCGCCGTGTGTCCGTTACGTTCTGCCATGGCGGCCACTAACATCACGAGGGTGCGCTCGTACGGGCCGCCTATCAATCCGCATGTCCCGAGCATGCCTGGAGGAGAGAACCACGTCAACCGATACCAGAAATCGACTTCATGATATATGCGCCCGAGCAGCGCGGTGACCGGCCCGAACGCAGATCGGATGAGGAGCCCCATGGGCACGCCCGCGGATGGTGAACCCGTCCGGCACTGGACCTTTCTGACGAACCACGCGCGCGTCCTCCTAGAGATCGCCCGGAACCCCCAGGCGAGGCTGCGGGACATGGCCGCCGTCGCGGGCATCACCGAGCGGGCCGCCCAGACGATCGTGACCGACCTGGAGGCCGCGGGTTACCTCACCCGGACCCGCGTCGGCCGGCGGAACCACTACACGATCGATCCGAGCCGTCGCTTCCGGCATCCGGCCGAGGCCGATCACCGTATCGAGGGTCTGCTCGCCCTGTTCACGCACCGGGAGGAGAGCCGGGACGCGGAGTAGGGGCCGCTCTCGTCGCTCGGACCGCCGACGCGGGCTCCCGCGCCCACGCCACGGCCCGGAGACCGGACCGCGCCGGTCCGGCCCGAGGGTTCCCGGCCGTCGCTTTACCGAAGCCGGGCCGACCTGGGCATTGACTGTGCGGTTGTCTGCGCGCACCGTCGGAAGTGGAGTTGAGCCGTCACTTCCCGAGGTGAATCCGCACGATGCGTCGTCCGGTCCCGCCGGTCCGGCGAGCCCGAGCGTCCGGCGAGGCGACGAGGGCGGGAGAGAGAGCCTGCGGTGGCGCCGTCGCGGTGCTGGCCGACCGGGTGTTCGCGCATGCCCGCCCGTCGGACGCCTCCCACGTCGCGGCGATCGTCGGTGCGGGCGGGGGCCTCGTGCTGACCGGCGCCAATCCGGTACGGGCGGCCCGGCGGTGCCGGGAGGAGCAGGCGTTCGAGGGCCCGATCCTGTTCGACTCCGCGGCGGCGGAGGCGAGGGTCGCGACCCGCGAACGGCCCTTCGACGAGGGCGGCGACGGCCTGCTGGAGATCACCCTGGAACAACGCGTCCAAGGGCAGATCGACGCGGGCGCGGACGCGGCCCTCACTCCCACCGGGTACCTGCGGGCGGCGGACTTCGGCGCCCTCGACGCGGCGGTCGAGGGCGCGGTCGGTCTGGCCCGCGACGACGTCATCCTGTCGCTCCCCCTGGACGCCGGATGGCTGGCGCCCGGCCTGATCGACAAGCTGATCGGCGTGCTCGCCCGGGCGCCCGTCGCGAAGGCGGTGATGCCGGGTGGCCGGGCCGCCGCGCCGCGGCGGATGCTGGACGGCGTGCTCGGCCTGCGCCGCCTCGTCACCGAGGTGCCGGACGTCGCCCTGTTCCGTACGGACCTGACGGGGCTCGACGCGGTGGCACAGGGCTGCCTGGCCGCCTCGATCGGCACCAGCGACGCGTTGCGGCGGCTCGTGCCGCCGGGCGAAACGGCGGGGTACGGATCGGCGGACGGGGGCGACCGGTCGCCCGGCGTCCTGGTTCCCGACCTCCTCACGTACGTGCGGGGCAGCGTGCTCGCGGACCGGTTCGGCGACCGGGCGGCGCCGCCGTGCCGCTGCGCCCGCTGCGGCGGCCGGAGCATCGCGGGCTTCCTCCGGCAGGAGGACTGGAAGGACGCGCGCCTGCACGGTGTCGCGGTCTGGACCGAGTGGGCGCGCAACCTCCTGTACCCCGACTCGCCGGAGGGCCGCCGGCGCTACTGGCGGCGGCTCTGCCGGGACGCGATCGCCGCGCACGCCCGCTACAACACCTCCGTACGGGCGCGGGAACCGGTGTTCGTGCCGCCGGAGTCGCTGTGGGTCTGGGCCGGCGAGGACACCGCCACGGCGACGGCGGGGGTCGTCACGCCGGCACGGCCTTAAGCGACGGATGGGCCTCAGGCGGCGCGGCGCCGGAGGACGGCGGGGCCGTTACGAGGGCGCGGTCCTGGACGATGGCCCCCGCCGCACGACGGGGTGGTGTTGAGCGTGCGCAGGTGGAGCTCCTCGGCGAACGCCCATCCGGCGGGGGTGTGCGCGCGGTTCCCGAACGACTCGGGGGGCACGATGACCGCGCTGCCGGCGGCGAGTCCGACCCCCCAGTAGGCGGCCTCCGCCCGCGCCTCGCCGAGGTCCGCGGGCGGGCCCGGCAGGACGACCAGGCGCGCGCAGTACGCGCCGAACCGCCCGGCCCGGTCGAGGCCGGTCCGCCAGGACGACGCCCGTACGATGGCGAGTTCCGGACGCAGGGGCCGCCGCAGCAGCCGTACGACGCCCGCCGGCGTGAGGTCGGCGCAGCCGGGCGGGAGCTCGCGGACGGCCCGCCGCTCCCTGGCCGACAGCGTCGTCCAGGGGACGACCGCCCCGGCCGGGAGCCCCAGCAGGACGTCCAGGAGATCGACGCGGGTCACGCCGGCCAGACCGGCGGCCGCCCGCCGTCGCCGCTCCGCCTCGTCGGGAACGTAGGCCATGGTGATCTCCACGCCCCGCATCCGTACGTCGGCCAGCCGGGCCGCGGGCCGGACGGTGCTGGGGGGAAGGGCCGCTCGGGACCCGGTCGCCGTCATGGCGGACCACCCTGCCATGGGTGCGGCCGCGGCCGCGCACCGGCTCACCTGCGCCGGATGAGGAGCATGGCCGCGTCGTCGGCGATGCGGCCGCCGACGTGCCGCAGGACGTCGGCGCGCAGGTCGCTCAGCGCCTGTTCGGGATCTCCGGCCGCGAGCAGGTGCGCGCGTTCGGCCAGCGGGTAGAAGCGGCCCTCGCCGTCGCGGGCCTCGACGACCCCGTCGGTGTACAGCAGCATCTGGTCGGCCGGCGCGAACTTGACGGTGTGCGGGCGCGGGGCGGCGGCGCCGAGGTCGGACAGGCCGAACGGCGGGGCGACGTCGTCGGGTTCGGCGAACCCGCCTTCGCCGCCGCGCAGCACGAACGGCGGCGGGTGACCGTAGTTGAGCAGCGTGACGATCTCACCTTCGCCGAACTCGGCCAGGACGGCCGTGACGAACTTCTCGCCGGTGCTCTCGGCCGTTCGCCCGGGACCCGTCGCGGGCGAACGGCCGTGGCCTTCCTGGGGCGTTCGCCCGTCGGGCTCGGCGTCCAGCCGCCGGCGCAGCGCGGTCTCGATGCGCGCCGCGACCCCGGTCAGGTCGGGCTCGTCGTAGGCGGCCTCGCGGAAGGCGCCGAGGACGTCCGCCGCCGTCTCGACCGCCTCCAGGCCCTTGCCCTGGACGTCCCCGACGATGACCCGGACGCCGTACGGGGTGAGCGTGACCTCGTACAGGTCGCCGCCGATGCTGGCCTCCGCGGTGGCGGAGGTGTAGCCGACGGCGATGTGCATGGGGCCGACGAGGCGGGGGACCGGGCGGAGCAGCACGCGCTGCGCCACCTCGGCCACGGACCGGACGTCGGCGAGGATGCGCTCGCGCTTCTTCCGGTCGGCGCTGGCCGCGACGCTCGCCGCCGCGACGCCGGCCATGGCCAGGAGTGTGAGGGTGTTGTGCCTGCGGCCGAGCGTGTGGTGGTGGTAGCTGAGGGCGGCGGACAGCGCCAGGGCGGTGAGGCCCACCAGCGCGGTGCGCCGGATGCCGCACCACAGACTCGCGAAGGCGGGGCCGAGGACGAGCATGGGCCGGATTATGATGTCCGGGCTGGCCAAGAAGTCGATCACGGCGACGAGCGCGAGCATGCCGAACGGCAGACTCCGCAGCAGCGGGCCGGGTCTCGAACGCGGTGTCTCGCTTATGGCGCACCCCCAGCCGATCGAGTTGCATTCGCAGGGAGAATAGCGCCGCCGAGCGGTCGGCTCCGGCACTTTCCGGCATGGCGGCCGCGGTGCTGGAAATGTCGCCACGCCGTGCCGGTGACGTCGCGTACGGATGTCGCCTGCGTTATTATCGGATAACGTCTCAAAGGGGGAAAATCGGTGAATGTCGGGCGCTGAACAATGCGCGAACCGAATGGGATCCGGGGCCGCTTTCCGGCTCGCCGCCGGGAAGGCCTGCCGACCTGGGAGGATGACCGTCCTACGGTCGGCTCTGCGGGCGCGCGTCACCGACTGTCGTACGCTCGTATTATCCTAACCCCCGACAAAGTAAGCTGAGAGAGGAACACCTCGTGGCGACGAAAGTCGTAATGGTGGATGATTTGGATGGGCATGACGGTGAAGACGTCGCCAAGCGGGATTTCGAGGTTTCTGGCGTAACGTACACCATCGATCTCGGCGATGAGAACTTCAAGCGTCTCGAAGAGCTCCTCGGAGAGCTCGCGCCGTATATCGAGAAGGCGGCCAAGGTCCGCCAGGCGGGCCGGGCCCGCAAGAGCGCGTCGGACACGGCGCCGCGCCTGCGCGGCTACTCCAACAGCGACGTGCGCGAGTGGGCCGTCGCCGAGGGCATCGAGGTGAGCGAGCGCGGGAAGATCGCCGACGAGGTCTATGAGAAGTTCGTCGCCGCCCACCCGGACGCCAGGCCGGAGGAGTGACCCCGCGCCGGCGGCCCGGTCGGGACCGCCGGCGCTTCTCGAGGGCCACCTCCCGCGAGTCGTCCCTCAGAGGGTCGCCGACGGGCCGAGGTTCCCGGCGTCGTCGACGGCTCGCACCGCGACCGTCCGCGC
This sequence comes from Actinoallomurus spadix, assembly GCF_024055725.1. Taxonomy (GTDB): domain Bacteria; phylum Actinomycetota; class Actinomycetes; order Streptosporangiales; family Streptosporangiaceae; genus Actinoallomurus; species Actinoallomurus spadix. Next base: position 58,893 of record NZ_JAMXMX010000022.1, on the reverse strand, counting down.
GCCCGCCGGGACGGTGAGACTCTGCCGGCCGCCCGCGTCCGCGGTCGCCGTGACGGCCGAGACCCTGCCGTCGGCGTCGACGCGGTAGGTCGCGGCGCGGCCGGCGTACCCATCGTCGCCCGGCGCGGCGAAGCTCACCGTCGTGCCGTCACGCCGCAGGTCGCGTGGTGCGCCGGGCGGGCGGGTGTCCGTCCCGTACCTCCCGGTGCGCCACTGGTCGTGGTGGTAGGTCCACGACTCGGCGTCCGGCCTCCCCTCGGTCCTCCAGGCGAACAGATAGCCCTCGCGCGTGGTCGTCACCAGGTCCGTGCGGCCGTCGCCGTCCAGGTCGCCGGCGGACGGGGAGAACAACGTCCACCCGCCGGTGAACTTCGGGAAGCCGGCGGCCTGGCCGGACGGCGTGAACGCGTGCACCGTCGAGGTGTCCCCGCCGTCGACGACCTCCGCCCTGCCGTCCCCGGTGACGTCCGTGATCAGCGGCGCGCCGAGGAAGTCCAGACCCGCGCGCGCGTGCGGGTACCCCGCGACCGGCAGCGTGGTCGCGGCGTCGTAACCGCGCTCGTAGTTGGCGATGGCGGTGCCGCTGCCGGGGTACAGCAGCGCGGCGATCAGCGACACCGCGCCCGACCCGGACTCGGCGTACCCGAGCCGCCCGGCGTCGCCGAACCGCCCGAACGCCCCGCTCGTCGTGAACGACGCGGGCAGGTCCACCGCCGGGGCCGGCGACGAACCGGTCAGCAGCGCCCGTACGGCCGCCGCGTCGTGGCTCAGCAGCGCGGACGCCGGATTGTTGAGCGGCCCGTACGCGCCCCGGGTCGACCCGTTGCCGTTGATGAGGAACGTCGCGGAGAACGACGGCCCGGTGGCGACCTCGTCCTTGCCGTCACCGTCCACGTCGGCGACCGCCGGGCTGTTCGCAGCCTCGGTGATGAACTCCTGCGCGCTGCCGTAGTACGTGACGATCGACGGCACCCGCACCGGCCAGCCCTGCACCGGCGAGCCGTCGGCGTGGTACGCGTACACGTAGTTCGCGCCGAGCGCCTGGATGCCCGCGCCGTGGCTCTCGGAGTGCTGGGAGCGCACCACGATCTCCGGCCGGTGGTCGCCGTCGAGGTCGGCGACGGCGGGGGTGGCGTCGAGCTTGGCGTCGTCGATCGCGGTCAGCCCGGACGCCGGCTTCGGCGGGTCCGCCACGGTCACCGGCCAGCCGGAGACCTCCGAGCCGTCCGCGTGCCAGGCGTGCAGCCGCCCGTCCCAGCCGGCCTGCACGACCTCCAGGCCGGGCTGGCCGTCCAGGTCGACGAGGACGGGACAGGCCGTCGCGCCCTGGTGGGGGAGCCGGGTGTAGGGCAGCGCGGGCCGGGGGATCGCGGGCCTGCTCACGCCGGCGTTCAGGGTCTTGGGCCAGCCGGGCAGGCGCCGGCCCTGGGCGTCGAATGCGTACGTCCGGCCGGTCGTGCTGGTCACCACGACCTCCTGGCGCCCGTCGTGGAACAGGTCGCCGACGGCCACCGGGGCGATGATCGGCTCGTGGCCCGGGTCGAAGCCGGGGATCCGGGCCGGTTCCGCGTCGGTCCTCACGGGCCAGCCGGGCAGCTCCTCGCCGCTCACCCCGTCGAGAGCGTGCACCCGGCCGTCGGCGTCGCCGAACACGATGGCCTGGTGGCCCATGCCCCGCAGGTCGGCGAGCGCGGGCTCGCTCTCCCCGCCGATCCCGAAGCGCCGCGGGAACCCGGCCCGGAGCGTGCCGTCGTGGTGGACGGCGATCGCGCGGCGCTCCTCGCCCATCCGGCCCGCGTCGTCCCACACGCGCAGGCGCAGGGTGACGGTGTACTGCTCGGTCGCCGACAGCTCCTTGTCGCCGGGCATCGCGTACGCCTTGTCCCAGAACGACGGCGGCAACTTGGTCAGGTCGAGCGTGCCCACTCTGCCGTCGTACGTACCGGTGCCCTGGCCGGTCCCGGCCTCGATGAACGCCGAGTCGGCCGGTTCGATGCCCGGCGCGAATTCGAGGCGGTAGTGGAAGCCCGTGGCGCGGGACGCGTCCACGTGCCCGGTGACCGGTACGGAGGAGGTCGTCTCCGGGTCATGCAGCGAATACCAGTCCGGGCTCTCGATCCAGGTCGCGGGCGGGATGTCGCCCGTGGCGACGGCGGCGAGGGCCTTCGCGGCGTTCGGGCGGCCGTAGCCGTACTGCCGGTCCCATCCCGGCCGTCCGGGCCAGCCCAGGCTCGCGTCGTCGACGTCGCTCGCGGTCGCGCGAAGCACCTGCACGGCCTCGGCGTTGGTCAGCGGCCGGTCGATCTTCTTCTCCTTCGCGGCCTGCGCGCCGTAGGAGAGCAGCAGGCCGAACAGCCCGCCGGTGGTCGGGGTCGACTCGGAGGTCGAGCCGCCCCGCGTGGCGACCGAGAACATCGCCTTGGCGCCGAACGACGTGAGGTTCGAGCGCTCGCGGTAGGTGTTCGTGAGCGTGTTGGCGAGCACGCCCGGCGCGCCCGCCGCGTTGGCCACGAGGCCGTTGCCGGGGACTACATGCGGCCAGAACATACCTCCCTGGTGGTCCGTGGAATCGAAGTCGTTGCTGGACTCGACCATGACCACGCCGTCGTGCCACAGCCTGTCCACGGCGCGGCGCATGGCGGAGGAGTACCCCAGGTCCGCCGTCGTGCTGACGATGACCTTGGCCCCGGCCCGGCCCGCGTACAGCCACGCGGCCGCGAGGTCGTCCGTACGGTCCAGCGCCTCGTCGCCGGCGCGGATCGGCAGCAGCCGGCACTTGGGGCAGATCCCGGCGCCGAATCTCCCGTTGTCGGCCTGTGCGGCCGCGACCCGCTGCTGGTCGTTGGCGTGGCCGTACGTGGAGTCGGGCGTCGCCGGGTCGTTCTGGTCGTCGTAGAAGTCCCAGCCGGAGATGTCGTCGGTGAAGCCGTTGCCGTCGTCGTCCTCGCCGTCGGAGAACGCGACGATGAGGTCCTCCGGGTCGATGACGCCGTTGCCGTTCGCGTCGCGCACGCGCGGGTCGGCGGCGTAGTCGGCGGCGGTGACCGCTCCGTCCCCGTCGCGGTCGTAGGTGTCCGAACCGTTGGGTTTCGGCAGCTCGCCGGTGTTGAGGAAGACCTTGTTCGCGAGGTCGGCGACGTCCCCGTTGTGCCAGTTGATGCCGGCCTCGACGTAGGCGATCACCGTGTCCGGTGATCCGGTCGTGTAGTCCCGCCAGGCCGCGTCGACCGACATCCCGGCGGCCTTCTCCGGGTCCTTGGCGAGGGGGGTGCATTTCGGGATGAAGGAGTAGAGGTTGTGCTGCTCCCCGCCCGGCGCGGCCGTGGTGAGGCAGCTCAGCGGCGCGCCGTTCTCCACCGGCGCGTAGTCCGGGTCGTTGGGCGGCCCGGCGGGGAAGGTATCCGCAGCCGCCGGCCGGGCGAGCATGATCAGCAAGGCGGGGACGACGGCGCCGACGACGGCCGGGAGACGCCTCATGGGGGACCACCTCGATCAGTTGACCGCGGTGATCACTGTCCGCCAACCGCCGGGTGATGAGTAGCCCTCTGACCGGAAGAGGACATGAGCTTTTCTCGCGTTAGCCGGAACGTGAGAAGGCCGGGCCCGCCGTGAGAGCGGACCCGGCCTCGTTCCGGGAGGTCACGGCTCCGGGCCGGTCGCCGACCGTCCGGAGACCCGTGTCATCGCTCGTCCGGGCGGCCTACCTCGCCACGCCAGGAGCCGGTCTCGCCGCCGCGCTCCTCGATGAACTCCTTGAATCGCTTGAGGTCGTTCTTCGCCCGGTGCTTGACCATTCCGGTCTTGTCGGCGACGTTCTCGAGGAAGCCCTCCGGCTCCACCTCGAGCTGTAGGGCGACCCGGGTGTGGTCGTCGTCGAGCCGGTGGAAGGTCACCACACCGGCGTTCTTGGGCTCCTCCACCGAGGTCCAGGCGATGCGCTCGTCGGGACGCTGCTCGGTGATCTTCGCGTCGTACTCGCGGGTGGCGCCCGCGACCTTCACCTTCCAGTGCGTGAGCGTGTCGTTGACCTGCCTGATCTCCTCCACGCCCTCCATGAACTCCGGGAAGTCCTCGAACTGGGTCCACTGGTTGTACGCCGTGTGCACCGGGACGTGGACGTCGATGCTCTCCATGACGCTGCTCATCGTCCATCTCCTTCGCAGTCGCGATTTCCGGTCAGGTGCCTCCGCTACCCGGTGAAACGGCACGTAAACGAGGGTCCGAACCGGACGCGGCCTCCGATCGGAGATCATTGGCCGATGACCCGCACCGGCGATCACGACTACTGGAACCACAACACCCACTACCACCGGTTGGTGCTCGACGCGATGCCCGACCCGTGCGAGGCGGCGCTGGACGTCGGGTGCGGTGAGGGCCTGCTCGCCCGCCGGCTCGCGACCAGGGCGCGCCGGGTCACCGGGGTCGACCGCTCGGCCGAGATGATCCGGCAGGCACGCGGACGCGCCGGCGGGTCCGGCGGCCTGGAGTTCTTGGCGGCCGACTTCCTCCGGCACCCGTTCCCCGAGGGCGCGTACGACCTGGTCTGCTCGGTGGCGGTCATCCACCACATGGACTTCACGGCCGCGCTGACCCGGATGGCGGACCTGCTCCGCCCGGGCGGGACACTCGTGGTCGTCGGCCTGGCCCGCGACCGCACGCCCCTGGACCGGGCGTTCAGCGGCGCCGTCCTCCCCGCCATCATGATCGCCGACCGGGTACGCGGTAAGGCGGATCCGGCGGGCATGCCGATGACGGAACCGGAGATGAGCTGGGGCCGGGTGCGCCGGGAGGCCCTGCGGCTGCTGCCCGGCGCGCGCTTCCGGCGGCACCTGTACTGGCGCTACTCGGTCCGCTGGCGAAAGCCCTGACGGTACCGGCTCGTATCTCCGGCGTCCAGGTGATGGGCCGCGATCAGGTGGTCCCCGCGGCGGCGCAGGGCTCGGCGGGGACACGGGCGGCGCGGAGGGCGGTGCGCCGGATCTTCCCCGCGTCGTCCCGCAGCGGCTCGGTGACGAACTCGAACGTCCTGGGCAGCTTGTACGCCGCGAGCCGCTCCCGCAGGTGGGTGAGCAGCGCCGTCTCGTCGACGCCCGCGTCGGCCTGGACGATGGCGTGCGGCACCGATCCGAGATCCTCGTCGGGCAGCCCGATCACGGCGGCCGAGCGCACTCCCGGGTGCTCCTCGAGAACCCCCTCGACCTCGGCCGGATACACGTTGGACCCGCCGACGAGGATCATGTCGGTGTCGCGGTCGGTGAGGTAGAGATAGCCGTCGGCGTCGATGTAGCCGAGGTCGCCCAGGCACTCCCAGCGGCCGTCGGAGCGGGCCGTGGCGCCGATGTAGGTGTACGTCGGCCCGGCGTCCGGGCGCATCCACACCTGGCCGACCCGTCCCGGGCCGAGGGGCCGGCCGGACTCGTCCCGGACCTCGATGTCGCCCGTCAGCGGGCGGCCGACCGAGCCGCGGTGGGCGAGCCACTCGGTGCCGCTGATGCGGGTGACGGCCTGGGCCTCGGTCCCGGCGTACAGCTCCCAGACCCGCTCCGGGCCGAGCCAGTCGATCCACGCCTGCTTGAGCCACGGCGCGATCGGCGCGCCGAGGTGGAACAGGACGCGCAGCGCCGACAGGTCCGCGGCCGCGCGGTCGGCCTCCGGAAGCCGCCAGATCCGGTGCATCATCGTCGGCACGGCGTACATCCAGTCGACGCGGTGCCGCTCGGCGAGCCGGAGCGCCTCCGCCGCGTCGAAGCGCTCCATCAGGACCACGTGCTTGCCGAACAGCAGGGCCGCCGTGAGGGACATGAACGGGCCGTTGTGCGTCAGCGGCGCCGTGACCAGCGCCGCTCCGCCCTCCGGCAGCTGCGCCGCGAGACCGAACAGGCCCGCGCGCTCGGCGATGCCGGGCTCCACGGTGGCGATCAGCTTGGGGCGTCCGGTGCTGCCGCCGGAGGCGAGGATCTTCCAGGGCTGCGGGACGACGCCCGGGGGAGCGGACTCCGGCTGGCCCGCTCCGGCCGACGGCGGGAGGGTGCCCGGCCCGCTCGCGGCGATCACGATCCTGGGCCGGGCCAGATCGAGGACCGGCTTGCGTTCGGCGGCCGGCAGCCGGTCGGAGATGGGCACCGGGGTGCCGCCGGCCTTCCAGACGGCCAGCAGCGCGACGACGAAGTCGACGCCGTTGGGCAGGACGATGGCGACGCGGTCGCCGACGCGCACGCCGTGGTCGCGCAGTTCCCACGCGAGACGGTTCGCGCGTTCGTCCAGCTCGCGCCGGGACAGGGTGACTCCGCCGCAGGTCAGGGCCGGCGTCTCGGGCTCCGCCGTCGCGAGGCGTGTCACTGCGACGCCGAGCGGGGTTCCGGTGACTGCGGACATGGAACGTTCTCTTCCTTCGCGGCTCGTGGCGGCGTCCTCGCGGCGGACGGCACGCCGGGGACCGGTCGCGGGTCCGTACATCGGCGAGATCAATAAGTTACTTGACGTAACATAGGGTCCTCTCGTAGTGCCGTGTCAAGCGGTTCCCGGATCGTCACCGCGCGTGCCGGGCGGCCGGCCCGTCATCCAGCCGGCGTCCCCGAAGCCGTTCCAGAGCAGGTCCGTCAGCTGGGCGACGAGCTCCTCCCGGCTGACGTGGCGCCGGTCGAGCCACAGGTCCGTACTGCTGCGCACCAGCCCGACCATGGCATGCCCCCAGGTCAGCAGCGCCGCCTGCCGCTCGGGACTCTTGTCCTCGTTCACCGACGACATGAAAGCGGCGAGGTCGTCACCGATCAGGCGGAGAAAGGAATCGAGCGCGTCCCCGAGAGCGGGAACGCCCTCCGCGCTGCCCCGCGTCAGGAAGCGGTACGTCTGCGGGGCCTCGTCGATCCGCCGCAGGATCACCTCGATGGCGGCGTGGGTGCGTTCGCGTGGATCGGCGTGGGCGGCCAGCGTCGTGCGCCACTCGCTCAGCAACGCGACGGCGAAGCGTTCACCGACCGCGTGGGCGAGCCCGTTCTTGTCGCCGAAGTGACGGTAGACGATGGGTTTGGAGACACCGGCCTCGGCGGCGACGGTGTCCATGGAGACCTGAGGGCCGTCCCGCGCGATGGCCCGCTCCGCCGCGGCGAGCAACTGGTCGCGCCGCTGGGCCCGCGGCAGGCGCTTGGCGGTGGGCGGGCCGTCGCCGGTGGCCGCCGGTTCCCCCACGTGCCCTCTCCCTCCGCTTCCGGTAGGGGCCCAAGCGTACGCGGACGGCGGGCCCGCGGCGCCGGGCGAGCGGCCCCCATGCTCCGGCGTGACCGGGCGGCCGGGGCCGTGCTCCGGCCGCCCGGTCCGTCCCGGGTCAGAGCCGGCCGGCGGGCTCCCAGACCGCGGCCAGTTGCCAGCTGCCGTGGTCGCGGCGCAGCTCGTACGTCGCCGGGGTCTGGCTTCCGGCCGCGCGGGCCCGGACCTGCCACAGCTGGGTGTCGACGTCATCGCGGGGCCGCTGGAGCCCGAGCATCTTGACGAAGGTGATCACTTCATAGCCGCAACCGTCCCACGTGAAGCGGGCGGGGCGATCGGCGAGGACCTCTACCTGGACCGGTTCGTCGTACACACGCCGTCTCATGCCCCCAGCCTATTCGAACTGGTGTTCGATTTTCGAGTGCTGGAGGCATCCGCGTACCTCCCGGGATCCCGGGCCTGGCCTGGGGTCAGACGTTGATCATCGCCTTGGCCTTCGCCGCCCGTACCGCCGCGGTGAGCGTCTCGATGTCGTACGCGCCGTGATGCCGGCGGCCGTTGATGAAGAACGTGGGAGTGCCGGAGACCCCGCTGAGGTCGGCCGACTGCACGTCCTCGGCGACCCGGGAGGCGCCGGCCTGCTCGCGCAGGTCCCGGCGGAACCGTGGCACGTCCAGCTTGAGCTCCTCGGCGTACCGGATCAGGTCGGCGACCCGCAGGTCGCCCTGGTGGTCCATCAGGATGTCGTGCATCTCCCAGAACGCCCCCTGCGCGGCCGCGGCCTCACTCGCCTCCGCGGCGAACTGCGCGTTGGGATGCACGTCCTGCAGCGGGAGATGCCGCCAGACGTACCGCACGTCGCCGTACCCGGCCAGCAGCTCGCGGACGACCGGCTCGGCCTGGCCGCAGAACGGGCACTCGAAGTCGCCGTACTCGACCACCGTCACCAGCGCGTCCTCCGGGCCGCGGATGTGGTCCCGGTCGGGATCGACCGGGACCGCCAGGTCGACGATGCTCTCGGCCGTGCCCATCAGCGCCCGCAGCCGGAGCTGCACCGGGAGCATGGCGGTCACGCGGAACAGCGCCCACGTCAGGATCGACGCGGCCAGCGCGGACGCGAGGATGCCGAGCTTCGCCTCCTCCAGCCGGGTGCCCTTGAAGGCGAGCGTCGCGATCAGCAGCGACACGGTGAAGCCGATCCCCGCGATCGTCCCGCCGCCGAGCACCGCGGCCCAGCCCACGGGGGGCCGGACCCGCCCCCGGGTCAGCCGGGTGAGCAGCGCCGTCGACGCGGTGATGCCCAGCGGCTTGCCGATCACATAGGCGACCAGGATGCCGAGCGTGATCGGGGAGGTGAACGCGCGGGACAACAGGCCACCGCTGATCGTGATGCCCGCGTTGGCCAGGGCGAACAACGGAACGATCAGGTAACTCGTCCAGGGGTGGTACAGCAGTTGCAGGCGCTCGTTCGGCGAGATCGCCGAGGCCAGCCCGGTGCTCGCCGTCCGCGCCAGCTCGGCCGTCGGCTGCTCGCGGAACTCCCGGAACAGGTCGCTGGCGCGCTCCAGGTCCGTGCGGGCGGCCGGCGACGCGTACATGATCAATCCCATCGCCAGGCCGACGACGACGGGCTCGACGCCGGACTTCAGCATCGCCACCCAGCCCGCCGCCCCCAGCATCAGGTAGACGAATCCGTACCGCACGCCCGTCGCGCGGACGAAGAGGATGGCGGCGAAGATGACGAGCGCCGCCAGGAGCGCGGACAGTCGCACGGCCTCGCTGTAGAAGACGCCGATGACGGCCAGGGCGACGAAGTCGTCGACGACCGTCACCGTGAGCAGGAAGGCGTGCATGCGCGCGGGCAGCCTGGCCGCGGCCAGGCTCAGCATCCCGAGCGCGAACGCCGTGTCGGTCGACATCGCGACGCCCCAGCCGTGCGCCGCCGGGCCGCCGCCGTTGACCGCCAGGTAGACGGCGATCGGCACGATCATGCCACCGACGCCCGCGACCAGCGGCAGCACCAGACGCCGGCGGTCGCGCAGCTCGCCCATGTCGAACTCCCGGCGTGCCTCCAGCCCGACGACGAAGAAGAAGAAGGTCATCAGGCCGCTGTTCACCCACGTCCGCAGGTCCAGCGACACCCCCGAGCCGCCGAGGCGGATGGACAGCGCCTCGTGCCAGAGACGGTCGTACGACGACGGGTCGACGTTCGCCCACACCAGCGCGACGATCGTCGCGGCCAGCAGCACCATCGCGCTGCCGGTCTCGGTCCGCAGGAACTCTCGCAGCGGAGTCTTGAGGTTCCACGCCCAAGCGGTCCGGCCGGAGTACGGGGCCTCCCCAGATTCGGTCATACAGGAATTGTCATGCAGGTGGGGAGGTGGCTTGCGCACGCCGCGCCCTGCCGAGGGCCGGCCGACGCGGCCGGTCAGGGCTACCGCTCTTCGGGGAGGTCCGCGAGGATCCGGCGGGCGACCCGCGGATGGCGCCGGATCAGCTCGGCGAGTTGCTCGTGCTCGGACCAGTGCGCGACGCCGACGACCGGAACGCTCGCCAGCGTCGTGCGGAAGTCGTCCAGCGCCGCCTGGATGCGACGGGCCCGGTCGGTGTCGTCGTCGCTCATGGGATCCCGCCCTCCGTCCCCCTGGGGCGGTGGCGCCACCGTCCAGTCCCCGCGCGCCACCGCCCCCCGGGTGCTCGATGAGGCCGCCAACCCACCGAAGAAAGCGGCCGCCGGAGAGCACCCGGCCTCTCGCTGAGTAACCTAGCAGCTACGTAGCGCGGTGTATAGCGGTAGGCCGCTACCTGTGCATACCTGCAGCTCGGGGGTGCTCTAGCGTGATCTCCGTGAGCGACGAGAAGCCGGTTTTCGATGGATCTGACCCGGAATACCGTTACAAGCAGGTCGCCGACCACATCGCGAAGCGCATCGAGAAGGGTGAACTGCGGCCCGCCACCCGGCTCCCGGGAGAGCGCGACCTCGCGGTGGAGTACGGCGTGGCGCTCGGCACCGCCCGGCGTGCCGTCCGCGACCTGCGGGAACGCCGGCTGGTCATCACCCTGCCGGCGAAGGGCACCTACATCCGCGCGCTGAAGAAGGACGACGGCGCCGACGGATGACCGCGGTCCGCCCCAAGGGCCGGACCGCGGCTCACTCCCACCACGACCACGCTGTTGTCACCGCGACCAGGTAACAACTCCGCAGGTCGGGCCGCGTGGTCATTCCCACCAGAACGTCCACAGGGAACTGCCGCAGATCTGCTCGGCGTGCCCTTCCAGGGTGCCGGGGCCCTGCAGGATGATCTCTGGGCAGAACGTCCAGTGCTCGGCCGCGACGTGCAGTGCGTGCCGGAAGGTCATCGGCGGCGCGGCGACGCTGAGCTCCAGCGTGTTGAACCCGATCCCGATGAGGCGCGCCCCGAACCGGTCCTCCCAGCTGCGCACCACCGCCGACAGGGGGGCGGTCCAGGGGTTGTGGTGACGGGCGCCCTGCCAGCCCATCGCGGTCAGCGCGTCGGCGCCGCGGGTCACGGGCACGAGCCCCAGGGGCCGCCCGGTGAGGACCTCCACGCACCGCCCGGCGAGGGTGTCGGGATCCTCCCGCCGCTCGCCCGGCGGGGCGAGGCCGGGGGAGTAGCGGCCGAACGGGGTGATGTCCGCGGCCGGCTCGTCCCACTCCGACCAGACCTCGGCCATGAACGCGGCCGCGTCGTAGTTGCCGATCTCGTCGATCGGCTCCGGCGCGATCTGGCCGGTGGACCACGGCTGCGTGGTGTCCTCGAGCATCACCGGCCACAGGCCCGACGCGTGGGTCTCGGCCCGCAGCCGGGGCCACAGCGCGCACGGCACCGGGTCGTCGCTGATCCAGAAGGCGGGCCGCTTGGGCGGCTGATGCTGCGGGTAGCCCGGATCAGGCCAGACCACGTATCCGGATGGGAGCGTCACGGACAGTGTCCGTCCGGCGCCGCCGTCAGGGAAGAGTTCAGCCACTTCTGGCGGCAGCCGTTCGTGATAGTCCATCGCAGTCGCTCCGGCGCCGGGCGGATCCCGGCGCTGCGGAGATCGTAGTGCGGCCGCCGCTAGCGCCGTCTTACCGCTGAAGACGGGCAGGTAGCCGCTGGCGTGACCGGTCGCCGTCGGGTGGTAGGAGTTCCCGATCGGCAAGGTGACCGAGTTGAGCCAGTTGTCGCCGGAGCACAGCTCGTGCCCGGAGAACTGGCCGCGTACGTCGGCGAAGGTGAACCCGGCGTTGGCCGCGGCCTTGCCGATCACGGTGTCGAGTTCGTCGGCCGCGCTGTTCAGGGCGACGTGCTTGGTGTGGCTCATCCCGATGCACCCGGAGTCGTTGGTGATGTAGAGGTGCGGGTAGTCGAGCACGACGACGTGCGCGTTCGGGGCCTTCGACCTGATCGACGCGTAGACGTTGTTCAGCAGGCCCGGCAGCTGCGTGTCGGCGAAGTTCTTCGCGGTGTTGACCGCGCTGACGCAGGAGGAGTCGGAGCTCAGGACGCAGGTCTGCATGACGCTGCTGAATCCCGCGTCATTGCCGCCGATCGTGATGCTCACCAGCGAGGTGCTCGAACTGAGCGAGCCGAGCTGGTTGTTGAGCACGTCGCCGGTCTTGGCGCCGGCACAGGCCGCGAACGTGAAGGAGGCGGGGGAATGGGAGGCGGCCCACTTGGCGGGGTAGGCCTTGCTGCTGCGCTGGCAGGCGCTGTCCAGGTCGTACGAGCCGGTGCCGGTGCCCGACGAGTACGAGTCGCCGAGCGCCACATAATTGGTCGTCGCCGCCGAGGCGGAGGCGGCGGCGGCGACCACGGTGGCGGCCGAGACGGTGAGCGCGCATGCCGCGGAGACGACGAGGCGGGGGAGTTTCATCGACTCTCCTGAATGGGGGGACGGAGGCTCGACTTACTCAAGCACCGAAATCCCGAGTTGAGGAGAAGCCGAAATCGGCCAGATCTCGTGACCGATTCAGTCGTTGACATCCGACGGAACAAATGTCAGATTCGTTGACTATTGCCGGAAACGGCGGACCTGGATGCGCAGAAGATGGGCGCGGGCGGTCAGCGGCCCGAGGTCCGCTCAGGCGCGGGCGACCTGGGAGTCACGGCCCAGCGCGATCAGCGCGAGATTCCGCAGGGAGACCGATCCCGGCCGCAGGTAGTCACCGTGACCGCCGGACCCGGCCGCGAAGACTCGCGCGCCGAACGCGGGCGCCACGGGGTCGGTGCCAAAACCCAGGCCGAACATCCGCACATGCGGGACCAGCCCGATCCAGTCGCTCGCACCGCGCCCCGCCCAGACCCGGGCCCGCGTGCCCAGGCCGGCCGCGCTGGACACCGACATCCCCGGGCTCCCGAACGCCGCCACGGCGCCGACGGGCAGGCCCCTGACCGCCTCCCCGCACACGACCGAGCCGTAGCTGTGGCAGAGCAGAGTGGTTCGGGCGGAGGGGTTGAGGCGATGGACGCCGGTCACGAACCGGCGGAGCCGGGCCGCGCCGGTGTCGGCGCGGAAGTCCGTGATGACCCCGGGGCTCGTCACCTTGGGCGGGCTGTAGCCCAGCCAGGCGACCACGGCCAGGTCCGTACCCGGCTCGACCCGGCGGGCCTGGTCCAGCAGCGCCCGCGCGCCACCGCCCGGAGTGGTGAACGGCCGGCGCCCCCGGACGTCGAACGTCGTCAGGGTCGTGTCCGCGCCCGGCACCAGGATCGCCACCTCCCGCGCGTGCGCGAGGTCCCCGAGGACCTCGACGGCACGGCCGGTGCCCCGCGCGTCGAAGAACAGGAACCGCCGGCCGGGCGTCATCAGGCGGGTCAGCGACCGGACCATCGCGAAGTCCTGGATCCGCCGCGCCGTCTTCAGCGCCGCCCCCATCGCGCGGCGGTTCGCCTTGTAGCGGGCGGCGAGGGTCGACACCGACAGGGCCGGCAGCGCCTCCGGCTTGGCGTACAGGTTGACGCGCCCCGCGCCGAGGGTCGTCACCCAGATCGCGATCACGACCGCGACGGCCGCCAGGCACCTGCCGAGCCCACGGGTACGAGGCAGTCGAGGCGTGATCATACGGGGGACCCTCCAGGGGTGAGGAACGACGACAGCGGGAGCCGGGCCCGGACGAGGCCGGCCGCGCACTCCGCCGGCCGGCTCTGGAGGAGAGCCCCCACGCGGCGCCGGTGCACGGGCCCGATCACGCCCATCGTGACCGGGCCGTGATCGGGCCGCCGGAGAGTGAGATAGGCGGCCGGGGACGTTGGTTCGCCCGGCCGCCCGCCGATCTCACGGGACAGGCGTCATCGCCGCTCCCGGGCCGGTCCTACCCGACCGGTGCCCAGGACGACGGGGACGTGTCCGGCGCGGCCGACGTGCCGGCGCGCGTCGCCCGGAAGATCTCACCCTGGTGGTCCACCAGCGCGCCCGCCGGATACGCGGTGCCCGTCCGCCACACCGGCAGGCCGACCGGGGAGATCCGGCTCACTCGCCCGTCGACGGCGCGGGTGCGCAGCAGCACGGTCGGCCCGGCCTTCACCGGCCCGGCGTACGGTCGCCAGGAGACGCCGTCGGTGGAGTACTCGATCGCCATTCCCGGGTCACGGACGTTCGCGGTGAGCGTCCCGTCGCTCACCCGCCCGCCCGGCAGCGGAATACGGTAGTTCACGCCGACGCCCGGCAGCCCCACCGGCCGGTAGTAGGACAGCAGCGGGAAGGTCACCTGCCCGAGCGTGTTCGAGAAGACGTTCCAGGCCGCCGGCATCCGCGCGGTGTCCGGTGTGTCGCGGTTCCAGGCCCGCTCGGCGACGCCGAGGAGCTTGGGGAACGCCTGGTACTCCCGGATCCCCTCCGCCTTGCCGTTCTCGGCCCACAGGTTGGCCTCCATGCCGAGGATGTTCGCGCGGCCCGCCGGCGTCAGCCGCTCCCAGCCCGGGTTCGGCTGGATCGGGTCGCCCCACCGGTCCTCGGTCGCGCTCGCGTACACGTCGTACGGCTGGTACGTGAACGTGCTCTTCTCGTCCACGTAGTTCGCCCAGTAGTACCCGGGCTCGTCCGGGTCCTTGTTGTAGGCCAGGTCCATGTACAGGTTCGTGGCGTGCGCCAGGACCACCTTGCGGCCCGTGTTCGCGAAGTGGTACGCCCAGTCCTCCCGGCCCCAGCCCCAGACGTTCTGCCAGGGCAGCGCGACGAAGTGGTCGAGGTTCAGGGTCCGCGGGTCGTCCCGGACGACGTCCTCCCACCCGGCGGTCGCCGGCGCGGCCGTCAGCGCGATCCGGTTCCACTTCGTGAAGAAGTAGTTCATCAGGGCGGCGTCGTCCTTGCCGGCGGTGTCCGGATTGCTCTTGCACGCGGGCGACCCCTGCCAGCGGTCCGGCCCCGGCGGCTCGTCACCGCCCAGGTTGAAGATCTCCAGCGGCGCGCCGGCCCGGGCGTACAGCCTCTTCACCTCGGTCGCGACCTTGCCGAGGAACGCGTAGGTGCCCGGCAGACACGGGTTGGCCAGGTTGTCGGTGTAGCCCTGGACGCTGACGTGGTTCGAGGTGTCCTTCGGGTCCAGCAGCCGGTACGTCGCGTCGCCGGTCCGCTGGTAGCGGCGTTCCATCGACTGCACCGCGGCCCGCGCGTGCGCCGGGAAGTCGAACTCGGGGACGACCTGGACGTGCCGCCGGTTCGCGTACTTGAGGATCTCGACGAAATCGGCCGTCGTGTAGTAGCCGCTGCCCTTGCCGACGAAGTTCACCGTGTCCTGCTCGAACCCCTGGTACGCGGGCGTGCGTCCCAGGTTGGCCTCCGTCGCGGTGCGGGCCTTGCCCGTGACCCCGTCGCCGCCGCCCAGGTCGTCGCCCGAGCCCATGACCTGATGCAGCCGGGTCTTCTCACCGAGGTCCAGGCCGCGGTGCGCGCCGAAGCCGGTCAGCTCGGGGAGCCCCGGGATCTGCAGCCGCCAGCCCTCGTCGTCGGTGAGGTGGAGGTGCAGCCGGTTCAACTTCAGGTACGACATCAGATCGAGGAACTTCTCGATCGTCTGCCGGGTCTCAAAGTGCCGCGCGACGTCGATGCCCATGCCGCGGTATCCGAACAGCGGGGCGTCGGCGATCGTCGCGCGCGGCACGCCGATCTTAGCCTGCCGGGCGCCGCGGGCCGCCGCCTCGTACGCCGGCACGGGGATGAGCTGGCGCAGCGTCTGCACGCCGTACAGCACGCCGGCCGCGTCGCTTCCGACGATGTCAACGCCGTGGGCGGTCGCGCGCAGCGTGTAGCCCTCGGCGTCCGTCCTGCCGTCGTGGTCGACGTCCAGCCTCGGGTCCACCGACAGCCGGACGACGGTCCCGCCCTCGCCGCCGCGGCCCTCTCCGCCGCCTCTGACGACGTCGCCGAGCGCCGACCGCAGGTAACCGGCCTCACCGGCCAGCCCGGCCGAGTGACGGATCGTGGTCCGCCCGTCGAGCGTCACCGTGCCCTCGGCGGCGGTGGCCGACAGGGGCTGCGGGACGAGCCGCTGCCGCAGGGTGAGGTCCACCTTCCGCGCGGTGTCGTCGGCGAACCGCGTCGCCGCCGTCTGGACGGGCCGGTTGTCGCCGGAGAACGCCTTGGTCTGCTTCGGGTCGGCCGGATCCAGCAGCGCCTTGGCGGGAACCCACTGGGCGGGGCCGCCGCCGAAGGAGATGCTCCAGCCCGCGGGCGCGTCGGTCTTCTGAACCGCCCACAGCTCGAAGTTCATGTCGATCGCGCGGCGCTCGCCCGGCTTGAGCGGGGCGAACCCGCCCGTGGGCGTGAGGACGTAGAGGTCGCCGCTCTGCGCCGCGTCGGCCCGGGCGACCGTCAGCCCCTGAGCGGCGAGCTGCGCACGCGCGGTGTCCCCGGCCGCGCCGGACAGCACGGCGGCCGGCCGGCGTACAGAGTTGAAGTACAGGGCCCAGTCGCCGCCGAGGGAGCACCGGCCGCCCCCGTTGGCCAGTGTGAGCCGGGCGAGGTGGTACTGCGCGTCGGTGACGGTGTGGTCGATCGGCTGGAAGGTGACGGACAGGTCCCGCCCGCGCGGGTGACACGCGCCGGTCATCGCGTGGGCGGGGGCCGTCGTGAGGACGAAGGACGAGGTCAGCGCGCTCGCCGCCAACAGGCGTAGCGCCGCCGATCTGATCGGGATGCTCATCGTGGAAGGTGCCGCTCTCATGGGAGTCCGGTAGGGGCCATCGTCGCCCGATGGCTGGGCGTGGAAGGCGCAGCGGGGCAGGGGGATGGTCAGGGACCGTCGCGCGGCCAGGGCTCTAACACGGACAGGAAACTAACCTGTTTAATTTCGGCGGGGCAACGAACCGACCTCCTCCGGCCACGAAGATCCGGTTCAGAGCCTCTGACCAGGATCGGTCGACGATCGCGGTACTAGGCTCGGATCGTGATCGACGGCGTACGAGACGAGGGGACCGTTCCACGCGGCGACGACGACCCGCCCGGTGAACGTGCGACGGCGAGAGCGTCGGGCGGCCGTGCGGGCCGTGACCCGCGCCGCCGCCGGGCCCTGCTCGAGGCCGCCGACCGGATCATTCTCCGGGAGGGCCCGGAGGCGTCGATGGCCGCGATCGCGTCCGAGGCGGGCATCAGCAAGCCCATCCTCTACCGGCACTTCGGTGACAAGTCCGGTCTCTACCAGGCCCTCGCCGAACGGCACACCCGGGCGCTCATGGACAACGTGCGGGCAGCCTTCTCCCGCCCCGGCGACATCCGCACGCGGTCGCGGGCGGCGATCGACACCTACCTCGCCGCCATCGCCGCCAACCGGCATCTCTATCGGTTCCTCGTGCACCGGGCCGGCGCCGAGGACGCGGCCACGCACAGCGCGATGGGCACGGTCATCCGCGGCCTCGGCGGCGAGATCGCCGACATCCTGCTACGGGAGGGGCTGCTGCCCGACCCGGTCCGGGTCCACATCTGGAGTCATGCCACGGTGGGCATGGTCCAGGCGGCGGGGGAGTGGTGGCTGGACCACCCCGACGTCCCGCGCGAGACGGTCACCAACGGCATCGTCGACCTCCTCCTCGACGGCCTCCCGGAGGTCACGCGCCACTGATCACCCCTGGGCGAGTCGCGGTCGTCTGGGCGGTTTGTCCGTTATTGCTGTGGGTAGGGCGAGCCCTGACAGGGGGCGAACCCGGCAGTGGCCGTCGCGGGACCGGTGCGACCTGTGCGCACGTCTCGCCGGGAAGGGAGGCCACATGAGCGCGGCGGAGAGTGGGAAGACGACCTCGGCGGTCTCCGAGCCGAAGGGTGCGGTGAGCGCCCGGACGGGCAGTGAGCTGGTCGGCGAGCACGGCAGGACGTCGATCGCGGACGCGGTCGTCGCCAAGGTCGCCGGCATGGCGACCCGCGAGGTCCCGGGGGTGTACGCGATGGGCTCGGGCCTGTCCCGCGCGGTCGGGGCCGTCCGCGAACGCCTTCCCCGGGCCGGCGGCCAGAGCGTCACCCGGGGCGTCATGGTCGAGGTGGGCGAGCGGCAGACCGCGATCGACCTGGACATGATCGTCGAGTACGGGGTGTCCATCCCCGATCTCGCCAACGGCGTGCGGCGCAACGTCATCACCGCCGTGGAGAAGATGTGCGGCCTGGAGGTCACCGAGGTCAACATCACCGTCGGCGACGTTCACCTCCCGGACGAAGAAGAAGCCGAGCCGGCCGAGCCGCGGGTCCAGTGACGCTCTCCGGCGGCACCGTCGGCACCGGCGAGGCCGGGAGCCTGGCCGACCGGATCAGCGCGGCCGTGGCCGCCTGCCCGTTGGTGGCACGACTCGCCGAGGGGCCGATCGGGACCTATCTGCCCGGCCGTTCCGTCCGGGGCGTGGCGGTCGGAGACGGCGAGGTTCGTGTCGCGGTCGTGGCCCGCTACGGCCGGCCGCTGGCCGAGGTCGCCGACCAGGTGCGCGCAGCCGCGCGGAGCGTGGTGCCGGAGTGGCGGGTCGACGTGGCCATCGACGACATCGAGATTCCCGGACGGCACGGATGAGGCGGCACGGATGAGACCGGACCGGCACGAGTTCAGCGTCTGGGTGCGGGCCCATCACCCGGACGTGGGCGGTGATCCGGAGCGGTTCGCCGCCGGCCTGGACCGCTGGCGCGCCGGCGCCGGAGAGGCGGGGAACGTGACGGTGTTCCGCTCCCGGCGAGGGCTGTGGCCGATCGTCCGCTGGGCGCGGCGCGGGCGCCGGGGGAGACGGCGCCCGGCGTGAGGAATGCGGGGTGTGGAGGACATGGACGAACTGCGCTGGTGGCCGGTGGTCGGCCTGGCGTTCGGAACGGCGCTGGGCTTCGCCGGTGCGTTCGGCGGCGTCGCCGCGTTCTTGATCGTGCTGGTGCTCGGAGTGGTCGGGCTGCTGGCCGGACGGGCGCTCATCGGCGATCTGAACCTGCGTGAACTGCTCGGCGGCCGGAGGCACCCGTGAGCTCCGCGCCTCCGGCGCCCGCGGCTGCGGAGCGCGTCGCCGCGGAGGAGACCCGCGGCCGCACCGTGATCGGCGCCCGGGTGGTGGAGAAGATAGCGTTCCGCGCGCTGACCGAGGTCGGCGGGATCGCCGGGGCCGGCGAGCGGCACGCGGGCCTGCCCTTCACGCGGGGTCCGGCGGCCACCGGGCCCCGCGTGAAGGCCCGCGTCGACGGCGGGCTGGCGGCGCTGCGGATGCGCGTCTCCGTCGTCTACCCGGCGCCGGTGCGGCAGGTGACCCAGACCCTGCGGGCCCATGTCATGGCCCGCGTAGGGGAGCTGACCGGCCTGCGGGTGCGCCAGGTCGACATCGACATCGCCCGGCTGACGCCGCCCGGGCCGGCCGGCGAGCGTCCGCTGTGACCGCCTCGGAGCGGGAGCGGCCGCCCGCGGTGTCCCGCCGCGGCGGACGGCGCGTGTTCCGGCCCCGCCGCGCCGTCCCGGCCGTCCTGGCGGCGGCCGCGCTGGCCGCCGCCGCCTTTCTCATCGCGGTCGAGGTGATCACCTCCCTGCTGTCCCCCCGGTCGGGGAGCGTGCTGCCGGTGCCGTACCTGGCGGGCCTCGGACGCGCCACGCGCTGGGCCGATCCGCTGGCACTGGCCGTGGCGTGCCTGCTCGCGGTGCTCGGGCTGCTGCTGATCCTGCTCGCGCTGTGGCCCGGCCGCCCGCGGGTCATCGCGCTGGCCTTCGACGACCCCGACGTGGTCGTGGGCATCACGGCGGCGGGGCTCCGGCGGCAGCTCGCCCAGGCCGCCCGGAACGTCGACGGCGTGACCCGGGCGCGTGTCCGGCTCCGGCGCGGCGGGGTACGGGTCCAGGCGGCGAGCCCTCTCCGCGATCCCCGCGGGCTGCCCGAGCAGGTGGAGCGGGCCGTCACCGGACGGCTCCGGGAACTCGCCCCGCTGCGCCCGCCGCACGTGCGCGTCACCGTCCGGAACCGGGAGGACTGACCATGCTCCGCCGTACCGCGCACCGGAACCGGACCGGCCTGGCGATCGTCGGGCTCATCCTGTTCCTGGGCGGGGCCACGGCGTTCGTCCGCGGCCTCGGCCTCTGGCCCGGCGTGCTCGGAACCGCCGGCGTGCCGATCACCGACCGGGCCACCCGCACCTTCGTCGACGGTCACGTCTGGTTCTGGGCCCCGCTGGCCGCGGCCGCCGTCGTGGTCGGGACGCTCGCGCTGTACTGGCTCATCACCCAGGCCGCCACCGGCACTCGGCGGGCGATCCGGCTCGAGGACGACCCCCGGGAGGGGATCACGGCGCTGCCCGCCCACGTGGTCGGCGACGCCCTCCGGAACGACCTCCTCGACAGTCCCGGCGTGCGGAGCGTGGCCGTGCGGCTCGCCGGCACCCCGGCCCGCCCGTGTCTCCTCCTCACGATGACCCTGGAACCGGGCGCCGCGCCGGCCGGCATCGACGACCTCCTCCACCCGGCGCTCCGGCGGCTTCGCCAGAGCCTGCAGACCCCGGAGCTGCCGGCCGTCGTCCGCATCCGCACCGGCCGCTGACCCCGCCGCCGACGGCGCCGATCACCGGGACGTCGCGTGCCCGGCCCGGCGGAGGTCGTCGGCGAGGCAGCGGCCGGTGTGAGATTCCTCGACGGTGAGGAGGCCGTCCGGCGTGCCCTCGTACAGGACCCGGCCGCCGTGCCGGCCCGCTTCCGGGCCCAGGTCGATGACCCAGTCGGCGTACTTGACGACGTCGAGGTCGTGCTCGATCACGATGACGGTGTTCCCGCCGTCCACGAGGCGGTCGAACAGCCCGAGCAGGCGGCGGGTGTCCGCCATGTGCAGCCCGGTGGTGGGCTCGTCGAAGACGTAGACGACGCCGGTCTCGCGCAGCCGGTGAGCGAGTTTGAGCCGCTGCCGTTCACCGCCGGACAGGGTGGACAGCGGCTGCCCCAGGGTGAGGTAGCCGAGCCCGACCTCGCGGAGCAGGGACAGCCGTGCGCGGATGCGGGCGTCGTCGAAGAAGCCGTGCGCCTCGTCGGCCGTCATCGCGAGGACGCCGGCGATCGTCCTGCCGTGGAACGCGTGGCGCAGCGCCTCGTCGTTGTACCGGAGGCCCGCGCAGCGCTCGCACACGGTCGTCACCGGGTCCAGGAAGGCCAGGTCCGTCTCGATGCACCCGCGCCCCTGGCACTCGGGGCACGCGCCGGCCGAGTTGAAGCTGAACAGCCCGGGGTCGGTGCCGGATGCCCGGGCGAACAGCCGGCGGACGGCGTCCATGATGTCGAGGTACGTCGCCGGGGTGGAGCGCGTCGAGACGCCGATCGCGGACTGGTCCACGACGACGGCCTGCGGGTGCTGCGCGGTGAAGACCCGGGAGATCAGGGTGCTCTTCCCCGAGCCCGCGACCCCGGTCACGCAGGTCAGCACCCCCGTGGGTACGCCGACCGAGATGTTCCGCAGGTTGTGCAGGTCGGCGTCCCGGATCGGCAGGGTGCCGGTCGGGGTCCGGTAGGTCCCCTTCAGCCCGGGCACCGTCAGCAGGCTCCGGCCGGTCGGCGTCCCGGATCGGCGCAGGCCCTCGACGGAGCCTTCGTAGATCACCTCACCGCCGTCGGTGCCCGCGCCCGGCCCCATGTCGATGACGTGGTCGGCGCCCTCGATGACGGTCCGGTCGTGTTCGACGACCAGGACGGTGTTGCCCTTGTCGCGGAGGGCGCGCAGCAGGTCGCTCATGCGGCGCACGTCGCGCGGGTGCAGGCCGACGCTCGGCTCGTCGAAGATGTAGGTGAGGTCGGTCAGGCTGCTGCGCAGGTGCCGTACCACCTTCAGTCGCTGCGCCTCGCCGCCGGAGAGGGTCGAGGTCTCCCGGGCCAGGCTGAGGTAGCCCAGGCCGACGGCCTCGACGTCGCGCAGGGCCGCCACCGCGGCCTCGGCGACGGGCTTGACGGTGGGCGCGTCGATCCGCGTGAGCCGGGGGATCAGCTCGCTGATCTCCAGGGCGGCGTAGTCGGCGATGTTGTCCCCGTCGATGCGGGAGGCCAGCGCCGCCTGGTTCAGCCGGGCCCCGCCGCAGACCGGGCACGGTCCCTTGACGACGACCCGCTCGACGGCCGCCCGTTCCTTCCCCTTCAGCGCGTCCAGGCCGTCCTTCAGGTAGCGGCGGTCGAACCGGAGGGCGATCCCCTCGTACGCGTTCTTGTAGACGCCGTTGCGACCCGCCCGGTCCACGGTGAACCCACTGCCGTACAGCAGCAGTTCCCGGTCGGCCTCGCTGAACTCACGGATCGGCAGGTCCGGGTCGAACAGGCCCGACTCGGCGTACAGCTGCCACAGGAACGTCCCGGGCGCGAACGCCGGGAAGCCGATCGCGCCCTCGTTCAGGCTCTTGTCCTCGTCCAGGAGCCGGCCGAGGTCGAGGCGCACCGTCGTGCCCAGTCCCTGGCACTCCTCGCACATCCCGCGTGGGTCGTTGAAGGAGTAGGCGTGGGAGTGCCCGGCGCCGGGCCGGCCGTGACGGGAGAACAGCACCCGGAGGATCGGGTTGATCTCGGTCATCGTGCCGACGGTCGACCGCGCGTTGCCGCCGACGGGCCGCTGGTCGATGACGACCGCCGTGGACAGGTTCTCGATGATCCTGGCGTCCGGACGCTCGTACCTCGGCAGCCGGTTCCGGATGAACCAGGGGAAGGTCTCGTTCAGCTGCCGTTGCGACTCGACGGCGATCGTGCCGAACACCACCGAGGACTTGCCCGAGCCGGACACGCCGGTGAAGACGGTCAGCCTGTGCTTCGGGATGCGCAGGTCCACGCCCTTGAGGTTGTTCTGGCGCGCGCCACCGAGGACGATCAGGTCACTGGTCCGCGCGCCCACGTCGGCCGTCATGGATTCCTCCCGAAGGTCGGCGGTCCCCGAGGAGGACCGGGCGGTCGGTCGGCCACCACAATGGTTTCCAATTGGAAATCATATCCGGGAGTCGAACGTCGTGTGATCCGCCGCACTAGAATCGGAACGAGCCTCGTCTTCCCATCCGAAGGTCCTGCATTGACGACACCCGGCGCGTCCGCGGAGATGCCTCCCGGCGAGCCCGACGAGCTGGAGAACGCCCTGTCCCATCTCCAGTGCGTCCTGGTGGCCCGGCGGGCGCTGGCCAACCCCGAAGGCGTCACCTGGCAGCAGTACGACGTGCTCGAGATGCTGCGCATCCGCGGGCCACTGATGCCCTCGGCGCTCAGCACGGCCCTCGGTGTGTCCCGGCAGACGATCTCCAAGGCCCTCCGGGTCCTCAAGGACCTCGGGCTGGTCGGCCAGGCGACGGCCGGCGCGGACCGGCGCGAGCTGACCACGTTCCTCACCGAGGAGGGACGCTCCTTCCTCGCCCGCGTCGCGCACCAGCGCCGGGAGAACGCCCGGACCGTGACCGCGGCGTTCACACCGGCCGAACGCGCGCTGTTCACGGAGCTGTGCGGCAGGGCGACGGCGGCGATCGAGGCCCTCAGCGGCGACGACACGTCCCTGCGAGCGGCGGCCTCGCCCCCTTCACGCTGAACGGCGGCCGCCCCCGGACGGGGACGGCCGCCGCGCGGAGGCTCGACGGTCAGGCGAGCTCCGCCTCGATCTCACGGCTGCCCGCGGCGACCTTGGGGTCGCCCTCGTCGGCGTAGTAGTCGTCGGTGCGGGTGGCGTCCACGCCGTCCGCGGCCTTGACCGCCTTGAGCACGATCGTCGCGACGACGGCGACGACCAGGTTCACCAGCAGCGCCAGCATGCCGACGTAGACCGTCAGCTTGCTGTCGAACCCGAGGTCGCTGAGCGGGTACGCCGAGCCGCCGAAGTGCGCCTTATGGGTGGCGGCGTTGGGGATGCGGTACAGCATCCACAGGCCCGCCGCGAGGCCCGCGACCCAGCCGGCCATGAGACCGTCCCGGTGGAACCACCGGGTGAGCAGGCCCAGGCCGACCGACGGGAGCGTCTGCAGGATGATGACGCCGCCGATGAGCTGCAGGTCGATGGAGAACTGCGGGTCGAGCAGCAGGATGCACGCGACCGCGCCGACCTTGACGACCAGCGACACCAGCTTGCTGACCGTCGCCTCCTCGCGCTCGGTCGCGTCCTTGCGGAAGTACTCCCGGTAGATGTTGCGGGTGAACAGGTTCGCGGCGGCGATCGACATGATCGCGGCGGGGACGAGCGCGCCGATGCCGACCGCCGCGTACGCCACGCCGGCGAACCAGCTCGGGAACATGTGGTCGAACAGCAGCGGGACGACCGTGTTGCCGTCGGCCTTGCCATTGGCGGTGAGCGGCTTGATGCCGGCCGCGATGGCCATGTAGCCGAGCAGCGCGATCAGGCCGAGCACGAAGCTGTACGCGGGCAGCGCGGCCATGTTCCGCTTGATGACGTTGCGGTTCTTGCTGGCCAGCACGCCGGTGACGCTGTGCGGGTAGAGGAACAGCGCCAGCGCCGAGCCGAGCGCGAGCATCGCGTAGTTGAGCTGGTTGTTCGCGTTCAGCAGGGTGCCGTCCGCCGGGGCCGGCGTCTTGTCGAACTTCGTCTGCGCGGCGCCGAAGATGTGGTGCCAGCCGCCGAGCTTGTGCGGGATGTACAGCACGGCCACGATGATCATGAGGTAGATCAGCGCGTCCTTGATGAACGCGATCAGCGCGGGGGCCCGCAGCCCCGACTGGTAGGTGTAGGCCGCGAGGATCGCGAACGCGATGACGATCGGCCAGTGGCCGGTCACGCCCATCGCCTTCAGGGTCGCCTGGATGCCGACGAGCTGCAGCGCGATGTACGGCATCGTCGCGACGATCCCGGTGATGGCGATCAGCAGCGCGAGCAGCGGCGAGCCGAAACGGGCGCGGACGAAGTCGGCGGGGGTCACGAATCCGTGCACGTGCGACACCGACCACAGGCGGATCAGCACGAGGAAGACCAGCGGGTAGACGACGACCGTGTACGGCACGGCGTAGAACCCGGCCGCGCCGGCGCCGAAGATCAGCGCGGGTACCGCGACGAAGGTGTAGGCGGTGTAGAGGTCACCGCCGATGAGGAACCAGGTGATCCACGAGCCGAAGCTGCGGCCGCCCAGGCCCCACTCGTCGAGGGTGTGCATGGTGTCCGGGCGGCGCCAGCGGGCCGCGACGAAGCCCAGCGCGCTGACGAGCACGAACAGGATGATGAAGACGATGAGTTCGGTGAGGTGCCGGCTCGACATGTCTCAGTCCCCCTTCGAACCGGTGTCGCGCCGCGTCATCAGGTACACGACGGTCGTCGACGCGACGCCGAGGATGATGAACGCCAGCTGGGCCCAGTAGAAGAAGGGGAATCCGGCGAGCCGTGGCTTGTCCTCGTTGAAGACGAAGGTCAGGAGCGGCACGACGACCGGAAGGACGAGCAGCCAGTTCCAGGGGCTGCGATCGCCGCGGCGGGGCCTGGGTGTGCTCTCGGCCAAGGGGGGTCCTCCTTGGTGCGTCAAATACGCCATAAGGCTGTCCATGGGGCATTCCGGGCAGCCGTAATCGGATTTCTTAACACAAATTTCACCATTGCCAAGTCTCAGTTAGGTCTCGACGGGAGTACGGCTTAGGCCCCTGACGTGGGCGGGAACCGCGTTCGGCCCTCGCGTGCCGCCGGCCCTCGCGTGCCGCCGGCCTCCGCGTGCCGCCGGCCTCCGCGTGCCGCCGGCCTCCGCCGTCGAAGGGGATGTGGTGCCCTGACTCGAGCGGGAAGTGCCCGTGATCGGCGCTGCGGCGGCGGTGAGGTTCGTGTTAACTTGGGCGCATGACCAACTTGGCCGGTCGGCCAACTTCGCCGCGCGGCGACCGCCGGCGTGAGCAGCTGGTGGCCGCCGGTGTCACGCTGCTGCAGCGCGACGGATGGCCCGGTGTCACGACGCGGGCCGTGGCCGAACACGCCGGCACCCGTCCCGGCCTGATCCACTACCACTTCGGCGGCCTGCCCGGCCTGCACGAGGCGATCTTCCGTCGGGCGACGGACCTCATCATCGAGCCGCTGATCACCGGGCTCCTGGCGGCCCCGGGCGAACGGGTGGCGCTGGGGATGATGCGGCAGGCGATGCTCCAGGCCCCGGCGGACGAGCGGACGCCCCGGCTCGCCGCGGAGCTGATGATGGGCGCGATGCGTGACCCCGCGCTCGGTGTGGTCCTCCGCGATGAGCTCCGCCGGGCCCGTGCGCTGATCGCGGACCGTCTCCGGGAGCTGCATCCCGCCTGGCCCCCGGCCAGGCTGACCGGGGTGGCCACCTTGATCACGGCCTCGATCGACGGGCTGATGCTGCACCAGATGATCGACCGGGAGCTTCCCGCCCGCGAGGCGCTGTCCGCGGTGGAGGAGCTACTGGGACCCGAAGACGACCTCGGAGAGGACTGAGAGCATGGAGATCGTCAGGAACGTCGCTCCGCCGACCGGACTCCGCCGCAGGCTGTGGCGCCTCCCCATCGGCCTGTACCGCGTGGGGCTCGGACCGCTGATGGGACGCCGCGTCATGCTGCTCACCCACACCGGCCGCGTCTCCGGTCGCCGCCGCCAGGCCGTCATCGAGGTCGTCGAGCACGGCGAACAGGGCTACGTGGCTGCCTCCGGGTTCGGAACGCGTGCGGACTGGTACCGCAACGTCCTGGCCACTCCCGAGGTCACGATCCAGGTCGGCGGGCGGACCATTCCGGCGACCGCCACCCCGCTCGACGCCGATGAGGGGGCGCGGATCATGGCCGAGTACGCGCCGCGCCACCCGGCCGCGGCCCGGCGTCTGTGCAAGATCATGGGCTTCGCCGTCGACGGCGGCGTGGAGGACTACCGCGAGGTCGGGCGGCGTATCCCGTTCGTGCGATTCGTGCCCCGGCGGTGAGCGCGTCCCGGTGGCGCCGCCGGAGCGGACCGGGTAGCCTTCGGCCTATGCGAACCCAGTCGACCCAGTGGTGGTGGCGCCGCTAGGCGGCGCGGGTTACGCATTCTCTGACACCGCAGCGACCGCCTTCGTCCGGCGGTCGTGTCACCTCTCCGCCGGAGAAGGCCCGACATCGAGGGGCCGATCGTGGAGACGACGACGGAGTATGTGACGGCGGGGGGCGTCCACGTCACCCGCACCGACACGCCGGTGGATCCGGGACGCAACAGCGACGCGCTCGACGCGCTCGTCGAGGCCGTGGGACAGCGCCGCGGTGGCGTGCTCAGCTCCGGCATGGAGTACCCCGGCCGGTACAGCCGGTGGCACATGGCCTACGTCGACCCCTGCCTGGAGATCGTCGCGCGCGGCCGCCGCCTCGCGGTCCGCGCGCTGAACGACCGCGGTCGCGTGCTCCTGCCCGCCGTCTCCGCGGCGGTCGCCGCCACCGGCGAGCCCGTCGAGATCCCCGACGGCGTCGAGGTCTTCGTCCCGTCCACCGACGAGGTGTTCGCCGAGGAGGAGCGCAGCCGCCGCCCCACCGTCTTCACCGCGCTGCGCGCCGTCACCGACCTGTTCCGCGGGCCGGACCCGCACCTCGGCCTGTACGGCGCGTTCGGCTACGACCTGGCCTTCCAGTTCGAGCCCATCCGGCTGAACATCGACCGGCCCGCCGACCAGCGCGACCTCGTCCTCCACCTCGCCGACGAGATGATCGTGGTCGACCGCAAGCGCGAGACGTCGGCCCGCATGTCGTACGACTTCGAGATCGGCGGCACCGGCACCCGCGGCCTGCCCCGGAGGACCGAGCCCACGCCCGTGCCCCGCGCCTCCGAACTTCCGCCGCAGCCGACGCCGGGCGCCTACGCCGAGGTGGTCCGCGAGGCCAAGGAGAAGTTCGTCCGCGGCGACCTGTTCGAGGTCGTACCCGGCCACGTGATGTACGGGCCGTGCGACTCCCCGGCGGCGTTCTTCGAGCGCCTCCGCGTCACGAACCCGGCCCCGTACGAGTTCTTCTTCAACCTCGGCGAGGGCGAGCACCTCGTCGGAGCGTCCCCGGAGATGTTCGTGCGCGTCACCGGCGACCGCGTCGAGACCTGCCCGATCTCCGGGACGATCCGGCGCGGCGGCGACCCGCTCGAGGACGCCGACAACATCCGCGAGCTGCTCAACTCGGCCAAGGACGAGTCCGAGCTCACCATGTGCACCGACGTCGACCGCAACGACAAGTCCCGGGTCTGCGTCCCCGGCAGCGTCAAGGTGATCGGCCGGCGGCAGATCGAGATGTACTCCCGGCTCATCCACACCGTCGACCACATCGAGGGCCGGCTGCGCCCCGGATACGACGCGCTCGACGCGTTCCTCACTCACATGTGGGCGGTGACCGTGACCGGCGCGCCCAAGACCTGGGCGATGCAGTTCATCGAGGACCACGAGGAGACGCCGCGCCGCTGGTACGGCGGCGCCGTCGGCTGCATCGGCTTCGACGGCTCCATGAACACCGGCCTGACGCTGCGCACCGCGCAGATCCGCGACGGCATCGCCGCCGTACGCGCCGGGGCGACCCTGCTGTACGACTCCGACCCCGACGCCGAGGAGCGCGAGACGTACCTGAAGGCACGGGCGCTCCTCGAGGCGCTGTCCCCGTCCGGGCAGGAGGAGACCACCGGCGGCGCTCCGGCGCGCGAAGGGGCGGGCGAGGGACTGACCGTCTTGCTCGTCGACCACCAGGACTCCTTCGTCAACACGCTCGCCGACTACTTCCGGCAGCAGGGCGCGGACGTCACCACGCTGCGGTTCGGGTTCCCCGACAAGATGCTGGACGAGATCCGGCCCGACCTCGTCGTGCTGTCGCCCGGTCCCGGGCGGCCGGCGGACTTCGACACCGCGGGCCTGCTCGACGCCGTCTACGCCCGGGAGATCCCGGTGTTCGGCGTCTGCCTCGGCCTGCAGGCCATGGTCGAGCACGAGGGCGGGGAACTCGCCCTGCTGCCCGAGCCGGCCCACGGCAAGCCGGGCCGGGTGGCCGTCGGCGGCGGCGACCTGTTCGCCGGGCTGCCGGGCGAGTTCACCGCCGCCCGCTACCATTCGCTGCACGCCAAGGCGGGCCAGGTCCGCGGCGGCTTCGCGGCCACCGCGATGCTCGGCGACGTCGTCATGGCCATCGAGGACCCGGCGCGCCGGCGCTGGGCGGTCCAGTTCCACCCGGAGTCCATCCTCACCGCCACCGGGGAGACCGGGCACCGGATCATCGCCAACCTGCTGCGCCTGTGCCGCGAGGCTCGGCGCGCGCCCGTGGCATGAGGGGCCGCCCGTACGGGCATTGATCAGGCGTGACGGCAGGCGACGCGCTGGACGAGGCACTGGCGGCGCCGCTCGTCGACCAGCACTGCCACGGCGTGCGCCGCGACGACCTCGACCGGGCCGCCTTCGAGAGCCTCATCACCGAGGGCGGCCCGTCACCGGCCGGCACCACGCACTTCGACAGCCCCGTCGGCCTGGCGGTCCGCCGCTGGTGCGCGCCCGTCCTCGACCTCGAACCGCACGCCGAGCCCGAGACCTACCTCGCCCGGCGGCGGGAGCTCGGGGCCGAGGAGGTGAACCGCCGGCTGCTCCGCGCCGCCGGCATCGCCGACTTCTGCGTCGACACCGGCCCGGCCGACGCGACCATGCTGACGCCCGCGGAGATGGGGAGCCTCGGCGACGCGCGGGGCCACGAGATCGTACGGATCGAGAAGGTCGCCGAGGACGTGGCCGGCCGCTGCCCTCCGGCGACGGCGTACGCCGCCGAACTCGCCGAGGAACTCGCGCGCCGCGCGGACCGGGCCGTCGGACTGAAGACGGCCATCGCCTACCGGTACGGCTTCGACTTCGACCCGCGCCCGCCCACCCCACGGGAGGTCACGGAGGCCGCCGCGCGCTGGCTCGCCGGGCCGAGACGGCTCACCGACCCGGTGCTGCTGCGCCACGCGCTGTGGACCGGCGCCGACATCGCCGGTGACCGCGAACTGCCGCTGCAGGTCCACACCGGCATCGGTGACACCGACCTGATCCTGCACCGGGTCAACCCCGCGCTGCTCACCGACTTCATCCGGATCGTGCCCGCGCCCGTCGTCCTCCTGCACTGCTACCCGTACATCCGGGAGGCCGCCTACCTGGCCGCGGTGTTCCCGCACGTGCACGCCGACCTCGGGCTCACGGTCACCTACACCGCGGCGTCGTCGGCACGGGTCATCGCCGAGTTCCTGGAGATCGCGCCGTTCAACAAGATCCTCTTCAGCACCGACTGCTACGGCCTCGCGGAGCTGTGCCACCTCGGCGCCCACTTCTTCCGGCGCGGCCTGGGCGCCGTCCTCACCGAGCGCGCGGGGGAGTGGTCGGCGGCCGACGTCGCCCGCGTCGCGCACATGATCGGCGCCGGCAACGCCCGCCGCCTGTACTCCCTCTAACGCGGCTCGATCTCGACGCGGTTGTCGTGGAAGACGGCGCCGCCGCCCATGTCGGAGTCCCGCTCGTCCACGGTGGCGTTGACCGTCGCGCCGCCGTTGAACTTCGCCCAGTGTCCCTTCGACGTCGCCGCCACCCCGGGCCGTACGCGATCGGACACCCGCGCGACCGCCTCGAACGCGCCGCGCGTGTTCGACACCCGGATCGGCGCCCCGTCGGTGATGCCGCGCGCGGCGGCGTCGTCCGGATGCACGGTGACCGTCGGCGCGCCCGCGCGCCGGCGCAGCTCCGGATTGTTGCCGAACGTCGTGTTGAGGAAGTTGTGCTGCGCCGCCGAGATGAGGACCAGCCCGTCGCCGGGATCGGCGGGCGGGGTATAGCCGGGCAGCGGGTCGTGCCCGACCCGCGTCGCCCGTACGGAGTAGAACTCCAGCCTCCCCGACGTGGTGGGGAAGCCGTCGGCGAAGGGGAGGTACGGGCGCGCGACGTTCAGCCGGGCGAACCCCTCCTTGCGCAGCGTCTCGACCGTGATCCCGGCGAGCGACGGGTGCGGGGAGTCGAGGAGCTGCCGCGCCAGCTCCTCGTCGGAGTCGTACAGGCTCGGCTCGGTCATGCCCATCCGCCGCGCCAGGCGGCGGAACGTCTCCGAGGTCGACAGGCACTCCCCGGGCGGTTCGACCGCCGGTTCGTTCCACACGAGGTACAGGTGGCCGTACCCGGCGATGACGTCCAGGTGCTCGGTCTGCATCGTCGCGGGCAGCACGAGATCGGCGTAGTCCGTCGTGTCCGTCGGGAAGTGCTCCAGCACCACGGTGAACAGGTCCTCGCGCGCCAGGCCCCGGCGCACCTTGGTCTGGTGCGGGTTACTGCCGACCGGGTTCGCGGCGATGACGAACAGCGCCTTGACCGGCGGGTCGTCCACGTCGAGCAGCCCCTCGCCGAGCCGCGTCATCGACAGGCTGCGCACCGGGTGCGGCAGCAGGTCGATGCGCACCAGCTTCGGCAGGTTCAGCTTGAAATGCCCGCTGGTCGAGTAGCACAGGCCGCCGCCGGGCAGCGCCCAGTCGCCCGTCACGCCCGGCAGGCAGGCGAGCGTGCGCAGCGCCATGCCGCCGCCCGCGTGCCGCTGCATGCCCTGCGTGGCGCGGATCGCGGTCGGCCGGGTCCGGGCGATGCGCTCGCCGAGCGCGACGATCCGCTCCTCCGGCAGGCCGGTGATCTCCGCGACGCGGCCGGGCGGGAACTCCTCGATCCGCGCCCGGAACTCCTCCCACCCCAGCGTGTGCCGGTCGATGAAATCCTGGTCGTGCGCGCCGAGTCGTACGATCACGTGCATCAGCCCGAGGGCCAGCGCCGCGTCCGTGCCGGGCAGCGGGGCCAGGTGCTCGTCGGCCTGCGCGGCCGAGCGCGTGAGCACCGGGTCGATCGCGACGACGTACGCGCCGTCGCGCCGGGCGTCCTGGATGAACTTCCACACGTGGTGGCCGCTCGTCAGCGGGTTGGTGCCCCACAGCAGGATCAGCTTCGAGCGGGCGAAGTCCTCCGGGTCCATGCCCCCGGCCGTGCCCAGCGTGTACTTCAGGCCGGTGCTGCCGGCGATCGAGCAGATCGTCGGCTCGTGCACCGACGCGCCGAGCACGTTGAAGAACCGGCGGCCCGCGAAGCCCTCCAGGCCCTGGATGTAGCCGAGGGACCCGGTGCCGTGGAACGGCCAGATCGCCTGCCCGCCGTACGTCTCCCGGATCTCGCCGAGCCGCGAGGCGATCTCGTCGAGGGCCTCGTCCCAGCTGATCCGCTCGAACCGGCCCTCGCCCTTGCGGCCCACGCGGCGCATCGGATGCAGGATCCGGTCGGCGGCCCGGGTCTGCTCCAGGTAGCGGTTCACCTTGACGCACAGCGCGCCGCGCGTCACCGGGTGGGCGGGGTTGCCGCGCATGCGCACGGCCGCGCCGTCCTCGACGTCCACCACCCAGGAGCATCCGTCCGGGCAGTCCAGCGGGCACGCGCCCCAGACCTTGGTCAAACCTCTCCCTCGAACCGCTCGGCCAGGTAGGCGTCGATGTCGGCGCCCTCGTCGTTGGCAAGGACGTGCCGCAGCCAGGCGCGCCGCTCGAAGTCGGTGACGGCCAGCTCCCACACGCAGCCGATGGCCGGCGTCGGATGCGGCCGCATCGCGCCGAGCCGGTTCGGCAGGGCCGAGAATATCCGCTGGTGGATCTCGTTCTCCCCGGCCCACCAGTCGTAGAGGGCGTAGGCGTAGTCCGGGGCGTCGTGGACGATGACGAAACCGACGCCGTACCGGTCCACGTCGTGCGGCTCCTCGCCGCCGCTGTGCGCCGCGGGGTACGGCAACGCGGTGGGGACCAGCAGCTCGGCGGTCCTGACGAGCTCCGGCCGCGGGCGCCCGCCGTCCGCGGCGATGCCGTAGAACTTCAGCCGCCAGCCCGCCGACTCGTGCAGCGTGAGGAAGCTGATCGGCCGGGGCCGATGGGCGCCGGTCCGGGTGATCGTCGTCTGCGTCACGGCTCCTCCTGGGACAGGTGCTCATTCAGTTATACCTGTCATCAGCGTCACCCGCCGACGCCCATTACGTCGCGCGGTCCACCGGCGATAGATCACCTCGCTTCATCGA
Organism: Actinoallomurus spadix; assembly: GCF_024055725.1. Lineage (GTDB taxonomy): Bacteria > Actinomycetota > Actinomycetes > Streptosporangiales > Streptosporangiaceae > Actinoallomurus > Actinoallomurus spadix. The sequence continues at coordinate 26,288 of NZ_JAMXMX010000022.1, read as the reverse complement.
TCCGCGTGACCGGGCTCAGGCTGACGGTCATGCGGCCAGGCGAGGACAGGTCGTCGAAGACCCGTCCGGCGTCGCGGACTCGAGGTGACCGCGATCGCCTCCGCACGCGCCTCACGGGAGCCCCGAATGACCTGATCGCTCGGATTCGTCATCTCGCCGACAGGGCGACGATTCGCTCCGGGGCGTCAAGCCACACTCGCCGGCCGCCAGGCGACACCGTGAGCCCGAACCGGTCCAGGCCTGGCCGGCCCCACGACAGCCACCGCAGATACGCGGTTTCGACCTCGTCCCACAGGCGCCGCTCTCCGTGCTGCTGCACCACGAACTCCGCGTCACCGGGGACGTAATCCACTGACGCCCACGAACCCTCGCGGATGTCCCGTTCGAGGATCCAGACCGTGCACTCGTCCGCTTCCTCGCCTTCGCCGTAGTAGATGCGTCGCTGAATGCCCGGGACCATGGCGGAGATCGCCAGATCGGCTGAGTGGTCCTCGGCGACACGCCGCGGATCCAGCCGGGTCGTGGACTCGGTGAAGTCGCCGTGCACGAATTCGCCCGCCGGGCCGCGAACCGGGCGCTGCCCGCGAAGCATCATGTATCCCGCCATGCCAGGGAACCGGCCGACCGCCGTACCGTCTCCGAGGACGTGCAGGCGGGCGAGCCATCCGAAGCCGTAGCCCGGCATGTACGGGGCGACGATCACACCACCGGGACGGGTCTGCTCCACCCACGCGAACGGGACTTCCGCGACCCCGACGGCGACGTGGACACGGTCGAATGGCGCCCCCTCCTCGAACCCGAACGTGCCGTCACCGACGATCAGCCGCGGTGTCAGGGCCGTCCCAGTGAGGTTCTTCGCCGCCTGCCCCGAGACGTCCGGGTCGACTTCGACCGAGACGACGTTGCCGGCGCCCACGCGGTGCGCGAGCAGGGCAGCCGTCCAGCCGGTGCCGGTACCGATCTCCAGCACCCGGTTGCGGTCCTCCGGCTGCAACGCCTCGAGGAACTCGACGACCGTGGCCGGTGCCGAACACGAACTCGTCGGCACCCCGTCCTCGGCGACGTCCGTCGCGCCGTCGTCCCGCTGCGTGATGATCGCGTTGTCGGCGTACACCGCGTCCCACCAGGCGGCCTCGTCGATGTTCCGGTCGATCAGGAATCCGGGCTCCGGTCCGTTCGGCTCCGCCCACGCACGCCCTGGGACGAACAGATGCCGCGGCACCGCATGCAGCGCCTCCCGCCACTCGGTGCGAGTCAGGTACCCGGCCGCTGCGAGGTCTTCACACAACTCGCCGATCCGCTGCGGGAGATCGTCGGGCGCGCTCATTTCGCCGGGTTGTTCCCGTCTCCCGTGTTCCCGCTGTTACCACCGCCGGTTCCACGCCGACCGCCCTGCGGCTTGTTACCGTCGCCGCCGGCCTTGTCGTCGCTGTCCTTGCCGCTGTGCCGACCCATCGTTGCCTCCGTGACGAGACATTCGCTGTCTCGGACGGTACGCCCCGACGGGGATCGATGGGTCGACCTGCGGGAACACGCTCAGTTCCGGGCGGCCGAAAAGAAAGGAGCGGGCAGCCGCGGAGCTCAGAAGAAGCGGCGGGCGCTGGGGTGGTCCTGGGCGCCGTCGACGGGGACGTTGGCGCCGTTGATGCCGCTCGCCCGCGGGGACAGCAGGAAGCAGGCGGCGTCGGCCACCTCCTCCAGCGTGACCAGCCGGCCGGCGGGGAAGTCCTCCCGGGCGAAGGCCGCCAGCCGGTCCGGGTGTGCCGCGCCGAACTCCGCCCAGCCGCCGCCGTCGAAGTAGGTCGACCCCGGGCTGAGGGCGTTGACCCGGACGTTGCGGCCCGCCAGTTCCTGGGCCAGCGTCGCGGCGAGGTGGATCTCGGCGGCCTTGGCGGACGCGTAAGAGGACTTCGGGCCCGGTTTCCATCCGGTGATCGAGGAGACGATCACCACGGAGCCGCCGCCGCGCCGTTCGAAGTGCGGCACGGCACAGCGGACGGCGTGCGCGGCGTGCAGGACGTTCAGCGCGTAGGTCGCCGCCCAGTCCTCGGGCGTCGAGTCGAGCAGGTCCCCGCCCTGCGCGCCGCCGGCGTTGGCCACCAGCAGGTCGAGGCCGCCCAGCCGCTCGGCGGCGTCGTCGATCGCCCGGCGCAGCTGCTCGGGGTCGGTGACGTCGGCGACCGCGCCGTACGCGCCGAGGTCCGCCGCCGCCTTCGCCAGGCGTTCGGGATTCCGGGCGCAGACGGCCACCGACGCGCCCTCGGCCATGAGCGAACGCGCGATCCCGTATCCGATCCCCGCCGAGCCACCGGTGACGAATGCCGCCTTCCCCGACAGACCAAGATCCACTAGCGCCTCCCCGTCGTCTGCGTCGCGCCTGGCGAGCTTAGGGCTTTCAGAGGCGGAGCACGGCCTGGGTCTGGGTGGTCTGGGCGACGCGGCGGCCCTCGGCGTCGTACAAATCGGTCTGGACGACGACGCTGGTCCGGCCCGTGTGCAGAGGGCGGGCCACCGCGCGTACCTCGCCGTCCCACACGCCGCGGAAGAAGCGCGTGCTCGTCTCGACCGTGGTGGTGGTCGCTCCCGGCGGCAGGTTCAGGAACGCGCAGGCGGCGCCGACGCTGTCAGCGAGCGTGACGAGCGCGCCGCCGTGCATGACGCCGCCGGCCGTGCAGCGCTCCGGCGCCCAGGAGAGCCGGCCGGTCACCTCCTCGGCGGACGCCGACTCGATCACCAGGCCGGCGGTCCTGGCGAACGGCATGGCGGCCAGGAGCTCGTCAGGAGACATCATGCCGACAGTCTGCCGACGGCCGCAGGGATCTCCATTACCCGGAGGGTAATGGACGGCCGCAGAACGGCCGTCGGGCGTCTCTTGACGCTCGGTGCGGATCTTGCGTTGAATACGGGCCGGGGAGGAGATCCTTTGATCACATCGATCGTCACCGGACCCGACACCTCCGACACCGTTCTCACCGCGATGAGCCGTATCAGCGCGGGCTCGCTGCTGCCCCCGGGCGCCGACATCGCCGAGCCGTTCGAGCTGCCCGTGCCGGGCCGCTGGGCGAACGCCTCGGACCGGAAGCCGCAGGAGGCGGGCGTCGTGCTGTACGTGCACGGCGGCGGGTTCGCGCAGAGCAACCCCGAGTTCGAGCACCCGCTGGCCTACCGCCTGTCGGAGGCGTCCGGCCGCCCGGCGTTCAACGTGGACTACTCGCTGGCTCCCGAGCATCCCTTCCCGGCCGCGCACGACGAGGTGGTCGCCGCGTACCGGGCGCTGCTGGCGGAGGGCGTGCCGGCCGAGCGGACGGTCCTGTTCGGCGAGTCGGCGGGCGCGACGATCGCCCTGGAAGTCCTGCTCACGCTGCGCGCGGAGGGCGTGCCGCTCCCCGGCGCGGTCGTGCCGGTCTCCCCGATCACGGACCTCACGTTGACGAGCCCGTCGATCGACGCCCCGGCGGGCCGGGACGGCATCGGCAGAGGGGCCCTCGAATACATCGTCGGCCAGTACCTCGGCGGGTGGCCGAACGACCGGGTGCCGCAGTCGCCCATCCACGGCGACCTGGCGGGTCTGCCGCGCATGCTCCTGGTCGTCGGCGGCGACGAGGCCCTGCTGGACGACTCCCGGCGCTACGCCGAGGCGGCGGCCGAGGCGGGCGTCGAGGTCACGCTGGACGTCTACGAGGGCATGCCGCACGCGTTCCACGTCGTGATCCTGTCGGACCCGCGGCCTCCGGTGGCCGCCACCTTCCTGGAGCGCCTGTCCGCCTGGCTGGGTGAGGACCGGTAGCCGGACGGATCCACCGGCATGGAGGCGTGGCATGGCCCGAGGTGGTAGGGTGCCCCGATATCGACGACGTCGATAGGTGATGCGGATCGAGGATGAGAGGGAGGTGAGGTTGATGACCGCGAAGGTGACCGCCGTCGTGCGCGGCGTTCGAACCAACCTCATTTCCCGGATCTCGGCCGGCCTGAGCTGAGTCGATCCGCCTGCGGGATCGTTCATCCCTCAGCGGGTTCCTTCTCGTGTCCGCCGGGGTCCCTTACCGCAAGGGTCTCCTTCGTTGTCTTCAACATTCCCTGATCCGGTCTCGCCCTCGCCCGAAGACGTCCTGCGCGCCTACGGGTGGGGTGAGGCGGATGAGAACACCTTCACCGCTCATCGCTCCGCCGGCCTGTCGCCTGGCCGCGTCGCCCGTGTCGACCGTGGCCACGTCACCGTCGTCACGGCGAACGGCTGGGTGCGCGCCGTCTGGTCCGCGCCCGCCGGGGCGCCGCCGGCCGCGTCCCCCTGCACGGGTGACTGGGCAGCGGTGCGGCTCGGCGCACGACCGGAACTGGCGGCGTTGCTGCCCCGGCGGACCGCGATAGTGCGGTCCTCGGCGTCCCGCACCTCCCATGCCCAGGTCCTCGCCGCGAACGTCGATACGGTCGTGGTCGTCGTGTCGCTCGCCGCCTCCGCGCCTGCGGGCCGGATCGAGCGCATGCTCGCCCTGGCCTGGGAGAGCGGCGCCGTCCCGGTCATCGTCCTGACCAACGCCGACCGGCCGGAGCGGCCCATCACCGTGGTGCGGGACGAGGTCGCCGCACTCGCACCCGGAGTCGACACCCTGCCGGTCAGCTCCGTCACCGGCGAGGGCATGGACGTTCTCACGGCGAGCCTCACGGGCACGATCGTGCTGCTGGGGCCGTCCGGCGCAGGCAAGTCCACCCTGGGCAACGCCCTGCTCGGTGCCGATCTGCTGGCGACCGGTGAGGTCCGGGCGCGCGATGGCAAGGGCCGCCACACCACGGTCCACCGCGAACTGATCCGACTGCCGGGCGGTGGTGTCCTCATCGACACCCCGGGCCTGCGCGCCGTCGGCCTGCACGACAGCCGAAGCGGTATCGAGCAGGTCTTCGCCGAGATCGAGGACCTTGCCGCCGACTGCCGGTTCTCCGACTGTGGTCACGTGAGTGAACCCGGCTGTGCGGTGCGCGCAGCGATCACCGCGGGCGACTTGCCACAGCGGCGCCTGGACAGCTACCGCAAGCTGCTCCGTGAGTCCGACTGGGCCGCCTCTCGCGAGGATGCGCGCCTGCGCACCGAGCGCGACAACCAGCGAAAGGCCATCAGTCGTCACCTGCGCGCGACCTACCGGTTCCGGAACCGGCAGTCATGACCGCTCACCCATCTCCCGGCATACATCCGCACACCGATGAGAGAACTCACGTCGACATGACCACCTGGATCACCCGTCTCGAGACCGGCCGCCAAGACCGTTCCGCGATCCGAGAGATCAATCTCGCGGCGTTTCCCACCGCGATGGAGGCCGACCTCGTCGACGCGCTGCGCGAGGACCCGGATGCGTGGCTGTCCTGGGGCTCCTGGATCGCCGCGACCGCCGACGGCACGGCGGCCGGCTTCGCACTCCTGACCCGCTGCCACGTCGACGACGTTCCGGCCCTCGCGCTCGGGCCGTGCGCCGTGCCTCCGGAACGTCAGCGCATGGGCGCGGGCTCGGCGGCGATCCGCGCGGCGCTCGACGCGGCCCGTACGGCGGGCGAGGATCTCGTCCTCGTCCTCGGCCACGCCTCGTACTATCCCAGGTTCGGTTTCACCCCGGCCGTCCGTTACGGCATCCGCCCGCCCTTCGAGGTACCGGATGAGAACATGATGGCCCTGACCTTCGATCCTGGCCGTCCCATCCCGACCGGCACCATCCGCTACGCCGCAGCGTTCGGCGTCTGACACGGCCGGCACCACCCCACCGCCTGCGGGCGAGCGATCCACCGCTCGCCCGCAGGCGGCGGTGCCGGTCTCATCGGCCGATCACCCGAGCCCGTGGCAGGCCAGGTCGAGGGCGACCGCGGCGGTCCAGGACTGGGGTCTGCTGCCGAGCGGGTGCGCGGTGAAGGGCTGGTAGTACTCGGCGAACACGCCGTCGGTGAGCTGGTGCAGCGCGGCCTCGCGCAGCCGGTCGGCGGCGTCGTGTTCGCCGGAGCGCTCCAGGCCCCAGATGAGCAGCAGGTTCATCGGCGGCCACTGGGGGCCCCGCCAATACCGCGCGACGTCGAACTCGGACGCCTGTGGGCTGGTGCTGGGCGGCAGGGGATAGGCGAGGTCCGGGTTGCCGCACCAGGCCGGGGAGTGCAGCAGCGCGACGAGGCGGCGCCGGCGGTCCGCATCCAGACCGCCGGCCAGGAGCGGCGCGAACCCGGCGAGGGTCTTCGTGCGCAGTGTCGTGTCCGTGCGCAGGTCCACGTCGGCGGCGAACCCGTCCTCGTCTGTCGTGCCGAGGACGCCGCGGCGGAAGCGCGCGGCGTAGCCGAGCAGCTCGTCGCCGGCGCCGAGGCCGAGCGCTTCGCCGACGCGGGCGAGGTCCTCGTTCGCGGCCGCGAAGATCGCGCTGGCGAAGACGTCGGCGACCCGGAAGCTGAGGGACTTGCGGGCCAGCTCGTCGTCGTAGCGCGCCTGCCGCAGCTCCTCGATCAGCCACTGGTACTTGACGTAGTCCGCGTCGGTCGGGCGCTGCGCCTGCTCGCCGAGGGCCGCCAGGTCGGACCGGCGGAACGGCCGGAAGTCCGGGTCGGGGACGACGTCGGCGTACGGCTGGTCCCAACGGGGGGAGTTGTCCATCCCGCTCTCCCAGCCGTGGTAGATCATCAGCAGGCCGCGGCCGTCGGCGTCGCGTCGCTCCGCCAGGTAGCGGTGCCAGGCGAGCATCCGCGGCCACAGGGCGCGGATCCTTGCGAGGACGTCGCGTCGTTCGGCGGCGCCGGCGCCGCGCGCCGCCTCGAGGATCCGGAGCAGGGCGGAGGCGTGCACCGGCGGCTGGATCAGGCCGCTGGTCGCCGCGTGGCCGGGGGCGTGCGGGGAGGTCTCCTGCGACGCCCAGCGGTCCGGGCCGGGCTCGTACAGCGGGGCGTTCGCGGAGAAGACGATGTGCGGGACCATGCCGTTGCCCCACTGGGCGGCGAGCAGCGTCTCGAGCTCCGTCAGCGCCCGGCTCGGTGAGATCCGCGCCAGCCCGACCGCGATGAACGCCGCGTCCCAGCTCCACATGTGCGGGTAGAGCCGGGGCGCGGCCACCGTGAGCGAGCCGCGGTCGTTCGCCCGCAGCACCTCGGCGGCCTGCGCGGCGATCTCCGCGCGGCTCAGTCTGCGGACCACCCAGAGCCGGCGGTGGTCGGGGCCCGGTCTGTCACTGTCGGCCATTTCGTCTTCCCCACACCCAAAACTTAGTCCGCGATGAAGGCGACTTAGTCCACGATCGCGGACATAGTCGCACAGCCTGATCCTGCGCCCCTCATCCGGGCATGACAAGTGGCCCGCGTGTAACCGCTGTGTAACTTCGGTAACCGCGCCGAAACGCGGCTCAGCACCCGGCGCGCAGCGACTCGGCCGCGGCGATCCGGGCGTCGACCGCCTCGGAGGAGAAGACCCGGTCGACGACCATCGAGGCGGCCCCGACCACGCCGGCGCGTCCGCCGACGCGGCCCTCGCCGATGTGCAGTCCCCGCGTCGAGCGGTACTGCACGCCACGGAAGACGACCTCGCGGATTTCGCCCACCAGGTGCTCACCCGCTCCCGCGAGCGATCCGGCGACGATGAGCGAGCCGGGATTCACGACGCTCACGACCACGGCCAGGACCTCGCCGAGCGTGCGCCCGGCCTCCCTCGTGAGGCGAACCGCCTCCGGGTGCCCGGCCAGCGCGAGACGGGCGACGTCGGAGGCGTCGCGGACCGACGGGTCGCAGGCGGCGAGCCGGCGGGCGAGCGCCGCGCCGCTCGCCACGGCCGCGAGGCAGCCGCGCGATCCGCAGGAGCAGGCCACGTCCTCCCGGCCGGGAACCCGGACGTGGCCGATCTCGCCCGCCGCCCCGCCGACACCGCGCAGCACCCGGCCGTCCTCGACGATCCCGGCGCCGATGCCGGTCGCGACCTTGACGAGCAGGACCGGGGGCGCGCCCGGGCCCGCGGCGGTGTACTCGCCGAGCGCCATGACGTTCGCGTCGTTGTCCAGCATGATCGGGCCGGGGAACTCCGCGGCCAGCGCGGCCGGGATGTCGTACCGCTCCCATCCGGGGGCGATCGGCGTCTGGACCGTACGGCCGGTGTGAACGTCCACCGGGGTCGGCAGGCCGACGCCGACCCCGCAGACCTCGGCGACCGAACGGCCGCAGCCGGCGAGGAGCTCCCTGAACCGGGACGTCACCCAGGCGATGGCCTTCTCCGGGCCCTCGGCGCTGAGCGTCCGCCCGGTCGTCTCGCCCAGCGCGCGGCCGGCGAGGTCCGTGACCGCGACCCGGCCATGCGTCGCCCCGAGGTCGGCCGCGAGCACCACGGCCGACCCCTCGTCGATCTCCAGGAGACTGGGGCGGCGGCCTCCGGTCGAGGCGTCGGGGCCGCCCTCGCGCACATAGCCGGCGTTGACCAGCTGGTCGACGCGCTGCGCGACCGTGGACCGGGACAATCCGGTCAGCTCCATGAGGTCGCGGCGGGTGCGCGCCGCGCCGGACCGGATGAACTGCAGGAGGTGGCCGGCCGAGGGCGCGCTGACATTCGGCATGCCTCGACCTCCTCTTCCCTCCGGCCCGATTCTTCCACGAGGCGCCGTCCGGCCGTGCCGCGCGGCGATGGCGGGCGCGTCATCGTGCCGGCTACCTCACAGGTAATGGCCGCGTGCGCGCACGGCCGATAGCGTCTGCTGACCATGGTCACCACAACACCCACCCGTCCCGTCGGCGACCTGCTGCGCGACTGGCGCCGCCGCCGACGGCTCAGCCAGCTCGAACTGGCCCTCGACGCCGATGTCTCCACCCGTCACCTCAGCTTCGTCGAGACGGGACGTTCCCAGCCGAGCCGCGGGATGCTCCTGCGGCTGGCCGAGCGGCTCGACGTGCCCCTGCGCGAGCGCAACGACCTGCTGATCGCGGCCGGATACGCGCCGGTGTACTCGCAGCGGTCGATCGACGCCCCGGAGATGGGCCCGGCCCGGCAGGCCCTGAACCGGGTCCTGGACGGCCATGAGCCATACCCCGCCCTCGTGGTCGACCGGTTCTGGAACCTGGTGATGGCCAACAACGCCGCCATGCTGTTCCTGGAGGGCGTGCCCGACGAACTGGTCCGCCCGCCGGTCAACGTCCACCGGCTCGCCCTGCACCCCGACGGCCTGGCGTCCCGCGTGGTGAACCTGCCGGAGGTGCGGGCGCACCTGGTCGCCCGGATGGCGCGTCAGGTCGCGCTCACCGGAGACCCCGAGCTGGCCGCGCTGCACGAGGAGACCAGGGCGTACGGCCCGGACGTCGACGAGGAGGCGGCCCACCAGGCGGCCCACGACATCGCGCTGCCCACGATCCTGCGGTACGGCGGCGAGGTGCTCAGCTTCTTCAGCACGGTGACGACGTTCGGCGCGGCCGCGGACGTCACCCTGGCCGAGCTCGCCGTCGAGGCGTTCTTCCCCGCCGACGACGAGACGGCCGCCGTGCTCCGCCGGCGTGCGGAGACGGGGGAGTAGGGGCCGCGCCCACCGGCCTCTCCGCCGCGCCCGGCCGCCCTTCCGCCGCGCCCACTCACCGCACCGGCCTCGCCCGCCGCCGCACCCGCCTGCCGCGCCGCCCGCCTGCCCGCCGCGCCCGGCCGCCGTGGCGTCAGCGGTCGGCGGGGTCGTAGTGGATCCGCTCGGTGGGGACGCCGAGCTCCTGCAGGTTCATGACCGTCCGGGAGACCATCCCGGGCGGCCCCGCGACGTACACGTCATGGCCGGTCCAGTCTTGGAACCGGTCCAGGACGTCGGACACCGGCCCCCGCACGCCGCCGAAGGCGGGCCCCTCCGAGACGACCGGAACGACGTGGAACCGTGGCCGGGCCTCCGCGAGCGCGCGGAGCGCCCGCAGGTCGTACAGGTCAGCGGGGGTGCGAGCCCCGAACAGCAGGTGGACGTCGCGGTCCTCCCGGGTCCGCAGGGCCTCCTCCGCCAGTGCTTTGAGGGGGCCCAGCCCGGTGCCGCCCGCCACGCACAGGACGTCACGGCCGGACTCGGCGTCGAGGACCATGCCGCCGGAGGCGCGCCCCAGCAGGAGGGCGTCGCCGGCGCGGGTGTGGCGGACGAGCGCGCCGCTGACCCAGCCGGCGGGCAGCGCCCGTACGTGGAAGCGCAGCAGCCCGTCCTCCGCGGGGGCGTTGGCGATCGAGTACGTGCGCCACACCCGGGGCCAGCGGGCGGTCTGCACGGAGACGTACTGCCCGGCGCGGTAGGGCAGTGGCTCGTTCGGCCGTACGGTCAGCACCGCGATGTCCGGAGTGCGGCGGTCGTGCTCGACGACCTCGCCGACCCACCAGGGCGGCGCCTGTGCGGCGTCATCTTCGGCGGCCTGGATCATGATCGCGGCGGCGGTGTCGAACATCGTCGTCCAGGCCGCCTCCATCTCCGCCGTCCAGGACTCGCCGGCGTACGCGCGGAGGGTGGCCAGGGTCGCCCGGCCCATCGCGTCGTAGTGGGCCGGAGCGATCCCGAACTTGCGGTGCTCCCGGCCGAGCCGGGAGAGGAGACGCGTGAAGGTCTCTGGGTTGTCCGAACTTGCGGTGATTTGCGAAAGCGCGTCGGACATCCGGCGGCGCTGTGCGGCCATGCTGGAGGGGAAGAAGGTGCGCAGCCGAGGGTTCTCCGCGAAGAGGCGCCCATAGAAATAGGCGATGCTCTTTTCGGCGTGTGGCTCGATGAGTGCGTAGATTTCCTTGATCACCCCAGGTTTCAGTGATTCGACCGTTTCCACTGTTCATTCCCGTCGCTCGTTCCGTGCTGCCCCGTACCGCGAGTTTCGCATCTCACCAGGGACACCATCAACCGGTTGGAGGGATCGAATTCTGAGATGTACGAAGAGTAGTCGACTGCGAATTTCGCGGGATCGGAGAGTGAATGTCGTTGAGTCTCGGATACTGATCGGTATCAAAATGGTCCTGGTGTGCGCCTGGTCGCTTACGGGAAACGGTAGAAGAAATATCTACAGGTTTGAAAGAACCTCTACTGCGGATCGCCCTCGCGTACGCGAAGATGTTCCCGCGACTCCGGGTGCATCGGGGCGTACGGGGCGAGAGCGCCAGGGGTCGAAGAGCCCCGGCGCGCGCGACACCCCGCGCGCGGCGTCGCCGGGTCCGGCATGCGCCATGATGGCCCGGACCATGGGACACGGCCGCAGGACTTCGGGAGGAGGCTCTGGATGGCAGGGTCGACGTACGGCGCGGGGCCCGCCCTCATCGGCATCACCACCGACCTGGAGCCCGCCCGCTGGAGCGACTGGGTGCGAGAGGCGGCCCTGCTCCCCGTCTCCTACCTTCGCGCGATCGAGCGCGTCCGTGCCGTGCCCGTGCTCATCCCCCCGTCGATGCGCGCCGCCGTGGCCGTGCACGTCGAGCGCATCGACGGTCTGGTCGTGGCGGGCGGCGCCGACCTCGACCCGAGCCTGTACGGCGAGCCGCCGCACGAACGGACCGGCCCGCCGCAGCCGCAGCGGGACGGCTTCGAACTGGCGCTGCTGCGCGCGGCGATCGACGCGGACCTGCCCTTCCTGGCCATCGGGCGCGGCATGCAGGCCCTCAACCTCCTCCGGGAGGGCAGCCTGATCCAGCACCTCCCCGACGTCGTCGGCGGGGACGCCCACGCCCCCGCCTCCGGCTGGACCGGCCGGCACCGGGTGCAGCTCAGCGCCTCCAGCGCCCTCGGCCGGATCCTCGGCGAGCAGGTGGAGGTGCCGACCCGCCACCACCAGGCCGTCAAGCGCCTGGGCAAGGGCCTGGTCGCGGTCGGCTGGGCCGAGGACCAGGTCGTCGAGGCGGTGGAGTTGCAGGGGCACCGGTTCGGCGTCGGCGTGCAGTGGCATCCCGAAGAGGGCGAGGACCCGCGCCTGTTCGAGGCGCTGGTCCGCGCGGCCTCCGGCGCCCGTATCTGAGCGGGTCCCGGCCGCGGCCGGAGATCTTCTGGATAGGCTCGGGCCACCCGGAGCGGAGGTCGGAGCGATGGACTACGGAGCGTACGAGCGGCTGCGGATCGACTGGGCGCGCGAGGGCGTCCTCCGCGTGACGATCAGTGCCCCCGAGCGGCTCAACGCGGTGGACGCGACCGGCCACCGGGAGCTCGCGCAGATCTGGCGGGACGCCGACGCCGACGACGAGGTGCGCGCCGTCCTCGTCCGCGGTGAGGGCACCGCGTTCTCCGCCGGCGGCGACCTCGCGATGATCGAGGAGATGATGGCGGACTACGACGTCCGCTCCCGCGTCCTGCGCGAGGCGCGTGACATCGTCTACAACATCATCAACTGCGGCAAGCCGGTTGTCAGCGCCATCCAGGGGCCGGCCGTCGGCGCGGGCCTGGCGGTGGCACTGCTCGCGGACATCTCGGTCGCGGGCCGGACCGCCAGGATCATCGACGGCCACACGCGGCTCGGCGTCGCCGCCGGCGACCACGCCGCCGTGGTCTGGCCGCTGCTGTGCGGCATGGCCAAGGCGAAGTATCACCTCCTGCTCTGCGAGCCGCTCAGCGGCGCGGAGGCCGAGCGCATCGGCCTGGTCAGCGTCTGCGTCGACGACGACGCCGTGCACGACAAGGCCCTCGAGATCGCCGGGCGGCTGGCCGACGGCGCCGCCCAGGCCATCGCGTTCACGAAGTACGCCCTCAACAACTGGCTGCGGACGGCCGGTCCCGCCTTCGACGCGTCACTGGCCCTGGAGTTCTACGGCTTCGCGGGCCCGGACCTGCGCGAGGGCGTCCAGGCCCTGCGGGAGAAGCGCCCGCCCAGCTTCTGACCTACGACGAGGAGAGCGGCGGGGAGTAGTCCGCAGGGGAAGCGGCGGCCGGAGAGGAGGCGGCCGGCGGGCCGGCGGCGTCCGAGGCCGCGTCGGGCACGCGCAGATAGCGCGCGACCAGCCGCGCCAGCCGCCCGGCGACCACCTCCGCCGGGTCCGTGGGCAGCATCACGTGGCTCATCGTCAGGCGGATGACCGCGTCGGCGATCTCGGCCACCTCGGCCGCGTCGAGCTCCGGCCACTGGCGTACGGCATGGTCGACGATGCGCTCACGCGCCGCGAACAGCACCGGCTCGGCGTGCGTGGTCATCAGGGGCAGCAGATCCTCGCTGCCCTCCCCGGTCAGCGTGGCCTTCTTGAGCGGGTCGTCCGCGGCGGTCCGCAGCGTGTACGACACGGCGGCCGCCACCGCGGAGTACAGGTCGGCGTGGTCGGACAACGCCGCGTCCACGCCGTCGAGGTAGCGCTCGTTCTCCCGGAGGTTCAGCGCCTGCGCCAGCCCCCACTTGTCGCCGAACTCGTTGTAGACCGTCTGCCGGCTGACCCCCACCGCGTCCGCGACGTCCTGCATCCGCACGCGCCGGAACCCGCGTTCGATGATCAGGCCGGCGGCGGCGTCGAGCAGGTCTTCGCGGAGTCGGCGATGTGGCTGCATGCCTCCAGATTCCCAGAGAGACGGCGGTGCGGGAACATTCGTGTCATCCGGCCGGCGGGGCGGTGCGTCCTTTCTTCCGTGGTGACGATGAGAAGAGACGTGATGAAGGTGTGGCCTCCGGGCAAGCCCACCGGCCCGGCCGTACGGCCCACGGCGCGTCATCACCGGCCCGACCTCGCGGGCTGGGCGATCCGTGACGAGAAACCGCTGGTCGAGACAAGGTTCGGTGGCGACCGGGAGCTTTATCGCGCCTGGCGGGACCGTCTCTGGCGGGAGATGTACGACGCCGTGCACGAATCGCGGCCGGTACGCAGGACCGTCGAGGATGAGGAAATTGTCGTGATGAAGGCATTCGGTGGCGACTGGGCGCAGTACCGTGTCTGTCGGGACCGGCTGCAAGAAGAGCTGTGGCAGATCATGAAGGTCACCGACCCGCGCTGAGAAAGCGCCTCACGGACCGCCGCGTGGCCGGGGTCATCCCCCCGATCCCCGGCCACGCGGCCCTCAGCGCGAAATCCGCCGCCCTTTTCGTTCTCCGGCGTGTCCCCGCGTCGCCCCGGTCGTCAGTTCCGGGTCCACCTCTGGCCGTTTCCGCCGTTGCAGGTGTCCAGGATCAGCAGAGTGCCGTTGGCGGTTCCGGAGCCGTTCGGGCTCAGGCACAGGCCGGACTGCACGCCGGTGATCGTGCCACTGGAGTTCACGTTCCACTGCTGGTTGGCGCCGCTGTTGCAGTCCCAGATGATCACCTTGGTGCCGGGGGTGGTGCCCTGCCCGTTGGCGTCCAGGCACTTCGAGCCGTACACCTGCAGTTGCTTCGACGAGGTGAGCGTCCACTGCTGGTTCGTCCCGCCGTTGCAGTCCCACAGCTCCACCTGCGTGCCGTTGGTCTGGGAGACGTTCGGCACGTCGAGGCACCGGCCGGACGCGGCATTGGTCAGCGCGGACGTCGTTCCGCCGGTGCCGCCGCCGGAGCCCGGAGTGATCTTCAGGTTGTCGAACTGGGCGGTCTCACCCTGGCCTGTCCCCAGACCGGCCTGGCCGGCTCCGTAGGCCGAGTCGCTCACCGAGCCGACGGTGGTGCCGTCGACGGCGGCGGTGATCGTGCCGCCGGAGAAGTCGAGGGCGAGGGTGTGCCACCGGTTCGTGCCGAGCCCGGAGGTCGTGCCGCTGCGCAGCGTCGTCCACTGGGCGCTCGTGTTGGAACGCAGGATCGACCAGGCGCCGGTGTCGCTGACCCGGAAGTAGTACGCGTTCAGCCCGTTCGGGTCGCCGGTGCTCTGCGCACCGGCGCGGCCGATGACCTCGGCGTACCCGGACTTCTCCAGCAGCACGTCGGAGGAGACGGTGTAGTTGTTCCAGTTGGTGTTGCCCAGCAGCGCGTACGGGTCGGAGATCGGCTTCCACCCGATCGCGGCCTGCGTGCTCGCCTGGCGGACGCACATGCCCGAACGGCCGCCGCCGCAGGCGCTCGTCTCGAACGCCCCCTGCATGTCCATGAGGTACTTCGCCTCGTGCCCGGCGGCGTAAGAGTCGAAGTCGTCGCCGTACGGCAGGTTCAGCGCGCCCTGGGACGGGCTGGTGGCGGTGCCCTTGCCCTGACCGGTCGTGGTCGTGACGGTGTAGAGGTAACCGGGCTGGACGGTCAGGGAGAAGTTCCCGCCGGACGGGGTGATGTCGGTGGAGTGCACGAACTGGTCCGCCGGATTGCCGGAGTTCACGTTGGTGGCCCAGACGTGCACCGTGCCGGTGGACAGGCCGCCGGTGACGCTGAAGTTCAGGGTCTGGGCGCCGGTGGCGTCCATCGTCTCGATGATGGTGCTGTAGTCGGTGTTGTTCGTCGACTTCAGCGACACGTAGCTGCCGTTGTTCCGGTTGCCGCCGAGGTAGCCGCTGGAGGCGTCCAGGTACCTCCACCCCGGGGCGGTGAACTGGGTGGTGTGCGCCAGCGCCCAGGTGTCCTTGCCGACCGCGTAGTAACCCGACCAGGGCTGGTTCGCCAGGATCAGGCCCACGGTCGGCCACGGGATGTTCGGCGTGACGGAGGCGATGAGGTCCCAGTTGAGGTAGGCGGTCATCTTCCCGTCGATGTAGGCCCGGTTGACGCCCCGCGCCAGCGGCGCGGCGCCGCCGTTGTAGTCCTGCGACCCGTTCTCGCTCGACCACAGCACCTTGCCGGAGTTGATGAAGTTGGACGGCACCGAGCAGGAGGTCTGCGCGCTCAGGTACCCGCACGGGTAGTGCCCGCTCAGCACGTCGACGTCGTTGCGGAAGGTGGCGTTGCTCGCGACCTGGTCGGCTCCGACCCAGGCACCCGGGTACTGGTCACCGACGATGATCTTGATGCTGCCGTAACCGGCCGAGTTCAGCGCGTTGCGGAGGTTGATCGTCCAGTTGACGTCCCACAGCTTCTCGTTCTGCGCGGCCGTGAGGTAGTCGATCGACAGGTTGTGCTGCTTGGCGCAGCCCAGCCACGACACCAGATAGTTGATCATGTCGGTGGACAGGAACGTGCCGTTGCCGATCCACCCCGGGGCGCCCCAGGCCAGCCCGACCAGCTTGATGTTCGGGTTGCGCGCCTTGGCCTGCTCCATGATCCACCACTCGTAGCCGCGGTCGCAGTTCAGGTCGCCGCGGGAGTGGGCGTGGCTGGGCTCGGCGCCGCTGGTGGAGTTGGTGTCACCGCCGATCTCGGCCTTGAGGATCTGCAGGGAGGCGCCGTAGCCCGGCTTGAACAGGTAGTCGAGGATCTGGCCGCGCTGCGGCTCGGGATAGTCGATCAGCAGCCGGCTGTTGCCGCCACCGCCGCTGACCGCGCCGACGCCGTCGAACGTCCGGCCGCCCGACGCGCCGTTGATGGTGATCGAGGTGGCCGCCCGGGCCGGCGTCGCCGTGGTGCCCACGACGCCGCTCATGGCCAGGACGACGCCGACGGCCACGATCACCGAGATCCTTAGCCGCCGGAGCAACCGGCTGATTCCTGACATGGGGTTCGTCCCTTTCGGAGGTCGGGGATGGGGACTCGGCCGATCAGCTGCGCGCCCACTTCTGGTTACCGCCGCCGTTGCAGGTCCAGATCTCCACGGCGGTGCCGTTGGCGGTGCCCTGGCCGGTGACGTCCAGGCACAGTCCCGAGCCGACTCCCACGACGGTGCCGTCGGAGTTCAGCCGCCACTGCTGGTTCGTCCCGCCGTTGCAGGTCCAGATCTCCACCCGGGTGCCCGGGCCGGTGGCGTTGCCCGGTACGTCGAGGCACTTGGAGCCGTACACGGTCAGTTCGCTGCTCGCGTTCAGGGTCCACTGCTGGGCCGCGCCGCCGTCGCAGTCGAAGATCTGCAGGAAGGTGCCGTCGCTCCGGCTTCCGTTCGGCACGTCCAGGCACCGACCGGATCCGACCCCGCGCAGCACGCCCGTGGCGGGCGGACCGCCGTCGCCGCCGTTGCCGGGCCGGATCCCCGCCACCGAGATCACCGACTGCGCGCCCGACGGCCAGGCGCCGTTGCTCACCTGGGTGTTGCCGGACACCGTGTTGCCGTGGTCGCCGTTGAAGATGTCCGTGCCGCCGCCGCTGTACCAGTTGCCGGTGAGGGTCAGCGCGCCGGTGTTGTTACCGCCGTTGTAGTTGGCGATGGACCAGTTGCCGCCGATCGAGGAGAACACGTTCCCGGTGGCGGTGAAGCCGCGTGAGCCCTCGTCGAAGTACAGGCCGTGGCCGCCGGCCGTACGCAGGCAGTGGTTGCCGCTGATGACCGCGCCGGGGTTCGCCGAGAGCGTGTACACGCATCCGCCGTCGTTCATCTGCTGCATGATGTCGTGCACGTAGTTGCCGGTGACCTGGTTGCCGGACGCGGTCGTGGCCGTGCCGTAACGCGGCTGGTAGTCGTACAGGCCCCGGTTGGCGTAGTCGTTGCTGCCGCCGGCGTCGTTCGCGCCCCAGCCATAGCCGACGGAGATGCCGGAGTACGGCATGGCGTAGACCTCGTTGTGAGTGATCACGGCGTTCGTGACGTACGTGGGCAGGAACGACGTGATCCCGCGGTAGTCCAGGCCGATGTCGTGCACGAGGTTGTCACTGATCGTGATGTTCCTGTTCACCATCCGGGGGTCGCCGGGGTGGTGCGCGTCGGCCTGCACGCCACCCGCGACGATGGCGCCGGCGGCGTCGCCGGTGAAGACCGATCCGCTCACGGTGATCGAGCTCGCGCCGAGACCGACACCACTGGCGTGGGCGTCGGCGTCGTTCCCGATGCCCACCGCGGTCTGGCCCAGGTCGACGAACCGGTCGCCGCTGAAGGTGATGCCACGCGCCGCCGAGATCTGGACCGCGGCGGGCATCTGGTTCCAGTGCGGCCGGGTCGCCTCGAACTGCGTGCAGCCGGAGGTGCAGGAGCCGTACGCGGGCCAGGACCAGTTCCCGGCGACGTACGCGCCGGTCTGCTGGTCGGCGTAGCCCTGGCCGCTGCTCGGGCCCAGCCAGCTCGTCCCGCTGAAGGTGATGCCGGAGAAGGCGAGATCGTGCGCGGGCGAGTCGTAGGTGCCGCCGACGTCCAGCAGGGACTGGATCAGCGGAAGCTCCACGTCGGCGCTGCTCATGCTCTGCCCGGAGCGCGGGATGTAGTACAGGGTGCCGGTCGCGGTATTGAGGTACCACTCGCCGGGTGAGTCGAGGAACTCGTAGGCGTTCTCCAGGTACAGCGGACCCGCCCGGAACGGGCTGTTCAGCGTGTCGTAGCCGAAGGCGTTGTTGTTCCACGCCGGCTGCCGCATCGCCAGGACGTTCCCGCCGATGCTCTGCACGGGGGAGTACCGGTCGGTGAACGAGTCCACGCTCTCGACCTCGACGCGATCCTGGTTCGCGAGGTTGTTGAGGTAACTCAAGGCGCCGTTGGAGAACCGCATGCCGGTGGCGGTGAAGGCGAAGTCCGCCCGGTTGACGCCGGTGCGCGCCCGCGTGGCCGGAGCGCCGTCGACGTACAGCTGCCGGGTGTCGATCCCGGTCCCGACGTTCGCCTTCCAGATGTTCTTCGAGGAGTCGGCCAGGCTCCACCCGGTCACCGCCTTCGCGCCGCTGATCACCGGGTGCGCCGACGGCGCGGCCTGCCAGCGGACGGTGTGGCCGTTCGTCCCGGAGTCGGCGGCCGCGAACCGCAACGGCGTGGTCTGCCGGTAGACGCCGTCGGCGAGTTGCACGACGACGTCACCGGACATCCCGCCGTTCATCGACCGCACCGCCGCCTGCGCGCCCGCCAGTGAGCACGGCTGCGCGGCGGTACAGGCGCTCCCGTCACCCGAGGGCGAGGCGTAGATCGTCGAGGTGGCCGCCGAGGCGGAGCCCGCCGGGGAGATCAGGACCGATGCCGCGGCGAGTCCGACGACGACGGCGGCGGCTCGGACCGCGACCGCCGGCCTGCGGCGGCCTAACGAGCGTACGGAAGACATGACGCGATGCCTCTCGGGACGGGAACGGCATTGCACTGGCCTCAGCGGCCGGCCTGTCGAATCGATTCGCCTGGAGCCGGGTTCGAGCGGATGTTATGACCGGTGATCAAGCGGGTCAATGCCTTTCATGGCTGCTTTCGAATCGGTTCGCACCGATGCGGCATGGTCCCGGCACGCGGAGCGCGGGCCTCGCGGGACGCGAGCCCGGGGCGCCGTGCCCCGTGGGTCGCGCCGTGCGTCGCGCGCCGGGCGCTCAGCGCGGCGCGGGCACCGGCCCGGTGCTGTTCCGCAGCGAGATCGGCGGCACGAACAGATGCCGCCTGGGCGGTGCGTCCGGCTCGGTGATGCGCTCGACGAGGAAGTCGACGGCGGTCGCGCCCATGTCGACCGCGGGCACATCGGCCGCGGTGAGCTGAGGATGGAACTGCTCGGCCCGGTGCCGCGCGGTGACGCCGGCGATGGAGAACCGCCCCGGGACGTCCAGCCCGGCACTCTCGAGCGCCCGCTGGACGCCGGGCAGCGCCGCCTCGTTGATCGTCGCGATCGCGGTGACCTCGGGGTGGGCGCTCAGGATTCCCTGGACGCACGCCTCACCGGCCGCCACGTCATCGGCGCAGCCGACCTCCACCCCTTCGACGCCGCGGCGGGTGACGGCGTCGGCGAAGCCCTCCTTGGCCCGGTGCGCGGGGCCGTGACCGGAGGCGAGGAGCTCGGCCGAGCGGTTGACCAGGGCGATGTGGCGATGCCCGAGATCGGCCAGGTGGTCCACGCACCGGCCGATGAGCGCCGCGTAGTCCACGTCGACCCAGGACATCCCCTGCGGCCGGGCGGTACGGCCGATGGTCACGAACGGCAGCCGCAGACCCTGCAGTCGCCTGACGCGGGTGTCGTCCAGGCGGATCTCCATGAGAATGACGCCGTCCACCCGGCGCCCGCCGACGATCCGCTCGAAGGAACGGTCGTGGTCGTCGCCGGAGGGGGAGAGCAGGAGGTCGAGGTCCGCGCGGTCGGTGGCCTCCACGACGCCGGCGACGAACTCCAGTTGTGCCGGCGTCAGCCGTCGCCGGGGCGGCGGGACGACCAGCCCGAGCGTTCGCGTGCGTCCCTCCTTCAGCGCCCGCGCGGCGGCGTTCGGCCGGTAGCCCAGCTCGTCGATGACCGCCTGGATGCGCTGCCGCGTCGCCTCGGACACGGAGCGCTTGCCGCTGAGCGCATACGACACGGTGCTGCGCGAAACCCCGGACCGGCGGGCGATCTCGCCGATGTTCATCGAGCTCCTTCGCGGCGCCGACCCGGCCGGCGCGGGCCGCCCGGCCGGCTTCTCGATGGGTGAGAGAGTGATCAGTCGAATCGTTTCGCTGAATTCCGGGGAGTGTAGTCATCCCGCTCGCGGGCGGGCAATCGTGCCCGCCCGGGCCGCGACCGGAAGCTCTTCGCCGGCCGTGCGGCCGGGACGATTCCACGGGCGTGAGAGCACGGGCCGGTGAAAGCGCATGAAAGACCGGCAGGTGCCGCTCGCCCCGCCTGACCTCCCGAGCAGGGCGAACTCCACCCGCGGGACGCTGTCGCCGACGGCCCGCGGCCGGACGTTGACCTCCCCGGACCCCGGTCCTAGCATCCCGGCGACTCGGTCGAATCGATTCGACTCCGGGCCATCGGTTGAGAAGCGTCGCGGCGGCTGACGGGACCCCGCAGTCGCAGGATGACGGAGGTTCGTCATGTTCCCAGTTCTCAGACGCCTGCCCCGGGCGGGCCGCCTGCTGGCCGCCTGCCTGCTGGCCCTGGCAGCGGCCGTACTCGCCCTCGGCGCCCAGGCCGCCGTCAACCCTGCCTCCGCGGCGTCGCTCCCGTGCGACATCTACGCCGCCGGGGGGACGCCCTGCGTCGCCGCGCACAGTACGACCCGCGCGCTGCTCGCCTCCTACAACGGGCCGCTGTACCAGATACAGCGCAAATCCGATCAGAAGTATCTCGACATCGGCCTGCTCTCCGCGGGCGGGTACGTGGACGCGGCGCCGCAGGTGTCGTTCTGCGCGGGCACGTCCTGCACGATCACGAAGATCTATGACCAGACCGCGAACCACAACGACCTGCCGATCTCCTGGGGCGGTCTCTGGAAGGGCCCTGGCCCCAACGGGGCGGACATCGGAGCGGACGCCATGGCACTCCCGATCACCGTGGCCGGCCACCCGGCGTACGGGATCAAGTCCACGCCCGGCACCGGCTACCGCGTCGACCACGCCAAGGGCGTGCCCACCGGGGCGCAGCCGGAGGGCATCTACATGGTGACGTCGTCGAACTACGTGAACCAGTGGTGCTGCTTCGACTACGGCAGCGGCGAGAACTCCCACACCGACACCGGTAACGCCACCATGAACGCGATCTACTGGGGAACCGCGTGCTGGTTCGGCGGGTGCACCGGGAGTGGCCCCTGGGTGGAGGCCGACCTGGAGAACGGCATGTACCACACCGGCAGCGGGTCCAATAAGGATCCGAACAACAGCGGGGTGCATTTCCCATTCGTCAGCGCGTGGGAGAAGAACAACGGCACCAGTAACTTCACCCTGAAATACGGAAACGCCACCAGCGGCGGCCTGACGATGCCGTACTCGGGCCCCCTGCCGAACGGCTACTCACCGATGCGCACCGACAGTTCGCTGCTGCTGGGCACCGGCGGCGACAACAGTAACAGCGGCCAGGGCGAGTTCTTCGAGGGCGCCATCACCAGCGGCTATCCGTCGGATGCGACGGAGAACGCGGTGCAGGCGAGTATCACGGCGGCGGGGTACGGCTCGGGTGGTGGGACTGGTGGTGGTTTCCCGGGTGGTTATCACCCGTTGGTGGTCGGCAACGACGGGTTGTGTCTTGATGTGTTCGGGAACACGAGTGCTGCGGGGGCGGCGATCGATCAGTGGTCGTGTAATGGTCAGTCGAATCAGCAGTTCCAGTTCGTGGCGGGGTCGAACGGTTATGGGGAGCTGCAGGCGCAGAATTCTGGTCTGGTGGTCGGGGTTTCGGGTGGTTCGACGGCGCAGGGGAGTCCGGACATCGTGCAGCAGGCGCGTAGTGGGGCGGCGAGCACGATGTGGAAGCCGGTGCAGCAGTCGGATGGTTCGTGGTCGTTCCAGAATCAGAACAGTGGGTTGTGTCTGGACGTCTATGGCGCCGGGAGTAATCAGGGTCAGCAGTTGGATCAGTGGCCGTGTAAGAACGCGGCCGGTACCAACCAGGACTTCATCCCCCGCTGACCACCCGGCCTGATCCGGGTCCTGCCCGCCGGCGGCGGGCGCCGCCCTCATCTGGATGTCATCGGCGGGAGACGGCCAGGTGAGGCGTGCCCGTCGCCGGCCACCTTAGGAGCGAAACAGTGCAGATCTCGTCCCTTCTCCGCATCGGCCGTGCGGCGCGCCGACGGCGGTCGCCAATGGCCGCGGCCGCGCGCGTGGTCGCGGCGCTGGCCCTGCTGATCACCGTCGTGTCGTCCTGGTCGGCGCCCGCGTCGGCGGCCGGCACCGGGCCGTGCGACATCTACGCCTCGGGCGGTACGCCCTGTATCGCCGCGCACAGCACGGTGCGCGCCCTGTACGGCTCCTACGAAGGGAGCCTCTACCAGGTACGACGCTCGTCCGACAACACGACCAGGAACATCGGAATGCTGAGCGCGGGCGGCCACGCGGACGCCGCCGCCCAGGACTCCTTCTGCGCCGGCACCACCTGCGTCATCACCGTCGTCTACGACCAATCCGGGCACGGCAACGACCTGTGGTACCAGGGGTCGAGCGTCGTGCCCGGGTCGAGCCAGAGCAGCCCCGCGAAGGCGACGACGGAATCGCTCGCGGTCGGCGGTGACAAGGCCTACTCGCTCTACATCAACCCCGGTAACAGTTATTGGCGGGACGGCCATCTGACGGGCGTCCCGACCGGCACCGGGCCCGAGGGCATGTACATGGTGACCAGCGGCACCCACGTCAACGGCGGCTGCTGCTTCGACTACGGCAACAGCGAGACCACGCGGAAGGCCGACGCCGCCGGCGCGATGGACGCGATCAACTTCAGCACGTCCTGCTGGTTCGGCGGTTGTTCCGGATCCGGCCCCTGGGTCCAGGCGGACCTGGAATGGGGGCTCTACCCCGGAGGGAGCCAGTCCTGGAACCCGAACCAGCGGGCCTTCACCAATCGGTACGTCACGGCGATGCTGAAGAACAACGGCACCACACGGTTCGCGATCAAAGGCGGCAGCGCGCAGTCCGGCGGCCTCACCACTCTCTGGGACGGCGGTCTCCCGAGCGGATACAACCCCATGAAGAAACAGGGGGCCATCGTTCTCGGCAGCGGCGGTGACTGCTGCAAGCCGGGCGGTGGCGCCAATCTCAGCGCCGGGACCTTCTACGAGGGCGCCATGGTCGCCGGTTATCCGTCGGACGCGACGGAGAACGCGGTCCAGGCGAACCTCGTCGCCGCCGGCTACGGCACATCCTCCGGCGATTCCGGCGCTTTCCCGGGTGGTTATCACTCGTTGGTGGTCGGCAACGACGGGTTGTGTCTTGATGTGTTCGGGAACACGAGTGCTGCGGGGGCGGCGATCGATCAGTGGTCGTGTAATGGTCAGTCGAATCAGCAGTTCCAGTTCGTGGCGGGGTCGAACGGTTATGGGGAGCTGCAGGCGCAGAACTCTGGTCTGGTGGTCGGGGTTTCGGGTGGTTCGACGGCGCAGGGGAGTCCGGACATCGTGCAGCAGGCGCGTAGTGGGGCGGCGAGCACGATGTGGAAGCCGGTGCAGCAGTCGGATGGTTCGTGGTCGTTCCAGAACCAGAACAGTGGGTTGTGCCTGGACGTCTATGGCGCCGGGAGTAATCAGGGTCAGCAGTTGGATCAGTGGCCGTGTAAGAACGCGGCCGGCACCAACCAGGACTTCATCCCCCGCTGACCACCTCGCCCCGTTCCCGGCGGGCCGTGCGGCACCGCGTCGGCTTTCACTGATTTTCATCCGCGCCCTCAGCTCGCG
Organism: Actinoallomurus spadix; assembly: GCF_024055725.1. GTDB lineage: Bacteria > Actinomycetota > Actinomycetes > Streptosporangiales > Streptosporangiaceae > Actinoallomurus > Actinoallomurus spadix. Next base: position 2,411 of record NZ_JAMXMX010000022.1, on the reverse strand, counting down.
GGCCGCTGCCAGCGCGGCGGCGGCCCGCCGGCGCGCGCCTTGCCGGATGCCTTGACTCCGCCGCTCCGGCCCGGATACTCCCGGCTGAACCCAACAATTCAATATTTCGCACCACGTTCGAGATATCGAACATTTCTCCCACCGGAAGGTCCCCCGCCATGTCCGCGTACCAGTTCCAGATGAGCCGCAGACATCTGCTCACCACGGCCGGCGCGACCATCGCCGCCGGTCTGCTGGGCTTCCGTACCGCCGGAGCCACCGCCGGTCCGAGCAGTTACACGGCGAGCTGGTCGTCGGTCGATCAGCACCCGCCGGCGCCCGAGTGGTACCAGGACGCCAAGTTCGGCATCTACTACCACTGGGGCGTGTTCAGCGTCCCCGCGTTCGGTAACGAGTGGTACCCGCGGAACATGTACATCGGCGGCTCGGCCGAGAACAACCACCACAAGAGCGTGTACGGCGACCCGTCCGCGTGGCCGTACCACAATTTCATCAACGGCGCCCGCGACAAGGCCGGGAACTGGGTGCAGTTCGCGCCGAAGCTGAAGTCGGCGGGCGGCAACTGGGACCCGAACGCGTGGGCGCAGTTGTTCGCCGACGCGGGCGCGAAGTTCGCGGGGCCGGTCGCCGAGCACCACGACGGCTATTCGATGTGGAACAGCGGCGCGAACGAATGGAACTCCGTCGCCACCGGTCCCCGGCTCGACCTGCTGCGGCAGCACGCCGACGCGATCCGGTCGAAGGGCCTGAAGCTGTACGTGTCGCTGCACCACGCGTACCACTTCAACGGCTACTACGACCACGTCCCGGCGCAGTCCACGACCACCCTCAAGAAGCTGTACGGCCAGCTCGGCACGGCCGCCGAGAACCAGCTCTGGTACGACAAGCTCAAGGAGGTCATCGACGGTTACCAGCCCGACATCATCTACCAGGACTTCGACCTGCACCTGGTCCAGGAGACGCTGCGCCTGCAATTCCTCGCGTACTACTACAACCAGGCGGTCGCCTGGAACAAGGACGTCGTGGCCACCTACAAGGACGGCTTCGACAACAAGGGCGAGGTCTACGACTTCGAACGCGGCGGGCCGGGCGGCATCCAGACCCCGTACTGGCAGACCGACGACAGCGTCTCCAGCTCCAGCTGGTGCTACACCGCCGGCATCGGCTACTACTCGACCAAGGCCATGACGCACGCGCTGATCGACCGGGTCAGTAAGAACGGCACCATGGTCCTCAACATCGCCCCGATGGCCGACGGCACCATCCCGTCGGGACAGCAGGCCATCCTGCAGGGGATGGGGGACTACCTCAAGCGGTTCGGCGAGTCCATCTACGCCACCCGCGCCTGGACCTCCTTCGGCGAGGGCCCGACGCAGATGGGCGGTGGCTCCTTCACCACTCCGCGGGAGGGCACCGCCCAGGACATCCGGTTCACCCGCAGCAAGGACAACACGGTGCTGTACGCCACCGTGCTCGGCTGGCCCGGGAGCACGCTGACCATCACGACCCTGAGCTCGGGCCGGATCAACCTGAGCACCCTCACGTCGGTACGGCTGCTCGACCAGACCGCCGGCTCGTACGTCGACCTGCCGACCCGCAGTCAGGACGGCGCCGGACTGCACATCTCCATGCCCTCGTCCGGCGCCCCCTTCAGCGCCCTTGCGTATGTCGTCAAGCTGACCTTCTCCGGCCAGATCCCCGCTCTGGGCGGCGGGGGCACCGCCACCGGCTGGGTGAGGATCGCGAACGTGACCAGCGGGCTCGTCCTCGACAGCGGCGGCAACGTGTCATCCGGGTCGGTGCTCAAGCAGTGGAACTACGACGGATCCACCAACCTGCAGTGGCAGCTGGTCGACCTGGGCACCGGCTACTACCGCATCGTCAACCGCACCAACGGCATGGTGGCCGACAGCTGGGGCAACACCGCCAACGGCGCGAGCTGCCTGCAGGCGGCCTGGAACGGCGGCAACAACCAGCAGTGGCGGCTGAACGACGTCGGCAACGGCCGATACCAGATCATCAACCGCGGCACCGGCACCGCCCTGGACGGCGCGGGCAGCACGACGGCCGGCGCGACAACCGTGCTGTGGACGCCGAACTCCAGCACCAACAACCAGTGGACCATCACCGGAGTCTGAACGCCCCGGCCGTACGGCCCGCCGGGACACGGGGTCCCGCGCACCCGGTTCCTGACCGCACCACCCGCATCCGCGATGACGGAGGTCCTTTCGATGTCCCCATTCCCCATCCGCCTGCGCAGGGCGCGACCGGTCGCCGCGTCCCTGACGGCCGTGGCGGCGACCGTGCTCGCCCTCGGCACGTCGGCGGTGACCAGTCCCGCGTCGGCGGCGTCGCTGCCGTGTGACATCTACGCGAGCGGCGGCACGCCCTGCGTCGCGGCGCACAGCACG
>NZ_JAMXMX010000021.1 GCF_024055725.1 Actinoallomurus spadix | reverse complement strand
TGGAGCGGTTGTGCATCGACGCCGAGCCCGCCACCCGCATCCGCGACACCCTCGGACGCATCCTCAAGGAGCTCTGACCTCAGGGCACGCGACCTCGAAGCTCGAGGTCGCACGGCCTACGGCCGCGGAGCCCAGGGCGTAAGGGGCCACGGCTTCAGGGCTTACGGCCGACGCCGCCCAGCATCCACGCCTTCTCGGGCGACCGGGCGTTCATCGGATTCTCCGGACGCCACTCGCGCACGTACACGAGCCCGGGATCGACCAGCTCGAACCCGTCGAAGAACGGCAGCACCTGATCCCGATTCCGCGCCGCGGTCTCGCCCGGCCGGTCCAGAACCGCCCGATAGATCTCCTCGATCGGTTCGACGACGTCCGGGCGGGTGTCGAAGACCACGTGGGTGATGGCCAGGTGGCTCCCGGGCGGAACGGCGTCGCGCAACCATGCGACGCTCGTGAACGGGTCGTCCGAATGCGGGATGAAGTGCAGCGAACCGCAGATGACGAGCGCGACCGGCTGGTCAAGGTCCATCAATCCGTGCAGCCGGCATTCGGCGAGGAATCTCTCCGGATCGAGGATGTCGCCCTCGACGACCGCCGTGTGCGGGCTGTCGATGAGGATCGCCCGCGCGTGGGATAGGACGATCGGGTCCTTCTCGACGTACACCACCCGCGCGTCCGGCGTCGTGGCACGGGCGATCTCATGCGTGTTGCGCTGAGTGGGCAGTCCGGATCCGATGTCGATGAACTGCCGGATGCCCTGCTCGGCGAGAAAGCGGACCGCGCGGCGGAGGAAGGCGCGGTTCTCCAGGGCGATGTCCCTGATCTCTGGAGCGATCGCGAGCAACTGGTCGACGGCCGTCCGGTCGGCGGCGAAATTGTCCTTCCCGCCGAGGAGGTAGTCGTTCATCCGGGCGACATTGGGAACGCTCGTGTCCACATCGGCCAGTCCACGCCGGGGCACGTCCGTCACATCTCACCTTTCTCGGAATTACAGTCCCTTACTGTGCCAGCCGGTACCCGCCGACTTCAATGCCTCACGCCGTTTCCGTCGGCCTCGGCACGACAGCGTGCGATCTCCCCGGCCCGGCGCCGTGCGCCCCGACGGCGTGCACCCACCCCGCCCCGACGGCACGCGCCCGCCCTCGTCACGGCGGCACGCGGCTGTCTCCCGGCGAGACGGCGTGCGTTGGCCTACTCGGCGTGGCGGCGGGCCGCTGCCTCCTCCGCGCGGCGGCGGGCCTCGTCGGCCGTGCGTGCGGCACGGTCGTACTCTCGCTCGACGACCTGTGCGTGCCGTCCGGCCTCCGCCCGCTCCGCTTCGGCGGCCTTCACCTGTCCGTGCAACTCTTCGAGACGCCGGCCGAGCTCCTCGAGGCGCCGATCAGCGGCTTCGACGGCCTCTCGCGCGGCGTCGCGCTCGGATCGCCACTGGGCGAGTGAGCCTTCCGCCTCCTCGGCCCGTTCGGCTGCGGCTTGCGCCTCCTCGGCCAGCCGGCGGGCCCGGATCCGGGCATTCTCCTCCGGCGCGGCCCGCTCGGCGTGCTCACGCGGGGCGTGCTCACGCGGGGCGCGCTTCGCACGCTCGCCCTTCGTCGGGGCACGCTTCTCGCGCCCGCCTTTCGGCGCGGTCGGTTCACGGCGCCGCGTCATCGACGGTGCCAGGGCCCCGAGTGGGCCGAAGCCCGCGTGGCTGAGCGGGTGTTCGAGTCGCCCGGCCCGTACGGCCTCGGCCGCCGCCGGATCCGCCAGGGCGGCCTGGAGCGTGTCCTCGACCTCACGGCTCTGGGCCTCGTTCAGGGGCCGTTCCGCCTCCTCCGCGAGCTCCCGCGCCCGGCGTACCAGCCCGTCCACCAGCGTGCCGCGCTCATGCTCCAACGCGCCCAGGTCGCCGCCGGACGACCACGCCTCGCGCATCCGCTCGCCGAGGTCGAGCAGGGGCTGGACGCCGCCATCGCGGACCAGGTGGTTCACCGCCCACGCCGAGACGGTGGGACGGCGCAGCGCGGTGAGGCGGCGGGCGTCCTCGCGTGGCAGCTCGCCGGCCAGCCGCTTGCGCGTGGCGGTGAACTCGGCCGGAGGGACGCCGTAGAGCCGGTCGGCGGCGGTGTCGAAGTCCACCCACCCATGATTCCCCGCGGAAAAGGCGACACAAGGTGTCCGCTTTCGCTGCCAGCATCCCCGGCGATGGGAAGGGAGAGAGGCATGACACTGCAGGGAAGGGTCGCGCTGGTCGCCGGAGGCACCCGCGGGGCGGGACGGGCGATCGCGGTCGAGCTCGGGCGGGCCGGCGCGACCGTGTACGTCACGGGCCGGACGACGCGGGAGCGGCGCTCGGAGATGAACCGGCCCGAGACGATCGAGGACACCGCCGACCTGGTGACGAAGGCGGGCGGCGAGGGCGTGGCCGTCGCCGTGGACCACCTGGACCCCGATCAGGTGCGGGCCCTGATCGAGCGCGTCGACCGGGAGCATGGACGGCTCGACGTGCTGGTCAACGACATCTGGGGTGGTGACGTGTACCTCCGGTTCGGCAGCCGGCTGTGGGAGCACTCGCTGGAGGACGGACTGCGGATGCTCCGCCTCGGCATCGACACGCACGCGATCACGAGTCACTTCGCGCTGCCGCTGCTCATCCGCCGGCCCGGCGGCCTGGTCGTCGAGATGACGGACGGGACGGCGGAGTTCAACGCCGCCTACCGCGCCGACGCCGGGTTCTTCTACGACCTCGTCAAGGTCGCCGTGCAGCGGATGGCGCTGGCCCAGGCGGAGGAGCTGCGCTCCTATGGCGGCACGGCCGTCGCGGTCACGCCGGGCTGGCTTCGCTCCGAGGCGATGCTGGAGCTGTTCGGCGTCACCGAGGAGAACTGGCGGGACGCCACCGCGCGGGAGCCGCACTTCTGCGTCTCCGAGTCGCCGGCGTACGTCGGCCGGGCCGTCGCGGCGCTGGCCGCCGACCCCGAGGTGAGCCGCTGGAGCGGCCGGACGCTGTCGAGCGGGGAACTCGCGAAGGTGTACGGCTTCACCGACGTGGACGGCACCCGGCCGGACGCCTGGCGGTACATCACCGAGGTCCGGGACGCCGGTCTCCCCGCCGACGACACCGGTTACCGCTGACGCGCCCGCATCCATCCTTCGGCGTGCGCGGAGATGTCCGGGACCTAGCGTGATCGGCGGAGAAAGGAAGGTCCTGGATGGCTGATGAGACTCCGGTCACCGACGACCGTGATCCGGCCGTCGTCGTGACGGCGATGGTCGACCATGTCCTCGCCCTCGCGGCGACCTGGACGGCCTGGGACGGCCGCCCGGTCGCCGCCGGGGACCGGGTGTACACCCCGCACAAGGCGATCCGGCGGGTCACCGACCACCTGATCGACCACCTCGCCGAGCTGGAGGCGAGGCTGGCCGGTGACCGGCCGATCCCGGACCGGTGGCACGCGTCGGCGGTGACGACCCCGGTCGATCTGGCGCCCTTCACCGATCAGGACCTGGACGAGGCGAGGAGTCGGCTGACCCGGCTCGCCCGGATCTGGGCCGACCGGCTGAACGCGCTGACGCCGGACCGGCTCGACCGCTCACCGGGCGAAGGGTGGAGCTTCCGGCAGCTCGCCTTTCACCTGGGCGAGGGGGTCTATTACGCCGACGCGGTCGGGGACCTCTCGGCCACCGGGGCCGGCGGCTGATCCCGGGCATCACCGGAAGCGGCGTACAGGCGGTGCGTCCGCCGGGCGGCGTCCGCCAGGAGAGAGCGCAGCTCCGGCGGGTCCAGGACCTCGGCCTCCGGGCCCAGGCGGAGGAGCTGGGAGTAGGCGACCTCCACGGACTCGACGGGCAGGGTGACGGTGACCCTGCCCTCGCCGTCGGGCGTGCTCGCCGACGCGAGCGCGTCCGGCAGGGCGGCCGGGTCCGCGACGTGCCGGAGCGCCCGCAGGCCCGCCGGGGTCAGCCGGACGGTGGCCCGCGTCCTGAGCAGCGAGCGCTCGAACTCCCTGGCCCGCGCGTCCCAGAACGCCGCCAGGTCGAAGTCCTCGTCCCGGACGAAACGCTCGGCTCCGGTCCGTACGTCCTCGAAGCGGTCGACGCGGTGGACGAGGAGCCGGTCGCCGGTACGGCCGACGGCGTACCAGACCCCGGCCTTGAGCACCAGGCCGTACGGTTCGAGGGTGCGCTCGACGACCCGTTCGCCGCGCCGGTAGCGGACGGTGGCGACGCGGTCGTCCCACACGGCCTGGGAGAGCTCCGGCAGTAGCGGCGGCCGGTCGGCGTCCCGGAACCATGCGGGTGCGTCCAGGTGGAAGCGCTGCGCGGCGGTGGCGGGGGCGTCGCGCAGTTCGGGCAGCAGCGCGGCCGAAACCTTGAGCCGGGCGGCGAGGGCGGCGTCGCCCAGGCCCATGTCCCGGAGCGGGCCGGGCACGCCCGACAGGAACAGCGCCTCGGCCTCGGCCCGGCCCAGACCGGTCAGCCGGGTGCGGTAACCCTCCAGGAGCCGGTACCCGCCGCCCCGGCCGCGGTCGGCGTACACCGGCACGCCCGCCTCCGCGAGCGCCAGCACGTCGCGGGTGATCGTGCGCTCGGAGACCTCCAGCCGCCGGGCGAGCTCCGCGGCGGTCATCGACTCCCGGCCCTGCAGGAGAAGGATCAGGGAGATGAGCCGCGCCGCCCGCATGCCCCAAGGCTAGGGGGTGTGCGCCGAGGATTCATGTCGTGCCGGCGAGGAGGATCCTCGGCGCAGGGCGCCGGTCTCCTCGAAGCGGCGGGCCGAGGCGTTCTCCTGGGCCATGCGGCGCAGTGCGAGCAGGACCCGCTCGTACAGGACGTTGGTCGCGATGGCGGTCTGCACGGCGGTCTCCCGGTCGTCGTCGGCCGACAGTCCGCCGACCTCGTGGTCCGCGACGAGCCCGGCGGCCTCGATGTAGGGGCGCAGGTCGCGCAGGACGATGGGCAGGCCCAGCCGGCGCAGCGCCACGAACGCCTGCGCGAGCAGGTCGCGCGCCGGCGCGTCGGGCACCACGCGCCAGCCGAGCTCGGCGACGACCGCGTCGACGTCCTGGCGGGCGGCCCGCCAGTCGGGGTCCTCGGGTCGCGGCTCGGCGCGCGGGCCGAGGGCGTACTGCGCCTCGCCCAGCAGCCGGTGCAGTGCCACGGTGTCGTCGTCCACGGCGGCGACGATCCGCTGTACGGACGCGACCGGCAGGCCGCCGACCTCCCGGAGCGCCCTGATGAGGCGGAGCCGGTGCAGGTGCCGCCCGTCGTACTCCGCCCGGGTCGCCGCGGTGGCCGTGCCCTTCGGGAGGAGGCCCTCCCGGATGTAGTACTTGATCGTCTGAACCGGCAGCCCGCTGCGGTCGCTGAGCTCGGAGATCTTCATTCGCCCCCCCGTCGCCCGGACACTATCGCCGTACGGCCGCCGGGGAGTCGTGGTCGCGGATCTCGGTATCCGAAGGGCTCAGCCGCGGCGCATCATCTCGGAGATCTTCTCGGCCGCGGCCAGGATGGGCGGGGCGTGCATCCGGCCGGGGGCGCGGGAGAGGCGCTCTATCGGGCCGGACACCGAGATGGCGGCGATCACGCGGCCGCCGGTGCCGCGGATCGGCGCGGAGACCGAGGCGACGCCCTGCTCGCGCTCGCCGACGCTCTGCGCCCAGCCGCGGCGGCGTACGGACGCCAGGGTCGTGGCGGTGAACTTCGCGCCGCGCAGCCCCCGGTGCAGACGGTCGGGCTCCTCCCAGGCCAGGAGGATCTGCGCGGCGGAGCCGGCGGTCATCGGCAGGGCGCTGCCGACGGGGACGGTGTCACGCAGCCCGCTCATCCGCTCGGCCGCCGCGACGCACACGCGGACGTCGCCCTGCCTCCGGTACAGCTGGGCGCTCTCGCCGGTCAGGTCGCGCAGCTGGGTCAGGATGGGCTGGGCGATGGCGAGCAGGCGGTCCTCTCCGGCGGCGGCGGCCAGCTCGGCGAGCCTGGGGCCGAGGATGAACCGGCCCTGCGTGTCGCGGTGGACCATGCGGTGGTGCTCCAGCGCGACGGCGAGCCGGTGGGCGGTGGGCCGGGCCAAGCCGGTGGTCTGCACCAGCTGGGCGAGGGAGGCCGGGCCGGCCTCGAGGGCGTTCAGGACGAGAACCGCTTTGTCCAGCACGCCGACTCCGCTAGAGTTGTCCATGCTTCGATACTGCCGTCTCGGAATCTGAGATGCAAGTCGCGGGCAGAGGAGCTACCGAACCGGAAGAGGTGGAGTGATGGGCCGAACACTCGCGGACAAGGTCTACGACGCGCACGTCGTACGGAGCGCCGAGGGCGAGCCGGATGTTCTCTACATCGACCTCCACCTCATCCACGAGGTCACCAGCCCGCAGGCCTTCGACGGCCTGCGCATGGCGAACCGCGCGGTCCGGCGCCCGGACCTGACGATCGCCACCGAGGACCACAACGTCCCGACCACCGACATCCTCAAGCCGATCGCCGACCCGGTGTCGCGCACCCAGGTCGAGACGCTGCGCAAGAACTGCGCCGAGTTCGGCGTCCGCCTGCACCCGATGGGCGACGCCGGCCAGGGCATCGTCCACGTCATCGGCCCGCAGCTGGGCCTGACCCAGCCGGGCATGACGGTCGTCTGCGGCGACTCGCACACCTCCACGCACGGCGCGTTCGGCGCGCTGGCGTTCGGCATCGGCACCAGCGAGGTCGAGCACGTCCTCGCCACCCAGACGCTGCCGCAGCGCAGGCCCAAGATGATGGCCGTCACGGTCAACGGTGAGCTGCCGTACGGCGTGACCGCCAAGGACCTCATCCTGGCGATCATCGCGAAGATCGGCACGGGCGGCGGCCAGGGCCACATCATCGAGTACCGCGGCGAGGCGATCCGGTCGCTGTCGATGGAAGGCCGCATGACGGTCTGCAACATGTCCATCGAGGCGGGCGCGCGCGCCGGCATGATCGCGCCGGACGAGACGACCTTCGCCTACCTCGAAGGCCGCCCGCACGCGCCGTCCGGCCCCGACTGGGAGGCCGCGAAGGAGTACTGGCGGTCGCTGCGCACCGACGACGACGCGACGTTCGACAAGGAGGTCGTGATCGACGCCTCCGAGCTCACGCCGTTCGTCACCTGGGGCACCAACCCCGGCCAGGGCGCTCCGCTGGCGACGACCGTCCCGGACCCGGCGTCCTTCGCCGACCCGACGCACCGCGCCGCCGCCGAGCGCGCGCTGGAGTACATGGGCCTGACCGCCGGCACCCCGCTGCGCGACGTCACCGTCGACACCGTGTTCGTCGGATCCTGCACGAACGGCCGGATCGAGGACTTGCGCGCCGCCGCCGAGGTGATCAAGGGCCGCAAGGTCGCCGACGGCGTGCGGATGCTGATCGTTCCGGGCTCGATGAAGGTCAAGGCGCAGGCCGAGGAGGAGGGCCTGAACGAGGTCTTCGCCGCCGCGGGCGCCGAGTGGCGCGAGGCGGGCTGCTCGATGTGCCTGGGCATGAACCCCGACCAGCTCAAGCCGGGGGAGCGCAGCGCCTCGACCTCCAACCGCAACTTCGAGGGCCGGCAGGGCAAGGGTGGCCGCACCCACCTGGTCTCGCCCGCCGTCGCCGCCGCCACCGCCATCACCGGGCGTCTGACCGCCCCGGCCGACCTGTAACCCGGGAGCCAGTTCATGGAAGCCTTCACCACCCACACGGGCCGCGCCGTGCCGCTGCGGCGCAGCAACGTCGACACCGACCAGATCATCCCGGCGGTCTGGCTCAAGCAGGTCAGCCGCACCGGCTTCGAGAAGGGCCTGTTCGCCGCCTGGCGGGAGGACCCCGAGTTCGTCCTGAACCGTCCGGAGTACCAGGGCGCGTCGATCCTCGTCGCCGGCCCCGACTTCGGCACCGGCTCCTCCCGCGAGCACGCCGTCTGGGCGCTGCAGCAGTACGGCTTCCGCGCCGTCGTGTCGGCGCGGTTCGGCGACATCTTCCGCAACAACGCCACGAAGATGGGCCTGCTGCCGATCCAGCTCCCCGAGGACGTCGTCGAGGGCCTGCAGGACAAGATCGCGGCGAACCCCGCCAAGGAGTTCACCATCGACCTGGAGGCGCGCGAGCTGCGCTGCGACGAGGGCGGCGTGCAGACCTTCGAGATCGACGACTACACGCGCTGGCGGCTGCTGGAGGGCCTGGACGACATCGGCCTGACCCTGCGCCACGCCGACGCCATCGGCGACTACGAGGCCAAGCGGCAGCCCTGGCTCCCCGTGACGGCCTGATCGCCCGCACCCGTACGGTGGAGGGGCCGGCAGCGTACGCTGCCGGCCCCTCCTGCCGTTCGCGACCCCGCGGCGCGCCTCCGTGGGAACCAGGTGACGAGGTGTGATGATGGCAACACCGTCCGGCCCCGCGTGGGACGACCCGCGGCTCAACGCCCTGGCCCGGCGGCTGCGCGAGGCGCACACGCGGGTGGCGGGCCTCCCGGGTGCGCTGAAACCCCGTCTGACCAGGCAACTCCTGCTCATAACCGATCTTGCCAAGCGGGATCCGGCGCTCGCCGTCAAGCGGCTCGAATCCTTCATGATCGAGCTTGATGGCGATGAAAACGCATCTTGAATGGCGCTTCCACCTACGACACAGGCGCAAACACCGGCCATGGGTGATTGTATAGATGCCCTGAGGCCCCTAGTTTCGAGCGAGCAAGGGGGAAGAGGAGCAAACCCATGAACAAGCGCGAACTCGTCGACGCGATCGCCGATCGAGTCGGCAGCAAGAAAGCGGCGACCGAGGCGGTCGACGCCATCCTGGAGACCATTCAGGAGACGGTGGCCAAGGGCGAGAAGGTGGCCATCACCGGTTTCGGATCTTTCGAGAAGGCCGATCGGCCGGCTCGCGAGGCCCGGAACCCGGCGACGGGCGCCACGATCAATGTGCCCGCCACCTCGGTCCCGAAGTTCAAGGCCGGTTCGGATTTCAAGAACCTGGTGGCCGGCGCCAAGAAGGAATAACGGCGTGCCGACGGCGCCCGGCGGACCCTGGTCCGCCGGGCGCCGTCGTGGTCGCCGGGGTGGTCCTACGGCAGCGGGAACGTCGACAGCGTGATCACCGTGATCCGGTCGTTCTCGACCGCGAGGTTCACCCGCTGCCCGAACCTCAGCAGCCGCAGGCCGCCGGCGTCGAACGCCGCCGTGTCGAAGGCCATCTCGCTCCCGTCGTCCAGCAGCACGCTGCCGGTCCGCGTCTCGGCGTCGTACGCCTTCACCGTGCCCTGCATGCCGCACAGACTAGAGCGTCCCGGGGATGAGCCCGGTGGCGGTCACGGAACCGGCAGGAGAGACGCCACGGACGCCGTCCGTGGTCCGACCCCGAGGCCGAGGGCGGCCCGCAGGTCGTCGATCGTGTCGACGTCCTGACGCACGCTGCGGACCCCGTCCAGCAGGAGTTCCCGCGCGCCCAGGTCCCGGTGCCGGGCGCGGGAGTCCGTCCCGAACGCCGGCGCGAACCTCACCCCGGGCCGCGCGGTGTACAGCGTGGTGCCGGACCCGGCGAGGTCGGGGAGGAAGGCGTTCGGCGCCTCTTCGGCGGCCTCAAGGACGAGGTCGAGTTCGGCGGGCCGCAGCGCCGGCAGGTCGGCGGACATCGCGCCGGCGCCGGAGTCCGGCGCCAGCGAGCGCGCCCGCTCGACGCCGTGCACCAGAGCGGGATTCAGCCCGGCGTCCGGTTCGTCCGGCACGACATGGGCGCCGAGCGCCGCCAGGGCGGGCGCGGCGACCGGGTCGTCGGTGACCACCACGACCCCCCGGACCCGCGGACACCGCAGTGCGGCGGATACGGTGTCGGTCGCGATGGCCAGCGCCAGCCGCTCCCGATGGGGGCCGACGGCGCCGGACAGCCGTGACTTCGCGCGGGCCAGTGGTTTGACCGGCACGACGAGCATCCAGGTGAGGCGATGGGTACCAGACATCGTGGGTCGACACTACGCGGAATCACCCGCGACACTTGACGACACCCCCGGCGCGGCCGGGACGAAGTGAGGAGGAGGGCATGGGTCATTCGCCCGTCTGGCGCGCGATCGTCGTGGGGATTCTGCGCCCGCTGCTGTTCACGCTGTTGAAGCGGGACTGGAAGGGCCAGGACAACATCCCCCGTAAGGGCGGAGTGATCATCGCCGCCAACCACCTGTCGTGGTCGGACCCGCTGGCCCTCGCCCACTTCATCTACAAGGCCGGCCGCTTCCCGGTCTACCTGGCCAAGGCCGGGGTGTTCAAGGCGCCGGTGATCGGCCGCGTCATCCGCCGGACCGGGCAGATCCCGGTGTACCGCGAGCGGTCCGACGCGGCGCTGGCGCTCCGCGACGCCGAGAAGGGCCTGCGCGCGGGGGAGTGCGTGATCTTCTACCCGGAGGGCACCTGCACCCGGGACCCGGACCTGTGGCCGATGACCGGCAAGACCGGCGCCGCGCGGATGGCTCTCACCACCGGTGCCCCTGTGATCCCCGTGGCGCACTGGGGCGCCCACATCCTCTGGCCGTACGGCACGAAGAGGTTCCGGCCGTTCCCGCGCAAGACGATGCATGTCATCGCCGGGCCGCCGGTCGACCTGTCGAAGTACGAGGGCCGGCCGCTGGACACGGAGACGCTGAACGCCGCGACGGCCGACATCATGCGGGCCATCGCCGACCTGCTCGGGGAGCTGCGCGGTGAGCCCGCGCCGGAGAAGTTGTACGACCCCCGCGAGGCGGCACGCGCCCGGCGCGCCGAGAAGGACGGTACGGCGGAGGCCGAGGGGACCGGCACGGGTGAGGGCGAGGAGGCCAAGGCCTCTTGAAGATCGCGGTGCTCGGGGCAGGGTCATGGGGGACCGTCTTCGCCAAGGTGCTGGCCGATGCGGGCGGCGACGTCACGGTGTGGGGACGCCGCGCCGAGCTGGTCGAGGCGATCAACGACCGGCATGAGAACCCCGACTACCTGCCGGACGTACGCCTCCCGGACCGGCTGACGGCCACGACCGAGGCCGCCGAGGCGCTCGACGGCGCGACCTACGTCATGCTGGCCGTGCCCGCCCAGACGCTCCGGCCGGGGCTGGCGGAGTGGCGGCCGCTGCTGCCCGCCGACGCGGTGCTGGTGAGCCTGATGAAGGGCATCGAGCTGCGCACCTGCAAGCGGATGAGCGAGGTGATCCGCGAGGTGGCCGACGTGCCCGAGGAGCGCGTCGCGGTGATCACCGGCCCGAACCTCGCCCGCGAGATCGTCATGGAGCAGCCCTCGGCCGCGGCCGTGGCGTGCGTCGACGAGGCGACGGCCCAGAAACTGCAGCTCGCCTGCATGACGCCGTACTTCCGTGCCTACACGAACGCCGACGTCATCGGCTGCGAGCTCGGCGGCGCGGTGAAGAACGTCATCGCCCTGGCCGTCGGCATCGCGGTCGGCATGGGCATGGGCGACAACGTGAGCGCGCTGCTGATGACACGCGGCCTGGCCGAGATCGCCCGCCTGGGGGCGGCGCTCGGCGCCGACCAGCACACGTTCGCGGGGCTGGCGGGGATGGGCGACCTCGTCGCCACGTGCAGCTCGCCGCTGTCGCGGAACCGCACGTTCGGCGAGAACCTCGGGCGCGGGATGAGCCTGGAGGAGGTCGTCAAGGCCACGCGGCAGACGGCGGAGGGCGTCAAGTCCTGCGACGCGATCCTCGAACTGGCGCGGCGTCACCACGTCGAGATGCCGATCACCGAGGCCATCGTCGCGGTCATGCACGGTGGGCTCAGCCCGGCCGACGCCGGCCGGCTGCTGATGTCGCGGACTCCGAAGCCCGAACGCTACGGCGTCTGATCCTCGTGGGCGCCTCTTCCCGTCGAACGGGGAAGAACATCACGAGGCGAAATGACGTGTAATGTCGGTGCCCGCGACTGTCGGTGCAGGTGAGAAGAGGTGGATCGTTGAGCAGGATCCGGGTCGCCGTCGTCTTCGGCGGGCGCAGTTCCGAGCATGCGATCTCCTGTCTCACCGCGGGCAGCGTGATGGCCGCGATCGACCAGGACCGGTACGAGGTCATCCCCATCGGCATCGCGCGTGACGGCCGCTGGGTCCTCGCGTCCGGGCAGCGGCTCGCGATCGAGGACGGCCGGCTGCCGGAGGTCGCCGACGACGGGCTGCCGCTGGCGCTGCCGTTCGACCCGGAGAGCCGTGGCCTGGTCGTCGTGGAGCCCGGGCAGGTGCCGCGGACGCTCGGCGACGTCGACGTGGTGCTCCCCCTGCTGCACGGCCCGTACGGCGAGGACGGCACGATCCAGGGCCTCCTCGAACTGGCGGGCGTGCGGTACGTCGGCGCGGGAGTGCTCGCCAGCGCCGCGAGCATGGACAAGGCGTACATGAAACTGGTCTGGCAGGGCTGTGGGCTGCCCGTCGGCCCGTACGTCGTCGTCAGGGACCGGCAGTGGCGCCGGGAGCGCAAGCAGGTCGTCGACGAGATCAAGGAGCTGGGCTGGCCGGTGTTCGTCAAGCCGGCGCGGGCGGGCTCGAGCATGGGCATCTCCAAGGTCGAGTCGGAGGACGCGCTGGAGGCCGCGGTCGAGGCCGCGCGCGAGCACGACCCGAAGGTCATCGTCGAGGCGGCCATTGAGGGCCGCGAGATCGAGTGCGGCGTTCTCGAGGGACTGAACGACGACCCGGCCGAGGCCAGCATGCCCGCCGAGGTGCGCGTCGGCTCCGGTCACGACTACTACGACTTCGAGGCGAAGTACCTCGACGACGGGCTGGCGCTCGACATCCCGCCGAAGCTCCCGGCGGCCGTGATCGAGGAGGTCCGCCGGCTGTCGGTGCGGGCCTTCGACGCGCTGGGCTGTGAGGGGCTCGCCCGGGTGGACTTCTTCTACACCCCGGACGGCCGCCTGATCCTCAACGAGATCAACACGATGCCCGGCTGCACGCCCGCCTCGGCGTTCCCCAAGATGTGGGCCGCGACGGGCCTGGACTACCCGGCTCTGGTCGACCGCTGGATCCGCACCGCCCTGGCCCGCCCCCTCGGCCTGCGCTAGCCCTCCGCGCGAGTCCACCGTCACCGTGGCCTCCTTGCCGTCGGTGGTGACGCTGGATGACCGGCCTGTCGGGTTCGTGTGGTCACTACCGGCGTCAAAGTGGCTCAGCCGATGTCACAGCCGCTGAGCCGACGTTACTCAGCGGTGCGCGGTCAGCGGTGCGCGGTCAGCGGCGCGTGGTGGTCGGTGCCGTCACCGGTGTCGGGGTCGGCGTGGACGGTGGCGGCCCTGAGGCGGGGGATCGCGTGGATGAGGGCGTGCTCGGCGTCGACCGCGATCGCGTGTGCCTGGACGGCGGTCACGCCGGCGTCGACGATGACGTCGCATTCGGCGCGCAGGTGGTGGCCGATCCAGCGCATCCGCACCTGGCCCAGGTCCCGGACGCCGGGGGTGGCGCGCAAGGTGGCCTCGGCGTGGTCGATCAGGGCGGGGTCGACGGCGTCCATGAGTCGGCGGTAGACCTCGCGGGCGGCTTGGCGCAGGACGGCCAGGATCGCGATGGTGATGAGCAGGCCGACGATCGGATCGGCCTGATGCCAGCCCGACGCGGCTCCGGCCACGCCGAGGAGCACGGCCAGGGAGGTGAACCCGTCGGTGCGGGCGTGCAATCCGTCGGCGATCAGGGCGGCGGAGCCGATCCTGCGGCCGATGCGGATCCGGTAGCGGGCGACCAGTTCATTGCCGGCGAACCCGACGAGGGCCGCGGCGGCGACCGCCCACAGATTCGACACTTCCTGCGGGTGGGCCAGGCGCTGGACGGCGGCGTAGGCGGCGGCGATGGAGGAGGCCGCGATGGTCGCGACGATCAGCACACCGGCCAGGTCCTCGGCCCGCCCGTACCCGTAGGTGTAGCGACGGGTCGGCGGGCGGCGGCCCAGCCAGAACGCGACTCCCAGCGGCACCGCCGTCAGCGCGTCGGCGGCGTTGTGCAGCGTGTCGCCGAGCAGCGCGACCGATCCGGAGAAGGCGACGACGAGCGCCTGGATCACCGTGGTGACGCCGAGCCCGGCGAGGGAGATGCACAGCGCCCGCATTCCCTCGGCCGAGGACTCCATCGCCGTGTCCACCTTGTCGGCCGCTTCATGGGAGTGCGGCCGCACCAGGTGGGTGATTCTCCTCCACCACCCGGACGATTCAACGTGCCCGTGCCCGTGCCCGTGCCCGTGCCCGTGTTCGTGGTGGTGGGCGGCGGATGACTGGTGATCGGTCATAGGCCCAGGATCGCGGAGGAATCCGGCTGCAGCATCTCGATACGTACGCAGGTCACGCGGTTGCGAACCGCTCGCGTCAGCCAGAGGATTTCGACAGGGCGCTCGTACGGCCCCGGTGTGTGCCCGGGGCCGTACGAGCGCCGGCTCAGCAGGTGTTGAGCATGCTGGTCAGCGCGGTCTTCTCGGCGCTCTGCAGGGTGAGCTTGTAGTACCACTTGACCTGGATCCAGGCGCGCGCGTACGTGCACCAGAAAGACGTCAGGGACGGCTTCCAGGTGGTGGGGTCCTGGTCGCCCTTGGCCTGGTTGACGTTGTCGGTGACGGCCCATAGCTGTGGCTCGTTCAGGTCGTTGGCGAACGCCTGGCGCTGCGCGGTCGTCCACGCCCACGCGCCGGACCGCCAGGCCTCGGAGAGCGGGACCATGTGGTCGATGTCGACGTCCGACGCGGCGGTCCAGGTGGCCCCGTCGTACGGGCTGTACCACCGGCCGGAGGTGGCGGCGCAGCTCGAGTCGGTCACGACGTTCGTGCCGTCCCGCTTGAGCACCTCCTCGCGGGTGTTGCAGGTCCCGCTGATGGTGATCCAGTGCGGGAACAGGGATCGGTCGTAGGTGGACTGGTGGCTCTCGGCGGCGACGGTGAGCGTCGCCAGCCGGGAGGCCGCGGTGCTCGCGGAGGGGATACCGGGCGGGGTGGCGTCCGCCGTTCCGGCGGTGACGGCGGTCAGCGCGGCCACCAGCGTCAGCGTGCCGGTGACGGCGGCGAAGGCTCGCTTCACGAGCTCGCTCCTTCTGCCCGCTGCTCCGGCCAGGCGGGGGACTGGTCGGGTACGGAGCAGCCGACACACGGAGAGTCGCCGAATGCCGCAGATGGCGAAATATCACCTGTTGATCGTTAATGCGCCTGAGTTCGTGGCGAATCGCCCATGACGCCCGTACGCCGCCGAGCCTTCACCCCCGGCGGAGCCGCGTACGGATCACGCCGGTGAAGGTCAGTTGACGGGGGTTTAAGAGCGGCGAAACCACCCTGAAACAGCACCAAGTGCAGGATTGAGGTGTTCGAGAGCCAGCGCGAGAAGGGACCATAACGTTGCTGTTCACGCCCGCCGCCCCGGTCCCGACCGTGCACGACGTGCCCGGTCACGATCGCTGGCATCCCGAGATCACGCCCGTCGCCGAGCTGATCGCCGGCGGTTCGGTCCGGATGCGGTGTCAGGGCGGCGAGCTGTTGTGCGGCCCGGTCGCGGTGGTCGGCGCGGAGCCCGGCGACCTCCTCATGGTCGAGGTGCTCGGCATCGGCCGTACGGACGGCCGCTCGGTGACCGGCGCGCATCCGGGCGTCCTCGGCCTCGCCCCGTCGCACGCGATGCTCCGGGACCCCGACGGCGATCCGGCCGGAGCGGCACTCGGCCGTCTCGCGCCGGCCACGGCCGGGTATGCCCACGTCGCGGCGTACCGGGACCGGGCCTCCTGCCGGGCCCTCACGTCACGGTCGCAGATCCTGCTGCCCGTGCACGTGCCAGGCGCCCGCCTCTCCGTGGGGGACCTGCACTTCCCCGAGCGGGGCCGCTGCCGCACCGCCGGTGGCTGGATCGACCTGCGGGTGCATCTGACCAAGCGGGGAGTCGAGCGGTTCCGGGTCACCGAGCCGGTGCTCATGCCGCTGACGACCAGCTCTCTCGACGCGACCGTCGCCGGCCTGACCGCCGACGTCGCCTGAAGGCTCGCGCGGACGCGCGAAGGAGGAGGTGAGTGCCTAGCGGATAGCGCTCGGATACCGTCAGGAGGCACCGGCGCCGGGGGGAGCGATTCGTCTCCCGCTC
Organism: Actinoallomurus spadix; assembly: GCF_024055725.1. GTDB lineage: Bacteria > Actinomycetota > Actinomycetes > Streptosporangiales > Streptosporangiaceae > Actinoallomurus > Actinoallomurus spadix. The sequence goes on along the minus strand of NZ_JAMXMX010000021.1, from coordinate 123,372 downwards.
CCCCCGGCGTCTCCTGCGCGTGGCCCGGGTCCGGTGGGACCGGCCGGCGGCCGCGTCAGCCGGTCGGCTGGTCGCTGTCGCGGAAACCGCCCCAGCCGTGCCAGCGGTCGATCTCGATCCAGGCGCTGATCCGGCCGCGGTCCCGCTGCGGATACGGGCGGCCCGTGTACTGCTCCGACAGCCGGTCGATGTCGGTCAGGTCCGTGTCGTCGCGCATCTCGGTCACGCGGCCGATGAGGGACACGTGGGTGTACCAGTCATCGGAGTCGAGGACCGTCAGCGTGACCCGGGCGTCGTTGCGGAGATGGTCCAGCCGCTTGCGGCCCTCGTCCATGTTGATCAGGACCCGGCCGTCGTCCCAGATGTACCAGGTGGCCGTGGAGACCGGCTGCCCGTCGGCTCGCACGGTGGCGATGACGGCGGGATTCGGCTTCTTCAACATGGCGATCGCGTCCTCGGGAAGCGGCGGCTTCGACATGACGCGTCCTCCTTCCACGCTGCGCGGCCCCATGACGAAGGACCGCGCGCCAGTGATCGACGGGATGCATCTCCACGCTGCCACACGCCTGGGCGGTCTCCCGCACCACCCCTGTCAGGACGCCGGCGGCCCGTGGTCGTCGAGCGCCGCCAGGTGGCCGGTGAGGTCGTCGGCGAAGCGGCCCAGGAGACGGCCGAAGGTCCGCCGGTCCTCGGGGGACCAGTCGGCGAGGGCGCCGGTGAACCAGCCGAGGATGGTCTTCAGGTAGCGGTCGGCCGCCGCCACCCCGTCGGGGGTCAGCTCGATGAGGCGTGCCCGCTGGTCCTGCGGGTCGGTGACCCGGCGGGCCAGCCCGCGGCGCTCCAGCACGTTCATCTGGCGGGTGACGTGCGGCCCGACGACCTGCATGCGCTCGGCGATCTCTCCGACGCGGAGCGGCCGGTCGGCCATGTGCAGGGTCATCAGGATCGTCATTCCCGGCCGGTCGATGGCGATGCCGACCCGCTCCATGGCCCGCTCGACCAGGCCGCTGCGGCGCATCACCTGGCCGAGCTGGTTCAGCCGCGGGAGCACCTCCAGCAGATCGATGTCGGCGGCACCGCCGGCGTCGGCGGGTTCCTTCTCTTCCATTGATCCTTCTTTGCATACCTAAGTTAGGTATATAGTTTCTGTGCGTAGCGCGGTGATCTGGGGTTCATTGCGCCATCCAAAAGGATACCTAAGGTAGCTATTTGGTCGCCCGTTCCGGCGCGCGGCCGAGAGGAGCAGAGATGAGCGGCTCGACGCGAGGCACGGTCCTGATCTCCGGAGCCAGCATCGCCGGCCCGGCCCTGGCCTTCTGGCTCGGCCGGTACGGGTTCGACGTCACGGTCGTGGAGAAGGCGGCGGCACTCCGCGGGGGCGGGTACCCCATCGACATCCGAGGCACCGCGCTCGAGGTCGTCCGGCGCATGGGAATACTGTCCCGGTTGCGGGCGGCGCATGTCGACACCCAGAAGATCACCTTCCTGGATGCCGACGGTAGCCCGATCACCTCGCTCCGGCCCGCGGCCCTGGCCGACGGGAACGAGAGCAGCGACCTGGAGGTGCGCCGCGGCGATCTCGCCGACGCCCTGTACGACGCCGTCCGCGCCGACACCGAGTTCATCTTCGACGACTCCATCGCCGCCCTCGACGACCACGAGGGGGGAGTGGACGTGACGTTCCACAACGGGGTCCAGCGTCGCTTCGACCTCGTCATCGGCGCCGACGGCCTGCACTCCAACACCAGAAGCCTCGTCCTCGGCCCGGAGGAACCGTTCCACCGTTACCTCGGCTACTGCTTCGCCGGCTTCACCCTGCCCAACGATTTCGGGCTCTCCCATGAGGGCGTCGTCTGGAACGTCCCCGGCAGGGCCGCGGCGCTCTACGCCGTCGGCGACGGCGACGAGCTGTTCGGCTTCCTGCCCTTCGCCCGCTCCGAGCCGCCCTTCGCCGCCTTCCGCGACCCGGGCGCGCAGCGGGACCTCGTCGCGTCCGTCTTCGCCGGCGATCACTGGGAGATTCCGCGCCTGGTCGCGGCCATGCGCGCCGCCGACGACCTGTTCTTCGACGTCGTCAGCCAGATTCACCTGCCCCGGTGGTCGGCCGGACGCGTCGCCTTCGTCGGGGACGCCGCGTACGCGCCGTCGTTCCTCACCGGGCAGGGCACGAGCCTGGCGCTGGTCGGCGCGTACATGCTCGCCGGCGCGCTGGCCACCGAACCCGACCACGCGGCGGCGTTCGCCGCGTACGAGCGGTCCACCCGGAAGTTCGTCGAGATGAACCAGGCGCTCGTCACCGGGGGGGACGCCGCGCTCTTCCCCAGCACGCCGGAGTCCCTGGCCGCGCGCAATGACGCGCTGCGCGGGCGCACCTCCCTCCCCACCGAGGCGGAACGCCCCGAGTACTCGGCGCTCACCCTCCCCGACTTCGCCGCCGCGCCCTGACGAAGGGACGGAAGACGACGGCCCGGCCCGCTGTTCGCGGACCGGGCCGTTCGCCGTCGTCTCAGAGGGTTACGCGGCGAGGGGGACGTCCATGCGCTGGGCCATCTCCCGCATGCGGCGCAGGGCGGCCAGCTCCATCTGCCGGACCCGCTCGGCGGACACGCCGAGGCGGCTGGCGATCTCCCGCCTGCTGTGCTCGGTGCCGTCCTCCAGGCCGAACCGCGCCCGCAGCACGGTCGCCTCGCGCGGCTCCAGGCGCTCCAGCATGTCGTCGATGATCTCCAGCTGAACGCTCGCCATGGCCTCGTCCTCCGGCGAGGGCGTGGTCTCGTCCGCGAGCAGGTCGCCGAGCGAGGTCTCCTCGTCCTCGCCGACCACCGCGTCCAGGCTCGCCGGCGTGCGGTCCCACTGGTCCAGCTCGCCGATGCGCTCGACCGGCAGGTCCAGCTCGGCGGCCAGCTCCTCGTTGGTCGGTTCCGAACCGGTCAGCAGCACGAGCTCACGGCGGGCCTTGCGCAGCCGGTTGACGTCCGTGTGCACGGCCCCCGGCAGGCGTACGGACCTCGACGAGTTGGCCAGCGCCCGGCCGATGGCCTGCCGGATCCACCACGTCGCGTAGGTGGAGAACTTGAAACCGCGCCGCGGGTCGAAGCCCTCGACGGCCCGGATCAGGCCGATCGTGCCCTCCTGGATCAGGTCGAGGAGGCTCAGGCCGTCCGTGGGGTACCGCCGGGCGACGCTGACGACGAGACGGAGATTGGCCAGGATGAAGCGGTCCTTGGCGGAGTCTCCGCGGGCCGCGAGTTCCTCCAGCTCCTCACGGGTCGCGCCGTCCGGCACGGTGTCCTCGTCGAGGTGGTTGTGGGCCAGCAGCCCCGCCTCCATCGCCAGAGCGAGCTCGATCTCCTCTTCGGCGCTCAGTAGCGGCGTGGCGGCGATCTCGTCGAGATAGGCCCCCAGCAGATCGCCGTCGGCCGCCCGCCCCGGACGCCTGACGCGCCTGCCGTCATTCGTGGTCGCCGCCATGGCCACCTCGCTCTCACATCGAATCCCAAACGGATCAACGCGGATGTGCCCTCTGCTGTTCCGCGATACCCGATTGCGGGCGGCCTCAACATGACGAAGAGCACCCGGGGCGTCGCCACGGGTGCTCTCCGCCATGGTGCGTCATGGCGACCGGGGTGAAGATCTCAGGCGCGAACGGCCTGGATCTCCAGCTGGATGTCGACCTTGTCGCCGAGGAGGGCCTTCTGGCCGCCGGGCAGCGGCACGTTGAACTCGATGCCGTAGTCCTTGCGGTTGATGGAGCCGGTGGCGGTGAAGCCGGCGCGGGTGCCGCCCCACGGGTCCTCGCCGACGCCGTTGAACTCGACCTCGAGGGTGATCGGCTGGGAGACGCCCTTGATCGTGAGCTCGCCGTCGACCAGGTTCGTGTCACCCTCGACGCGGACGCTCTTGGTCTGGAACGTCATCGCGGGGTGGTTCTCGATGTCGAGGATGTCCGCGGACCGGACGTGGTTGTCCCGGTCGGCGTTGCGGGTGTCGATCGACTTGAGCTGGATCTCGGCGGTGGCGGTGGAGGCCGCGACGTCCTCGGCGATCTCGATGGCACCGGAGAACTCGGTGAACGAGCCGCGCACCTTGGACATGAGGTGACGGATGCTGAAGGTGACCTCGGAGTGGCTCGGGTCGATGTTCCAGGTGCCCGCGGTGAGGCCGAGCTCGGCGGCGGTTACGCTCATGGTGGCTCCCATGCTTGAATCTTCAACGACTGATGCGACGCAGTTTAGTTGAAAATTCAACTGGACACAACTCCGCTCCGCGCTTTCGTCGGGAGGGGCTCAGGGCCCGGCCCGCAGGAGGGTGTGATGCAGCTTACGAGCACGCCCGCCCGGCGCCGGGGGAACCGCGGCGAGGCGGCCTGAGCCGCACTCGCCGCGTGGATCAGGCGAACACGGTCCCGGTCTCGGTGAACAGCGCCTCCAGGACCCTGAGGGCGCGCCAGGCCTTGGTCATGCCGAACCGGGCGGAGAAACGTACGACGGCGCGGGCCTCGTCGGGCGTCGCGCCGGCGCTCAGGACGCGAGTGACGTGGACGCGGAAGCTCTCGTCGAGCGTCTGGTACAGCACGTCGACCGTCATCGTCGCGAACGCGCGCTCGCGCACGCTGAGCAGGCTCATGCCCGCCCGCATGCGCGACTGCAGGTCCATGTAGCCGGCGAACGGAGCGTCGAGGTTGCGGACGGCCCGCCGGGTCGGCGCGGGAATCGGGCTTTCCACGCCGTCGGCGTTCACGTCGTGGCGGTGGCCGGCCGGGCCGGTCAGGCCCTGCTCGCGCTCGATGTCGGTCAGGCGGGCGAGGGCGGCCAGCGCCGCCGGATATCCGCTGTCGTACGCGATGAAGCGGAGCAGCTCCCGCAGGTCGTCGGCCGACAGCCCGTGCTCCCGCGCCATCGCGACGTGGGTCTCGAACGGCAGCCCGAGGGTCTGCTCGCACACGTCGGCGACGAGGGACAGCAGGATCTTCTCCCGCGTCGACAGCTCCGGACTCTCGTCCCAGAGCAGATGGTCGGTGGCGGCGCTCATCTCCGCGAACACCGGGTCCAGGGCCTTCAGCTGCGGGTCGGATGGGAAGCGCATGAGGTTCCTTCGGTAAGTGAACGGCTGTAGTGCTACGACTGTAGCGTGACGGCCGTCCTCCTACAATGGGCGATCTATGGACGAGATCTCAGCTGCGCGCGGCGAGGCGGGGGAGACACCGAGCACCCCCAAGGCGCGCCCGCGCGGCCGGAACCCCCGTGGGCAGGGCGAACGCCTCCGCGACGAGATCGTGTCGGCCACGCTCCGGCTGCTGGACGACCTCGCCGACGACGAGGCGCTGTCCCTGCGGGCGGTGGCCCGGGAGGTCGGCATCGCCGCGACCTCCGTCTACATCCATTTCGAGGACCGTGACGCGCTCGTCTACGCCGCGCTGGAGCGCTGCCACCGTGACCTGATGCGCGGCCTCGACGAGGCCGAGGCCGCCGCCGGTGACCCGGTGGCCCGGCTGCGCGCCCGGTTGCTCTTCCTCGGCGCGTGGGTCGGCCGGCACGCCGGTCTCTACAAGGTGCTCCACGAGAGCACCCTCAACCGGCGCACGCACCTGGCGTTCAAGGACGAACTCGCCGAGCGCACCACCGCCGCCGTCCAGCGCTGCATGGACGCGGGACTCGCCCCGGCCGACGACGCCGCGGCGGTGGCCCTCGACCTCCGGGCGGCCGTCCACGGCACCGTCTCGATGCGCGTGAACGAGCCCGACCTTCCCTGGCCGCCCCTGGAGGACCAGGTCGACCGCTTCCTCACCAAACTCGTCGGTGTCCGCCCGCCGGGCGGCGGACACCCGTAAGATCACCCGCCATGGCCGGTGCGAAGACGGTGCGCGTCACGTTCGTCGATGGGGAGACCGGCCGGGAGCTCGGCCGCAGTGAACTGGCGGCGGAGGCGCTGCCGGAGACGTTCGAGGTCGAGACGACCCTTCACCTGGGTGACGAGGACTGGGCGGTGGAGCGGGCCGAGCCGCCGACGGCCGCGCGGTTCGTGGCGACCGGCGCGCTCACGCTGACCCTTCGCCGCGTCGAAACCGTGCGCCCGGACGGCATCCTCTACTCGCTGCCGACCCTCTGCGAGCGGCTGCCTCCGCTCGGCGGGCCGGCCCGCGACGGGGACGCGTTCGAGATCCACGAGGACGACTGGCGTCAGGTCGAGCTGATCTCCGCCGAGCTCGACGCCCTGATCGCCGACGAGCTGCTGGCGGTACGCCGCGTCTACGACGAGCACGCTCGCCGCGACGAACACGGCCGGCTGTACGGCTTCGAGGCGATCCATGTACGGACCGGGCCCGACCGGCCGCTGCCGCGACCGGTGTCCCTCCGGCGGCTGTCGAGCATCCTCCCGCCGGCCGACCACCGCTACACCGGGGTCGGATTCCGGAACGCCGGGGTCATCGCCGGCTCGTTCGCCTTCGCCGTCGGCCCACTCGTCCTCCATGGGCTCGCCGAGGGCGACCTCGCCACGACCCTGTGCGTGGCCGTCGGCCGGCCCGGGACACCGGAACGGCTCGCAGACGTGGCCGGCGCCCTCCGCGAGGCCATGCGCTCGTTCGACCTCCGCCTCGTCGACTGGTGCCGATGCGCCGCCGTCACCGCGGACTCGATCGCCGACCACCTGGCCGCCGTCGCGCCCGAATAGGCGATCCCCCGCCCTTGGCTCCGGTGTTCAAGGACGGGGGATGCTCGGAGGTACGCGCTACGCGCTTCGGTCGATTGTCGCGATCTCGACGCAGTTGCCGCCGTTCTGCCCACTGCGGCTCGACTTGCGCCAGTCGGTGGTGTTCAGGTCCATCGTTCCTCTGCTGTTCTGCGAATGAACTCGATCGACTCGTTCTGGGGCATGGCGTTCGCCTTGATGGACTCCCACGCCTCTGAGAGGACCGCCAGGTCGTCCCGGCCGCTCGTGACGATCCCTCTCACGGCTGTCTCCACGTAGGCCACGTCGTTCCCGTCGACGGTCGCGATGGTGAAGGCTCCCAGGCTTCGGGGGTTCGCCGTCGAGCGTACAACTTGGATCGTGAGCCGGGGAGAGGCGATGTCGGCCAGGGTCATGAGCTGCTCGTGCATGACCTTCGGGCCACCGCGATCCTGATATAGCGCCGCTTCGTCGATGACGAAGTACATCGCCGGTGGGACTTCTCGTTGCCGGATGGCCTGCCGGTCGATTCGCGCGGCGACCGCCGGTTCGTCGTCTTGGAGGAGTGCCCGCGCGTAGCCGACCGTCTGCAGTAGCCCGGGGATGATGGCCAGCTCGAACGACCGGACGACCGAGGCTCGCTGCTCTTCTTCGAGCCAGGGGCGGAACCAGAGCGGTAGGCACTCGTTGTCGAGTTGGTCGTAGACCGCCATGAGGGCGCCGCGGGGGAGGCTGAGGGTCTCCTCGATGGAGGCGACCTGTTCGCCGCGGGGGCGGAGCTGGCCGGTCTCGAGGTTGCTGAGCCAGCCGTCGGAGTACCCGAGGCGGTTGGCGAGATCCTTCTGCAGTATTCCGGACGCATCGCGGTAAGTGCGTACGAGTCGTCCGAGAGTGACGAGCGTTGGGCTGGTTTGTCGACCCATGACATCCCTTTCGCCGGATTTTACGGTGCTCCACGCGTTCCTGGTGCTCCTTGTGTGCGTGAGCCCTGTCGCCAAGGCCGTTATCGGCGTAAACATCATCGGCCATCGTTGGGAGAGAAATCGGGAACGGAGGAGCATTCTCATGCGATGTCGAAGAATTGCGGGGGACATCCGCGTCTACTCCCCTCCATGGCCATGACGTCGCCGGATGAGCTCAAGCGGTCCGTCGACCGGCTCCGGGAGGTCCTTGAAGCGCTCGGACCCACGGGAACGTCGATCGCTGTCGATCTCACGCTTCTCGACCGCCTCGTACGCCGTTATCCGGCGGCCGCCCGCAAAAGTCTCGAACTGCACGAAAGAAAGGATGGGTCGCAATGATCGTGGGATCTGACGTCGACCGGGCGGATAAGTGGCGGCCGTTCGGTGGCCGGGTGGCCGCGAGGCGGCCGGGAATGCTGCGGTGGGAACGCCGTTTCGGCGGAACGCCCGACGAGGTGGGCACCGCCCGTACGTTCGTGAGCCAGTTGTTCGCCGACGCGCCGTTCGCCGCGAACGCGGCCTGGATCACGGGGGAGTTGGCCACCAACGCCATCCGCCACTCGGCCTCCGGGCGTCCCGGCGGGACGTTCACCCGTCTCCTGAGGCGAGAGGATTCTCACCTCAGGAGACGGCTGCGGAAACAAGATGCCACCGGTGGAGCCCGGCCTGCCCTATCTGGTGCGTTATGTCCCTGCGGGTGGCGCTCGGACCTGTTCGCACCGGCACGGACCCGGTCACCCGGCCCCGGCAGCGCAACGGACGTGCGCGACCCCCTGGACCGGGAGGGTCCAGAGGACGGACACCGGGTCGCCGCGTCAGGTGCTGAAGGCGCAGACCCGCTTGATGGAGCTCGTCTTGTTGTCGCCCACCTTGTACTTCTTGAGGTCGGGGACATTCCAGTAGCCGTTCCCCGGCGCGGGCTTCGTCCGCTTCCAGGCGGTGGACTTACCCTTGTAGGAGGGGTTCTGGTAGAGCGTCACGGTGCAGGCCTTGTCGATGCTGACCGAGCTGATGCTGTCGTTCCACTTGCCGGTCAGCTTCTTCGTCGACGAGACGATGCAGCGGGCGCTGCCCTTGTAGTTCTTCGCCGTGAAGACCAGGACATAGCAGTCGGCCTTCATCTTGGGCGCGGGGGCTGCGTGAGCGACACCGCTGAGTGCTGCGGTGAGCGCCACGCCGGTCCCCAGCAGAGCGCCGGTACGCGCGAGCCGAGACATGCAGTACCCATTTCTCTCGAGCCTGATTGCGGGACGATCGGTGATCCTGGCAGCGCTTCGCCGTCCGCCGATAGATACGGGGGACCCATTTCCGGGGCGTCCGAGCAGGGGCCGGTGACCCAATCTCCGGGGATCTCCGGTGACTCGTGCGCGCAGGCGCATCGGATGATCTATCCTCCGCGCGCCGTGACGGCGAGCCCCTCAGGCCTTACCCGGCGCGACGGGCGCGTCAGGCGTCGGCTCCGGCTCGTACGGCTTCGGGCTCGGCGATGACCAGTTCGCCCACGGTCTCGGACAGGGCCGCGCCGGCGTCGTCGCCGAGGCCCGCGTCGGTGATGAGCACGTCGGCGTCGCCGAGGCGCGCGATCGTGGACAGGCCGACCGTGCCCCACTTGGTGTGGTCGGCGAGGACCGCGAGGCGGCGGGCCGCGGCCACCATGGCCCGGTCGGTCTCGGCCTCCATGAGGTTCGGCGTGGTGAATCCGGCGCGAGTGCTCATGCCGTGCACGCCCAGCAGGAGCAGGTCCACGTTGAGCGACCGGATGGCACTGACCGCGACCGGGCCGACGAGCGCGTCCGACGGCGTGCGGATGCCGCCGGTCAGGACGATCGTCTGATCCGCGCGGGCGGCGCGGTGGAACACGTCGGCGATCCGCACCGAGTTCGTGACCACCGTGAGGTCGGGCACGTCCGTCAGGTGGTGCGCGAGGGTCCACGTGGTGGTGCCGGCGGACATGGCGATGGCCGTACCGGGGCGTACGAGCTGGGCGGCGCGCCGGGCGATCGCCTCCTTCTCCTGCCGCTGGCGCACCGACTTGGCCGCGAAGCCGGGCTCCTCGGTGGACGCGGTGCCGACGGTCGTCGCGCCGCCGTGGACCTTCGCGACGAGGCCGCGCTCGGACAGCACCTCGAGGTCGCGGCGGATGGTCATGTCCGAGACGCCGAACTCCCGGACGAGGTCGGCCACGCGAATGCCGCCGCGCTGCTGGACCAGCTCAAGGATCGCCTGCTGCCGCTGTTGGGCGAGCATCGTTCCCCCTCCACCACGTGACCGGGACGCCAGAGGCAGCCTCGTCGCTGTCCGACAAGTGTCAACACTATCTGACAGGCCATAATTTTGAATCTTGTTGATTTGTGTTCATCCGCGGTACGAATTGCGGCGACCGGTGCCTCCGCCGGTCTCTCGGGGCGGCGCGGCCGAACATGAACTCACAGGCCGGGCCGCCTCACCGTGCGCGATTCCGCCAGAGGAGATGATTCATGCGCACAGTTCGTTCCCTCGCCTCCGCCGTCACCGCCCTCACGATGGGGGCCGCGTCCGCCGTCGCACTCGCCCTGTCCTCCGCCGCGCCGGCGGCGGCCCTCGACAACGGCCTCGCCCTGACCCCGCAGATGGGGTTCAACAACTGGAACGCCACCCAATGCAGCGCGGACTTCAACGAGGGCATGGTCAAGGGCATCGCCGACCTGTTCGTGTCCTCGGGTCTGAAGGACGCCGGCTACGAGTACGTCAACCTCGACGACTGCTGGGCCGAGCAGAACCGCGACGCGAACGGCGACCTGGTGCCCAACAGGACGCGGTTCCCGAATGGGATCCGCGCGGTCGCCGACTACGTGCACTCCAAGGGCCTCAAGCTCGGCATCTACAGCAGCGCGGGCACCCTCACCTGCGCTAACAACATGCCCGGCGCGCTCGGGCACGAAGAGCAGGACGCCAGGACGTGGGCGTCGTGGGGCGTCGACTACCTGAAGTACGACAACTGCAACAACCAGGGTGTCGACGCGATCCAGCGCTACACCAAGATGGGTGACGCGCTGAAGGCCACCGGGCGGCCGATCCTGTACTCCATCTGCGAGTGGGGCTCCAACCAGCCGTGGCTGTGGGGCAAGGACGTCGGCAACTCGTGGCGGACCACGGGCGACATCTCCGACAGTTACAGCTCGATGCTGTCGATCGTCCACCAGAACATGGTCCTGTCCCAGTACGCCGGGCCGGGGCACTGGAACGATCCCGACATGCTCGAGGTCGGCAACGGCGGCATGACCGACACCGAGTACCGCTCGCACTTCAGCCTCTGGTCGGTCATGGCGGCCCCGCTGCTGATCGGCACCGACCTGCGCAAGGCGTCCGCGACGACGATGTCGATCCTCCAGAACAAGGAGGTCATCGCCGTCGATCAGGACAAACTCGGCATCCAGGGCGCACCGATCAGCACCGACGGCGGCCGCGACGTGTTCGTCAAGCGGCTGGCCAACGGCGACCGCGCGGTGGTGCTGTTCAACGAGGCCGACTCCCCGCAGCGGATCACGACCTCCGCGAGCGCGATCGGCCTGCCCGACGCTGCGGCCTACACGGTGCGCGACCTGTGGGCGCACGCCACCCACGAGACGGCCGGCGCCATCGCCGCGACCGTCCCGGCGCACGGCAGCGTGATGTACCGCGTCGCGGCCGACCGGTCCTGGGCGGAGTACCCGCCGGCCGTGGACCTCGGCATCGGCCTGCCGGTGGCCTACCCGGGCGCGCTCCCCATCGTCCAGCCCGGTGAGGACGCCACGGTGACCACCACGGTGGCCAACGCCGGCCGCCGGCCCGCGCGGCGCGTCCGCGCCACGCTCACCGGCCCCGACGGCTGGACGGTCCAGGCCACGTCGGCGCGAACCCGCCCGGCCCTGCCGACCGGCACGTCGCTGACCACCAACTGGACGGTACGGCCCCCGGCCGACGTCACCTCCGGCACGTACACGCTGACCGCCAAGGCCCGCACCGCCGACGAGACCCTGACGAGCAGCGTCCAGGTGACGGTGCAGAAGCTGTCCGCGCCGCCGGCCGGCACCTCCTACCTCAGCGACCAGACCTGGCTGCGCTCCACGAACGGCTGGGGCCCGGTCGAGAAGGACCGCAGCAACGGCGAGACCGGGGCCACCGACGGCAACCCGATCACCATCAACGGCGTGACGTACCAGAAGGGCCTGGGCGCGCACGCCCCGAGCACCGTCGAGTACTACCTCGCCAAGCGCTGCACGGCGGTGTCCGCCGACGTCGGCGTGGACGACGAGAAGACGCAGAACGGCTCGGTCACCTTCGAGATCTGGGCCGACGGCACCAAGGTCGCCGACAGCGGCCTGCTCACGACGGCCGACCCGGCGAAGCACCTGACCGCGGACGTCTCCGGCGCGCAGTTCGTCCGGCTGATCGTCACCGACGGCGGCAACGGCGTCGACAGCGACCACGCCGACTGGGCCGACGCGAAGGTCACCTGCGCCTGACCTGTTCCCTCCCTGTTCCCGACCACGCGGGGCGGCCTCCGGGCCGCCCCGCCCGCATTCGGGGCGCTTATCCCGATGCGGTGGGGTAGGCATGTGTCATCGGCGATCTCGGGGAGGAGACACATGCTCGGACTGCCGGACGGGGTCACGGCCTGCCTGTTCGACATGGACGGAGTGCTGACCCGCACCGCGACGGTGCACGCGGCGGCGTGGAAGGAGATGTTCGACGAGTTCCTCCGGGAACGGGAGGGACCGTCGTTCCGGCCGTTCGACCAGGTCAAGGAGTACGACGAGTACGTCGACGGCAAGCGACGGGAGGACGGGACCCGGTCGTTCCTGGAGTCGCGCGGCATCACACTGCCCGAAGGCTCGCCGGACGACCCGCCCGGCGCCCCGACGATCGAGGGGCTGGGCCGGCGGAAGAACGAGATCGTGCTGCGCAGGCTCGCCGAGGACGGCGTCGACGTCTACCCCGGCTCGGTGGACTACGTACGGGCCGCCCGCGCGGCGGGCCTGGCAACCGCGGTCGTGTCGTCGAGCGCGAACACCGCCCAGGTCCTGGACGCCGCCCGCATCGCGGACCTGTTCGACGCGCGGATCGACGGGCTGACGGCCAAGGAACGGAACCTGGCGGGCAAGCCCGCGCCGGACATGTTCCTCGCCGGGGCCGAGGCGCTCGGCACGCCCCCGTCGCAGGCGGTGGTCTTCGAGGACGCGCTGGCCGGTGTCGCGGCCGGGCGCGCGGGCGGCTTCGGATGCGTCGTCGGCGTCGACCGGATCGGCCAGGGCGCGGCGCTGAGGGAACACGGCGCGAGCGTCGTCGTACGGGACCTTTCGGAGCTCCTCGACCGCGACGGCGAAGGGAAGCGCGCATGATCCGGCAGGCCGCGTACGCGGTCGAACCCTGGTGCGTCCGCGAGCAGAGCCTGGACCTGGACACCCTGGCGCAGAGCGAGTCGGTGTTCGCGCTGTCCAACGGCCACATCGGCCTGCGCGGGAACCTCGAGGAGGGCGAGCCGCACGGCCTGCCCGGCACCTACCTGAACTCGGTGTACGAGCTGCGGCCGCTGCCCTACGCCGAGGCCGGCTACGGCTACCCCGAGTCCGGGCAGACCGTCATCAACATCACCAACGGCAAGGTGATCCGGCTGCTCGTCGAGGACGAGCCGTTCGACGTCCGCTACGGCGAACTCCGCTCCCACGAGCGGGCGCTGGACTTCCGCGCCGGCACGCTGACGCGGAACGTCGAGTGGACCTCCCCGGCGGGGGACTCGGTCCGGGTCCGTACGGTGCGGCTGGTGTCCCTGGTGCAGCGGGGCGTCGCCGCGATCCGCTACGAGGTCGAGGCCGTGAACCGGCCCGTCCGCATCGTCGTGCAGTCCGAGCTGGTCGCCAACGAGTCCCTGCCCGACCTCGGCAAGGACCCGAGGGTCGCCGGGCGGCTGGAGAACCCGCTGGTCGGCGAGGAGTCGGTGGCCGACAAGGACACCGCCGTCCTCGTGCACCGCACCCGGCACAGCGGGCTGCGGATCGCCGCGGCGATGGGCCACGAGATCGACGGCCCCGAGTGCACGATCACCTCCGACGACTTCGAGGACGTCTGCCGCTACACGATCGCCACCCGCCTCCAGCAGGGGCAGCGGCTGTGCCTGGTCAAGTACCTCGCCTACGGCTGGTCCAGCCAGCGGTCCCGGCCCGCCGTGCACGACCAGGTCATCGCCGCGCTCGCCGCGGCGAAGATGACCGGCTGGGACGGGCTCGTCCGCGAACAGCGCCAGTTCCTCGACGACTTCTGGGCGGGCGCCGACGTCGAGGTGGAGGGCGACGCCGAGGTCCAGCAGGCCGTACGCTTCGGCCTCTTCCACACCCTGCAGGCCGGCGCCCGCGCCGAGCGCCGCCCGATCCCCGCGAAGGGCCTCACCGGCCCCGGCTACGACGGTCACACATTCTGGGACACCGAGACATTCGTGCTCCCGCTGCTGACCTACACCCGGCCGGAGGCCGCCGCCGACGCGCTCCGCTGGCGGCACGCGACCCTCGACCTGGCCAAGGAACGGGCCGAACAGCTCGGGCTGCGCGGCGCGGCGTTCCCGTGGCGGACGATCGCCGGGCAGGAGTGCTCCGGATACTGGCCGGCCGGGACGGCGGCGTTCCACATCAACGCCGACATCGCCGACGCCGTCATCCGCTACGCCGACGCCACGGCGGACGAGGACTTCACCCGCGACGTCGGCCTCGACATCCTCGTGGAGACCGCGCGCCTGTGGCGCAGCCTCGGCCACCACAACGCCAAGGGGAGATTCCGCATCGACGGGGTCACCGGCCCCGACGAGTACAGCGCCCTGGCGGACAACAACGTCTACACGAACCTCATGGCCCAGCGGAACTTCCGGGCCGCCGCCGACCTCGCCGAGGAGTACCCCGAGCAGGCGCGCCGCATGGGCGTCACCGAGGAGGAGACCGCGAGCTGGCGGGACGCCGCGAACGCCATCGTCATCCCCTACGACAAGCGGCTCGAGGTGCATCCGCAGAGCGAGGGCTTCACCCACCACGCGCGCTGGGACTTCGACGACACCCCGCCCGACCACTATCCGCTGCTGCTGCACTACCCGTACTTCGACATCTACCGCAAGCAGGTCGTCAAGCAGGCCGACCTCGTGCTGGCCCTGCACCTGCGCGGCGACGCGTTCACCGATGACGAGAAGCTCCGCGACTTCGTCTACTACGAGGGCCTGACCGTACGCGACTCCTCGCTGTCCGCCTGTACCCAGGCGGTGATGGCGGCCGAGACCGGGCATCTGGAACTCGCCCACGACTACATCGGCGAGGCCGCGCTGATGGACCTGCGCGACCTGGAGCACAACACCCGCGACGGCCTGCACATCGCCTCCCTCGCCGGGACGTGGACCGCGCTCGTCGCCGGCCTCGGCGGGATGCGCCAGTACACGACGCGGCTGACCTTCGCGCCACGGCTGCCGCCCGGGCTCTCCCGGCTCGCGTTCCGCATGCGGTTCCGCGGCCGGCGCCTTAAGGTCACCATCGGCCACGACGCGACGGTGTACGAGCTGCTGGGCGGTGACCCACTGGAGATCGACCACTACGGGGAGCCGGTCCGGCTCGACGGCGGCGCCGTGCGGGTCGCCGTGCCGCCGTTCCCGTCGCGGCCCAGCCCTCCGCAGCCGCCCGGCCGCGAGCCCGCCCGCCGCGACAAGACCACCCGGTAGGGACCCGCGCGCGACCTCCCGATGCGAAGGCGCGCGATCTGTGTGATCATCCCCACGGGTGCCGGAGGGAGGTCGGGTGGACGTACGTCAGATGCGCTACGTCCTCGCCGTCGCCCAGACCGGGAGCGTGCGCCGGGCGGCCCAGCTGCTGAGCATCGCGCAGCCGACACTCTCGCAGCAGCTCGGCATCGTCGAGGGCGAGGTCGGCGCGCCGCTGTTCGAGCGCACGGCGCGCGGCATGCGCCTGACGCCGGTCGGCGAGGTCTTCGCAGCCCACGCGGAGTCGGTCCTCGGCGTCTTCGACCAGGCGCTCGCGGCGGTGTCCGAGGCGGTGGACGGCGACCTCGGCGGGCTGCGTCTCGCGGTCGCCGACGGGCTGTCCGACGTCGTACGCGCGATCCTCGGCGGTCTGCGCGGGCTCGCCCCCGGGGCGCGCGTGCGGATGACCCGGATGCGCACCGCCGAGCAGGTGGCGCGCATCGCCGCGGAGGACGTGCAGGCGGGGCTGGGCTACCGGCCGGTGCCCGCGACGGACGGCGTCTCCCGCCTGGTCGTCCACCGGGCCCCGGTCCGCGCCCTGCTGCCGCGCGGCCACGCGCTCGCCGCGCGCGCGTCCCTCTCCCTGGCCGACCTCGCCGATGAGCCACTGATCCTGCCGCGGACCGCCGAGGCGGCGCGCTTCGTCGACCAGTTCGCCGGGCGCGGCCTGCACCCGCGGTTCGGCCCGGCGGCCGCTGGCCACGACCTGGTCCCCCTTCTCGTCGCGGCGGGGGAGGGTTACACCCTCTGCGTACGGGAGACGGCGAGGGTACCGGCGGGACTGGTGTTCCGGCCGATCCTCGAACCCCTGCCGCCGATCGAGGTCGTCCTGCTGTGGCGGCGTGACGCCGGAGGCGCCCTGCCCGCGCTGGTCGCGGCCGCGCGGCACCTCACCCACTAGGGAGCGCCCGGTGCCCTCACAGGGTCGCGTCGGAGTTGGCGGGGATGGTCGACTTGATCGCCGCGGTCAGTTCGTTCAGCACGTCGCCGGGCGGGGTGTACTTCGGCGGCACGGTCACCTCGACGTACGCGTGCCGGCCGACGGCGGTGAACGTGACCGGGTGGTCCGGCGGCACCGCCAGCCAGTTGATCCCGTTGATCACCGCCAGCTCGGAGGTGGGGTGCAGCCCCGCCGGACGGACGACGCCGCAGCGCACCACGACGGCCGGTGATCCCCACGCGGTGACGAGAGCGGAGCGCGGGCTGGTCGACCGGCGCTTCAGGCCGTGCAGGCGCTGTGGCAGACGGTCGTGGAAGGCGCGGCACAGCGAGACCGCCGACGCGGGCGGCCGGGGCACCGGCACCTCGACGTCACTCGCCCCGCACCCCGCCGCGATCACCGACAGCACCGCAACGACCGCCACGACCGGCGCCGCCCGCCTGAGCCGCCCCGGCGCCCCGCCCCGCGCCGCCGGGGGGCGCCCGGTGGTGCAGACTGGCGACAGTGCGGACAACGGGCTCAAATGTGGACGATGGGGCAGGTCAGGGTGCGCGTGATCCCCTCGACCGACTGGATCTGGGCGACGACGAGCTTGCCCAGCTCGTCCACGTTGTTGGCGGTGGCGCGGACGATGACGTCGTACGGACCGGTGACGTCCTCGGCGAGCGTGACCCCGGTGATCCCGGAGATCGTGCGGGCCACCTCGGCCGCCTTGCCGACCTCGGTCTGGATGAGGATGTAGGCCTGCACCATCACGTCCTCCCTTAAAACGGCCATCAGCCGCAACCGTACCGTGTCTTGATCGGAGGTGGGTCATCAGCATCGGGGAACTCGGCGAGTTCGGGCTGATCGCTCGAATCACCGGACGCCTGGGCCAGGGGCCCGAAGTCGAACTCGGGCCCGGCGACGACGCTGCCGTGGTGCGCGCACCCGGTGGACGTGTCGTCGCGACGACGGACCTGCTCGTCGAGGGACGGCACTTCCGCCGCGACTGGTCCCCGCCGTACGACATCGGGCGCAAGGCCGCCGCGCAGAACCTCGCGGACGTCGTGGCGATGGGGGCCCGCCCCACCGCCCTGCTCCTCGGATTCGGCGCCCCGCCCGACACGGAGATCGGCTGGGTCGACGCGCTGTGCGACGGGCTGCGGGACGAGTGCGCGCAGGTCGGCGCGTCCGTCGCCGGAGGCGACATCGTGCGCGCCGAGACGGTGGTGCTCGGGGTCACCGCGCTCGGCGCACTGGACGGCCCCGCGATCACCAGGTCCGGCGCCCGGCCCGGTGACGTCGTCGCGGTGACCGGCCGGCTCGGGTACGCCGCCGCGGGCGTGGAACTGCTGTCGGCGGGACGGCGGGAACCGGCCGACCTCATCGACGCGCACCGGCGCCCCCGGCCGCCGTACGCCGCCGCGCTGGGCGCCCGGGACCTCGGGGCGACCGCGATGCTCGACGTCAGCGACGGACTAGTCCAGGACCTCGGGCACATCGCGGAGGCGGCGGGGGTGCGGATCGAGATCGACGGAGCGGCCGTGCCGCTGCCGCCCGTGCCGGACGGGCTGCGCCTGGCCCTCACGGGCGGTGACGACCACGCGTTCGCGGCGACCTTTCCGAACCGGATGCCGCTGCCCGCCGAATGGCGGACAATCGGGAGGGTGGTCGAGGGGCCCGCCGAGGTCGTCGTGGACGGACGAACTCACGGCGCCGGGGGATGGGACCATTTCCGTCCGCCGCAGCGGTGAGTTGTCGCAGTTCGCATCGGCGGTCTGGTAGGCATGGGTCGTGTGCTTTTGGTATACATCCCGAGACCGGAGAGGGACGGGATGGGACGACACACCAGGAAGCCGGAGGACGGCCCGCGGGCGGAGCGGGAGGATGACCGCCCAGGCCGGAACCGGAGGTTCGGCAAGGTGCCGCTCCTGCCGACGGTCGCCGGTGTCCTGGCGATCGGTGCGATCGTGTCCGCCGTCAGCACGCAGCAGATCTCACTGAACTTCGCGGGCGGCACGCCGTCCGGCGGCGCGTCACCGATCGTCACCGTCTCCGGCGGGCCCGAGCACTCCTCCGGCGGGCGCGCCGCCCGCAACGACGCCTCACAGAGCGGCCGGGTCAGTCGCGGCACGGCCCGCTCCGGCGTCGCCGTCACCGTCCGGACCACCTCCGCGTCCGTGCGCGGCTTCCAGGGCGAGGCGACGATCGCGAACCACGGCGCCACCGCGGTCCGGGGCTGGACGCTCGTCCTGCGGTACGCCCACGCGCGGATCACCGGCGTCACGGGCGGCACCGCCGTCCGCACCGGGACCGTGCTGGTCGTCCGCAACCCGGCCGCGCGCCCCGGGATCGCCCCGGGCCGGTCGGCGACCGTGCGGTTCACCGCCACCGGGACGGGAACGGCGCCGTCCGGCTGCACGCTCAACGGGAAGTCCTGCCGACCGTAGAGTTGTCCGCATGACCACACCGCCCCGGGTCCTCACGATCGCCGGCTCCGACTCAGGAGGCGGCGCGGGCATCCAGGCCGACCTCAAGACGATGCTCGCCCTCGGAACCCACGGCATGAGCGTGATCGCCGCCGTCACCGCGCAGAACTCCCTCGGCGTCCAGGGCTACTGGGAGCTCCCTCCCGAGGCCGTACGCGCCCAGCTCGACTCGGTCCTGTCCGACATCGGAGCGCAGGCGATCAAGACCGGCATGCTCGCCTCGTCCGTGCTCGTCGAGACCGTCGCCGAGGCGCTGACCGGCGTCGACGCCCCGCTCGTGGTCGACCCCGTGGGGGTCTCCAAGCACGGTGACCCTCTGCTGGCGCCGGACGCCGTCGGCGCGGTCCGGTCCGCGCTGCTCCCGCTGGCGACCGTCGTCACCCCGAACCTCTGGGAGGTCGAGCAGCTCACCGGCGTCAAGGTCGAGGACGAGGACGGGCTGCGCCGGGCCGCCGAGGCGGTCAAGGAGCTGGGCCCGCGGTGGGTGCTGATCAAGGGCGGTCACCTTCCCGGCGCCCCCGTCGACCTGCTGTTCGACGGCGTGGAGGAGCACCGGTTCCCGGGACGGCGCCTCGACAACGCGCACACCCACGGCACCGGATGCACGCTCGCGTCGGCCATCGCCTCGTACCTCGCGCACGGCGATGACGTCGTGACCGCGGTCGGCCGGGCGAAGGAGTACGTCACCGGCGCCATCGAGCACGGCTTCCCGCTGGGCGGCGGGATCGGACCGGTCGACCACGGGTGGGAGTTCCACCGCGCCCGGACGGCCGCGCGCCCCTGACGCGGACGTGAAGGGGGTTCCGCGCGTCACGCGGAACCCCCCCGGTGCGACCCATTCTGGTCTCGGTGGTGGCGGGTGTCAGCAGCCGCAGCCCCAGCCGGTCGGGTACCCGAAGCCGCCGTAGCCCCAGCCGGTGGGGTAGCCCCAGCCGGTCGAGTAACCCCAGCCGGTCGGGTAGCCCCAGCCGCCGTCACCCCAGCCCCAGCCGTCGCCGCGGACCTGGCCGGCGACATGGCCGCTGGAGACGTGGTGCGGTGCGGCGGTGACGGTCTGCGCCCCGGCGGCCGGGGCCGCACCGAGAGTGAGCGCCGTGGCGCCCGCGAGGGCCGCTCCCGAGATGGCGACGGCCATCCGCTTCCTGATCCTCATGAAGAACACCTCTTCGCTCGATCGACGGATAGGGGAGGTTGCACGCTCTCGGCGATTACCCGATACGCCGTGCTATCCACACTCCACTCGATCTCGGATCACGCCCGGAAACAACCCATAATCTGCTAAAAATCCCGATTTAACTCGTGCTTGGCGGAAGCGCAGCCCGGCCTTTAGCGGTCCTCCGAGGCGGAGGTCCGGGCCGGCCTCGGAGGGTGGGTGCCGACCGGCGTGACCAGGGGATCCGCAGGTACGGCACGGTGCGTCAAGAGCTCGGAGATCCTGCCTAAAGAGCGCCGGGAGAAGGCTCCGATCGGGTCAAATAGCGTCTCGCAAACGTTTCGCCAGTTGATTCCGATGGGCGGACGTTGTGCAGTTGGAACCGGGGGAACTACACGAAAGCGACTAATTTCCCGGGCGTCGCCGCGTGAAGGGCGCGGCGTCACACAGGACGAGAGGAGGTGTCCTCGATGCGCAGAGTGAACAGACCGGCGGCCGGCCTGGCGGGACTGGCCCTCGCCGGAGCCATGGCCTTCGCCTCCGGCGCGGCCGGAGCGCCGTCTCCCGCGACCACCGCTTCGCATCACGTCACCGCCGGGCACGGCGGAGACGGCTGCGATAACTGGGGAGACTGCTGGGACACCTGGGGCGCCGGCGGCGCCTTGTGGTGAGCCGCCCTTCGGTCCATGACGGCGCCGCCCCGAGGACTCGCGTCGCCGCGGGGACGTGATCAGGTCACCGGGACGATCCGTGCGTCGAGGAGACGGCCCTCGTCGATGTCGAGCAGGCCGATCGTGCCGTGCGGCTGGCGCCGGCGGTCGGTCGGAGAGCCGGGATTGAAGATGCGCAGCCCCTCGCCGGTCTCGTCCAGCGGGATGTGCGAGTGGCCGAAGACGACCAGCCGCGCCTCCGGGAACCGGCGGCGCATCCGGCGCAGCCTGCCCTTGGCGGGGCCGCTGTCGTGGATGACCCCCACCGGAAGCCCGGCGAGTTCCAGCTCCAGGATCTCCGGCGCCCCCCACGCCGCGACGTCCGTGCCGTCATTGTTGCCGCGCACGGCGCGTACGGGGGCGTAGGCGGCGAGTTCGTCGAGCACCGAGGGCACACAGACGTCCCCGGCGTGCAGGATGAGATCGGCGTCCCGGAGATGCGCGGCCACCGCCGGCGGGCAGCCCCGCCATCGCCGCGGAGCATGGGTGTCGGCCAGCGCCACGACTCTCATGCGCCGCATGATGCCCGGATCCGGCCCCTGCACACCGCCCGTACCCGCCGGCCGTGCCACCTACGGGACGGCGAGGGGGCGGACGGCGTCCGAAGAGACCCTCGCGTCGATCACAAGGTCGCCCTTCTGCAGCGACGCCATGCCGATGCGCGTCGAGGACGCCGGTGAAAGGGAACCGGCGGCACCCGAAGGGACCGCCGGGGAAAAGGTCGACGGCCGGTCCGTGTGTGGAACGGACCGGCCGTCGGACGTGCCCGGTGAGAGCACGGTCCTGTGGGCGCCTTACGGCGCTCTGAAGGGGTGCGTCAGCGTGCGACGGGCCGGGTGACCTTACCGGCCTTGATGCACGAGGTGCAGACGTTGATCCGCTTGGTGGTGCGGCCGACGACCGCTCGCACCCGCTGGATGTTCGGGTTCCAGCGGCGCGGGGTGCGGCGGTGCGAGTGAGAGACGCGCATGCCGAACCCCGGCCCCTTGCCGCAGATTTCGCAGACAGAAGCCATGGGATGCGCTCCAAAGTGTTCAGAAGGGTGGAAGCCCGGGATTCGGGCGCTCGTCAAAAGGGTCCCCGGACGGGACCCAGGGCTCAAGACTAGCCGACACCCGTCCACGGACGCGAATCGACCGGCTCACGTGCGGCCCCGCCCCCGCGAGGAAGCCGATGCCACCGTGCGACCGCGGCGCGAAGACCGGGCCTTTGTCCCGTGAGTCTAGAGTTGTTCGCCTGGGAGGTGGCGTGGGCGAGGTTCTCGACGCCGCGGCGGTGCGACGCTGGTGCCGGTTGGCGGCGGACGCGCTCGGCCGGACACGTGCCGGGATCGACGCGCTCAACGTCTTCCCCGTACCCGACGGCGACACCGGGACCAACCTCCATCTCACCCTCCTCACGGCGGCGGAACGCCTCGACGGGCTGCCCGGCGACGCGGACACCGCGGACGCCTGGCGGACCCTCGCCGAAGGCGCCCTCGTGGGCGCCCGCGGCAACTCCGGAGTGATCCTCAGCCAGATGCTGCGCGGCATGGCCGAGGTCCTGGGCACAGGCGGCGGCCTGGACGCGGCCCTGCGCAACGCCGCCGACCTCGCGTACCGCGCCGTGGCCCACCCGGTCGAGGGAACCATGCTGAGCGTGCTGCGCGAGGCGGCCGAGGCGATCTCACCGGCCCCCGCTCCCACCGCCGCGCCCGTCGCGAATCCCGCCGCCGATGCCGGCCTGGATCCCCCCGGCGTCCCCATCGTGATTCTCGCCGCCGACGCCGGCGTGGACGCCGCCGCCGTTCCCGTCGTGGATCCCGGCGCCACCGCGTGGGCGGCGGCCGAGCGGGCCCGTGTCGCGCTGCGGCGGACCCCCGACCACCTCGACGTGCTCGCGCGCAGCGGCGTCGTCGACGCCGGCGCGGCCGGGCTGTGCGTCGTCCTGGAGACGCTCGCCGCCGTGGTCAGCGGGGAGTACCCCGAGACGTACGAGATCCCGCGCCGCAGCCAGGACCACCCGCCGGAGGCCGTGCCGCGGGCCGGGGGCGGCGGCGCGTACGAGGTGATGTACCTCCTCGACGCCTCCGAGGACGCGGTGGCCGGGCTGCGCGGTGAGCTGGACGCTCTCGGCGACTCCCTCGTCGTGGTCGGCGGCGCGCGGCTGTGGAACGTCCATGTCCACACCGACGACGCCGGCGCGGCCATCGAGGCCGGCCTGCGGGCCGGCCGCCCGTACCGGATCCGGGTGACCTACCTGGACGCGGCGGAGGACCGCCCCGCCCGGCGCACCGGCCGGGGCGTCGTCGCGGTCACGGCAGGGCACGGCCTCGCCGCGCTGCTGGAGGAGCACGGCGCCCGGGTCGTCCGCCGTTCCTCCGGGCGCGTGCCCGGCCTGGCCGAGCTGACCGAGGCGATCGTCGAGGCCGGGAGCGAGGTCGTCGTCCTGCCGGACGACGACACGGTGCTGGCCGTCGCCGAGGCCGCCGCCCGCCGGGCGCGGGAGGACGGCGTCCACGCGGCGGTCGTGCCGGCGACGGCGTCGGTGCAGAGCCTGGCGGCGCTCGCCGTCCACGACGCGCTGCGCCGCTTCGAGGACGATGTGATCGCCATGACGCGCGCGGCGGGTGCGACGCGGTCCGGCCGGCTCGAGACCGCGCGGAGCGAGGCGGTGACGAGCGCTGGGATGTGCCGGCCCGGTGACATCCTCGGCCTCGTCGACGGCGACGTCGCGCTCATCGGCGCGGACGCGTACGCCCTGGCGGCGAGCGTCCTCGACCGCATGCTGTCCCCCGGGAGCGAACTGGTCACGCTGATCGCCGGTGACGGCGCTCCGGGCGATCTCCCCGACCGGGTACGCGAGCGCCTGCGCGCCGTACGGCCCGACGTCGAGGTCGCCGTCTACCACGGCGGGCAGAACCGCCATCTCCTCCTCATCGGCGTCGAGTAGGCGCCTGCGGGACCGCCCTCAGGTGCCGGGCGCGCGGCGGCCTGTCCGGCGGAGCCGGTAGAACAGAGGGAGCCCGGCTGGTAAGAGGAGTGTTCCGTGACGACTCTCGACGCGCCGCTGGTCAAGGTGGTGGGTCCCAAGGCGGCCAAGAAGCTGGCCGCGCTCGACCTGCACACGGCCGGCGACCTGCTCCGCCACTATCCGCGACGCTACGCCCAGCGCGGCGAGCTGACGGACCTCGTCGGCCTGGCCGAGGGCGAGTACGTCACGGTGATGGCGGAGGTCGAGAAGGTCCAGGGCCGCAAGATCACCAGGCGGCCGGGCTACCTCCTCGAGGTCGTCGTGACGGACGGCCACGGGCGGCTGACCCTCACCTTCTTCGGCAACGGCGCGCGGGTTCCCGAGCGGGAGCTGCCCCCGGGCACGCGCGGCCTGTTCGCCGGGAAGGTCTCCTTCTACCGGAGCGGCAACGGGATCAAACGGCAGCTCGTCCACCCGGAGTACAAGGCGGTCGACTCCCGCGAGGGAGCCGACGCGGCACGGGAGTTCGCCGAGGAGCTGATCCCCGTCTATCCGGCCACGAAGGGCCTGACGTCGTGGCAGATCGGCGACTGCGTCCGGATGGCCCTCGACACCGTCGACGTCGGCCCCGATGCCCTGCCGGAGGCCGTACGCCGGCGGCACCGGCTGGTCGGGCTCGCCGAGGCGTACCACGGCATCCACCGGCCCGCGGACATGGCCGAGGCCGGCCGCGCGCGCAAACGGCTCAAGTGGGACGAGGCGTTCGTCCTGCAGACCGCCCTCGCCCGGCGCCGTCTCGACGCCTCCGCCCAGCGGGCCACGCCCCGGCCGCCGCGCGAGGACGGGCTGCTCGCCGAGTTCGACGGGCGGCTGCCGTTCGAGCTGACGGAGGGCCAGCGGGCCGTGGGGGAGGAGATCGCCGCCGACCTGGCCCGCGAGCACCCCATGCACCGCCTGCTGCAGGGCGACGTCGGCGCCGGCAAGACGATCGTCGGGCTGCGCGCGATGCTGCAGGTCGTCGACGCCGGTGGGCAGGCCGCGCTGCTCGCGCCCACCGAGGTTCTGGCCCAGCAGCACCACCGGTCGATCGTGGCCATGCTGGGACCGCTCGCCGAGGCCGGCCGGCTCGGCGGGGCCGAGCACGGCACCCGCGTGGCCCTGCTGACCGGCTCCCAGGGAGCGAAGGCGCGGCGTGCGGGCCTCCTGGACGCCGCCTCGGGCGCGGCCGGCATCGTCGTCGGCACTCACGCGCTGCTGCAGGAGCACGTCCAGTTCGCCGACCTGGGCCTCGTCGTCATCGACGAGCAGCACCGGTTCGGTGTCGAGCAGCGCGACGCGCTGCGGGAGAAGGCGGCCGGAGGCCGGCCGCACGTCCTCGTCATGACCGCCACCCCGATCCCGCGCACCGTCGCCATGACCGTGTACGGCGACCTGGACACCTCCTCGCTCACCCAGCTGCCCGCCGGGCGGTCGCCGATCGCGACCCACGTCGTCCCCACGGCCAACCGGGCGTACTGGAACCGCGCCTGGGAGCGCATCCGCGAGGAGGTCGCCGAGGGACGGCAGGCGTACGTCGTCTGTCCCCGCATCGGCGAGGCGGAAGGCGATGAGGGCGACGTGGGCGACGTCGTCGACGCGGTCGCCGGGGAGCAGGACCAGGAGCCGGAGGGCCGCCGCCCGCCCCTGGCCGTCCTCGACGTCGCCCCGAAGCTCTCCGGGGGACCGCTGCGGGACCTGCGGATCGGGGTCCTGCACGGCCGCCTCCACCCGGACGACAAGGACGCCGTCATGCGGCGGTTCGCCGCCGGGGAGCTCGACGTCCTCGTCGCGACGACGGTCATCGAGGTCGGCGTGGACGTGCCCAACGCCACGGTGATGGTGATCCTGGACGCCGACCGGTTCGGGGTCTCGCAGCTGCACCAGCTGCGCGGCCGCGTCGGCCGGGGCAGGTATCCCGGGCTGTGCCTGCTCGTCACGGACGCGGACGAGGGTTCCAAGGCCCGCGAGCGCCTCGACGCGGTCGCCTCCACCCTCGACGGGTTCGAGCTGTCCCGGCTCGACCTGGAGCAGCGCCGGGAGGGCGACGTCCTGGGCGAAAGCCAGTCCGGGCGGCGCTCCAGCCTCCGGCTGCTGACCCTGCTGCGCGACGAGGACATCATCAAGGCTGCCCGCGCCGAGGCCGGGGCGCTCGTCGACCGGGACCCGGAGCTGGTGGACCACCCGGCCCTCGCGGCGGAGCTGGCGGCCCTGATCGACGAGGAGCGCGCCGAGTACCTCGAGAAGACCTGATTTCCATACTATCCCGATTGACAAACCAGGGAACGCGGTTCAGGCTGGAAGGGTGCACCGGAGAGCTCCGTTGATCGTGCGGCTCCATGTCGACCTGCGGCGACAGGCCAGCGCCCTGTGTCCCCGGAGCTGAGTCCCCGTCCCCGGCCGCGCCTCGCGTGGCCGCGCCGGGCGCGCGGTAGGCCGTGCCCGCCGACGCGTCGCGGCGTCCATCAGACGACTCTCCGGAGAACCACATGACCGTGATCGACCTGCCGCTGCCCGCACCGACGCCGCGCACGCCGGAACAGGCCGGCAACAGGCTCGCCCGTGCACTCGGCGACCGGGACGCCCGCGTCCGCCGCGCCGCCGCCGGTGCCCTCATCGACGAGCAGGAGGTGCTGGTCGGCGAGGAGGGCGTGCGGGCGCTCGTCCAGGCCGCCGACACCGGCGCCGACTCCTACGTACGCGCGGTGGCGGCGGAACTCGTGCGTGCGATGCGGGACGCCGCCTGGGACATCTACGCCGGGGCCCTGCGCCGCGAGGATCCCGGTCGCGCCGAGACGATCCGCGGGCTCGTCGTGCTCAGGGCCGCCGTCGAGCTCGGCGAGATCGCCCTGACCGACCCGTCCTGGCCCATCCGTGAACGCGCCGTCGTCGCCCTCGGGACGCTCGGCCCCCGGGCCGCGATCGGCCCGCTGACCAGTGTGCTCGACGACGAGGTCGTGGCCGTCCGCCTGGCGGCCGTGCGGGCGCTGGCCCGCTGGGCGCCCGACCGTCACTACGCCCGGTCGGCCCTGACGGCCGCGCTGCAGGACCCGGACCCCGGCATCCGAGCCGAGGCCCGCTGGGCCCTGGCCACCCCCCTCTCCCGGGCCTGACCGCATCACGGTCGATCACGCGGCCACGACGCGCCGGGGAAGGTCGTGGCCGCGATCTTCCGTCTCTGGTTACGCTCCCGCAGTGGAGCAGAAGCGCGACTTCCCGGTCCCCGTCGCAGCCGCGCCCGCCTACCTGATCGCCGTCCTGGCCGCCGTCTCGGGCGCCGGCGCCGTCTTCGTGCTCGTCCTCGTGGGCTACCTGGTGCTCGCGATGCGACGGATCTCGGAGCAGGCCGCGGCCGGTCCCGTGTTCGTGATCTTCCCGGCTCTCGGGCTGGGCCTGCTCGCCTCCGCGGTGGGGATGGCGTTCCTCGCCCGCTCGGAGTTCCGGCTGTTGCGCACCCCGCCCGTCTTCACCACCGAGGGCGTGCGCCTGCGCGGATTCGCGCGGCGCGGCTACGACGTGTTCGTCCCCTGGGACAGGGTCACGCGGCTGCGGGTCGCGGAGAGGGGTGCCCGGCCGTACCTGCTGGTGGACGTGGCGGATCCGGAGGACCTGACGCGCGGAGACCCCCGCCGCGCCGAGCGGCTGCGCCGGACCGCCGAACGCTTCGATGGGGCGACGTTCGCGTACGCCCTGCGCGGCGCCCTCATCGGCACCCGGGATCTGGGCGCGGTCGTGGACCGCCTCAGCGGCGGGACCGTCGCCCTCGACGGCTGACGGCCGCACCCGCCCCTCCAGCGGCGTCCCGCGCGCCGGATCGGCAGACTGGGGGAGTGACCCGACTCATCGCAGGGACGGCCGGCGGCCGGCGCATCTCCGTGCCGTCCGGCCGCGACACCCGGCCGACCAGCGACCGCGCCCGCGAGGGGCTGTTCGCCACCGTCCACTCGCTCCTCGGCGACCTCACCGGACTGCGGGCGGCCGACCTGTTCGCCGGGTCCGGCGCGGTGGGGCTGGAGGCGCTGTCACGCGGCGCGGCCCACGTCCTGCTCGTCGAGTCGGCGCCGCGCGCGGCCAAGGTGATCAAAGCGAACATCGCCGCCCTCGGCCTGCCCGGGGCCGAACTGGTGACCGACCGCGTCGAGCGGGTGCTGCGGCAGCCGCCCCCGGAACCGTACGACCTCGTCTTCGCGGACCCGCCGTACGCCGTGACCGGCGAGGCGGTCACCCGGATGCTGGAGGACCTGCGCGACAACGGCTGGCTCGCGCCGGACGCCCTCGTGGCGGTCGAGCGCGCGACCCGAGACGAGCCGGTGCGCTGGCCCGCCGGGTTCGAGGAGAGCAGGGCCCGTCGTTACGGGGAAGGGACGCTTTGGTACGGTCACGCCGCAGGTCACTGACCGCTTCCTCAGCGAAGGGTGCTCACCTCGTGCGCCGTGTTGTCTGTCCGGGCTCGTACGACCCCGTCACCAATGGCCACCTCGACATCATCAGCCGGGCGTCGCGGCTGTACGACGAGGTCGTCGTCGCGGTTCTCATCAACATCTCCAAGAAGAGCCTCTTCACCGTCGACGAACGGGCGGAGATGATCGCCGAGGTGACGAAGCAGTACGGGAACGTCGTCGTCGAGAAGTTCCACGGGCTCACCGTCGACTTCTGCCGCGAGCGGGACATCCCCGTGATCGTGCGCGGCCTGCGGGCGGTCAGCGACTTCGACTACGAGCTTCAGATCGCCCAGATGAACCACCAGCTGGCCGGGGTGGAGACGATGTTCATGGCCACCAACCCGCTGTACTCGTTCCTGTCCTCCAGCCTGGTCAAGGAGATCGCGCAGTACGGTGGAGACGTCTCCGGGCTGGTGCCGGAGCCGGTTCAGCAGCGTCTGATCCGCCGGTTCTCGCAGCCCTGAGCAGACCTTGAGAACCCCGACCCGACGGGCCTACGGGGCCCTCCGAGTTGGGAGAACGCCCGCGCGTTGGTAACCTTGCCAACCGACCTTGTACGACGGCGGTGATGCGCCATGCCTCACGGAAGCAGGAAACACCTGACCCGCATCGATCCCCGAGCCCCCTTCGTGATCGACACGACCACTCTGGGCCGCAGACCGGGATCGATGCGCGAGGACTCCAGGACCGTGCCGGCTCCGGCGGATCTCGGCGTCGAGATGGTCGGTGTCACCGAGGGCGCCGACATCGAGCTGGACTTCCGGCTCGAGGCGGTGATGGAGGGCGTGCTCGTCTCGGGCACGGCGCGGGCACCTCTCACGGGAGAGTGCGCGCGCTGCCTGGAGCCGGTCACCTCGTCGATCGAGGTGGACTTCCAGGAGCTCTACGTCTACTCCGACACTCGCTCCGGCGAGAGCGCGGAGGAGGACGAGCGCCGTCTCGAGGGAGATCTCATCGATCTCGAGCCGGTGGTCAGGGACGCGATGGTGCTCGCGCTGCCGCTGTCCCCGCTGTGCCAGGACGACTGTCCCGGCCTGTGCTCGGAGTGCGGGGTGCGGCTGGCCGACGCCGAGCCGGACCACCACCATGAGGCCGTCGACCCCCGGTGGGCGGCATTGCAGGGCATGTTGGATCAACGACAAGAAGACCAGGAGGGCTGACGTGGCCGTTCCCAAGCGTAAGAAGTCGCGCAGCAACACGCGGCACCGTCGCTCGCAGTGGAAGACCCAGGCGCCGACGCTCGTGCGTTGCCCGCAGTGCCGCGACGAGAAGCTGCCGCACACCGCGTGCCCGACCTGCGGCACCTACAACCGCCGCCAGGTCGTCGACGTGGCCTGAGCGACGTCTACGGGGGCGGCTCTGCCGCCCCCGGTTCGTCTCGTCTCGCGATGAAGACTCGCCCGAGGCCGTGGCGGACGCCGGAGACATCCGGCGTGCGCCTCGCCCTCGCGGAACCTTCCTCGGAGGAAGCACCGTGAGTTACCTGCCCGCCATGGTCCTCGTCATGGGGGCCGTATGAAGACCGACAACTCGGCGTCCGATCGCGGTCCGCTGGTGGAGTCCCTCGGGGTCGGCCCCGACCCGGCACTCCTCGAACGCGCCCTCACCCACCGTTCCTACGCCTACGAGAACGGCGGCCTGCCGACCAACGAGCGGCTGGAGTTCCTCGGCGACTCGGTGCTCGGCCTGATCGTCACCGACACGCTGTTCCGTAACCACCCCGACCTGCCCGAGGGCCAGCTGGCCAAGCTGCGGGCCGCGGTGGTCAACATGCGGGCGCTCGCCGGCGTGGCGCGCGCGCTCGGCCTGGGCGCCTACATCCGGCTCGGCCGCGGCGAGGAGGGCACCGGGGGGCGCGACAAGTCCTCGATCCTGGCCGACACGCTCGAGGCGCTGATCGGGGCCGTCTACCTCGACCTGGGCCTGGAGGCGGCCGACGCGCTGGTCCACCGGCTCTTCGATCCGCTCATCACCCGCTCGGCCAGCCTGGGCGCGGGCCTGGACTGGAAGACGTCCCTGCAGGAGCTGACCGCCACGGAGGAGCTCGGCGTGCCCGAGTACCACGTGGAGGAGAGCGGCCCGGACCACCAGAAGACGTTCCGCGCCGTGGTCGTCGTCGGCGGGACGGAGTACGGCCGCGGCGAGGGGCGCAGCAAGAAGGAGGCCGAGCAGCAGGCGGCCGAGGCCGCCTGGCGGGCCATCCGCGAGCGCTCCGGCACGCAGGACTGACGCGTGCCCGAGCTGCCCGAGGTCGAGGTCGTCCGGCGCGGTGTGGAGCGCTGGGCCGTCGGCCGTACGGTCCGGACGGCCGAGGTCCTGCACCCGCGGTCGGCGCGCCGCCACACCGAGGGCCCGGCGGACCTGGCCGCGCGGATGACCGGGCGGACCATCGCCGCGGCGCGGCGGCGCGGGAAGTACCTCTGGCTGCCGGTCGGCGACGACGAGGCGCTGCTGGTCCATCTCGGCATGAGCGGCCAGCTGATCGTGGATGATCCGGACCGGCCGCCGGAGAAGCACCTGCGCGCCCGGTTCACCTTCACGGACGGCGGACCGGACCTGCGCTTCATCGACCAGCGCACCTTCGGGCACCTGATGCTCACGGCCACCGAGAACGGTATTCCGGAGCCGATCGCGCACATCGCACCGGACCCGCTGGAGGACGCCTTCGACGAGGAGGCCTTCCACCGGGCGCTGCGGCGCCGGCGTACCGGGGTGAAGCGGGCGCTCCTCGACCAGTCTTTGATCAGCGGCGTCGGCAACATCTACGCCGACGAGGCGCTGTGGCGCGCCAAGATGCACTGGGCGCGGCCGACCGAGACGCTGACGCGGGCGGAGGTGACCCGACTGCTGACGGGCGTCCGCGAGGTGATGACCGCGGCCCTGGAGGCGGGCGGCACCTCCTTCGACAGCCTGTACGTCAACGTGAACGGCGAGAGCGGCTACTTCTCGCGGTCGCTCAACGTCTACGGCCGGCGCGACGAGCCGTGCGCCAGGTGCGGCAGCGCGATCCGCCGCGACGCCTTCATGAACCGCTCCTCCTTCACCTGCCCCACCTGCCAGCCCCGCCCCCGCCGCGCCCACTCCTGACCGCGGCGAGCGCGGCACGGGTTCCCCTTGGGCGCGCCCTACGATCGGGGGATGGACGAGCACGTACGGCTGACGGCCTGGGTACGCGGGCGGGTGCAGGGTGTCGGCTTCCGGTGGTGGGTGCGCTCCCGTGCCCTGGAGCTGGGCCTGGCCGGCTCGGCGAGCAACCTGGCCGACGGGCGGGTCGAAGTGATCGCCGAGGGGCCGCGGAAGGCGTGCGCCGACCTTTTGGACCTTCTCCGGGGCGGAACGACACCGGGCCGGGTCACCGGTGTGTCCGAGCGCTGGACCGAGCCGCGCGGCGGCCTTCGCGGGTTCGTCGAACGATGATCGGTCTGGGAGGTCTGCTAAACTTGTACGGACAGGTTGTTACGGGTCTGTGACATCTGTCTTGACCGGCTCTCCGGCCGGTGCGACCCTAGTTGTTACGCGCACCTCAAGATGATTCTCGTGCGCGGACCATTCCTGCTGGTCACTCAGCGTGGAGGACCCTTAATCATGGCGAAGGCTCTACTCGGCCACGTCGGCGGTCCCGACCCCCGCATGGTTGCGGAGATGCGGCGCCTGCAGCAACGTGTCCGTGACCTGGAGGCCGAGCTCGTACGGCTCCAGTCCGAAAACGACGCGCTTGCCGCTGTTGCTGACAACGAAGTCATGGCGCTCGCTGCCAAGGACCGCGAACCGGCACTGACCTGAGGTCAGCGCCAGCGTGTAAAAGGGACGTCGACCAGACGTCCCTTTTTGTTGGCCGCGAAACGTGTTTTCTCGCGGTACGGGTGTCCGACCGGGCGGCGTCCCGGCCCTGACACATCGGGGGAGTCGGATACCCGGCTTCGGCGACTGTCGGCCGGTATCGTGCTGAGACGGCGGGGGCGTCCGTGGCGTCCGGTGCGGGACGATCCACCCGCCGGCGATGGCAGAAGGGATCGGTGGGCGCTTGTACTTGAAGAGCCTCACGTTGCGGGGTTTCAAGTCCTTCGCGTCCTCGACCACGCTGCGCCTCGAGCCGGGGATCACCTGCGTCGTCGGCCCGAACGGCTCGGGCAAGTCCAACGTCGTCGACGCGCTCGCCTGGGTGATGGGCGAGCAGGGCGCCAAGTCGCTGCGCGGCGGGAAGATGGAGGACGTGATCTTCGCGGGCACGTCCTCGCGTCCGCCACTCGGCCGCGCCGAGGTCGTCCTGACGATCGACAACTCCGACGGCGCGCTGCCCATCGACTACACCGAGGTCACGATCAGCCGGCTGATGTTCCGGTCGGGGCAGAGCGAGTACTCCATCAACGGCGACCCCTGCCGGCTGCTGGACGTCCAGGAGCTGCTGTCCGACTCCGGTATCGGCCGTGAGATGCACGTCATCATCGGCCAGGGCCAGCTCGACCGGGTCCTGCACTCCGGCCCGGAGGGGCGGCGGGCGGTGATCGAGGAGGCCGCGGGCGTCCTGAAGCACCGTAAGCGCAAGGAGAAGGCCCTGCGCAAGCTCAACGCGATGCAGGCCAACCTGACGCGCGTGCAGGACCTCACGACCGAGCTGCGCCGGCAGCTCAAGCCGCTGGGCCGGCAGGCGGAGATCGCCCGGCGGGCGGCGGTCATCCAGTCCGAGCTGCGCGACGCGCGGCTGCGGCTCCTCGCCGACGACCTGGTCACCCTCAAGGCCAGGCTGGAGCAGGAGGCCGCCGACGAGGCGACGATCCGGGAGCGCCGTACGGCCGTCGAGCAGGCGCTGGCCCAGGCACAGCAGCGGGAGGCGGTCCTGGAGGCCGAGGCGGCCGAGCAGGCGCCGGTCCTCGCCCGCGTGCAGGACACCTGGTACCAGCTGTCGTCGCTGCGCGAGCGCCTGCGCGGTGTCGGCGAGCTCGCCGCCGAGCGTCACCGCAACGCGGTGGAGGCTCAGGCGGAGGAGCGCCACGGCCGTGATCCGGAGGACATGGAGCGGGAGGCGGCGGAGATCCGGGCGCAGGAGGAGATCCTCGGCGCCCGGCTCGAGGCGGCGCAGGACCTCCTCGCCGAGGCCGTCGACCAGCGCGCCGCCGCCGAGGCCGCGCTGAAGCAGGAGGAGTACCGCCTGCAGGACGCCGCCCGCGCCGCTGCGGACCGCCGCGAGGGGCTGGCCCGGCTGCGTGGCCGGGTCGAGGCGCTGGGCAGCAAGGTGCAGGCCACGGAGGCGGAGATCGGCCGGCTGGCCGAGGCCGTCACGGACGCGCGGGAGCGCGCGGCGGCGGCCCAGGCCGCGTACGAGTCGCAGGACACCGAGACCGCCGAGGACCCGGAGCTGGCCGCCGAGCACGAGCGCGCCCAGGAGG
This sequence comes from Actinoallomurus spadix, assembly GCF_024055725.1. Lineage (GTDB taxonomy): Bacteria > Actinomycetota > Actinomycetes > Streptosporangiales > Streptosporangiaceae > Actinoallomurus > Actinoallomurus spadix. Next base: position 89,903 of record NZ_JAMXMX010000021.1, on the reverse strand, counting down.
TCCTGGAGCAGGCCAAGGAGGCCGTCGAGCAGGCCCGTGAGGCGGTGGAGGAGCCCCGGCGGCTCCTGACGGAGGCGCGGGACCGCGTCGGCGCCGCGCGCGGCGCCGACCAGGCGGCGCAGAAGGAGGTCACCGCGCTGCAGGCCCGCGTGGAGGCCCTGGACCAGACGATGGGCAGCGCGGCGGACGGCGGGGAGGTCCTGCTCGCCGCCGGCCTCGACGGCGTGCTCGGTACAACGGCGTCCCTGCTGTCGGTCGAGCCGGGCGCCGAGATCGCGGTCGCGGCGGCGCTGGGCGCGGCCGCCGAGGCCGTCGCCGTCGCCTCGCTCGACACCGCCGAGGCCGCGCTGGCCGTGCTGCGCGCCGAGGACGCCGGGCAGGCCGGTGTCGTCGTCGGCGCCGGACCCGACGACGACCGCGAGCCGCCCGCCCTGCCGGACGGCGCCCGCCGGGCCGTCGACCTGGTCACCGCCCCGGAGCCGCTGCGGGCCGCGATCCGCCACCTGCTGGCGGGCGTCGCGGTCGTCGAGGACCTGCCCGCCGCGGCGGCGCTCGTACGCTCCCGGCCCGAGCTGCGCGCGGTGACCCGCGACGGGGACCTGCTCGGCGCGCACTGGGCGATCGGCGGGGGCGGCAAGCGGCAGAGCCTGCTACAGATGCGGTCCGCCCGCGACGAGGCCGCCGAGCGGCTCGCCGCCGCGGAGGCGAGGGCCGAGGGCACCGCCGTCGCCCTGGAGGAGGCCGTCGCGGCCGAGCAGCGGGCTCAGACCGTGCTGGAGACGGCCCAGGCGGCGGTCGGTGAGGCGCAGAGCGGCGTGAACCGCGCGCAGGCGGGCCTGGACAAGGTACGCGCCCGGATGCGGGAGGCGGCCGCCGAGGCCGCTCAGGAGGCCAAGCAGGTGGCCCGGCTGCAGGCCGCCGCGCAGGCCGCGCGGCAGGAGGCCGAGCGCCTGGCCCGGTCGCTGACCGCCGCGGAGGAGGCCCGCGACCGGGACCTGGCCGCCGCGGCGGAGCTGCGCGAGCGCCTGGAGATCGCCGAGGCGGAGCCGATCGACGACGACGATGAGGACACCACCCGCCGCGACGAGCTGAACGACCGGTGCCAGGAGCTGCGGTCGGCCGAGATGGAGGCGCGGCTGAACGTCCGTACCGCCGAGGAGCGCGTCTCGGCCATCGCGGGCCGGGCCGACGCCCTCGAACAGGCCGCCGAGCGGGAACGCCAGGAACGCGCCCGCGCCGCCGAGCGCCGCCGCCGTCTCGCCCGTGACGCCCGGGTGGCGCAGGCCGTCGGCGCCGGCGTCCAGCGGGCGCTGGCCGGCATCGAGGTCTCGATCGCCGCGGCCGTGGCCGAGCGCGAGACCCACGAGCAGGCCCGCACCACCCGCGAGGAGGAGCTGAAGGCCGTGCGCACCCGCGTGCGGGAGCTCACCGGCGAGCACGAGAAGCTCGTCAACGTCGCGCACGGCAGCGAGGTCGCGCGGGCCGAGCAGCGACTGCGCCTCCAGCAGCTCGAGGAGCGGGCGATGGAGGAGTTCGGGCTGGAGGTGGACGTGCTCGTCGCCGAGTACGGTCCCGAGCAGCCGGTACCCCCGGCCCCGGACGCCCCGGAGGACGCCGCGCCCGAGCCGTACGACCGGGCCAGGCAGGAGAAGCGCGCGAAGCAGGCCGAGCGTCAGCTGACCCAGCTCGGCAAGGTCAACCCCCTCGCGCTGGAGGAGTTCGCGGCGCTGGAGGAGCGGCACGCGTTCTTGACCTCACAGCTGGAGGACCTGAAGAAGACCCGCCGGGACCTGCTCACCGTCGTCAAGGAGGTCGACGACCGCGTGCAGCAGGTGTTCGCGTCGGCCTACGAGGACGTCGCGCGGGAGTTCGAGGGTGTGTTCTCGCGGCTCTTCCCGGGCGGGGAGGGGCGGCTGTCGCTGACCGACCCCGAGGATCTGCTGACGACCGGCGTCGAGGTGGAGGCGCGGCCGCCGGGCAAGAAGGTCAAGCGGCTGTCCCTGCTGTCCGGCGGGGAGCGCTCGCTCGTCGCGATCGCGTTCCTCGCTTCGATCTTCAAGGCGCGGCCGTCGCCGTTCTACGTCCTCGATGAGGTCGAGGCCGCCCTGGACGACACCAACACGCAGCGGCTGCTCGGCATCTTCGAGGAACTCCGCGAGTCGTCGCAGCTGATCGTGATCACCCACCAGAAGCGCACGATGGAGGGCGCGGACGCCCTGTACGGCGTGAGCATGCGCGGCGACGGTGTGACCCAGGTGGTGAGCCAGCGCCTCCGGGAGCCCGAACCGGCCTGACGAAGGTCGGGAACACCCCTCAGACGGCCGGGTGGACCGGTCCAGCAACCCCTGTCCCGCCCCGGTGAAACGAGTCGATCGATGCCTGAACCGTCCTGACCGGCCCGTGGATCCGGCCTAAGGTGGGATTCTCCGGTCTTGTCGTCACAAGGCCGGTACGGCAATCAATTTGCATGTTTTGTACCATCGTGTCCCGAATCGCGCTTGGCTTCGCTAGAGTCACCGCCGTCCCTCACGGCACGACTGACACCCTCGGAAAGGTCACTGTGGACCCTCAACGTCTCAAGGACAACTTCGCCCAGGTCGGCGGGCACGGCATGGACGTGGCCGAGTACTTCTACGCGGACCTGTTCGAGCGCAACCCCCACTACCGCCCCCTGTTCCCGGCCTCGATGAGGCGGCAGCAGGAGGTCCTGCTGGGCGCGCTCACCCAGATCGTGTCGCTGGTGGACGACCCGGAGAGGCTCGTCCCGTACCTGGAGGAGCTCGGCCGGGCGCACGCCGGATTCGGCATCAACCCCGAGCACTACCCCGAGGTCGGCGCCAGCCTCGTCGCGACGCTGAAGTACTTCAGCGGCGACGACTGGACCCCCGAACTGGAGAAGGACTGGGTCGAGGCGTACGGGGTCGTCTCCGACGTCATGATCAAGGCCGCTGAACAGAAGTAGAACGCCGCGGCGACGGCCCGCCCGGCTTCAGGAGAATGTGTGGATGCTCAACGACTGAAGGACAACTTCGCTCAGGTGGCGCAGCACGGTGACGCCGTCGCGCTGTTCTTCTACTCCGATCTCTTCCTGCGCAACCCGCGCCTACGGGACATGTTCCCCGTGGGCATGAGCACCCAGCGCGACCGCTTGCTGTCCGCGCTCGGGCGCATCGTGTCCCAGGTGGACGACCTGCACAACCTGGTTCCGTTCGTGCAACAGCTCGGCCGGGATCACCGCAAGTTCGGAGTGGAGGCCCTGCACTATCCCGAAGTCGGGGCGAGCCTCGTCACCACCCTTCGCTACTTCTCGGGATCCTCGTGGACCGAGGAACTGGCGCGGGACTGGACCGATGCCTACAACCTGGTCTCGAAGGTCATGCTCGACGCGGCCCAGCAGGACTCCTCAGTGAACCCGTCCTGGTGGAACGCCCAGATCGTCGCGCACGAGCGCCGGCGCTTCGACCTGGCGGTGTTCCGGGTCCTTCCCGACCGGCCGTTCGCGTACCAGCCCGGCCAGTCGGCCTCGCTCGAGGTTCCGGCCCGGATGCGGATGTGGCGCTCCTACTCGATGGCCAACGCCCCCCGGCCCGACAACACCGTGGACTTCCACGTGCAGCTGATCGACGGGGGCCCCGTCAGCCCGGTCCTCGTCCGGTCGCTGAGGGTCGGCGACTGGATCAAGCTCAGCGCGCCGGTCGGCACGATGACCTTCGACGAGCGGTCCGGACGTGACGTGCTGCTCATCGGCGGCAGCACGGGCCTGGCGCCGCTCAAGGCGATCCTCGATCAGATCGGCGCGCTGCCCAGCCCGCCGCGCGTCCACCTGTTCTTCGGCGCGCGGTACGTGGACGGGCTCTACGACCTGGACGATCTGCAGAAGCGGGCGGCCGGAGCGCCGTGGCTCACCGTGATCCCGGCGGTCTCCGACCACGATCCCGGGGCGGTGGCCGAGCACGGCACGCTGCCCGACGTCATCGGGCGGTTCGGGATGTGGCAGAACCACGACGCCTACGTCTGCGGCTCGCCGGGGATGACCGACGCGACCGTCGATCGCCTCCTGAATCTCGGGCTGAGCCACGACCGCATCCGAATCGACAAGTACGCGGACGCTTAAGAGGAGACGAATGACCTCCCCCGAAATCCACGCCCAGCGCATCACCCCGGCTGAGCTGCAGGCGGTCAACTTCCAGCGCGCTCCGCTCGGCCGCCGGGGATTCGACGAAGACCAGGTGAGAGCGTTCCTGGGCCAGGTCGAGCAGGAGCTGGTCCGGGTCCTCAACGAGAAGGCGGACCTGGAGAACGAGGTCGGCCGCCTGCGCGAGCGCATCGCCGGCGCCGGCCCCGACGCCGCGGCGATCCAGCCGGAGGACGCCCACATCCAGGCCGTTCGAATCCTGTCGAACGCCCAGCAGACCGCGGACCAGTACGTCGCGGACGCGCAGCGGTACAGCCGGGAGATCGCCGAGGAGGCCCGGCGCGGCCGGGACGAGATCCTCGCCGACGCGCGGTCCCGCGCCACCCTCGTCCTGGAGGAGGCGCACCGGCAGGCGTCGTACGCCGCCGAGCAGATCGCCCCGTCGAGCGAGCCGATGTCCGGCGACGAGCGCCGCGAGCTCGAACGCGAGATCGCCTACCTGCGGACCTTCAGCGACGTCTACCGCACGCACCTGCGCAGCTACCTGGAGGCGCTGCTGCGCAACGTCGAGGAGTGGGAGACCTCCGAGCGCGAATCCCTCTCCGGCACGCGGGCGGCGCTCCCGCGGATGGACTGACGGCGGGCCTCCCGCCCCGCCGGGCGGAATGCTCGGAGAATGTTTCCGGCGCCGATGGGAACGTCGGCGAATGCCCCGGTCCGCCGGGGCGCCCCGGCGGACCTTCTCCGAGCCTTCCGCCCGAGCACGCGTGAGGACGACGTGGCCGGGCGGCCGGTGACCGGGTAGGGACGGGAGGGGAGCCCGTACCTTCTGCGAGACTGGGACACGCTATGGAATACGTCATTCTCGCCATCGCCATCGTCGTGCTCGCCGTCGCGACGGGCGTGTTCTTCCTGGTCCGGGGTGCGCGCGGCGCCGCTGCGCCGCCCCGGCCACCGGAAGCGCCCAAGGCGCCGGAGGCGCCGCGCGGCGGCACCGCCGTCATCGAGGAAGAAGAGGCCGTCGCGCCGCCCACGCGCGCGCCGACCCCCGAGGCGCCTCCGGCGCCGCCCGCACCGCCCGCAATCGAGATCCCGCCGCCGTCCGCCGGTCGCCTCATCCGCCTGCGGGCACGGCTCTCCCGCTCCCAGAACGCCCTCGGCAAGACCCTCCTCATCCTGCTGTCCCGCGACACGCTCGATGACGACGCGTGGGACGAGATCGAGGACACCCTGGTGCAGGCCGACGTCGGCGTCGCGCCCGCCCGGCAGATCGTCGACGACCTGCGGACCAAGGTGAAGGTCTACGGCACCCGCACCCCGGACGAGGTGCGCGGGTTGCTGAAGGACGAGCTCCTCGCCCAGATCGGCAAGGACTGGGACCGCTCCCTGCGCACCCGGCCGCACGGCGCCCAGCCCGCCGTGATGCTGGTCGTCGGCGTCAACGGCACCGGCAAGACCACCACCTGCGGCAAGCTCGCACGGGTCCTCGTCGGAGACGGGCGCACCGTCCTCCTCGGCGCGGCCGACACGTTCCGCGCGGCCGCCGCCGATCAGCTGCAGACCTGGGGCTCCCGGGTCGGCGCCGAGGTGGTGCGCCGGGAGGAGGGCGCCGATCCCGCGAGCGTCGCGTTCGAGGCGGTCAAGAAGGGCATCGAGGACCGCGTCGATACCGTCATCGTCGACACCGCCGGCCGGCTGCACACCAAGACCGGGCTGATGGACGAGCTCGGCAAGGTCAAGCGCGTCGTCGAGAAGCAGGCCGAGGTCGACGAGGTGATCCTCGTTCTGGACGCGACGACCGGGCAGAACGGTCTGCGCCAGGCCCGGGTGTTCGCCGAGGTCGTCAACGTCACCGGCATCGCGCTGACCAAGCTCGACGGCACCGCCAAGGGCGGCATCGTCATCGCGGTGCAGCGAGAGCTGGGCGTCCCGGTCAAGCTCGTCGGGCTCGGCGAGGGACCCGACGACCTCGCGCCCTTCGACCCCGAAGGTTTCGTCGACGCCATCCTGGGCGGCTGACACCGGCCCACCGCGGCGGCCGAGATCCATCGGATCCCGGCCGCCCGGTCAGCGTCCGCTGAGGGCGTCGGCGACCGCGGCGGACAGGTCCAGCCGCGTGCCGGCGCGGAACTCCCGCGCGAAGGCCCGCGAGCCCAGCGCCTCACGGGCGTGCGTCTCGCACTGCTGGTGCGAGCGGACGTGGTACGGCAGCTGGGTCGGCGAGAAACCCAGCTCATGCCAGACCCGGTCCGCCGCGCCGAGCAGGCGGGCCGCGCGCTCCTGGGCGCCGCCGGCGCTCGCCGTCCACGCCAGCACCTCGAGGAACTGGGCGAGCCCCCAGCGGTCCTCGATGACGGACCACGGCTCGGCCACCTGCAGCATCATCGCCTCCGCCTGCCGCCAGTCGCCCTGTTTCCACGCCGCGATCCCCACCGCGAACAACGCGTACGCGCGGAACAGCGGCGCGTCCCGCGCGTCGCACAGGGCGACGAGCTCCTCGCCCAAAGCCGCCCCGAGGTCCGGGTCCTTGGCGACGCAGAACGTCGACGCGAGATAGAGGTTGATCCCGACGGCGTTGAGATCCCCGTCCTCCCAGTGGCGGCGCCGGGCCTGTTCCATGAGCGCGAGCCCGCGGCGATCGTCCCCGGCCGCCAGCGCGGCGATGCCGGAGACCATGGTGGCGAACGCCGCCGCCGTGGCGTCCCCCGTCTCCCCGGCGAGCGCCCGGCACTCCTCGATCCGGATGACCGCCGCGGCAAGATCACGCTGGTGCAGGGCGAGCAGGGCGTCGGCCCACAAGGCGGTGAGCCGCGCCCTACCGGGCGCGGGAACCAGCCGCAGGCCCCGTTCCAGCCAGTGCCGTCCCTCGGTGAGGGCCCCGGCCAGCAGCCAGAAGCTCCACAGGGCCGAGGCGACCTCCAACCCGGCGGGCGCCGAGGCCGGCCGGCCATAACACGTCTCCATCGCCGCGCGGAGATTCGGCAGCTCGAGCTGCAGCGCGTGGAACCGGTCGAGCTGGTCGGGAGTCATCTGATCGATCCGGCAGCGTGCGACCAGCGACCTGTAGTGGGAGCAGTACCGCCCGCGCAGCCGCTCCTTCTCCGCGCCGGTCAGTCTCTCGCGGCCGTACGCGCGGATGCTGTCCAGCATGCGGTACCGCAGGCCGGCCGGGAAACGTTCGGCGATGAGGACCGACTTGTCCACCAGTCCGGCGATCAAGTCGAAGATCTCCCCCCGGCCGATCTCCCCGCCGGGGCAGACCTCCTCGGCGGTGTCGAGGTCCGCTCCGCCGGGGAAGGTCGCCAGGCGCGCCCACAGCCGGCGTTCGGCGGGGGAGCACAGGCCGTGGCTCCAGTCGATCGTGGCGCGAAGCGTCTGCTGGCGCGGCGGCGCGTCGCTGTCGCCGTCGGTCAGAACGGCGAAGCGGTCGTCGAGCTCGCCCAGGAGCCGGTCGAGCGGGGTGGCCCGCAGACGGGCGGCGGCCAACTCGATCGCCAGGGGGATGCCGTCGAGGCGCTGGGAGATGCGGGCGACGATGGGCGCGTTGGCGGAGGTGACGCGGAAGCCCGGGCACACGATGCCGGCCCGGTCGGTGAAGAGGCGTACGGCCTCGCACCGGGCGATCTCGCGGGCCGGAGCGTGCCGGTCGGCGACCGGCAGGGACGAGATCGGCAGCACGTGCTCGCCGAGCACGCCCAGCCGGTGACGGCTGGTGGCCATGATCCGCAGGCGCGGGGCGCCGCGCAGCAGCCGGTCCACGAGATCGGTGCAGCAGTCGAGGAGGTGTTCGCAGCCGTCCAGCAGGAGCAGCATCCGCTTGTCGGCGAGGCGGGCCACGAGGAGCGGCATCGCCTGGCCATCCATCTCCCGGATTCCCACGGCGGCGGCCACGGTCGGGACGAGGAGCCGCCCCTCCTCCAGCGTGGAGAGTTCCACGACGTGCACTCCGTCGGGGAACCAGCTCCGCACCGCCCGCGCGACACGGAGCGCGAGCCGTGTCTTGCCGACACCGCCGGCACCCGTCAGCGTCAGTAGACGTGTCCGCGGGAGGAGCCGTCTCACCTCGGACATCTCGCGTCTACGGCCTACGAAACTCGAATTGTCGGTATGCAGGCCGTTCCTGGTCAGCGTGCCCTGAGCAGGCATATCGTGAGCCTCTTCACCGAGTCCCGCGGCCCGCGCCGCGGTGCGCGAGCGGGGGCCCGAACCCGAGTCTACGCAGCGTGCGCCGCGCCGGCCCGTCCGCAAGCCGCCGGGTGACCACCGAGCGCGGCCGCGACCTTGCCCCGCGTACGGGCACGGACCGGCCTCGCTTGACGCGGCACTAGTGTGGCAAAGAGGCGGTCTCGACGCCGCGAGGAGGGGACGGTCGTCCCAGGGCGCCGTTCCGACCGGGGGAGAAGGTGGGAAGACCCGCGAGACCGCGGGTCTGGCACGTGGACGTTACCGGCGTTCCTTCGAAGGACCGGCCCGGCCAGGAGCGGGCCGCCGGCGCGCTGTGGCAAGCCGCTCCGTGCCCGGTGGTGGTGGCCGACGCCGGCGGCCGGGTGCTCGAGCTCAACGAGGCCGCCGCCCGGCTGTTCCCGCGCGCGGAGCCGGGGGCGAGCCTCGGCGCGATGATGCCCGGGTGGCTCGCGGAGGCGCACCGCACCGCGGCGGCGTCCGGGGCCGAGGGCGAACCGGTGTGGGGCCGGGTGGGGGAACGGAGCTTCGACGCCCTTCCGACCCGGACACCGGACGGGGACACGGCCTGGTGGCTGGTCGAGGACACCGACCGGCGGCAGGCGGAGATCGCTCTGTCCAGGGAGCGAGGGCGCACGGCACTCCTCGCGGACGAGTCGTACGCCATGCTGTCGGCGCTCACCGTCGACCGGTGCCTGGAGGTCACGGCGCGGCTGGCGGCCGAGCATCTGGCCGACGCGGTCGTCATCCTGCCCGCGGCTTCACGACAGCGGCTGCCGGCGGTCTTCGCCCTTCGCGGTGGCACGGTCCACCGCCGTACGGTGCCGGACGACTCCGCCGAGGTGCCCGGATTGACCGAGGCGCTGCAGGGTTTTCCGCCGACTTCCTCCCGCTGGATCGACCCTGGCGGGTTGCCCTCGTGGGCCGTGCCGGAAGAGTTCGACGGGCCGGTCGGCGCGGTCGTGGTCACCCCACTGCCCGGGCACGGCATCCCCGAGGGCGCGCTGATCCTGCTCCGCCGTGGCGACGAGTCCGGGTTCAGCCGGAACGACGAGGTCTTCGCCCGGTTGTTCGCGGCGCGGGCGGGCGCGGCGCTGTCGGCGGCCCGCGCCTACGCCGAGCGGACGGAGGTGATGACCATCCTCACGCGTGAGATGCTGCCGCCCCAGTTGCACCGCGTCCACCGTGTGGACATCGCCGGTGGGTACCGCGCGTCGGTGCGCAGCGAGCTGATCGGCGGTGACTTCTACGACGTGCATCCCGGTGAGGACGAGGGCGCCGAGTCCCTCGTGATCCTCGGTGACGTGTGCGGCAAGGGCCTGGAGGCGGCGGTCACCACCTTCAAGATCCGGAACATGCTGCGGGCGCTCCTGCCCGTGGCGGGCGACCACTACCGCCTGCTGTCCCTGCTCAACGCGGCACTGCTCACCACGGAGTCGACCCGGTTCGCCACGCTGGTGCTCGCGTCCGCGGTGCGGGACGGTGACCGGGTGCGGTTGCGGTTGACCAGCGCGGGGCATCCACCGCCGTTGATCGTGCGCTCCGGCGGCGTCGTCGAGGAGGCTCCCACCCGCGGTTCCCTGATCGGCGCCATGACCGACGTCCACGCGACCACCGTCCGGGTCGATCTGGGGCCCGGGGAGACGTGCGTGCTGTACACCGACGGCATCACCGAGGCGCGCGGCGGGCCGCTCGGTGACGTCATGTTCGGTGAGGAGCGGTTGAAGGACGCGCTGTCCGAATGCGGGGGGATGCCGGCCGAGGCCGTGGTGGAGCGGGTGCAGATGCTCGCGGCGGAATGGGCGGGGAACCGGGACCACGACGACATGGCCGTCGTGGCGATCAGCGGACCGCACACCGGTTCCCCCACGGCGGCGGTGCGGCGCGCGAACGATGAGGAGATCCGGCGATGACCGCTTCGAAATCGGACCCTGTCCGCACACAGGCGCTGTCCGCGCGGCTGTGGGACGCCGTCCGCGAGGGCGACGAGTACGCCGCCGCCGACGTCGTGCTGTCGGCGGTGGACGCGGGCCTGGACGCCGAGTCCGCCCTCCTCGACGTGATCGCGCCGGCCCAGGCGAAGGCGGGTACCGAGTGGGCCGCCAACCGGATCAGCGTCACCCAGGAGCACACCGCGACGGCCATCAACGACCGCGTCATCGCCGCCCTGGCCCACCACGGGCCCGACGAGACCCGGCGGCCGCGGCGGGGCCGGGTCACGGTCGCGTGCGTCGAGGGGGAGTGGCACGCCCTGCCCGCCCGCCTGCTGGCGGAGACGCTGCGGCTGCGAGGCCGGTGGGTGGACTTCCTCGGCGCGCACGTGCCCGTCCCCAACCTGATCGATCACCTGCACCGCACCCGCCCCGACACGCTGGCCCTGTCGTCCTCCATCCCCATCCGCCTGCCCGCCGCCCACGCGGCGATCATCGCGTCCCAGGCCGCGGGTGTCCCCGTCATGGCCGGCGGGGCGGCGTTCGGCCCCGGTGGCCGCTACGCCGACCGGCTCGGCGCCGACGCCTGGGCCCCCGACGCCCGTACGGCGGCCGTCCGCCTGGAGGAGATCCTCGCCCGGCCGTACGTCCCGCCGCCCGCACACGAGCCCCTGAACGACCTGCCGCACCTGGCCGACCAGGAGTACACCCTCGTCACCCGCACCACGCACCGGCTCGCCACGGCGGTCCTCGCCGCGCTCCCGGAACGCCTCCCGGCGATGGCCGGCTACAACGACCGGCAGCGCCGGCACACCGCCGAGGACCTCGTCTACGTCACCGAGTTCCTTGGCGCCGCCCTGTACCTGGACGACGCCGGGCTGTTCACCCGCTTCATCACCTGGACCGCGGGCATCCTCGCCGCTCGTGGTGTTCCCGCGCACTCGCTCGCGCCGGCGCTGGACCTGCTGGCCGAACAGCTCACGGACTTCCCCCGGGCCGTCGCCCTGCTCCGCGACGGCCACACGGCCCTCCAGGCCGTCTCCGCCGCCGGGTGGTGATCGGAGACCGCCCGGATCACCGGCGGCCCTGGGCGCCTCCGGGCTCGGAGCCGGGCGCCTCCTCGTTGAGCTCCGCGACCCACGCGGCGATCTGCGCGCGGGAGCTGAAGCCGAGTTTGCGCAGGATGCGCTCCACGTGACCTTCCGCGGTGCGCTGGGCGACGACGAGTGCGGCGGCGATCTCCTTGTTGCTCATCCCCTTCGCCACCAGCCGGGCGACCTCCGTCTCCCGGCGCGTCAGCGGCGACAGGGCGCGCCCGGCGGGAGCGCCCGGCGCGGTCTCGGCCTCGGCCTCCCTGAGCGCGTACGCCGTCGTCTCCGCCGGCGAGAGACCGGCCCCCTCCTGGAAGAGCGCGTCGAATCTGGTGGCGGTGAGGCGGTCCCGTATCGCCGTCGCGTACTGCTCGCGGTACCCGGCGAGGTACGCGTACGGGGGGCCGCCCACCGCGCGCCGGATCTCCCGGAACGCTCCCAGGAGGCGGGCGGCGCGCTCCGGGTCGCCCTCGTCGGCGGCGATCCAGGCCAGGACCTCCACGCACAGCGCCATGCCGAGACGGTCGTCGAACGGCTGCTTGAGGCGGATGGCGCGCTGCTCCAGCTCCGTCGCGCGCTTGAGGTCGCCCCGCCGCCAGATTTCGATCCCGTAGACGGACAACGCGTAGGAGCGGAACCAGTGGTCCTGCCTCGACTCGCAGAGCCGCAGGCACTCGTCGAACAGGGCGATGGCCTCCTCGGAACGGCCGAGCAGGGAGTACGCCGTGGCGAGGTACATCGACGAGTTGGCGACACCCTTCTCGTGCGACAGCGCGCGGTGGCGCGTCAGCGCGTCCTCCAGGACGGCCACGGCTCCGTGCAGGTCGGACCTGATCAGCGCGGCGAGGCCCGTGACGTACTCGCACTGGGCGAGGACGACCGGCTGGTCACGTGCGAGGGCCCGGCTCTCCCGGAGCATCGGCCGGGCGGCCGCGAGGTCGCCCTGGAGGACGGCCAGCCGGGCGTGCACGCACAGGGCGGCGGCGCGGGCGGCCGGAGCGGAGTCACCGGTGTCGGTGCCGGTGTCGAGCAGCTTCTCGAGCCATCGCCGTCCCTCGTTGAGGAGATCGGCCGCGATCCAGTAGAACAGCAGGTCGGAGGCCATCCTCAGGCCGGCGGAGCTCTCGCCCGGCGTGCCGAGGGAGTACTCCAGGGCGGTGCGCAGGTTGGGGTGTTCGGTGCGCAGCCGGTCGAACCAGGCGATCTGGGCGGGGCCGAACCATTCGTGTTCGGCGCGGGCGGTGAGGTCGCGGTAGTGGTCGCGGTGGCGTCGTTGGACGCGGGGCTGGTCGCCGGAGGCGGTGAGGCGTTCGTGGCCGTATTGGCGGATGGTCTCCAGGAGGCGGTAGCGGACGGTGCCGGAGTGTTCTTCGCGGAGGAGGACGGATTTGTCGACGAGTCCGATGACGAGTTCGAGGATGTCCTCGCGGGCGATGCCGTCGCCGGCGCAGACGGTTTCGGCGGCTTCGAGGTCCAGGCCGCCGGAGAAGACCGAGGCGCGTTGCCAGAGGAGGCGTTCGGGTGCGGTGCACAGGCCGTAGCTCCAGCCGATGAGGGCGCTGAGGGTCTGGTGGCGGGGGAGGTCGGTGCGGGATCCGCAGGTGAGGAGGCGGAAGCGGTCGTCGAGGCGGGCGAGGAGCTGGTGGACCGACAGGGCGCGCAGGCGTACGGCGGCCAGTTCGATGGCCAGCGGCAGGCCGTCGAGGCGGCGGCAGATGCGTTCGACGGTCTCGCGGTTGTCCTCGGTGAGGGTGAAGCCGGGGACGACGGCTTCGGCGCGCTCGGCGAACAGCCGTACGGCGTCACCGACGACGATGGAGTGGGAGCCGGCGACCGCGTGACCGGTCACCGGCAGGCTGGGGACGAACAGGGTCTGCTCGCCGGCGATGCCGAGGGACTGGCGGCTGGTGGCCAGGATCCGCAGGCCGGGGCAGGAGCGCAGCAGCGCCTCGGCCAGGACCGCGCACTCGCCCACCAGGTGCTCGCAGTTGTCCAGGATGAGCAGGGCCTGCGCGTCCTCCAGGTGGTCGATCAGCATCCGCAGCGGCGGACGGACCGAACGATCGGGGATTCGCAGGGCCTCGCACACCGCCGGGACCAGCAGGCCGGGATCGTTCAGCGCGGCGAGTTCGACCAGCCACACGCCGTCGGGGAACGCCCGGTGGACCAGCGTGCCCACGCGGGCGGCCAGGCGGGTCTTGCCGACTCCGCCGACGCCGCACAGCGTGACGAGTCGGGAGATCGACAGGAGCCGTCTGACCTCGGCCACCTCGTGCCGACGCCCGACGAAACTCGTCACCTCGGCCGGGACGCCGTGAATCTGTCCGGGCCGGGTGGTCTCGGATGCCCCCGTCATGTTCTCGCCTCGGGACCGAGACCGGCGCGACACCCGTCGCTCCGGAATGACGGTCCAGGTCACAGCGTACGTGCGCCGTCCCCGTGGGGTGACCTTCGGGCCCGGTCCCACGGGCCGGGACGCGGTGCCGCGGGGACCGGAGTGACGGAATGGACTCGCGAGCCACGGGGCGTACCGATTTTTGGTCATATTAAGTGAGGAAACCGAAACACACCTGAAACACCGGCTCGCAGGGTTTCACACCGCCGAAACACTCATGCCCCGTCGGTGAAACCGCGCTGCTCGAAGCTCCAGAGCAGTATCGACCACCTCACCGAAGGGACGACCGCATGCCGCCGGACGTTCTCAAACTGATGAATTCGGGCGACACCGCCTGGCTGCTCGCGAGTGCAGCCCTTGTGCTTCTCATGACCCCCGGTCTCGCGTTCTTCTACGGCGGCATGGTCCGGTCGAAGAGCGTTCTGAACATGCTGATGATGAACTTCGCCACCATCGGCATCGTCAGCGTCCTGTGGGTCTTCTACGGTTACTCCCTCGCCTTCGCCAAGGACGTGGGCAGCCACGGATTCATCGGCGGCCTGGGCAGGGTGGGGCTCAAGGACACGCTGATCTCCGCCTCCGGCACCTCGCCCGAACTGGCGTTCGTGGCGTTCCAGCTGATGTTCGCGATCATCACGCCGGCCCTGATCAGCGGCGCCGTGGCCGACCGCGTCAAATTCGGCGGCTGGTGCGTGTTCGTCGCCATCTGGGCGACGGTCGTCTACTTCCCGGTCGCGCACTGGGTCTTCTTCTTCGGCGACACGACGACGACCAAGGACGGCGGTTTCCTCGCCGACCACATCGGCACCCTCGACTTCGCCGGTGGCACCGCGGTCCACATCAACGCCGGCATGGCCGGCCTCGCCCTGGCCCTGGTCGTCGGCAAGCGTGTCGGCTGGCCGAAGGAGCCGATGCGGCCGCACAACGTCCCGTTCGTGCTCCTCGGCGCCGGACTGCTGTGGTTCGGCTGGTTCGGGTTCAACGCCGGCTCCGCGCTGGCGGCCAACGCCCAGGCGTCGGTGGCGTTCATCAACACGCAGGTCGCGACCGCCGCGGCGGCGCTCGGCTGGATCATCACCGAGCGGATCCGGTACGGCAAGTCCACCGCGCTCGGCATGGCCTCCGGCGCCGTCGCCGGCCTCGTCGCGATCACCCCCGCCTGCGCCGCGGTCAACCCGGTGGGCGCCATCATCCTCGGCGTCATCGCCGGCGCGCTCTGCTCCGTCGCCGTGGGCCTCAAGAACAAGCTCGGCTTCGACGACTCGCTCGACGTCGTCGGCGTGCACGCGGTCGGCGGCGCGGCGGGTGCCCTGCTCATCGGCTTCCTCGCCACCCCGACGGTCACCGGCATCCTCACCCCCGCCAAGGGCGACGGCCCGGCCGGCCTGTTCTACGGCGGAGGACTGTCCCAGCTCGGCAAGCAGGCGATCGGCGTGGTGCTGGTCGCGGTGTACTCCTTCGTCATCACCTGGATCATCGCCAAGGTCCTCGACAAGGTGATGGGCCTGCGTGTCAGCGAGGAGGACGAGGTGTCCGGCATCGACCTCGCCGAGCACGCCGAGAGCGCGTACGAGTTCGGCCCCGCCCACGGCGGGTCCGGTGGCGGATCGGGCATCCTGGCCGCGCTCACCGTCGACCGCGCCAAGGCGGCCGGTGACAATGGCTCGGGCGGCGGCAAGACGTCCGCCGACCCGGGCGAGAAGAAGGTGGAGGCGGAGGCATGAAGCTCGTCACCGCGGTGATCAAGCCGTTCAAGCTGGACGACGTCAAGGCGGCGCTGGAGACCTTCGGCGTGCACGGCCTCACGGTCAGCGAGGCCAGCGGGTACGGCCGCCAGCGCGGTCACACCGAGGTCTACCGGGGCGCGGAGTACAAGGTCGATCTCGTACCCAAGCTCCGTGTCGAGGTCCTCGTCGACGACGAGGACGCCGACGACATCGTCGACGTGATCGTCAAGGCCGCCCAGACCGGCAAGATCGGTGACGGCAAGGTCTGGTCGGTCCCGGTCGACACCGTCGTCCGCGTCCGTACCGGGGAGACCGGGCCGGAGGCCCTGTAAGCGTGGCGGACGTGATCGGGGAGGCGCACGGCCCGGCGGGCGGGGTCGCCCTGCCGGGCCGTGCCCTCCCCGGGCCGCCGGCGACCGCCGAGGCCCGTGCCGTGCTCGGGGCGGCACGGGCCGAGCGCGCCCGCGACCTGGACCGCGAACTGGCCCGGCTGCTCGGCGCCGAGTCCGGCGTCGCCCTGGTCGCCGTCGGCAGCCACGGGCGGGAGGAACTCACCCCGGGCGGCGACCTCGACCTGGTCCTCCTGCACCGGGACCGGCCCGACGTGTCCGCGCTCGCCGACCGTCTCTGGTACCCGATCTGGGACTCCGGCCTGCGGCTCGACCACTCGGTGCGCACCCCCGAGGAGGCGCGCGCCGTCGCCCGGGAGGACATGAAGGCCGCGCTCGGCCTGATCTCCGCCCGGCACGTCGCCGGTGACCCGGTCCTCACCCGGGAACTGCGTGAGACGGTGCTCGCGGACTGGCGGGCGGACGCCCGGCGGCGGCTCCCGGAGCTGCGCGAGATGGCCAGGTCCCGCTGGGACCGCTACGGGGAGCTGGCCTTCCTGCTGGAACCCGACCTGAAGGAGTCCCACGGCGGGCTGCGCGACGTTCACGCGATCCAGGCGGTCGCGGCGGCCTGGGTGGCGCCCGGCCCCACGGACGCGGTCAAGGCGGCCTACGACCTGCTGCTCGACGTCCGGCACGCCCTGCACCGGCACACGGGTCGTGGGGGTGACCGCCTCGTCCTGCAGGAGCAGGACGCCGTGGCGGCCGCCCTGGGACTCCTGGACGCGCACGCCCTCCTGCGCGCGGTCGCCGAGGCCGCCCGCACGATCACCTACGCCGCCGACCAGGTCTGGCGGACGGTGGCCCGCTTCTGCTCCCCGCCGGGCCGTCCCGTCCGCAGGCCGCTCGCCGACGGCGTCGTCGAGCAGGACGGCGAGGTCGTCCTCGCGCTGGGCGCCGACGCACGCAAGGACCCCGTGCTCGTGCTCCGCGCCGCCGCCGCGGCCGCGCAGGCGGGCCTGCCGCTCGCCACGGCGACCGTCGAGCGCCTGGCGAGAGAGACGGGGCCGCTCCCCGACCCGTGGCCGCCGGACGCCCGCGACGCGCTGGTGACCCTCCTCGGGGCCGGGCCGCCCGCGGTCGGGGTGTGGGAGGCGCTCGACCAGGCCGGCCTGATCGTCCGGCTCCTGCCCGACTGGGAGCGCGTCCGGAACCGGCCGCAGCGCAACCCCGTGCACACCTACACCGTGGACCGGCACCTCGTCGAGACGGCCGCCCGCGCGGCCGCCCACACCCGCGACGTGGCCCGGCCGGACCTCCTGCTGGTCGGCGCCCTGCTGCACGACATCGGCAAGGGCTGGCCCGGCGACCACTCCCGCACCGGCGCGGTCATGGCCCGCGACCTCGGCCGGCGCCTCGGCTTCGACGCCGCCGACGTACGGGCGCTGGAGTCCATCGTCCGCCACCACCTCCTGCTGCCCGAGACCGCGACCCGCCGCGACCTCGACGACCCCGTCACCATCGAGACGGTGGCCGAGGCCGTCGGGGACCCGGTCGTGCTCGAGACGCTCGCCGCCCTCGCCGTCGCGGACGGCCAGGCGACCGGGCCGGCGGCCTGGGGCGCGTGGAAGGCCCGCCTGGTCGCGGAGCTGGCCCGGCGCGTCGCCGCCGTGCTCGCCGGAGCGCCGCCACCCGTGGCACCCGACCCGGCCCCCGAACAGCTGGCCCTCGCCCGCCACGGTGGTGGCGCCGTGCGGGTCGCCGGGTCCCGGATCACGGTGGTGGCGCCCGACCGTCCCGGTCTGCTCTGGCAGGCGGCCGGCGTGCTCGCGCTGCACCGCCTCGCCGTCCGCGGAGCCCGTACGGCGTCCTGGGCCACGGCCGCCGGAGCGGAGCCCGCCCGGCCGGGCGCTCGTACGGAGGCCGGTGAGGTGGACGGACACCGGGAGACCGATCGGTCAGGCGGCCGTACGGAGCCCGGCGTGGTGGGCGAGCGCGGCGATCAGGCGGACACGGCCGTGCTCGAGTTCCTCGCGGTCCCCGAGTACGGCTCCGGTCCCGACCCCGCCGCGCTGGAGGCCGACCTCCGGCGCGTCCTCGCCGGGCGGCTCGACGTCGCGGCCCGGCTGGAGCGCCGCGCCCGGTCGTACCGGCCCCGCAAGGGCGTCCCGGTGCCCCCGCCGCGCGTCATCCTCCTCGACGACGCCTCCGACACCGCGACCGTCATGGAGGTGCGCGCCCACGACCGGCCCGGCCTGCTGTGGCGCATCGGGCACGCCCTCGGCTCCTGCGGCGTGCAGGTGCGCGCCGCCCGGGTGGAGACGCTCGGCGCGGAGGCCGTCGACGTCTTCTACGTCGTGGACGGCGAGGGGCGCCCGCTCGCCGACCGTGTCCTGCGGGAGACGATCCGCGAGGCCGTCCTCGAAGTGATCCGGTGAGCGATGGCGGACGGACAGGGGCCGGGTCCGCGGGTCAGCGCGCGAGCACGTCCGGGAGGCCGAACGTCGCGGCCAGCGCGGGATCATGGAATTTGACCACGCGGGAGACGCCGGTGGCGGTGGGGGCCAGCACGACGGCGCCGTCGGCCCGGAGCGCGCCGTCCGCATCCCGGTGGTACACGACGGCGGCGGGCTGGCCGTTGGCCGTGGTGGGGACCATCCGCCAGTCGCCCGGTGCGCCCAGCACGTACGCCTCGAGCAGGTGGACGCACCTCGCCCGGCCGGCCTGCCATTCGCGGAACGGCGTCGCCTCCAGCGTGGCGTCCGTGCGCAGCACCTGTTCCAGCAGGCGGGGATCGGAGCGTTCGAAGGCCGCGATGTAGCCGTCGAGGAGCGCGCGTGCCCGTTGGTCGGTCGGTTCGAGCAGTTCCTCGGGCCGTGGTTCCAACTCGTCCAGCCGGGCACGGGCGCGCTGCAGACCGCTCTTGACCGCCGCCGTGGTGGTGTCGAGGATCTCCGCGGTTTCGGCCGCCGAGAACGCCAGCACCTCGCGCAGGATGAGGATCGCGCGCTGGCGGGCGGGCAGGTGCTGCAGGCCGGCGATGAGCGCCAGCCGCAGCGATTCGCGTTCGATCACCACCGCGGCCGGATCGTCGGCGGGCGGGGCGATCCATGCGTCCGGCAGCGGTTCCAGCCACGAGACCTCGCCCGGCGCGATGGGACTCGGCGACCGGTCGGGTCCGTCGTACGGGCCTGCCAGACCTGAGGGCAGCACCCGGATCGGACGCGGCTGCAACGCCTTCAGGCAGACGTTGGTGGCGATCTTGTAGAGCCAGGACCGGATCGATGCCCGGCCCTCGAATCCGGAGTAGGACCGCCACGCCCGCAGGTAGCTCTCCTGCACCAGGTCCTCGGCGTCGTGCGCCGAGCCGACCATGCGGTAGCAGTGCGCCAGCAGCTCCCGGCGGAACCGCTCCGTCTCGGCGGTGAACCGGTCGTGATCCGGTGCCGCCCGCAGATCCGAGGTCACGCCGGGAGCCTAGTCCCGTGGCACCTTCGGGCGTGGTCCACCTGCCGGCGACACCAGGCCCCACCTCGGCCACAATCGACGACGCGGAGTCGTCTCGCACAAGCGGTGTCCATGTTTCAGGGCAGCAGGGCCAATTTGCCGACGGTGGCCCTGGCCTCCAGCTCCGTCAGCGCCTTCGGGCCGTCGGCCAGTTCGTAGACGGTCGGCAGGCCGGGGGTGAGCACGCCGGCCGCGATCAGCTCGGACAGCTCACCCATCAGCTCGCCGAAGATCTGCGGTGCGGCCTGGATCAGCACGCCGATGTTGAGGCCGGAGATGTGGACCTGGTGCCTGTACACCAACTCCCAGTTGGTGACCGGGGCCTCGCCGCCCGCCACGCCGTAGACGACGACCCGGCCGGTGACCCGCTTGGCCGCGGCCAGGCTGACCTCGAAGGTGGCGCCGCCGGCCGACTCCAGAACCAGATCGGCGCCGGAATCGCCGGTCAGCTCCATCACCGCGGCGGCGAGGTCGCCGCCGCGGGAGTCCAGGACGTGGTCGGCCCCCAGTGCGAGCACTGTCTCGTGCTTGCCCGGTGAGGCGGTGGCGATGACCGTCGCACCGTAGTGCTTGGCCATTCTCACCGCGGCCTGGCCGGTCGCGCCCGCCGCGGCGTGGATCAGCACGACCTGCCCGGCGGCGACACCGCCCAGCGGCCTGAGCGCGGCCAGCGCGGTGGGCCAGTTCACGACCAGACCCAGCGCCTGCTGCTCCGTCCAGCCCGCGGGCACCGGCACCGCCGCGGCCGCGGGCAGGACCATGTACTCGGCGAAAGCGCCGGTTCCGACGCCGACGACGCGGGCTCCGGGTCGCGGACCGGTCACCGCCGCGCCCACCGCGACGACCTCACCGGCGGCCTCGAAACCCGCCAGGTACGGCGGCTGAGGGCCGCCCGCGAACGTGCCGTGGGCCTTCGAGACGTCGGCGAAGTTGACCCCGGCGGCGGCGACGCGGATCAGGACCTCGTCCGCGCCGGGGCTCGGCACCGGCGCGTCGGTGATCAGGCGCATGTCCTGCGGGCCACTGAGGGAGGTCTGCTGCAGTGCGCGCATGGTCGCGGGAACGCTCATCGGCGATCGGCCTTCTCTTCTCGGTGTCCAGGGGAGAGACCGACCGGCCCGTCGCGGGTCGCGCCTCCCACCATGTAGATCCCGTCCACCACGAAAAGGAATCGGCCGCTCCCGCAGCCGCGCGGGATCGGCTGATCGCCACGTCCCCGATGGCCGTCGGCAGTGCCGTTGACCACTGGGTGAAGATCGACCGAACTGGCCGTGCGGGCCATTGACGGTGCCCGCGGTCCGGGTGAGGCTCCTGGGGATCGAAGATCCCCAGGAGGTCTGCGTGCCCAACGTTCCGCTCACTCGTGTGGCCGTGCCGGTCCTCACCCTCACCCTCGCCGGAGCCGTCGTGGCCCCCGCCAGGGCGGCCGTGACGCCGGCCGGCGTCACGGCCGTCGACCGCGGTCACGACCGCACGATCACCTTCCGGACCGGTCACGACGGTGAGGTGCTCGCCGCCGTCACCGCGGCGGCTCCGGGCGTGTCCTGGGCCGTCAAGGGCCGTGAGTCGGCCGTCCTGTCCCTGTACGTCGACGGCCGGTACGCCACGGACGACGTGGTCCCCGCCGACTTCCCGATCACCCGGGAGTTCGCCCTCGGCCGGCTGCGGGCCGGCCGCCACACGCTGCGGCTACGGCTGGCCGCAGACCGGTCGCCGGGCCGGAGCGTACGGGTGAGCCGCCTGGCGTTCCGCACGGTCGCGGCCGGGTCGCCGGCGTACACCGACCTCGCGCACGCGCCCGTGCTGTACGGCCGCGACGGCACCGGGGGCAGCTCGACCGGGCCGTTCCAGAACGCCGCCACGGACACGCCGCTGGTCGCCTGGCACGAGGACGTACCCGCCTCGACGCCGGGGCACCGCCTGCTGACCTACTCCTACATCTGGAGCAACGAGGACGGCGGGACGTCAACCCCGCAGCTCATGGCGCGCTGGGGCCGGACGACCGACATCGAGTGGATCTACCAGGTCGAGGTCGACGCGCGGGGCCGGCGGGTGCCCGGCACCGCCGTCTTCCAGGCGCCCAACCACGTCACGCAGCAGTTCGCCGGCACGTACGAGGGTGATCACCCGCTGCTGCAGACCTGCACGCTCAACAACAACATCTGCGACAAGGTCGACGACCCGATGCGGTTCTCGCTGTCCACCGCGCAGACGCTCGACGCGACCACGGAGGCCCGTGAGCAGATCATGGACCGCAACCCGTGGACGTACTGGGTGGCGGCGGCGGAGGCGCGCCGGGAGGGGCGCGTCGCGGCGGACCCGCCGACGACCTCACAGACCCTGATCGCCGACCCGCGCGACTACCTGTACCTCGTGGTCCGCAAGCAGACCCTCGACCCGCCGAACGGCACCGACTGGGTCGGGCTGTCCATCGGCGTACGGCTCAAGGGCGACTCGACCCTGTACCGCTCGGACCACCTGTTCCCCGACCGGTCCATCAACCGGGACCTGCCCGCGGCGACGACGGTGCAGCTTCCGCCCGGGACGACGCCGTCGGACGTGGCCGAGATCGTCGGCATCCGGGTGCCCGCCACGGCGAAGGACACCGGCGCGACCATCAAGGTGCAGGCGATCAACCGGGCGTTCTTCCTCGGCCGGAACGACCTGCCCGGTGCCTCGTTCGTCTCCGGCCCCGCGCCCGCGACGCTCACCCCGGACCACCCGACCGCCGTCCTGTACGACGCCGTGACCTCCGCCCGCTGAGGCGCGCCGCCGGGGAGGGCGGGCCCTCCCCGGCGGCGGTGTCTCAGAAGCGGTCTTTGTCGCAGAAGCGGGCGGTGTCTTAGAAGGGGTCGGTGAGCTCGCCGAGCTTGGACGTGAGGCGGAGGTTCTCCGAGTAGTCGACCGGCACGGTGATCACCGAGACGGTGTCCTCCTCCAGGGCCTGGCGCAGCGTCGGCAGGAGGGCGTCCGCCGACTCGACGCGGTAGCCGCGGGCCCCGAAGCTCTCGGCGTACTTCACGAAGTCCGGGTTGCCGAACTCCACGTTCGAGTCGTGACCCATCTCCAGGTCCATCTTCCACTCGATCAGCCCGTACGCCCGGTCCTCCCAGATCAGCACGGTGATCGGAAGCTTCTCGCGGACCGCCGTCTCCAGCTCCTGGGAGTTCATCAGGAACGCCCCGTCACCGGTCGCGGCCAGCACGTGCCGGTTCGGGTAGGCGAGCTTGGCCGCGAGCGCGCCCGGCACCGCGAAGCCCATCGACGACAGGCCGTTGGAGACGAGCAGCGTGTTGGGCTCGTACGTCGGGTACATCCGCGCCATCCACATCTTCACGGCGCCGGTGTCGGCCAGGACGATGTCCTTGCGGCCCATCGCCTCGCGGATGTCGGTGACGATCCGGCGCGGCGACATCGGGAACCGGTCCTCGTGGCGGCCGCGTTCGAGCTCCTCGTGGAGCATCCGCCGGATCTTCTCGCCGGTGCCCCGGGCGTCGAAGCGGCGGCGTAC
The DNA here is from genome assembly GCF_024055725.1 of Actinoallomurus spadix. Lineage (GTDB taxonomy): Bacteria > Actinomycetota > Actinomycetes > Streptosporangiales > Streptosporangiaceae > Actinoallomurus > Actinoallomurus spadix. Next base: position 67,095 of record NZ_JAMXMX010000021.1, on the reverse strand, counting down.
GGCGTCGGTGAGCGCGCGCAGGGAGTTGCGGATGTCGCCCTGGATGCCGACCGTGACGGGGTAGTGGTCGTCGACCTCGGCCGGGAACCGGTGAATGTGGATGATCTTCTTGTCGGCGTGCGGGTTGATCTTGACCGGGTCGAACTCCTGAAGCTCGTACCCGACGCAGATCAGCACGTCGGCCTCGTCGAAGCCGAAGTTCACGTAGTCGTGGCGCATGAAGCCGACCGCGCCCAGCGCGTGGTCGTGGTCGTCGGGGAAGACGCCCTTGCCGTTGAACGTCGTCGCCACCGGGATCCCCAGCCGCTCGGACATGCGGACCAGCTCGTGGCTCGCGCGGTTCCGGGTCGCGCCGTGGCCGGCCAGGATGATCGGCTGCCGGGACATCGCGATGACGTCGGCGGCGCGGGCCACCTGGGAGGCCGAGGGCTCCTCCGGGCGCACGATGTTGATCGGCAGCGGCTTGAGGGACGGGTCGACCTCGGCCGACTCGACGTCCTCGGGGATCGCCAGGTAGACCGCGCCGGGCCGCTCCGTCTGCGCCACCTTGAACGCCTTGCGCACCATCTCCGGCAGGGCCTCCGGCGTCGGCGCCATGTCGGCCCACTTGGTGATCGGCCGGAACAGCGAGACGAGGTCGATGATCTGGTGCGACTCCTTGTAGATGCGGTCCAGGCCGACCTGCGCGGAGATCGCGACGACCGGAGTGCTGTTCGTGGTCGCGTCGGCGACCCCGAGCTGCAGGTTGATCGCGCCCGGACCGAGCGTCGCCGACGCGACGCCCGGACGGCCGGTCAGCCGCCCGTACATCTCCGCCATGAAAGCGGCGCCCTGCTCGTGGCGTACGAGGACGTAACGGATCGAGGATTCGTTCAGAGCGTCGACGAAGTGGATGTTCTCCTCACCCGGGATGCCGAAGACGTACTCGACGCCCTCCGCCTCCAGGCAGCGCACCAGGAGCCGGGCGGCCTCCACCTGCGAGTCCATGCGGACTTCCTCCCCCTTAAACGGGTTTGTTCACCTATTTGGGCCAAGTGCGTTGGCTGGGGCGGCATTCCGCGATGTGGCCGATCACACTCCCGGGGGCGGCCCGGCGGGCCGCACGCGGCCTCTGGTGAGACCGCGGGCGCCGTGTCACAGTGATCTGTGGCGGTCGGTACCCGGAGGCCGCCGAGCGGATAGTGTTGAGGGTCGATCCCCGAAGCACCCTAGGACTGGTCCAGACACGTGTTCGAGACGCTTTCCGACCGGCTGACTACGGTCTTCTCCTCGCTGCGCAGCAAGGGCAAGCTGTCCGAGGCCGACATCAACGCGACCGCGCGCGAGATCCGCGTGGCCCTGCTCGAGGCCGACGTGGCGCTGCCCGTCGTCAAGGACTTCATCGCGCAGATCAAAGAGCGGGCCCGCGGCTCGGAGGTCTCGCAGGCGCTGAACCCCGCTCAGCAGGTCGTCAAGATCGTCAACGAGGAGCTCATCAACATCCTCGGTGGCGAGACGCGCCGCGTGCGGTTCGCCAAGACCCCGCCGACCGTGATCATGCTCGCGGGTCTGCAGGGTTCCGGTAAGACCACCCTCGCCGGCAAGCTCGCGCGCTGGCTCAAGAGCGAGGGGCACGCGCCGCTGCTCGTCGCCGCCGACCTCCAGCGGCCCAACGCCGTCCAGCAGCTGCAGGTGCTCGGCGAGCGCGCGGGCACCGCGGTGTACGCCCCCGAGCCCGGCAACGGCGTCGGCGACCCGGTCGAGGTCGCCCGCCAGTCGATCGAGCACGCCCGGCACGCCCAGCACGACGTCGTGATCATCGACACCGCCGGCCGCCTCGGCATCGACGAGGACATGATGCGCCAGGCGGCCGACATCCGCGACGCGGTCGGCCCCGACGAGATCCTGTTCGTCGTCGACGCGATGATCGGTCAGGACGCCGTGGTCACCGCGCAGGCGTTCCTCGACGGCGTCGGCTTCGACGGCGTGGTGCTCACGAAGCTCGACGGCGACGCCCGCGGTGGCGCGGCCCTGTCGGTCCGGCACATCACCGGCCGGCCGATCATGTTCGCCTCCACGGGCGAGAAGCTCGAGGACTTCGACATCTTCCACCCGGACCGCATGGCGGGCCGGATCCTCGACATGGGTGACATCCTCACCCTGATCGAGCAGGCCGAGAAGGCGTTCGACGCCGAGCAGGCCGAGAAGATGACCTCGAAGTTCGCTTCGGGGGAGGACTTCAGCCTCGAGGACTTCCTCGAGCAGATGCAGATGATCCGCAAGCTCGGCCCGATCAAGAACCTCCTCGGCATGATGCCGGGCATGGGGCAGATGCGGCAGCAGATCGACCAGATCGACGACCGCGACCTCGACCGGATCGGCGGCATCATCAACTCGATGACGCCCGAGGAGCGGCAGAACCCCAAGATCATCAACGGTTCGCGGCGGGCGCGCATCGCGCGCGGCTCCGGCGTCAGCGTCACCGAGGTCAACAACCTCGTCACCCGCTTCTTCGACGCGCAGAAGATGATGCGCCAGGTGGCCGGCGGCATGGGCATCCCCGGCATGCCGGGCACCCGGCGCAAGCAGGCCAAGGCGGCCGCTAAGAAGGGCAAGGGCAAGGGCAAGCAGCGCAGCGGAGACCCGCGCAAGCGCGCCCAGGAGGCGGCGGGCAAGAAGACGCAGCATGCCGACGGCGCGCCGCAGGGCCTCCCGCCGGGCCTCGGCGGCGGGCTGCCGGGTCAGCTGCCCCCCGGTTTCCAGATGCCGGACCTGTCGAAGCTTCAGGGCAAAAAGAAGTAACCCGCCGCGTCGGCCGGAAGGAGGCGTGCGGTCCACCGGAACCCCGGAGGGCCGCACGCCTTCGCGCGGGAGGGGCCGTCAGTCGCGGCCGAGCTCGCCGTCGACGCGCCGCCAGATGCCCAGCGGGTTCCCGTCGCGCAGTTCGGCGGGCAGGAGCTCCGCGGGCGCGTCCTGGTAGCTGACGGGACGCAGGAAGCGTTCGATCGCCCGCGTCCCGACCGACGTGGTGGCCGGCGCGGAGGTGGCGGGGAACGGCCCGCCGTGCACGACGGCGTGCCCGACCTCCACACCCGTCGGCCAGCCGTTGAAGATCACCCGCCCGGCGATCAGCTCGAGCAGCGGCAGCAGTTCGGCGGCCCGCGCGTGATCCTCCGGCGTCGCGTGAACGGTCGCGGTGAGCTGCCCCTCGACCGCCTGGGCGATCTCCAGGAGCTGCGCGTGGTCCCGTACCCGTACGACGATCGACGCGGCGCCGAACACCTCGTCCTGCAGCGAGCGGTCGGCCAGGAAGGCGTCCCCGTCCGTGACGAACAGCGCGGCACGCCCGGCGCAGGCGATCGTCGTGTCGTCACCGCCGCGCGCCACCTCGGTCACCGCGTCCGTGCCCGCCAGCCGCCGGACCCCCTCGTCGTACGCCTGCCGGATGCCGGCGCTCAGCATCGGCGCCGCCGCCGTGCCCGCGAGCGCCGCGGTCGCCGACTCGACGAACGCGTCGAGCCCGTCGCCCTCCATCGCGAACACCAGTCCGGGGCTGGTGCACAGCTGGCCGGTTCCGGTGGACAGGGAGGCGACGTACGCGCGGCCGAGCTCCTCCGCCCGCTCCCGCAGCGCGCCGGGCAGCAGGAACACCGGGTTCACGCTGGACATCTCGGCGTACACCGGGATCGGCACGGGACGCGCCGCCGCGGCCGCCACCAGTGCCAGGCCGCCCTGGCGGGAGCCGGTGAAGCCGACGGCCCGGATCCGCGGGTCGGTCACCAGCGCCACGCCGAGCTCACGTCCGCCGTGCAGCAGCGAGAAGGTCCCCTCGGGCAGCCCGTGCGCGGCGACCGCGGCCCGGATCGCCCGGCCGACCAGCTCCGACGTGCCCGGGTGCGCCGGATGCGCCTTGACGACCACCGGGGCGCCCGCGGCCAGCGCCGACGCCGTGTCACCCCCGGCGACGGAGAAGGCCAGCGGGAAGTTGCTCGCCGCGAACACCGCCACCGGGCCCAGCGGAATACGCCGCTGCCGCAGGTCCGGCCGGGGCAACGGGACGCGGCCGGGAACGGCCGGGTCGACGCGGGCGCCCAGCCAGCCGCCGTCCCGCACGACCCGCGCGAACAGCCGCAACTGGTTCGTGGTCCGCGCCAGCTCGCCCGTGACACGGCCCTCCGGAATGCCGGTCTCGGCGGTGACCCGGCCGATCAGCTCCGCGCCCAGCGCGTCGATCCGGTCCGCGATTCCCTCCAGGAACGCGGCGCGGGTCTCCTGATCGGTGTTCCGGTACGTGCCGAAGGCGTCCCACGCCAGCGTGGCGGCACGCTCGACGTCGGCCGCCACGCCGAAGCGGTACACCGGATCGAGGCGCTCGCCGGTCCGCGGATCGACGGCGTGGAACTCCTCCCCGGCCCCGGGTACGTCCCGCGTGCCGATCAGCTGATCCCCGGTCAGAACGGACGTCGTGTCAGGTACGGTCATCGGCTGAAGCTCACTTTCATCGCGAAAAGGTCGCCGGCTCCATCGTCGCGTACCCTCTTTTGTGAGCCGCCCACGTGGTGGGCCCACACGCCCGTCATCGGCCGATCGCCGACCGTGACGCGCGGCGCGCTGATCAATTGCCACTTCCCCGTCATCGTCTGGCAGAATGGCAGGCTGGAAAACCGGACCGTGCGGGGCCCTCTCTCACCTGCGCGCACCGGTGTCCATCCGAGCGGCGGTTCCGGTCCCCACCCGGGGCTGATCCACTCGTCCATTTCGAATCTGGAGAACACCACACCCGTGGCAGTCAAGATCAAGCTCAAGCGTCTGGGGAAGATCCGGGCTCCGTACTACCGGATCGTCGTCGCCGACTCCCGCACCAAGCGTGACGGGCGCGCGATCGAGGAGATCGGCAAGTACCACCCGAAGGAGGAGCCCTCGCTCATCGAGGTCAACTCCGAGCGGGTGCAGTACTGGCTGGGTGTTGGCGCCCAGCCGACCGAGCCGGTCCTGTCGATCCTGAAGATCACCGGCGACTGGCAGAAGTTCAAGGGCGAGCCGGGCGCGGAGGGCACGCTGAAGGTCGCCGAGCCCAAGCCCGACAAGCAGGAGGTCTTCCAGGCCGCCGTCAAGGAGACCCTGGACGACGCCGAGGGCAAGGCGACCACGCCCAAGTCCAAGAAGAAGGCCGAGCCGAAGAAGGCCAAGAGCGAGGCGGAGGAGTCGGCGCCGGCCGAGGAGACCTCCGAAGCCAAGAGCGAGGCCTAAGGTGCTCGAGGAGGCGCTCGAGCATCTGGTCCGCGGAATCGTGGAGCACCCGGACGACGTCCGGGTGCGTGCCCGCCGGCTTCGCAACGGCAGGGTCCTCGAGGTGCGCGTGCACCCCGACGACCTCGGCAAGGTGATCGGCCGCAATGGCCGCACGGCCAAGGCCCTGCGCACGGTCATCGGTGCCCTCGCGGGCGGCCGGTACATCCGCGTCGACCTCCTCGACCTCAACGAGGCCCGATAGTGCTCGCGACCGACACCTTTCGCGGTACGACCGCCGGCGGGGCGGCTTGATGCTGCTCGCCGTCGGCCGTATCGGCCGAGCCCACGGTGTCCGTGGCGAGGTCAGCGTCGAGATGAGCACGGATGACCCTGGCGTGCGGTTCGCGCCGGGGTCATCGCTCGTCACCGACCCGGCGCGCCTCGGCCCGCTGACCATCGAGTCCGCGCGCCCGCACGCCGGCCGCCTCCTCGTCCGCTTCGCCGGGATCGACGACCGTACGGCCGCGGAGACGCTCCGCGGCACCCTCCTGCTGGTCGACTCCGCCGACATCCCGCCCAGCGCCGACCCGGACGAGTTCCACGACCAGGAGCTCATCGGCCTCCTCGCGGTGACACCCGACGGGACCGAGGTGGGCGAGGTCGTGGACGTCGAGCACCTCGGCCAGGACCTCCTGGTCATCCGGCGGCCCGGCGGTGACGCGCTCGTGCCGTTCGTTCGCGCTCTCGTCCCCGAGGTCGACGTGCCCGGCGGGCGGATCGTCATCGACCCCCCGCCCGGCCTGCTCGAATGACGCCCGCCGCGGACGCCCGCCGTTCCGCGTCGTCCGGCGGCCGGCGGTCACGCGGCCCGATGATCACGCGCCGGACGGCGTTCGCACCCCGGACGGCGTCCGCGCGCCCGGCGCCGGCGGGCAGACTTGACACAGGACACACGGAGCGCCCATGAGACTCGACATCGTCACGATCTTCCCCGAGTACTTCGCGCCGCTCGACGTCTCCCTCCTGGGCAAGGCGCGGCGGCGCGGCGACGTCGACGCCCACGTGCACGACCTGCGCGGCTGGGCGCACGACCGGCACCGGACCGTCGACGACACCCCGTACGGCGGCGGCCCCGGCATGGTGATGAAGCCGGAGCCCTGGGGCGAGGCCCTGGACGCCGTCGTCCCCCCTCCGTCGCGTGCGCGCCTCATCGTCCCCACGCCGAGCGGACGCCCCTTCACGCAGGAACTCGCCACCGAGTACGCCGCGGAGCCCTGGCTCGTCTTCGCGTGCGGACGCTACGAGGGGATCGACGCCCGCGTCATCGAGGACGCCCGGGAACGGATGCCGGTCGACGAGGTCAGCATCGGCGACTACGTCCTGGCCGGCGGCGAGGTGGCCGTCCTCGTGATCGTCGAGGCGGTCAGCAGGCTGCTGCCCGGCGTGCTGGGCAACGCCGACTCGGTGACCGACGACTCCTTCGCGCCCGGCCGCATGGAGGCCCTGCTCGAAGGGCCCGTGTACACCAAGCCGGCGACCTGGCGCGGGCGCGACGTCCCCGACGTGCTGATGTCCGGGAACCACGGCGCGATCGCCCGCTGGCGGCGCGATCAGGCGCTGCGTCGCACCGCCGCCAGGCGGCCCGAACTCATCGGCCGGAACACACTGGACGAGGCCGACCGAAAAGCGCTCACCGAGGCCGGTTTTCCGGTTGACGCCGAACGTGTGGCACACTGAGACGTCACCCCAGCGCTCGACGCTGGGCGTGTCCAGACTTCCAGAAGATCCCTTCGCGCGTCGGTGTCCCTAGACCGCGCGCGTTTCACCACGAGGAACCGCAGTCATGCACACCCTGATCCAGGAGATCGAGAAGGCCGCGATGCGGTCTGACGTACCGGACTTCCGCCCGGGTGACACGCTCAAGGTTCACGTGCGCGTGACCGAGGGCAACCGAAGCCGCATCCAGGTCTTCCAGGGTGTGGTGATCCGGCGTCAGGGCGGCGGCGCCCGTGAGACGTTCACCGTCCGCAAGGTGAGCTACGGCGTCGGCGTCGAGCGGACCTTCCCGCTCAACAGCCCGTCCATCGACAAGATCGAGGTCGTCACGCGCGGTGACGTGCGGCGCGCCAAGCTCTACTACCTCCGCGAGCTGCGCGGCAAGGCCGCCCGCATCAAGGAGAAGCGCGACAACTGAGCGGGTTCCGTTCCTGCTTCCGGCCCCGGCCCGTCGATCGACGGGCCGGGGCCTTCGTCATCACCGCCCGGGAATCTCCCGGCCGGGGCGGGCGCGGGACGACGCCACGGGACGGGACTCTCCCGGGCGAAAAAGCGCCCGGCGGCGCCACGGACGAGACTTCGCCGGCCGGGGGGCGGGGCAAGGGATGGCGCCACGAGCGGGACTTCCCGGGTCAGGGGCGGGCGAGGGACAGCGTTACGGGAGGGACTTCCCCGGCCGGGGAGGGGCGGCGGGCGGCGTCACGGCCAGGGATTCCGTGGCCGGGACAGGTGACGGGCGGAGTGGCTGCCAGGGATTTGCAGACGCGCGGCGGGCGACACGCTGACGTTGGCCGCTCCCGGGGCTCTCGGGCATTAGGCTTCCCCTGATGACTGACGACGAGCAGGGCCTGCGCGAGCCCGCGGCCACCACCGGTGACACGCGCCACGACGCTTCGCAGAACGGTCAGGGAAGCGCGCACACCGGCGACCGCGAGCCGGGTGACCCGCGACCGGCGGCCGAGACGGCGAGCGAGCCGGACTCGTCCCGGCCGGGGGGACCGGAAGAGCCGGAGGCCCCGGCGGAGTCGGCGGAGCCGGACGACGGCGAGGCCGCCGATGACGGCAAGCGCTCCAAGAAGAAGCAGAGCTCCTTCTGGAAGGAGCTGCCGATCCTGATCGGGGTCGCCCTCGCTCTCGCCATGGTCATCAAGGCGTTCGCGGTCCAGGCGTTCTACATCCCGTCGCAGTCGATGGAGAACACCCTCAAGGTCGGCGATCGGGTCCTGGTCAACAAGATCGTCTACCACACGCGTGACATCAAGCGCGGTGACGTCGTCGTCTTCAACGGTCTGGACTCCTGGGACCCGGAGGTCCAGTACTCCCAGCCGAGCAACCCGGTGACGAAGGTCCTGCACGCAGTCGGGAGCGCGTTCGGCGTCGTCCCGGGCGAGAAGGACTACATCAAGCGGGTCATCGGCGTGCCCGGTGACCACGTGGCGTGTTGCGACGCGCAGGGCCGCGTCACCGTCAACGGCCACCCGCTCGACGAGACGGCCTACATCTACACCGATCCGGTCACGCACGAGCAGAACAAGCCGTCCGACACCAAGTTCAAGATCACCGTGCCTGCGGGCCGGCTCTGGGTGATGGGCGACCACCGTGAAGTGTCGTACGACTCCCGCGGTCACCTCGGCGACCCCGGTGGCGGCACCATCCCCGAGAACCGCGTCGTCGGGCGCGCGTTCGTCGTCGTCTGGCCGGTCACGCGCGTCAAGCTGCTGTCGATCCCCAAGACGTTCGGCCAACCGGGCCTGGCACTCGCCGACGGCGCCCTGCCCGCGGTCCCCTTGGCGATGGGCTTCGCCGGTGCGCTGCCGGTGACACTGCTGCGCAGGCGACGCCGCCGCGCCGGCTCGTCTCCCGGCGGACGCCGGCGCCTCCGGCGCGCCGCGGCCTGTCCACCGGACACCCCATAGGAAGTGACCGGTCGCGCCAATGCGCCCACCGCGCGGGGAGGTTCCGCCACGGCCGAGCCTCCGCGCGACGTACGCTGCCTGATGTGTACATCGATGTCCGAGCTCGCCGCCCTCGTGGTCTCACCCCGCGACGGGACGTCGGCATGTACGCCTACGAGCGGGTGGTCGAACGCTGCGGTCTCGGGCCGGTGGCCGGGGTCGACGAGGCCGGCCGGGGCGCCTGCGCCGGGCCGCTGGTCGTGGCCGCCGTGATCCTCGCACCGGAGCGCCGCCGCCGCATCGAGGGACTGACCGATTCGAAGCTGCTCACCGCCGCGCGCCGGGAGCGCCTGTACGACGAGATCACGGCCACGGCCGTGGCGTGGCACGCCCTCGTCGTACCGCGTGAGGAGATCGACCGGGTGGGCCTGCACCGGTGCAACGTCACCGGAATGCGGCGGGCGCTCGCGGCGCTGAGCGTGGAGCCCGGTTACGTCCTGACGGACGGATTCCGGGTGCCGGGCCTGTGCGCCCCCGGGCTCGCGGTGCCCAAGGGCGATCGGGTGGCGGCCTGCGTCGCCGCGGCGTCGATCGTCGCCAAGGTGACCCGGGACCGGATCATGATGGAGGTGCACGACCGTTATCCGATGTACGGCTTCGGCGTTCACAAGGGCTACGTCACTCGTGCCCACGCCGCGGCGTTGGAGGAGCATGGACCTTGTCCTGAACATCGGCTCTCCTTCGTCAACGTGGCCCGGGTGGCCGCGGCGGAGGCGGGACCGGAGATCGATGCCTCAGCCGCTGGGGAGATCGATTGGGAGGCGTCACACTATGAGGACATCGCCGACCAGGCGGACGTCGCCTGAGCCGCGGTTCGGGGAGGGAACGCGAGTATGAGCGCAGAAGACCTCGAGAAGTACGAGACCGAGATGGAGCTCCAGCTCTACCGCGAATACCGCGATGTGGTCGGCCTCTTCACGTACGTCGTCGAGACCGAGCGGCGGTTCTATCTCACCAACACCGTCGATCTGCAGGTGCGCAGCACCGACAACGGCGAGACCTTCTTCGAAGTGACCATGCAGGACGCGTGGGTCTGGGACATGTACCGTCCCGCGCGTTTCGTCAAGAACGTTCGGGTTGTGACCTTCAAGGACGTGAACATCGAGGAGCTGGCCAAGAGCGACCTGGAGCTGCCCAACGGTTGACGTGGCGCCCAGGTGGGCGGCACCCGGTGCCGCCCGCCCGCTCACGGCCGTTCGACGTCAGTGCCGTGAATCGTGGTGCCACCGGCGCTCACGATCCACGGCACTGACGACGCCTCGCCCGTTCACCCCTACCGGCGGACGACCGGCCGGTGCTGGGCGGCGCTCCGCCGCCGGCGCGGACCGGCTCAGCGGCCCACTGCACACCGGGCCGCTGCACACCGGATCGGCTCAGCGGCCCACCGCACACCGGGCTACTGCACACCGGATCGGCTCAGCCGCCCGGGGAATGGCGGCGCAATTTCCATCCTTTCGCGCATCGCTCGACGAATCCGGCCGCCGACAGGGAGCCCAGCGCGGCGAGCGCGGTGTCGAGATCGACGCCCGCGGTCACCGCGATCCGCGCCGTCCCCGCCCCGCCACGCGCCGGGATCGCCTCGAGGACGTCTCCGGTGACCGGATCGAGCCGGTCCCGGTCGAGGACGGGACCGCGCCGCTCCGGCGCGAGGTCGTCACCGATGAGCCCGACGAGGTCCAGAACCTCCGCGGTGTCGGTCACGCAGACGACCTCGCTCCACTCCCGTAGCAGGACGTGACATCCGGCCGACGCCGCGGAGGTCACCGGCCCGGGCACCACCATCACGGCGCGACGGAGGTCCCGGGCGTGCCGTGCCGTGCTGATCGCCCCGCTGCGGCGTGCGGCCTCCACCACCACCGTGCCGCGGGTCAGCGCCGCGATCGTCCGGTTGCGCACCAGGAAACGGCCGCGGGTCGGTGAGGCACCTGGCGGCAGCTCGCTGACCAGGAGGCCGTAACGGGCGATCTCCGAGAACAGCCCGGCGTGCGAACTCGGATAGGTCACGTCGAATCCGCAGGCGAACACCGCCACGGTCAGACCGTCCGCCGCGAGCACCCCCCGATGCGCCGCCGCGTCGATGCCGAAGGCGCCCCCGGACACCACCGTCCATCCCCGGTCGGCGAGCTCGGCGCCCATCTCGGCGGCGACGTTGATCCCGTATGAGGTGGCGGACCGGGAACCCACGACCGCCACGGACCGCAGACAGCCGAACCGCAGATCCTGATCACCTCGCGCCCACAGCGCGTACGGCCGGCGGTAACCGAGATCATCGAGTTGGGACGGCCATTCCGCGTCTCCCGGGCACACCAGCCGTCCCCCCAGCGCGTCGCACTCGGCGAGGAGCCGTTCCGGGTCGGTGCCGGGCAATCTGGCCCGCCAGGCGGCGAAGCGCCGGGCCACGGTCTTCTCTCCGGGGCCGGCCGGATCGGTGCCCGGCGGTGCGTCCGAGCGGATGACCTCCAGCGCGCCGATCGCTCCCTCGCGCGCGATGAGACGTCCTAACAACTCATCGCCGGGTTCGGCGATGCGGGTCAGAAGAGCGCGGGCGAGCCGTTCCTCCGCCGGGATCATGGTGCCTCCTCTGGGACGAGTGGGGTACGCGGCGTCTGGGACCAGGGGCATACGCCCTCTGGGGCGAGCGGGCGAGCGGTGTCTGCGTGGGTGGATCAGGGGGCCACGGCCTCTGCGGTGGGTGGGCGAGCGGCGCCTGGGACTGCGGCCTCTGGGGCGGGCGGCGTCCGGAGCGACGGGTGAGCGGCATCCGCAGGGACGACCTGCCGCGGTTTTCAGCGCCCCTGCCAGAGCCCGAACGCCTCGTCGACCTCGCTCGCGGTCGGGGCGTCCTTTCCGGCGAGGTCCGCGAGGGTCCAGGCGACCCGCACCACGCGATCGAGGCCGCGCGCGCTGAGCCGCCCATCGGCCAACGGCCCGTCGAGCGCCGCGAGCGCCCGGTGCGGTGGTGCGAACCGGCGCCGCAGCTCCCGCCCGGGGACGTCGGCGTTGGTCCGCCAGGGCAGATCGGCCAGCCGCCTGCGGGCCCGGTCGCGAGCGACCAGCACCCGCTCGGCGACCGTCGCGCTCGACTCGGCCAGCTGCAGGTCGTACCGCAGCTCCGCACGGGTCACCTCTTTCAAGTCCGATTTCAGGTCGATCCGGTCGAGCAGCGGCCCTGACAGCCGGGCGAGGTACCGCTCACGCATCGACGGAGGGCACTTGCAGTCACGGACCTTGGCGGCCGCACACGGGCAGAGGTTCGCCGCCAGCAGCAGCGTGAACCGGGCCGGGAACCGGGCCGTCGCCCCGGACCGGGCGATGACCACCTCTCCCTCCTCCAGCGGCTGGCGTAACGCGTCTAGCACTCCGGCCGCGAATTCGGGACTCTCATCAAGGAAGAGAACGCCCCGGTGCGCCAGCGACACCGCCCCCGGCTGGATGAGCCGGTTGCTGCCGCCGCCGACCAGGGCGGCCCGTGACGCCGTGTGGTGCGGGGCGCAGAACGGCGGCTGGATGATCAGCGGCTGCCCGGTCGGAAGACCGCCCGCCACCGAGTGGATCGCGGTGACCTCCAGGGCGGCGTCGTGGTCGAGTTCCGGCAGCAGGGTGGGCAGGCGCTCGGCCAGCATCGTCTTCCCGCATCCGGGCGGACCGGTGAGCAGGAGATGGTGGCCACCGGCGGCGCTGACCTCCAGCACCTTGCGCGCGTCGGCCTGACCGCGCACGTCGGCGAGGTCCAGATCGCCGCGTCGCGCCCGTGAACGAGCCGCCAGGCCGTTGCCTCGCGACGGCGTCGCCTCCTCCTCGGCGGATCCGTCGTCCGACTCCGACTCCTCCGGGAGCGGCTGGTCACGGAGCCTGGCCACCAGGGCGCGCAGTGAACGGACGCCGATGACCCGCACGCCCGGAACGAGTGACGCCTCGGCGAGGTTCGCCTTCGGCACCACGACGGTCTCGGCGCCCGCGTCCGCGGCGGCGAGGACCGCGGGCAGCACCCCCGCCACGGGACGGACCCGGCCGTCGAGACCCAGCTCTCCGATCATTACCGTGCCCGCGCAGGCGTCGGCGGGGAACGCGTCCTCCGCGCCCAGCAGCGCCACGGCGATGGCCAGGTCGAAACCGCTGCCCTTCTTCGGCATGCTCGCGGGAAAAAGGCTCACGGTGACGTGCCGGTTGGGCCACTGCTCACCGCTGTTGAGGATCGCCGCACGGACGCGGCTGCGTGCCTCGTTGAGCGCAGTGTCGGGCAGGCCCACGAGGTGCAGGCCAGGAACACCGCTGGTGATCGCGGCCTCGACGTCGACGAGAGCCCCGTCCACGCCCAGCAGGGCGACGGCACGCGTGCGGGCCAGTGCCATCGTCAGCACACCCCCTTCAGATGGTCGACGGTGAAGCGGTCGGGCCCGTCGGCGAGCAGGCCGATGACGTCGATGCGGGCGGTGGCGTGGCCGACGCCGTGGGCGGCCAGCCAGCGGCCGGCCAGGCGCCGTAGCCGCGCGGCCTTGGCCGGGGTCACCGCCTCGGCGGGCGTGCCGAAGGCGATGCTGGAGCGGGTCTTGACCTCGCACACCACCAACTCGGTGCCGTCGCGGGCCACGATGTCCAGCTCACCTTCGCCGCAGCGCCAGTTGCGGTCGAGGATCTGCCACCCGAGCCGGGTCAGGTGCTCGGCGGCGGCCTGCTCGCCCTGCCGTCCGAGCGTGTCCTTCGCCTGCATGCGCTCACCTCCCACGTCGAGGGTGCCGGAGCGCGCAGCGCCCGTGTCGACCGAACCGAGTTCTGTGGATAAGCGGTCCGGCGGTGCGGTCGCTTGATTCGCCGTTGCCGGTCGCGCAGGGTGTCCTCCGTACGGTGGGCCGTGAAGCCGGCGCCGCGGCCGGACGCGGGGCCGCTTCGCGGTTCCGGCAGTGACGAGCCACCGAGGGAGCGCCATGGGAGCGAACGAGGAGACCGGCGTACGGCCCGCCGAGCGGCCCCGATCGAGTCTCGCCGAGCCGCCCGGTGTGGGACGGGACGAAGGGCCGGCCGAACCGCAGCCCTCGGCCGGACCTGTCGGAGAGCCCACCCAGCACCCTGCCGGAGACTCCGCCGAGCCTGCCGGGCGGCCCGCTGGGGAGTCCGCCGGATCCGCCGGGGCGCCCGTTGGGCGGCCTGCCGGCGATTCCGACGCGGAGGACGACGAGGCGTTCGACGCGATGTTCGGCGCGGTGCTCGCCGGGTTCGAGTGGCACCTGCGGGCCGAACGAGGTCTGTCCGGTCATACCGTGCGCGCCTACCTGGGCGATGTCGCCGATCTCCTGGCGCACGCGCACCGGATGGGCCTCGGCGACCTCGCGGGCCTCGATATCCGGATGCTGCGTGCCTGGCTGGCCGCGCAGCACGCCCTGGGCAGGTCGCGGGCGACGCTCGCCCGCCGGACGGCCTCGGCGCGAGTGTTCACGGCCTACGCCCACCGCCGAGGGACGCTGCCGGCCGATCCCGGAGCATTGCTCGGCACACCGAAGCAGGGGAGGACCTTGCCGCGGGTGCTGCGCCAGGACGAGGCCATCGCACTGCTCGAATGGGCACCGGCCCAAGGTGAGGGCGACGCCGGTGAAGACGCTCACGCCGTCGGCGAGGACGTTCCCGCGGTCGTCAGGGACGCTCCCGTCGCCGGCTCGGACGGCGGCGACGGCCCCCTCCCGCTTCGCGACCAGGCCGTGTTCGAACTGCTCTACGGCTCCGGGATCCGGATCGGGGAGCTGTGCGGTCTGGACGTCGAGGACATCGACGCCACGCGCCGTACGATCCGGGTGATCGGCAAGGGGGACAAGGAGCGGACGGTTCCGATGAGCGCGCCCGCCGCTCGGGCGGTCGGGGCATGGCTGGCGCGGGGGCGCCCGTGCCTCGTGAACGAGCGCAGCGGTCCGGCGCTGTTCCTCGGCTCCCGTGGGGGCAGGGTCCATCCCACGGTCGTCCGTCGCGCCCTGCACGACCGGCTCGCGGCGCTCGGCCTTCCCGACATGGGCCCGCACGGCCTTCGGCACAGCGCGGCCACCCATCTCCTCGAAGGAGGCGCGGACCTGCGCAGCGTCCAGGAGATCCTCGGGCACTCCTCCCTGGCGACGACGCAGGTCTACACCCACGTCTCCGCGGAGCGGCTGCGGGCCGTCTACCGGCAGGCCCATCCGAGGGCGTGACGCCGTCTCCGCCTAAGAGCGGCCCGCGTGATCGTCATCGCTTACCGGTGAGCGATGGCCGGGAGCCCCGGCTCCTCCGGCCGCGGGTGCGGAATCCCGCGAGGGCGAGCCCCGCCGCCGCGGTGACGGCGAGGGGGCCGGCGGCCGCGCCGATCGCGCTCGTCGCGCCGGCCGGTCGCATCGCCGGAGCCGTGCCCACCGGAGCCCGCGCCGGGGGCGGACCGCCCTGCGGTGAGGTGGGCGGACGGCCGGTCGGCCGACGAACCGTGGGGCGTTCGCCCTGCTCGGCGGGGTCGCTCGGCGCACGCGGTGTTCGTCCTGACCCGCCGCTCACGGCGGCGTCCGACGAGGAGCGCCACCAGGGGAGAAGGCGCACGGGGCCGAGACCGAGGAGTGAGAGCGGGTCGAGGTAGGAGTCATCCCGCAGCAGACCCCAGTGCAGGCAGCTCTCCTGCCCGCAATGACCGGGCCTCGCCTCCACCACGCCGATCCGGGCGCCCGTGACCACGGTCTGCCCCGAGCGGACGGCCGGGCGTACGGGGAGGTAGGTCGTCCGAAAAGTGCCGTGGCTGATGGTGATCACACCGCGTCCGGCCAGGTCGCGGGCGAAGGTGACACGCCCCGCGCCGGCGGCGAAGACCGCTCGACCGGGAGGCGCGGCGAGATCGACCCCCCGATGCCCGGGCTCCCAAGGGTGAGCGGGCGGGTCGAAGCGGCGCAGCACGGGCGGGGGCGGATGTAACGGCCACCGCCACTGAGCTTCTCCGGCCCCAGGCGGGACGACCCGCACGGCGGCCGGGACGGCCACCGCGACCGGCGCCGCCGCGGTGGTCACGACCGGCGCGGCCACCGAAACGGCCGAGGCGGTCGCCTCCGGCATCCGCGTGGCCATGGGAAACGGCACGGTTGCCGGGTCTTGCGCGGCCGGCGCGACCTGCGTGGCGATCGGTGGGGAGGAGGCGGCCGGGACCACGGGGAACGGCGTCGCGATGACCAGGAGCATTACGGGCAAGACCATGGGACACAGCATGCTCGCGCCCGTCACGCCTCGGGCAGGACCCGGACCGAAGCTGTGGAAAACCCCGGGTTCGAGGCGCGGAGTCCACGGTGGGGTGAGCCGCCGGTACACTTGCCTCAACGGTCGCATGACCGAATTCACGCGTCCGCCGGCCACCGATTCGTTGGTGGGGCGGCCCTCACGGTCCATGACAGGCGTCATGGCAGGGGTGCGCACGGACGCAGAACAACCGGAACGTGGCCCAGAGAGCGACTGGGCCGGACAGGAGGACCACGGGCAATGGCACCCGTCGTCACCATGAAGCAGCTGCTCGAGAGCGGCGTCCACTTCGGGCACCAGACCCGCCGGTGGAACCCGAAGATGAAGCGTTTCATCTTCACCGAGCGCAACGGCATCTACATCATCGACCTGCAGCAGTCGCTGTCCTACATCGACCGCGCCTTCGACTTCATCAAGGAGACCGTCGCCCACGGCGGCACGATCCTGTTCGTCGGCACGAAGAAGCAGGCGCAGGAGTCGATCGCGGAGCAGGCGCAGCGCGTCGGCATGCCGTTCGTCAACCAGCGCTGGCTGGGCGGCATGCTCACCAACTTCTCCACCGTGCACAAGCGCCTGACGCGTCTGAAGGAGCTCGAGGAGCTCGACTACGACGACGTCGCCGGCTCGGGTATGACGAAGAAGGAGCTTCTCATGCGCAAGCGTGAGAAGGACAAGCTCGAGCGCACCCTCGGCGGTATCCGCGACATGGCCCGCGTGCCGAGCGCGGTGTGGGTCTGCGACACCAAGAAGGAGCACATCGCCGTCAACGAGGCCCGCAAGCTGGGCATCCCGGTGGTGGCGATCCTCGACACCAACTGCGACCCGGACGAGGTCGACTACCCGATCCCGGGTAACGACGACGCCATCCGCAGCGTCAGCCTGCTCACCCGCGTGGTCGCGGACGCCGTGGCCGACGGCCTGATGGCCCGCGCCGGTGCCGCGCCGTCGGGTGACGAGAAGCCCGCCGCGGTGGGCGCGGAGGAGCCGCTGCCCGAGTGGGAGCGCGAGCTGCTGGAGAGCAAGGGCGAGTCGGGTGAGGCGGCCGAGGCCGCTCCGCAGGCGCAGGCCGAGGCTCCGGAGGCGCAGGCCGAGGCTCCGCAGGCCGAGGCTTCGGAGGCCGCGCCGGCCGAGCAGCCGGAGACCGGCTCGGAATCCTGACGGCCCACGACCGACGACGAGAGAGACAAGACCACAATGGCGAACTTCACCGCCGCCGACGTCAAGAAGCTCCGGGACATGACCGGTTCCGGGATGATGGCCTGTAAGAAGGCGCTCGAGGAGGCCGAGGGCGACTTCGACAAGGCGGTCGAGCTGCTGCGCCTCAAGGGCGCCAAGGACGTCGGCAAGCGCGCCGAGCGCACCGCCGCGAACGGCCTGGTCGCCGAGCACTTCAACGGGTCCGGGGACGGCGCGATCCTCGAGCTCAACTGCGAGACCGACTTCGTCGCGAAGAACGAGGGCTTCATCGCCCTGGCCGACCAGATCGTCGAGTTCGCCGCGAACAGCGATGTGGCCGACCGCGACGCCCTGCTGGCCGCGGAGATCGAGCCGGGCAAGACGGTTCAGCAGCTGATCGACGAGAACAGCGCCAAGATCGGGGAGAAGCTCGAGGTGGGCCGTTTCGCCCACTTCAAGGGCGCCTACGTCGCGAGCTACCTGCACAAGTCCGACCCGTCGCTGCCGCCGGCGACCGGCGTGCTGGTCGAGCTCGACAGCGAGGCCCCCGAGGTGGCCAAGGAGATCGCGCAGCAGATCGCGGCGATGTCCCCGAAGTATCTCACCAACGACGACGTCCCGGCGGACGTCGTCGCCAAGGAGCGGGCGCTCGCCGAGCAGATCACCCGTGACGAGGGCAAGCCCGAGCAGGCGATCCCGAAGATCGTCGAGGGCCGGGTGAAGGCCTACTTCAAGGACTTCGTCCTGGTCGAGCAGCCGTTCGTTAAGGACCCGAAGAAGACGGTCGGTAAGGTCCTCCAGGATGCCGGCGTGAACGTCCAGCGCTTCGCCCGGTTCCGGGTCGGCCAGCTCTGACGCTCCGCCCCTGAGGACGACCAGCCGCTGAGAGACAACGAAGGAGCCGCCGCCGTGCAGGACAGTAAGATCACCGACACGACGGCGGCTCTGTCGTCTCATCATGGCTGGAAGCGGGTGCTTCTGAAGCTCTCCGGCGAGGCCTTCGCCGGTGGTGAGGCGCTCGGCATCGACCCGGCGGTCGTACGGCACATCGCCGAGGCGATCGCCGAGGTCGTACGCGAAGGCGTGCAGGTCGCGGTCGTCTGCGGCGGCGGCAACATGTTCCGCGGCGTGCAGATGTCCGCGCAGGGCATGGACCGCGCCCGCAGTGACTACATGGGCATGCTCGGCACCGTGATCAACTGCCTGGCGCTCCAGGACTTCCTCGAGAACAAGCTGGGCGTGGACACGCGGGTGCAGACGGCGATCACGATGGGGCAGGTCGCGGAGCCGTACATCCCGCGCAGGGCCATTCGCCACCTAGAGAAGGGGCGTGTGGTGATCTTCGGTGCCGGTCTCGGCCAGCCGTTCTTCTCCACCGACACGGCCGCCGCGCAGCGGGCGCTGGAGATCAACGCCGACGCCGTGCTGAAGGGCACCCAGGTGGACGGCGTGTACGACTCCGACCCGAAGAAGAATCCGGACGCCTTCCGGTTCGACCGGCTGGAGTACGGCGAGGTTCTCCAGCGCGGTCTCAAGGTCATGGACGCCACCGCGATCAGCCTCTGCATGGACAACGGCCTGCCCATCGTGGTCTTCGACCTGATGGGACAGGGGAATATCGTGCGGGCCGTCCGCGGTGAGAAGATCGGCACATTGGTAAGTCCGGCGGAGAGCTGAAACAGGAGCCGAAGGTGATCGACGAGATCCTCCTCGAGGCCGAGGACAAGATGGATAAGGCCGTCACGGTCGCCAAGGATGACTTCAACGGCATCCGTACCGGTCGTGTGACGCCTGCGATGTTCAACAAGATCACGGCGGATTACTACGGGGCGCCGACGCCGATCAATCAGCTGGCGTCGTTCACGCTGCCCGAGCCCCGCATGGTGATCGTCCAGCCGTACGACGCGTCGTCGCTGACCGCGATCGAGAAGGCCATTCGCGAGAGCGACCTCGGTGTCAACCCGGGCAACGACGGGAAGATCATTCGTGTGGTGTTCCCGGAGCTGTCCGAGGAGCGTCGCAAGGAGTTCATCAAGGTGGCCGGGCACAAGGCGGAGGACGCGCGGGTCTCGATCCGTAACATTCGCCGCCACGCCAAGGACGCCCTCGACAAGCTCGCCAAGGCCGGCGACGCGGGCGAGGACGACGTGCGCCGCGCGGAGAAGGAGCTGGACGACTTCACGCACAAGCACGTCGCCAAGATCGACGAGCTGCTCGAGCACAAGAAAGCCGAGCTGCTCGAGGTCTAGTGGGACTCGAGCAGGCCCCCACGCCCGCCCCGGAGATTCCGGAGGTAACGGCGGAAACGGGCAAGAAGCGTAGGCCAGGCCGGAACCTCCCCATCGCGGTCGGGGTCGGCCTGGGCCTTGGCGCCGTCGTCCTGGTGTCCCTCTACACCGTCAAGGAGATCTTCCTCGGCGTCCTCGTGCTCTTCATCGGCGTGGCCGGGTGGGAGCTCATCCGGGCCTTCGGGACGAAGGGCATCCGCATCCCGCCGGTCCCGCTCGCGGCGGGCGGCCTGGCGATGCTGGTCGGCACCTACGTCTGGGGGACGACCGCGCTGGTCGCGACGTTCGCCCTGACGGTGCTTGCGGTTCTGCTGTGGCGGCTGGCGGGCGGCCAGGATGGGTACGTCCGGGACGCGACGGCGAGCGTGTTCGCCGCCGCGTACGTCCCGTTCCTCGCCGGGTTCGCCGTCCTCATGCTCGACGCGGACGACGGCCCAAACCGCATCATCGTCTTCATCGCGGTGACGATCTCCAGCGACATCGGTGGCTTCTTCGCGGGCTCGTTCCTGGGCTCGCACAAGATGGCTCCCGCCATCAGCCCGAAGAAGACCTGGGAGGGGTTCACCGGCTCGTCGCTGACGTGCATGGTGGTCGGCGGCCTGCTGCTGCCCTGGCTGCTGGACGGCGCCTGGTGGCAGGGGGTCATCGTCGGTGCCGCCGCGGTCTGTTCGGCCACGCTCGGCGACCTCATCGAGTCGATGATCAAGAGGGACCTCGGCATCAAGGACATGGGGACCCTGCTGCCCGAGCACGGTGGGGTCATGGACCGCCTGGACTCCCTGCTCGCCACCGTGCCGGTCGTCTGGCTGCTCTTCCAGGCGTTCGTTCCGGCCTGACCGCTCTTTCCGGATCCTGAAGAGGTCGTGACCGGCGGCCGGGCGGGGAGTCCCGCCCGGCCGCCGACGCGGCTCCGGTTTCAGTCCTCGCCGACGATCCAGCTGCGGCCCTTCCTAGCCAGCCGCTCGATCAGCGCGTCCGGGCCCTCGTCCTTGCCGAACTGCCGCTCCGCCTCGGTGATCGGCACGAGCCACAGCCACTGCACCGGGTCGCCACCGAACGAGAACCCGCGCATGTCCGGGGCCGCCGGACCCGCAAGCCGGCCCGGGTCGTCGAGCAGCAGCACCCCCTCCCAGCTCGAGCCGAGCGGGAAGGTCTTCGCCTCGTGGTACCACTTCACGTTGTCGCCCGGAGCGAAGGACGTGACCGCGCGCCACGGATACTGGGCCAGCCAGGGGAAGATGCTGCCCGCCCGCTGACTGGGCAGGGTCGTGGCCACGGCGAGTTCGATCCGGGCGTGCTCACCGACGTTGTCCTCGTACAACTCCACAGTGGGCATCCGCTGGCAGCTCATGCCCACCGTGCTCAGCACCCGGTAGGACCGGTCGTCCAGGGCCGGTCGCTCCGACACCCCCACGACGGGCTGCTCGCCGCCCCCTGCCGAGCCACCGGACCGGGCGCGCCACTGCCGGCCGACGTCGTGCCAGTAGTACCCGCCCGGCCCGAGACGGCCGAGCAGGTGTCCCAGCACCGACTGCTGGAACCCCTCCCAGGCGCCGTCACCGTTCCGCCACTCCCAGAACGCCTGCGCCTGCAGGATGCGCGGGCCCAGGTCCTCGATCTCATCGTCCAGTGCGAACGCGAACGGGCTCTGGCCGAGCGCCTCGCGGCTGTACCCGGGCAGCCCACGGTCCATGTCCGACCAGCCGGGGATCACGCAGAGCGGCTGCCCGTCCTCCAGCACCGCCGCACCGTCGCCCTCCTCGAACCAGACGACCTCCAACGACCGCGGATCCGGTGCCGGCCGCCCCTTCGGGTGCTTGGTGTGGTTCGCCGGCATGGCCGGTACCAGGCCCGCGTTCAACCGCGCGAGGTCAGGGTGGGGAGACGCGTCCTGATGGTTGGCGATCCAGGTCGCGGCCACGGTTTGTCCGTCGCCGCGGCGGAGGTACGCCGCCGTCGCGATGTGATCGGACTCGACTTCGAGGACACGGCTTCCGTAGGGGCTGGTGTCACTGATCAGGACACGCGTCTCCTGCGGCGTTCTGCGCAATACCGGCATAGATGGGACTGTAGTGAGTGTGCGGCCCTCCGAGCGGCATTGACAGCGGCATTGACCTTCGGGGTCGGTCCCGGCGTGGAGGTCCGGCGCCGGCGTACGAGGCTGTGCCGACCCGCGTACAAGGTCATGCGGGGCGGGGTGTACGAGGCTGTGGCAGGCGGGCGTACGAAGCTCTCCCCGGCGTCTGCCACACTGGAACGGACATGCCCGCTCAGCTCACCTTCGCCGCTCCGCGCCGGGCGAAGCCACCACGCCATCTCGCCGATCTGTCCTGGGACGAGCGGCGTGAGGCCGTCGGGGCGCTCGGCGAAAAGCCCTTCCGCGCCGACCAGTTGTCGCGCCACTACTTCGGCAGGCTCGCCGACGACCCGGCCGACATGACCGACCTGCCGGCCGCCGTCCGGGACCGCCTCGTCACCGAGCTGATGCCGCCTCTGCTCACGTCGGTGCGCGATCTGACCTGTGATGACGGCGCCACCCGCAAGACGCTGTGGAAGGCGTTCGACGGCACGTTCGTCGAGTCGGTCCTGATGCGTTACCCGGACCGGGTGACCATGTGCGTCTCCTCCCAGGCCGGCTGCGGAATGAACTGCCCGTTCTGCGCCACCGGTCAGGCCGGCCTCACGCGGAACCTCTCGACCGCCGAGATCGTCGAGCAGGTGGTCGCGGGCGCCCGCGCCCTCGACCGCGGTGAGATCGCCGGCGGCCGGGGCCGGGTCAGCAACATCGTCTTCATGGGCATGGGCGAGCCGCTCGCCAACTTCTCCACCATCGTCCGGGCGATCCACCGGTTCAGCGACCCGAGCCCGCGCGGGCTGGGCATCTCCCAGCGGAACATCACGGTCTCCACGGTCGGGCTGGTCCCGAAGATCCACCAGCTCGCCGACCTGGATCTCAAGGTTCGTCTCGCGGTGTCCCTGCATGCGCCGGACGACGAGCTGCGCGACGAGCTCGTGCCGATCAACACCCGCTGGAAGGTCGCGGAGGTCCTCGACGCCGCCTGGGCGTACGCGGAGCGGACGCGGCGCCGGATCTCGATCGAGTACGCCCTCATCAAGGACATCAACGACCAGGCGTGGCGGGCCGACCTGCTGGGCCGGCTCATCAAGGCGCACCCGGTGCACGTCAACCTGATCCCGCTGAACCCCACGCCCGGGTCGAAGTGGACCGCGTCGCGGCCGTCGGACCAGACGGAGTTCGTCCGCCGGCTGGAGGCCCACGGCGTCCCCGTGACCGTACGCGACACGCGCGGCCAGGAGATCGACGGCGCCTGCGGCCAGCTCGCCGCCAAGACCGTCGAGTAGCGCGCCGACGGCCCGACCGGCGCTGCGCGCAGCGAACCGGCACGGTGCGCGCAGCGGCCAGTACGGCGCGGAGCCGAGCAACGCGCCGCGCGGAGCCGATCAGTGCGGCCGCTCGGTGGCGGGTATCGCGGCCAGCAGCCGCCTGGCCTCAGCGGCGAACTCCGCGTCGACCAGCACGTCGTACCGGTCGGCGACCACCGCGCTCGTCGACGCGAACGCCTGGCGGCGCAGCCCGTGCGCGACCCCGGCGAACACCGCACCGAAGATCGCACCAAGGATTATCGCCGAGATCACCGCGCCGGCGTGCCAGGGGCTGACGATCCAGAACACCAGTCCGATCAGCAGGCCGACCCAGGCGCCGGAACTCGCGCCGGCCGCCAAGGCCTTGCCGACGGTCCAGCGGCCGAGCACCCGCTCCTCCAGCCGCAGTCCGCAGCCGACGATGGTGACGTGCTCCACCGGGAAGTCCCGGTCGGCCAGGATGTCCACGGAACGTTGTGCCGCCGCGTGGCTCGCGTAGTCGCCGAGCACCACCTTGTTCGGCCCGGCGAGATTCTCTGCCGTCATCTCCAGTTCCCCCGATCCGTGTGACGACCTACCTGTCAGATATTCCGCCGACCGCACGGCGCACACCCTTTTTCCGGTGCTCGATGGGGGTTTCAGGGAGAATACGGGCCATGCCGGACTTCCCGCTCGCCCTCCGCGGCTACCACCGTCACCAGGTCGACGCGTTCGTCGCCCGGATCGAGGGGACGCTCGGCCGCGCGCAGCTGTTCGCGCCGCCGGTCACGGCGGCGGAGGTCGGCACGGTGCGGTTCGCGATCGCTCTGCGTGGCTACCGGGTCCAGGCGGTCGACGAGCGGCTCGAGGAGTACCTGCGGGAGCTGGAGCTGAAGGAGAACGGCGACGGGCGGCGGCTCTCCGCGGCCGACGCCGACCGCTTGATCGGGCTCGTCCGCAACGTACGCTTCGTACCCACCCGGCTGAGCGAGGGATACGACGAGCGGGAGGTCGACGCGTTCCTGGACCGGCTGATCGCCGAACTACGCGGGCGCAGACCCCGGTCGGCCGACATCCGGGCCGCGCGGTTCGCGACCACCCGGCTCCGGCCCGGGTACGCCCAGCCCGACGTCGACGGCTTCCTCGACCACCTCGCAGCCGAGATCGACCGGCTGGCGCGTACCCGCTAAGCGCGCATACGGCGCAGGCGGGCGTACAGGGCCGTCGCGAGGACCGCCCAGGCGAGCGTGCGCAGCGCGAACCACGGCAGGGCGTCGGTGAACGCGGACGGCCCGCGCCCGGCCGCCCCCATCCACTCGATCATCGGCACGGTGACGACGCGGAGCGGACCGAGGCCCAGCAGCAGGTCGAGGACGTAGACGCCGAGCAGCACGAGGACCGACCGGCCGGGGGAGGGGATGAGCGCCCGGCTGGCGAGCGCTCCGAGCGCCGTGGCGGCCAGCGCGGCCAGGAGCAGCAGGGCCATCGCCGGCAGCAGCTGGGACGCCCGTACGCCGGATCGCGCGGCCTCGACCAGGGGAACGGCACCGGCGATCAGCGCCAGGCAGACGTTGAACACGAACGCCGCGGCGAACCCGCACGCCATCGCCCGCCACCGTCCGAGGGTGACCACACCGATGTGCCGCTGGGCGTCCGGTTCGGTGTCCAGGAGGCCGCGCGCGGCCCAGGCGCAGATGGGGAAGTACAGGGCCGCCAGGTCACCGAGCGCGGTCAGCGCCCCGGACCGTGCCTCCGCCGGGGTGCCGCCGAGCGGGCCCGAGAAGACGATCCCCAGCAGCAGCGCGAGGGCGAGCACCGGGGGCAGGGCACGCGTGGACCGCGCGTACCCGCTGAGCTGGAATCGGATCGCGGCGATCATCGGAGCCGCGCCTCGTATCCGTCCGCCTTGAGGCGGCCGACCAGGTCCTCCGCCTGCGAGCGGGCCACGATCACCTCGACCACCGTCTGCTCCTCGGGCGGGTCCCCTTCGTGAACCGTCTGGTCCGCGACCTGCCAGCGCACGACGCCCGGCACGCTTCGCAGGTCGCCCTGGTGGTCGCTGACGATGACGGACGATCCTTCCGCGGCGAGCTCGGCCAGCAGTGCCGGAAGCGCCGCGCGGGTCCCCGCGTCGAGGCCGGCGAACGGCTCGTCGAGCACGAGTAGCCCCGGCGCGGCCAGGAGCGCCTGGATCAGCCCGGCCTTGTGCGCGCTGCCCTTGGACAGGTCCGGCAGCCGGGTGTCCAGGAGGCCGGTGAAGCCCAGCCGCTCGGCCCACTCCCCGACACGCGCGGCGGGAACACCCCGGACGGCGGCCATGTGCCCGAGGTAGGCCCGCGCGGTGAACGGCTGACCCGCGGGGAACCGCTCCGGCGCGTACCCGACGGACGGCGGCCGGTCGCCGACGCTTCCCCGGACCGGCGGCACGACCCCGGCGACGAGCCGGAGGAGTGTTGATTTGCCCGCTCCATTACGGCCGTTCACCTCGATGATCCGACCACGGGGTACGGTCAGCGTCACGTCGCGCAGGACCCACGGCGCGCGACGGCGGTACCGGAAGGCCACCTGGTTGAATCGCACGGGTCAGGAGCCTATTGCCGGCCGATAAGACGACCGTAAGCGGAAGAATGCCCACCATGGACTGCCTGTTCTGCGAGATCGTGAAAGGGGAGCGGCCCGCCCACGTGGTCCTCGACGACGGTCCCGTCGTCGCCTTCCTGGACACCCGGCCGCTGTTCAAGGGGCACACGCTGCTCGTGCCGCGCACCCACTACGAGACCCTCGCGGACCTGCCGGCCGACCTCCTCGAGCCGCTCTTCGCCGCGGGGCAGCGGCTGTCGGCCGTCATGGAGAGCGAGCTCGGCGCGGCGGGCTCGTTCGTCGCGATGAACAACCGGATCAGCCAGAGCGTGCCCCACCTTCACGTCCACGTCGTTCCCCGGAACCGCAAGGACGGGCTGCGCGGGTTCTTCTGGCCGCGGACGAAGTACGACTCCGACGACGAGGCCCGCGCGTACGCGGACCGCATCCGCGGTGCGCTCGGATGATCACGGTGACGCCCGAGGCGACCGGCCCGGCGGTGAGCCCGGGACGTGCCCGGCGCGACGTGGTCGTGGCCGGCGCGCTCGTCGTCGCCGCGGCGGCGGTCTACTCGGTGTTCGCGCTCGTGCGTTACCGGACCTTCCGCACGACGACGTACGACCTGGTGATCTTCGATCAGGCGGTGCGCTCCTACAGTCGGTTCCACCTGCCCGTCGCGATCGTCAAAGGCGTGCACAATGGTTTCGGTCCGCACTTCACGGTGCTCGGCGACCACTTCTCGCCGATCCTCGCCGTCCTGGCGCCGCTGTACTGGCTCCACGACGGCCCGCAGACGCTGCTGGTCGCCCAGGCCGTGCTGCTGGCGCTGACGATCATTCCGTTGTGGACGTTCACCCGGCGGAGGCTCGGGGCGTGGGCGGCGCACTGCGTCGCGGGTGTGTACGCGCTGGCCTGGCCGGTGGCCGAGACGGTCGCCTTCGACTTCCACGAGATGGCGTTCACGCCTCTCCTGTCCATGATGATGCTCGAACGGCACGACGCCGGCCACCGGCGGCAGTGCCTGCTGGCCGCCGGTGCGCTGCTGCTCGTCAAGGAGGACATGGGCCTGCTCGTCGCCGGCTTCGGGCTGTACCTGCTCACCCGGCCGGGCGAGCGGCGCCTGGCGGCCGTCTTCGTGGCCGCCGGTCTCGGCTGGACATGGCTGGCCTCCCGGGTGCTGATCCCGGCGTTCGGCGGCGCGGCGGACTACTACTGGGCCTACGACGCCCTGGGCCGGGACCTGCCGCACGCCGCCGTGCACGCCCTGACGCATCCGTGGACCGCGCTGAAGCTCCTCGTCACCCCCGGCGTCAAGGCGACGACGATGGCCTGGCTCATCCTGCCCCTGCTCCTGGTCCCGCTCGCCTCGCCGATCACGGTCGCCGTGCTGCCGCTGCTGGCCGAGCGCATGCTCGCGAACCGCTTCGGGAACTGGTGGGAGCCGAGGTTCCACTACAACGTCGCGCTCACGGCCCTGCTCGTCGCGGCGGGCGTCGACGGCGCCCGCCGACTGTCCCGGCTGCGTCTGCCGGGTCCGCTCGCGCACCGCCTGCGTTTGCTCGGACCGCTCGCGCACCGCCTGCGCCCGCCCGGGCTCGCGCACCGTCGGCGTCCGCCCGAGCCGAACGTGCGCCGTCTCCGCCTCGACCTTCTCTGGCCGGTCGCCACGCTGCTGGCCGCCGCCCTCGTCGTGCCGCGCTTCGCCTTCAAGCACTTCTTCGACCCGGCGTTCTACCGGCGGGACGCGCACGCCCGTGCCGCCGCAGACGCGGTCGCGGCCGTGCCCCGCGGCGCCCTGGTCGAGGCCGCCAACATCGTCGGACCGCAGCTGTCCGGCCGGGCCCGCGTGCTGCTGTGGGACACCCGCGTCCGCTGGGCGCCGTGGGTGGTCGCGGATACCACCCGCGCGACGTTCCCCTTCCCGGGCCTGGGCGCGCAGCGCGACCGCGTACGGTACCTGCTCCAGCGGGGGTACACCGTGGTGCTGCGTGAGGACGGCTGGGTGGTGCTGCACGACCCGGCCGTGACCCCCGACCTGCGCGCGACCCGCTGAGCCGCGCCCCGCTGAGCCATGGCCCAGGACCGGGCACGGTCCCCAGGAGAGAGTTGGGCAGGGGGCGCCGTTCCGGAAAGGGGCGGGCCCCCGGAAGATGCCGCGCTTCCGGGGGCCCGCGAGCGGGGATCGGTGAGAACAGATCAGTAGACGTTCACTCCGTACGCCGAGAGCGCCTCGGTGACCGGCTGGAAGTAGGTCGTGCCGCCAGAGGTGCAGTTGCCGCTGCCACCGGAGGTCAGGCCGAGCGCCGTGCCGCCGGAGTACAGCGGACCGCCGCTGTCGCCGCCCTCGGCGCAGACCGTCGTCCTGATCAGGCCGCTGACGGTGCCCTCGGAGTAGTTGACCGTCTGGTTGAGCGCGGTGACGGTACCGGAGTGGATGCCGGTGGTGCTGCCGCGGCGCGTCACCGACTGGCCGACGACCGCGTTGCCGGCCGAGGTGATGTCCACGCTGCCGACCGTTCCCGGGTGGGAGACGCCGCTGGCGTAGGTGATGATCGCGTAGTCGTTGCCGGGGAAGCTGCTGGCCCGGCGGGTGCCGATCCTCGTGGTGAGGCTGGAGTTGCTGTACCAGGCCGATCCGATGTTGCCGCAGTGCCCGGCGGTCAGGAAGTAGTAGGTGCTGCCGCTGACGACGTTGAAGCCCAGGGAGCAGCGGTACCCACCGCTGTAGATGGCGTCACCGCCGGAGCCGTCGAGGTGGAAGACGCCGGGCACGTACTCCATCCGGACCGCGCTACCCAGTTGCTGGGCCGCGGAGGTGACCTTGACGAGCCTGTCGCTGGTGACCGAGGTGTCGACGGAAAGGACGACCTGGTCGGTGGTCGGGTCCACGCCCCACGCGGTGCCGGGGATCTTGGCCGTGTGGTCGAGGACGTCGATGGCCTTCTGGAGCTGCGCGCCGCTGAACGGCACGATCTTCGGGACGGCGCCGGCCTGGCGTACGGCGGTGGCGTCCGACTTGGAGCTGACCGTCACCACGAGCTTCTTCGTGGACCGGTCGAGGTACGAGCCGGCGGAGCGGGAGCCCAGCTTCTGGGCCAGCTTCGTGGCGAGGTGCGACGGATCCGGCTGCGAGACGGACGCCTGGGCCGACGTGGCGAGAAGAGAGCCGCCGATGAGCGTGGCGGCTGCCGCGACGAGTCCAGCGCGCCGAGGAGCAGTGAATCTCACACGAGCCTCCCTCAGGGGTGGCGGGCGCGCCCCGGTGGCGTGCCCGAGGGACGGCGTGGCAATGGCGCTCGGCTCACGGGCGGTGAGGGCCGCCCGGGCGGGGTCGAGATCCGATTACCTGGCCTGCGCAGATCTTCACAAACCAAGTCAAAAGTCGCAAGGTCAAACGTAAGTCCAGAATCGGTCAAGGCGGACCAATCGAACGTCAGGCGGTAACGGAGCTGGTCGGCACTGAAGATCGCGATCCGGTCACCGCCGTGGTCAGGCTGCGGGTCAGGGCGACGGTGGGGAGGAGGGGCCGTCAAGGTCAAGGGAAGCTGAGAGTTCGCTGTGAGTACCTGGGCCGGGCGTGGTAACGGCCTCGGCATGTGAGAGTCTTGGCTAGCAATGGACCATCCGGAATTCACAGCATTTGTCCTGGTCGCAGGCGTGATCCTGGCCGCCGTGGGGCACTGGCGCCGCTGGCGGCCGTCCTTGCCCGTCGTTCTGGCGATCGGCATCGCGCTGCGGCTGATCCTGCTGATCTCCGCGTCGAGCGACTCCTGGCAGCCCGTCGACTACAACGAGGGGTTCAGAGCGGCCGGCCGGGCGATCCTGCACCACCAGGACCCCGTGCTGGCGAGTCAGGGATCCTGGCACTTCCTGCCGATGATCCCCTACTTCTACGCGCTCGCGCTGGCCACCGGCCTCCCGTGGGAGATCGCCGGTCGGGTCTGCACTCTCATCGCGGACGTCGTGCTGATCGTCCTGGTCGGCCGTCTCGCCGGGCGGAAACACGCCGCGTCGGCGCGGCTGCAGTACGCCTGCAACCCGATCGCCCTCATGATCGCCGTCATCCACGGGCAGGTCGAGCCGATCTCCCTGGTCTTCCTCGTCGGCGCCTACCTCCTCGCGCGGTCGGCGCGCGACGGCGCCGAGAACGGCGGGACCGGCCTGAACGGCGCCTGGGCGGGCGCCATGTTCGGGTTCGCGCTGTCGGCGAAGAGCTGGCCGATCATCCTTCTCCCGGTGGTCCTCGCCATCCTGCCCACGTGGCGGCAACGCCTGTACGGGCTGGTCGCAGCCGGTGCCGTCCCCGTCTTCTTCCTCGCGACCCTTCCCCTCGTGGTGAGCTCCAGCTGGTCCAACATGCTCGACGTCGCGCGGTACCTCGGCGAGGTGCGTCCCATCGTCGGCGAATGGGGCTGGACCGCTTGGATGACGGGCGGTGACTGGACCCTGGCCCCGACGGCCGCCAAGGTCGGCCAGATCATCCTCTACAGCACCATCGCGCTGGTGATGTGGCTGTGGTGGCGGGCCGACCGCATCGACCAGACCTCCGCGATCCTCCTGGCGTTCATGCTCGTCACCCCGCGGATGGGCGC
The DNA here is from genome assembly GCF_024055725.1 of Actinoallomurus spadix. Taxonomy (GTDB): domain Bacteria; phylum Actinomycetota; class Actinomycetes; order Streptosporangiales; family Streptosporangiaceae; genus Actinoallomurus; species Actinoallomurus spadix. The sequence goes on along the minus strand of NZ_JAMXMX010000021.1, from coordinate 36,924 downwards.
ACAGTACCTGATGTGGTTCGTGCCGTTCCTGTGCGCGCGGCCGACCCGGTGGAGCCGGCCCGCGATGGCCCTGGCCGCCGTGTGGGCGGGCACGGGGTACATCTACCTGACGCAGTTCGACGACACCGGCTGGTGGGAGAACCACGAATGGTGGGCGATGAGCTCGGTCGCGGTCATCGCGCTCCTGGCCCTCGCCATGCCCTGGCAGCGTCGCCGGCCGGAGTCCGTCGAGAAGGCACCGGCACCGGAGACGGAACTGGTCCCCGCCGCCAAGTGATCGGGCCTGCGCGGCTCCCCTCGATCTCCGGCGCGCGCCGTGCGTGAAAGCGGACCGGGGCGTGAAAGCGGACCGTGCGTAGAATCGGACCGGGCAGGGCCGTGAATCGGACGGCAGGCCGATCAGGCGAAGATGGCGGTCACCGTGTGGCCGTGCTCCGGGTCGCCGGTCCACCTGACGCGGGTGGCGAGGTCCGCGACGATTGGCAGCCCGCGGCCGTTCTCGGCCAGGTCGTCGTGCCGTCTCCGGTGGGGGCCGCTGTCGTCCAGTGAGCCGCCCTGGTCGGTCACGGAGACCGCCAGGCAGCCCTCACCTCGGCGGACCTCGACGACGAACGAGCCGCCGGGCCGGCCGGAGCGGGTGTGGATGAGGGCGTTCCCGGCCAGCTCGGCCACGGCCTGAACTGCGTCGTCGGCCTGCCGGCAGTCCTCCAGGAGAAAGGCCACGAAACGGCGGACGCAGCGTGCCTGGTCGGGGCGGCCGGGGAAGGTGCGCCGCCAGCACATCGGGGCGGTGAATGCGGTCGGCGTCGTCTCGTGGAGCATGGCGGTCACGGTGGTGCGCCCTCCCGTCGAATGGGCTGAGTGCCGAGGGCCGGGGATCACGCGCGATCTCCCCCGGCTCTGGGAGTCCGACACGGGACGCGCCGGGCGGACCGGGGACGGCCCGAGCCGGCCGGGCGGCGGGCTCAAACCGCCGGCGCCGGGACGCGCCTGCGGTTCACCGCCGTGTCCACGTCCTGCCACTCCCTCGATCACATGGCGTGTTCGCGTTCTTACGCATAGTGCGTCTCCGCTGCGTGTGCGCGCAAGTGATTCACTGAGAATTCTCACAATCTACTTCGCAGTAACTATCCGAAATCGATTGCTCGCAGTAAGTGACATCGTCACACTGGGTGCGTGCCGGATCCTTCCCCTACGATCCGCGAACGCCGCATCGCGATCGAGTTGCGCCGTCTTCGCGAACAGACCGGACTGACCCTCGACCAGGCGGCCGAGCGGCTGCGCTGGAGCCGCGCGACGCTCGGCCGGGTGGAGACCGCCGTCCGCCGGATCAAGCCCGCCGAGCTGCAACGCTTACTCAACGTCTACAAGGTGGACGGCCGCCACCGCGACGACCTCGTCGAGCTGGCCCGCGACGCCCGCGAGCGCGGCTGGTGGCATCGCTACACCGACACCCTGCCCGCCGCCTACGCCACCTACATCGCTCTGGAGGCCGATGCACGCTCACTGCACTGCTACGACGCCTTGGTCGTCCACGGCCTGCTGCAGACCGAGGACTACGCGCGAGAGGTCATCCGTGCCGGTCTCATGCAGCTCGCCTCCGACTCCCAGGTCGAGCAGAGGGTCGAGGTCCGCCTCAACCGGCAGGCGTTGCTCACCGAACGGGACCCGCCGCTGCAGTTGTGGTGCGTCATCGATGAGAACACCCTGCGCCGGATGATCGGTGGGGCGAGAGTGATGCGAGCTCAATATGCCCGCCTGGTCGAGATGGCCGAGCTTCCCAACGTCACCATCCAGGTCCTCCCGCACCGGGCGGGCGCCCACCCAGGCGTGGAGGGCACCTTCGCGATCCTGGAGTTCCCCGAGCGTTTCATGCCGGATGTGGGTTACATCGAAGCGCTCAACGCAGCCCTCTATGTGGAGGACCCCGCACACGTCGATGCCTACTCGCGCGTCTTCGATCATCTCGTCGCCGAGGCGCTCGGCATCGTCGACTCGGCCACCATGCTCCGCCGACTGGCGGAAGAAGAAACCAAGGAAGGGCTGGATGACCGATAAACCGACCCCTAGCTGGCGGAAGTCCCTACGAAGCAACGCCTCGAGCGGTTGCGTCGAAGTGACCTGGATCGACGGAGTGGCTGCCGACTGCACAACCCTGGGTAGCCCTCCGGCGAAGTAACGGGATCCGGCAAGGAGTCGTGTGAATATCACGGCGCCTTGCCGTGATTTCGCATCGCGTTCGCCGTCGCGAGTGCGGTGCGGTGCACGGCTCCTCGCAGGATGCGAAAGGGGCGCGAGTCATCGGAGCCTCCGACCGCGCATGAGACGGCGGGCGAGGAGACACGCCGCCGTGGCGGTCGACGCGGCGGCGATCACTCCGGCCGCGCGGTAGGTCTCCATTCTGGTCGTTCTCTCGTTCAAGCGCTGCTTAGCCTGGTCGCCCAGTGCGGTCTGGAGCGCCGAGGCCAAGGCCTCATCCAGGACTTCGCGGAATCTGTTCAGTCGAGACCCGACTGAATTGGCCGTCCACCGCTCTCGTTGGTCGAGCCAGAATCTCCGCCCGGCTTCGGTGTGGAAGAGATTGTCGGCGGCCATCGACCTCAGGCCTTCGTCGGATATGTCCCGCAACTCCCACTGCATGTACCAGAACGAGACCATGAGGTTCAAGAACTGAGCGCGTCGGCTCTCATCGTGCGGCATCCTGTCGGCTCCGGGTCCCCAGCACTGCATGTAGACCGGGTCGCTCATGGCGAGCTCCGCCAACCTCATGTGAATACTGCGGTTGACCTGTCGCCTGTTCGCCAGGCTCTCCTTCGCCTGGAGGGCGAGTGATATGGAGACGGCGACCAGCGCGAAGGCACTGAGGATCGCCGATATCGCTCCATACGCCTGGCCGACGTTACCCAGCCGAGTCCAGTCGACGTGACGCCTGTCGGCGATGAATTCGAGTGCGAGCGGTGACAGCGTAATGAGCGCCAGACCACGGCGAGGGAGACGATCGCGGCAGGCCGTGATGCGCGACGTACTGGGCCGGCGATGTCGTATGTCCACGGTGAGCGCTGTCCGGTGGGGAGGGCGTCCATGGTCACCTCGCGTCGGAACGAGTCCTTCCGTATCTACGACGCACCGGGGTGCTCGGCAGTGCCCGTTCGCACGCGAGGTTCGTCGGGTGACCGGGATCGGTCTCAGGCGTGCGGGAGGTCAGGTGCGGTCCTTGCGGAGGGCGTCCAGGGCGAGCAGGGCGACGTGGAGGGACGCGCATGACTCGACGTCCTCGAGGTCCGCGCCGAGCACGCGTTCGATGCGGCGTAGCCGTTCGTACAGCGCGGGCCGGGACAGGTGGGCTCGCTGGGCGGCGAGGACCTTGTTGCGGCCGCTGCCGAGGTAGACACCGAGCACGTGGACGAGGTCGCTGCCGCGCTGCGCGTCGTAGGTGAGCAGCGGGCCGAGCTCCCGCTCGGTGAACGTCTGCAGCCGCGCGTCCTCGCGCAGCAGGTGCAGCAGGCCGCGGAGCCGCAGGTCGGGCAGGCGGTAGAACAGCCGGCCGTCGTTGCGCCCGGCGGCGACGTCGGCGACCTGCTCGGCCTCCAGGAACGACCGGCGGACGTCGCGTACGGACTCGACGGTCGACCCCACCGCCATGACGAACGCCTCCGCCCCGCCGCGTGCCTGCGCCGGGCGGCCGGCCGCCGTACGGGCGCGGCCCGCCGGCGCCGGTCCGCAGTGGTGGGCGCGGAGCCGTTGCGCCACCTCGCACAGGACGTCGTCCTCGGCGGCTCGGGAGGGCAGGGAGGCCAGCACGCCGACCCTGGCCTGCGGTGAGCTCTCGTCGAGGGCGCCGACGAGAGCGGACAGGTTCGCCTCGCGGCAGGCGGCGGCCGTCGCCTCGGCCAGGTCCGTGACCGATGCCGCCGCCGGTCCGCCGTTCGCCAGGCCGAGCGCCGGCGGAGGGGTGGACGGGGCCGGCGGGCGGGGGAGCACCACGATCCCGAGCAGGCGGCGGCCGGTGAGGGGGATGCCGAGGGCGCGGGCACGGGCCGCGGCCTCCTGCGGGTCGGCGTACGCGTGCGCGAGGATGCCGCTGATGATCGAACCGTGGGCCTGGCGTTCGAGGCTCTCGGCGTGCCGGTCGAGCAGCCGGCCGAGGGCGAGGGTCGTCGCAGCCCGCTCGATGAGGACGACGTCGCGGGGCGAGGGCGGGTCCATCGAGGTGATGATGAGCCGCCCCCAGTCCTCGCCGCGCGCGCCGACGACGGTGACCAGCCACCGGGAGGACTCGTCGTAGGCCGTGCGTTCCTTGGGGCGTACGGACCGCGAACGGGTCTCCCAGCCGGTCAGCAGCTCGGCCGGGTCGGAGCCGGCCAGCTCGGCGGCGAGGACCTGGTGGGCGAGATTCTCCAGGACCACGGGGCGCCCGACGAGGCCGGCCACCTGGCGGACCACCTCGGCCGGCGGCGCGCCGTCGACGGACAGCTGGGTGAAGACCTCGTGCAGCTTCTCCGAGGCGCGCAGCTCGGCCAATTGCGCGTCGATGATCCGGGCGTGCACCGCCTCGGTCACGTCGACGAACGGGGTCTCCCGCGCCCAGGCGATCAGCGGGAGGCCGTGCTCCTCGGCCGCGGCGACCAGCGCGTCGGGCAGTGTGCGCGCGTACTTGCGGCCGAGCTCGACGAACAGGCCGCTGACGCCCACCTCGGCGAGGTCGGCGACGTACGCCCGCAGGCGCTGCGGGTCGTCCGGCAGCGCGATGCCGGTGGTGAGCACCAGCTCACCACCGCGCAGCAGATGGGCGATGTCGGTGACCTCGGCGGAGTGAACCCAGCGGACACGGGCGTCGAGGTGGTCCGCGCCGGCGACGATCCGCGGCTCGCCCCGCCGGACCGCGTCGAGTCGCAGGACGTCGGCCAGAGTGGGCAGCACATCTGTGATGCTATGCAAACGCCGACGTGAGGAGGTACCCGATGGAGCGGATGGACGCCGACGCGATCGACCGCGAGCTGGCGACGGTCCCCGGCTGGGAACTCGCCGAGGACGCGATCGTCAAGACCCTGACGTTCGCGGACTTCAAGGAGGCGATGGTGTTCGTCAACCGGGTGGCGGAGGTCGCCGAGGAGCTGAACCACCACCCGGACATCACGATCCGCTGGAACCGGGTCACCCTGACGCAGAGCACGCACGTCGCGGGCGGCCTGACGGAGTACGACTTCCGTCTCGCCCGACGCCTCAACGAGCTGTGAATTTCCTCAGCCGGAGCCGAGGATCGATGCGATCCCCTTCTTGTCGGGGAAGACGTGATTGAGGCTGGCGATCGAGGAGAACGCGGCGTCGGCGGAGATGAGTGCCTCGGCACCCACCGAGTGGGCCGCCGCGGCCAGCACGGCGTCGAACGCTCCCAAGCGGGTTCCCTCCGTGTAGAGCCGCAGTCCCTCTCGTAGGTCCGGTTCTTCGACGATGAGAAGCGGGGAGAGCAGCTCGATGTAGTCACGAGCGAGTTCGGCGGCGTCTTCTCGCGTGCGGCGGCGCGCTCGGACATGGGTGAACTCCCGGATCACCTCGACGGTCGTCGTCGCCCGAATCTCGCCGTCGGCGATGGCCTGGACGAGGTCCCGGCAGGAAGATCGAAGTTCATGGTCGGCTCCCACCGCGTACACGAGCACGGTGGTGTCGAGCACGATCATGTTGTGCGCCCGCGGAGCTCGTTCAACTCGGCGACCAGCTCATTTACGTCGCCTACGGGCATGGGGTCGGCTGAGAGGATCCGTTTGGCGGCGGCGGACCGCCGTCTCGGCGCCGCCGGCAGGCCGCGGTCGATCGCGTCTCGGATCACCGTGGCGACGGAGACCTGCCGCTGACGGGCGAGCGCGCTGACCCGTTCGTACCGCTCCTCGTCGAGCAGCAGCTGAAGGCGATGGGTCATCATGTGCATACATTAACATGTGTAGGTCCCGTCGAGGGGTGGGCGGCCGACAGGTTGCCAGTTGTGGCGGGCGGGTGCTGACACTCTGCTGGCTGGTGCGTTCGGGGGGTCAGCGGGAAGACTCGTGTCATGTCGGACTTGCTTGCACGCCATCGCGCGGTCATGCCGAACTGGATGGCCCTCTACTACGACGAGCCGATCGAGATCGTCGGCGGGAAGGGCAGCCGTGTCACCGACGCGGACGGCCGTTCCTACCTGGACTTCTTCGCCGGTATCGTGACCAACACGCTCGGCTATGACCTCGCCGAGGTACGCGAGGCGGTCGAGCGGCAGCTCCGCACCGGAGTCGTGCACACCTCGACGCTCTACCTGATGCGCGGCCAGGTGGAGCTCGCCGAGAAGATCGCCCGGCTCTCCGGCATCGACGATGCGAAGGTGTTCTTCACCAACTCCGGCACCGAGGCGAACGAGACGGCGCTGCTGCTCGCGACGTACGCGCGCAAGAGCAACCAGATCCTCGCCATGCGGCAGAGCTACCACGGCCGGTCGTTCGGGGCGATCTCGGTCACCGGTAACCGCACGTGGAAGAACAACGCGCTCTCCCCGCTCAGCGTGTACTTCCTGCATGGCGGGGACCGGCACCTCCCGCAGTTCCGCGGCCTGTCGGACGAGGACTACATCACGGTGTGCGTGGAGGACCTGCGGCACACCCTTGCCACCGTCACGGCCGGCGACGTGGCCGCCGTGATCGCCGAGCCGATCCAGGGCGTCGGCGGGTACACCTGCCCGCCGGACGGACTCTACGCGGCGTACCAGGAGGTCCTCGCCGAGCAGGGCATCCTGTTCATCGCCGACGAGGTGCAGACCGGCTGGGGCCGTACCGGCCAGAGCTTCTGGGGCATCCAGAACCACGGCGTGACGCCGGACATGATGACCTTCGCCAAGGGGCTCGGCAACGGCTTCGCCATCGGCGGTCTCGTGGCGCGCCGCGAGCTGATGGACTCGCTGCACGCGACCGGCCTGTCGACGTTCGGCGGCAACCCGATCTCCACCGCCGCCGCCAACGCGACGCTCGACTACATCCTCGATCACGACCTGCAGGCCAACGCGGCCAAGGTCGGCGGGCAGATCATCGACGGCTTGCGCGAGGCGGCCGCCCGCATGCCGTACGTCACCGAGGTGCGCGGCAAGGGCCTGATGTTCGCGATCGAGCTGACCGAGCCGGAACTCGCCGCGCGGATGCTGGAGGAGACCAAGGCCCGGGGCCTGCTCATCGGCAAGGGCGGGTTGTACGGCAACACGCTGCGCATGGCGCCACCGCTCACGCTGACCGAGGACGAGGGCAGGGAAGGCCTCGGCATCCTCGTCGACGCGCTGGAGGCGATCGCATGAAGCGGATCACGCACTGGATCGGCGGCAAGCCCTGGACGGGGACGGCGGAGCGGTACGGCGACGTCTACGACCCGGCGACCGGGCAGGTGAGCGGCCGGGTCGATTTCGCGTCGGCCGAGGACGTGGACGGGGCCGTGGCCGCGGCACGCGAGGCGTTCCCGGCGTGGCGGGACGCGTCGCTCACCAAGCGCGCGAACGTGCTGTTCGCCTTTCGTGAGCTCGTCGCCCGGCACCGCGACGACTTGGCCGCGCTGATCACGTCCGAGCACGGCAAGGTACGGGCGGACGCGGCGGGGGAGGTGTCCCGCGGTCTCGAGGTGGTCGAGTTCGCCTGCGGGATTCCGCACCTGCTGAAGGGCGGCTACTCCGAGAACGTCTCCACCCGGGTGGACTCCTACTCCATCCGCCAGCCGTTGGGCGTCGTCGCCGGCATCACACCGTTCAACTTCCCGGCGATGGTGCCGATGTGGATGTTCCCGCTCGCCATCGCCTGCGGGAACACCTTCGTGCTCAAGCCCTCGGAGAAGGACCCGTCGGCCTCGCTCCTCCTCGCCGAGCTGTGGCGGGAGGCCGGGCTGCCCGACGGGGTGTTCAACGTGGTGCACGGGGACAAGACCGCGGTGGACGCGCTGCTCACCCACCCCGACGTACGCGCGGTGAGCTTCGTCGGCTCGACCCCGATCGCGCGGTACGTGTACGAGACGGGCACGGCGCACGGCAAGCGGGTGCAGGCCCTCGGCGGCGCGAAGAACCACATGCTGGTGCTGCCGGACGCCGACCTGGACCTGGCCGCCGACGCGGCGGTCTCCGCCGGGTTCGGCTCGGCGGGGGAGCGGTGCATGGCGATCTCGGCGGTCGTCGCGGTCGACCCGGTCGGCGACGAGCTCGTCGCCAAGATCAAGGAGCGGGTGGCGAGGCTGACGGTCGGCCCCGGCGACGACGACCGTTCGGAGATGGGCCCGCTGATCACGGGGCCGCACCGCGACAAGGTCACGTCCTACCTCGACGGTGGTGCCGCGCAGGGTGCCACGCTGGCCGTCGACGGGCGCGAGCACGAACTGCCGGACGGGTCGGGCTTCTGGCTGGGGCCGACGGTCCTGGACCACGTGACGCCCGAGATGGACTGCTACCGGGATGAGATCTTCGGTCCCGTCCTGTCGGTCGTCCGGACGGCGTCGTACGAGAGCGGCATGAAGCTGATCGCCGCCAACCCGTACGGCAACGGCACCGCCGTCTTCACGAACGACGGTGGCGCGGCCCGGCGGTTCTGCAACGAGGTCGAGGTCGGGATGGTCGGTGTGAACGTCCCGATCCCGGTGCCGATGGCCTACTACTCGTTCGGCGGGTGGAAGGCCTCGCTGTTCGGGGACACGCACATGCACGGCACGGAGGGCGTGCACTTCTACACGCGCGGGAAGGTCGTCACCTCGCGGTGGCTGGATCCCTCCCACGGTGGCGTGAACCTGGGCTTCCCCACCAACGGGTGACCTGACGGAGAGGTGACCGCGCCCGTCCCGGCGGGTGCGGTCACCTCCCGTCCACCGGCCGCCGTCCCAGGGGTGGCTCGTGCCCATATGCCGTTATTGGGGGAGAAAAGCGGCGCATGCCCTTTGCGGTGCCAGGTGGGAAATTCGGACGCTTGCATCGTGAATCCAATTCGCGCACTAAGGGATTTCCGGTCGGTATGTAAACGGAGTCCTGTCACCTGAAGGTCTAAGCGGGGTGGCGGAGGGTGGCCTCCGGCGGCAGGGTGGGTCACCATGGGCCGAGGGGTCGATCCGCGGGGGTTGCACAAGATCATCTACGGCGCGCTCCGGGTGTGCCGGCATGCCGATCGATCGTGAAAGGTCACGGCGCCGACGGTGGGGTATTGGTTCGCACTAACCCGGCTGTTTGACAGGCAAAACTACAAATACTAGCTGCAGCCCTTGACCTGCTCTGTGGCATACGACACACTCGACCTGTCGATAGCTGTTGGCGCAAACTTCAGAAGTTCCCCGGTCACCAGGGAGCACCCCATGTCTGCCGACGACTCGCCCGACCAGACGCCGTTCTCACTGCTCGCCGTGTTGGCGGCGCGCTACCCGGAGTGGACGATCTGGTTCGGCGAGGCCACCGGACACTGGTGGGCGCTTCCCCCGCACGACCGGGAGCCGGGTGAGTTCATCGAGGCTCCGACCGTGAAGGAGTTGGTCGAGTCCATAGAGGCGCTCAAGGCGCGCCCGCGAGTCCCCTACCAGAGCGGCGGCCCGTCCCCGGGCGCGGCGCGGAGCAGGCTTCCCGCGGCCTCCAGGCCCGGTGGCCCGTTCCGATGACCCGCCGTCCGCGACACGACCGGCCGCACCGAAGCCGCGGTCTCAGGCGAGCATTTGCCAGTCACGCCGCCTCCCCCTCCAACACCTCCGTGACAGGCGTGACTTGCAGAGGGGCGCTCTCCTGAGGCCGCAGGGAGTCCGGGCAACCGTGTAGCCCCCGGCACGGTTGCCCGGACCTCCATTTCCCGGAGGGCCTGCCTCGGAACCCCGCCGTCCCGCGGACGGGAGGTCCAGGACAGGCCCTTACCTCGTGGGTCCGGTCGGCACCGGCGCACTCAGGTCGTTACGCTCGCCGCAGATGTGTTCGCGATGAGACAGGAGCGGCATGAGGCGATCACGACGGCGCGCGGCAGCCGTGTGGGCCACCGTGCTGGCCGCCGTGCTCGGCCTGGCAGGCTGCAGCGGAGACGGCGGCCACCACGTGAAACAGGAGGTCGTCCGGGCGGCCGACACCTTGGGGCCGGGTGAGGGCTCGGTCGCCCTCCTGACGTTGAGCGGCTACGCCGAGGACGGCTCCAACGATCCACGGGTCGACTGGATAACGCCGTTCCAGAAGAAGACCCGGTGCCGGGTGGACCTCAAGTACGCGGCCGATCCGCAGGAGATGCTGCAGCTGATGTCCAAGCCGAACCTCCACTACGACGGCGTCGCGGCGCCTCCGGAGATCGCCGGGCAGCTCGTGGCGGACCACCAGGTCGTCCCGGTCAACCCCGACCTCATCGACGGTTACAAGGACCTCGAACCCGTCCTCCGCGCGCAGCTGACCAAGGCCGGCAAGCCCTACGGCGTGCCGTTCACCTGGGGCGCGAACCTCCTCATGTACGACCAGCGGGTCGTGCGCCCGGCGCCGGACAGCTGGGGTGCGCTGTTCGACCCGGCGGAGGCCGGGAAGTACTCCGGCCGCCTCGTGGTGCGCGACAGCCCGCTGACGCTCGGGAACGTCGCCCTCTACCTCAAGGCGCACGACCCGAAGCTGCGCATCAAGGATCCGTACGCGCTGACCGCCAGGCAGCTCGCCGCGGCCGCCTCTGTGATCAAGAAGCAGCATCCGTACGTCAGCACGTACTGGCGCAACCCGTCGGACGCCATCGCCCCGTTCGCCGACGGGCGGGCCGCGCTGGCCCAGGCCTGGCCGTACCAGGTCGACGTGCTCAGCCGGAGCGGTCGCTCGGTCGCCGGGGTGACGCCGCGGGAGGGCGTCACCGGCTGGATGGACGCCTGGATGATCGGTGCCCGGGGGGACCATCCGAACTGCATGTACCAGTGGTTGAACTGGGTGAGCTCTCCCGAGGTGCAGCAGCAGGTGGCCGAGTGGTACGGCGTCGCGCCGGCCAACCCCGAGGCGTGCGGCCACGACCGGTTGCGCCCGCAGTTCTGCACCGCTTATCACGTCGGCGACCGGGCGTACCTCAACAAGATCATCTTTTCTCGTACGCCGGCGAAGGACTGCGGCAAGGGCGGCGAGGGCTGTACGGACTACGCCGACTGGACCCGCGCCTGGCAGACCGCCCGCCGGTGACCCCGGTGCCGTGCCGGGCGCTCGCGCCGCCGGAGGAGGCGGGAGGGCGGGTGCCCGAACCACGGCGGCGGCTCGTGAGACGAGGAGACGCGCGCACGGCCCCCCCCCCCCCCCCCCCCGCCGAGCGCGCGTCTCTCATCGGGCGTCCCGGGCTCCCCCCGGACCCGGGACGCTCCTTTTCCGGTTAGGCCCTGATCTTCGCGCGCCGGCCCCGCGTCTGCTGGACCGGGATGCGCAGCGCCGGAGCGCAGTCGTCGCAGGCGAACACACGAGAGTCGTCGGGCAGTCGGCCGACGTGGATGCGTGGTCGGGGCCACTTCTTGTGGCAGATCACGCACGCCTCGCCCCAGCACTGCTCGAGGGTGAGACCCTCCGGATCGAATGTCGGTGTGGAACGGGCCATGACGTCCCCCCAACTCCTCGGCTCCGTTCGGCTCCTATTTCTATCGGTGTGCTGGTGAGGCGTACGTGTGGGAACCCACAAGGAGGGGCAAAGCCTCGGAGAATTGCCGGGCGCATACGATTCTCCGGGATTAGCCCCGGGTTTTGGTCAGCACTCAACTGTCGTGGGTGTTGGCCGGAACTCCGGTCGGCGTGTCCATTCGCATCCGGGCTGACAGCGGAGTGTGACCTGTGCCATTCTGCTGACGATGCGGAAGTACGTGATCATGGGCGTCCCGGGAAGCGGCAAGAGCACCCAGGCCGACATGCTGGCTCGAGACTTCGACCTGGTGCAGATAAGCGTCGGCGACATCTTCCGATGGCACGTCAAGCAGCATACGAAGATCGGGGCGCAGGTGCGCCGGGTCATGGCGGCCGGGCAGCTCGTCGGCGACGACCTGGTCGAGCGCATCGTGCGCGACCGCCTCGAGCAGCACGACTGGAACTACGGCTTCATCGTCGACGGGTTCCCGCGGAGCCGGCGCCAGGCCGAGTTCTTCCTGGAGAGCTACGACATCGACGGTGTCATCCACCTCGACCTGCCGGACTCGGAGGTCCGCCGCCGGGTCCTGTCGAGGCGGCTCTGCTCCGTCTGCGGTATGGACTACAACCTCATCGAGGACCGTCCGAAACGCGCCGGTCGCTGCGACGTCTGCAGCGGCGAACTGGTCACCCGGGAGGACGACACCCCTGAGGCGCTCGCGGCCCGCCTGCGGGACTACCACGACAAGGCCGACCCGGTCCTGGAGCTGTTCCGGCGCAAGGAGTACGTCTTCGTCGTCGACGCCCGCAGCGCCCCCGAGGCCGTGCAGCGGGAGATCCGCGAGCGTCTCGGTCTCGACGGCCGGCAGCACCAGCCTGCCGCGGCCGGCGGCGCCGAGGCGCCTCCCACGACCGGCCCGGCGGAGCGGGTGGCCGGTTCCGATTGACGGGAGTGGCCCCGCGTGCTGGCCTTGAAGGCATGACCGACGCCGAGGAGCTCGTCCGCCGCGCCCGCGACGACAACCCGCCGGAGGACAACCGCTTCCTCGAGCTCCTGGAGGTGGCGGCGGTGCCGCGCGAGCGGCTGACCTGGCTGGCGGGGGAGCAGTGGCACATCGTGCGCAGCGACCGCCGCAGCTTCGCGCTCTTCGCCGCGCGGTTCCCCGAGCCGCCGGCGGGCGACCTGTTCCTGGCGCTGGCGGGCGGTGAGGGCACCGCGCTGGGGCTCCTCACGGGGTTCGCCGCCGCGCTCGGCTGGACCGAGGAGGACCTGCGCGCGTACGAGCCTCGTCCGCTCGCGCAGGCCTACCCGGCCTACCTCGCGTGGAGCGCGCTGTCCGGCACGCGCAGCGGTCTCGCCCTCGCGATGCTGGCCAACCTCCAGGAGTGGGGTGCCTACTGCGGACGGGCGGCGGACGCCCTGACGGCGCGTTACGGCCTCACCGACGAGGCCGTGGCCTTCTTCCGGTACTTCGCCGTTCCGCCGCCCGGCTTCACCGCCCAGGCGACCGCCGTCATCGAGAAGGGCCTCGCGGCGGGTGAGGATCCGCGGGAGGCGCTGCGGGCGGCCCGCCTGCTGCACGCCTACGAGGCGGCGTTCTGGGCGGCGCTCGCCGAAGGGCTGTGACCGGGCGGTAGGAGCGGTCCGATGCCAAGGCTCGCGGCCATGTCGGCGAGCTCCGCCTCGAAGAGCGGCTCGGCGTCGTCGAGCATGAAGTGAACGTGCCCGAACGCCTCCATCGCGACGAGCCCGTACAGCCGGACCCAGCAGCCGGCGAAGAGCCGGATCAGGCCGAGGGGGAGCCCGGCGCGGTCGAGACCGCAGGACGCGGCGAAGTGCTGGAGGTGTCCGCGTAGTTCGGCCGGAATGTCCTCGTCCGCCGGAACGGGGAACCGCTCGCGCTGCCACAGTTCGGCCATCAACGCAAAGAAGATGCCGCCGAAACCACCCGTCGACGGCACGCCGCCGTCCTCCCGCGGCTCGTAGCCCGGCGGCGGAGCGCCGAAGACCATCGTGAACTCCGGCGGATGGTCCAGCGCCCAGCGCCGGAACGCCCGCGCGGCGGCGGCGAGTCGGCCGCCGAGGTCGTCGGCGGGCACCGAGTCCCGGGCGGTCTCCAGCGCGACGCCGATCTCGTCCTTGTACTCCTCGATCATGGCCCTGACGAGGTCGTCCAGGCTCGCGTAGTAGCGGTAGAGCGCGGGGGCCGTCATGCCCATGTCGCGGGCGATGGCCCGCAGGGAGATGCCTCCGGGACCGTTGGCCCGCAACTGCTGACGCGCCGCTTCCTGGATTTCACGCACGGTGGCCTCGCGAAGGCGTTCGCGGCGGGTCGTCACGACTCTCCTTGACGGTAGTTAACGACGTGTGCTTCCGTTTACGGTGTTCACGTTAACGGCGTTCACTCAAGTGACCGCCGTCGTCACACTATCTCGGGGAGCGGACCCATGCTGGAGTCATCCGGCCGCCTGATCCACCACCGGCACCGGTGGGTGCTGGCCGCGGCCGCCGTCTTCGTCGTCATCGCCGCCGTCTGGGGCACCCAGGTCTTCGGCTCGCTCAAAAGCGGCGGATTCGAGGACCCGCACTCGGAGTCGGCCCGCGCCACCGCGCTCATCAACGAACGGATCGGCCCGCCCGCCGGCGACCTGGTCGTGCTCTACCAGAGCGCGTCGCGCACGGTGGACGACCCGGCGTTCCGCGACGCCGTGACCGGAACCCTCGCGCGGCTGCCCCGCGACCAGGTCCGGGGCATCACGACCTTCTGGAGCACCGGGTCGCCGGCGTTCGTGTCACGGGACCGCCACGCGACGTACGCCGCCGTGCGGCTGAGCGGCGCCGACGTGCCCGCGCGCGTCAAGACGTACGACAAGATCCGGGACGCGTTCGCCGCGCCGGGCCTGACCACCCTGCGCGGCGGCACCGTCGCCGTCAACAGCCAGCTGCATGAGCAGACCTCCAAGGACCTGGCACGGGCCGAAATGATCTCGATGCCGATCCTTCTGGTGCTGCTCGTGGTCATCTTCGGCAGTGTCGTGTCCGCGCTGCTCCCGCTCGCCATCGGCGTCGTCGCCATCCTCGGCGCCTTCACCGCGCTGCGCGTGGCCACCATGACCACCGACGTGTCGACCTTCGCCGTCAACATCATCACCATGCTCGGGCTCGGCCTGGCCATCGACTACTCCCTGTTCATCGTGACGCGCTTCCGTGAGGAACTCGGCCGTACGAACTCCGAACGCGAAGCGCTCACCCGGACGATGGCGACGGCCGGCCGCACGGTCGGGTTCTCCGGCATCACGGTCGCCATCGCGTTCGGCGGCCTCCTCCTGTTCCCCCAGATGTTCCTGCGGTCCATGGGCCTCGGCGGCATCGCGGTCGTGCTCGTCGACATGGTGGCCGCCCTCACGCTCCTGCCGGCGCTGCTCGCGGTCCTCGGCCGCCGGGTCGACGCGCTGCGCGTGCTGCCGAGGCGGCGCGCGGACCGGGAGGGGCGGGGAGCATGGTTCCGGCTCGCGCACAGCGTCATGCGCCGGCCCGTGGCGTACGCGGTCGGGGTCACGATCGTGCTGCTCGCGCTCGGCGCGCCCTTCCTCGGGATCCGCTTCGGGAGCGTGGACGTCCGCGCGCTGCCGGGCGGCGCCGAGGGCCGTACAGTGGCCACGGCCCTCGACCGGGACTTCGCGCGCGGCGGACCGGCCCCCATCGACGTCGTGGTCACCGGCGGCGTGCCGCGCCCGCAGGTAGACGCCTACCTCGGCCGCCTGCGCGGCGTGCCCGGCGTCACGGGAGCGGAGGTCACCGACACCGGCCGGGACGCGGCCCTCGTCGCCGTGCGGCTCGACGGCGACCCGCAGTCCGGCGCCGCCCGCGCCGTGGTCCGGCGGATCCGGACCCTGCCCGCGCCGGGCACCGCGTACGCCGGAGGGGAGACGGCCCAGCTCACGGACCTGCTGAGCAGCCTCGGCCACGTTCTGCCACGGGCGGCGCTGTTCGTCGGCGTGGTGACGTTCGCGCTGCTGTTCGCGGCGCTGGGATCGATCCTCCTGCCCCTCAAGGCGCTGGTCATGAACGCGCTGTCACTGAGCGCCGCGTTCGGCGTGATGGTGTGGGGCTTCCAGGACGGGCACCTCGCGGGCGCGCTCGGCTTCACCTCCACCGGGAACGTGGAGGCGTCCCAGCCCGTGCTCATCCTCGCCGTGGCGTTCGGGCTCTCGATGGACTACGAGCTGTTCCTGCTCAGCCGGATCCGCGAGGAGTGGCAGCGTACAGGGGACAACACCGGTGCGGTGGCCTCCGGGTTGCAGAGCACCGGCCGGATCATCACCAACGCCGCCCTCCTGCTCGCGGTCGTGATCGCCGCGTTCACGACCTCGGGCGTCTCCTTCATCAAGCTCATCGGCGTCGGGCTGCTCGTCGCCGTGGTGGTCGACGCCACCCTCGTACGGGCGCTGCTCGTGCCCGCGACGATGCGGCTCCTCGGCCGGGCCAACTGGTGGCTGCCGAGACCGCTCCGGCGCCTCCACGCCCGTGTCGCGATCCGCGAGTCCGCCTGAGCCTCCGGCGGCCGGTACGGGGCCGCGGTGTCCGCCCGATCCGGTCGGCGGTCGGCTCTCCTCCGCGCCGGCCGGCGGGCGGGCCTGGCCCGGGGTGGCCGCCCGAGCCCGTCAGCGGCCGGTCTCGGCCCGCAGTCTCTTCTCGAAGCAGATGCTCCGGACGGGGTGCGGGTCGAACGGCGCGATGCGGACGTACCCGCTGTACTCGTACAGCGCTGCGTCGCGCAGGTCGGCGGCCTTGAGGCGGGCGCTCCGGCACCCGCGCCGCCGGGCGAGGTCCTCGGCCGCCCGCAGCAGCAGCCGGGTCACACCGAAGCCGTGGTACTCCGGCCGTACGTAGACGTGCCCGACCTCGGCGGCCTGATCGGCGGACCCGTCTCCGGCACTGACCCAGCGCAGCCCGACACAGCCGATCGGCGCCGCGCGTTCGCGTTCGCGGGCGACGAGGAATGCCGTTCCCGGCGCGCCCGGCGAGGGGCGGTCGGCGGCCACGCCGAACCGGGCTGCCAACTCGGCCGCCTGCTCGACGTGCAGGCCGGTCACGATCGGGTCGTCGAAGGACGCCTCGACCACTTCCACGCGGGGACTATGGGTCATGCCGGGTCAGAGTAGGGAATCCGTCGCCGCCGCGACGGTGGTTTCGTGTTCACGCCCGCTGGGCCTCCTCGTAGATCCGGCGGACCGAGGCCCCGAAGTAGGGGCCGTACATCGTCGCCGGGTCGTCGGAGTACTTGAAGCTGTTGACCGAGGTGACCACGCCGACGCCGGTCCGGGCGTCGAACCGGGCCAGCCACGGACCGCCGCTCGCGCCCTCGGACATGTCGCAGCGCAGCCCCTGGTCCTGAGTGAGGCGGTGGGCGTCCGGATGGGTGCGTCCGTTGCAGTAGGCCAGCCGCTCACCGTCGTAACGTCCGCCCGTGGGGTACCCGAAACCGTAGACGACGGTGCCCCGGGCCTGGTCGAACGCGACGTTCTGGGCGCCGACCACGTCGGTGACGTGGCGGCCGCCGGCGGTGGCCAGCGCGACCACGGCGACGTCGTGATTCTCGTCGTGGCGTCCCGACCACGACCTGGGCACGAACATGCGCCGGGCGGTGAACGCGCCGTACGGCCGGAGTCCATGGTCGTACCCGGGCACGTACACCCAGTTGCGGGCCCAGACGCCGGCGACGTCCTGGACGCAATGGCCGGCGGTGATGACGAGGTCGTGGTTGGCGCCGTTGACCGTGCCGGCCGAGCACACGTAGTCGGCTCCATTAATGGTGAAGAACACCTTCCCCGTGGTGGCGCGCACCGCGCCGGGTGAGATCCAGGGCAGGTCCGGGCCGCCCTGGGCGGTGTGCCGGGCCGGAGGCAGGGCGCCGGCCGCCCCGAGCGGGGTCTCCGGCGCGCGGGCGGCCCCCGGCCGTCGCAGCGTCCGCTCAGGAGGGGTGCGCGCACGCGTCATGCGCTGGACGGTCCAGTACCGCAGGGTCGCCGACCGGCCGGCGGTGATGACGTGGTCGGACACCCCCGCCACGCCCGGCCCGGTCCGGAGGGCCCCGGCGCCGAGCGTGCCGAGGAGGGCACCGGCGGTGGACACGGCGTAGGTGATGCGCGCGGCCTTGGACATGGTCGATAAGTCTGCATGACCCTTGGTGGCGACATGATGACTTGAAGTAAAGCCCCGCCCCCGATCAGGTGTTCTGTGCTTTGTCGTAGAGGGCCTTGACGGCGGCGCCGAAGTACGGCCCGAACATCTCGTTCGGATCCGCGTCGTACTTGAAGGAGTTGAGGGAGTTCTGCGTGCCGGCGCCGGTCCGCGCGTCGAAGCCGAGGAACCAGGGACCGCCACTCGATCCGGCGGTCATGTCGCAGGTCAGTCCGACATCGTGGCTCTTGGTGTCGTCCTTGGCCCGGCCGCTGCAGTAGACCAGCCTCGACCCGTCGTACGGCGCCTGGGCGGGATAGCCGAAGGCGTACATCCGCCGGTGCCGCGGCTGGTTGAAGGCGATGCCCTGACCGCCGACGACGCTCGTCAGCGTCCGGCCGCCCAGGAGATCGACGGTCGCGGCGCCCACGTCGTAGTCGAGGTCCTCGTGGGCCTCCCACTGGGGGGTGGTGAGCGTGCGCGCGGCCGTCCACTTGCCGTACGGCGCCTGGCCGTCGTGGTAGCCGGGGACGAACACCCAGTCGGTGTGCCAGGCGCCGTCGAGCCGGACGCAGTGCCCCGCGGTGATCACCGTGCTCTGGTTGGCGCCGGCCACCGCGTTACCCGAGCAGGACGCGGGGCGCCCGGAGTAGGTGAAGAAGACGCGCCCGGTGGTCTGGGTGACCCTGCCGCCGGAGGTCCAGGCCGCGCCGGTGGACGGCGCCGATGCCGGCGTCCCGGCGGGGCGCCCGCCGGGGACGGGCCGGCGCGCGGCCGCCGGCGCGATCAGGGTGTCCAGCGGGTGGGCCCGGCGCATGCGGGCGGGCGTCCACCACCGCAGGAGCCGCTCCCGGTCCGTGCGGGAGGCCGCCATCGGGTGGACCGCCGGGCCGGTGGTGCCCAGGTCCGGGACGGGTGCCGGGCGCGGGCGTCCGGTGTCCAGGTCCGGAAGGGGTGCCCGCCGCACGTGGCCGGTGGGCCCGTCGGGGAGCATGCGGCCGGGGGCGGCGTCCGAGGGGGCGGCGTCGGACGCGCGCGGGCCGGCCGCTCCGCCGGCGGGGCGCGCCGCGCCGGCCTGAGACGGCGTCATCGGGGAGACGGACAGGAGCGCGCCGGTCAGCACGGACACGGCCGCGAGGCGGGGGGACTTCGTCATGACCCTGGGGCCTTTCTGCGGCCGCCATGGGGGACGCGGCCGCGATCGTGAGACGGTGGCCGGAACCTTAGCGCGAAGCGTGTTCAGTTGACTACGCACAGGAATCACTACATTCCACGGCACGTCCCGGTTTGCGGTGGGGACCGCCTGCCGGCCTCGGGGGACGGGGGACAATGGGGGGCGTGATGCCCGACGAAAGCCCGTCCGCAGCCGTCCGCCGAGACGTCGTGATCCTCGGTTCGACCGGATCGATCGGCACCCAGGCCATCGACGTCA
Source organism: Actinoallomurus spadix (assembly GCF_024055725.1). Taxonomy (GTDB): domain Bacteria; phylum Actinomycetota; class Actinomycetes; order Streptosporangiales; family Streptosporangiaceae; genus Actinoallomurus; species Actinoallomurus spadix. Next base: position 17,742 of record NZ_JAMXMX010000021.1, on the reverse strand, counting down.
TCCGCCGTAACCCCGACCGCTTCCGCGTGGCCGGGCTGGCCGCCGGCGGTGGCCGGGTCGACCTGCTCGCCCACCAGGTCCTCGACCTGCGGCCCGAGGTGGTCGCCGTCGCCCGGGGATCGGTGGCCGAGGACCTGCAGCTGGCGCTGTACGCCGAGGCGCAGAAACGGGGTTACTCCGCGGGGGAGTACCGCCTGCCCAAGCTCCTCGCCGGGCCGGGCACGATCGCCGAGGTCGCCGCCTGGCCGTGCGACGTCGTGCTCAACGGCGTGGACGGCGCGGCCGGCCTGCGGCCGACCCTCGCGGCGCTCGACGCCGGGCGTACCCTCGCGCTGGCGAACAAGGAGTCGCTCATCATCGGCGGCCCGCTCGTCAAGCGCCGGGCGAAGCCGGGGCAGATCGTGCCCGTCGACTCCGAGCACTCCGCGCTCGCCCAGTGCATGCGTGGTGGCACCCGCGGCGAGCTGCGCCGCCTGGTCGTCACCGCGAGCGGCGGCCCGTTCCGCGGCCGGACCCGCGCCGAGCTGGCCGACGTGACCCCCGAGCAGGCGCTCGCCCACCCGACCTGGGCCATGGGCCCGCTGATCACCGTCAACTCCGCGACGCTCGTCAACAAGGGCCTGGAGGTCATCGAGGCGCACCTGTTGTTCGACGTGCCGTTCGACCGGATCGAGGTGGTGGTCCACCCGCAGTCGATCGTGCACTCGATGGTGGAGTTCGTCGACGGGGCGACGCTCGCCAAGGCGAGCCCGCCGGACATGCGCCTGGCGATCGCCCTGGGCCTGGCGTGGCCCGACCGGCTGCCCGACGTGGCGCCCGCGATCGACTGGACGCGGGCGCAGACGTGGGAGTTCTTCCCGCTCGACGACGAGGCGTTCCCCGCCGTGCGCCTGGCGCGGGAGGTCGGTTCGGCGGGGGGCACCGCCCCGGCCGTCTACAACGGCGCGAACGAGGAGTGCGTCGCCGCCTTCCTCGCCGGAAGGCTGGCCTTTCCGGCGATTGTCGACACGGTCGCGCGGGTAGTGTCCGAGCACATGACCGCTCCGGGCCCCATGATCAGTGAGGATTCGGGCGGCGGGCTCACCGTGGACGACGTGCTCGCCGCCGATCGATGGGCGCGGACCCGAGCACGGGAGCTGACGTCTGGTTGACCTATCTGCTCGGAGTGCTGGCCTTCGTCCTCGCGCTGCTCCTCTCGGTGGTGCTGCACGAGGCGGGACACTTCCTCACGGCCAAGCGCTTCGGCATGAAGGCGACGCAGTTCTTCGTCGGGTTCGGGTCGACCCTGTGGTCGCGGCGGCGGGGCGAGACCGAGTACGGGATCAAGGCCATCCCGCTCGGCGGCTTCGTGAAGATCGTCGGCTACACGCCCCTGGAGGAGATCGACCCGGCCGACGAGGCGCGCGCCTTCTACCGGCAGCCGGCGCCGCGGCGGGTGATCGTGATCGTGGCGGGCGTCGTGGTCAACATCATCCTGGCGTTCCTCCTGCTGGTCGTCCTCGCGGCGGCGGTGGGCGTCCCGGATGGCGGGAACGCCACCACCGTCGTCCGCCGGGTCTCGCCGTGCGTGCCGGTGAGCGGCGCGGCCTGCACGGCCCGCGACCCGGTCTCGCCCGCCTCGGCGGCGGGCCTGCGGCCGCGCGACCGCGTCGTGTCCTTCGCCGGGACGCCGGTCCGCGACTGGAACGGCCTGTCCGGCCTGATCCAGCGGGCCGCGCCGGGCGGCGCCGTGCCGGTGGTCGTCGAACGCCACGGCGCCCGGCGTACGGTGACGGCCCGGATCGGGCGGCTGGACGGCCACGGCTACCTCGGGGTCGAGCCGGCGGCGCGGATCCGCACGCTCGGCCCGGTCGCGGCGGTGCGGTTCGCGGGCCGCTTCACGGGCCAGATGACGGTCGCGATCGGCAAGATCGTCGTCGACATCCCGAAGGCGATCCCCAAGTTGTTCTCCCGCGAGCGCGCCGGCACGCCCGGTGGCCAGGCCGGCAGTGTCGTGGGCGGAGCCGAGGCCTCGGGACAGGTGTTCTCCTCCGGCGAGAGCTGGCGTGCGAAACTGGGCATGTTCCTGCTGCTCGTCTCGTCGCTCAACCTCTTCGTCGGCCTGCTGAACCTGATCCCGCTGCTGCCGCTGGACGGCGGTCACCTGGCCGTGGTCTGCTACGAACGGATCAAGGCGTGGGTCTTCCGCGTGCGCGGCCGGCCCGACCCGGGCCCGGTCGACCTCACCAAACTGATGCCCGTGACGTACGCCTTCGTCGTCCTGCTGGTCGGGCTGGGTGTCCTGCTGCTCCTCGCCGACCTGGTCAATCCGCTCAAGTTGCCCCAGTGAGCCCTCGCGTGTGCAGCACCCCCGCCGGTTGCCTAATCTTGGAACCACTGCCGAGCACCCACTGGAAGGAGGGCGCGGCGCACGGAGTGTGAGCTCCACGCCGCGTGTCCGATGACCGTCGATCTTGGAATTCCGCAGGCCAAACCGAGGCCGCTCGCTCCGCGTCGCAAGTCGCGGCAGATCATGGTCGGCGACGTGCCGGTCGGCGGCGACGCGCCGGTGTCGGTGCAGTCGATGACGACCACCCTCACCGCCGACGTCAACGCGACGCTGCAGCAGATCGCCGAGCTGACCGCCTCGGGCTGCCAGATCGTCCGCGTCGCGGTGCCGTCCCAGGACGACGCCGACGCGCTGCCCGCGATCGCCCGTAAGTCGCAGATCCCGGTCATCGCCGACATTCACTTCCAGCCCAAGTACGTCTTCGCGGCGATCGACGCGGGCTGCGCGGCGGTGCGCGTGAATCCGGGCAACATCAAGAAGTTCGACGACAAGGTCGGTGAGATCGCCCGGGCCGCCAAGGACGCGGGCGTTCCCATCCGCATCGGCGTGAACGCCGGTTCGCTCGACAAGCGCCTGCTCGAGAAGTACGGCAAGGCGACCGCCGAGGCGCTGGTCGAGTCGGCGCTGTGGGAGTGCTCCCTGTTCGAGGAGCACGACTTCCGCGACATCAAGATCTCGGTCAAGCACAACGACCCGGTCGTGATGATCAACGCGTACCGGCAGCTCGCGGCCCGCTGTGACTACCCGCTGCACCTCGGCGTCACCGAGGCGGGCCCGGCGTTCCAGGGCACGATCAAGTCGGCGGTCGCGTTCGGCGCGCTGCTGGCCGAGGGCATCGGGGACACCATCCGGGTGTCGCTGTCGGCGCCTCCGGTCGAGGAGGTCAAGGTCGGCATCCAGATCCTGGAGTCGCTGAACCTCCGCGAGCGGGGCCTGGAGATCGTCTCCTGCCCGTCCTGCGGCCGCGCGCAGGTGGACGTCTACTCGCTGGCGGACGAGGTCACCGCGGCGCTCAAGGACTTCCCGGTCCCGCTGCGGGTCGCGGTCATGGGCTGCGTCGTGAACGGCCCGGGCGAGGCGCGCGAGGCCGACCTGGGCGTGGCGTCCGGGAACGGCAAGGGGCAGATCTTCGTGAAGGGCGAGGTCGTCAAGACGGTGCCCGAGTCGCAGATCGTGGAGACCCTGATCGAGGAGGCCGTCCGGATCGCCGAGGAGATGGGCGTCGACGTGACCGGTGACGGTCCCGGCGCCGCCGTCACCGTCTCCTGACACGATTGACAAAGGTCTTTTACGGCCCTTCCGGAATCGCTCCGGGAGGGCTGTCACCTTTTCCGGGCCGACTACGAAACGCCTAGTCCGCCGCTTTGGCGGATATTTCTGTATTTGTCACGATTCGGCATCCTCGTTTCCTGACTCTTGATCACCCCACCCGTCGCCCGCGCACAATGCCCCGGCATCCACCGAATTGCGGGGCTCAGTGGGGAGTCGCGCGGAGGAGGGGACAAGTGAGGAAACTCGTAGTGGTCACGGCCGCGGTCGGCCTGGCCCTCACCGGCGCCGGACCGGCGGGAGCCGCCGGCCGTACGGCCGCGCCGACGCACGCCCCGGCGGGGGCCGCCGGCCGCGCGCCCGCCCCGGCCGGAGAGTCCGCCCAGGCCGTGGCCGCCGGGATCGCCTGGACGCCGTGCCCGGACAACGACCCGATCGAGGGCACACGGCTGCAGGGCCTGGAGTGCGGCACCCTGAAGGTCCCGCTCGACCACGCCCATCCGCACGGCCGCCAGATCACGCTGGCGCTGACCCGCGCGAAGGCGACCGACATCCAGCACTACCAGGGCGTCGTCCTGCTGAACCGGGGCGGCCCCGGCGGGCACGGGCGCGACCTGCCCACCCGGTTCGCCAAGGGCACCTACGGCCTGCCGACGTCGGTCGGCGCGACGTACGACTAGATCGGTTTCGACCCGCGCGCCGTCGGCGCGAGCTCCATCGACGGCAGCGGCAAGGGCATCATCTGCGACCCGTCGTACCAGGCGCCCGGCAAGGCCCGGCCCGACTACACGCCCGCCTCCAAGGCCGAGGAACTGGCCTGGCGGGCGAAGGCGAAGAAGTACGCCCGGGACTGCGGCCGGCGGTACGGCTCCGCGCTGAAGCACCTGACCTCCGCCGACTGGGCGCGCGACATGGACGCGATCCGCCAGGCGCTCGGCCAGCACAAGATCAGCTACTACGGGTACTCGTACGGGACGTACCTCGGATCGGTCTACGCGACGCTGTTCCCGACCCGCGTGCGCCGCATGGTCCTCGACAGCGTCGTGCGGCCCAGCGGCGTCTGGTACGACGACAACCTCGACCAGGACGTGGCCTTCCAGAAGCGCTTCGAGACCTTCCTGACCTGGATCGCCCGGTACGACGCGGTCTACCACCTCGGCGCAACGCACGACGCGGTCAAGGCGAACTACTACAAGATCCGCGCGGCGCTCGCGAAGAGCCCGGTCAACGGGCAGCTCGGCCCCGACGAACTGGACGACACCGTCCAGGCCGACGCCTACCGCGACTACACCTGGGTCGACCACGCCCAGGCGCTGTCGGACTACTTCGTCAAGCACGACCCGCAGCCGCTGCTCGACCAGTGGGGCGGCTTCCCCGCCGACGACTTCCTCACCCAGAACAACTACGCCGTCTACGAGGCCGTGCAGTGCGTCGACCGGCAGTGGCCGACGAACTGGGCGAAGTGGGAGCACGACAACTGGAAGCTGTACCGGCAGGGCAACGAGTTCCTGACCTGGGGCAACGTCTGGTACAACGCCCCGTGCGCGTACTGGCCCGTGCCCGGCGGCACCCCCGTGAAGATCCAGGGCAAGAAGGGGCTGCCCCCGATCCTCCTCGTCCAGGCCACCGAGGACGCGGCCACGCCGTACCCTGGCGCGGTCGAGGTGCACAAGCGCTTCCCGAACTCCCGCCTGCTGGTGGAGAACGGCGGCATCAACCACGGCGTGGCGCTGACCCCGAACGGCGACACCTGCGCCAACACGCTCGTCTCCGCCTACCTGGGCTGGGGCGCGCTGCCCCCGGACCGGCCCGGCGCCGACGCCCGTTGCCAGGCCCCGGCCCTGCCGGCGCCGGGCGCGACCGCGAAGGCGGGTTCGGCGACGGCCGACGCGGCGGCGATCCTCAAATAGTGATCACTGAGTAGAGTCGCGAGAGCCCCCGGCCGCCTCGGCCGGGGGCTCTCGCAGTTCGCGGCGGCGCCCGAACCCGGCCGGTCACGGCCGGTCTTCGCCGTGCCCCTCCCGGCCGCGCTCCGGATCACCACCATCGTGCGTACGCGCGACGGGGAGCGCAGTCGTGGGCTCCCCGTGGGAAAGGGGTTACGTGAACAAGCTCGCCATCACGACGGCCATCGCCGGGTCGATCACGCTGAGCGCCGCACCGATCATGGCGCAGGCGCGGCCCGCCGGGCCCGCCGCCGGACCGGCCTGGTCGCCGTGCGCCGAGGAGAACCTCGGCGGACTGGACTGCGCCACCCTCCGCGTGCCGCTCGACCGCGCCGCTCCGCGCGGCGCGCAGCTCACCCTGGCGCTGTCCCGCGCCCGGCACACGGGGACGACCGGCTACCAGGGGGTGCTCCTGGTCAACCCCGGCGGACCCGGCGGCACCGGCCGCGACTTCGCGCTGCGCATCGCGGACCACCTCCCAGCCGGGCTGCGGGCCGCCTACGACGTCATCGGCTTCGACCCGCGCGGGGTCGGCGGCAGCAGCCCGTCGCTCAGCTGCGACCCGGGCCACTTCAAGCCCGTACGCCCCGACTACGTGCCGCGTACCCCGTCGCTGGAGTCCGCCTGGCTCGGCCGGTCCGCGGCCTACGCCCAGGCGTGCGGGCGCAAGTACGGTTCGCTGCTGTCCCATCTGACGACCGCCGACGCCGTGCGGGACATGGACGCCATCCGCGCGGCCCTGGGCGAAAAGCAGATCAACTACTACGGCGCCTCGTACGGCACGTACCTCGGCGCGGTGTACGCCACGCTGTTCCCGGGCCGGGTCCGGCGCATGGTCCTGGACAGCAGCGTCCGGCCGAGCGGCGTCTGGTACGCCGACAACCTCGACCAGGACCGGGCGTTCGAGGGCAACATCAACGCGCTGTTCGCCTGGATCGCCAGGTACGACGCGGTGTACCACCTGGGCGCGACCGAACAGGCCGTACGGGACGTCTTCTACGCGACCCGCGAGAGCCTGACGGCCGCCCCGGCGGGCGGTGTCGTGGGCGCCGACGAGTTCGACGACACCTACCTCGTCGCCGGCTACATCGACCTGGGAGGGTACTGGCCGCTCCTGGCGAACGCGCTCGCCCGTTACCGGGCCGGTGACCCCGCGCCGCTGGTCGACGCCTACAACCGGTTCGGCGCCACCACCGACGACAACGGGTACGCCGTCTACAACGCGGTGCAGTGCACCGACGTGCGGTGGCCGAGGGACTGGGCGCGCTGGCACCGGGACAACGGGCGGCTCTACGCCGCGGGCTTCCGGTTCGAGACGTGGGCCAACGCCTGGTACAACGCGCCGTGCGCGTTCTGGCCGGTCAGGGCCGGACGACCGGTCGACGTCGGCCGTACGCGCGGCCTGCCTCCCGTGCTGCTCTTCCAGGCGACCAACGACGCCGCGACGCCGTACGCCGGCGGGGTCGAGATGCACCGGCGGCTCGCGGGCTCGCGCCTGGTGATCGAGGACGGCGGGCGTACGCACGGGATCGTGCAGCGCGGCAACGCGTGCGTCGACGAGAAGTTCGACGCCTTCCTCGCGACCGGCGCCCTGCCGGCGGACCGGTCGCACTGTGCCCGCCTGCCCGAGCCCGTGCCGCCGGTCGCGGCCGGAGTCCGCGCGCTGACCGCGGACCGGTTCCCGCCGGTGCTCGGCCGTCCTTAGAACCTGTCGGCGGCGGTTCCCCGGCGGCCATGGCCGCCGGGGCCGTGGTTCGGGCGAAGACCCGCTTTTCGCTGCGTCGCCAGCCCTCGGTGGCGACCGCAACCAGTTGAACATCACGATTGAGTAACGTTTACAGAAGTCTCATCTGTCCCTTTTCTCTCGGTCGACAGAATTCTTCACATTGCTACCAGTGCGGGCTTCTACTGCGCCCGCACGCAAGGGGGTCATGTGAAGAAACTTGTTGTCATCGCCGCCGCGGCAGGCGTCGGACTGTCCGGCGCGGCGGTGACCGTGGCGGCGCAGGCGGAGACGGAGGCGCCCCAGGCGGCCGCGAAGATCGCCTGGGGCAAGTGCCCGACCGGCGAGGCGAACCCCGGCAAGGCCGAGTGCGGCTGGTTGCCGGTGCCCCTGGACTACCGGCACCCGAACGGCAAGAAGATCTCGATCGCGGTGTCGCGCCTCAAGCACACCGACACCAAGCACTACAAGGGCGTACTGCTCGCCAACCCCGGCGGTCCCGGCGGCAGCGGCCTGTACCTCTCCGGTGGCCTCGCGAACATGTTCACCAGCGTCGGCCACAAGGAGATCCCGGCCCAGTACGACATCATCGGGTTCGACCCGCGCGGCGTCGGTTCGAGCCGGCCCGCGCTGACGTGCGACCCGCACTACTCCGACCCGATCCGCCCGGACTACGTCCCGCACTCGGCCAAGGCCGAGGGAAAGTGGAAAGCCCGGTCCAAGGCGTACGCCCAGGCCTGCGCCAAGAAGTTCGGCTGGCTGCTGCCGCACCTGCGCACCACCGACACAGCCCGGGACATCGACGGGATCCGCGCCGCGCTCGGGCAGAAGAAGATCAGCTACTACGGCTTCTCGTACGGCACCTATCTCGGCGCGACGTACGGCACGCTCTTCCCCAAGCGCGTGAACCGGATGGTCCTCGACGGCAACGTCGACGTCCGCGAGGTCTGGTACAAGGGGCAGTTGTCGCAGGAGAAGGCGTTCGAGCGGAACATCAAGCTCTTCTTCGGCTGGATCGCCAAGTACAACTCCCGCTACCACCTCGGCAAGACCGAGGCCGCCGTGGAGAGGAAGTACTACAGCATCCGGTCCGCCGCGTTCGCCAAGCCGATCGGTGGCAAGCTCGGCGGTGACGAGGTGGACGACACCGTCCTCAACGCCGGATACAGCGTCGGCTTGTACGCGCCGATCGCCGACGCCCTCTCGGCGTACGCCACCAAGGGCGACGCGGACTCGCTCGTCACCCTCTACGACGTCATCCGGTCGCCCGACGACAACGGCTTCGCGGTCTACAACGCCGTCCAGGCCGCGGACGCCCGGTGGCCCCGCTCCTGGAGCACGTGGCACGCCGACGCGGCCAGGCTTTACAGACAGGGCAACCACTTCGACACCTGGTCCAACGTCTGGTTCAACGCGCCGATCGCGTACTGGCCGTTCCAGGGCGGCCCGGCCTTGAAGATCAAGGCCAAGGGCATGTCCACGGCGCTGCTGGTCCAGTCCACGCTGGACGCCGCGACGCCGTACGCCGGCGGCGTGGAGATGCACAAGGTCCTGCCGTCCCGCCTGGTCGCCGAGATCGGCGGCAAGACCCACGCCAACACGCTGGGCGGCAACGCCTGTCTCGACGACAAGGTCGCGGCCTACCTGAGCAACGGCACGCTGCCGAAGAACAAGCCGGGCACCGGCCCGGACGCGACCTGCAAGGCGCTTCCGGACCCCGTCCCGTCCAGCGCCGCCGTGGCGGCCCGGTCGATCGCCCCGAAGGTGCCCGCCCGGCCGATCTTCGGCCGTCCGTGACGCCACGGCGCGGTGACCCGCGGGCCCGTTGACCGGGACCCGCTCGTGAGGACCCCCGGCTCCGGCCGGGGGTCCTTAGCGTCCCCCCGGACCGCCGGATGAAGCCGGAGCGCGGCATGCCGCACCTGATTACCGATCTTGCCGCGTTCCTCCCGTACCCTTACAAGGTGAGCGGAGCGAACGTGTCGACGCGGCGGTCCGCCTCCCCACGCGCCGGATCACCCGCCCGGGAGAGAACGTGAGTCCGATGCTGCGCACGTCTCCGGTGCGCCTCTTGGACGACCGCCACCGTCACGCGGTCCTGGAGATCCTCGACGCCGACCCGGTGTCGAACGTCTTCGTCGGCTCCCGGGTGCACGCCGCCGGCGTCGACCCGGGCCGCCTCGGCGCCGAGCTGTGGGGGTTCCACCGCGGCGGCCGACTGGTCTCCCTCTGCTACTCCGGCGCGAACCTCGTGCCGGTCGCCGCCGACCGCGAGGCCGCGCGGTCCTTCGCGGACCGGGCACGCTCGCAGGGACGCCGCTGCTCGTCGATCGTCGGCCCGGTGCCCGCGGTGACCGAGATGTGGAACGCCCTGCGCCCCTTCTGGGGACCGCCCCGCGCCATCCGGGCCGTCCAGCCGGTCATGTCGACGGTGTCGCCGCCGCCCGTCGAGCCCGACCCGGCCGTCCGCCGCGTCACCATGAACGACTTCGACATCCTCTACCCGGCCTGCGTGGCGATGTTCACCGAGGAGGTCGGCGTCTCACCGCAGGCGGGCGACGGGGGAGTGCTGTACCGCGCCCGCGTCGCCGAGCTCATCCGCTCCCGGCGGGCCTTCGCCCGCATCGAGGACGGCCGCGTGGTGTTCAAGGCCGAGATCGGCGCCGTCACGCCGTACGCCTGCCAGGTCCAGGGCGTGTGGGTCCACCCGGACCTGCGCGGCCGGCGGTACGCCGTGCACGGCATGGCCGCCGTCGTCACCGAGGCCCTGCGCAGCATCGCGCCGGCGGTGACGCTGTACGTCAACGACTTCAACGCCCCGGCCCGCGCCACCTACCACCGCGTCGGCTTCCGCGACGTCGACACCTTCATGTCCGTGATGTTCTAGTTCGTTCCTGTTTTGTCCTAGTTCGCCGCCACGATGACCGGCCCGTCGTTCAATTCTTTGTTCGAAGCGACACTCACTCAAAGTGATCATGCGATAACTTTGCGTGCATGCCATCCCCTCTGCATGACACGATCAACGAGTTGTTCCGTAACCGGCCGGAGTTCGCCGTGGAGGTGCTGCGCGACCTGATGGGCATCAGTGTGCCCGAGGCGGGGTCGGCGGAGGTCGCGAGCAATGACTTCAACGACCGTCCGTCGAAGGACTTCCGGCCCGACACCGTGATCACGGTCGGTCCTACCCGGCATCCGCTGCACGGGATCATCGTCGAGGTCCAGCAGGCCAAGTCCGAGTCCAAGCGCCGGCAGTTGCCCCGATATGCCGCCACGCTGTGGCTGCACTTGCAGCGGCCGGTGACGGTGCTGTGCGTGTGCCCGGATCCAGGCGCGGCGGCTTACTACACCGAGCCGATCAAGACCGGGCTACCCGGCTACACGTTTCAAGCTCTGGTGCTCGGCCCGGACGCCGTACCGGTCATCACCGACCCGAAGGAGGCGGCGGCTCACCCGGAGCTGGCCGCGATGTCGGTGATGATGCACGGTGAGCAGCGCAGGCCCGTGGTCGAAGTATTCGTCGAGTCGCTCCCTCTGATGGAGCCCGAACACGCCGCGTCATACTATGAGTACACCTACAAGATGGCCTCGAAGGCCGTCCAGAAGATTCTGGAGGAGCTCGTGTCCTCAACGACCTGGCCTGTCTACAGCCCGTTCGCGAAGGAGCACTTCGGCCGAGGCAAGGAGGAGGGGCGCGAAGAAGGACGCGAAGAAGGACGCGAAGAAGGACGCGCGGAAGAAGGGGTGCGCATGCTCCTGCGAATCCTGGCTGCTCGGGGGTTCGATGTCCCGGAGAACATCCGGGACCGGATCCGTACATCCAAGGACCTGCGAGAGATCGAAAGATGGGCCGACCGGGCCATCGTGGCCACGTCCCTGGACGAGGTCTTCGACTGATCCTCATCTCCACCCTGTCCGCCGAATTCCCCGGAGGAGTTCGTGTCTCCGAAGACCTGGCCTGTCTACAGCCCGTTCGCGAAGGAGCACTTCGGTCGAGGCAAGACGGTGGGGCGAGCGGAAGGGCGAGCGGAAGGGCGAGCGGAAGGGCGAGTTCGTGTCATTCTCATCGTTTTGTCCGCTCGGGGCATCGAGGTCTCGGACAGCGCCCGTGCTCGTATAGAGACGTGCACGGATGCGCGGCAGTTCGAGGAGTGGCTGGAGCGAGCCCTTGTCGTGAGGTCTGTCGACGAGTTGTTCGACTGAGCGACCCCGCCTTCCCCGTCCCCGCCTCTCAGAGAACGCTACCGACCACGCGGCCGCGGTGACGGCACCGACGTCTGGGAACCATAGCTGCTGAGTCCCCGGGTTTCGGCCGATGAGGTGACGGCGTGGCGAGGAGGGGGCTTCCCATGAAGATCAGGTCGCAGCGGGACGTGGAGGTCGCCGAGATCACGGTCGGTGACGGGCGGCGTGGCAACGCGCTGGACAGCGCGGACTGGCGCGAGCTCGAGCGGACGTTCCGGCGGCTCGCTCGCGAGGCCGACCTGCGGGTGGTCGTCGTCCGCGGCCAGGGCGGCATGTTCAGCTCCGGGTCGGACATGCGGGAGTGGGTCGAGGCGGACGTCACGGACGTGGCGGACAGCTTCGCCGCCATGGAGGCGGCGCTGACCGCCATCGAGGATCTGCCCGTCCCGGTCATCGCGCAGGTGGAGGGTGTCGCCGCCGGGGCCGGGTGCCAGCTCGCCCTGGCCTGTGACCTGCAGGTGATGGCGGAGAGCGCGCGGATCGGGATGCCGATCGCGCGGCTCGGCATCCTCGTCAGCCCGGCGTTCGCCGCTCGGCTGGTCATGCTCGCCGGGCCCGGCGTCGCGCGGGAACTCCTCTACACGGGCCGCCTGGTGCCCGCCGCCGAGGCCGTGAGCCTGGGGCTCGCCACCCGTTGCGTGCCGGACGCGGAGCTGGCCACGGCCACCCGCAGGCTGGTGTTGGCCATCACGCGCCATCCGAGCGCGGCGGTCCGGGCCGCCAAGCACGCGGTCGGGGCCGTGCTCTCACCGGCGTGGGCGGCGGCGAAGGCGCAGGCGGGCGGGCCTCCCGTCGCGTTCGAGGACTTCCAGCGGGGGATCGCGACGTTCCTCCGGGACCCGCGCGCGGCCTCGCCGTAGTTCTCCGCGGGTCCGCGAGGTCAGCGGACGAGGACGTCGAGCAGGCGGTCGAGTTCGGCGGCCGGGTCGGCGGTGAGGCCCGAGTGGACCGGGCCGGGCTGCACGACGGTGCTGCGCGGCGCGGTGAGCCAGCGGAACCGCGAACCGAGGGACTCACCCGCGGCCTGACCCGCGCGCGGCCCGCCGCAGCAGACGCCGTCGACCGCCTCCAGCGCGGCGCGCACCCCGTCGACGTCGAGGTCCGGGGCCAGCGCGCGGAGCCGTACGTCGTCGACGTGGGTCCGGCAGCCGAGGAAGTCCCGGGCCTGGCAGTAGAGGATCACTCCGACGTTCATGGTCTCGCCGCGTTCGACGCGGGGGATCACGCGCAGGACGGCGTACTCGAAGATCTTCATTGCAGCCATTTCGGTCGGGCCGACGGGCGGTGCTCGGCCCGGGGTGTCGCCGGCCGGGCCTCGCCGACCTCGGGCAGCCAGATCTCCGGCGTGGCCGCGCGGGTCCGCAGGTGCGCGACGTAAGCGGCGGCGACCTCGGCAGGGGAGCCGAAGCCGGGCTCGTCGGCCAGCCACTCCTCAGGCACGAGGGCCACGACCTCGCGCAGCAGGTCCTCGGTGACCTTGGGACCGAGGTCGCGGGCGGCGCGGGCGAGGCCGGCGTCGTCGACGAAGGTCGCCAGGACGTGGTCGCTCGCGTCGTACGGCCGGGAGATCAGCTTGTCCGCCGAGGCCCAGGCGTGGTGGAAATACAGGCCGGCGCCGTGGTCGATCAGCCAGACGTCGCCGTGCCAGACCAGGAGGTTAGGGTTGCGCCAGCTGCGGTCGACGTTTCCGATCAGCGCGTCGAACCACAGCACGGAGGCGGCGAAGTCGGCTTCGGGTGTCCAGGCCAGCGGGTCGAAGCCGAGGGAGCCCGGCAGGTAGTCGACGCCGAGGTTGCGGCCGGGGCTGGCCTTGAGCAGGTCCTGGATGTCGGGATCGGGCTCGTGGCGGGCGATCACCGGGTCGATGTCCACGGTGACGAGGTCCGGCACCCGGAGGCCGAGGCGGCGGCCCAGCTCACCGGCGATGATCTCCGCGATGAGGGCCTTGCGGCCCTGTCCCGCGCCGTGGAACTTCACGACGTACGTACCCAGGTCGTCGGCCTCGACGATGGCGGGGAGGGAACCGCCCTCCCGGAGGGGTGTCACGTAGCGCGTGGCGGTGACGTTCGGCAGCACGGGCCAACCGTACCGGGCGTGTGGCGGCATGCGAGCACGACGTGCGCGCATGCCGGCCCCCGCCGCTGACGCGCACACGCTCCGGTGATGAAGCGATCCTATGAACGCCCATGTCGGGGGGATGATGCAGATGACACAGACCGTGTTGACGCGTTGAGCAATCCAATATCTAATATATTGCATGCCAACCGAACGGCTTCGTCCCCTCGACCGCGCCCTCCTGCGCGACCAGGCGTACCGCATGCTCCGCGACGCGATCGTCGAGGGCGACCTCGCGCCCGGCGAGATCATCCGCGACGGTGAGCTGGCCGAGCGGGTCGGGCTGTCGCGCACACCGGTGCGCGAGGCGCTGGCGCGGCTCGCCGACGAGGGGCTCGTCGAGACCAAGCCGCACGCCTACACGCGGGTCACGCCGCTCGTGCTCCGCGACGTCCGTGACGCGTACGCCGTCGTCCGCGCCATGCACGAGCTCGCCGTCCGGGCGGCGGTGCCGGTGCTGACCGATCGGCATCTGGAGACGATGCGCGCGGCGAACGCGCGCTTCGCCGCCGCCCTCGACGAAGGCGACGTCCCGGCGGCGCTGGCCGCCGACGACGAGCTGCACGACGTCCCGGTGGCCGCGGCGGGCAACCGCGCGGTGGCCGCGACGATCGAGCGGTACCTGCCGCTGATCCGGCGGCTGGAGCGGCTGCGGTTCGGCTCCCTCCCGGGCCGGCGGTCCATCGCCCTGCACGACCGCCTGATCAACGCGTGCGCCGCGCGTGACACCGAGGCGGCCGTGGCCGCCACCGCCGAGATATGGGCCACGCTCGGTGACCTTCTGGAAGAGGAGACCTCGTGACGACTTTGGACGACTTCCCCCGCGAGCGCCTGCTGTTCGGGCCCTCGCCCGTGCACCCGCTGCCCCGGCTGACGGAGCACCTCGGCGGCGGGGTCACGCTGTGGGCCAAGCGCGAGGACTGCAACTCCGGCCTCGCGTTCGGCGGCAACAAGACGCGCAAGCTGGAGTACCTCGCCGCGGACGCGCTCGCCCAGGGCTGCGACACCCTCGTGTCGATCGGCGGCGTGCAGTCCAACCACACCCGGCAGGTCGCCGCCGTGGCCGCCCGGCTGGGCCTGAAGTGCGTCCTGGTGCAGGAGAGCTGGGTCGACTGGCCCGACGCCGTGTACGACCGGGTGGGCAACATCCTGCTGTCCCGCCTGCTCGGCGCGGACGTGCGCCTGGTGGAGGCCGGGTTCGGCATCGAGTTCAAGCAGAGCTGGGAGCAGGCCCTGGAGGACGTCCGTGCCCGTGGCGACCGGCCGTACGCCATCCCGGCGGGCGCGTCGGACCACCGCCTCGGCGGCCTCGGCTTCGCGAACTGGGCGCGCGAGGTGGAGGAGCAGGAGCGGGAGCTCGGCGTCCGCTTCGACACGATCATCGTCTGCTCGGTCACCGGGAGCACGCAGGCCGGGATGGTCGCGGGATTCGCGGGCGAGGGCCGCCGGATCATCGGCATCGACGGCTCCGCCAAGCCGAAGGAGACCTGGGAGCAGATCGCCCGGATCGCCCGGAACACCGCGGAGCTGATCGGGACGGAGGTCTCCGACGACGAGATCGTCCTCGACGAGCGCTACCACGCCGGGACGTACGGCATCCCCGACGAGCGGACGCTGGAGGCCATGCGGCTGGCCGCGCGGCTGGAGGGGATGATCACCGACCCGGTGTACGAGGGCAAGTCGATGGCCGGGATGGTCGATCTGGTGGCGAACGGGGAGATCGAGGCCGGATCCAACGTTCTGTACGCGCACCTGGGCGGTCAGCCGGCGCTCAACGGATACGCCGCGCTGTTCCGCTGAACCGCCGACCGTTCCGTCCATCCAAAAAAGCCCGGGACCTGACTTCCCTTGGTGAGTCAGGTCCCGGGTCCCGCGACGCTCAGCCCTTCGTCGGGACGTACACCGGCTGCGGCACGGTCGGCGTGGCGGCCGGCGGCTCGCCGTGGGACAGGCCGGGGAGCCAGGACAGCGCGCGGGGGAGGTACCAGTTCCGCTCGCCGAGCAGCGTCATCACCGCCGGGAGCAGCACCGCCCGTACGATCGTGGCGTCCAGCAGGACGGCGATCGAGAGTCCGACGCCCATCTGCTTGAAGTCCTGCATGGACAGGGTGCCGAAGACCGCGAACACCGCCACCATGATCACCGCTGCGCTGGTCACGGCGCCCGCGGTGGCCCGGATGCCCTGCGCCACCGCCGCCGTGGTCGGGGTTCCCCGGTCGTACGCCTCGCGGATCCGCGACACCACGAAGACGTGGTAGTCCATCGACAGCCCGAACAGGACGACGAAGACGAACAGCGGCAGCCACGCCTCGATGGCCCCCACACCGTGGGTGCCGACGAGACCCGCACCCCACCCGTGCTGGAACATCGCGACCATCACCCCGTACGCCGCGCCGACCGACAGCAGGTTGAGCGCGATGGCCGTGGCGGCGATGGGCACGGAACGGAACGAGATCAGCATCAGCAGGAACGTGACGCCCAGCACGAACACGAAGACCGGCACGATGCTGCCGCGCAGCCGGGCGTTCCAGTCGGTGGAGGAGGCCAGGGTGCCGCCGACGCGCGCCTCCGCCACCCCGTGGAACGCCGAGGGCACCAGGTGCTGCCGCAGGGTGGTGAGGGCGTGCCGTGAGGTGGCGTCCGAGCCGGTGCCGGTCAGCGGCACGCTGATCGTGGCGACGTTCGCCGCCGCGTGGACCTCGACGCGGACCGGCTGCCCGAACTCCCCGTCCCGCCGCGCGGCGTCCCGCAGCGTCTGGATGGCCTGCTGGACGCGGGGCGCCCGGACGTCGGGCGCCTTGACCACGACGAGGGCCGGGTCGGGCCCGCCGGGGAACGCCGCGTTGATGTGGTGGTAGGTCGTGATCAGGGAGGCGTTCTTCGGCAGCTGCTGATCCATCCGGAGCTTCTCGGTGTGCATCCCGAGGGCCGGGGCGGCCAGCGCCAGCAGGAACGCCCCGGCCAGCGCGGCGGAGACGCCCGGGCGGGCCAGCACCGGCCGCAGGACGGCGTTCCAGAAGCGCCCGGTCGACCGCCTGCGGCGTAGGAGGGGGATCCGCCCGAACTCCACCTTGTCGCCCAGCAGCGACAGCAGCGCGGGCAGGACCGTCACCGAGCCGATCACCGCGATCAGCACCACGAGGATCGTCGCGACCGCGAAGCCTTCGAAGATCGCCATCCCGGACAGGAACATCCCCGCCATGGCCACCATGACCGTCAGCCCGGACACCAGGACCGACCGGCCGGACGTCGCCGCGGCGATGCGCAGCGCGGTCTCCCGGTCCCGCCCGGCGGCCCGTTCCTCGCGCTCCCGCCGCAGGTAGAACAGGCAGTAGTCGACGCCGACCGCGAGCCCCATCAGCAGCATCACCGAGCTCGCCGACCCGTCCATGTGCATGGCGTGGCTGATGACGGCGAGCAGCCCGTTGGCCGCCAGGAACGCCGTGAGGGCGATCCCCACCGGTACGACGGCGGCGAGCAGCGCGCCGAAGGCGACGAGCAGGATGCCCAGCGCGAGCGGCACGGCGGTCAGCTCCGCCCGGGAGAAGTCCCTGCCCAGGGTCTTGTTGAACCAGCGCTCACCGGACGCGTCGCCGAACTCCTCCACCCGGACCTCACGATGACCGGCCGCCGCCCGCGCCACCGCCGCCTGCACGGGCGCCACCCGGTCCGCCGCGGTCTTGGGGTCACCGGCCATGTCGAACTGCACCAGTGCGTCCCGGTGATCCCGCGACACCAGGGGCTCCCGTACGGTCGCCGCCCGCCCGGTGCCCCGGATCGCGCGGGTCACGTCCGGAACCGCCGCGCGGAATCCGTCAGGGGCCGTGCTGTGGATCAGCACCATCTCCGTGGCCGGGCTCTTGATGCCGGCCTCCTCGAGGATGCGGACCGCCCGCCCGGAGTCCCCGGTGGCCTCCTCACCGTCGGTGAGCCGCTCCTGCCCCAGCATTCCGCCGATGAGGACGGCCGCGACCACGAACAGCACCCACCCCAAGATCGCCGTTTTCCTGTGGCGGGCGCTCCAGCCGCCCAACCGCGCGGCCAGGTTTCCCTTCATCAGCGTTCCCTAAGATCGTTTTGTCTGGAGTGAGTCGCTCTGGATGCCCAGGGCGACGGGG
>NZ_JAMXMX010000020.1 GCF_024055725.1 Actinoallomurus spadix | reverse complement strand
ACCCCCACCCCCTGGAACCCCGACCACTACACCCACCACGAACCCCAAACAACACCCGCCCGAACCAACAGCCCCTGGCGCACCTCCAGCATCTGCACCTACATCAAACAAGACGGCAAACTCGTACAAGCCTGCGTCTCCGTCGCCATCATCACCATCGGGCCCGAGGAGGAATATCAACTCAACGGCTGATCCCGCGCCCGTCACCCACCGGTACCCGCGCTCGCCGTGTCCGGTGCACCGGGGGTAGCTGCACGCGTACGAGGTGATCGCGGCGGCCCGCGTCGTGATCCGGGACAAGCCCACTCGATCAGGCAGGGAGCCTGCTGAACCAGTCGGTGATCGCCACGGTGCCGCGCACCGCCGACCCGAGGTGCCGCGAGCCCTGGTAGTCGATCGGACCCAGCTCGACCGTCCGCAGGTCGGCCCCGCTCGCGCGGAACGCGGCCCGGCAGCGGTCGGTGTTCGCGGTGACCGCCTGCTCGTCCCCGGTGGCGTAGTACAGCCGGGCGGGAGCGTTCGGCACCCAGCCGGTGCAGGTCGCGTCCGCCACCCGCAGCGCCTGGGCGAACGCCCCGGACGGGTGCCGCAGCAGGTCGAGACCGCGGGGGGTGAGGAGGGCGTCGAGGCTGCCGGGCAGCGCCGCGAGCATCTCCTGCCCCGGAGTCGTCCCGTCGAACAGCCGGTCCACCTTGTCGGCGTACGGTGCCTGGAACACCTCGCCCGGCGCGTCGTACAGGTGGTGCAGGCGGTTCCACGAGACGAGCAGGTACGTCGTGTAGGCCACGCCCAGCTTCGGCGGGATCTCCCGGCCCGCGAGGACGGCCGGCAGCTCGGCGTCACGGAAGGCGTACGCGCCGCTGATCGGCGCCACCGCGCCGAGCCGGTACCAGGGGTCGGCGCCGTCCTGCAGCGCCCGGGCCAGGCCGAGCGCCGCCGACGCCCCCTGGGAGAATCCGGTGACCAGCACGCGCCGCTGCGGCGTCCGCCCCCGGCCCGCCATGAACGCACGGGCCGCACGCAGCATGTCCAGCGACGCGGTGGTCTCCGACGGGACGTCCATCCACGGGTGGGTGCCCGGCCCCTCGCCCAGCCCGAGGTAGTCCGGGGCGACGGCGGCGAAGCCCGCCGCGCCGAACGTCAGCGCCGGAGCGGGCGAGAAGGTGTCCTCGCCCATCGACGGGGCGTCCTTCTTGAAGCTCTCGGTGCCGTGGGTGAACGACACGAGGCGCGGACTGCGATCACGGTTGCGCGGCAGCACGATCAGACCGCTGGCGGTCGTCGCCCGGCCTGCGGCGTCCACGGTGCGGTAGACGAGGCGGTCGAGCTCCACGCCGTAGCGGACGCCGGCCTGCGCGAACCCGGCCTCGTCCAACGCCGCACGCGTCTGGTCGGCGGAGAGGACGCCGAGGCGTACGGGTGCGGCGGCCAGGGTGCCGCGATGGTCGGCCTTCGCGCGGGTTCGCGCGATCGCGGACGCGGGGGCCGCTACGGTCCCGGCAAGGGCGACACAGGCGGCGGTCGCGAGGGCGACCGCCCGTCGGTTCACAGGATTTCTCATGCCGCCAACGCTAGGGACGCCCGGCGGCCGCTCCCAGCCTGCTGAACCCCCTCACCAGGGTGTACCCAGCCCCCCTTACCGCGACGGGGTCAGCCCTGCTCGGTGTCGCCCTCGATGACGGCCAGCTCGACGCAATTGCCGCCGTTACCGCCGCTGCGGCTGCTCTTGCGCCAGGTGACACTCTTCACGACCATCGCTCCTCCAGCACCCTGCGGATGAAGTCCCTCGACGCGTCGACGGGCAGGGCCCTCGACCGTATTGCCTCGTATGCGTCGGACAATGCCTGAATGTCCTCGACATCGTCGATGGTAAGTCCGCGGATCACCGTGTCCATGTACGCCAACTCACTTCTATCCGGCAGGGTAGCGATGGCGAACGCGCCATCGGTGCCCGATGGGTGAAGCGGGCCGGGGAGGATGTGGACCGAGATGCGGTCCGACGGCAGGTCGAGCAGGTGCTCGAGCTGGCCCCGCATGACCTCCCGATCCCCCACCTCGTGGTAGAGGACGTACTCGGTCATCAGGACGACCAGCCGGGGCGGCGGCGGGGTCTCGCGGGTGAGGATCCGCTGGCGGCCGATGCGCGCCGCCACCGCCTCCCCGTCTCCGGACAGGAGAGCGGAGGCGTACTCCTCGGTCTGGAGCAGGCCGTAGACGACCTGGTTCTCGTAGGAGCGGAGGAGGGTCGCCTGCTCCTCGACGGGCGGCCAGTCGAACCAGACCGGGAAGGCGGCGTTCTTGACCAGCTCGTCCCAGAGGGAGGGCAGCGTGCCTCTCGTGTCGAGGATCTCGTCGAGCCGGACGGCGATGGTCCTGTCGCAGCGGGTCTCCCCGCGCTCGATCTTTCCGATATGAGAGCCGGAAATCGGGACTTTCTCGGCTAGGCGGTCCTGGGAAAGGCCGGCCACGGTACGGAAGCGCCGCGTCTCGCCACCGAATACCTTCAGCATCGGAGCCCGTCCAACGGTCATTGACCACTCCTCCTTCGCCTCGCCACCGGCGACAACCGGATCGCGCGTGGTCGTGAATGAGCCTGCAACGGAGCAGGCAGTTGTCGCTGTAAGTATCCACATTGATGCACGATGTAGCCAGTCCCCGGAATTGACCACGAACGGCGAGGCACTCCAGCGAAAGACGAGGCACGGCAATGACAGCCCTACAGGCAGAGAAGTGGACGCCCCCGGACCGGTTCGCCCTGGAAATGCACGCCTGTCCGGAAAATGTCTTCTTGGTGCGTCACCTGATGGACCAAGCCGTCGAAGCCTGGGGGCTCACGGAGTTGCGGGACCTCGGCCGTCTCATCCTCACGGAGCTGACCACGAACGCGGCCCGTCGCTACCCGGGAACCCTGATCAACGTATGGGTCGCCCGTCCAGGGCGTCCACTGATCGAGGTCGGGGTCTGGGACCACGACAGCACGACGATGCCGCGGATCATCGATCCGGAGGACGCCGACGAGAGCGGCCGGGGACTGTTCCTGATTCACGAACTGACGAACGGACGCCTCGGATGGCAGCCGTCCCCGCACAGAGGAAAGGTCGTCTGGGCCCGGTTCGGCCCATGAACTCCCCCGCCCGGGCAGGCGCCGCCGCCGGCGCCGACGGGCTGCACGGGTATTGGCCTGAAGCACCTATCGAACTGAGCGGACGAGCGCGAGAAAACCAGCAGTCAGACGGCCTTCGATCGCTCACTGCTTCATTCGCGCTGGTCATCGGCACCTGCACAGCAACGTCATCACAGGGCGGCAGATGATGATTGCGCGGAGTAATGTGATGAATGGCAAAGAAGTAGGCGAACAGTGAGACATGAGCGTTATCTGCCCGATAGTGTGCCGCATGCGCCGCTGACGCTCGGGCTCGCGGCGCTCTCAGACCTACTTCCCTTCGCTGGAGGTACTGCATGCGCCTGAAAAGGGCGACTCTCACTTTCGCCGGTGCGGCGGGCGCTCTCGCCGTCACCACCCTGGCCGCGTCCCCCGCGTGGGCCTGCAACGACCGTGACCCCGCACTCCGGCTCGAGGCCAAGTGCGGCGCGAACGGTCAGCCGAACTGGATGGTCAGCAACCCCAACCGGTGGGGTGCCGTACCCATGACCTGGCGCGACGACAAGGGCGGTCACAGCGACCGCAAGGTGCCCGTCCCCGCCGGCGGCGCCGTCGCGCTGCCGACCCACGCGTCGAAGGTGATGGTGGTGGCGTACCGCCCCGACCGCCGTGACCTGCCCGTCTGGCAGCGGCACGGCGCGTTCGGCGTGAAGCACTGCACCGCGGCGCCCACCCCGCCGAAGAAGCCCCACAAGCCGACCCCGTCGAAGCCGGCGGCCCACAAGCCGACCGCCAAGCCGACCAAGCCCTCGACCAAGCCGCAGTCGGCGACGCCGGTCCCCACCACCGCCCCCACCGGCGAGGCCCGCCCGGCGCAGCCGGTCAAGGCGCAGCCGAAGTTCACCGGCTGACGTACGCACGCTGACCGTCGGCCCGGGAGGGCGCGATCCCGAGGACGACGGACGCTCGCAGACGGTGTTCCCCGACCGGCCGGCGAACGAACGCTCACAGGCGGCCCGGGACGGTGCGTTCCCGGGCCGTCCGCCTGTCATCAACCCGCGATCTCCAAGGAGCGAGACCGATGTCCATCATCACGGCCGGATCGCGGCCCCGCTGGGCGGCCGCGACGATCGGCGTCGCCCTCGGCATCACGCTGACCGGCTGTGGCGGCGGCTCCGACCACTCGGACAAGAAGGCCCCGGCGGCGGGCACGAACTCCACGGCGGCCGGCGCGGAGGCGGCGAAGTTCGGCGACGGCCCGGCGACGATCGCCACCGCGCGTACGAAGACGGTGCAGATCTACCAGAACCCGGGGGACGCCGAGCCGAGCATGCGGCTGCGCAACCCGAACCCGGACGGCGTCACGCGGGTCTTCCTCGTCATCGGCACCCAGCCCGGCTGGCTGCACGTCCTGCTGCCGGCGCCGCCGAACGGCAGCCAGGGCTGGATCTCCACCGAGGACGTCACCACGGCCAAGACGAGCTACTGGGTCCAGGTCCTGCAGTCCAAGCACCGCGTGAAGGTCTACCAGGGCAAGAAGGTGCTGATCGACACCCCGGCCGCGATCGGCAAGGCCGACACCCCCACCCCCGGCGGCCGGTACTACCTCACCGAACTGCTGCAGGCGCCGAACCCGGAGGGCGCGTACGGCCCGTACGCCTACGGCCTCAACGGCTACTCCACGACGCTGACCCAGTTCAACGGCCAGGACCCGATCATCGGGATCCACGGCACGAACGAGCCCAAGTCGCTCGGCACCTCCGTCAGCCACGGCTGCGTCCGCGTCGCCAACGACGTGATCACCAAGATGGCGAAGATGCTGCCGCTGGGCACCCCGGTCCAGATCGCGTCTTGAGCACCGTCTCCCACGAATCATTCGATCAACGGCGATCCCGCCATCGCCGCACGTACGCTCGAATCGGGTGATCGGCGG
This sequence comes from Actinoallomurus spadix, assembly GCF_024055725.1. Lineage (GTDB taxonomy): Bacteria > Actinomycetota > Actinomycetes > Streptosporangiales > Streptosporangiaceae > Actinoallomurus > Actinoallomurus spadix. The sequence continues at coordinate 136,729 of NZ_JAMXMX010000020.1, read as the reverse complement.
AGGTGGTCGTGGGAGAGCTCCGGTGCGAGGTCACGGACTTCGACGGTCCGGCGCGGTGGCGGTGGGTGCTCACCGGTCCGGGCGGCCGGTTCCTCGGCGACCACGAGGTACGCCTCGACGAGGCGGACTGGCGGTACGAGGCGTTCACCGATCTACGGGCCTACCTGCTCTGGCACACGGCGCCGGACCGGCGGCTGGAGCAGGAGACGCGGATCGTCGCCGAGGTCGGGACCTGGCTGGGCGAGCAGGTGTTCGGCCCGCTCGGCGCGGTCATGGTCCGGGAGCCGCCCGCGACGGTACGGATCGTCCTGCCGGTGGAGGCCCGAACGCTGGCGTTCCGCCCGTTCGAGCTCGCCCACGTCGACGGACGCCCGCTCGCGCTACGGAACGTCACCCTCGTCACGCAGGTCGGCGCCCAGCCGAGACGGTCGGAGAAGGGCGTACGGGAGCGGCTGCGCGCCGCTCCATCTGTGGCGGGCCCCGTGGGCCAGCCTCCTCGGCGACCTGGTCGCCGCGGGCAACACGGGCCATCGCCATCGTCACGGAGTCCGGGACGCGGGAGCGGTTCGACCCCGCCACCCTCGGCGTCGGCGCGCTCGTGCTGCTGGCGTTCCGGACCGACGTCCGCATCGAACGGGACCCCGACAAGGGGTGGACGTTCAAGCTGCACACCAAGCGGCTCGGGGACTCCGCCGTCGGCAGGCTGCTGAGCCAGCTCCTCGGGGTCTACCTCAAGCGCTGAGACCGGCTTGATCGGTTCCTGCGCCGTCCGGCTCTGCGCGATCGCGGGTCATGTCCGTATTTCCCTTCCGCTTCGTGTTAGGTCGGCTGCTCTCCGGGTACCCCTGCGCATCAACCCGGAACGAAGAACGGTTCAACGCGGAAGAAAAGGTGCAGGTATGGCGAGCGGCGTCCGCCCTTCCACACAGAACCCGTCCGATACGTCCACTGGCCACGACGGTTCGACCGGAGAGCTCGTCGGCAAGGCGGCACGGCAGATCAGTGAGCTGGTCCATCAGGAGCTGGCGCTGGCGAAGGCGGAGCTGGCCGAGAAGGGCAAGGAGGCGGGACGCGGCGCCGGGCTGTTCGGCGGCGCCGGTACCGTCGCCTTCTACGGCGGCGGCACTCTCGTCGCCGCGGTGGTCGCGGGCCTCGCGGTCGCGCTGCCGGTCTGGGCCGCCGCCCTGATCGTCGGCGTGGCGCTGCTGGCGATCGCCGGGCTGCTGGCCGCCGCCGGGCGGTCACGGATGCGCCGGGCGACGCCTCCCGTACCCCAGCAGACCGCCGAATCCGTGAAGACGGATGTTCAGGAGATCAAGGACCATCTCAAGGAAAGGCACGCGTGATGAGTGACTCCCCTACGGCGGACGGCGCCGAGGAGAACGCGAAACAGAACAAGGCCCAGGCCGGTGACCAGGAAGAGCTGAAGGCCGAGATCGAGCAGACCCGGGAGGAGCTGGGCGAGACGGTCGAGGCGCTGGCGGCCAAGGCGAACGTGCCCGCGCGGGTCCGGGGCAAGGCCACCCAGTTCCGGGACCAGGCCACCGACACGCTCGGCACCCTGACGCAGACCGTACGCGAGAAGGCCCCGCAGCTGCGCGAGCAGGCGACCGGCACGTTCGGGACGCTCACGCAGACCGTACGCGAGAAGGCGCCCCAGCTGCGCGAGCAGGCCACCGGGACCATCGGGACGCTGACGCAGACGGTCCGGGAGAAGGCCCCGCAGGTGCGGGAGCAGGTGGCGGGGCCGGTGGCCAAGGTGGGCCAGGCCGTGCCCGAGCCCGCGCGGCGGACGGTGGCGCGCACCGGCCGGCAGGCGACGCGGGCCGCGAGCGAGCGGCCCGAGGTCCTCTACGCCGCCGCCGCGGTATGCGTGGCGGCCGGCGTGTGGCTGTGGCGGCGCGGGCGCAAGCGCCGCTGACCTCACGACTCCGCCCGGCGATCGGATGTCAGCGAACCCGGTCGCCGGGCGGGCTCATCCTCGGTGGCGACCGCCGAGGGTCTTCGCGGCGCCGGTGAACGAAGACCCTCGGCGGAACCTCAGCGGTTGCCGTGCTTGGCGGCCTCGTACTGGTCGATGGCGAGTCCGAGCTGGGCGTATTTCTCGGTGTAGGCGACCGGGTGGGCGCCGGGTGCGGTCGGTGGGCGGTTGGGGTCGATGTACTGGTTCCCCAGGTTGGAGAAGACCACGATGATGTAGTTGCGGCCGGCCTTGCCGGGCAGGGACCGGACGATGCCGGCGTCGCTGCCGGAGTTGGAGACCAGGCCGGTCTTGTGGGCGAAGGTCACCTCGGCCTTGGCGTTGCAGGGCCGTACGTCATGGCCGTAGGCGTCGCCGTCGACGGTCACGGTGCCGTCCGCGGCGATCCAGCGGGACGGGACGAGCTGCGGGATGCCGGGGGCGGGGTAGTCCGCGCCGCACCAGTTCACCGTCGACAGCACGTCGTTCATGCCCTGCTGGGCGAGCTCCTTCTTGAAGAACTCCCGGGAAGACCTGCTCAGGACGTTCCGGGTGACCCGCGTCCCGTTGGGCGCCTTCCAGACCGTGCCGGGGGCGCCGTTGATGAGCGCGAGGAGCTTGGCGGTGTCCAGGGAGCTCATCGTGACCGGGTTGCTCCAGTGCCCGCCGTTGGCCGGGTTGGTCTCCTTGACCTGCAGGGTCTCCAGGCCCAGGTCCTGGAAGGTCTGGTTCAGGTCGGTGACGGCGTCGTGGTCCCACAGCATCTTCAGCAGCGCGCAGGAGGCCGCGTTGGAGGACCAGGTCAGCGACGCGTCGATGTAGTCGCGGATCGTGTCGCTGCTCGCGCCGCCGCACAGGGAGCTGATGCTGGTCGGGTTGTAGGCGTAGGTGTCATCGAGCTTGACGACGCCCTTGTCCACCAGCCGCAGCACCCCGAAGTTGATCATCAGCTTCAGGACCGAGGCCGGGTAGGGCAGCATGAAGTCGGTCGAGGCGTTCTCCCGGCCCGGGACCACGTCGATCGTGCCCTGGCCGTGGTTGGTGTACCAGCCCGCGTCGTCCCACTGCCGCCAGCGCACGTCGCTGGTGTGGAAGTTTCGGTCGACCGGGATGACCTTGCCGTGCGGGTACTGCGGGCTCATCAGCACCGTGCCCGACGAGACCGGGCGGTTGTGCCGATCCAGCTCGATGACGGTCGCGTCGAGCTGCGGCTGCTGGGAGATCGGCTGAGCGTCCGCGGCGGCGGCCAGCAACCGCGCCTGCTGCCTGGGTGTCTGCGCGTCCTTGTCGACGGAGTTCGCCCGCAGGGTGCGGGTTGCGGCGGTCGTGGTGACCGGGTCGGTGTCGAGGACGTCCTGGAACCGCAGGCCGTCCATCGTCTGCTGAAGCTTGTTCGCGATCTCGCTAACGGAGCCGCCCTTGGGCCTGACCGCAGCCTGGGCCGGCGCGATGGCCGCCCCGAGCAGCGCGCCGGCGGCCGCGAGGCATACGACGCTCCGCCCCCATATCCGAGATTTTGCCATGATCATGACCGTAACCAGAAGATCGTTTTGGTAGGGCCCGATTCGCGGATTTCGACGAATCTGTTACGCCCGCCCAGACGCGGTGCCGGCCGGGACCCCACCGCGGCGCTGCGTGGCACCCGCCACCTCGCGGCCCCGGCGCGGCCTGGGGCCGCGCCGGGGCCGGGACGGTCAGGAGAACCAGCGGTGGGGGTGCCGGGTCAGGCTGTACCCCGCGACGCCCGCGACGGCGGCCAGCACGCCGCCCCCGATCGTCCACCACCAGCGGGTCGACGGCCAGGAGAACCAGCTCTCGGCGCGTTGCAGCGGCTTCGGAGCGGAGCTGACCGCCGAGGGCTCCACCGACGGCGCGGCGTCCGGGGCCAGCGTGGCGCCCGGGTTGACCGCGGGAGACAGCGGGGCCTTCAAGTGGGCGCCCTGCGGCTCGGCGTTCCCGTGCTTCGCGCTGAGCCGCAGCCGCACGTCCATCGGCAGGCCGAGGCCCTGCTCCGGCAGGTCGACCGCCGACAGCCGTACGTAGTAGGTGCCCGGCAGCGGATCACTGGACCAGGGCTCGGCCCAGGAGCGGATCCGCCGCAGCGTGCACTGAAGCTCGACCTTGGCCGCGCCGGACTGCGCGGTGACGGTCTGCGGCCCGGCCGTGCACGCCTGACGCCGGCGCAGCCCGTCGAAGACGTCGATGTTCCAGGTCGCGGTGCCGAGGCGGTTCGAGTCGGTGGGCAGGCCGACCGTCACCGCGATCCGGTCGGTCTGTCCCGCCGCCGCGGCGAACGACCAGTACAGGTAGTCGCCGGTCGACGCGGACAGCCGCGCGGACTGGCCGGGCTTCACGGTGGTGGCGGTGAGGAAGGACGTCCCGGCGGTGCCGATCGTCGTACGCGGCTTGGGCGACGACTTACCGCCGGCGAAGGCCGGTCCCGCGGTGGCCAGCGCGAGGATGCCGATCGCGATCGGGAGGGACAGGAGCCTGGTGACGCGCACGGTCAGTTCTCCTTCCAGATGGCGATCCGCCAGCGGGCGAGCCAGCCGACGATGAGACCGGCGACCAGGCCGGAGACGGCGAGCACGACGAGCAGCAGCCAGCCGCGGCCGAGGTCCGGGCCGTTCGGCGCCGGCGAGGAGGGCACGACGTCGACGGTCAGCTCCAGCGGCATGCCGGGGGTGGTCCGTACGCCGGGCGGCGCGGCGAACGAGTTGCTCACGATCAGGCAGACGGTGCCCGAGGCGGACCCGGTCGTGCCCGCCGACGCGGACGCGCTCGGCTCCGGCGAGCCGTCCGGGCCCTGGGCTGACCAGCGCAGCCCGGTGGACAGGACGTCGGTGCGCCCGCTGCCCGCGTCCGTGCCGCGGACCAGTTCCTGGCCGTCCTGGGACGTCGCCCGGAGCAGCACTCCGTAGTCGGGGTTCAGCCTGCGGTCGAGCGCGACGCTCACGGAGGCGCGCAGCTCCTGCCCCGGAGTGACGGGGACCCGGTAGTACCGGTGCTCGCCGAACCGCTCGCGGTCGGTGTACACGCCGGGCGACAGCACCGGGGCGTTCGTGCACTGCGCGCCGCCCGTGACCTGCTGCGGGGTCCGCTGGTACGTGCTGCCGGCCCGGTGCACGAGCTGGTTGAGCCGGCTGGTGAGCTGCTGCTGGTGCTGGACGGCGGTGTACGTGCCGCCGGTGGCGTCGGCGATGCAGGTGAGCTGCCGCCGCACCTTGTCGTCCAGGGTCAGGCCCAGGGTGTCGATGACGAGGTGGGTGCCCTGCGCGGCGAGCTCGCGGGCGACGTCGCACGGGTCGGGCGGCGCGCAGGTGTCCTCGCCGTCGGTGATGAGGACGATCCGGCGGGTCGTCTCGCCGGTGCCCAGGTCCTTGGCCGCAGCGCGCAGGGCCAGCCCGATCGGGGTCCAGCCGGTGGGCCGCAGGGTGGCGATCGCGGCCTTCGCCTCGACCTTGTTCACCTGGGCGACCGGGCTGATCTGCTCGGTGTCCCGGCATCCGACGGTCTTGGGGCTGCCGGGGAAGCGGTAGCGCGAGCCGAGGACCCGGATGCCGAGTTGCGTCTCACCCGGCAGGGCGTCGACCACTTCGTCGAAGGACTGCTGGGCCACGGATATGCGGCTTCGTCCGTCGATGTCCCGGGCTCGCATCGAGCCGCTGACGTCCAGGACGAGCTCGACCTTGGGCGGCTCTGTGGCCTCGGCCTTCGTGGCTTCGGCCGTCGCGGCGCGGGCCGGGAGCGCGCCGAACATCGCCAGAGCGGCCAGCATGCACAGCAGGCCGGCCGCGGACCGTCGTCTGATGATCACCCGAGGATCTTAATGATCACCAAACGGCGTACTAAATCGGCGCGACCCGGACAGGAGGGCGAGCGGCCCGGAGCGCGGGTGGTCGGCGCACGGGCGGCCGCGAGGGTGGCCCAGGCGCGAGGAGGCGACAGGTCAGGAGCGGGACTCGGTGCCCTGCATGCCGTACCGCTCCTGGTCCGACGGGCGAGGTCCCTCGGGACCGTCCCGGCCGACGCGGAGCATCCGCGAGACGCGGACGATGCGGAACCTACGCCCCAGAACCAGGAACTCCGGACCGCGCATCGCCTCGATCTGGTCCGCGGCCGCGTTCCACTCGGCGATCTGCTCGGGCTCGGCGGGCTCGCCCTGGAACTCCAACAGCCGGGGCAGCAGCTCACTGAAGTACTTCGCCAGGTGAGTGCGGGCCTGGCCGGGACCGTCCGCGCCGGTCAGCGGGTCCCAGGAGTCGCCCTTGATCTCCACCACGGTGAAGGTGGGCGGGAGCAGCACGACGCCGGGATGGGTGCGGATCGCGTGCCGGGCCTCGATCTCCACGGTCTCGGGGACGGTGCCGGGGATGGGCAGGTGGCCGACGAGGTTGAGCCGCAGCTGCGCCTCCCACTGCCCCACCGGCGTCCGCGGCTCGATGAGGTGGTCCTCCAGCATCCGGACGTCGTCCGGCGGGTCGGTGTCGGTGGGCCGCGGCGGCTCCATGAGCCGCTGACCGATCAGGGTGAACTTCTCCACCCTGATCACCCGGTAGCGGCGGTCGCCGATCTCCCACTCGTCCTTGGGGAGCTGCCGGCCGTCCTCCGGGTCGAGCCGGTCGGCCGCCGCGCGCATCGCGCGGGCCGTCTCCGGATCCTCCTCGTCCTGCGCTCCTCGGCGCAGACAGGCTGCCAGGGAATAGCGGGCGCCCTCCGGATCGCCCGCGCCGAGGCAGCCGATGCGCCATTCGGTGCCCTTCTGCACGGCATACCCGAAATCGGGCGCGCCTGCCGGGAGGAGCTTGGTAAAGGTCCGGATGCGATCCCCGAGGTCCCGGTCCCGCATCGCGGTGACCGGATCGAGGTCCGCGACCACGTTGATGTAGTCGTATCCAGGCATTAACGGAAAGGACATGGCCCCATCCTTACCCGCGAGCTCCCGGCCGCGCATCGGTTTCTCACTGATCTGTGGAAAACGATCCGCTGCGATGATCTTACCTGGTCAGGGCACCCGGCAGCGGATTTATCAATACGAGTTAACCGACATTCATCAGGAAAATCAGTAAAGACCGCAAAGTAGGTGACCGACGCCGCTATCCTCGCCCCGTGATCGAGACGTGGGAGCCGACCGCCGCCGGCGTCCTCCCCTTGCCGTCAGGCCGGCTGGTACGCGGCCGGGGCCTGCGCCACCCCCTGCCGGACGGCCCCCGGCCCGCCTTCGCGCTCTACCTCCTCGGCAGGGAACCACCGGCCGTCGAATGGGAGTCGCGCTGGGTCCGCTGGCCGGACTTCCGATTGCCCGCCGACCGCGCCGACGCCGCGGACGCGCTGCGCGAAGCGTGGAACCGCGCCGAGACCGAACGCGTCGAGATCGCCTGCCACGGCGGTCAGGGGCGCACCGGCACGGCACTCGCCTGCCTCGCCGTACTGGACGGGGTACCCGTCGGGGAGGCCGTCGCCTACGTCCGGCGGCACTACGCCAGGCGGGCCGTCGAGACACCCTGGCAGCGCCGGTTCGTCACCCGCTTCCGCTGACCCGCCGTTCGCCGTCGGCCTCGCCGCCGTCCGGCCCGCCGCCGTCCGGCCCGCCACCGTCCGGCCCGCCACCGTCCGGCCCGTCGGCGTCCGGCTCGGGCACGGCGCCGTCCTCGGTGCGCAGGATGATGTCCGCGCGTTCCCACGTTCTCTCGCGGGCGAGCAGTGCGGCCTCCTGCGCCGCCCAGCGCTCCCAGTGCGGCGCGTAGACGTCACCGTCGCGGTCGAGCGCCCGCCGCCGGCGGGTCCGCTCCTCCACCTCCAGCCAGACCAGCACGCTCGCGTGACCGGCGGCGCGACGCGCCCCGGCTCCGACGCCCTCCACGATGAGCGTCGCGGGCGGCGGGAGTTCGGCCGGCGTCCGCCAGCACGCGTTCACCCAGTCGTAGCGCGGAACGTACGCGACGCGCCCGGCGGCCAGGGGGAGGAGGACCTCCGACACCAGCAGGTCGACGCCGTGCTCCAGACCGTCCCAGCCGCCGTAGAGGTCCTCCAGGCTCACCACGGGCGCGCCGGAGTCCCGGTGCAGCAGTGCCGCGAGCGTCGACTTGCCGGAGCCGGACCGCCCGTCGATCGCGATGACGCGGGTACGGCCGGCGCGCGCGGGGGCCGTGCGCAGCAGTGCGGTGAGGTCCCGCACGTCGCTTACCGGGCTCCGTACCGCCATCGGCGGGCCTCCGTCAGACATACGAAGTTCAACAGAAGTTCGCGGTACGACTTTCCCCGATCCCGGAGGCGAAGCGGACCCGGTGCCCTAACCTCCCGATCATGATCATGAACAAGCTCATCGTGTCGACCGCGGCCTTCGGGGCCCTCGCCGCCGTCTCCGTGCCGGCGCACGCCGCGGACCGGCAGGGTTGGCAGCGCGTCGGCACCGGCATGACCGGCGGCGTGAGCGGGATCGCCCTCGTCGCGGGCGCGCCGGTGCGCCACGACCGGGCCGACGTCGTCATCGTGCACGACAACAAGAATGACGGGGAGACCCGGATCGAGACCGTACGGCTCCGGCCCGGCAAGGCGCCGGTCACGACGCCCCTGAGCTGGAACGGTCCACTGCCGAAGGACGTCGAGGCGCTCGACGCCGTCCCCGGGCTCGCGAACCACTACATCGCGCTGGCCAGTGAGGGCACGGCGTACCACGTCGTCGTCGCCGGGCGCACGGCCACCGTCGTCGGCACGCCGGTCCCCCTGCCGGACCGTCAGGCGGGTGACAACTACGAGGGCTTCGCCTTGTACCGGGGTCCCGTCGGCCGGCTCTTCGCCGTGTGGGCGACGCGCGGAAAGAACGACCAGAAGGCCGTGATCCGCACGGCTCCCGCCGACGCGGGAAGGACGCGGTTCGGCCTCGGCGCGACGGCCGACACGGAGCGGTTCGCGGTGCCGTTCCCGAACGAGGACGAGGTGCGGCACGTCAGCGACCTGAAGGTCCTGCGCGACGGGACCGTGCTCGTGTCGTCGGCGTCGGACCCGAACGACAACGACGGCCCGTTCAGCTCCGCCGTTTACCAGGCCGGCAGGCTGACCATCAAGAGCCGGCTCCGGCCCGTACTCCGTCTGAAGGAGAGCCTGCGGCCGCTGCGGCGGTACACCAAGCAGGACGACCGCAAGGTCGAGGCCATCGTCGCCCTTCCCGGCGGACAGGCGCTCTGGGGCACCGACGACGAGAACAACGGCGGGTCCGTGACCTTCGACCGCCTGCACCACTGATCTCCGCGCGGACGGCCGCCGATGCGGTGGTGCCCCGGTCCGAGGCGGCGCTCAGCGCCACCTCGGACCGGGGTGCTGGCGGACACCGAAAACTGCAGGTAGGCGGAGCGATCACCACGGCACCACGCCGTCGTCGTCGAAGAACCCTCCGGTCGGGCCGTCCGCGCCCAGGGTGGCCAGTCGCACCACGATCGCGGCGCCGTCGTCGGCCGTGCGGGTGACGGGGAGGCCGAGGTCTCGGGTGAAGTCCGTCGCGCAGGGACCAGGGGTACAGGCGTTGATCAGGATGCCCTGTTCCCGAAGGTCCTTGGCGTACTGCACGGTCAAGGAGTTGAGCGCCGTCTTCGAGGGTGGGTACGCCGCGTGCCCCGCCAACCGGGACATGTAGTGATCCGGATCGGTCATGTAGGCGAGCGACCCGATACCGCTGGACACGTTGACGATGCGGGCCGCCGCCGAGCGCGACAGCAGCGGCAGCATGGCGTTGGTCACCGCGATCACACCGAAGACGTTGGTCTCGAACACCCGCCTGACCAGGTTCAGGTCGGCGGTCGCCGGCTCCGTCGGTCCGGGGCTGCCGGAGATTCCGGCGTTGTTGACCAGCACGTCGAGCCGACCGAAGCGTTCGTCGATCTGTCTGGCGGCCGACTCGATCGTCGCCGCGTCAGTGACGTCGAGCATGAGGGCGCGTACATCACCGCCGCCGGACCTGAGCGCCTCGGCAGCCTCCTCACCGCGTTCAAGGTCCCTGGAGCCGATGAGGACCGTCGCGCCGCGATCCGCGAGCCGGCGGGCGACGGCACGCCCAACTCCTCTGTTCGCTCCCGTGATCAGGGCGATCGTCTCGTCAGTCATGGGGATGACCTCACCACCGGAGGCCGCAGCAGGACAATGCCCGGCTGAGTCTCGGCCGATACCCTCACGGTATGGATCGACTGCAGACCCGCGAACTCGCGTACTTCGTGGCGGTCGCCGAAGAACTGCACTTCGGCCGGGCGGCCGAGCGTCTCGGCATCGCGCAGCCGCCGCTGTCCAGGGCCATCAGCCGGCTCGAACGCCGGATGGGCGTGCCCCTGCTGGAACGCACCAGCCGAAAGGTCACGCTCACCCCGGCCGGCGAGGTGTTCCTCACCGAAAGCCGCCGGGCCCTGGATGCGGTCGACGCTGCCGTGCGACGCGCCCAGCGCGCGGGACGGCCCGCCTCACGGCTGGTCCTGGTGATGAAATCCGGCGGTGACTGCGGCCTGCTGCCCGACATCCTGGCCGCCTACGAGACCGACCCGGACGCGGTCCCGGTCGACATCGTCCTGTGCTCGGCCCACGAACGCGCCCAGATGATCCGCGACGGCCGCGCCGACGTCGGCCTGCTGCACCGCTCGAACACCGACCTGACCGGTCTCGACACCGAGGAACTCCTGACCGAAGACCAGGTCGTCGTCCTCCCCCGCAGCCACCACCTGGCCGACCGGGCAAGCGTACGTCTCGCCGACCTGGCCGGCGAGACAATGCCCCACTGGTCGGCCGATCCCCACAACACCCCGAACAGGCTGTCCGTACGAGACGTCGGCCAACTCCTGCAGCTCATCGCACTTGGCCGCGCGGTCGCCGTGGTACCCGCATCCGTACGCGGCCAACTCCGCGACGACCTGGCCTGCGTACCCGTCACCGACGCCCAGCCCACCGCCCTCATCCTCGCCTGGCCACAAGGACACCGAGCATCCGCACTCGCGGCATTCGTCCGCACCGCGACCACCGTCGCGGCCCACCGGCAGCAGACTCCCAGCCGGGTCAAGCGGAGGAGAATTCACGCAACCTAGGTTCGCTGTCCGACCACCGCCACTTCCGTGACCGCCTACCTTCACAAGACACGACCGCCTACCACCACTTCTGGATGGCCATCAGCACGGGGTGTTCCGGCAGGTCAGACGTTCACCGGTCCTTCGTGGATCGAGGTGGCCATGTCGGCGAACAGCCGCTGCGCGGCGGCGGCCGCCCGATCACAGGTCAGGTCCATGTTCTGGATGAAGCCGTGCTCCAGGCCGGGCTCTCGCCGGTGCACGGTCCGGACCCCCGTCTCGGCCAGCCGGTCCGCGTAGGCGTCGCCCTCGTCGCGGAGCGTGTCATGCTCGGCGGTCACGAGGATCGTGTCCGGCATGCCGGACAGGTCGGGGACGAAGAGCGGGCTCGCCGCGGCGCGCACCGCCGGATCGGGCGCCCACTGCTCGACCGCCCACGCGAGGAAGCCGGCCGCCGGCCCGTGGTCGGCGCTGTTCTCCTCGATGCTCGGCCGGGACAGCGTCAGGTCCGTGTTGGGGCAGATGAGGACCTGCAGCGCGGGCAGCGGGCCGCCCTCGTCCCGCAGCCGCAGGCAGGCCATCGTCGCCACGTAGCCGCCCGAACTGTCACCCACCACCGCCACCGGCCTCGTACGGCGGATCACGTCGACCACGTCGTCGATGGCCGCCGGGTACGGGTGTTCGGGAGCCCGCCGGTAGTCCACGGCCAGGACCTCCACGTCGCAGGCCGCGGCGATGCGCCGGCAGGTCCGGTCGTGGGTGTCCAGGTCGCCCATCACCCAGGCGCCACCGTGTGCGAAGACGACCAGTGGCCGTTCCTCCTCGGACGGGCGGTAGTGCCGCAGCGCCGGCCCGCCCGGGGTCCGCACGTCCTCGACCCGGGCGAGTTCCGGCCCCTTGGGCCGCGCGGCGGCCCGGCGCCGGCTCCCCTCGCGCAGTTCATGAAGATCGGGAACGGCCATGAGCAGGGATGGTAGCCGGACTGAACGGACCGGGTCGTCGCACCGGACGCCCGCGTCCGTACCGGACCGGTCCAGGGCTCACCAGGTGATGGCGTCGAGAGCGACGACTCCCCGGCCGTTGCCACTGTGGACCTGCAGGCCGATGCCCAGGACGGAGATCCCCGGGACGGTCCAGCGCACCTGCCGCCACCCGTTCCTGACCCAGCACCGCTCCATCGTGCTGCGCGACGAGGGCGAGGCATACGCGGGCAAGCTCCGCCAGGCCGGCGTCCCCGTTACGGCCGTCCGCTACCAGGGCATCATCCACGACTTCGTCATGCTCAACGCCCTGCGCGAGACCCACGCCGCCGAAGCGGCCATCAGCCAGGCCATCGCCACCCTGCGCACCGCACTCGGCACCGCCTGAGCGCGCTCGACCGTATCCGGCGCCCGAAACGCCCCGCACCACACCCGGCCGGACCACCCGGGTCCCGCCTCAGTACCCGCGTGGCGCGCACCGTGCGCCACGCACCAGAAGTTCCCCCATGCGCACCGCACCTGTCCGAATCAACCGCGAAATCGCCGTCGCCGCAACAGCCGCCCTCGAGCCAGTTCGACCAAGCGCAGCAGTAGTTTCGCGACTACGTCACCACCGGCACCACGCTTGATGCCGTGTTCTTATTCACTCGCCTTCCGAACAGCGCAGCCGCCAGACTTGCCTGCCGTGGCCTTCCTTCACGTGTTCGACATGGACGGGACCCTCCTCGGGGAGACGACGGCGAGCCTGCAGATCGCGCGGCATCTCGGGTCGGTGGCGGAGCTGGTCGAGCTGGAGGCCCGGTTCGCGGCCGGTGAGCTCGACACGCGGGGCTTCTCCGCCGCCATTCACGGGATGTGGCGCGAGCTGACGCCGGCGGTCGTCGCGGACGCGTTCGCCGCGAGTCCCTGGCTGGCCCGGATCGAGGAGGTGTGCGCGGACATCCGGGAACGCGGGGAACGATCGGTGGTGATCACGATGTCGCCGGACTTCTTCGCCCGCCACCTCCTCGATCTGGGCTTCGACGAGGTCGTGGCCTCCCGGTTCCCGGCCCTGCCCTTCACCGAACCGCTCGATCCGGCGAACGTCCTCACCCCGGACGACAAGGTCCGGATCGTCGACGAGCTGTGCGCGCGGTACGGCCTGTCGTACGCGCGGTGCGTCGCGTACGGCGACTCGATGTCGGACGCCCCGCTGTTCCGGCGGCTCACCAGGACGGTCGCGGTGAACGCCGACCACCACCTGGCCGACCTCGCCGCCCTTGCGTACCGCGGCGAGGATTTGCACGAGGCGTACACGCTCGGCCGTACGCTCCTCGTCACCGCACCGGAAGGATGAGGTTGAACCGGCCGCGCCAGGAGATCACGGAAGTGCCGCATGCGGCAGAGGCTCCCGATGTCCAACAATCGTTGGACACTGAATGCGTGAGCGTTGGATTTCGCCCTACTGAAGAAGACCTTCGTGTCATCGAGGCCAACCGCCGCAAGGATGAGAAGACCAGCGACGTCATCCGCCGCGCGCTGCGGCTGCTGGACCGCGAGGCATGGGAAGAGCGTGCCCGCGCGGACATGCACCGGCTGAGGACCGAAGATCTTTCCGCTGAGGCGGCTGCGTGGGAGTACGACGCCGACGGCAACATCCGCATCACCGGCACCGACACGACCGTTCCGGCGAGGTCGCAGGATCACGCATGATCCGGGGAGCGGTCTACCCGGTCGACCTCGGCGATGCCGAGCGTGGCAACGAACAGCGGGGCCGGCGCCTCGGGCTCGTCATCAGCGTCGAGCAGAACGCCTGGTCCAGGGTAACGATCATTCCGACCTCGACCAGCGCCCAGGCGTCGGTCTTCAGGCCGGTGGTCGTCATCGCGGGGCGGGACACCAAAATCCTGATCGATCAGACCCGTACCATCGACGTCTCCTACGTCACCGGCGAGCTCGTGGACTATCTCACGCGAGACGATATGGCACAGGTCGAGCATGCCCTGTCGCGTTACTTCGGCCTCCTGCGCTGACCCTGGTGCCGCCAGTCGCCTCAGGCGAGGTACGCCGGTCCGTCGTCACGGGCGCGGGATGTTGCGGAGGTTGGAGCGGGCGAGCTGGACCATGCGGCCGACACCGCCGCTGAGCACCAGCTTGCTCGTGGTCGTGGCGAAGCCGGCGAGCTGGCGGCCGGTGATGCGCGGCGGGATGGACAGGGCGTTCGGGTCGGTGACCACGTCCACCAGCGACGGTCCCCGGTGCGCGAGCCCGTCGCGGAGCGCGTCGCGTACGTCGCGCGGGTCCTCGACGCGGACGGCGTGCGCTCCGGCGGCGCGGGCGATCGCGGCGTAGTCGGTGTGCGGATAGGTGGTGCCGTACGGCGGGAAGCCGCCGACCATCATCTCCAGGTCGACCATGCCGAGGCTGGAGTTGTCGAACAGGACGATCGTCACCGGCAGCTCGTACTCGACGAGCGTGAGCAGGTCGCCCATCAGCATCGAGAAGCCGCCGTCGCCGGACATGCTGACGACCTGCCGGCCGGGGTCGAGCAGTTGCGCGCCGATGGCCTGGGGCATCGCGTTCGCCATGCTGCCATGGGTGAAGGAGCCGATCATGCGGCGGCGGCCGTTCGGGGACAGGTACCGGGCCGCCCAGACGTTGCACATCCCGGTGTCGACCGTGAAGACGGCGTCGTCGGCGGCCTCTTCGTCGAGGATCGCGGCGACGTACTCCGGGTGGATCGGCCGGTGGTGCTCGACGTCGCGGGTGTAGGCGGTGACCACGCCTTCGAGGGCGTCGGCGTGCTTCTTCAGCATCCGGTCGAGGAACCGGCGGTCGGTCTTCTCCCGGACCTGGGGAATCAGCGCGCACAGCGTCTCGCGGACGTCTCCCCAGACCGCCACGTCCAGGCGGGAGCGGCGGCCGAGGTGCTCGGCCAGGATGTCGACCTGGGCGGTGCGCACGTCCTCGGGCAGGAACGCGGTGTACGGGAAGTCGGTGCCCAGCAGGATCAGCAGGTCGGCCTCGTGCATCGCCTCGTACGCCGCGCCGTAGCCGAGCAGCCCGGACATGCCGACGTCGAACGGGTTGTCGTACTGGATCCAGTCCTTGCCGCGCAGCGCGTGCCCGACCGGTGCCTTGACGCGCGCGGCGAACTCCATCACCTCGTCATGGGCGCCCGCGGTGCCGCGCCCGCAGAACAGGGTCACCGCCTCGGCCTCGTCGACGAGCCGCGCCAGCTCGGCGATCTCCGTGTCGCCGGGCCGTACGGCGGGGCGCTCGGTGACGACGGCGACGTCGGCGTCCCGTGAGGGGGCGTCCTGCCCGGCGATATCGCCGGCGACGCTCACGACGGAGACGCCGGACCGCCCGACGGCGTGCTGGACGGCGGTGGTGACGACGCGCGGGGTCTGCTCCGGCGTCGAGATCAGCTCGGAGTAGTGGCTGCACTCGGCGAACAGCCGGTCCGGGTGGGTCTCCTGGAAGTACGCCGTGCCGATCTCGGCGCTGGGGATGTGCGCGGCGATCGCGAGCACCGGCGCCATGCTGCGGTGGGCGTCGTACAGCCCGTTGATGAGGTGGACGTGACCGGGGCCGCTGCTGCCGGCGCACGCGGCGAGGTGCCCGGACAGCTGCGCCTCCGCGCCCGCGGCGAACGCCCCGGTCTCCTCGTGGCGCACCTGGACCCAGTCGATCGCGGAGTTGCGGCGTACGGCGTCGGTGACGGGGTTGAGCGCGTCCCCGACCACGCCGTAGAGCCGCCGGACGCCCGCGCGTACGAGCAGGTCGACGAGCTGGTCCGCGACCTTGGCCATCGCCCGCACCCCCGTTCGAGCGGCGGCTCCGCCGGGAGGTGGTCGATCTCGGCCGAAGCCGCCGTGGCCCTCGTACCACCCCTGCCCCGCCCGGCGGGGCCGCACACCGGTGGTGTGCGGCCCCGTGCGCGCGTTCCTACCAGCTGTGGATGCCGGCGCCGTAGGGATAGAGCGGGTCCCCGTACGTCGTGGCCGGGGACTGACCGGCGTCGATCTTCGCGCGGATGTCGGCGCGTTCGGCGGCGGTCGCGCCGAGGTCGTACGGCAGGCTCCAGTCCTCGACGGCGTCGGCGGGGGTGTCCGTGCCGCCCGGTTTGAGGACCTGGTCGATGCTGCGCGGGAGCTGCCAGGGCAGCGACCCGTGCGGCGTGTAGTCGCCGAAGAGCAGGGCGGCCGTCGCCGGGCCGACCTCCTCGCCGCCGCGGTACGTCATCACGATGGCGTCGGCGATGCCGTTCCACTCGGAGATCACCGTCGGCCGCGGCAGGTCCATGACCACGACGACCGGGATGCCCTGGCTGTGGAGGTTCTGGATGACGGCGAGCTGGTCGGCGGGCAGGTACGGCTGTTCCTTCGTCCAGGCCGTGGCGTGCGTGTAACTGGGCTCGCCGACCGCGACGACGGCCAGCTTCGGTGACGGTCCGGTGTCCGCGTACACGTTGACGCCGGCCTTCGCCGCGCGCGCCTTGATCGCGTCGAGGAGGTCCAGCGAGCCGTAGTTCTGGTGGAAGTAGCTGGTCCACACGCAGCAGGCGGCACCGTCGGTGGCACGCGGCCCGGCCACCACGATGTTGTCGCCCGCCTTCAGCTTGATCGGCAGGACGCCGTCGTTCTTCAGCAGGGTGATGGACTCGCGCGCGGCCTGGTTCGCGAGCGCGGCGTACGACGGCTGGTGGAAGCGGTACGGCCCGTTCACCGGGTCGCCGTACGGTCGGTCGAAGACCCCGAGCTCGAACTTCAGTCGCAGCACCCGGGTCACCGCGTCGTTGATCCGGGAGATCGGCACGCTGGACAGGAAGCTCGCGATCGAGAACCCGGACGCGCCCGGGTCGGCCCCGCCCATCACGTCGGATCCGGCGTTCGCCGCGCTGATCCACGCGCCGGAGGGCAGCCAGTCGGTCGTGATCAGGCCGGTGTAGCCGAGGTTGTTCCGCAGGTAGTCGAGGATGGGCTTGCTGTTGCCCGCGCCCGGCCCGCCCGGGTCGAGGAAGGAGCTGCCGGCGTAGCCGGGCATGATGTTCACCGCACCGGCGTCGAGCGCGGCCCGCCACGGGATCATGTGGTACTTGATCGTCACCGCGTCGTAGACGATGCCCGCCTCACCGCCGGCGCCCTCCCCCGGCCAGTGCTTGACGGTCGCGAGGACCGAGCCCGGGTTCAGCTCCGGGCCGCCCTGCAGACCGGCCACGAGCGCGCGGACCTGGGCGGCCGCGACGTCGGCGTTCTCGCCGTTGCCCTCCTGGATGCGGGGGTACAGCACCTTGGTGCCGACCTCGGCGAGCGGCCCGAGCACGCCGCGCGTACCGACCTCCAGCTCCTCGCGGCGCTGCATGTCGCCCAGTTTGTAGTCGAGCGGGTAGTCCTTGCCGGCGGCCAGCGCGCTCTGCAGCGGGTACGTCGTCTCGTACCCGGAGATCGTGTCACCCGCGGACACCGGCGGGATGCCGAGCCGGGTGCCGGCGGCGGCGCGGAGCACCTTGTCCAGGTCGGCCGGCTGCGCCGGGCCGAAGTGCCACCCCGACTGCGGATACGTCTGGGCGTTGTAGAACATCTGGTACGCCTTCTCCTCAGGCGTCATCCGCCCGAGGAGGTCGGCGACCCGGGTCTCGACCGGCTGCCGCCAGTCCTCGTACGGCTGGATCGAGCCGTCCTTGTTGAGGTCGCGGGCGCCGTTCACGATGTTCACGCCGTCTCCCGCCGCGTTGATCGCGGGCAGGTAGACGCTGAACGTGCGGATGTTCGACGTCGTCCTGCCGCCCGACCCGCTCACCGCGACGACGAACCACCTGTACGTCCACCGGTCACTGATGTCCCAGGTCGGCGTGTAGCTCGTGCCCGTGGGCTCGGCGACCTTCGTGTAGAGGTCGAGCAGCCGACCGGAGGCGGTGAAGTCGTAGTCGGTACGGCTGACGTTGAGCCAGACCTCGTAGTGGGCCGTACCGGAGACCGCGGCCCAGGACAGGGCCGGGCGGCGGGTGCCGGTGACCATCGCGTGGTCGGCCGGCGCCGACAGCGCGAACTGGCCGGTGGTCGCCGGGGCCTTGGCCGGCGGCGACAGCAGCGGCGGGGTGGTGCTCGACGCGTCGACCGTGCCGAAGACCTGGAACTCCCACAGCGAGTAGCCGTAGCCCGTGGCCCGCGCCGTGCCGTGGAACCGCACGTAGCGGCCCTTGCCGGAGAGGGCGAGGTTCTCGGTGCCGCCCTTGCCGGTCGTGGTGCTGTAGACGCTCGTCCAGTTCGCCGCGTCGTCGGACACCTCGATCCGGTAGCCGGCGGCGTAGGCGTTCTCCCAGATCAGCGTGGCGCTGGTGATCGTGGCGGTGCCGCCGAGGTCGACCTCCAGCCACTCATCGTCGGTGTACTGGCTGGACCAGCGGGTGTCCGTGCGGCCGTCCAGCGCCGCCGCCGGGGCGTTCCCGCCCTCCGTCGAGGACGCCCTGACCTGCCGGTAAGCGGAGATCGGCGTCGTGCCCGGCGGCGTGGACCCCGCCGAGCCGTACACCTGGAACTCCCACAGCGAGTAGCCGTAACCCGTGGCCCGCGCCGTGCCGTACATGCGGACGTAGCGGCCGGTGCCGGAGACGTCCAGCGTCTGCCTCCCGCCGGTGCCGCTGGTGGTGCCGTAGGCGGTCCGCCAGGTGGCGGCGTCGTCGGAGACCTGGATCTGGAACGCCGTCGCGTACGCCGCCTCCCAGGTGAGGACGACCTGGCTGACGGTGGCGGTGGCGCCGAGGTCGACCTGCAGCCACTGCGGGTCGCCGAAGGCGCTCGACCACCGGGTGCCGGTGTCACCGTCCACGGCGGCGGAGGCGGGTGTGCCGGCGTTCTCGACCGACGAGGCGGTGGCCGGTCTGCCCTGGGAGAGCAGCGCGGGGTCCGCGCCCGCCGGGGCGGGCAGGACGGCTCCCGCGCAGGCGAGGACCAGGGTCAGGATGGTGATCATTATCGCGGGCACGGCGGGCCGGGGGTCCGCCGCCCGGGCACGGGGCGTCATGGGGGCTCCTCTTCGCGGGCACGGCGGAGCGGCGAGGAGACCGCCCGCCGTGAAGCTGGTGGCGGCAAGGACTCCCGGCGGGGTCGGGGGCTCTGACGTGCGCCGGGAGCGGAGAGGAGCGCGCTCTCCCGAGAGACTGATCGGGATCGCCACCGGTGTCAATACTCCGCGACGCGTTTTTTCGGGGCTTATATTAAGGCCCCGCTTAGCAGCGTGAGGGTCGTACGCGCGGCGGCCGGCCGCCGTACCGGCACGCGGCACCCGGTACGGCGGTCGGCCGATGGCCCTGCCATCGCATGACCGGCCGGCCCGAGCGCCCTTCGGCGCCCCGGCCGACCACCGCGATCACATCTCCGAAGCGCCTCGCTCGGTGCCCGAATGCGAGCTTACTTGCACTTGGGCGAGCACTTACCCTTACCCTTCTTGTAACCGTACTTAGCGCACCGATGCGTCTTTTTATTCATCTTGAGACAGCACCGCGTACACGGCGGAGGTTTGGCGGTGATGCGCGCCGACGCCGAGACGACGGCACCGTTCTGCGCGGACGCGGAACCACCGGCCAGCAGAACCGTTGCGAGAGCCAGCGCGGCCGTCACCACGACCGCCATGACCTGCTGTCCGACCTTAAGAAGCATGAGGTCACCCCTTTTCCCCCATCCAGCCCACTTCGACAAGGTTCGCACCGTTTACCATTTACGGATAGGGCCCCTCGCCTCTGATCGGACGACAATTGGGCAACGCTTATACGCTCGTTGATACCTGCTTTGTCAAGACGAGTCGGCGGCGTACGAGGCCAGGCCGTCGGCCATCCGCCGCATGAAGCGGGTCAGGTACCACCGCCAGAACGGCCCCGACAGACGCAGCTTCGGCTCGAAGACCGCCGACCAGGTGATGTCGGTGCCGCCTCGCGGCGCCACGGCGAGCTCGACGGTGCCCCGATAGGACCGGAACGGGCCGCCCACGTTCTCGTAGCCGAACCGCCGGTCGGGGACCAGCTCCACGATGCGTTCGCGGGAGACCGCCCGGCCGGTACGGAAGATCCGCGTGTCACCGACCTGCTGCCGGTCTTCGGAATCACCGCCGCCCTCGAGCTCGACGGCGTCGATCGGCGACCACGACGGCCAGGCGGCCGCGCGGACGAGCGCCGCGAAGACGAGGTGGGGGCTCGCCGGTGAATGTGAGGTCACGGAGTAGCTGTACGGCACTCCGCCACGCTAGGACGGCGCGGCCTGCTCGGGACATGCGCGGGATTGCCCACCTGTCGACGACATCTTGCGGTACGCCGACGGCCGGACACCGACGCGCGCCAGGAAGGCCGATGACAGGCTCCCAGGCCCGGCGAAACCACAGCGTTCGGCGATCCGCTCGACGGTGAGGTCGGTACCGGTGAGCAACCGCCGCGCCTGCTCGATCCGCAGCCGGGTGAGGAACCGATGCGGTGTCTCCCCGGTGGCCTCGCGGAACACGCGGATGAAGTGGTACACGCTCAGATGCACCTCGGCGGCGACGTCGGCGAGCGTCAGCGGATCGGCCAGCCGCTCGCGCATGACCGCGATGCCCCGGCGGACGGCCGTGTGCTCGGAGCCCGGTACGGGCCGGCCCCGGCCGTGAGTCAGCAGATGCGTCGTGAGGAAGACCGCGGCCGACTCCGCGTACAGGTCGTTCGCACCCTCGGCTGCCGCCAGCCCGCGCATGATCTGTTCGACGACCGCGTCGCCCGCCCCCAGGCCGGCGGACAGCGCCTCGAAGTCCGGCCCCGGACCGCCCAGTTCTGCCGCGACCCGATCGACGGCCGCCCGCGGGATGTGCACCTGGATCGTGCGCATCACCGACGTCGCGCGATAACCGCGGTCGGTCGTGTGACCGGGGACGATGAGCTCCAGGCGGCCGGCCGCCCAGCGTCTCCGGACCGCCTTCCCACCGGCGCGTACGCTCATCTCCGCGTTCCCGTCCGTGCACAGCACGAGGTGCAGGTCGGACACGCCGGGCAGCCGGAAGTCCTCCGCCTCCCGCGCGTGGGTGAAGCACTGGACGAGCAACGACCGCCAGCCACTGTCGTCCCAACTGCAGTACGTACGCCGCACGACCTTCGTCATGTCGAAACCGGCGTACGGCGCCAGATCGAAGTCAGGCGAGTCGAACACTCCCGCGAGTGTACGAGAGCGGCCGCGCGGCCCCACGTGGCGATCAGAGCAGACGGCCACCGCGGATCGGACGCCCGGGTGGCGGGTCGTCTTTCCGCCTCGTCTACCGAGACGAGACTTCTCTACTCACGGCGGCGGCCGACCTATAGTCCCTTCGTGTCCGGGAATCCGTGGTTCGAGATCGATGACCCTGCGAATGAGTGGGGGTTCGATGCGGTGGAGTCGGCTTTCGCGGCGCGACTCCGGGAGCTGGCGGGCTCCTGGGAGGTCGCGTATGCCCACAGCTGGGTCGGGCGGCCAGAGGACGACGCGTCGCTGCTCGCCGTCATCTCGCTGAGCGATGAGCCGCGCGGGTTGTCGCTGGTCGACATCGGCGTGCACGTAGTCGGATCTACCCTGCGCGGCGACCGCCTCCACAACCAGCTGTACTTCCTGCCGGACAGACCCACGAGCCTCGCGACGGAAGCGGCCGGCTCCCCGGCGCACCTTGCGGAGCACGCGGCCCAGTGGTTCGAAGCGATCCTGCGTAAGCCCGTCGTGCGCTACGAGTGGGAGCACAACGGTCGGGTCTATGCCGAGAGGTACCTTTTCGCGGATAGCGGGGAAGGTCTGTGCCAGAGATACAACGATCTCCTGGCCCCGCATGGGCAGAAGGCGAGCCTGACGGCGGCCGGCCACGTGACCCCGAACGGATGGGTTCAGACCAGCGGACTCGGCAGGCCCGACCGAGTGGTCTCCATCAGATGACGGGCTCGCTCGTCGGCGGGCTGCCGGGCGAGATCGCAGGCGGGGCGGGCGGTTTCCCGGCTACCATTCGATCATGGTTCACCGTGATCGGCGCGGGCTTCGCGGCCGGTGGGTGACAGGATGAGCGAACCCGCCGCGGACGCGCCCGCCGATCTCGACCCCACGACGCCGAATGTCGCACGGATGTACGACTACTTCCTCGGCGGCAAGGACAACTTCCGCGCCGACCGGCAGGCCGCCGCGAGGGTCGCCGAGGCCCTCCCGAACGTCACCGCGGTGGCGCGCGCGAACCGGGAGTTCCTCCAGCGGGCCGTCCGGTACACCGCCGAAGCCGGCGTCGACCAGTTCCTCGACCTCGGATCGGGCCTGCCGACACGGGGCAACGTCCACGAGATCGCGCAGGCCGTCCACCCGCACGCCCGCGTCGTCTACGTCGACCACGACCCGGTGGTGCTGACCCACGCGCAGGCGCTGCTGTCCTCGGACGAGCGCACCGCCGCCGTCCGCGCCGACCTGCGGGATCCCGGGGCCGTCCTGAAGGACCCGCGCACCCGGCGGTCGATCGACTTCGACCGCCCGGTCGGGCTGCTCCTCGTGGCGGTGCTGCACTTCGTCCCCGACGAGGAGGACCCGGCCGGTCTCGTACGCAGGTACCGGGACGTCCTCGCGCCCGGAAGCCACGTCATCCTCTCCCACGCCGCGGTGGAGGAGCAGCGCAACCTGGACGTGTCGACCGCGTACCGCGGCGCGAACGCCCCCTTCATCGCGCGGACCCGCGACCAGGTCACCGCGCTCCTCGACGGCATGGACCTCATCGAACCGGGCGTCGTACACCTGGGCGAGTGGCGGCCCACCCGCGACCGGCGACCGCTGACGGCCGGCTGGACCGCGGTCGCGCGCACCCGCTGACGGCGCGTACCCGCATCTCCGCATCTCCGGCCCGGCCTTGGTCTCTCAAATGTCAGCGACGGGCTTTGCCGATAGCAGCAAATAGGCAACATTGCCGATGTCTCGTTCGACTACGGCGATGCCAGACTTGACCGCGCTCCTCACCCTGCTCGGACTAGTCGGCCATCCGAGTCGGCTTCTCAGCAGGAATCCGGCGAGCGTCAAGAACAAGGAGGACTCATGCAGCGAAGTGTTCTTGCGAAACTGGGCATCGCCGGCGGCGTGGCCGCTGCGGCGACGGTACTCTCCCTCTCGGGCTCGACAGCCGCTTCCGCGGACGTTTATGCGCGGCTCGTCCCGAACTTTGGGTCGTACACAGAGTGCGTGTACACCGGTAACGAATGGGCCCAGATGGGCCTGCTATACGGATACTCCTGCACCCCGGCTCGCTGGAACAACAGCAGGTACGAGCTCAACACGTGGTGAACTGGGTGGTGCTCGCGCCCTTCGAGCTGCGGTGATGCCGCGCCCACCTGAGAAGGGTGCCCCTTGAGCAGTATGGTCGGGATCGGGGAGATCCCGACCATACTGCTCAAGGGGCACTTTTCGTATCACGGGCCAGTGTCCTGCGCCTCGTCGCCGAACAGGGCGTCGACCGGTTCCTCGACCTCGGTCAGAAGCCGGCCGTGATCCGGGTGAAGTCCCAGTCGTTCTGGGAGATGCCGCTGCAGGTCGACTGCACTCCTCCGCCGGGGCAGGGGTGGTCGCGGTTGACCGCCCAGAAGGCGAGGCGGTTCAAGCCCTTGGACACCGCCCAGTCGCGGATCTGGGTCCAGGTGGCCGTCGAGGTGGTCTCCTGCTGGTCGGACAGGCCGTTCATGCCGGAGATCCCCATGTGCGCGTAGGCCTGAGCGTCGCTCCAGCCCCACGCGTTCTTCAGGGCGGTCTTCAGCCCTTCGGCCGCGTTGACGGTGCTCTGGTACATGTTCGATCCGCCGCCGAAGTCGAACGGCATGATCGTGTAGCTGTCGATCGGCACGTTGAGCGCCTTCGACTGGTTGATCAGCCGGACGCCGTCACCGCTCGGGCCGGAGGTGGTCGTGCCGAACGTCACGGCGATCTTGATGTTCGGGTTGTTCTGCTTGACGATCTTCAGGCCGCCGAGGATCCGGTCCTGCACGGTGTAGTTCGAGAACTCGTCGGTGTTCTCGATGTCGAAGTCGACGACGGCCGGGCCGACCGCGTTGATGACCTGCTGGACCGCTCCGGCGTACGCCGAAGAGGACGAGCAGTTCGGGCCGAGCTTGTTGCCCTGCCAGCCGCCGAAGGAGACCTCGACGCTGCCGCCGGCGCTCTTGATGGCCGAGATCGCCTGGGCGTCGGTGCCGCCGGTGAGCGGCCGGGAGCCGTCCCACGCGGGCGTGCATCCACCGCTGGAGAGCATGAACGCCATGGTGAAGGACTTGACGCCGGTCGCGTTCATGACCGTGGCGGGGTTCGGCGGGTTGCCCCAGCCCATGTAGAGGTACGGGGCGCCGGGGATGCGGCCGGAGCCGGGCGAGGTGCTCGTCCCGGGCAGCGTCCACTTCTGGTTGTCGCTGCCGGCGCAGTCCCAGATCTGCAGCGGGGTGCCGTCCGCCGAGCTGGGGCCCGTGGCGTCCAGGCACTTGCCGAGGGCGCGGAGGCTGCCGTCGGAGGCGGCGGTCCACGATTGGGCCACCGTTCCGTTGCAGTCGTAGAGCTGGACCTTGGTGCCGTTGGCGCTGTTGGCCGCGGCGACGTCGAGGCACTTGCCGAGGGCGCGGATCGTGCCGTCGGTCCCGACCGTCCACTGCTGCGCGTTGGTGCCGTTACAGGTGTAGAGCTGGATCTGAGTGCCGTTGGCGCTGTTCGCCGCGGCGACGTCGACGCACTTGCCGCCGTACCCGGTGATCTGGCCGGTGCCGGCCCAGGCGGGAGAGGCCACGGCGACGAGCGGGGGCAGCGCGAGCACGGCCGCGCCGGCCAGGAGACGGAGCCGGAGGCGGGAGAAGCGTTCCTGATTCATGGCGGGGGTCCTCTCAGGAATGATCAAAGCTTCGACCAAGACGCGGATTAAGGGGGCGGACCGAACCTCCTTCCCGGCGGCCGTCTCCAGGCCGGATCGACCTAAAGACAGGAAGGTTTCTTAAAAATTAAGCCGACTATAGCTCAGGCCGCGCGGTTGCGTAAGGATGGAGCGATGGTTGCCGGACCCCCGAGATCAGACGTGGCGGTGCCCGCGCGCGTGACGGCCCTGGCGGCGGGCCGGCCCGTGCGTGCGGTATGGGAGAACGAGATGGGCGGGCTGACCTTCGAGGTCGGCGCGGACCCGGACCGATGCTTCGTGAAGTGGGCTCCTCCGGGCGGCGGGAGCGACCTCGCCGACGAGGCCGTCCGGCTGTCCTGGGCCGTGGCGTTCACCCCGGTGCCGCGCGTGCTGGACCAGGGCGCCGACGACGAGGGCTCCTGGCTCGTCACCGCCGCGCTGACCGGGCAGAGCGCCGTCGCCGACCGGTGGAAGGCCGAGCCGCGTACGGCGGTGACGGCCGTCGGCGAGGGCCTGCGCGCCCTGCACGAGGCGCTTCCCGTCGCGGAGTGCCCGTTCACCTGGGCGGCCGAGGACCGGCTCGCCATCGCCCGCCGACGCGCCGCGCAGGGCCGGCTCGACCCGGCGAAGTGGGACCCGGCGCACCGCTCGCTCGGCGTCGATGGGGCGCTCGAACTGGCCGCGGACATCCCGCCGCACGACCGGCTCGTCGTCTGCCACGGCGACGCCTGCGCACCCAACACCCTGGTCGGCGCAGACGGCCGCTGGTCGGCCCACGTCGACCTCGGCCGGCTCGGCGTCGCCGACCGGTGGGCCGACCTCGCGATCGCCGCCTGGAGCACCGAGTGGAACTACGGCCCCGGGTGGGAAGACCTTCTCCTCGACGCGTACGGCGTCCGCCCCGATCCCGACCGGATCCGCTACTACCGTCTCCTGTGGGACCTCGGCGCCTGAACGTTAGCCCGCGTGCTCACCGGGTACCCCCGCCGCACCAGGAGACCCCACGACGAGGAGAGGTGCGCACACGTGAGCACGACGGACCCGCGGAGCCGGCCATGAGCAAGTCCAACTCGATCTCCCGCCCGGTCTCGGCGGTCCTCGGCCTGACCGGTGGCCTGATCGCCGGAGCGCTCTTCAAGCAGACCTGGAAGCTCGTCTCCGGCCAGGACGACGCCCCCGACGCCGGGGACGTCGAGCGCGGCTGGGTCGAGGTCCTGGCCGCCGCCGCGCTGCAGGGCGCGATCGTCGGCGGCGTCAAGGCCGCCCTCAACCACGGCTACCTCGTCCGCCGCACCGAGCGATCCCGACGAGCGAGCGAGGCGTGAGCACGCCGGCCAAGGGACGAGGCCGTCCGCGGAGCGAGTGAGAAGGGCGAGCGAGGCGTGAGCACGCCGGCCGGAGCGACTGACGACCGCGGCCCTCTCGACGTCGCGCGGGAGGCGAGCGGCGTCGAGAGGGCCGGATTCGGGGAACGTCCGGGCCGGCCCGTGCGGGCCGGCCCGGACGTCGTGGTCAGCGCAGGTCGAACCGGTCGAGGTTCATGACCTTGTCCCAGGCCGCGACGAAGTCCGTCACGAACTTCTCCTTCGCGTCGTCGCTCGCGTAGACCTCGGCGACCGCGCGGAGCTCGGAGTTGGCGCCGAAGACCAGGTCGACACGGCTGGCGGTCCACTTGACCTCGCCCGAGGCGTCGCGTCCCTCGAAGGTCTCCGACTCCTCGGAGACCGACTTCCACACCGTGCCCATGTCGAGCAGGTTCACGAAGAAGTCGTTGGTCAGCTTCCCGGGGCGGTCGGTGAGGACGCCCAGGGAGGACTGCTGGTGGTTGGCGCCCAGCACGCGCAGACCACCGACGAGGACCGTCATCTCGGGCGCGCTCAGCGTGAGCAGGTTCGCCCGGTCGATGAGGAGGAACTCGCCGGGCAGCATGTTGCCCTTCATGAGGTAGTTGCGGAACCCGTCGTGCGACGGCTCCATCACCTCGAACGACTCGACGTCGGTCTGCTCCTGCGACGCGTCGGTGCGTCCCGGAGTGAAGGGCACCACGATGTCATGGCCGGCGTCCTTCGCGGCCTTCTCGACGGCCGCGCACCCGCCGAGCACGATCAGGTCGGCCAGGGAGATCCGCTTGCCACCGGTCTGCTCGGCGTTGAACGCCTCCTGGACCTGCTCCAGGGTGCGCAGCACGGTCGTCAGCTCGTTGGGGTTGTTGACCTCCCAGTTCTTCTGCGGCTCCAGCCGGATGCGCGCGCCGTTGGCGCCGCCGCGCTTGTCGGTGCCGCGGAACGACGCGGCCGACGCCCACGCGGTGGTGACCAGCTGGGAGATCGACAGACCGGAGTCCAGGAGCCGGGCCTTGAGCGCGGCGATGTCATCGGCGTCGACCAGCTCGTGGTCGACCGGCGGGACCGGGTCCTGCCAGATCAGCGTCTCGGCCGGCACCTCCGGGCCGAGGTAGCGCTGCTTCGGGCCCATGTCGCGGTGGGTCAGCTTGAACCAGGCGCGGGCGAACGCGTCCGCGAACTCGTCGGGGTTCTCCATGAAGCGCCGCGAGATCGGCTCGTAGATCGGGTCGAAGCGCAGCGACAGGTCGGTCGTGAGCATCCCCGGCGCGCGGTTGAGCGTGCCGTCCTCGGGGTCGGGCACCGTGTTCGCTCCGGCGCCGTTCTTCGGCCGCCACTGCTTCGCCCCGGACGGGCTCTCGGTCAGCTCCCACTCGTTGCCGAAGAGCACCTCGAAGAAGGTGTTGTCCCACTTGGTCGGGGTGGGCGTCCAGGTGACCTCGAGGCCACTCGTGTGGGAGTCCCGGCCCTTGCCGGTGCCGTAGGAGTTCTTCCAGCCCAGGCCCTGGTCCTCCAGCGGGGCGCCCTCGGGCTCGGGCCCGATGGCGTCGGCCGGGGCCGCGCCGTGCGTCTTGCCGAAGGTGTGGCCCCCGGCGATCAGGGCGACGGTCTCCTCGTCGTTCATCCCCATGCGGCCGAACGTCTCGCGGATGTCGCGCGCCGCGGCGACCGGGTCCGGGTTGCCGTTCGGGCCCTCGGGGTTGACGTAGATGAGGCCCATCTGCACCGCGGCAAGGGGCTTCTCCAGGTCGCGCTCACCGCTGTAGCGCTCGTCGTCCAGCCACGCGGTCTCGGGCCCCCAGAAGACGTCCTCGTCGGCCTCCCAGGCGTCCTCGCGGCCACCGCCGAAACCGAAGGTCTCGAGGCCCATCGTCTCCAGGGCGACGTTGCCGGCCAGGATCATCAGGTCGGCCCACGAGATCTTCCGGCCGTACTTCTGCTTGACGGGCCACAGCACGCGGCGGGCCTTGTCGAGGCTCGCGTTGTCCGGCCAGCTGTTGAGGGGCGCGAAGCGCTGCTGGCCCGCCCCGGCGCCACCCCGGCCGTCGCTGACGCGGTAGGTGCCCGCGCTGTGCCACGCCATGCGGATGATCAGCGGCCCGTAGTTCCCGAAGTCGGCCGGCCACCAGTCCTGCGAGTCCGTGAGCACCCGCGCGATGTCCTGCTTCACGGCGGCGAGGTCGAGGCTCTTGAACTCTTCGGCGTAGTCGAAGTCCGCACCGAGGGGGTTCATCATCGGCGGGTTCTTGGCCAGCATCCTCAGGTTGAGGCGCTCCGGCCACCAGCCGCGGTTGCCGCCGCCCTGGGTCGGGTGCGGGGCGCGGGTACGGCCGTGCGGGACCGGGCAGCCGCCTTCTGCGGCGTTCGCGTCAACGTTGTCAGGCATGGGAATCCTTCCGGACAGATCACGGTGGTCAGGAACTGCGAGCGGTGGAACAGCCGGGGCACAGGCCCCAGTAGACGACCTCGGCCTCGTCGATCGTGAAGCCGTGGCCGTCGGACGCCGTCAGGCACGGCGCCTCGCCGACCGCGCACTCGACGTCGGCGACGACACCGCAGGAGCGGCACACGACGTGGTGGTGGTTGTCCCCGACGCGTCCCTCGAACCGGGCGGGGCTGCCCGCCGGCTCGATACGGCGGATGAGTCCCGCCGCGGTGAGCGCGTGCAGGGCCTCGTACACGGCTTGGAGGGAGACGTGGCCGACGCGGTCGCGCGCCCCGGACGCGATCGCCTCGACACCGAGGTGGTCACCGGCCCGTACGGTCTCGAGCAGTGCGACGCGAGCGGCCGTCACCCGCAGCCCGGCACCACGCAGGTCCTCGGCGGTGGTCGAAGTCCGGGATGCGGTCATGACCTCAACCTACCGCCCTAAACGTGAACGATTCAATAGAACGAGCGACTTAGGTTAGGGGCGCCCATGCACGCTCCACCTGATCGGCTCGAATGCCGCTCACGACCGCGGCCGTCACCGCGCCCGGGGCCGCTCCCGGGCGCCCGCCCATCACCAGGGCACCACCCCGTCGTCCTCGAAGAAACCGCCGGTCGGACCGTCGTCGGGCAGGGTGGCCAGCCGGATCGCGATCGCCGCGCCCTGCTCGGGCGTACGGACGCCGCGGTGGCCGTTCAGGTCGGTCGCGCAGTAGCCGGGGCAGCCGAGGTTGATCAGGATGTTCGTGTCGCGCAGCTCCTTCGCGTACTGGACCGTGACGGCGTTGAGGAACGTCTTCGACGGCGCGTACGCGCCGGAGATCGGGCCCGCCTTGAGCGGATCGTCCTTGTCGGACTGCCGGGTGAGGGAGCCGACGGAGCTGGACATGTTCACGATCCGCGGCGACGCCGACCGGCGCAGCAACGGCAGCATCGCGTTGGTGACGCGGATGACGCCGATCACGTTCGTCTCCACGGCCGCCCGCGCGGTCGCGGGGTCGACACGGGTGGGCTCCTGCGGCATGCCGCCGGTGATCCCGGCGTTGTTGACGAGCACGTCGAGGCGGCCGGCGCGCTCCTCGACCAGCCGGGCCGCGGCGGCCACACTCGCGTCGTCGGTCACGTCGAGCGGCACGCCGAACGCGTCGGCCCCGGCCGCGCGCAGCCTCACCACGGCGGCCTCCCGCTGCTCCTCGCTCCGGGCGCCGACGCCGACGCTCCAGCCGAGCGCGCCCAGGCCCGCCGCGATCTCGTATCCGATGCCCTTGTTCGCGCCGGTGACCAGCGCGATCGTCTGTTCGCTCATGTCGTTCATCCTGTCCGCGCGCCCGCCGGCACCTCCAACACCGTTCGGGTAGGCGGCGATACCGGACGGGTATCGTCTCTGGTCAACGGCACTCTCCGGCCCCCTGCCCCGTCCCGTCCCCGGTCTTCCGGGGGGCGCGGTACGGGCGGCCCCGCGGGTACCGTGGCGACATGGAGACGCGGGAGCTGCGGTACTTCATCGCCGTCGCCGAGGAGCTGCACTTCGGGCGCGCCGCGGAACGACTCGGGATGGCACAGCCGCCCCTGTCCCGGGCGATCCAGCAGCTCGAACGGCGGCTCGGGGTCACGCTCCTGGAACGCACCAGCCGCGCCGTCACGCTCACCGAGGCCGGGGCCGTGCTGCTGCGCGAGGGCCGCGCGGCCCTCGACGCGGTCGACGCCGCCGACCGCCGTACCCGCCGCGCGGCCGTGGCCGGCGCCCCCGCCCTGGTCCTCGTCACGAAGGCCGGCGCCACCGGGGAACTCCTGCCGAAACTGCTCGACGCGTACGCCGCCGAACCCGAGGCGGTCGCCGTCGACGTGATCCTGTGCGGGCCCGGCGAGCAGGAGCGGCTGCTGCGCGACGGGCGGGCCGACGTCGCACTGCTGCACCTTCCGTTCGACTCGGCCACCGGGTTCGACACCGAGGACCTGCGCACGGAAGGGCAGGTCGCGGTCCTGCCGGCCGGGCATCCCCTCACCGCCCGGCCCCACCTGCGGATGAGCGACGTCACCACGCTGCCCGGACTGCCGATGCCGCGCTGGCCACGCCTCGACGGCACGTACCCCGACGGCCCCGGTCCGCAGGTCCGGGACCAGACGCAACTACTGCAGCTGATCGCCCTCGGCCGGGCTGCGGCGATCATGCCGGAATCGGCCCGGCCCCACCGGGGCGAGGACGTCGCCGCCGTGCCGGTGCTGGACGCGCCGCCGGTGACGACGGTGATCGCGTGGCCGCCGCACAGCCGGTCCCGGGCGCTCGCCGGGCTGGTCCGCGCCGCGACCCGCCTCTGAAATCCGCCTGAACCGATTCGCCGGAAATGGCGTCTTAGGTCTGCCTCGGACGACGGGGCAGCCGCTACGATCTTCCGGACTTCGACGCATCTGGGGAGTGGGTCACCGTGCAACCCCCGCAGCCGCCGTACGGTGGCCAGCCGCCCTACGGTGGGCAGCCGCCGACGTACGGGCCGCCGCCCGGCCCTCCCGGACCGCCGATGCCGCCCGGCCCTCCGGGATGGGGCCCACCCGGCCCGCCCGGTCCGCGGCGGCCCAACAACAACGGCGCGGCGGTCGTCATCGTCATCGTCGCGGCCCTCGTGCTGCTGGTCGGCGGCGGTGCCGTCCTGGTGTGGGGCTTCGACGTCGGCGTCTCGAAGGCCAAGCGGGCGGCCGCGGCGCCCACCCTGCCGGACCTGCCGACGCCGCCCACCTACAGCCCGCCGGCGATGCCGAGCTACAGTCCGCCGCCGCTGCCCAGCTTCCCGCCGGACACCCCGCCCGACACGTACTCGCCTCCGACACTGCACTACGGGGCCATCGCCGTGGCGCCCGACGGCAGCGTCGGCAAAGCCTGGGACTACACGACCGTGTCCGCCGCCAAGCGACGGGCGCTCAAGGAGTGCCCCCGCTCCGGCTGCAAGGTCCTCACGACCTTCGTCAACGGCTGTGGCGCCGTCGCGTACAACTCCCGCACCAACAGGTACTGGGGCGGTTCGGGCACAACGAAGTCCGCGGCCCAGAAGAACGCCATCTCGAACGCGGGCGGCGGCCGCTGGATCACCTGGGTCTGCACCACCCGATAGCCGGTCGCGAGTCCCGGAGAACGGACCTCCGCCGGGTGCCGCCCGTGAAACGGGGATGAAAGATCCCCTGCCCCCGGGCGGCCCCCGTACCGCCGTGGCCTGTGCCGCCACCGGCGGCGCCCGCCCATGAACCGCGAGCCCCTTGACATGCGGTCCGCGTCCCGCACACTCCTGCGTGAGTCAGCGTCCAGCATGTCGCGCTCTGTCCGAGATTTCGAACAGAGCGGTCGAGCAGGGGGAGGCCTCGATGAGGTGGGCCGCATACGGTCGGTTGCTACGACGCCTGCGCGGCATCGCCGCCGCGGGCGTCATCCTGGCGAGTTCGGTCACGGTCGCCGCTGTGGCCACGAACGCGCACGCGGCGGCGGGATGCCGCGTCGACTACAAGGTCACCAGCCAGTGGACCGAGGGGTTCACCGGTGACGTCACCGTCACCGACCTCGGGGATCCCGTCAGCGGATGGACGCTGACGTGGTCCTTCGGCGCGGGCCAGCAGGTGACGCAGGCGTGGAACGCCACGGTCGCGCAATCGGGCGCCCAGGTCACCGCGCGCAACGCGAGCTACAACGGCGGCCTCGGCACGAACGCGAGCGTCACCTTCGGCTTCAACGGCTCGTGGCGCGGTTCCAACCCGGTCCCCACCGCGTTCGCGCTGAACGGCACGACGTGCACCGGCGGCGTCCCGACCTCGCCTCCGACCAGCCCCACACCGCCGCCCGCATCCGGCACGGGCCCGTGTGACATCTACGCCTCGGGCGGCACGCCCTGCATCGCCGCGCACAGCACGACGCGGGCGCTCTACGGCGCCTACAACGGCAACCTCTACCAGGTGCGGCGCTCGTCCGACAACGCGACCAGGAACATCGGCGTGCTCACCGCGGGAGGCTCGGCCGACGCCGCCGCCCAGGACTCCTTCTGCACGGGCACCACCTGCGTCATCACGGTGGTGTACGACCAGTCGGGGCACGGCAACGACCTGTGGTACCAGGGGCCCGGCGGGATCGGCGGCTCCGACACCCCGGCCAGGGCGACCAGCGAGTCGCTGACGGTCGGCGGCGGCAAGGCGTACTCGCTGTACATCAACGCCGGCAACAGCTACTGGCGGAACGGCTCCTCCTCGGGCGTCCCGACCGGCAGCGCGCCGGAGGGCATGTACATGGTGACCAGCGGCACCCACGTCAACGGCGGCTGCTGCTTCGACTACGGCAACAGCGAGACGACGCGGAAGGCCGACGGCCCGGGCGCCATGGACGCGATCAACTTCAGCACGTCCTGCTGGTTCGGCGGCTGCTCCGGATCCGGTCCCTGGGTCCAGGCGGACCTGGAGTGGGGGCTGTACCCGGGCGGCAGCAAGTCCTGGAACCCGAACCAGCGAGCCTTCACCAGCAAGTTCGTGACGGCGACGCTGAAGAACAACGGCACCTCGCGGTTCGCCATCAAGGGCGGCAACGCCCAATCGGGCGGCCTGACCACCCTGTGGGACGGCGGGCTCCCGAGCGGCTACAGCCCCATGAAGAAGCAGGGGGCGATCATCCTGGGCAGCGGCGGGGACTGCTGCAACGGCAACACCAACCTCAGCGTCGGCACGTTCTACGAAGGCGCCATGGTGGCCGGCTATCCCTCCGACACGACCGACAACGCGGTGCAGGCGAACATCGTCTCCGCCGGCTATCGCTGAGCCGGGACGACGACCGAGCCGCGGCAAGAGTCCACCACTACCCGAGGGGTGCTCGTGACAGGCGCAAACCGGATCCCGGCCGTCCTCAGGCCC
Organism: Actinoallomurus spadix; assembly: GCF_024055725.1. Taxonomy (GTDB): domain Bacteria; phylum Actinomycetota; class Actinomycetes; order Streptosporangiales; family Streptosporangiaceae; genus Actinoallomurus; species Actinoallomurus spadix. The sequence continues at coordinate 103,244 of NZ_JAMXMX010000020.1, read as the reverse complement.
AGGCGCGTCGTCGCCTGGCTCACCGGCCTGCTCTGCCTCATGGCGTTGTTCGCGGTTCCCGCGAGGGCGGACAACCCGATCGTCCAGACCATCTACACCGCCGATCCGGCCCCGCTCGTCTACAACGGCCGCGTCTACCTCTACACGGGCCACGACGAGGACGGCTCGACGACGTACACCATGAAGGAGTGGCGGGTGTGGTCGTCCGCCGACATGGTGAACTGGACTGACCACGGCTCCCCGCTCAGCCTCGCGAGTTTCAGCTGGGCGAACGCGAACGCCTGGGCAGGCCAGGCCATCTACCGGAACGGCAGGTTCTACTGGTACGTCCCGATGCGGGACCGGGCGACCGGAGCGATGGCGATCGGGGTCGCCGTGTCGAACAGCCCCACCGGGCCCTTCAGTGACGCCCTCGGCCATCCGCTGGTCGAGAACGGCCAGATCGACCCCACGGTCTACATCAACGACGACGGGCAGGCGTACCTCTACTGGGGCAACCCGGACCTTTGGTCCGTCAAATTGAATCCCGACATGACCTCCTACTCGGGCAGCCCGACCAAGGTCTCGCTCACCACCGCGGGATTCGGCACCCGTACGGGGAACGCGAGCCGGCCGACCCTGTTCGAAGAGGGACCCTGGTTCTACAAGCGCAACGGCCTGTACTACATGGTCTTCGCGGCGGCCTGCTGCTCGGAGTTCATCGCTTACTCGACGGCTCCCGGCCCCACCGGACCGTGGACCTACCGGGGCACCATCATGCCGACGCAGGGCGCCAGTTTCACGAACCACCCGGGAATCGTCGACTTCAACGGCGGGTCGTACTTCTTCTACCACAACGGCGCGCTGCCCGGCGGGAGCGGTTACACCCGTTCGGTCGCCGTGGAGAAGTTCACCTACAACGCGAACGGCACCATCCCGACCATCAACATGACGTCGTCGGGCGCGCCGCAGGTGGGCACGCTCAACCCGTACGTCCGCCAGGAGGCCGAGACGATCGCCTGGGAGTCCGGGGTCGAGACGGAGCCGTCCAGTGAGGGCGGGATGAACGTCGGCTACATCGAGAACGGCGACTGGATCAAGGTCAAGGGGGCCGCCTTCGGCGCCGGCGCCACGTCCTTCACCGCGCGGACGGCCTCGGCGACGAGCGGCGGGCGGATCGAGGTCCGCCTGGACGGCACGGGCGGCGCGCTGGTGGGGACGTGCACCGTCCCCGGCACCGGCGGCTGGCAGACGTGGACGACCGTCTCCTGCCCCGTGACCGGCGCGACCGGAACCCACGACCTGTACCTGCGGTTCACCGGCGGAAGCGGCTACCTGTTCAACGTGAACTGGTGGCAGTTCAACGCCGCGTAGCCCCGGAGAGGACTTCCCACCGGGCGTCCGCCCGCCCCACCAGGCACCTCCTGAGGGGCGGGCGGACTGCCGTCCGGCCCGTTTCCGGCGAAGCCCAGTATCAGGTTACAAAGTTTGACACCTGTTACCTACTCTCCTTAGTGTGCTCGCATGGAGCAGAGAACACTTGGTGCGGACCTGCGCGTGGGGGCGGTCGGGCTCGGCTGCGCGGGCATGTCCGGCGCGTACGGACCCAGCGCCGACGAGCAGAGCATCGCGACCTTCCGTAGCGCGCTCGACGCCGGGATCACGTTGATCGACACCGCCGACTTCTACGGGATGGGGCACAACGAAGCGCTCATCGGGCGGGCGCTGCGACCCGCCGACCGCGACCGCGCGGTGGTGAGCGTGAAGTTCGGCGCGCTGTTCGGGGTGGACGGCAGCATCCGCGGCGTCAACGGCCGGCCCGACGCGATCCCGAACTTCCTGGGCTACTCACTGCAGCGGCTGGGCACCGACTACGTGGACATCTACCGCCCGTCCCGGCTGGACCCCGCCGTCCCGATCGAGGAGACCGTCGGCGCCATCGCCGAGATGGTGCAGAAGGGGTACGTGCGCGGCATCGGGCTGTCCGAGGTCGGCGCCGAGACGATCCGCCGCGCCCACACCGTGCACCCGATCACCGACGTCCAGATCGAGTACTCGCTGTTCAGCCGCGGTGTCGAGGACGAGATCCTGCCCACCTGCCGTGAGCTGGGCATCGGCGTCACCGCCTACGGGGTGCTCGCCCAGGGACTGCTGACCGGGACCTGGCGGCCGTCACCCGACGACGCACGGCGCCGCGGGCACCTCCCTCGCTTCGCCGCCGGCAACGTCGAGACCAACCTCGCCCTGGTCGAGCGGCTGCGGGAGGTCGCCACCGCCCGCGGCGTCACGGTCGCACAGCTCGCGATCGCGTGGGTGCTCGCGCAGGGCCGGGCGCACCAGGACATCGTCGCGGTCGTCGGGGCCAGCCGGCCGCAGCGCATCACCGAGGTGGCGGACGCCGCCGACCTGCGGCTGACCCAGGACGACCTGGACGCGATCGAGCAGGCCGTCCCGCGCGGGGCGGTCGCCGGAGAGCGCTACGCCCCCGCCCTGCTCGCGATGCTGGACAGCGAGCGAACGAGCGGCAGTCGCTGATGCCCCCTCGGACCCCACTGGACGCGGACGCCGTCCTGGCGGCCACCGAGGACATCCTGCGCCGCCACGGCCCGGACAAGGCGACCGTCGTCGACGTCGCCCGGGCACTCGGGGTCAGCCACGCCGCCGTCTACAAGCACTTCGCCTCCAAGCAGGCGCTACGCGAGGCCGTGACCCGGCGCTGGCTCGACCGCAACCGCGACACCCTCGCCGGCATCGCCGCCGACCGCGCGGTCCCGCCCGCCCAGCGGCTGCGTAGCTGGCTGCACGCCGTCCTGACCGTGAAGCAGGCCAAGATTCGGGAGGACCCGGAGCTGTTCGCCGCCTACGGGATCCTCGCGGCCGCGCACAGCAGCGTCGCCACCGGCCACGTCGCCGACCTCCTGGGCCAGCTGACGGCCATCATCGCCGACGGCGCCGCCGACGGCACCTTCCGCACCGACGACGCGGCGGCCACCGCCCGCGTGGTCTTCACGGCCACGGCCAGGTTCCACCACGTCGCCCACGCGGCCGAATGGCAGAACCCCGGCATCGAAGACGAACTCGACGAGGTCTGCAGCCTGCTGCTCGAGGGCCTTCAGAACAACTGAGGAGAGATCGAAACCCATGGTCAAGGCAATCGGAGTGACGGCGCCGGGCGGACCGGACGCGCTCGGCGAGCTCGACCTGGCGGCCGAGCCGCTCGGTCCCGGCCAGGTCAGGATCCGGGTGAGCAGCGCCACGGTGAACCCGACCGACGCGATGATCCGTTCTCGGCCGCGTCAAGGCGACGCGGACGCGATACGGGTGCCGGGCATGGAGGTCGCCGGCGTGATCACCGAGATCGGCCCCGCCGTCGACCGTCCGTTCGCGCCCGGAGACGCCGTCATGGCCATCGTGCTGCCCTCGGGCGAGCACGGCGGCTACCGCGCGGATCTCGTGCTGCCGGCACGTTCGGTCGCGATGATCCCGGCCGGGCTGTCGGACGTCCAGGCCGCCACCATCCCCATGAACGGGCTCACCGCCCGCCTCGCACTCGACACGCTGGCGCTCCCGGCCGGCGCGACGGTCGCCGTCACCGGCGCCGCCGGCACCGTCGGCGGGTACTTCGTCCAGCTCGCCAAGCAGGCCGGGCTGGTCGTCGTCGCCGACGCCGCCCCGCAGGACGAGGCCTTCGTCCGCGACTGCGGAGCCGACGAGATCGTGCAGCGGGGGGACGACTTCGCCGCGGCGGTCCGCCGCCACCACCCCGGCGGCGTCGACGGGCTCCTCGACGCCGCCGTGCTGGAGGCCGCCGTCCTCCCCGCCGTCAAGGACGGCGGCACCGTCGTCACCGTCCGCGGTTACCAGGGCGACGGGACCGACCGGGTCCGCGTCGCTCCGATCTTCGTCCGCGACTATGTCGAGGCCGCGGCCGAGCTCGACCGGCTCGCCGAACTCGCCGGCGAAGGACGGCTCACCGTCCGCGTGGCCGGCGAACTGCCCGCCTCCCGCGCCGCCGACGCGCACCGCTCGCTCGACCGGCGCGGCGTCCGCGGGCGGTTCGTCCTGCGGTTCGCCCCGACGGGGGAAGATAACTGATGGCGACCGCGACGCATCCGGGCGTCACACGCGAACCCGCGGCGGCCGGCTTCGACGAGCGTCGCCTCGCACGGCTCGCCGGCTACCTGGACGAGCGCGTCACCAGCGGCCGCGATCGGGGCTCCATCGTCCTGGTCGCGCGCCGAGGCGAGCTGGTGCACCTCTCGTCCCACGGCACGAGAGACGCCGAAGGGCGGCTTCCCGTCGAGCCGGACACGATCTGGCGGCTCTACTCGATGACCAAGCCGGTGACGTCGGTCGCCGCCCTCATGCTGTGGGAGGAGGGGCTGCTCTCGCTCTCCGATCCGGTCGAGCGGTTCCTCCCCTCCTTCGCGCACATGCGCGTTCACCGGCCAGGCGAGGACGGATCGACGGTGCCGGCGGTCGAGCCCATCCGGATCCGGCACCTGCTCACCCACACGGCGGGCCTGACCGTCACCGGGCTGGCCGACAACGCCGTGAACGACGCGTACCGGGTGGCGGGGATCGCCGCTCTCGGTGAGCCGGAGCCCTACACGCTCGACGAGCTGTGCGAGCGGCTCGCCGCGCTGCCCCTGCTGTTCGAGCCGGGCTCCGCGTGGAACTACTCGCACGCGACCGACGTGCTCGGCCGGATCATCGAGATCGCCGGCGGAACGCGACTCGACGAGTTCCTGGCGGAACGCGTCTTCGAACCGCTCGGGATGACCGACACCGGTTACCGGCTGCCGGCCGGCGATCGGCTCGCCGCTCTGTACCGCCGGGATCCCCGCACCGGACGGCCCGAGCTCGTGCGGGACCCGGGGGTCGCCGCGGGCGAGCTCCCGACGCTCATCACCGGCGGACACGGTCTCCTGTCGACCGCGCACGACTACCAGCGCTTCGTACAGATGCTCGCGCGCGGAGGCGAACTGGACGGCGAACGGCTGCTGGCGCCGCGCACCGTTGAACTCATGGCGGCCAATCACCTCCCCGGCAACGCGACCATGTCGGCGTTCAGCCATCCGCCGGCGCGAACCGCCGGCATTCACGAGGGGCGCGGCTTCGGGTTCGGCGTCGCACCGCTTCTCGACCCGCGCTCGGTCTGCTCCCTGTCGAGCGCCGGTGAGTACGGCTGGGGAGGCGCCGCGGGCACGAACTTCTGGGTCGACCCCGAGAAGGACCTGACGGTGCTGTTCATGACGCAGGTCATGCCGCCCCCGGACGACATATGGCTGGCGCTGCGCCGGCTCGTCTACCAGGCGCTCGTCGACTAGGGCCTGTCTCAAAGCCCCGCTGTCCTACTGTGCGGCGCCCAGGCGGCGCCTCGCCGCGTTGTCGTCGGTCGGCAGCCAAAACCAGGCTGCCTCCCTCCTCCGCCTTGCGACGCACCACCTGGACACCGCTCGCTACGGACGGGGACTTTGAGACAGGCCCTAGCGCGGCACACGGTCACGACCGGCCCCGCGCCCCGGTGCGCCGGGCGCGGGGCCTCGGCGACCCGGCCGCGCCGGTGTCACCGCTTCGTCCAGACGGCCTTCGCTCCGCCGTGGCCGGCGAGCACGACCTCGGCCACGCCGCCGATTCCGCCCACCAGTGCCATGGCGGCGAGGACGGCCGCCGCGACGGGCCGCCACCGCGGCCGGGCGCCGGTCGTCCCTCCCGAGGATCGTGACGCCCGCCGGGCGAGGTAGATCGAGAGGCAGATGCCCGCGACCGCCAGCCACAGCACGATGACGAACGGCAGTACCTGCTCGCTCTGCTTGGCGTGGGCCTCGACGAGCTCGTTCTCGCCGACGCGCTCTTCGAGGGCCTCGCCGCTCTCGGTCGTCACCGGCACCGCGATCAGCCCGATGGTCGCCACGAAGAGGACCGCCGGCCACAGGCGACGCGCCGCGGCGGGCCAGAACGCCATGAGGATCGCGCCTAGCGCCGCCAGCGGCACGCAGACCACGACGGCGTGGGCGATCAGCGGATGCAGCGGCAGACCGAAGACCATGCCCCGTCTCGTACCCGGGAGGGCGGAAACCGGCGGCAAAGCAGTGACTAAGTCCGTACGAGGGGCGATCTGTCCAGGATGGTGATCCCGGTGACGGCTAGGAGCGCGCCGAGGACCTGGACGGCCAGGGCCCAGGACGAGGCGAGGCGCTCCTGGAAGACGGCGGTTCCGATCAGGACGGCGCCGATCGGCTCCAGGGTGTCGATGAGGGGCAGGCTGATCGCCAGTGACCCCGCCTGGTAGGAGCTCTGGGCGAGGAGCAGCCCCGTTCCGCCGATGACGAGCAGGGCGTACGGTTCCCAGTGCCGTAGCGCGGCCAGCCCGTCGTGGCGGAGCAGATCCGCGGCCGCCTTGGTCAGCGCGTCGAGCAGGGCGAAGAGCAGCCCGGCCGCCGCCGCGTACATGCCCGCCCGGCGGCGGCCCGGACTCCGGAGCCCCGCCGAGACCAGCACGGCCACCAGCGAACCGATGACCACGAGGAGCGGCAGCCAGCCCCACGATCCCGGCGCGGCCGCTCCAGGGGTGTGGGGCAGCACCGTCAGGAACGCCGCCACCCCGCCCGCGGTGCACATCGCGCCGGTCACCTCGGCCGGGGTGAGCCGCTGGCCGCGGCGCCAGGCGATCAGCGGGAGGGCGAACAGCAGGTCGGTCGAGGCAAGCGGCATGACGAGCACCAGCGAGCCGAAGGCCAGGGCGACGCCCTGGATGAAGTACGAGGCGGCCGCCATCGCGATGCCGGCCAGCCACAGCGGCCGGTGGGCCAGTTCCCAGAGCAGGCGCGGCCGGAGTGACTGTGTTTCCGGCATGCCGGAGGCCGCCGCCTGCTGCACGACGGCGGCGACACCGAAGCAGCACGCCGCCGCGAGCGCGGACAGTACGGCGATGGCGGAGGCCACGATGCCAGCATGCTCGCCGGTCGCCGCCGGTGCACGCACCGTGACGGCCGCCGCCGTCATCTCGTCGTGGGCAGGTCCAGGGTGACGGTGAGCCCTCCGCCGGGCGTCTCGGACAGTGTCACGTCTCCGCCGTCGGCGGTGATCAGCCGGTGGACGATGGGCAGGCCCAGGCCGGTGCCGCCCGCCCGTCCGGTACGGAACCTGCGGAACGCCTCGGCCATCGCCTCCGGTGACATGCCGGGACCGTCGTCCGCGACGATCACGCGGACCCGGTGCCCGGCGCGGCCCGCGCCGATCCACACGTGGCCGCCCTTCGACGTCGCGGTGAGCGCGTTGTCCACCAGGTTGTCGATGGCCTGTTCGAGGCGGCCGGGGCCCAGCATCGCGGTCAGGGGCGCGCCCGCTTTCAGGATGAGTTCGACGCCGCGTTCGGCCGCGACCGGCCGCCAGGCGTCCACGCGATCGCGCAGCAGCTCGGTGACCGGGATGGACTGGGGAGGCGTCGTGGTGTTCTCCGCCCGGGCCACGGCGAGGAGCCCGTCGACCATGCGGCTCAGACGGCTCAGCTCCTCCAGGGCCGCCTCGAACTCGGCGACGTCCGCCTGGCCTCCGCCGGACCTGGCCTCCTCCGCGAGGAGTTCCATGCGCAGCCGCAGCGCCGACAGCGGCGTGCGGAGCTGGTGGGAGACGTCCGCGAGCACGGCGCGGCTGTCGTAGATCAGGTTCTCCAGGCGGGCCGCCATCACGTTGAACCGCTCGGCCAGGCCGCGCACCTCCGGCGGGCGGCGTGGCGGCTCGGCGCGCGCCGCCAGGTCACCGGCGCCGAGGGCCTCGGCGGCCACGCCCAGCCGGCGCAGGGGACGGCCGACCCACCTGGCGAGGTAGACGGCGAGGACGACGGCGGTGACGACCGCGAGGAACGCGACGACGCCGAGCCGCGTCCACAGCCGGTCCACCCGGTCCCGCAGGGGGGCGAGCGGCCGGGTCAGCAGCACCGTGCCCTTCACCCGCTCGTCCTCGACGCCGACCGGGACGATCGCCAGCAGGCGGTCGCCGAGCTCGGAGACGCGGCTCTGGCCGCGCAGGCCGACGGCGGCGCGGCCGGGCGTGTACAGGCCGGTGTCGCGTCCGACGATGATCCGGCCCTTCCGGTCGACGACGGTGACCACGGTCCGGTCGCCGCCCTCGACCCCGTGTCGCACCGCCGCCAGCCGGTCCGGCAGGCCGGCCGCGCCATCGTGGTCCTCGACCCCCTCCTCGGCCGTGCTCGCCATCGCACGGGCCAGCTCGAGCGTGCCGCTCTCGTAATCGTGGCGGTACTGACCGGCGATGGTGTACCCCAGCGGCAGCAGCGCGCCGATGATCAGCCCGCCGGTCAGGACGAGGAACGCCGCGAGGATGCGGCTGGTCACCCGGGGTCCCCGAGCCGGAAGCCCCGGGCGTACACGGTCTGGATGGCCGACGGGTCGCCCAGCTTGCGGCGCAGCGCCGCGATGTGGACGTCGAGCACGCGCGTCGGGCCGTACCAGTGGGTGTTCCACACGCGTTCGAGGATCTCCTGGCGGCTCACCACCCGTCCCGGGTCGGTGGCGAGGCACTCGAGGATGTCGAACTCGGTGGGGGTGAGGGAGACCTCGGCGCCCCCGGACGTCACCCGGCGCGTACGCGTGTCGATGGTCAGCGAGCCGTGCCGGAGCAGATGCGTCTCGGTCAGCCTGCTGCGGCGCAGCACCGCCCGGATCCGCGCCATCAGCTCGGCGAACCCGAACGGCTTGACGATGTAGTCGTCGGCACCCGCGTCCAGCGCGGCGACGCGGTCGGGTTCCTCACCACGAGCGGTGATCACCAGGATGGCGCTGTCGGACCGCCGCCGGAGCGTGCCGCACAGCTCGGTGCCGTCGGCGTCGGGCAGGCCGAGGTCGAGGAGGACGACGTCGGAGGGGCCGGCGGCCAGCGCCTCCGCGGCCGTGCTCACGGCGGACGCGTCGTATCCCGCGCGGGTCAGGCCCCGCTGGAGGGAGGCGGAGATCCCCGGGTCGTCCTCGACGATCAGGATCCGCACCGGCGTGTCGGTCACGCCTTCACGGTACGACCGGGGACCCGATCTGAACGACTTCTGAACATTCTCCTTGATCCTTACTCAGTCATGACCGGCGACAGTGGAGCACGCATCCCCGGCCGAGACCTCCCTCCCCGAAGGACGATCATGTTCTCCACCATCATGGGACTGCCCGCCCACCCCCTCGTCATCCACGCGGTGGTGGTCCTCATCCCGCTGGCCGCCCTGGGCGCGATCGTGGTCGCCGTCTGGCCGGCCGCCCGCGAACGGTACGCCTCCCTGGTCCTCGCGGTGGCGACGCTGGCCCTGCTCTCCGTCCCGCTCGCCACGCACACCGGCGAACTGCTGGAGGACCACGTCAAGCGGACGTCGCTCGTCGAACGGCACACCGAGATGGCCGACGGCCTGCTGCCCTTCGCCGGCCTGCTCTGGCTGGGCCTGGCCGTCATGGTGTTCGTGCGCTGGTACTCCGCCCGGCGGACCGTGCAGTGGGGCCGGTACCTGACCGTCGCCGCCGCGGTCGTCGCGGTCGTCGGCGCGGTGGCCAGCGGCGTCCAGGTGGCGCGCATCGGCCACAGCGGCGCCAAGGCCGCCTGGCATGGCGTCGCGACCTCCTCCTCCGAGCACGGCGACCGCCCCTGAAGGATGAACGACTTCTTCACATTTCAGGCACAGCTCTCGAACATCCCGCCGACGAGACTCGGAACCTGAGCGCACATCGAGGGGGATGAGAGATGCAGCACCCCGAACGTTCGCGCCGGCGCCGTCGCGACGCGGGCCTGAACCAGGTGGCGGCCTGGACCCGCCGGGCGGTCGGCGTCGGCATCGTCCTGTCCGGCCTGCTGGCCGCCGGCCTGGCGCACCTGCTGCCGGGACAGGCCGCCGACCGTGCGGACGGCGGCCCGGAGGCCCCGGTGTCCTCGGAGCCGTCCGCGCCGCCGGCCACCAGCCCGTCACCGGACGGCTCCGCGAGACCGCACCGCACCCACCGTCCCCGCCTCACTCCGCCCGCCACCGCACCGGCCGCGCCGCCGAGCACCCCGGTCAGGAGGCCGGCGCACACCACCTCGGGCGGCTCCTGATGACGGGCGCGGTCGGCTTCCCCGTCTGGGGGACGACGGCGCGGCTCCTCGTCACCGACCCGAGGCGCCTCGACGCGGCGCGCGCCGCCCTCGACGCCGAGCTCACGGCGATGGGCGCGGCGTGCGACCGGTTCCGCGCCGACTCGGAGCTGTCGCGGGTCAACGCCGCCGGCGGGCGGCCGGTCGAGGTGTCCGCCCTGTTCGCCGAGACGCTGCGGCGGGCCCTGGACGTGGCCGAGGCGACCGGCGGCGCGGTCGACCCCACCGTCGGGGCCGCGCTGGTCGCCGCCGGGTACGACCGGGACCTCGCGGAGGTACGCGGCGGCGGCCCGGCACCGCGCCTGGTCCGGCGGCGCGTCGCCGGCTGGCGCACGGTGCACCTCGACGGCCGGGTCGTACGGCTGCCGCGCGGCGTACTGCTGGACCTGGGCGCGACCGCGAAGGCGCTGGCCGCCGACCGGGCCGCCGAACGAGCCCTCGCCGACACCGGCTGCGGGGTGCTCGTCGGGCTGGGCGGCGACATCGCGGTCGGCGGGCCGCCGCCCGAGGGCGGCTGGCGGATCCGCGTGACCGACGACCACCGCGACAACGGCCCGGGAGACGCCCCCGGCCAGGACGTCGTGATCAGCGCGGGCGGCCTGGCGACCTCATCGGTGACCGTACGGCGCTGGCGGCGCGGAGACCAGCGACTCCACCACATCATCGACCCGGCGACCGGCATCCCCGCCGCCTCCTGCTGGCGTACGGCCAGCGTCGCGGCGGCCACCTGCGTCGACGCGAACGCCGCCGCGACCGCGGCCCTGGTCAAGGGCTGGTCCGCGGGCACGTGGCTGGTCGACCAACGGCTGCCCGCCCGCCTGGTCCGTCTCGACGGGCACGCGTTCGCCCTGGCCGGCTGGCCCGAGGAGACACCGGTCGCGATCACGAGCGGGGGGCGGGCGGGATGAACCTCCTCTGGTACTCCACGCGCGCGACCGGTGAGGTCGCCCTGCTGTTCCTCACGATCGTGCTGACGCTCGGCGTCCTGTCGGCTCTCCGCGTCGGCGGGCGGCGCGCGCCCCGGTTCGTGCTCGCCGGGCTGCACCGCACCCTCACTCTGGCCGCCCTGGGCTTCCTCGCCGTGCACATCGCGACGACGGTCGCCGACTCCTACGCGCCGATCACCGTGACCGACGTCGTCGTGCCGTTCGGCTCGGCGTACCGGCCGATCTGGCTGGGCCTGGGCACCGTCGCGTTCGACCTGCTGGCCGTCCTCACCGCGACGAGCCTCCTGCGGACGAGGCTCGGCTTCCGGCGCTGGAAGGCGCTGCACTGGGCGGCGTACGCCTGCTGGCTCGCGGCCTTCGTGCACGCGCTCGGCACCGGGTCGGACGTCCGGTCCTCGCTGTTCCTCATGCTCGCCGGGGTCTGCGCCGCCGCCGCACTCGCCGCCGTGGCCTGGCGGCTGGCGGCCGGTGGCTCCGGCAACGCGGGTCTGCGCGCCGGCGCCGGGCTGCTGACACTCGTGGCGGTCCTGGCCGTCGGCGCCTGGACCGTGTCCGGCCCGCTGGCCGGTGGCTGGGCCCGGCGCGCCGGCACCCCCGCCTCGCTGCTCGGGAACGCCGGCACCCCGGACACGAAGGCGAGTACGGGAACGACCGGGAACACGCCGGCCCCGCGATCGACGCGGGCCACGCCACCTGCCGGGGACCGCGACGACGACGGGGACGGCGACGAGGGAGGGGACGAGGAGTGACCACGGGAACCGCGGCGCCGCACACCGTACGGCTCCTCGCCGGATACCACGCGCTGGGCCGGCGGGCGGGGCTGGAGGACCACCTGGTCCAGTACGGCGCGCCGCCGGCCACGGCGGGCGCCGCGTTGATCCAGGCCGTCGAGGAGTCCGGGCTGACCGGCCGGGGCGGCGGCGGCTTTCCGACCGGCCGCAAGCTCCGCTCGGTGGCGGCCGGCCGACGGGCCGCCGTGGTGGTCGTCAACGCCGCCGAAGGCGAGCCGGCCAGCGGCAAGGACCGCGCGCTGCTGACGGTCGCCCCGCACCTGGTCCTGGACGGGGCCGTGCTCGCCGCCGGCGCCGTCGGCGCACGCGAGATCGTCGTCTGCGTGCACGCCGAGCCGGACGCCGGCACCGGGAAGGACCCGCAGACCGCCGTACGGCGAGACGGTGCCGCCACCCTCGCGGACACGGTCCGGCGGGCGATCGCCGAGCGCGAGGCGGCCCGGCCGGCGCCGGTGCCGATGCGGGTGACCGCCGTACCGCCCCGCTACGTCGCCAGCGAGGAGACCGCCCTGGTCCACTGGCTCGACGCGGGCGACGCCCGGCCGCTCTTCACGCCGCCCCGCCCCTTCGAACGCGGCGTAGGCGGACGGCCGACGCTCGTCAGCAACGCCGAGACCTACGCGCACATCGCCCTGATCGCGCGGCACGGCCCCGCGTGGTTCCGCTCGTGCGGCACCCCGGAGGCACCGGGCACGGCCCTGTTCACGGTGTCGGGCGTCGTCGCCCGCCCCGGCGTGGTCGAGGCGCCGCTCGGCACACCGGTCGGCGAGGTCCTGCGCCTGGCCGGCGGCCCGTCCGAGCCGCTGCAGGCCGTACTGGCCGGCGGATACGGCGGCACCTGGCTACCACCGGACCTGCTGGGCCTGCCAACGACGCCGTCGGCGTTCCGGGCCGCCGGCCTCGCGCTCGGACCGGGCATCCTGGTCGCCCTCCCCGAACGGGCCTGCGGGGTGGCGGAGTCCGCGCGGGTCCTCGCGTGGCTGGCCGCGCAGACCGCCGGGCAGTGCGGCCCCTGCGTCCACGGGCTGCCCGCCATCGCCGCGGACTTCGCCGAACTCGCGGCGTGCCGGGTGAGCACGGAGCTGTACCGCCGGCTCGACCGGCGGCTCTCGGTCATCCCCGGGCGCGGCGCCTGCCGTCACCCGGACGGCGCCGTACGGTTCGCGGCCAGCGCCCTGCGCGTCTTCGGACGGCACCTGCGGGTCCACGCGCACGCGGAGGGCTGCCTGCTCGCCCAGTGGCCGCCGGTCCTGCCGATCCCCGAGGAGTGGTGACGATGTCCTGGCGCCTGAGGGTCGACCCGATCGCCTGTACGGCGCACGGCCTGTGCGCCGAGCTCCTCCCGGAGGCGATCGACCTGGACGAATGGGGCTACCCGATCATCGGCCCCGTGCCGGACCGGCTGCTGCCGCTGGCACGCCGCGCGGTGGCGGACTGTCCCACCCTGGCGTTGCTCCTCGAACGCGACCGCCCGCGCTGACCGGCCGCCGGTCGCAACGGGCGGCGGCTACGCGTCGGCGGTGCCGGGGAGCACGGCGAACACCGGATGGCGCGAGACCTCGGCGGCGAACTCCTCATCGGCCGAGTCGAGCGCGAAGTTGATCTTAATCGTTGAGGACGCCGCCCCGTCGCGGCTCACGATTACGACGAACCTGCGACCTGGCGGGGACGATGCCTCGACACGGGCCCGGCACCGTCGTCGCCATGACGCGAGTTGCACCGACCAACGACGCTCGGCCCACCGGTGACGCTTCCCGGGCCATCGGGCGCAGGCCGCACCTGCCCGCGCTGGACGGGCTGCGCGGGGTCGCGATCATCGGAGTGCTGCTGTTCCACACCGGGCACCTGTCCGGTGGTTTCCTCGGCGTGGACCTGTTCTTCGCCCTGTCCGGTCACCTCATCACCGGCCTGCTGCTGCGGGAGGTCGAGGCGACCGGCACCGTCTCGCCGGTCGCCTTCTGGGGCAGGCGGATCCGCCGGCTGCTGCCCGCGCTGGCGGCCATGCTGGCCGGTGTCACCGTGCTGGTCCGGGCGGTGGGGCCGCCGGACCTGGTGCGCACCACACGCGCGGACGGTCCCTGGGTGCAGCTGAACCTGGTCAACTGGCACCTGCTCGCGGAGTCGGCGAGCTACTGGGACCGGTTCGGCGCGGCCCGGGTGTTCGAGCACCTGTGGAGCATCGCGGTCGAGGAGCAGTTCTACCTGGTGTGGCCGGTGCTCCTGCTGCTCACCGCCCGAGGCGGAGGGCGGGCGGGACACCGGGTCGCGGTGACGGCGGCCGTGGGCTCGGCCGTCTCCCTCGTGCTGATGGTCGCGCTCGCCGATCCGGCGGACCCGACCCGCGTCTACACCGGCACCGACACCCGGGCGTTCTCGTTGCTGCTGGGGGCCATGGTCGCCACTCCGCCACTGCGCGCCGTCCTCGCCCGCGTGGCGGGCCGGGGGGCGGGGGCGGCGTCGGTGTCGCTGGCGGCCGGGCTCGGCGTGGCGTGGTGGCTCGTCGACGGCGTGGACTCGCCCGCCCTGTTCACCGGTGGGCTCTTCGTCCACTCGCTGGCCTCCGCGCTGCTGGTCGGGCTGTGCGCGCAGGCACCGCGAACGCCGGTCGCCCGGGTTCTCGCCCGGCCGCCGCTGCGGTGGCTCGGACTGATCTCCTACGGCCTGTACCTGTGGCATTGGCCCGTCTTCGTGCTGCTCTCCCCGCAGCGGACGGGACTCGGCGGGTGGACCCGTACGGCGCTGGTGTGCGCCGTCTCGATCGGACTGGCCGCGCTGTCGAAGTACCTGGTCGAGGACCCGATCCGGTTCCGCGCCGGGTGGGCGCGGGGGCGGAGCGGGGCGGTCGCCTTCGCGGCGGTCATGGCCGGACTGGCGGTGCTGTGGTGGGCGCTGCCCGTCCCGGCCCCGCCCACGGTCGACCTCACGAACCTCAGGTGATCGCCTGATCCCCGATCACCGGATCAGCGGACAGGTCCGTCGCTTCTCCGACTCGTGGGTGGACAGCGTGAAGCGGACCTGCACCCTCGTCCTCCTCGACCCGCCGCTCTGCACGTGGACGCCGAGTGCGGTGCACACGATCTGGTCGATGCCCAGCGGCGTCACCTCACGGAGCGCCAGCGGCACCCTCAGCTGGATCAGCCCCGGGCCGGTGGTCGCCAGAATCCGGGGCCCCGCGACCGACGCGATCTCCGTGTGCAGGTCCGAGTCGCCCACCCCGAACAGCAGCAACGAGACGGCCTCGGGAACGGTGCCCAGGCGGTAGGTTCGCCGGAACTGCGGCCGGAGCCGCTCATGCGCGTCGACGAAGTACAGCGTCACCCCGTGCGCGACGCCCGTCGGCGCCCTGCCCGCGTCGGTCACCCCGGACGGCCGGACACCGCAGGAGCCGAGGACCAGCACCGCCACCACCGGCCAGATCCGTCTCACCCGTCCTCCCGTTTCCGCGGCAGTCGCAGCACGAAACGCGCGCCGCCGCCGCTCGCGTTGCCCGCGGTCAGGTCACCGCCGTGCAGGCGGGCGTTCTCGAGCGCGATGGCTAGGCCGAGCCCGCTGCCCGGGGTACGGACGCGGGCGGCGTCGGCCTTGTAGAAGCGTTCGAACACGTGCGGCAGCACGTGTTCGGGCAGGCCCGGCCCGCCGTCACCGACCTCGATCCGCACCTGTTCCCGGGTCGCCGAGACGCTGACGCGCACCGGTGGTCCGCCGTGCCGGAGCGCGTTCCCGACCAGGTTGGCCACGATCACGTCCAGCCGGCGCGGATCCAGCCGGAGCGGGATCTCCTCCGGCGCGGCCAGGTCGACCTGGTCCAGCCATCCCCGGGCGCGCAGGCAGTCCCGTACGGCGTTGCCCACCTCGACCTCCTCCAGCCGCAGCCGGGCGGTGCCGGCGTCGAAGCGGGACACCTCCATCAGGTCCTCCACGAGCCGGACCAGCCGGTGGGTCTCGGTGATCGCCATCTGCGCGGACTCGCGGGCGTCCGCCTCCATCTCGGCGGCCGCGGTCGCCAGGACCTCCATCACCGCCGTCAGCGTGCTCAGCGGGGTGCGCAGCTCGTGGGAGACGTCCGCGGCGAACCTCCTCGCGTCGGCCTGCATCCGCCGCATCGCGGCCATGGAGGTCTGCAGCGACTCGGCCATCTCGTTCACGGTGACGGTCAGCTCGGCCAGTTCGTCGGCGCCCTGGGGCGGCGACCGCGCGGCGAGGTCACCGGCGGCCAGCCGGCGCGCGGTGTCGCGGAGCTCGCGCACCGGGCGCAGCACGCTCCGCGCGGCCAGCAGCGCCAGGAGCACCGCCGGCGGCAGCGCGAGCGCGGCCGTACCGGCCGCCGACCAGGCGAGATCGTCGACCTGCCGCTCGACGCCGGTCAGGTCGCGCACGGCGTACACCTCGATGCCGGAGGGAGTGCGGGCGCCGTCCGGCCCGGTGATCACGATCGGGGTGCCGATCAGCAGCCACGGTCTGCCGCTCGCGGTGACCCGCTGCGTGACGAGACGGTCCCGGGTGCGGACGGCGGTGTGGAGCGCCTCGGTGACCAGCCCGGTCTCGGCACCGTCCGCGGACCGCAGGTCGCGGTAGGTCACCAGCGTGTTCGCGCCGACGGCCGCCCGCAGCCGGTCGAGCGCGGCCTGGTCCGGTGGGTAGGTCAGCTGGGGCGTGGTCGCGCCGATCTGGCCGGCGATGCTCTCGGTGAGCCGCCGCTGCGTCGAGGTGACCAGCGCGGTGCTCGCCGATCCGGCGCTCGACCAGGCCGCCGCGGCGGCGCCGAGCACGGTGACCAGCACAAAGGTGAGCGACAGCCGGGCGCGCAGGCCACGCGGCCACAGCCGCCCGGTCATACCGGCCCGAACCGGTAGCCGAACCCGCGCACGGTCTGCACGTACTCCGGCGCGGCCGGATCCGTCTCGATCTTCGCCCGGAGCCGCTGCACGCAGTTGTCGACCAGCCGTGAGTCACCGAGATAGTCCTGCTCCCACACCTCCTCCAGCAACCGCTGCCGGGTGAACACCCGCCCGGGCGCCCGGGACAGGGTCAGCAGCAGCCGCAGCTCGGTCGGCGTCAGCGTCACCAGGTCGCCGCGCAACGACACCGTGAGCGCCGTGGTGTCGATGCGCAGGTCGCGATGCACTCGTACACCGTCGGAGGTGCCGGTGCTGCGGCGCAGCACCGCGCGGATCCGCGCGTCGAGCACGGTCGGCCGCGCCGGCTTGACGACGTAGTCGTCCGCACCCGCCTCCAGACCACCGACCACGTCGAAGTCGTCACCCCGCGCGGTCAGGATGATCACGGGCACTTCGCCGGCCGCCCGGATGCGGCGGCAGACCTCGACCCCGTCGATGCCCGGCAGCATGAGGTCGAGCACCACCAGGTCCGGCGTGGCCGAGCGGAGCTCGCGGAGGCCGTCCTCACCGGTGCCCGCCGTACGGACGTCATGGCCGTGCCTGCGCAGCGCGAGCTGAAGCCCGCGCCGGACCAGAGGGTCGTCCTCGATGAGCAGAATCGCCGCCACACGCCCAGCATGAACGACATCGGGCGGACACGGCGGCTTCGACGGGATCTCTGCGACATGATCGCGACACGACGGCGGAGACGCCGGGACACGAGCGCGGCACCGTCGGTCCCATGACCAGGACACGGACCTTCCTCACCGGACCGGCCAGGGCATCGAGCGTCGTCCTCGCCCTGACCGCCCTGCTTCTGCCGACTGCCGCCTGTTCCCACGGCGCGCCCACCGCGACCGGCTCGACCGGCGCGACGAACACGACCGGCGCATCCGCCGGCCTGGGTCTGTCCAAGGTCCTCTTCCTCGGCGACTCCATCGCCGCGGGCGAGGCGCTGCCGCTGGCCGCCGCGCTGAAGGCCGGCGGCGTCGGGTTCCGGTCGATCGCCGCCGACGGCGGCGGGAACGTCGTGGGGCCGTTCTCCGACAAGCACTGGAAAACGCTGCCCGGGCAGATCGCCTCCGCCGGGCCCACCGTGGTCATCTACCAGATCACCACGTACGACTGGGGCGGTCGCCAGGAGCAGGAGGACGCCTACGGCAGGCTGCTGACCACGGTGACCAGGTCCGGCGCCGAGCTCGTCTTCGTCACCATGCCGCCGATCAGACCCGATGACTTCTACAAGCCGCACATGGCGGACCTGAACCGCACCCCGGACGCCGCACGCGCGGTCGCGGCCCGATCCTCGGGACGCGCGGCCGTCCTCGACGCCGGCGCGGTATGGGGCCGCACCTACCGGCGGGCCGAGGGCGGCAGGGCGTACCGCAGCACCGACGGCATCCACACCTGCCCGCAGGGCGCCGCCCGCTTCACCGGCTGGCTGCTCACCGAACTGGCGAGGCTGTTCCCCGGCTTCACACCGCCCGACCCGCGGTCCTGGGCCAACACCGGGTGGTCCGCCGACGCCCGCTTCCACGGCTGCTGATCAGGCCGTCGTGGCGGGTGCCGGTGACGTCATCGCCCGTGGCGCCGTCAGGGAACGCGGAATCCGCGGAAGGTCACCCGCGTGCGCGTCTCGAAGCCGATCCGCTCGTAGAGGGCGATCGCGCCCGTGTTCGCCTCGGCGACGTGGAGGAAGGGACGCTCGTTCCGGGCCAGGACGCGCGCCACGAGCGCACGGACCAGGCGGGCGGCGTGCCCGCGCCCGCGCGCCTCGGGTGCGGTGCACACGGCACTGATCTCGGCCCATCCCGGAGGCCGGAGCCGCTCACCCGCCATCGCCACCAGCCTGCCGTTCTCACGGATGCCGAGGTAGGTGCCGAGTTCGCGCGTACGCGGCCAGAACGGCCCCGGCCGGGTCCGCGCGACGAGGTCCAGCATCTCGGGCACACTGTCCGCGCCCAGCTCGACCACCCCGGTGCCGGTCCCGGCCGCCGGGTGATCGGTGCCGTCGCCGCCGGGCCAGAGCATCTGCCGGCCTTCGAGGACGAAGACCGGCTCCCAGTCCGGCGGCGGGCTCACCGGGCGGCTGAACAGGTCGGCGAGTTCGCCCCGTCCGAGCAGCCGGGCGAGGTCGGCCCACTCCGCCCCGTCCGGGTCGGCGGACAGAGCGGAGAAGGTCGCCACTTCCCGCTCGTAGGTCGCGGCCCGGCCGAGCCGGCGGGCGAGGTGCGCGTGGTGGCCGCGGAGCGACTCGCCCACCGGGTCGTCGAGCGCGACGGTGTCGCGGTCCACCGGCACGCCGTACGTCCTCTCAGCCCGCCGCGCGCTTGACCACCTCGACGATCCGGGCCTCCACCTCGGGGGTCAGCTCGGTCACGGCGTAACTGGTGGCCCACATCTCGCCCTCGTCGAGCTTCGCCGGGTCGTTGAACCCGAGGGTCGCGTAGCGCGCCTTGAACTTGTCCGCGGGCTGGAAGAAGCAGACGACCTTGCCGTCCAGCGCGTAGGCGGGCATCCCGTACCAGAGCTTCGGCGCGAGGGCCGGGACGTTGGAGGTGATCAGGGTGTGGACCCGCTCGGCCATGAGCCGGTCCGAGTCCTTCATTCCGGCGATCTTCTCGACCACGTCCCGCTCCGCCTCCGCCGCCGCCTCCGCGGCGGAGGCGCGACGCGCCGCCTTCTTCTGCTCCTGAGCGTGGTCCTTCATCGCGGCCCGCTCTTCGGCCGTGAATCCCTCGTACTTGCTGCTGTCGGTGCCGGCCATGGAGACTCCTTCGGTCGTGGGTCGGGATCGGCCCAGTGCATCCTGCCAGACGAAGGCGTCGTTGCCGTGCCTCGCGCGGGCCCGGCCTCGGTGGCGAGGCTCCGCGCGCGGAAGGAGGCGGCCTCCATCCGCTCGAGGAGACGGCGGACCCGGGCGCGTTCGGCGCGGCGGGGATTGAGCGGATGCACCAAGGGACGGCACGCCTCGCGGAATGCCTCCAGCGCAAGGTCGAGATCGCGGACATCGGGCGCGGGCTCGGGGGAGCCGGCGCGCGGCGCCCGGCACGCGACGTGCTCGAGGATGCGGAGCAGCCTCCTCAGCCGCGTCTCGGCGACCGTGTGGACGCTGGTGGGGACGACCAGCGCGGCCGCCAGGATCCCGCACCCCGCCCCCAGGACGGTCTCTTCGATGCGCAGGACGAGCAGCTCCGGGGAGAGGGTGTGCAGGACGGCGAGCACCATGCCGAGCGAGCCGGTGATGAAGAAGACCACCGCCCAGTAGCTGCCGGAAGGGGTGTAGAACATCCCGAACACGCAGGCGAGGAGGAGGGCCAGGGCCACGGTCGTACGCCCGGCGGCCAGGACGGCGAGGCCGTATCCGAACGGCACCCCGGCGACGGTGCCGGCCAGCCGCCGGACGCTCTGCAGCAGGATGTCCCCGGTGTGCTCGGCGTTGACGAAGACGACCCACGCCGTGGCCACGGCCCAGTACCACAGGTGCGGGGCGGCCAGCTGCCCGCCGGCCATCGCGAGCGCGGCCGCGGCGGTCGCCTGGAATGCCTGCCGCGTCGTAGGCCGCCACGGGCCGGAAGACCGCGGCGCGCCCGGCGGGAGCGCCTCCCGGCCCGGCTCCGCCCGGTCCGCCGGTGCCGGACTCATCGTGTCGGCGACGGACGCCGTCGACACGATCGACGAGCGGATCGCGAGCGCGCCGAGGCGCTGAGCGGTCGCGTCCGCACGTGCCGTCCGCTCGAGCTCCGCCGCCGTGTCGTGGAGCAGCCCCGCCGGAGCCTCCTGCAGGAACTCCCGGAGGAGCAGCGCGGTGGCGTGCAGCCGGTCGAGACGTCGCTGGAGTCCCCGGGCGCCGGGCGCGCCGCCTGCGGGCGGGCCCGACGCGGCCCGCCGCGCGTCGCACAGGCGGCTGTCGAACGCCGCTCTGAGGCGCCGGTGAATGCCGCGGGACGTCGCGGGCACCAGGCAGAGACGGGTGACCGCGGCCGCCGCGAAGGCGACGGCCGACGCCTCGGTCAGCTGCGGGAGCTGGTGGGGCTGGATCCTCGCGAACTGGGACAGGAAGTAGCCCATGAAGGCGAAGATCCCGAGATCCAGTCCGCGCCGTCCGAAGCGGCGCGCGTAGACCGCGGCGAAGATCAGCGCGAGGAAGGCCGTACGCGACACGAGCGGGACCGGTGCCAGCAGGCCCCCGGCCGTCACGGCGGCGAGGGTCACGGGCACCCCGGCGAGCAGGGTGCGCATCTGGGCGCGGGGGTGCGGGTCGCTGATCGCCAGCGAGGTGACCACCGCCGTGAAACCTCCGGTCAGGAGCACGACCGGAGACCGGTCCAGCACCGTCAGCGCGGCCAGGGTGAGAGTGAGGCCGAGGACGGCGCGGAGCCCGGCGGTCAGCCGCAGCAGCCCCGGGTCGGCGGCGGCGAACCGGTCCCGCAGCGACGCTGTCTTCGCGGCCGCCATGGAGTTCCGTCCTTCGTCACCGGGAGAGGCATCGGGATGACGGGGCGGGTCACCTGGCAGGTCACCGGCTCCTCGCCCCCGCGCTCAGTCTCGTCCCGGCGGGATGGCACGCGGTCTGCGTCAGGTGACTGCTTCCACGACCGGGCGGGCCCTCACTCCCGCCGGCCGGCCGTCGCGAGTGTGCCCTCGATGAGGTCGCGCAGCTGGGACCGGGCGGTGATGCCCAGCTTGGGGAAGCTGCGGTACAGGTGCGAGCCCACCGTGCGCGGGGAGAGGAAGAGTTTCTCGCCGATCTCGCGGTTGGTCAGCCCGCGGGCGGCGAGCCTGATGATCTGCTGTTGTTGCGGGGAGAGTTCGGCGAGCGCGTCGGGTGCCGAGTCCGTGACGGCGAGGCCGGCGGCCCGTGATTCGGCGCGGGCCCGCTCGATCCACGGGCGTGCGCCCAGGCGGCGGAAGGTCTCCAGGGCCTCGGCGAGCGGTACCCGCGCCTCCGCGATGCGCCGGCGGCGCCGCAGCCACTCGGCGAGGTCGAGCAGGCTCTGGGCGCGTTCGAAGGGCCAGTGCTCCAGTGCCGGATCCGCCAGGGCCGCGCGGAAGTACGGCTCGGCGTCCTCGGGATCCGCCAGCAGGCCACGGGCGCGGCTGATCAGCGCGCGCAGGCGGGGCGAGGCGTTCTCCCCGAGCGCTCGCGCGGAACGCTCGACGATCAGGCGGGCCTCCTCGCGACGGCCGCAGCGCACCGCGGCGGCGGCCAGGTCCGCGAGGGCCGGGTAGGAGGCGTGATAGTGCACGGGCGCGCCGTCCGCCGTGAAGACCATGCGGAGCCGGTCGTACGCGGTGTCGTACGCGCCTTCCGCGGCCGCCGCGGCGCCGAGCGCACGACGGGCGTAGACGGCGACCGACCGGCTCTCCAGCGGATCGACGAGGGTGAGCGCGTCCTCGGCTCGTGCCCGGGCCGCCTCCGCGTCGCCCTGGTAGGCCAGAACGATGGCGTCCACGGTGGCCGCGCAGGCCACGGCGTGGTCGAGGCCGGCCGCCCAGCCGATCGCGGTGGTGCGGGCGCAGGCCTCACGGGCCTGGTCCCATCGGCCGCGTTCCACGTAGGCCCAGCCGACCGCGCCGCCCAGCCCTTCCGGCAGTTGTCCCTGCAGCCTCCAGCGGTCGAACGCCTCGTCGAAGGCCCGGACGGCCTGCGGGGTCTCGTCGAGGAGCCACGCCAGGATTCCGACGGTCGTCAGCTGCTCCGGCCTGGCCTCCGCGTCGGCGGCCGACCGCGCGAGCAGGCGAAGGGATCCGGCCCGGTCGTCGAAGGGGTCCGACACGACCCTCACCCAGGTGCGCAGGCCCGCGTGCGCGGCGTCCTCGGGCAGGCGCCGCAGGAGGTCCTGGACACGGTGCCGCTGGGCGTCCTCCCCGGAGTAGAAGCGGACGACGGTGGCGCCGGCCAGGAGGTCCAGCGCGACGGCGGGCTGGGAGGTCGCCAGTTCCTCGGCGAGGTCGGTGAGCCGGGAGAAGACCGTGCTGTGGCGTCCGGTCAGCACCGCCAGCCGTCCGGCCTGCACGGCGGCGGAGACCAGCAGCGCCCGGTCGTCCGTGCGCGCGCGTGCCGCGGCGACCAGTTCCTCGACCCAGGGCAGGTCTCCGGTGAACACGGCCGCCTCTGCGGCTTCGACCAGCAGGCGGGCGCTCTCCTCGCGCCGCGGCGTGAGCTCCGCGGCGCGCTGGAGGGCCTTGGCCGCCGCCGCGTGGCCGCCGCGCCGGCGGGCCCGGTCGGCGGTCCGTCTGAGCTCCGCCGATACGGCCGCGGCCGGACCCGGGCTGGCGGCGGCCAGATGCCAGGCACGCCGATCCGGTTCGTCCCGCAGCATCTCGGCCAGCGCGAGGTGAGCCTCGCGCTGCGCGCCCAGGGACGCCGCGTGATACACGGCGGACCGGATCAGTGGGTGACGGAACCGGACGTCACGGCCGGCCCGCCGGATCAGTGCGGCCTGCTCGGCGGGCAGCCAGGTCTCGTCCTCGGCGTTCGGGAGCCCGGCCGAGACGGCGATCGCGGAGTCGGCGCTGTCCATGGCGGCCAGGAGCAGCAGGGCCCGGGTCGTGGCGGGGGGAAGGCCGTTCAGGCGGGCGGCGAAGATCTGCTCCAGGTGATCGGTGAGCGGAAGCGGACCGGCGGGCGGCATCCCCGTGGCCGCGTCGTGCGCGGTGACCGCCCTCGTCAGCTCCACCAGCGCCAGCGGGTTGCCGCCCGCCTGGTCGAGGATCCGCGCCCGTACGCGGCCGGTGGGGCTCTCCGGCTGCAGGTCCAGCAGCCGGTCGGCCGAGGCGTCGTCGAGCGGTCCCAGGGTGAGCGCCGGCACATGACGGTCGAATCCCGGGAGAGGAGCACCGCCCCGGACCCCGATCAGCGTCGTGACCGGTTCGCCCTCCAGCCGCCTGACGGCGAAGGACAGTGCGGACAGGGAGGCACGGTCGAACCACTGCGCGTCGTCCAGCACCACGAGCACGGAACGGTCGTCGCTCACGGCCGACAGCAGGCTCAGGACGGCGACTCCGATCAGCATGGGCTCGGGTGTCCCCGAATGCCGGAGCGTGTCCGGCCCCATGCCGAAGGCGTCCAGGAGCACGGCACGCTGCCGGTCCGGTAGTCCGTCCGCCTCGGCCAGTACGGGCCGCAGCAGCTGATGCAGGGCGGCGAACGCCAGGTCCGACTCCGACTCGCTTCCCTCGGCGTGCAGTACGCGGGCACCGCCGGCCTCGGCCCGGCGCATCGTGTGCCTCAGCAGCGCGCTCTTCCCGGTGCCCAGGTCCCCGACCAGCATGAGGACCCGGTCGGCCGACGCCGGGTCCGCGGCGTGGGAGAGGCGGGCCAGCTCAGCGTCCCGGCCGACGATCGGCTCCCCCGGATCCGGCTCCGGTCTCGTGACCGGGCCGAGGTCGCCTGCGTGCTCGTCCACGGAGTCTCCCGGGGATATGGCCCTCTCGGCTCCCCGATCGGAGCCGCCCTGCCTGCGTCTCAGGCTACAAGCCCGCCGGTCCCGGGCCGGGCGCGCAGGTGCGGTCACGTGACGGATACCGCGCGAACCGGGGCCGCTCGTAAGGTCCGAGGAAATGCCGGCCGATTCCAAGGATGTCACATGGATCAGATCACACTCGGAGACGTCACCATAACCCGAGTATGGGAATACTACGGGTCTGTCGAAATGACGCCTGAGACCTTTTTCCCGGAGAGTTCGAAGGAGGTGTGGAACGACGAGTCATCCTGGCTGAGCCCGCATTTCCTGGACCACGAGACCAATATCGTGAATTCCGCTATCCAGACCTGGCTGCTGCGCAGTGCGGGCAAGACCATCCTCGTCGACACCGGCGTCGGCAATCACAAGGAACGCCCGTACGCCCCGGTCTGGAGCCACCTCAAAACGGACTTCCTGGCCAATCTCGCTCGCGCGGGCGTCCGGCCCGAGGACGTGGACATTGTGATCAACACGCATCTCCACATCGATCACGTCGGCTGGAACACGTACCTGGACGGCCGGCGCTGGGTGCCCACCTTTCCCAACGCCACCTACCTGATGCCGAAGGACGACTTCGACTTCTGGAATCCCGAGAACGGCCACGAGACGGTGTTCGGCCGCGGCAACCAGAACGTCTTCGAGGACAGCGTGGTCCCGGTACACCAGGCCGGCCAGACCCTGCTCTGGGAGAACAGCCACCAGATCGACGCCGACCTTCGCCTGGACGCCGCTCCCGGGCACACCCCCGGCTCCTCCGTACTGACCCTCACCTCCGGGACGGACCGCGCGGTGTTCGTCGGGGACATGCTGCACAACCCGGCCCAGGTCCTCGAGCCCGACTCCAACAGCTGCTTCTGCGAGGACCCCGCGGCCGCCCGCGCCACCCGCCGCAAGGTGCTGGGCTGGGCGGCCGACAACAACGCGCTCGTGATCCCCGCGCACCTGGGCGGCCACGGCGCCGCGGAGGTGGCACGCGAGGGAGACCGGTTCGCCATCAAGGGCTGGGCCCCCTTCACCCCGTACACCGAGCAGGGCTGAGCCCTCCGAGAAGGAACCGCTGTGAACCACCATCCCGACCCCATCGTGACCACGACGCAAGGCGCCGTCCGCGGTCTGCGCCGAGGGGACACCACCGCCTTCCTGAACATCCCCTACGCCGCACCGCCCCGCGGCGCCGACCGGTTCGCGCCGCCCCGGCCGCACGAGCCGTGGGACGGTGTACGGGACGCGACCGCGCCCGGGCCGAACGCGCCGCAGTCCGAGCGCAGGCTCGGCAGCGTGGACATGTCCCCCTACTTCGGCCTCGGCTGGAGTCGCGGCGAGGACTACCTCACCGTCAACGTCTGGACCCCCGCCGACGGCGGCGGCCTGCCCGTCATGGTGTTCGT
Source organism: Actinoallomurus spadix (assembly GCF_024055725.1). GTDB lineage: Bacteria > Actinomycetota > Actinomycetes > Streptosporangiales > Streptosporangiaceae > Actinoallomurus > Actinoallomurus spadix. The sequence continues at coordinate 77,665 of NZ_JAMXMX010000020.1, read as the reverse complement.
CCACGGCGGCGGATTCGTCGCCGGATCGACGCGGTCCGCGCTGTACGACGGTTCCGCCTTCGCCCGCGACGGCGTCGTCCTCGTCACCCTCAACTACCGGCTCGGCATCGCCGGGTTCCTCGACCTCCCCGGAGCGCCCCGCAACCGCGGCCTGCTGGACGTCGTCGCCGCGCTGCACTGGGTCCAGGAGAACATCACTGCCTTCGGCGGTGATCCGCGGAACGTCACCCTCTTCGGCCAGTCGGCCGGGGCGACCATCGTCGGCGGCGTCCTGGCCACCCCCGAGGCCGCGGGACTCTTCCGCCGGGCGATCGTCCAGAGCGGGAGCGGCCTGGGCGCGTTCACCACCGAGCAGGCCGCCCGCGTCACCAGGGCGGCGGCCGAGGCCCTGGGCGTCGAGCCGCATGCCGACGCCTTCGCGGACGTCTCCGACGACCGCCTGGTCGAGGCCGCCTCACGGCTCGCGGGCATCGATCTGCGGACCGCGACGCACCACGACCCGCTCGTCGGGCTCAGCCCCTTCAGCCTGGTCCTCGGCATCCAGCCCGCCGCGTCCGTCACCGACGGTCTCGGCACGGACGTCGACCTGCTCGTCGGGACCAACGCCGAGGAGGGGAACCTCTACCTGGTCCCCGTGGACAAGTACTCCACCTCGACCGCCGGGGACGTCGAGGACGTGGCGGCCCGCTCGCATCCGGATCCGGCGCGGCTCGTCGAGACGTATCGGAAGGCACGGCCCGGGGCGTCCTTCGGCGAGCTGCGCTCCGCCATCCTGGGCGACGCGCTGTTCGGCGCGGGCAGCTGGGCCCTGGCCGACGCGCACGTCGCCCAGGCGCGGTCCGCCACCTACGCGTACGAGTTCGCCTGGCGCTCCCACGCCCTGGACGGGGAACTCGGCGCGACCCACGCGATGGAGCTGCCCTTCGTGTTCGATCTCGCGCATTCCCCCTGGCTGCACGGCCCGAACGCCCTGCTCGGCCCGGACGGGCCTCCCGCGGACCTCGCCGCCCGCACGCACGAGGCCTGGGTCCGGTTCGCCGCGACCGGCGACCCCGGCTGGGACCCGTACGACACCGAGCGCAGGGCCACCATGCGCATCGACGCGGAGTGGGCCCAGGCCGACGACCCCCGCGGCCGGGAACGGCAGGCCTGGAGCCGGCCCGCGTCCACCTCCGCACGCATCCCTTCGAGGACACCATGACCCGAACCGTCATCACCACCGAGAACGCCCCCGCCCTGGCGGCCCCGCTGTCCCAGGGCATCCGCAAGGGCCCCGTGCTGCAGGTCTCCGGACAGCTCCCGCTCGATCCGGGCACGGGCCGGGTCGTGGGCGCCACGGTCGCCGAGCAGACCACACAGGCCCTGCGCAACGTCACCGCCGTGCTCGAGGCGGGCGGCGGGAGCCTGGAGGACGTCGTCATGCTGCGCGTCTACCTCACCGACCCCGCCCATCTGGCCGAGATGAACGAGGCGTACGCGGCGGCCGTCGGCGCGCCCTTCCCCGCCCGCACCACCGTCTACATGCCGCTGCCGCCGGGGATGCTCGTCGAGGTCGACGCCCTGGCCGTGCTCAGCGACCGGCCAGGAGCCCCCGTCACCTGACGAGGGAACGTATGCGGCCCGGGGAGCAGAGGTACAGGCTGCTGTACCGCTAAGTGACGTGGCTGCGGCATCGATTGTGATCCGCCGCGAACCTAGCGTTTCCGGCATGAGAGATCACCGCTTCCGGAACCGTATCGCCGCCGTCGCCGCCCTGAGCGGCCTCGCCGTCCTGGGCGGCCTGGCGGTCCCCGGCCCGCACTCCGTCGCCGACGCGCTCACCCCTCAGACGCACAAGTCCGCCGACCCCGTACAGCAGCACCTGAACGGGCTCGTCCGCGACGACGGGTTCCCCGGCGCCCTCGCCGCCGTACGCGACCGGAACGGCCACATCCGCAACTACACGGCCGGGGTCGGCGACCTGAAGACACGGGCGAAGGTCCCGATGGACGGGCAGGTGCGCATCGGCAGCAACACCAAGACCTTCACCTCCGTGGTCGTGCTGCAGCTCGTCGGCGAGGGCAAGGTCGGCCTCGACCAGCCGATCGAGAAGTACCTGCCGAACCTCATCCGCGGCGACGGCATCGACGGCCGGAACATCACCGTACGGCAGCTCCTCCAGCACACCAGCGGACTGCCGAACTACACGAACTTCCTGGCCGACGGCTTCCTGCCCTTCCAGCACACCTACTTCGAGCCGCGCGAGCTGCTCGACATGGCCCTGGCGCAGAAGGCCGACTTCAAGCCTGGCGCGAAGTGGGAGTACAGCAACACCAACTACGTCATCCTCGGGTTGCTCATCGAGAAGATCACGCACCGGCCGCTGGTCGAGGAGATCACCCACCGGGTGATCGACCGCGCCGGGCTACGCCACACCTACTTCCCGAACGTCGGCGACCAGACCATCCACGAGCGGCACCCCCACGGCTACGACCGGGACAAGCCGAACCAGCCGCTCAGCGACGTCACCGAGATGGACCCGTCGTGGGGCTGGGCCGCCGGCCAGCTGGTCGCCACCCCGAGCGACGTCGACCGGTTCTACTCCGCGCTGCTGGCCGGCCGTCTGGTCGGGCCCGCGGAGCTGAAGGAGATGCGCAAGACCGTCGCCGCCCCCGACCTGTGGTCCGGCGCACGGTACGGCCTCGGCCTCATCAGTACTCAGCTGACCTGCGGTGGCGTGGCCTGGGGTCACGGCGGCGACATCGACGGCTACCACACCAGTGATTTCGCCACCGACGACGGCCGCGCCGCGACGGTCGCCGTCACCCTGCTGCCCGAGAACGAACAGCAGATCGACCACCTGCTGTCCGCCGTCGACACCGCCCTCTGCGAATGAGCCCTTCCCCCCTGAGCACGCGTCGGCCCGGCCGGATTCCTCCGGCCGGGCCGCTCGGCGAGGCTTTCCGGCATGGCGGGGTCAGGGCTGCGGTGAGCCGCTCCGCTCTCGGTTCGGGCCGTCGGCCGTACGCGCCCGGCGTTCGGTGAATCGGCTCGCCGCCGTCTCCAGGCGTTCGAGGAATTCCGCCAGTTCCTGGCGTGCCTTGTCCCCGTCGGCGCTCAGGCCGTCCCGCTCGAAGATCCGCCATTGCCGCAGAACGGGGAGTACGACGTCGTCGAGGTGGACGCGCGGATCGTAGATGCCCGCGTTCGCGATGGCGACGGATCTGCGCAGGAAACCGTCGATGGTGTAACCGGGCATCCGGAAGTCGGTCACGACGTCGGTGACGGCGCGCATCGTCGCGTTCGGAGACAGCTCGAAGGCTGCGGCGAGCACATTGCGGTAGAAGAGCATGTGCAGGTTCTCATCGGCTGCCACCCGCGCCAGCAGCCGCTCGCAGACGGGGTCTCCCGACGCCTTTCCGGTGTTGCGGTGAGAGACGCGCGTCGCCAGCTCCTGGAAGGCGACGTAGGCCAGGCCGTGCAGCATCTTGTCGCCGTGGTCGGCCTGGTAGCCGCCCTCCATGTGCGTCATACGCGCCCGTTCGAGCGCGACCGGGTCCACGGCCCGGGTCACGGTGAGGTAGTCGCGGATGACGATCCCGTGCCGGTTCTCCTCGGCCGTCCAGCGGTCCACCCAGGTACCCCATGCGCCGTCACGCCCGAAGATCGTGGAGATCTCTCGATGGTAGCCGGGCAGGTTGTCCTCGGTGAGGAGGTTGACCACCAGCGCCTCCTTCGCGGAGGGCGAGATCGTGGAATCCTCGGGCGACCACGGCTCGCCGTCCAGCGGGCCGTCGAAATCCCGGCCGAGGCTCCACGGCACGTACTGGTGCGGGAACCACTCCTTCGCCGTGGCCAGGTGACGGTCGAGCTCGGCCGCGACGACGGGTTCAAGCTCGGTGAGCAGCTCGAACGTCGTCTGCGGCTCGGACGTGTACGGCATGTGATCCCCCCGAAAAGTGGCGTGAACGGCGCCTGCGGAGCAGCGCCAGTGATCATCATCCCCTGGGCGCGCCTTCCCACGCCCGGCGCCTGGCCACGGCAGTGGCCCGGCCGTCATCCACCCGCCTGGACTCGTAACGGCCGGGTTCGGCCGTTACGAGCGTGGCGCGAGGCGGGACTCGCCTCTGGTCGAAGGCCCGCCCTGGCGAGGTGTCCTCAGGCGCCGGCGCCGCGGGTCGCCGCGACTCGTGGGGAGCGGCGGTTCTGCGGGCGGCGACGGCCCGGCGCGGAGCCGCCGTTCCGGGAGCCCTGGGGGGCCGGAGAAGGCAGGGTCACGGGAATGCCGGAGGGCGTGCGGGCACCGGTGATGCGGCTGAGTTCGGCGTCGCCGGACCGTACTCGCGTGGATTGCGGCGTGATGCCGGCGGTGGCCATCATCCGGTCCATTTCGCGGCGCTGGCCGGGCGTGACCAGGGTGACGACGGTGCCGGACTCGCCGGCGCGGGCGGTGCGGCCGCCCCGGTGCAGGTAGTCCTTGTGGTCGTTGGGCGGATCGACGTTGACGACCAGGTCCAGTCCGTCGACGTGGATGCCGCGCGCGGCGACGTTGGTGGCGACCAGAACGGTGACGTCTCCCGTGCGGAACTGCTCAAGGGTGCGGTTGCGCTGCGGCTGGGTCTTGCCTCCGTGCAGTGCGGCGGCGCGGACACCTCCGTTGAGCAGCTTGCGGGTCAGCCGGTCGGCGGCGTGTTTCATGTCGACGAACATGATGACGCGACCCTCGCGGGCGGCGATGTGCGCCGTCGTGTCGTGCTTATCCGCCTCCGTGACATGCAGCAGGTGGTGCTCCATGGTGGTCACGGCCCCCGCCGACGGGTCGACCGAGTGGGTCACCGGATCGGTGAGGAACCGGCGGACCAGGCGGTCGACGTTGCGGTCCAGGGTCGCGGAGAACAGCATGCGCTGGCCCTCCGGGTCCACCTGGTCCAGCAGCGCGGTGACCTGCGGCAGGAAGCCCATGTCCGCCATCTGGTCCGCCTCGTCCAAGACGGTGATGCGTACGTGGTCCAACCGGCAGGCGCCTCGGTTGATCAGATCCGCGAGCCGCCCCGGGGTGGCGACCAGGATCTCCGCGCCGCGGCTGAGAGCGGCGGACTGCCGGGAGATCGATACGCCGCCGACGACGGTGGCCGATCGAAGGCCCACGGACGTGGCATAGGGGGCGAGCGCGTCGGTGACCTGCTGGGCCAGTTCCCGGGTGGGGACGAGCACCAGGGCCAGCGGCCTACGCGGCTCAGCGCGCCGGCCGGCGGTTCGGGCGAGCATCGCCAGCCCGAACGCGAGGGTCTTCCCCGATCCCGTACGGCCGCGGCCGAGGACGTCGCGGCCGTTCAGCGCGTCCGGCAGGGTCGAGGCCTGGATCGGGAACGGTTCCGTCACGCCCTGCCGGGTCAGGGTGGACAGCAGGGCCGCCGGCATCTCCAACTCGGCGAACGACGCAACCGGCGGGAGGGGCGGCGTGGAACTCGTGGGAACCGCGAAGTCGCTCTGCCGCCGGGCGGCCGGCCGACCGGTGGACCCGGTGTAGGAGCGGGAGGAGCGACTGCGGGACGGATTCATGGGACGGGTCATGCGTGAGCCTTCCTGAAGCGGCACGTTTCGAGGAAGGCCCCACAACCCATGGCGTGAAGCAGTCGCAAGAACGAACCAGAGTGAGCCGCGAAGCGGCGTGATGAGCCGAAGACGCGCGGCGTTCGGGCGGCCGATGCCCCTCATGAGGGGCGGCTGAGGGCCGAACTCAGATGGGGCTGCGCCGGCCTGGGGCCGTGGGGCGGGTCTTCGCCGCAAGGGCCGTGCCCTGGACGCAGCCGTCGTCAGCTCCGGGATCGAAGGATCCCAGGGAAGCCCGCAGGGCCCGCACCTTCACGTACGGGCCCTGCGGCATATCGCGTGATCCTCAGGCGGGAACGATGTTCTCCGCCTGGAGGCCCTTCTGGCCCTGCGTGATGTCGAACTGGACCTTCTGGCCCTCCTGGAGCTCACGGAAACCGCGAGCCGCGATGTTGGAGTAGTGGGCGAAGACGTCGGCGCCGCCGCCGTCCTGCTCGATGAAGCCGAAGCCCTTTTCTGCGTTGAACCACTTTACGGTGCCGGTAGCCATATCTGCGTCCTTCCGGGGTCTTGACGGAGCCCGCACCTTGCGAGCCGCGCGTCGCCGTAATGACCCCACCCGGATGACTCCGGTGAAACAAAAATGCGCCTGAGGTGAGAACCAGCAGGCGCACATAAAGTTTATGGGAACCACAACTGCAACACCAGCAGCCTATCACCGGCGAGCGAAGCAGGCAACCTGCCGCATGGCGGGCCGGCCGCCGGGCCACCAGACCGGCCGACCGGCCCCTCGCCGTGCCGAGCGACGGGTGCGGTCAAGGTCCGGGCCTTCACCAGCACCTCCCAGATATTTTCATAATTTATGTTGACGTGCCGTATCGCGCAGGTTAACACTGATGACCTCCTCGTTCGAGGTGGTCGGCAGGCCGATGGGCTCCGTCGTGTGTTGGAGGTTGGGTTGGAAAGACGTCCCCGGCGCTTGGCCGCGCTTGTCGCGGCCGCCGCCACACTTGTACTCGGCGTCTCGGCGTGCAGCAGTGGCACGGCGAGCGGCGGTTCCTCCGGTTCCAGCGGGTCGGTGAAGGGCAAGTCGCTGCGCGTCGGCGCGGTGTTCCTCGACTCGCAGGGCTTCTACGGCGGGGTCAAGGCCGGTTTCAAGTCCGCCGCCTCGGCCTCCGGCGCCAAGCTCAAGCTCATCGAGAGCAACCCCGGCGACGACGCGTCCAAGGAGGCGTCGTTCGTCTCCACGCTGGTCAGTTCCCGCGTGGATGCGCTGATCATCTCGGCCAGTTCCCAGACCGGCTCGGTCCCGGCCATCCGATCCGCGGCGAAGGCCGGCATCCCGGTCATCTGTTACAACACCTGCATCGACCAGGCCGACATCAGCAAGTACGTGTCGGCCTACGTCCAGGGCGACCCGGTCGCCTTCGGCAGGAACACCGGCGAAGCGGCGGCCAAGTACTTCCTGAAGGCCGGGATCACGCACCCCAAGATCGCCGTCGTCAACTGCGAGTTCGTCCAGGTCTGCACGCTGCGCCGGCAGGGCTTCGAAGCCGCGCTGAAGGCCAAGGTGCCCGGCTACCGGCTCGTGTCGAACCAGGCCGGTACCACCGAGGACAAGTCCGTCAGCGTGGCGACCAACCAGATGCAGGCCCACCCGGACCTCGACGCGTTCTACGGTGAGTCCGGCGGGGCCACCTACGGCGCCTTCAAGGCGATCCAGTCGGCGAACAAGGCCGGGAAGGTCGTCGTCTTCGGCAGCGACATGACCACCGACATCGCCAACGCGCTCGCGGACGGCAAGGTGATCAAGAGCATCACCGACATCTCCGGCAAGGTCACCGGCAAGCTGGCCTGGGAACAGGTCCAGCGGGTCCTCGAAGGCGACAAATCGCTGGGCAAGACCGTGGACGACCCGATCACCGGGTACACCGCGGACGACAAGCCGGCCGTACAGCAGTGGCTGACGGCGCACTCGGACGGACTGCCGTAACCATGGCGTCGAACAACGACCGGCCTGTGGCCCGGGGCGCCGGGTCGGAGCGCGGCTCCGACCCGGTGGCCCGGACCCGGGGGGCGGTCCGCCGGTACCCCGGTGTCCTCGCGCTCGATCACGTCGACTTCGAGGTGCACCCCGGTGAGGTGCGCGCGCTGCTCGGCAAGAACGGCGCCGGCAAGTCGACGCTGATCCGGCTCCTGTCCGGGGTCGAGAAGGCCGACGAGGGCACGGTCGAGATCGCCGGTACGGCGCTCACCGGCGGCGGCAGCCGCGAAGCGAGCCAGCTCGGCGTCGCCACCGTGTACCAGGAGCTCAGCCTCATCCCGCAGCTCAGCGTCGCCGAGAACTACCACCTCGGCGCGCTGCCCACCGGCCGTGGCGGTCTCGTGCGGACCGCGCACATGAAGGACGCCGCGGACGCCGCGCTGGCCGAACTCGGCGTACGGGTCGACCCGGGCACACCCGTAGGCGCGCTGCCCGTGGCCGAACAGCAGATGGTGGAGATCGCCCGGGCTCTCCGCGGATCGCCGAAGCTGCTGATCCTCGACGAGCCGACCAGTTCGCTGGCCGCCGCCGCGGTCGACGTGGTGCTGCAGGCGGTGACCCGGATCGCCGCGACGGGCGTGGCCATCATCTACGTCAGCCACCGGCTGAACGAGATCAGGCAGATCGCGGACACCGCCTCGGTCATGCGCGACGGCCGTCTCGTCGAGACCGTCGGCACCAAGGGCGCCAGCAGCGACGACATCGTGTCACTGATGCTCGGCGACGCCGCGAGCGCCACCGAGGCGACGGCCCGCCGCACGTCCGCGCCGGCGACGGACCGGCCCGTCGTGCTGTCGGTCCGCGAACTCGCGGTGCCGCCGAAGGTGCGCGAGGCCACCTTCGACCTGCACGAGGGTGAGATCCTCGGCATCGCCGGCGTACTGGGATCGGGCCGCAGTGAGCTGCTCCGGTCCATCGCCGGCCTCCAGCCGCCCGCGTCCGGCACCCTCACGGTCTTCGGCGAACGGCTACGCCGCTGGTCGGTCCGGGACATGATCCGGCGCGGGGTCGGGTTCACCCCGGAGGAACGCAAGACCGACGGCATCGTCCCGCTGCTCGGCGTCGACGAGAACATCGTTCTCGCCGACCGCAGCTCGGTTCGCCGGGGACCGCTACTGTCCGGCAGGCGTCAGCGGGCGGCGGCCGCGAAGCTGGTCTCCGCGCTGTCGGTCCGCACCCCCGACGTCGGCGTACCGGTCGGTGCGCTGTCGGGCGGCAACCAGCAGAAGGCCGTGATCGCCCGGTGGCTGCACCGCGGCAGCCGGATCCTGCTGCTCGACGAGCCGACCCGCGGCGTCGACGTACAGGCCAAGGCCCAGATCTACGAACTGGTGCGGAAACTGGCCGACGACGGCGTCAGCATCGTGTTCGTCTCGAACGAGCTCGAGGAACTGCCGCTGGTCTGCAGCCGCGTCGTCGTACTGCGCGACGGTGCGATCGCCGCGGAGCTGACCGGCGCCGACATCACCGAATCGGCAATCTTCGCCGCCACCCTGGCAGACGGAACCGGGAGCGCGGCCGCGTCCACCACCGGGGAGTCACAGTGAGTTCGACCGCGCAGACGCAGACGACACCCGCCGAGGTGCAACGGCACGTACGCCGGCTGAGCCTCAGCCGAGGCGTCAACGAGCTCGGCCTGCTCGCCGCCATCATCGTGCTGTACATCGTGCTGGGCGCCAAGGCGGGCGGCTTCCTCACCAGCGGCAACCAACTGGGCATCCTGCGCGACGCCGCGCAGATCGGCATCGCCGCCTGGGGCATGACCCTGGTCATCATCGCCGGTGACATCGACATCTCGATCGGCCCGGCGGTGGCGTTCGGGTCGGTCATGGTGGCCAAGGGAGCCACGAGCTGGGGGCTCGGGGTACCGCTGGCCGTCATCGTGACGCTGCTGATCGGCGCCGCGATCGGCGCGTTCGCCGGCTACCTGCGGGCACGGTTCAACGTGCCGTCCTTCATCGCCACGCTGGGCGTCTACAGCGCCCTGCGCGGTCTCGCCCAGTTCATCAGCAACGCGCTGCCGGTTCCACTACCGGACTCGGGGTTCTTCGACTTCCTGGCCGGATCGGTGGCCGGCGTGCCGACCCCCGCCGTGGTGATGATCCTGCTCCTGGTCGTCTTCCTCGTCATCGCCTTGAAGACGCCGTACGGCCGGGCGGTCTACGCGCTGGGCGGCAACCCCCGCGCCGCCGAACTCGCCGGCATCCCGGTGAAGCGGATCCGGATCTCGCTGTTCGCCGTGAACGGTCTCCTCGCCGCCATCACCGGTGTGCTGCTCGCCGCCCGCCTCGGCTCGGGCAACGGCGGGTCGGCGATGGGCCTGGAGTTCGACGTCATCGCCGCGGTCGTCATCGGCGGCACCGCGCTGGCCGGTGGTTCGGGGTCGATCCTGGCCACCGCTCTGGGCGTCATCTTCATCACGCTGATCGGCAACGGCCTGGTCCTGCTCGGCGTCAACCAGTTCCTCCAGGACGTGGTACGCGGCGTCATCATCGTGCTCGCCGTCCTCGTCAACGTCCTGCTCGGCCGCCGCAACCGGCTGACCTCCTGAAGACAACCACCATCGACATCGCCACTGACATGAAGGTGTGATCGTGTCCGATATTCCGCAGCGCATGCGCGGCGTCCACCTGCCCGGCGACTCCACCGCGGTCGTCCGCGACGTCGAGGTCCCCGAGCCGGGCCCGGGCGAGCTGCTGGTACGAGTCGGCGCGTCCGGCATCTGCGGCAGCGACATCGGCTACATCTACCGCGGCTACAAGGGCCATCGCGGTGAAGAGGGCGCGGCGTACCGCGGCGTGGTCGCCGGGCATGAGCCGGCCGGGACCGTCGTCGCCGCCGGCCCGCAGACACGGCGCTTCGGCGCCGGCGACCGGATCCTGGCGTACCACATCGTCGGGTGCGGGGTGTGCCACAACTGCCGGGGCGGCTGGATGATCAGCTGCACCGGATCGACGCGCGCGGCGTACGGCTGGCAGCGCGACGGCGGCCACGCCGACTACATCCTCGTGGACGAGCGCACCGCGATCGCGCTCCCGGACGAGCTGTCGTTCGTCGACGGCGCGCTGATCGCCTGTGGCTTCGGCACCGCGTACGAGGGGCTGCACCGCCTGGGCGTCACCGGCGCCGACGACGTGGTCGTGGTGGGTCTCGGCCCGGTCGGCCTGGCCGCGGCGATGATCGCCCGGGGCATGGGCGCGCGGCGGGTCATCGGCATCGAGCCCAGCGCCGTCCGTCGCGGCTGGGCCGACGGCCTCGACCTGTTCGACGCGACCGTCCACCCGGACGACGCCGCCGAGGCGGTGGCCCAGGCGACCTCGGGAGTCGGCGCCCAGGCCGTCATCGACTGTTCGGGCAGCCGGGCCGGTCGCAGCACCGCGATCGAGTCGGCGGCCGAGTGGGGCCGGGTGTCGCTGGTCGGCGAGGGCGGGACGCTGGAGACCGAGGTGTCCGACGCCCTGCTGCACAAGCAGCTCACGCTGTACGCCTCGTGGGTCACCTCGGTGCAGGGGATGGAGCGGATCACCTCCGACCTGGTGCGCTGGGGCCTGCGCCCGGAGGCCGTCGTCAGCGACCGGTTCGACCTCGACCGGGCCGACGACGCGTACCGGCTCGCGGCGGGTGAGAGCCGCGGCAAGGTCGTGCTGATCCCGGGATACCAGGCTCATGACTGACGTTCCATCCGGGCCCGTCGAGGTCACCGTCGACGCGTCCGGGCCCGACGAGGTCGTCTGGCTGCGGGCCGGAGCGATCGAGGTCGGCGCGGTGCCCGCGCTGGGCGGACGCGTCCTCGCGTTCCGCCTCGCCGGCCACGAGACGCTCTACCGCAACGACGCACTGCTCGACGAACGCCTGCACCGCCGCCCCGACCACGGCCCGGAGCCCGACGGCACGATGGCCACCTGGCGCAACTACGGCGGCGACAAGACCTGGCCGGCCCCGCAGGGCTGGGACGGCCCCGGGCAGTGGGCCGGCCCGCCCGACCCCGTCCTGGACTCGGGGCCCTACGCCTGGACGGTCGCCGAGGACGCCGGGCGCGTCCGGCTCACCATGACCAGCGGCGCCGATCAGCGCAGCGGGCTGACCGTCGTACGCGAGGTCGACGTCGAGACCGGCACCAGCACGGTCACGGTCACCCACCGGCTGATCAACACCGGGGGTCGCCGGGTGCGCTGGGCGCCGTGGAACGTGCTCCAACTGCCGGGACCGGAGGCCGGTGCCGGAGACGGCTGGTTCGCCGGGGTCGACGACAGTGCGGTACCGGTCCGCGGGCTGCTCGCGGGCACCGGCCTGCCGGCGTGGACGGTCGACGCCGGTGTCGCCCGCGTCGCCGGTCAGGACGTGGTCGGGAAGCTGGCGCTGCCCGGAGCGTCCGGCTGGCTCGCCACGGTCAGCGGCGGGTACACCGTCACCCAGCACTTCGCCGTCGACCCGGCCGGGCTGTACCCCGACGAGGGGGCGCGCGCCGAGGTGTGGCTGGAGTGCCCGCAGGAGCGGGGCATCGAGTCGCTCGGCGGCCTGCGGCCCACCGCCCGGATCCTGGAGAGCGAGGTGGTGGGCCGGCTCGCGGACCTCGCGCCCGGCGAGCACACCGAGCTGACCGTACGGCTGTCGGTGTGCCGCAGCGCCGGTACGCCGCGCCGCGTCCGCCCGGCCGGCGTCGTGCTGCGCGACCTCACCGCGGAGGACACCGCCGGCGGCCTGCGGCTCACCGGTGACTTCGCCACGTTCATCGACGGTGAGGTGGTCTGCCGGCTCCTCGGCGCCGACGGCCGGCCGCTCGCCGAGCGGCCCGTCGCGACCGCCCGGGCCGGTGGTGGGCTGCCGCTCGACGTGCGCCTCGCGGGCCCGCCCGGAGCGCACGCCGTCGAGCTCCGGGTGGTGCGTCCGCACGGCCCCGCGCCGGCACTCGATACTGCGATGATCATGCCGATGCTGCGAGACTCTGGGAGTACCTCATCGTGACAGCTTCGGATTTCGACCGGCGCGTCGTCGCCGTGACCGGCGCGGCCGCCGGTATCGGAGCAGCGGCCGCCCGGCACGTCGCCGCGCGGGGTGCGGCCGTGCTGGTGTGCGACATCGATCCGCGCGGTGAACAGGTCGCCGCCGAGATCGCCGCCGCCGGCGGCACCGCCGCCTACCTCTCCGCCGACGTGGCCTCGGAGACCGACTGGCAGCGGGTCGCCGACCTCGCGGCCGGCCGATTCGGCGGTCTCGACGTCCTGGTCAGCAACGCGGTCACCGTCGAGGTGGCGCCCGCCGACCGGATGAGCCTGGCGTCGTGGGACCGGCAGCTCGCCGTGAATCTGACCGGCACCTTCCTCGGCGTCCGGGCCTGCCTGCCGTACCTGCGCGAGCGGCGCGGCAATGTCGTCGTCATCTCGTCGGTGCACGCCGTCGTCGGCCTGCCCGGGCACCCCGCCTACGCGGCGGCCAAGGGCGGGCTCACCGCGCTCACCCGGCAGCTCGCGGTCGAGTACGGACCCGAGGTGCGGGTCAACTGCGTAGTGCCCGGTCCGATCCTGACCCAGGCCTGGGACCGGGTCTCCGAACCGGACCGCCAGGCGAGCGTCGAGGCCACCGTCCTTCGCCGGTTCGGGCGGCCCGAGGAGGTCGCCGAGGCGATCGGGTTCCTGGCGTCCACCCGGGCCTCCTTCGTCACCGGTGCCACCCTGACCGTCGACGGCGGGTGGAGCATCGTGAAGGACTCCGCATGAACGCCCGGGTCGAACCGGCACCCGAGCCGGATGGCGGGTCATCGACCCGCGCCGCGATGAGCCGGCGTCGCGGAGTGCACGCCGAGGTCGTCGAGATCATCGGCCATCGCATCGTGAGCGGCGAGTTGCCCGAAGGCGCCACCATCAACGTCAACGCGCTCGAGGAGGAGCTCGACATCAGCCTGACGGCGGTGCGGGAGGCGTTGAAAGTGCTGGGCGCAAAGGGACTCGTGTACGCGCGGCAGAAGCGGGGCACGTTCGTCCAGCCGCGCGCCCACTGGCACATGCTGGACGCGGACGTCATCCGGTGGCGGTTCGCCGACGGCGTCGACCACCGGTTCCTGGCTCAGCTCGACGAGGTGCGCGAGATCATCGAGCCGGCGGCGGCACGGCTCGCGGCCGAACGCCGCACCGGCGCCGACCTCGAACGGCTGGAGCGCGCGCTGAGCGCGATGGTGGCCGCCGACGGCCCCGAGCAGGCGGTCTCCGCGGACCTGGCCTTCCACCGCGCGCTGCTGGTCGCGGCGCAGAACGAACTACTGGAACAAATGGAGATCGTGCTGGAGGTCGGCCTCGCACGACGTGACCAGATCGTGCACGCGGCCGGCCACATCGACGACGCGATCCCCAGCCACTCGGCAGTGCTGGAGGCGGTTCGCGACGGTGATCCCGTCGCGGCCGAACGGGCCGTACGGGACCTGCTGACCAAGGCGCGGGTCGACTCGCGGCGGGCCGCGGCATCACGACAGCACGGGAGGGTGCCGCGTGAAGATTGAACGGATCGAGACCTTCCTCGTCCCGCCGCGGTGGCTGTTCTGCCGTGTCGAGACCGACGACGGTCTCGTCGGCTGGGGCGAGCCCGTCGTCGAGGGGCGCGCGGAGGTCGTCCGCACCGCGGTGGAACTGTTCGCGGAGTACCTCGTCGGCCGCGACCCCATGCGCATCCAGGACCACTGGCAGGTGATGACCAAGGGCGGCTTCTATCACGGCGGCCCGGAGCTCTCCAGCGCGGTGGCCGGGCTGGACCAGGCCCTGTGGGACATCGCCGGCAAGTCGCTCGGCCTGCCGGTGCACGCCCTGCTCGGCGGTCATGTCCGCGACCGGGTCCGGCTGTACTCCTGGGTCGGCGGCGACGAGCCCGCGGAGCTCCGTGACGCGGTCCAGGAACAGATCGAGCACGGCTTCACCGCGGTCAAGATGAACGCCTCCGGCCGGTTCCCGTCCGCGGCCTCGCCCGCCGACACCCGGGCGGTGATCGAGCGTGCGGAGACGGTCCGCGCCGTACTCGGTCCCGAGCGCGACATGGCCCTGGACTTCCACGGCCGCGTCAGCGCCGCCGACGCCAAGCGGTTGCTCGTCGCCCTCGAGCCCCTGCACCCGCTGTTCGTCGAGGAACCCGTGCTCCCCGAGCACGGTGGGCGGCTCGCCGAGATCGTCGCGAGCAGCAGCGTGCCGGTCGCCTGCGGGGAGCGGCTCTACTCGCGGTCGGATTTCCTGGGCCCGCTCCAGGCGGGTATCGCGGTGGCGCAGCCGGATCTATCCCATGCCGGCGGCATCACCGAGGTCCGCCGGATCGCGGCACTGGCCGAGACCTTCGACGTGCTGCTCGCCCCGCACTGCCCGCTCGGGCCGATCGCGCTGGCGGCGAGCCTGCAGGTGGCGTTCACGACGCCGAACTTCCTGATCCAGGAGCAGAGCGCCGGCATCCACTACAACCAGGGCGCCGACCTGCTCGACTACGTCACCGACCGCCGGCCGTTCGACTTCACCGGCGGTTACGCGTCGCTGCCCGCCGGTCCCGGCCTCGGCGTCGAGATCGACGAGACGAGCGTCCGGCGTGCCGACAAGCACGGCCACGCCTGGCGCAACCCGATCTGGCGCGACAAGGACGGAGCGTTCACCGCATGGTAGCCACCGACGAATTCCGATCGCTGCTCCGGCGAGACGGGCTGCTGGCGATCGTCCGCGGCACCGACCCCGACGCGTGCGTCGCCTCGGTACGGGTCCTCGCCGACGCCGGCGTCCGGTTGATCGAGGTGTCCCTCACCAGCACCGACGCCGTGAGAATCATCGAGCGGCTGGCCGCCGAGGAACCCGGGATCACCCTCGGCGCCGGAACCGTGCTCACCGCGGCCGACGCCCGCCGCGTCCAGGACGCCGGCGCCGCGTTCGTCGTCACGCCCGGTGCCGCCCCCGGAGTCACCGAGGCGGCCCGGCTCGGCATGCCGGTCCTCGCGGGCTGTCTCACCCCGAGCGAGGCGATCGCGGCGGACCAGGCCGGCCACATCGTCAAGCTGTTCCCCGCGTCGGCGTTCGGCCCGTCGTACCTGCGCGCGCTGCGCGACCCGCTGCCGCACACCGACGTCGTACCGGTCGGTGGGGTCGACCTGGAGACCGCACGGGAGTACCTCTCCTGCGGAGCGATCGCCGTCGGCGCCGGGTCGCCCCTGCTCGGTGACGCACCACGCGGCGGAGATCTGACGGCGCTCGCCGCTCGGGCGGCACGCTTCCGCGCCGCCGTCGACGAGGCGCGCCTGTCATGACCGATGTCCTCACCGTCGGCGAGACCATGGCCTCGATGCGGGCGATCGCGCCGCTGAGGCTCGGCGGGCCGATGTCGCTGTCGGTCGCGGGCGCGGAGAGCAATGTCGCCATCGGCCTCGCCCGGCTCGGCCACAGCGCCGGCTGGGTGGGCGTCGTCGGCACCGACGAGCTCGGCACGCTGATACTCCGGACGCTGCGCGCCGAGGGCGTGGCGCTGGACGCGGCCCGGGTCGATCCGGACCGCCCGACGGGGATGATGGTCGTCGAACGCCGCATCAGCGACCTCACCAGTGTGATCTACCACCGTTCCGGATCCGCCGGCTCGGCCGTGTCCGCCGAGGACGTCGCGGCCGGCTTCCGCCTGTCACCGTCCTGGGTGCACCTGACCGGGATCACGCCGGCGCTCGGCGACCGGGCGCGTGGCGCCGTCGACGCCGCCGTCGCCCAGGCACGCCGCACCGGCGTACCGATCAGCCTCGACGTGAACTTCCGGGGGCGGCTGTGGACGGAGAGCGCGGCCGCGGAGTACCTACGCCGGTTGGCACCTGGCACGCGTCTGCTGATCGCCTCCGAGGACGAGCTGCATCTGGCGGCACCGGCGGCCGCTCGTACCGAGGAGGACCGGGTCGCCGCGCTGCTCGACGCCGGCGTCGCCGAGGTCGTCATCAAGCGCGGCGCGCGAGGCGCGTCGCTGTACGGCGCCGGCGGCCGGGTCGACCGCCCGGCCCGCACGGTGCGGGTGGCCGACACGATCGGCGCGGGTGACGCGTTCGTCGCGGGGCTGCTGTCCGCGACGCTCGATGGCCTCGCCGTGTCCGCCCGGCTCGAGCGGGCGGTCGCCTGCGGAGCGTTCGCCGTGGCCTCCGCCGGCGACTGGGAGGGCCTGCCGACCCGCGCCGACCTGGCCCTGCTCGACCTCGAGGCCGGCACCGCACAGCGGTGAGACGGCGGCGCGTGATCACCGCTGGGACCGGTGGTGATGGGTCCGCCCGGGCCGTGCCGAGCGCTGCCGGGCGCCGCCGACCGGGTACTCACAGCCGGAAGAGGCGCTCCGCGTTGAGGTGGGTGATCTTCTCTCGCTCTTCGGGCGTGAGGTCGAGTTCGTCGAAGAACTCCCGCGTGCCGTCGAGGTGAAGGAAGGGGTAGTCGGCCGACCAGATCAATCGGTCGAGTCCCACGACGGCGCGGATGAAGTCGAACTGGGGGCGATGGAACATCCCGCTCGGGGTGACCCAGACGTTCGAGCGGTAGACCTCCGTGATCGTCCGCGACAGCCCGGTGTCACCGGGTGAGAGGACGTCGTCCAGGCGGCTGAGGTAGAAGGGGACCATCTCGCCCCAGTGACCGCTGATGACCTGCAGGTCGGGGAGTTGTTCGAAGACTCCGGCGAGGATGAGCCGCAGGACGTGGATCCCCGCCTCGTGGTGCGCCGGGATCCGGGAAGCGCCGATCGCGTGAACCAAACGATCACGCCCGGCGTCTCCTCAGTGAAGGGACGCATACGGCAGGCGCGCGGGCGCAGCCGCCTCGGCCCCATCCGGCGATCGCACGGCGGTCGCCCGAGCCGAACCGGTGGCGCCCTGGAATGAGCGCCGACCGTCCCTCACCGAATCTCACTGAGCGGTTCACCGAAAGGGTGACGATGCGACGAATGCTCGCAGGGGCCGGCGCGGCGGCGCTGGCCCTCGGAATCGGCGCCGGTACGGCGCACGCGGCGACTCCGGCCTGGCAGATCAGCCAACTGACGGCCCACTACGAGATCCACGACCTGACGATCGCGCCCACCGGGAGCGCCTGGGCCGTCGGCGAGCGGACCAAGGCGGGGAAGACCCTCCCGGTCGTCCAGCACCTTTCTGGGACGACCTGGAAGGACGTGACGGTGCCGGCGACGTGGAAGACACCGTTGAAGGTCGTCGACGCGTCATCGAGCAAGAACGTCTGGGCGTTCGGCGAAGACGGCTCGATCGCGCACTGGAACGGCAAGAAGTGGTCGTCGGCGAAGTTCGGTGGTGGCTTCCATCCGACGGACGCCGCGGCGATCGGCGCCTCCGACGTGTGGGCGGTCAACGGCACCACGGCGCGGCACTGGAACGGCAAGAAGTGGGCGACCGTCAAGCTGCCCGCTCGGGTCGGCTCCATCCACGCGGTGTCCGGTAAGAACATCTGGGCGGCCGGCTCCATCGGCATGTCCAAGGCCGCCGTGATCCACTGGAACGGTAAGGCGTGGAAGGTCGCCAAGACCGTCTCCCTGCCGAAGCCGGACGAGTACGCGGACATCTCCTTCATGGACGTCACGGTCTCGGGCAAGAGCGTCTGGGCCGTCGGCTCGCAGTCGTGGTCCTGCGGTGTGGATGGTGACGACGTCTGCTACAAGCCGCTCGTGCTCCGGCTCACCGGGAGCAAGGCCAAGACGTTCGTCGCCTCGAAGGGCGTCGGGTACACCAAGGTGGCGGCCGACGGGTCGGGCGGCGCGTGGCTGCTGCAGGGCGCGTGGAGCCCCAAGTTCGTGCACGTCACGGGTGACACGTTCACGTCCGCCGCCGCACCGCAGCCGGCTCACTACGACGTGAACCTGACCACGCTCAAGAACCGGGCGGGCACGAAGACCATCTGGTCGGCCGGCGGATCGTTCCCGCAGGGCGACCCGGACGACCCGACCGGTCAGGGGATCTACCTCCGTAACGGCTGATCGGCCGGCCGGCCGCGCGCTGCGGTCATCCGCCGACCGGCCGCGCCGGCCGACTCTTCGTACGTGCCCGGGACGCCACGTCCCGGGCACGTACGTCGTTCAGGCTTCGTACTTCGAACTTTCTCATCCCTCACCGCATCACAAGACTCGTGACCCGATCGCGGAGCACGAAATAGCGAGTTGAGGGAATCTCTTGTCAACGACTAACAAAATTGTTCTCAGCATGATGGCCGCAGTGACACCGGGCATTTTCCGGACCGATTGCGGAGGAGAATCGACCACCGCGGATGTGGTCTGACGCCTCTCGCTCAAGCGGCGTCGGACCTGGGCGCGCCGACGCCCCGGTCTCCCCTCCATGAGTCAAACGATCAGTACGCAGCCGCGCACGCCGACGCTCGCTCGTCGCGAAGCCCGCAGCTCGAAGATCGCCCCGCTTGTCCCCTGTGCGAGCTACAGCCAGGTGTCCACCGCACGGTGACGATTTCTGGCCGGCGGACCCCTAGGTTCTTCACGTCGCCGCGGTGTTCCGCCCGCAGGATCCCTAAAACCCCCCGAAAAGGAACAGTCATGCGCTTGTTGAAGCAGCTCCTGCCCGTCATGGTGGTCGCTTTGGTCGGTGGCCAGCTCGTTACCGCGGTAGGGGACGATGCGCTTTTGCGCCTGGTCATCGGTACCGTGGCCGCCGTTCTCGCGGTGCTCGTGTACGCCTGGACGGTGCGGTGGTCCGAGCGCCGCGCGCCGGTGGAGGTGGCCCTGAAGGGTGCCCCCGTCCGCCTCGGCCTGGGGTTGCTCATCGGTGTCGCCTGGTTCAGCGCCGTCATCGGGAACATCGCGTTCAACAAGGACTACCGGATCGACGGCTTCGGGTCGGTGAGCGGTCCCATCGGGTTGTTCGGCTTCATGGCCGCCGCCGCGGTGACCGAAGAGCTGATGTTCCGCGGCGTGTTGTTCCGGATCATGGAGGGACGCACCGGCACCTATGTGGCGATGGTGGTGACGAGTGTGCTGTTCGGTGGATACCACCTCCTCAACCCGGACGCCACCTTGTGGGGGGCCATCGCCATCGCCGTCGAGGCCGGTGGCACGCTGGCCGCCGCCTACGCCGCCACGCGCAACCTGTGGGTGCCGATCGGGCTGCACTTCGGCTGGAACTTCGCGGAGGCCGCCATCTTCAGCACCGAGGTCTCCGGCAATGGGTCGAACGACGGGCTGCTGCACAGTGTGATGTCGGGCCCGGCGTACATCACCGGCGGCAAGTTCGGGCCGGAGGCGAGCCCGTCCGCGGTCACGTTCGGCGTGCTGCTGACGATCGTGTTCATGTGGCTGGCCCACCGGCGCGGCAACGTGGTTCCTCGTCGGCGCAGCGCACGGGTCGCCGCGGCTCAGACGCTCGCCCAGTGATCGACTACCGGGGCATGTCCCGGACCTGTGACGGGAGTGTGACGTCACGGTCCGGGATTTCCCGTTCGCGGCGCCAGGTCGCCAGGACGCAGGTCATCGGGTACACGGCGAGCACGGGAGATCCCACCGCGGGTCACGACGCAGCGTTGAGACAGGCAACCGCCGCACTGGCTCCCTCAACGAGTACCGGCCTCATGACGCCACGCCCTCGGCCGCTTGGAGGAACGCACCGTGCGACGACTGGGCCAGGCCCGCGAAGTCGGTGTAGGACATCATCAACGTCATCCCGGCCTCGGCCGCGGCTCGCACGTCCGCGGGCGGGACGAAGCTGCCGACGGCGATGCCTGCGCCTCGCCCATGGCCCACCACCGTGCGCGTCGCGTCGGTGATGACCGGGTCGTGGTCGTCCACGCCCAGCTCGGCGGCGAGATCGTGCGGGCCGAGGAAGATCCCGTCCAGGCCCTCCACGGTCGCGATCTCCTTCGCGTTGGCGACACCGGCCTTCGTCTCGATCATGGCGAGGACGACGACCTCGTCGTTCGCCGTTGCTCGGTAGGACCTGCTCGCGAGTCCGTAGCGAGCGGCACGACCGGTCCCGGTCCCGCGCATACCGAGCGGCGGGTACTTGCACGCGCTGACGAGTGCCGCAGCCTCATCGGCGGTGGAGATCGAGGGCGCGAGGATCCCGGCGGCGCCGAGCTCGAGCACCTGCTTGATCAATCCCGCCTCCGCCGATCGCACGCGCACGACGGCCTCTGCCGGCGTGGTCGACACGGCGTCCAGGCAGTGCCGCAGGCTCTCGAGGGTGAAGGGCCCGTGCTCCCCATCGAGGATGACGGCGTCGAACCCACTCCAGCCCAGGATCGTCGTGATCGCCGGATCCGGGATCGACTGCAGGGAGACGAGCAGAGGGGCGCCGGATCGCATCCGGTGCCGGAGGGTGCTGTGGGTCGTTTCCGCCCGAGTGGTGACGTCAGCCATCGAATCCTTCTTCCCGTGGTTTCGCCACCCCGTGGTGGCATTCAGAGCCGTCGTCGAGCTCGAACGTCATTTCCGGAGGTGGTCGTGCTTCTTCATCCGCCGCCGAGGGCGACCCTCGCCGGCGCGCTCACTGTCCGGGAGAGGCGATCCGGAGATGGGCGGCCGGCGCACGGCAAACGGCCAGCAGGGCCTCGAAGAGCTGCTCGACGACCACCTCGTGCGACCAGCCGAACTCCCGGCGCAGTTCCAGGAGGAGTCGCTCGTCCAGCAGGGTGAACCACATGAGGATCACGTAGTCGGCCGACTGCTCGGGGATGGCCCGCTCCTCGATCAGGGCGTCGACGACCGGGCGCAGGGCCGCGTAGAGCTTGGCGGTCCGAGGGTTGCCGGATCGCAGCCTGGCGACCACCGCCGTCGATGGGCGCACCCGCGCGGCCGCCGCCCCCCACCTTTCACCTTCCGCGACCCAGACGTCGCACATCCGCCACAGGCGTTCGGTCGCCGCTCCCCCGTCGGGCACAGCGTGCAGCGCGTCGGCCAGGCGGGCGACCAGGCGTGACTGGTAGGCCTCGATCGCGGCCGCAACGTCCTTGAAGTGTCGGTACACCGTCGGCGCCGACACGCCCGAGCGCCGGGCCAGGTCGGGGATGCCGAACCCGGGCCCATGCTCCTCGATGAGCTCGCCGATGACGTCGAGCAGGTGCTCGCGCGTGCGAAGCGCGTCCTTGCGGTGAACCGACCGCTCCCGCACCACGGCCCCTCCTTCCCGGTCCCCGACCGCACATCGGTGGCGGCCTGGCTAGTGATGAGCGCTCAGAGCCCGCGTCAGAGCGACCCGCGCGTCGTTCCGGATGTCATGATCTCCTATCGGACGTCCCTCCTGTCCGGCGGATTGACGAGATCTCCGGCCAGCTGTCAACAGCGGCGAGGAAGAGGTCGTTGTCGCTTGGCGTCGCGATGGTCACGCGACAGCCGTCCGACGTGTACGGACGCACCAGGACCCCCTGCGCCTCGCAGTGCGCCGCGAAGCCGGGGGTCAGGTCACCGAGCGGGAGCCAGACGAAGTTCGCGTGGGACTCCGGAACGCCGAGCCCTCGCCCCCGCAAGGCAGCGATCACACGCCGGCGTTCCGCCCGGAGGCCGGCCAGGCGGTCGCGCAGGTCGCCCTGACAGCCGAGCGCTGCGGCCGCGGCGGCCTGTCCGAGGGAGTTCGCCGCGAAGGGCACGGCGGCGGTCCGCAGTGTCCCCGCCACCTCCCGGGACGCGATGGCGTAGCCGATCCGCAGGCCGGCCAGCCCGTAGGCCTTCGAGAACGTCCGCAGGATGCAGACATTCGTGTGCTCGCCGAGGATCGAGACGTCCCGGATCGCGTCGTCGTTCACGAACTCGGCGTACGCCTCGTCCAGCACGACCAGGATGTGCTCCGGCACGGCGCGGCAGAATGCTCGGATCTCCTCCGGGGACAACAGGCTCCCCGTGGGGTTGTTGGGGTTGCACAGGAAGATCGCCTTCGTGCGCGGGCCGATGTGATCGAGGATCCCGTCCAGGTCCAGGCCGTGGTCCTTCAGCGGGACCGGCACCGGCCGTCCTCCCGACAGCCGGCTGAAGACGGGATAGGCCTCGAAGCTGCGCCAGGGGAACAGGATCTCGTCGTCCTCCGCCCCGACCACCAAGCGAAGCACCTGCCCCAGCAGCGCCACCGAGCCTGTGGCGACGACGAACTGGTCGGCTGACACGTCATAGTGCTCAGCCAGTCGTTCGCGCAGAGCGCCGGAGTGGGAGTCGGGGTACCGGTTGATCCGGCCGAGCTCGAGCGTCAGGGCCTCGGCCACGCCGGGAAGCGGCTCGTACGGGCTCTCGTTGGCGGCGAGCCGCGCGTAGGCTCGGCCCGCTTCGGGTCGCTTGGCGGCGGTGTAGGCCGGAAGCCCCGCGAGGTGCTGGACGAAGGCGAGGGTCATCGAGTCCGCCCGGCGTTCAAGGGGCGCAGCCACGCCATGCGACTCGCCACCCGGCCGTGCTGCACGTCGAGGAGCCGCTCGCGCAGCGCCGAGGTCACCGCACCCGGCGTCCGTTCACCACCGATCCGTGTGTCGTGCTCGCCGTCCTTGATCCGGCCGATCGCGGCGACACCCGCCGCCGTCCCGCAGGCGAACATCTCCCGCAGCCGGCCGTCCTGGGCCATTTCGTGCAGGTCCGCGATCGCCAGACGGTCCTCGACGACGCGCAGACCGAGGTCACCCGCGAGCTCGATGACGCTGCGCCGAGTGACGCCGTTCAGGATCGTGTCCGAGGCGGGTGGGGTGCGGAGCACCGTCTCGCCGTCCTCGACGACGACGCAGAACACGTTCATGCCGCCCAGCTCCTCGACGTACGCGCGATCGTGGGCGTCGAGCCAGAGCACCTGGTCGCAGCCCTCGGCGACCGCCCGGGTGTGGGCCAGGAGGCTGCCGCCGTAGTTGCCCACGCACTTCGCCGCGCCCGTACCGCCGGGAGCCGCTCGCACATGCTCGTGGCTGACCCAGACACTCAGCGACCCGACGCTCTCGTCGTAGTAGCTGCCGGCCGGCGTGCCGAACAGGCAGAAGCGAAACTGCCGGGCGGGCCGGAAACCGAGCGTCTCCTCCGTGCCGAACATGAAGGGCCGCATGTAGAGGGACGTGCCACGGCCCGAGGGCAGCCAGTCGCCGTCGACCGAGGCGAACATCTCCAAGGCCTCGATGAACAGCTCTGCGGGCAACGGCGGCATGGCCATGCGCTCGGCGGAACGACGGAACCGGGCCGCGTGCAGGTCGGGCCGGAACGCGACCGCGCCGCCCTCCTCCGTGCCGAAGATCTTCATGCCCTCGAAGATGCCCTGCCCGTAGTGGAGCGCCCGCGAGGTGGGGACCACCTCGAACGGTCCGTAGGGACGAACGCGGGCCTCGTGCCACCCGCGATCAACGTGGTACTCGATCGTGATCATGTGGTCGGTGGGTGCCGCTCCGAAGGAGAGCTCGCGGAGGGCGGCGTCGCGCCTCCTCTGATCCGTCTCCGCTCGGTCGACGATGAAGGTCAAGGTCATGGGGCTCCGCTTCCTGAGCTGCGTGTGGGGCGTGCCGGCGAGGAGGCGTCCTTCAGACACCGATGATCCGATCGGTGATCTCACCGCCGGCGAGGTCGCGGAACCGCGCGATGAGCCTGTCCTCCGTGAGCGCGGTGCGCTCCCGCCCTGAGATGTCGTCGACGATGCGGCCTTGCGTCATGATCAGCACGCGGTCGCCGTACAACGCGGCGTGGCGCATGTTGTGCGTCACCATGACCGCGGTCAGGCCGCGTTCGCGGACCACGGTGTCCGTCCTGTTCATCACCAGCTCGGCCATGCTCGGATCGAGCGCGGACGTGTGCTCGTCGAGGAGGAGGACGGCCGGATCCCCCATGGTGGCCATCACCAGCGACACCAGCTGTCGCTGGCCACCGGACAGGAGGCCCGCCGGCCGCTTGAGACGATCCTCCAGGCCGCAGCCGAGATGGCGAAGCTCGGAGTGGAACTCAGCCGTGCGCCGGCGGCTGAGGATGCGCCTGAAGGGCGAGCGCCCGCGCTCACGAAGCGACGCCAACGCCATGTTCTCGGCGATCGTGAGGTCTGCGCACGTCCCGGCGGTCACGTCCTGGAAGACGCGGCTCACCCGCCCCGCCCGTCGATTGTCGGGCAACCGCGTGACGTCCGCCGACCCGATCCTCACCTGGCCGGCGCTCGGGATGACGGCTCCGGCGATGACGTTGACCAGCGTGCTCTTGCCCGCACCGTTGGATCCGATCACCGTCACGTACTCGCCGGCCTCGATCGAGACGTCGATGTCGTCGAGCGCCGTGACGCGCTCGGCACGGGTGCCGTAGGAGACGGTGACTCCGTGCAGCGCGACGGACGAGCTCATTTGACCGCGCCTTTCGGGAGGAGCCGTGATGCGATCGACGGGCGGAATCGCCACCGGACGCCGGCACTCTTGCGGACGAACACGGCGGAGAAGACGACCACCGCCGTGATGGCGTTGAAGTAGTTCGGGTTGACGCCCAGCCGCAGGACGTAGCTGATCAGGCACCGGTAGAGGATCGTGCCGATCACCACCGCGATGACGCCGTGGAGCACCACGCTCCGACCGCGCAGGACCAGCTCTCCCAGCAAGACCGCCGTGACCCCCACGATGATGGTGTCGATCCCCATGTTGACGTCGCTGAACCGCTGCTGCTGTGCGACCAGGCTGCCGGCGAGACCGCACAGGGCGTTGCCGGCGACGATGGTGATGAACAGCATCACCGCCGGGGAGACGCCGACGCTGCGCACCATGCGGGGGTTCATCCCGCTGGCCCGCAGGGCGGCACCGGTCTCGGTGAGCAAGAAGAAGCTGAGGATGGCGACGACGATGGCCGTGATGCCCCCGCCGAGCAGGATGTTGGCGTATTGGGTGTCGTGGATGCCGGTCGCCCGGGACCAGGAGGCGAAGATCGTGCCGGCGGAGAAGAAGTTGGCCTGCGGAGCACCGAGGATCGCCAGGTTCACCGAGAACAGGCCGACATTGACCACGATGCTGGCGAGCACGAGCGAGAGCCCCAGCAGCCGCATCGCGGCGAAGGTGATGGCGCCGGCGGCGCCGGCCACCACTGCCGAGATGACGAGGGCGGCCCACGGGTTGTGCCCGTGGAGGAGCCACGTCCCGGTGAGGCAGGCACCCATGGTGAAGGTGCTGCCCACGGTCAGGTCGAAGTCGTCCTGGAGGCGGAAGACCATCCATACGCCGAGGTACGCGATGGCGAAGGGCATGCCCGTCTCGAGCGCGTCGAGGAGGACACCTATGTAGTTCATGGCCGTGCCTCAGTCGCCGACGGCAGTCGCTTTGGCTGCCAGTTCGTCGGATACCTTCAGGCCGAACGAGGCGGCGACCTTTCTGTTCACCGTCGCCTTCACGAGGTTGAGCGCGCTCGGCAGCGCGACGGGGATGTCGCCCGGCTTCTTCCCCTCGAGCACGTCGGCGGCAAGGTCACCGGCGACCTTCCCCAGCTTCGCGTAGTCGGGGCCCAGTCCGATGAGTGCGCCCTTGCCCGCCTCGGCCGAGCCGTTGAAGACGACCGGGATGCCGGCGTCGGTGGCCGTCTTGATGACGACGGCGTCGGCGCTGGACAGGGTCGAGTCGGCTCCGATCAGGATGACGTCCGCACGGCCCTTGAGTGAGCGGATGGCGGGGACGATGTCGTTGGTCGTCGGCACCGGCGCGGTCACCGGGTCGAGGCTTCGCTTCCTGGCCTCCGCCGCGAAGGCCTTGATCTGCGTCGCCGTGTTGGACTCGCCGATGTTGCCCATGAGCGCCACCCTCTTGGCGCCGGGCACGGCGAGCTGCAGGTAGTCGAAGTAGGTGGCAGGGTCGATGAAGTCGCTCGTACCCGTCGTGGTGCCGCCGGGGTGCTTGAGGTCGGGGATGAGGCCGGCGCCCACCGGATCGGTGGTCAGCCCGAAGATCACCGGCGTCTTCGTCAGCTGGGCGAAGGCGAGGTTGAGGTCGGTGCCCAGGGCGTAGATGAGGGCCGCGCGCTGGCCGACCATCGAATGTGCGAGCAACGAAATGTTCGACCGCTGGCCGTTGGCGTCCTGCTGGACGAACTTGACGTTCTTGCCGTCGACGTAGCCCCGTTGGGCGAGCTCCGCCTTGAAGGCGGCGACGTTGTCGTCGATGACGCTGAGTCGGCTGATATGGGCGATCGCGATCGTGCGCTTGCCCTTGGCAGTTGGGGCCCCGCCGGAGCAACCGGACAGCGCTGTTGTGGTGAGTGCCGTACCTGCCAACACGGCGGCGAGGCGGCGGAGGAGACGTACTCTAGGTTCTGCCATGGGCAGGCCTTTCACCCACGAGAGGCAATGACCCTCTCTACTAGGGGCCCAATCTCACGCCTCACCGCCCCCATAGTCAAGAGAAAGCTTAAAAATCTTTGTGCTTCTCGTGGGCTCTTAGTCGGCCCGGGTGCGGCGACCCGGCCCGCCGATCGGTCCTCCACGCCGACCGAGGCGGAACCACGCGAGCGGGCCGAGCACGAGGAGGACAAGGGTCAGGATCTCGAGTCGGGCCGCACGCTCACCCCGACCGCGAGGCCATGGCGACGCGCCGTACGGCTCGGTATCTCAGCAGTCGACCAGTTCGGGTTTCTGGTTAAGGATCTGAGCGCGGGCGGTGATGAACTGCCGGTACGCGCGGTCGGCGCCAGGCCGGAAGACGGCGACGCGGTGGCAGTTCTGGAAGGCCAGTCGTACGCCGAAGTGGTTCTCCAGAGCGGTGCGCATGGCGATACGGTCGAAACACCACTCTTGTCAGATGACCGACCGGCCGGAGCGTCGCCCATGACCTCGCACTCGACCGAAAACCGAGAGCGGCGCGTCCCCGCGGTCGGCCGGGGAACCCGTGTGCGAGGGACCCGGCAGGCCGAGGCATTGAACCAGGTGCTGACGGACCTGCCGGGGTTCAGCAGTGCCCAGGACATTCACGCCGAGCTGCGCCGGCGCGGCGAGCGCGTCGGACTGACCACCGTCTACCGCCATCTGCAGGTCCTCAGCGAGGACGGTGCGGTCGACACCCTCCGCGACGAGACCGGCGAGACGCTCTACCGTCGCTGTGAAACCAGCGTTCACCACCACCACGTGACCTGCCGCTCGTGCGGCCGCAGCGTCGAGGTCGAAGGGCGCACGGTCGAGCGCTGGGCCGAACGCGTCGCCGCCGAGGCCGGTTTCACCGATGTCGACCACACCGTGGAGATCTTCGGCCTGTGCCCCGACTGTGCCGGCCGGCGCCACTGATCTCCCCCGGGCGATGAAGTCGCCGCCGGAGTCGTCCTATGCGCGCTCGGCGTGCTCGGCATCGCCACCACCTGGCGCCCCAACGACACGGGAGCCATTGCCGAGAGAACCCACGAGCACGATCACAGCCATGGACGGGCTGCATGGCTGCTCCTGCTCCCGCCGCTCCTGATCGCCGCGATCGCGCCCGCGGCCTTGGGCTCCTTCACCGCGTCACGCGCCACCGACCAGGCCCCACCGCCGGCCGGACACGACCTGGCCGCACTGTCCACAGGCCGCCCTGCCCGGATCTCGCTGACGGAATTCATCGCCCGCGCGTTCCAGGCCAAGGCCGGGCACGACACCTTGAGGTGTGTTCGCCGGGCAGGAGGAGACGCCGGCGCCTACGCCGCGACGTATCCGGCAAAGTGGGGAAGCATGCGGGTAGGCGTTTTCTTGCTGGCGGCCAAGTTCCCCGGGCATGGCCACAACGGTAGAACGCACCGGCATCCGCCACCTGATCCTCATGGTGGAAGGCACCGGATCCCCGGACCGGACCCGCGAGAACATCACGCGACTCGGCACCGAGGTCCTCCCTCACCTCCGCGCACGCTTCGGAAGCCGATAACAGCGAAACAGGATTCGAACTCATCGATCAAGTCGTCGCGGCCACCGGCCCGTATTTGACGCACGCAGGGAGCGGAATCTGCGCTCCCGCTCCCCGCGGCCCCATCGGCCTGGCCCGTCCCGTTCAGTACGGGTCAGGTGAAGTTGACGCCGTTCATGGCGGGCTGGAGGGTCCCCAGGGTGAGGCTGTCGCAGATCGGCGGCTGGTAGCCGTCGTCGAGGCCGTGGTAGGTGAGCGGGATCCAGGTGCTGTGCCAGGCGACGCCGAGGCCGTCGGTGGTGCCGCCGGGGCAGCCCTTCGTGGTGTGCCACTTGGTTCCGGCGAAGGCCGAGCGCCCGGGCCGCAGCGTGATCCTCATCCCCGCGCCTGGGTAGCTCACCCGAGTCGCGGGAATCGCGGTGTAGTTGTTCCGCCCGCCCTTACCGAGCGGCGCCCAGCCGGCCGGCAGGTAGCAGGTTTCGCCCGACCGGTTGGTGAGGATCAGCGTGGCGATCGCCTTTTCCGCTTCCGATTCATTGGCACCGGGATCCTGAAGCTGGAGATCGGCTTTCAGCTCGGATGCCATGCAACTCGGCGTGTCACTCTGACCGGTGTACGCCGCCGCTTGCTGGTCAGGCGTTCCATTGGCGGCCGACGTCGTGTTCGTCGACGCACTCGACGCCGCCGGCGCCGCCTCCTTGTCGTCGGCGTTGCAGCCGGTGAGGGCGAGAGCGATCATCCCGCCACCACAAGCCAGAGCAGCGGTCGTACGCAGGCGCTTGAACGGCATCGGTAAAACCTCTCCGGTTGTTTACTGACTCGGTTGATAACTCCGATGCCCGGTAACGGCATGAGGTTCGCCGGAGAAGCCGAATCCTTCGTTCCCTCTGCCGTGATGGATGTCACCCGAACCCGGAGGGCCGACAAAGCATCCACAAAGAGGACTACGGCCCATAATCCCGGGTTCAGGTGGCGAGGACGGCTCGCTCGGCTCAGCGCTCGACGACGAGGTGCTCCTGGCCCGCGTGGCGGGCGGCAGGACGCGACTCCGCGAAGGCGCCGAAGCCGAGGAGCAGGGACGCCACCAGGAACGAGACGGCTCCCGAGACGATCACCCCGGCGAGGACCCCGATCCAGTCTCCTCGTGGGGTCTCCGCGATGAAGGCGAAGATGCTCCCGGGCGCCGGGGTCGCGATCAGTCCGACGCCGGTGACCATGAAGATCGTGATCCCGGCCGCGCCGCCGGCGATGGTGGCGAGGATCAAGCGCGGCTTCATCAGCACGTACGGGAAGTAGATCTCGTGAATGCCGCCGAGGAACTGAATGATCATCGCTGCGGGGGTGCTCGGCCGCAGCGCCCGGGGACCGAACAGCAGGTAGGCCAGCAGCACCCCGAAGCCGGGCCCGGGGTTGGACTCCAGCATGAACAGGATCGACTTGCCGTGCCCGCTCGCCTCGGCGACTCCCAGCGGCCCGAGCACGCCGTGGTTGACCGCGTTGTTGAGGAACAGCACCTTGGCCGGTTCGATCAACACCGAGGCGAGGGGCAGCAGGTGGTGGTTGATCAGCCATTCAACGCCGGTGCCCGCGGCGGCGGTGGCGTGGCGGACGACCGGTCCCACTCCCCAGATCCCGAAGAGCGCCCCCGCCGCGCCGACGATGCCCGCGGTGAAGTTGTCCACGAGCATCTCGAAGCCCGAGGGGGTCACCCGGCCGGTGAACTCGTCGACCCGCTTGACCACGTAGGCCGCGAGCGGGCCCATGACCATCGCCCCCAGGAACATGGGGATGCCCGAGCCGACGACCACGCCGACGGTCGCGATCGCGCCGACCACGGCGCCGCGCTGGCCGTGCACCATCCGGCCGCCCGTGTACCCGATGAGAACCGGCAGCAGGATGTTGATCATCGGGTCGACCAGCACGGCGAACTGCTTGTCGGGCAGCCAGCCGGTCGGGATGAACAGCGCGGTGATCAGCCCCCAGGCGATGAATGCGCCGATGTTCGGCATCACCATCGCGGCGAGATAGCCGCCCAACCGCTGCGCTCGTACCTTGAAACCGCCGTCTGTCGCCTCGGGGACGTTCGCCATGGCCATTCGGTTCTCCTGAATGAGTCGGCACGGAGGGGTGGCGGCTGGGCGCTGTCGCACCCACCGCACCCGTTACCAACGCAGGTGTGACTCCGGGGACGGACAAGGCGGTCTGGTGATCGAAGGGTCGATCACCAGACCGCCTGACCGCGTCCCCGCATCGGACGGGACATTAGGAATTCCTAGAACTGACCTTCATAAGGCCGCACGATGCGCCCTACTATGCACCTTCGGACGGAGATTAGTCGACCCTCTCGCCCCAGCGACCGACCAGCCAATCGCCCAGGTCACCGCCGACAGCGGGGCAGCGGCCGAAGCGGACGCCCCACGCCCGATCCATTGACGTGCACTACCAGGGATCCCTATCCTCGGATTTCTGTTGCATGGCCCCGAGGCCATGCAACAGAGGTTTGCATACCCCTCGTGCAATTGCTGGAATGATTTTCCGGTCCAGAGAGCAAGCGAACGGTGGCGACGCGAATGCCATCCAAGGATGGTCTCGGCCCACTCCGGTTCGGTGGCTGGTACAGCTACCGCGAATGGGCTGAGCATGGCTTCACGCCGCGGGCTGCGCACGCCGATTCCGACGAGCCGGAGACGGGGCGGCCCGGCGGTGCCGGAAAGAAAAATCCTGCGAGTGCACTGAAGCCGGAAAAAGATCACGCTAAGGCGACCAAGAAACGCCCGGCACCGCCTAGCCCGGCGCCGCCCAGAGGCGTTCCTCCCATGGAGGCCGTCCCCGACGCCGGCCACGCACCGCCCGCACCCGCCCCGCCCCCGCCCCCGGCGCGATCCAACCCTGCCGCCCCCTACCGGCTCCCGCCCGGCCAGACATCGCCGCCGCTCCCGCCGGCGCCCCCGGTCGCCGCCCCGCACGCCGCGCCAGGTGCTGCCGCCCCCTACCGGCTCCCGCCCGACCGGACATTCCCGCCGCACCCGCCGGCACCCCCGGACGCCGCCCCGCACCCCGCCCCGGGTCCTGTCGCCCCGCCCGTCCAGAACCGGCCGGACGAGCCACTGATCCGCCCGTACGTCATCACCGGCGGTCGCACCCACGCGGGACGCGAACTCGCCATCGAGGCGCTCACGCTCACCACCGAGAAGGGCCGTGCGCTGGCTCACATGCTGGTCAGCGAACAGGCGGCCATCTGCCGGATGTGCGAGACCCCCATCTCGATCGCCGAGGTGTCCGCGCTGCTGGCCGTCCCGCTGGGCGTCGCCCGGGTCCTCATCGCCGACATGTCACACGAGGGGCTCGTCTCGGTCATCACGCCGCGCCAACAGGACGGCCACCCGATTGAGGTGCTGCAGAAGGTCCTGGAAGGACTGCGCAGACTTTAATCTTCGAGGTCCGCCGAGCCGACGAAACCACCGGCGAACGGCCAGGTGAGTGGCAGGGCGCCCGGGACTCGAACCCGGAGCCGGCAGCCCGACGGGACACCGGGTGCTGCCGGGGCGGTACCGCGACATGCGAGCACCCACGGAGCACCTGAACCGGCCATTGGCCGTGGACGGCCATGCATCGCACCTCTCCTGACCAGGTCACCCTGCGCGCACGGCAGCCGAAGTCGCGGACCTGCCGGCCCCAAGTCCAAGAACGCCTCACCAAACAGGTCGCGGACTGGCTACAGACCCACCTGGAACCCAAAGGCGTGGGCGTGGTCATCGAAGCCGAGCACACCTGCATGACCCTGCGCGGGGTCCAGGCCACCGGCTCCCGCACCCTGACCTCCACCCTGCTCGGCGCGCTGCGCACCGACGCCCGCTCCCGCAGCGAATTCCTCGCACTCACCGAGCTACGCAGCCAGTGAGAGCTTGTAACCGCGCTCTACCGGGAACTCGGACTTCTTCGACCACCCTGGCCCCGTACTGTGCCGGCGCCCGTGACGAACCGGCCGGTCCATGGGCTCTTTCGGTGTGGGCGTGCGCGCGGCATCCCGCCGTCACCCAACGGCGGATCGGCCTGTGGCCTGCGCTCGGTACCGCCCCGGTGTCGTGCCGAACTCCCTCTCGAAGGCGTGTGAGAGTGCGTACGGGCTGCCGTAGCCGACTCGGCCGGCGATGGTGGCCAGGGTCTCCTTGGTGTCGCGGAGCAGGGTGGCGGCGAGGATCACGCGCCACCAGGTGAGGTAGGCCATCGGACTGCGGCCGACCAGGGCGGTGAACCGGCGCGCCAGGGTGGGACGGGAGACGCCCGCCTCCGCGGCCAGGCGCTCGATGCTCCACGGCGCGCCCGGTTTCGAGTGCATCGCCCGCAGGGCGGCGGCCGTCACCGGGTCGCCCAATGCGGTGGGCCAGACTCCGCCGGCCGTCTCGGCCTCGGTTTCGGTCATCCAGGAGCGGATCATGTAGACGAGAAGGAGGTCGAGCAGGTTCGGTAGCACCGCGCAGGAGCCGGGCCGCGTCTCGTCCAGCTCACCGGCGAGCAGGTCGATCGCGGCACGGAGTTCGAGGTGGCTGCCCACTCGGCTGGGAAGGTGGACGATCTCGGGCAACTCTGCCATCAGCGGGTGCATGCGGCTGCAGTCGAGCCAGTACTTGCCGCAGAGCAGCTCCGTGCCGTCGCGGTCGGGCCGGGCTCGCGCCCCTGTCTCCCCGAGCCATTGCTCGAACGACACCGTCTTCTGCGCCACGACCGCGGCATCGATGGGGGCATCGGCGATCACATGGCCGGTGCCGTGAGGCAGCAGCACCGCATCACCCACGCCGAGGGACACCTGTGCGCCGCCATCGGTCCGTAGCCAGCAGTTGCCCTTCAGGACGACGTGAAAGCCCGCACCGTCGTACGGGTCCAGCCGCGCGCACCAGCTCCCCCTCGTCCGCACTCGGTGGAACGACGGGTGCCCGAGGCGCACGGCAGAGATCGCGTCACTCACCACGTCCATCTGTCCAGAATACCTATCTCGCCTAAGGCGTGAGACGAATTCGTATTTTATTGAGCTTCACAGGCATCGAGGGAATCATTCGATCTCTCTACGGTCGAGCACATGACGAGCGAGAACGAGCGTGTGCAGAGCATGGTGCTGGGGGATGTCGAGGTCATCCGGGTCGTTGAATGGCACGAGCCGTTCCTGCCCACCTCAGGCATGTTCCCGGCGGTCGCCGCCGAGGTGTGGAAGGACAACGAGGGCTGGCTGGCACCGGACCACTGGGAGCCGGACGGCGACCGGGCGGTGCTCGCTCTGCAGACCTGGGTACTGCGCAGCGGTGGGCGGACCGTCCTGGTCGACACCGGCGCGGGCAACGGGCGCGAACGACCGGGCATGGGGCCCTTCCACCGGTCTCAGAGTGATCTTCCCGGCCTTCTGACGGAGGCCGGTGTTCGCCCGCAGGATGTGGACGTGGTCGTCAACACCCATCTCCATGTCGATCACGTCGGCTGGAACACCGTCGACGCGGACGGGCAGTGGGTACCGACGTTCCCCAACGCTCAATACCTCATTCCGGCCGCCGACGACTTCCATTACGGTCCGGACAACGCGTACGGCAACGGCGCGCAGGAGGTCGACCGTCTGATCTACGAAGACAGCATCGCGCCCATCCACCAGGCCGGACAGGCCGTGCTGTGGGACGGCCTCCATCGCATCGACGAACACCTCACCCTGGAGTCCGCGCCCGGCCACACCCCCGGCTCGTCCGTGCTGCGCCTCGCATCCGGGAGCGACCGGGCGGTTTTCGTCGGAGACCTGCTGCACAGCCCGGTGCAGATCCTCCAGCCCTGTTGCAACAGCAGCGCCTGCCTGGCCCCGGAACAAGCGGTGGCCAGTCGCCGTCGGATCCTCGGCAGGGCGGCCGATGAACGGGAGCTGCTCGTCCCCGCGCACTTCGGTGGTGCGGGCGCGGTGGAGGTCCGGCGGGCGGGTGATGGATTCGCCCTCGGCGCATGGGCGACAGGCGGCCCGGAGAAAAGTGGATCCGCCTCTGAGTGAGCTCGGCTGGCACCCCGCTCATCACTCCCGAGCGCGAGGCCCGCAACGCCTCGACGGACGGCGCGACCGTCGCCACCTGGCTCAGCCTGTGAAAGTCCACGGGCCGAGCCGGGTGGACCCGGCATCCCGCACGGAACAACCCACCCCCCGGCCTGGAGACCGTCCCTCATGACGCACACGTCGACCGACCGGCCCGCCCCCACAGCGAGCGGAGCCTTCGTCCCGGTGCTCGCCTTCATGGGCATGAGCAGGCGGTGTCGACGCTGACCGACGGGCAACTCGATCGCCTCGGCGAACGCGGGTTCCTCGGTGAGGAGCCGGTGCGCCATTCCGGGCCACTGCGCGCCGTATCCGGAGAACACCCAGGCCGGCGCCGAGGCTCCGACGTCCGTGCCGGTGACGACGGCGGGCGAGGGACGCCCGGTGTGCAGCGCTCGCAGGCCTGCGGCGAGCGTGTCGCGGTCGCGTCCCACCACGGCCGCGCCGTACCGGCCCCGGCCGAACCGGCGCGCGAGCGTGCACGCGACGTCCGCCGGCTCGCCCAGGTCACCGGCGAGCAGCCCGGCGTACTCACCGACCCGGTCGGCCGCGACGTCGGAGAGCAGGAGCGTGTGCACCGTTGTGCCCGTTGGTGCCGGCCTCGCCGATCGAACAACCCGCCACGGCGACGAGGGTCACGGCCGCGGCCAGATGGGTGAGCTTCATTCGAGGGGTCTCCAGGATGTGCTACGAACTCAAGTAGAAGGTCAGGGGCGTTCACAGCCAGGCAGTCCGAACCGGCCGCCGGCAAGCACGGTGCAGACCCGGACGCCCGCGGGAGGCTGGTCGGTGCTCGCCCGCGCGACCGTCGTCTCCGAAACCGGCGCCGTTCGCGGTCCAGGCGTGCCGCTCCCGTGTACCCGGCAGCCGGACGTGCGAGCCGAGCAGCGGATGGGACGATGCCGCCTGTGGGCGGCCGGTCCGCGCCCAGTGCCGTTGATGCCGCCAGGGCGGGCTCGGCAGGTCGACGATCCGCCCGCCGGTGGGCAGCCGGACGGGCAGGCCGCCGAGCCGGAGCGCGGCCAGCCGGGTGTGGAAGGTGATCGTGTCGTCGGCCCGCTCCCCCTCCGCGGGACGCCGCAGGGTCGGGACGACCAGGGCGTCCTCGACGGTCTCGGTGAGCGCGTGGGTGAGCAGGGGATGCGCGGAGATCTCGACGAACGTCCGGTGCCCGTCTTCGGCGGCCGCCTGGACGGCGTCGACCAGCCGGACCGGATTGCGCAGGTTGGCCGCCCAGTAGCCGGCGTCGAACGACGGGACGCGTCGCGGGTCGTCGAGCACGGTGGAGTAGAACGGCACCCGGGGGCGGGCGGGCCGCAGGTCGGCCAGCCGCAGGCGCTGTGCGGCCTGCTCGGCCTGCCCGCCCGCGCCACCTCCACCGAGGTCTCCGCCGCGGTCACGCGCCGCATCGTACGGCCGCTGACCGAGGGCGCACGCCGGCACTCGGCGGGCGACACGACGTCCGGGCCGCTGCCGTTCTTCTGCGTGCACGCGGCGGGTGGCGACAGTGGCGTGTACCGGCAACTGGCGGCGCTCCTCGGACAGGACCAGGTCTTCTACGGTCTCGACCGGTTCGACGACGCGCCGGAGGTCGACGAACGCGCCGCTTTCGCCTGGCATCTCGCCCGTCGACGGCCGATGGTATGCGCGGTCTCCATGCCGGGTATCACGGGATCATGGGGACCGGTTCGATCGACGGGGACGGCGGGCGGTTGAGGTTCTGGTTGCAGGCGCTTCGCTGGAGAACTACTTCTTGAGCGCGCCTGGATCCGCCGTCCCGTCCGCCGCCTTGCGGTGGCTGGCGGGCGCTGTACGGCCGCTGACCACTCCGCTGGTTCCAGATGACTATCTCGCGCTATTCGACCCACTATGGTGCGGACGGGAGTTGCGGGGCCGAATTGAGGCGATCCATCCGGAGACCGCGGACGCGGCGACGCTGGTGATCCGTCCGGGCCGTGGTTGGGTTCGGCACCGGGCGGGGCAGTGGGTCCGGGTCGGTGTCGATATCGAGGGGGTGCGTCACTGGCGGACGTTTTCGCTGTCCTGCCCGCCGGGAGGCCCGGACGAATGCATCACCATCACCGTCAAGGCGGTCCCGGACGGGCTGGTCTCACACCACCTGGTACGGCAGGCAGCGCCTGGCATGATCGTCCACCTGGCTGGGCCGGACGGGGAGTTCGTCCTCCCGGAACCGCCACCGCCGCGTCTGCTGTTCCTGACGGCCGGCAGCGGCATCACGCCCGTACGGGCGATGCTGCACGGCCTCCTGTACGGCCCGGCCACGAGGGGTGCGGCCAGGCCCGGAGCCGCCTCACCTCGCCGAGATACCGGGTGCCGTGGGCTGCCCGATGTGGTCCTGCTGCACTCGGCGCCCACACCGGCCGATGTCATCTTCGGCGCGGAGCTGCGGGCCTTGGCGGTGCGATTCGCGAATCTGCGGCTGTACGAGCGGCACACGCGAACCGGGGGGCGTCTCAGGCCGTCCGACGTGCCGGACCTGTGCCCGGACTGGACCGAACGCACGGCCTGGGTCTGCGGGCCGCCCGAGATGCTCCAGGAGGCCGAGGACCACTGGGCCGGATCGGCTGATCGGCTGCACGTCGAGCGCTTTCGCCCGGCCACGCCGACGGCGGGGGGCGAGGGGGGCCGGATCCGGTTCACCAGAAGCGGGCGGCAGACCGACGCCGACGGCGGCACGTCGCTGCTGATCGCCGGGGAGCGGGCGGGTGTCCTGATGCCGAGCGGCTGCCGGATGGGGATCTGTCACACCTGCGTGGGACGGCTCGCCTCGGGGCAGGTCCGTGACCTGCGCACCGGCCAGATTCACGGCGAACCGGGCGACCTTGTCCAGACCTGCGTGTCGGCCGCCGCCGGACCAGTCGAAATCGAGCTATGACGCCGAGGGGGACCATGTCGACCACCGCGCTTGCCAGTCCGACCGACATCGAGGACTTCGGACGTGAGCTCGACGAACTCCGCGACGAGATCATCGGGACCCTCGGTGACAGGGACGCACAGTACATCCGCGGCGTCATCGCGACCCAGCGCAAGCTGGAGCTGGCGGGCCGGGCACTGCTGTTCGCCTCCTGGCTGCCGCCCGCCTGGATCGCCGGGACCGCGGCGCTGGCCACCGCGAAAATCCTGGAGAACATGGAGATCGGCCACAACGTTCTGCACGGGCAGTGGGACTGGATGCGCGACCCGAAGATCCACTCCACGACCTGGGAGTCGGACCTCGCCTCACCATCCGCCCAGTGGAAACACTCCCACAACGTCGTCCACCACACCTGGACGAACGTGCTGGGCAAGGACCGCGACATCGGCTACACGCTCTTGCGGGTCAGCCCGGAGCAACCCTGGCACCGGGTCTACCTTCTCCAACCGGTCTACAACGTGTTCCTCGCGCTCGTCTTCGAGTACGGCATCGCGCTGTACGACCTTGAGGTCGAACGCATACCGGCCGGGGACAAGAGCCTGAAAGAGACCTGGACGCAGCTGCGCGCCATTGCCGGCAAGGTGCGGCGCCAGATCATCAAGGACTATCTCGCGTTCCCGATGCTGGCCGGCCCCGGCTTCATGCCCGTCCTGCTCGGCAACCTCACCGCGAACCTGACCCGCAACGTATGGGCGCACACCATCATCTTCTGCGGCCACTTCCCCGAAGGCGCCGAAGTCTTCACCGAAGACCAGTTGGAGGGCGAGACCCGCGGCGAGTGGTACGTCCGCCAGCTGCTCGGCTCCTGCAACATCGACGGCGGCCGCCTCTTGCACCTCATGAGCGGCAACCTCAGCCACCAGATCGAGCACCACCTGTTCCCCGATATGCCGAGCAACCGGTACGCCGAGATAGCACCGCGAGTCCGCGACCTGTGCGAACGATTCGGACTCCCCTACACCTCCGGCTCACTGGCCCGTCAGACCGGCTCGGTCTACAAGCGGATCCTGCGACTCGCCTTCCCCGGGCCCCGACATCACCGCACCGCACCGGCAGAACCACCAGCCACAGACCTCCGGGCGCTCGCCTGAAGCACGATGCGTAAGCCGCGTAAGCCCGCCGGCACCCTTCCAGGACTCGGAGACCCACGGCGGCCACATCGTTTCGTCACCTGGTGGACGGGCGCAACAGCGGCATGCTGCGGTCGACACCGGTGATACGCAGCAGCCGGGACATGCTCGGACGGGGCGCGGTCAGGGCGACGGTGATCCCCATCGATCGCGCGCGGTTCTGGATGCCGACCAGGATGCGCCAGCCCGAGCCATCGCAGAACGTCACGCCGGACAGGTCGAAGATAAGCGTCCTCCTACTACGCAACAGGACGCTCAGCAAAGCCTCGCGCAAGGGCCGGGCCGGTGAAGCGATCGATCTCACCGGACAACTGGATGGTCGTCGGGGCCGACGGGTCGGCCCTGCCGAATGGGGCGGTATCGACGATGGTCACTCGCGGTGCCCCTCTCGAAGACGGGTGACGGGTGCCGGCCAGTCGGCCGCCGGCGGTTTCGGGCACAGTCCGAGTCACCGCAGGCGATGCCCGTGCCAGGACATGGTGTGCCCTGTGGTCGTCGTCGCGATCCGCTGTGTCGTTCTCATCACCGGCCGATCCATGACGGTCCGGCGTGCCAAGGCCGGACGAAGCAGACGGCGGGCGGTGGTGAGAAAGATCGAGCGGACGCAGGTCAAAAGTGCCCCCGAATGCAGTGCCGAACCCAGCCGCCACCGGACCGCCCGTCCTGTCCGACGGCATGGTGACCAGGTTGACGGCGTCGGTCCCCGCGAACATCAGCGTGACCAGGCGGGGATCAGTGCCGTAGAGCCGGCCCACTTCGATCTGGCGTCCCCGGGCCGGGATACAGCCGGGGACGTGCTCCCAGGCGTCGGTGTGCAGGCAGATACGAAGCGTGGTCCGGCCCAGCCGTTGATCGACAGCGGCGATGAGGCCGGGTAGTTCTGCCGCGGCGTCCTGGGAGTAGGGCCACCATGCCCCGTCCAGCGAGCCTCGCCCGGCACGTACGGGATCCAAACCCAGTCTCACCGGGGAGTCGACCACGGGGAGCGCACTCGCGACCGCGTTGAGCGGCGTGCGGTGAGAAAGTAGCGTCGGCATCATGACCGCCTGGCCTGTCCAGAGCCTGCGAAAGGTTCGATCTCGGGTATCGCCGGGGGCGACGCCGACCTGAATGCCAACGCACGAAAAGTCCTCGGTGGTTAAAGACTATCTCTGATCCTCTTGATCACTTCGGTTCGAGAGGTAAAGACCGCGTTGAGCACACGTTCGCCTCGTCACGGACTGAACGCGCAGAACCAGAGGGCGATGGGACCGCCGACTGCGCCGCGGAGTCTCCGGGGCGGATGCAGGTCTACGGCGCTGCGCTGGTCCGCTCGCTGAGGCGTTGGCCCGCGGCGTGGTTGCCGACGGTGCCACCGCGCCATTCGACCAGGAAAAGGGTCGCATCATCGGTGGTGATCCCACCCCGTTCCCTCATCAGCGCATGAGACAAAGCTCGCACCATCTCCCGCACGCCCTGACTGACGCGCCCAGCGCTCTCAACGAAGTCGATCAAACGTTCCTCACCGAACTGCTCTCCACCCGCCTTATGCTCCTCGACGAGACCGTCGGTGAAGAACAGGACCCGGTCGCCACGATGGAGCATTTGCTCGCTGATCCGCGGCTGGTCGCCCCCGAATCCGACCGGCAATGTTCCGGGGCCCTCCAGCCTCTGGATCACCTGGTGATCGCGGATCAGCAGCGGTGCGGGATGCCCGGCGTTGACCCATTCCAGATGACCTGTTGCGATGTTCAGTCGCATCATCTGCGCCGTAACGAACTGGTCCGGACCGAACTGCTCGTCGATAGACCTATCCATGAAGGCGTACAGTTCAGCGAGCCCGATTCCGGCGCGCCTGGCGTGCCGATAGGCGCCGATGGCGACGGTGGCCAGTACCGCCGCGTTCAGAC
Organism: Actinoallomurus spadix; assembly: GCF_024055725.1. Classification (GTDB taxonomy): domain Bacteria; phylum Actinomycetota; class Actinomycetes; order Streptosporangiales; family Streptosporangiaceae; genus Actinoallomurus; species Actinoallomurus spadix. The sequence goes on along the minus strand of NZ_JAMXMX010000020.1, from coordinate 37,342 downwards.
CGTGGCCCATCGCGTCGATGACGGCCATGTGAAAGGTGTCGTCGTTGAGCGCGTAGTCGAAACTGTCGCCAGCGACGTCGTAGGCCGGCTCAAGGATCCCCGCCGCCGCGACCTGCGGGGTGACCATGGTCAGCGGGGGCAGCAGTGACCACTGGATCTCCGCGGCCACGCTCATCTGCTCGCGGCGCCGGGTCCTGAAGAACTGATCGGTGTAGCTGTTCTTGGTGACCAGCATGTCGGCGACAAGGCCGGCCAGTCGCCACAGCAACCGCCGGTCCTCGTCCTTGACGGCGTCGAAGGTGACCGCCATGACCCCCACTTCGTCGCCGCCGTCCAGGAGCGGCAGGAAGATTCGTACGCCGTTGGGCACTGGCTGTTCGACGGGAATCGCGTGGAGGAACGCCCAGCCGGCCGGGGAGCCATCGATACTCTCAGCGGCGCCCACTCTGAGTCCTTCGCCTGGTAGAGGGACGAGCATCAGCTGGTCATAGTCCTGCAGTAGGACCGAAATGTCCCGACCGCCGATTCTGGTGACCTCTTCCGCGACCAGTGGGGCGATCGATTGGGGCGTCATCCCGTGAGCCCGGTCCAACAGCACGCCCAACAACCGCTCGCCGAACCCTTCCGAGCGGTCCACCGCGGCCTGGTGAAACATCGGCTCATTTTCCATTTGCCCACACCAGCCTTTGTTATCAACGTCTCCTGGGTCAGCGAAGGGCGGGACATCGACGCATCTCGGTGCCTCCAACCTATACTCATCGGCGGACCTGCAGCTGATGGAAGACCTTTGATCGCAAGCTCATCGATCTTGTGCCACTCTTCCGGACTCCTGTATTCGCTGACTGTGGTGAGCACCTTCTCCTCTTCGACGGTCAGGTGCTCGACGAGCTTTCGCTCCAGCCGATCGAGACAGTCGGCGAGCATCTCCCAGGTGGCGACGTCAACGGCGTCACGCCATGCCGTGCGGAGCGCCGCTGACTCCGACAGCAGCCGATCGATCTCTTCGCAGCGCCATGGCCAACAGGCTCTCCCGCGTCTTGGACGGGCCGGCAGCCCGCTGTGCCGAAGGAAGTTCCCCTCGTCCGCTGGCTCAGACACGCGTTGGTGACCACCATCCGTTCAGGCACCGGACCGATGGCCAGCCGGAGCGCGACCATGAGAGCCTCCCGCTGATCCTCGCGCAGCTCGTCGAACCGGGAGGGGATGTTCCCATGGCGGCAGCCCGGTCGGCCGCGGCGTCCTGCAGGACGGTCTTCCCCACCCCTGCCTCTCCCGGGCGGCGGCAGGCACTCGCGGGTGCCGGCCAGGATGAGCTCCCGGATGAACTCCGCCAAGGCTGCGAAGACGTGGACGACTAGCCCCCGCCGGGCGTGGTGGTGTCGAGGTTCTCATGCAGCAGATGAACCCGATCTCGGGTGGGCTCGACAAGGTCCGCCAACCTGAAGGAACCACAGGTCAACGGCCAGATGAGCCTGGGACTCGAACCCAGAACCTATGGATTGAAAGTCCACGGAAATGCGCGATGCCTACTCGATGCGCTACCGCGTCTTCCTCCACAGTGCCACTACGTGTCACCCGGTCCGCGTTCGCCATTCGCTTCACGGCATACCAGCCCGACGGGGTGCCGCGTGGTGCCGGACGATACCGCGACGTACGACCACCCGCCGAGCACCCGAACCGGCCGTTGGGCTTGGATGGCTATGCATCGCGCCTGCTCCTCCGCCGGCCTTGGCTCGGCGGTCGATGACATGGCGAGCGGCTCAGCGCGGCTGCCCGTTCGGATGCAGAACGACCTTCGTCCAGCCGGGGTCCCGGTGGTCGAAGTGCTCATAGCCCTCCGGCGCCTCCCCCAGCGGGAGCTCGTGCGAGACGACCCACGACGGCCGGGCCCGGCCCGTATGAATGAGGCGCATGAGTTCGCGGTTGTATGCCTTGACGTTGCACTGGCCGTTTCCGACGCTCTGGCCCTTGAACCAGAACAGGCCATAGTCGAAGGCGACCTCGCCCTCCTTGTAGAGCGGGTCGGGACTCCCCGGGTCCTGCGGCAGGTACACGCCGACGACTCCGATGGAGCCGGCGAAGCGTACGGACCTGACCAGGTTGTTCAGCGTCAGGTTCGGGTGCTCATGCCCCTCCGGGTCATGTGCCTGGTAGCCGACGCACTCGCAGCCGCGGTCGGCGCCCATGCCGTCGGTCTGGTCCAGGATCGCCTCGACGGGCGCCACCTTCGAGTCGTCGATCGGGATGGCGCCGATCTCCTCGGCGAGCTTGAGCCGGTCTGGATGCCGGTCGACGACGAAGACCTTGCTCGCGCTCTTGAGCGTCGATGACAGGGCCGCCATCAGGCCGACCGGCCCGGCACCGTAGATGACGACCGTCTCGCCGGCCCGTACGCGGGCCAGCTCGGTAGCGTGCCAGCCCGTCGGGAAGATGTCGGCCAGCATGACGTAGTCCGTCTGCCGCTCCTCCGCCTCCGGCGGCAGGATAAGGCAGTTGAAGTCGGCGTAGGGAACGCGGAGCAGTTCGGCCTGGCCGCCGTTGTAGGGCCCCATGTCCGCGAAGCCGTACGCGGCCCCCGCTATGTTCGGATCCGGGTTCGCGATGAGGCAGAAGGCGGTGAGCCCCTTCTCACAGTTCTCACAGAAGCCACAGCTGACGTTGAAGGGCATGCACACCAGATCGCCGACCTTGACCCGGTCCACGGCCTCGCCGACCTCCACCACCTCACCGAGGTTCTCGTGGCCGAGCACGCGACCGGTGTCCAGGTCCGTACGGCCCTCGTACATGTGCAGGTCCGAACCGCAGATGTTGGTCGTGGTGATCCTCACCAGCGCGTCTGTGGCCCGTTCGATCCTCGCGTCCGGCACTTCCTCGACCCCGACCGTACGCGGTCCCTCGTAGACAACGGCTCTCATGGCGAATACCTCGATCTAGTCGATCAATGGAATATCGGCCGCCAAGTAATGTCGCCGACTGTCGGCGACACCCGACAATCACCCAACGCCTGCCGGAAATAGAGATATCCGCAGGCCAATGCCCCTATTTCGAGGTTCCCACCTCTCGTACCGATGTCAATGTAGACGGGAAAGCTTTACTCTCCGGCATGGCCGTCCGGCGAGCACCGATGCCCAGCGCCGGCCGCCGCCGGGCGGTACCCGGTTCCCCGGTTCCCTGTTCCTCGCGAGCTGCCATCGACGCGACCGAAGCCGCCGATGTGCCGCGCCGTCACCCTCCGCCGGGCCGGCCGGACACCGTCGCGCGGGGCCGACGAGCCCCGGCAGGTGCGGAACGGACGCCCGGCGTTGCTCGGCGGTGGTGGTGACACGCTCGCGCGGCTCGTCGCTGTCCAGGCGCACGGGCGGGCTGTCGCGCCGCCCCTCGGGGATCACGGCGACGCCCATGGCGCCGCGGTTCGGGCAGGTCACCTCTCCTCGGCGGCACCGGCACGCCGTCAAGCCGATAGAACGCGAACGTGGCGCCGACGTCGTCGGTCACGTACTGCACGTCGTAGTCGGCGGTCCAGGTGTGGCCGCAGCGCCCGCGGACGGACCTGTAGCGCTCGACGGCGACGTCGGCCAACATCGCCATAACAACCCCTGTTCATGGACCGGCTCTGCAGGCTTCACGCCTCATGGGCGCCGGCACGGCCAGGCAAAGGCGCCACCGGTGTTCAGGTCACTCCGTCAGGGCAGGGTCAGGCCATTATGGGCCTTTGACCAGGTCCGATGCCAGAACACCGGTCGGCCCGCCCGAATCGGACTTAGGAGGCCTCGTGACCACATGGGATGCCCATGGCCGCCGCACCGGACCGCGTTCCGGCCGGCGCGGGCCGGCCGGAAGATCCCCCACCGGCGGTGCGCTCAGGTGACACTCACGGTGGCCCGAACAATGACGGTCCGAGGCCAAGCTGCTGCGCGCTGACCCCGCCCGTCGGGTGGCGGAAGCGCGCCGAGGACCGCTGCGCCCGGAACGTGCCGCCGGGGCGGCTCAGACCCGTCCGGTCGTGGGATGCCGGAGGCGGACCACCGGACGATGCTGGAGGCAGGAGGTGGTACCCATGCCCCCGACCGGCATCCCGCAGTTTCAGCGCCTGTTCCGTGCCGCCGCGAGCCTGGACGTCGACAAGGACGACCTCAAGCGCTACGACGACTTCGTCGACGGCAAGATCTACGACCTGATCCTCATCGGCCAGGCACGCGCCAAGGCCAACGCCCGCGACATCATCCAGCCGCACGATCTACCCGTGACCAAGGGCCTGCAGGAGTGCATCCACGAGTTCCGCAAGCTCGAGGAGGAGGTCGAACTCGAGTCGCTCCTCGAACGGCTCGCCAAGCACCCGCCGCTCGAGCTGATGGTCGCGGACGAGACCGAGGCCGACCTGCCGCAGATCGCCGGAGGACTGACCGTCGCGCTCGCCCGCGCGTTCAAACTGATCGATCCGAAGCTGAAGAACCCGCACACCGAGCACTGGGAACGCGTCGCCCGCGTGTTCGACCTCCTGCTGTAGGCCACTACGAGAGCACCCGACGGCGGCCGTACTACACGATCGAGGACGTCACGCGAGCGCCCACCGGGGCGGAGTTCGTCCGGCGTCGATCCCCACCCTCGGCACGGCCCGGAAGACCGCGCCACCGCCGAGACGCGGACGCCATGTCTACCAAGGCTGAGGATGCGAGCGGCCATGCGAAGGGCGAGCCTTGGATGGTGTAACGCCATCTTGATGCAGGAGCTCCGAACGTCCAGCCGATCACGCTGTTCTCCGTCGAAGGCCGGGGCTCCGTCGGTCCGGCGAGGAGGAGAGCATGGCCAAGGCAGTCGGAATCGATCTCGGAACCACGAACTCGGTCATCGCTACCACCGAGGACGGTCACCCCACGGTGATCCCCAACAGCGAGGGGTCGCGCACGACGCCGTCGGTGGTGGCCTTCACCGAGCAGGGTGAGCGCCTGGTCGGGCAACTCGCGCGCCGGCAGGCGATCCTCAACCCCAAGGGCACGATCTACTCGGCGAAACGGTTCATCGGCCGCCGGTACGACGAGGTGGCCAGCGAGATCAACGCAGTGTCGTTCGACGTGGTGTCCGGTCCGGACGGCGCGGTCCGCTTCGACGTCCGCGGCAAGCAGTACGCTCCGGAGGAGATCTCCGCGCTCGTGCTGCGCAAACTCGCCGACGACGCGGGCAAGTTCCTCGGTGAGCGGGTGACCGAAGCCGTCATCACGGTCCCCGCCTACTTCAACGACGCCCAGCGCCAGGCCACGCGGGACGCCGGCAAGATCGCGGGCCTGGAGGTCCTGCGGATCATCAACGAGCCGACCGCCGCGGCGCTGGCCTACGGGCTGGACAAGGGCGCGAACGAGACGGTGCTGGTCTTCGACCTCGGCGGCGGCACGTTCGACGTGAGCCTGCTCAGCATCGGCGAAGGTGTAGTGGAGGTCCTCGCGACCGCCGGTGACGGGCACCTCGGCGGCGACGACTTCGACCGCCGCATCGTCGATCACCTCGCCGATGAATTTCAGCGGGACACCGGCATCGACCTGCGCCGCGACCCCCAGGCGCTGCAGCGGCTGTTCGAGGCCGCGGAGAAGGCGAAGGTCGAGCTGTCCTCGGTGACCCAGACGACGATCAGCCTGCCGTTCGTCACCGCGGACGCGACCGGCCCCAAGCACCTGAACACCACCCTGATGCGCTCGACCTTCGAGCAGATCACCGGCGACCTCATCGAACGCACCAAGGGCCCGGTGCAGACGGCGATGGCCGACGCGAAGACCACGGCGAACGACATCGACGAGGTCATCCTCGTGGGCGGGTCCACCCGCATCCCGGCCGTGCAGGAGCTCGTCCGCAGGATGACCGGCGGCAAGGACCCTAACATGACGGTCAACCCGGACGAGGTCGTCGCCCTCGGCGCGGCCGCCCAGGCCGGCGTCATCAAGGGCGAGGTCGAGGACGTCGTCCTGCTGGACGTCACCCCGCTGTCGCTCGGCCTGGAGACGCTCGGCGGCGTCATGACCAAGATCATCGAGCGGAACACCACCATCCCGGCCCGCCGCACGGAGACCTTCAGCACCGCCGAGGACAACCAGACCGCGGTGGACGTCGTCGTCCTGCAGGGCGAACGCGAACGCGCCGCCGACAACCGGGTCCTCGCGCGATTCCGGCTGGAGAACATCCGGCCCGCCCCACGCGGCGTACCGCAGATCGAGGTGACCTTCGACATCGACGCCAACGGGATCCTCAACGTCTCCGCACGGGACAAGGACACCGGCGTCGAGCAGACGGTCACCATCAGCGAGACCACCAACCTCGACCAGTCCGAGATCGAGCGGATGATCCAGGACGCCGAGCAGCACCGCTCCGAGGACGAGCGCCTGCGCGAGGCGATCGACGCCCGCAACCAGCTCGACTCCATCGCCTACCAGGTCGAAAAGCGGGTCCAGGAGCTCGGGGAGGGTGTGCCGGCGCACGAGAAGGCGCGCGCCCAGATGCTCGTCGGCGACGCCCGCCAGGCGATCAAGGAAGAGGCGCCGGTCGAGCGGCTCCGGAATCTGACCGCCGAGCTCCAGCAGGTCTACTACGGGCTCGGCACCGTGACGGCCGGCGCCGGACCGGGTGCGACAGGGCCGGGAGGCCCCGGCGGTCCGGGCAGTCCGGGCAGTCCGGGCGCCGGTGGCGGAACCACCGGAGGCGACGAGGACGTGATCGACGCGGAGTTCACGACCGATGAGTGACATGCGGCCGGAACAACCGGCAGAAGAGGACGGCGGCCTGGCGACGAAGCTCGCCGAGCTGGAGGACCGGTGGAAGCGCGCGCTCGCCGACCTGGAGAACCACCGTAAGCGCGCCGCGCGCGACGCCGAGCGGCTGCGGTCCGATGAGCGGGCCAGGACCGCCGCCGAGTGGCTGCCCGTCGTGGACAACCTCGAACGGGCCATCGAGCACGCCGGCGCCGAGCCCGACGTCCTCCTCGATGGCGTACGCGCCGTTCGCGACCAGGCGCTCACGGTGCTCGCCCGGCTCGGCTATCCACGCCAGGACGACACAGGGCGCCTATTCGACCCGACCCGGCACGAGGCGGTCGCCGCCGTTCCCGACGCCGACGCCCCGGAAGGAACGATCGTGCAGGTGACCAGGCCCGGATACGGCCACGGCGAGAACCAGCTGCGTCCGGCGCAGGTGGTGGTCTCGAAGGGGCGGCAGGCCGATGGCTCCGGCCCGTGACTTCTACGAGATCCTCGGCGTGCCCCGAACGGCCGGGCAGGACGAGATCCAGCGCGCGTACCGCAAGCTCGCCCGTGCATACCACCCCGACGTCAACAAGACCCCCGACGCGGAGGACCGCTTCAAGGAGGCGTCCGAGGCGTACGCCGTGCTGTCCGACCCCGAACAACGCAAACGCTACGACGCCTTCGGCGAGGACTTCCGGCGCGTGCCGCCGGACGTCGACCCGGAGGCCTGGGCGCGAGCCCGCGCCGGCGCGGGGAGGCGGACGCGTGCGGGCGCCGGGGCCGACGGGTTCGGCGGGTTCGGTACGGGGGGCGAGGAGGTCGACCTGGAGGATCTGCTCGGCGGCATCTTCGGAGGGCGCGCCGGCCGCGCCGGGCGGGGTCACCGTCCAGGCGGTTTCGGCTGGGGGCCGATGCCCGGCGCCGACCAGGAGGCCGAGCTGGAGATCGGTCTGGACGAGGCGTACCGCGGCGGGCATCGCACGATCGGTCTCGATGGCCGGACCATCGACGTGGACATCCCGGCCGGGGTCACCGACGGCCAGCGGATCCGGCTCGCCGGGCAGGGCGGCCGCGGCGGCAACGGTGGGCAGTCGGGCGACCTGTACCTGATCGTGCGGATCAGGCCGGACCCGAGGTACCGCGTCGACGGCCGTGATGTCACGGTACGGCTGCCGCTCGCCCCGTGGGAGGCGGCGCTCGGCACCAGGGCCCCGGTCGAGACGCCGGCCGGCGAGGCGAAGGTGAAGGTGCCGCCCGGTTCGTCCTGCGGCAGGCGGCTGCGGTTGCGCGGCCGCGGCCTGCCCAACCCCCGCGGTACTCCGGGCGACCTGTACGCCGAGGTTCAGATCAAGGTGCCGCCCGAGCCGGGCCCCGAGGAGAGGCGGCTCTTCGAGGAGCTGGCCGCCACGTCGACGTTCGATCCGAGGAGGCGGTGATGAGGTACGCGCTCATGCGGCCGGTACGGGTCGACCTGGAGACCTTCGCCCGCGACGCCCACGTCCACCCGGAGCTGATCCGCCGGTTCGTCGCGCTGGGCATCCTCGATGCCGACCGTGACGCCTCCGGCGGGCTCTGGTTCCTCCGCGAGCAGCTCGCGGTCCTCGCGCGCGTGCAGCGGCTCCGCGCCGGGTTCTCGCTCAACTACGCGGCGGTCGGCCTGGTGTGCGACCTGCTCGACCGCATCGCCGCCCTGGAGGCGGCCCAGAGACATCGCGCTCACCAACGCTCCGGAGATCGATCATGGACCTGAACCGACTGACCGAGAGGTCCCAGGAGGCCCTGCACGACGCGCAGACCAAGGCCCTGCGCTTCGGGCACACCGAGGTCGACGCCGAGCACCTCCTGCTCGCACTGCTCGACCAGCCGGAGGGCCTGGCCCCCCGGCTGCTGGCGGGGGCCGGCGTGAACACCGACCTGCTGCGCAAGGAGACCGAGTCCCGGCTCCAGCGGCGTCCGCGGGTCACCGGCCCGGGCGCGGCGCCCGGTCAGGTGTACGTGACCCAGCGGCTGTCCCGGCTGTTCGACACGGCCGAGCGCGAGGCGAAACGGCTGAAGGACGAGTACGTCTCGGTCGAGCACCTCGTGCTGGCCCTCATCGAGGACGGCCTGATCCCGGGGGTCACGCGAGACCGTTTCCTCGAGGAGCTGACGAAGGTCCGCGGCAACCAGCGGGTGACCTCGTCGATGCCGGAGGCCGCCTACGAGGCCCTGGAGAAGTACGGCCGGGACCTGGTCACCGAGGCACGGACCGGGAAACTCGACCCGGTCATCGGCCGGGACACCGAGATTCGCCGCGTCGTCCAGATCCTGTCCCGCAAGACGAAGAACAACCCGGTGCTCGTCGGCGACCCGGGCGTCGGCAAGACCGCGATCGTCGAAGGGCTCGCCCAGCGCATCGACCAGGGCGACGTGCCGGAAGGGCTGCGGGACAAGACCGTCTGGGCTCTCGACATGGGCTCGCTGGTCGCGGGCGCGAAGTACCGCGGCGAATTCGAGGAACGCCTCAAGGCGGTGCTGGGCGAGGTCAAGGCCGCCGAAGGGCGGATCCTGCTGTTCGTCGACGAGCTGCACACGGTCGTCGGTGCGGGCGCGGCCGAGGGCGCGATGGACGCCGGCAACATGCTCAAGCCCATGCTCGCCCGCGGTGAACTCCACATGATCGGCGCCACCACGCTGCAGGAGTACCGCAAGCACATCGAGAAGGACGCCGCCCTCGAACGCCGCTTCCAGCCCGTCATGGTCGACGAGCCCTCCGCCGAGGACGCCATCTCGATCCTCCGTGGCCTGCGTGAGCGCCTGGAGGTCTTCCACGGCGTGAAGATCCAGGACTCCGCGATCGTCGCCGCGGTGACCCTCAGCCACCGCTACATCTCCGACCGGTACCTACCGGACAAGGCCATCGACCTGGTCGACGAGGCGGCGGCGAAGCTGCGCACCGAGATCGACTCGATGCCCGCCGAACTCGACGAGCTCACCCGGAGGGTGACGCGCCTGGAGATCGAGGAGGCGGCACTGTCCAAGGAAGAGGACCCGGCCAGCCGGTCGCGGCTGGAAGACCTGCGCAAGGAACTGGCCGATCTCAAGGCCGAGGCCGACGCCATGCGCGCCCAGTGGGAGGCCGAACGGCAGACACTGCGCAAGGTCCAGGACCTGCGCCAGGAGATCGAACGCGTCCGCCGGGAGGCCGACCAGGCCGAACGCGACTACGACCTCAACCGCGCCGCCGAACTGCGCCACGGCCGGCTGCCGGAACTGCAACGCAGGCTGCAGGCCGAGGAGGAGCGGCTGTCCGCCAAGCAGGGCGGCCGGCGGCTGCTGCGCGAGGTCGTGACCGAGGACGAGATCGCCGACATCGTGTCCCGCTGGACCGGCATCCCGGTCAGCCGCCTCAAGCAGGGCGAACGCGAGAAGCTGCTCCGGCTCGACGAGGTCCTGCATGAACGCGTCGTCGGCCAGGACGAGGCCGTGCGGCTGGTCACCGACGCCATCATCCGGGCCCGGGCGGGGATCAAGGACCCGCGCCGCCCGATCGGCTCGTTCATCTTCCTCGGCCCGACCGGGGTCGGCAAGACGGAGCTGGCCAAGGCGCTGGCCGCGGCGCTGTTCGACACCGAGGAGAACATGATCCGGCTGGACATGAGCGAATACCAGGAACGGCACACCGTCAGCCGCCTGGTCGGCGCCCCGCCCGGTTACGTCGGCTACGAAGAGGGCGGCCAGCTCACCGAGGCCGTCCGGCGCAAGCCGTACTCCGTCGTGCTGCTCGACGAGATCGAGAAGGCGCACACCGACGTGTTCAACACGCTGCTGCAAGTCCTCGACGACGGCCGGCTCACCGACGCCCAGGGCCGTACCGTCGACTTCCGTAACACCGTGCTGATCATGACCTCCAACATCGGCTCGGACTACCTGCTGGTCGGCGTCACCTCCGACGGCGAGATCAAACCCGACGCGCGCGATGCGGTCATGGACGCGCTGCGCACCCACTTCCGGCCCGAGTTCCTCAACCGGGTCGACGACATCGTGCTGTTCAGACCGCTGACACAGCGCGAGATCGAGCAGATCGTCGACCTGATGTTCAGCGACCTGCGGGGCCGCCTCACCGACCGCCGAATGACGCTGGAGGTCACGCCGGAGGCGTGCGCCTTCATCGCCCGCCAGGGCTTTGACCCGGTGTACGGCGCCCGGCCGCTGCGGCGGTTCATCGCCCGCGAGGTCGAGACCCGGATCGGCCGCGCGCTGCTGTCCGGGGAGATCCTGGACGGCGCGGTCATCCGCGTGGGCCTGGAGGACGGCGAACTCAAGGTCTCCCACCAGAACCCATGAGGGGGCATCGATGACCGTCCAATGCCCGCACTGCGGCAAGCGCAACCGCGTGCCGGCGGTGGCCGACGGTACGCCGCGCTGCGGGAACTGCCACCGGCCGCTTCCGTGGATCGCCGACGCCGGCGATGACGACTTCGCCGACGTCGCCGAGCGCGCCTCCGTGCCCGTCGTGGTCGACCTGTGGGCGACCTGGTGCGGCCCGTGCCGCATGGTCAGCCCGGCGCTCGAACAGCTCGCCCGCGAGATGGCCGGCCGGATCAAGCTCGTGAAGGTCGACGTCGACCGGGCGCCGAAGATCCAGGAGCGGTTCGCCGTCCAGGCCGTGCCGACCCTGCTCCTCATGGGGGACGGCAAGGTGATCGATCGGCAGGCCGGCGCCGCGCCCGCTCCGGTCCTGCGCGCATGGGTGGAGAAGAGCATTGCAAGAGACACCTGACCTGCACGGCGCGTGGCCGCGGCTGGACCCCGAGAAGATTCAGCGCCTGTCCACGCACGGCGAGCGGATCCCGACCCGGCAGGGCGACGTCCTGTTCCGGCAGGGCGAGCCGGACTACGACTTCTTCGTGGTCCTGGAGGGCTCGGTCGCGATGGTCGACGCCGACGAGGTCATCCGTGTGCACGGCCCGGGTCGGTTCCTCGGCGAGCTCGGCCTGCTCACCGGGCAGGCGGCGCTGGTCGGAGCCGTGGTCGATGAGCCGGGAGCGGTCCTGCGGATCCCGGCGGAGCGCCTGCGCCTGCTGATCGCCCGGGACTCCGCGCTCGGGGACCTCGTCCTGCGTGCGTATTTCATCCGGCGCTCCCTGCTGATCGAGCTCGGTGCCGGACTGCGGATCATCGGCTCCCGGTTCTCCCCCGACACCCGCCGGCTGCGGGACTTCGCGGCGCGCAACCGGCTCCCGCACCGGTGGATCGACCTGGAACAGGACACGCAGGCCGAACAGGCGCTGCGGCGGCTGTGCGTCCGGCCCGAGGAGACCCCGCTGGTGATCCTCAACGGCGACCGGATCCTGCGCAACCCGAGCAACGCCGAGCTGGCCCGCGCGATCGGCCTGCCGACACCGGCCGCCCACGGCGACGTCGCCGACCTCGTGATCGTCGGTGCGGGGCCGGCCGGGCTGGCCGCGGCCGTCTACGGCGCGTCCGAGGGCCTGAACACGGTCGTCGTCGACGCGGTCGCCACGGGCGGCCAGGCCGGCACGTCCTCCCGCATTGAGAACTACCTGGGGTTCCCCTCTGGAATCTCCGGCGCCGAACTCGCCGAGCGTGCGGTCATCCAGGCCGAGAAGTTCGGTGCGCGGCTCGGTGTCCCCGCGGAGGCCACCGCGCTCGAGGTCGAGAACGCCGGCTACGGCGTCGCCCTCGGCGATGGCGGCCGGATCAGCGCCCGCACGGTGGTGCTCGCCACCGGCGCTCGCTACCGGTCGCTCGACGTCCCTGGCCTCGAACGGTTCGAGGGCGGCGGCGTCTACTACGCCGCCACCGAGGTCGAGGCGCTGCAGTGCGTCCGCCTGCCCGTCGCGGTCGTCGGCGGCGGCAACTCGGCCGGCCAGGCCGCTCTCTATCTCGCTGAGCGCGCGAAGCGGGTCAGGCTGTTGGTTCGGGGCGGTGACCTGGGCAAGAGCATGTCCCGCTACCTGATCGACCAGATCGAGCGCGCTCCGGGCATCGAGGTTCACCTGCGCACCGAGGTGCGCGAACTGATCGGCGACGAGACGCTGGAGGCGGTCGTCGTCGAGGACGGCCGCACCGGCGAACGGCGCGTCCACGAGGCCCGGAACCTGTTCATCTTCATAGGCGCCGACCCCTGTGTCGGCTGGCTGGCCGGCCAGGTCGAGCTGGACGGGAAAGGCTTCATCCGCACCGGCGACACGCTGCCCCTGGAGACCAGCCTGCCGGGCGTATTCGCGGTCGGCGACGTCAGGAGCGGGTCCATCAAGCGGGTCGCGTCGGCCGTGGGCGAAGGCGCGATGGCCGTCCGGCTGGTCCACGAGCGTCTCAGCGGGTGATTCGGACGGTGTGGCGGAGGCCGCCCCGCCACACGGCCTCCACCGGCGGGCTCAGGGAGGAGGCAGGGCGGGTCCGGACGCAGGCGCAGCAGGGTCGCGGTCCCGTCCCCGCCGACGATCCGGACGTCGGTCTACTTCAGCTCGTCGAGCATGCCGTGCAGGTGGGCCGCGGCGACCTCGATGTCGTCGTACTTCCGCTGCGCCGCCCGCACCTCCGCGGCGATCACGCCGCACCGGTGGGCCCTCTCGAAGTCCCCGTAGGGGAACTCGTACCTGGATTTCTCGTCCTTGGAGTAGTCGTCGTCTTCGCCGAGGTACCACCTGCCGTAATCGTCGAATCCGAACGTCTCGATGAACTCGTTCTCCTGCTGCGTGGACGGCTGGTGTTCGCTCCATTCGCCCATCTCGTCGACGGCGGCTCTCCCCTCGTCGATCAGTCTCTTCGCGTACGCGAAGGACCGCTCACTCAGCTTCACTGCCATGGCTCCCCCTAACGTGGCCAGGGAGGTGTGTGCTGACCGGTGTCGCCGCGCCGAGATGTGCGTTGGACGGCGTCCGTTGCCGGTTCTCCTCCATGACCCGCCTGGCCAGCTCGAAGCGTGAGCCGATTTCGAGCTTGCGGAAGATGTGACGGAGGTGGAAGGCGGTCGTGTGCACGCTGATGAACAGCTGGTCGGCCACCTGCCGGTTGGTCAGTCCTTGGGCGACCAACTCGGCGATCCGGCTCTCGGTGTCGGTGAGGCTGCCCCAACCCGAGACGGGGCGGTCGCCCTGTGTCCAGTGCCGACGCCGCACGCCCAGCCGGCGAAGCCGGCGGCGCACCCGAGCGGCGTCCCAGGCCGCGCCGATGCCGTCGTAGCCGGCCAGCGCCTGGTCCAGGCTGGTGATGGCCGACTGCCGTGACCCGGTGCCCCGGCTCGCGGCCAGTGCGCCGAGGTCCTCCGCCGCGGACGCGCGCGCCCACGGGTCGGCGTGGTCCAGGGACGCGCGGTCCAGCGCGCACTCGTCGCCGTCCAGCAGGCCGCGGGCGTGTTCGGCGGCCGCCGCGACGCTGGGAAAGCCCGGGTTCTCGCGGGCGAGCCGTTCCGAGGCGCCGACCACGCTCTCGGCTCGCACGCGATCGTCCAAGGCGAGTGCGGTGCGTACCAGCCAGGCCGCCGCGGTGGGATCGCTGACCAGCGCCCAGGAGTGCTCCGGCACCTGCTCGCACAGCTCCGCGAACGCCGTCGCCACGGCACCGGCACCATCGCGCGCCATCGCGATCTGGCTCGTCACGAGCGCGAAGCGGGCCTCCGCGTGTGGCGATCCGTACTGCGACAGCCCCGGCCGTACCCGGTCGACGTACCGCTGTGCGGTGTTCGGGCCCCCGGACCGCAGCGCGGCGACGGCGAGCACCGCCAGCGCGGACGACATCAGCACATGCGGGCCCGACCCGCTGGTGGCCGCCAGGCCCGCCTCGGCCTCGGCGATCGCGTCGTCGAAACGGCCCGCGGCCAGATGCAGGCGGGCGCGGAGCACGGCGGGCGCCGCCGCCCACACGAGACGTCCGCGCACCTTGATGTCGTCGCCCGCGCTCGCCATCACCGAACTTGCCTCGTCCAGCCGCCGGACGTCGGTCAGGAGCATCGCCAGGATCATCCGGGGGTGCAGGCACCAGGCGTCGATGGACGCCGCCCGGCTGACGGCCTCGCGGGCGAGCCGCAGGCCCTCGGCCAGGTCGTCCGTGTCCCACGCGGCCAACGCGAGCGTGATGAACGCTCCGGTGACGAGGGCGTCGCCGTGCTCGTCGGCGGCCTCGACGATCGCCTGCGCGTGCCGACGCGCGAGCGTACCGTCACGGGCAGCGACCTGCGCGTTGAGTAGCGCGAGTTCAGCGGCGTCGCGGAGCCGGTCCGGTAGGCCCGGTTCGGCCAGTATGGTCGCGGCGTCCACCGCGGCCTCGGCCGACCGGCCCTGCATGTGCAGGATCTCCGACCGGAGACAGCACAGGCGCGCGTGGGCGGCGGCGGTCATCGGCCGGGTGAGGGCCGATTCGGTGAAAGCGGCGGCCTCGTCCAGCCGGCCCGCCTCGATGAGCGTGCGGACGGCGGTCAGCGTGCGATCGGTTCGGGCCGGTTCGGCGGGACCGGTGAGGCGCACTACCCGCAGCGCGATGTCCACCGCGGTCTGCGGTGAGACCGGCAGGATGTCGTCGACCAGCCGGTCCAGCTCGGCGAGGCCACGGGGATCGCCCGTGCGGGCACCCTGCATCAGGTGCGCCGCGGCCGCCGTCGCAGGCCCGCCCCGGTCGAACAGGACCTCGCCGATCTGCTGGTGCAGCGCCTTCCGGATGGGAACCGGAACGGCGTCGGTGACCGCCTGCCACAGCAGGCCGTGCCGGAAGGCCAGTTCCTCGCCCGCGACGGCGAGCACGCCCGCCGACAGCGCCTCGTCGAGCTGCGGGACGATCGCGGTGGGGGTCGTGCCGAGCACCGCGGCCGCGGCGTCCGGCGAGAACGAGCGTGCCAGGACCGCGGTCACGGTCAGCAGATGGCGCGTCCGCGGACTCAACCGGTCGAGCAGATGCCGTGCCGCCGCCTGGGACCGCCGCGGCAGGCCGGCCGCGACGAGACGTGCGCTGCCGTCGCGAATCTGGATCCCATTCTCGCCGCGCAGTCCGGCGATGAGCGCGGTGAGGAGGTACGGGTTGCCGCCTGACTGGCCGGCGAGCGCCGCCAGCCGCGGGTCGGGCACGGCACCGAGCATGTCGATGACGATCCTGGTCAGCGCATCGTCGTCGAGGGGCGGCAGGGTGATCTGCCGCACGCCGTCGTATTCGAGGAGGCCGAAGAGGCGGCCGGCGGCCTTCCCCTCCTTCACCGTGCTGCGGGCCAGCAGCCACGCGACGGGCCGGCCGGCGAGCTGTGACGTCCAGGCCCGCAGCGTCGCGAGGGCCGTCGGCGTCACCAGCTGAAGGTCGTCGAGGCTGACCAGCACGGGGCCGGCTCCGGCTCGTTCGTCGAGACCGGCGCGGATCCTCTCGACCCGCCACATGTGCCGGTCCTGCTCGGCGGACGGTCCCTCGCCGTCGGCGATCACGTCCTCGCCGAGCGCCGAGAGCAGCGACTCCACGAGCGGCATCCGGTCGAGCTCGGGGGCGCCGACCGTCACCGACAAGACGCCCCGCGCGCGGGCCGTTCGCGTCGCCTCGCGGAGGAGGAGGCTCTTGCCGATGCCGGGCTCGCCCTCGACGAGCAGGACTCCAGAGCGCCCGTCCTGCGCCGCGGCCAGCAGATCGAGGACGGCGCTCCATTCGGCCGCACGGCCGCGCATCGTCACCGGCCTATGAGCATCCTCGGTGCAGTGCGTCGGAACGGTGGACATCATGGCTCCGGCAGCAGCGCGTGGTAATCCATCGGCGGCTGGTCGGCCACGCCGGCGATCTCGTCGCGGATCTCCGCCCGCCCGAGCACGCTGCCCTTGCGCTGCCTGACCTGGACGGCCTCACGGTATTCCACGATCGTTTCTCCCCCGATCAGGAGCCGGTCTCGGCGGTGTGCGCGGCGAACGCGACACACGCCCGCGAGCGTTTTTCAGGCAATCGGTCAGGGGCGGCGCGGAGACCTCGATGGCCGAGCGGCCCGCATCGGCCAGACCAGCCGATACGGCATTACTCCACCGTAGTCGCCGCCCAGCTACCCCCCATCCTGCGGTAGGTCACCCTGCGAAGGCGGCCCGCCGGGGGTACCGCGGTGGGAGTAAGCGCCACCAACGCGCACATCGGGACGGTAGAGGTGAACGTGCATGGACGACCAGCCCGTCGTCCAGCAGCGCACGTACGTCCGTGACGGACCAACCGACCAGGCGTCTTCTACGGCGCATCCAGCAACCCGACACCGTCGACGTGAATAGCTATGCAGTAGAGAGCACACCCGTGGAGGCCCCGCTGCACAAGATCGCGACAAACGAGCACCCACGGAGCACCCACAAGCCCGTAATGATCACTGAAAGATCAGTTGGACCGGAGAAACCGCTGGCCAACGACCAGATGAGTGGTAGGGCGCCTGGGACTCGAACCCAGAACCTATGGATTAAAAGTTCACAGCTCCGCAAGAGTCCCCTGCTCAACGCGCTACCGCGTCCTGTTCCACAGGGTCACTACGTGCCACTTGGTCCGCGTTCGCGATTCACTCCCCCCGTATCATCCCGACGGCGTACCGGGTGCTGCCGGGCGGTACCGCGACATACGAGCACCCACGGAGCACCCGCGTCGACCGTTGGGCTTGGATGACTATGCATCGCATCTACCTCTGAGCCCCCACGCCCGACGCCATTTCGTGATTCTGCCGGGAACCATCAGGCGGCCTAATCGAGCAGTGCGCACGCCGACCAGCGCGTGCCTGCGCGTAGGACCATCGTGATCACGGCGCTCCGTCAGCCCCCTGGAGGTCCTCCGCCCAGATCTTCACCGCACCCGTATGGGTGTCTGACCGGACGGCCGTCGCGCTTCCCACCCGTCCGCGCCTTCTACACGACGAACGGCGCGAAGCCACGGCGGCCCGGCTCCGGTCCCGTCTTGGCGACCTCGGTTACGCCTAACGGTTCGCAGGGGGTACCGACGAAGCTCCGCTTATCCGCCAGTGCCGTTGGTGGAGCGCGAAACAGCGGCCCGTGGGTGGTGCGCGTAGACCGTCTGGGCTCGCACCATATTCCGCGCGGCCGACAGCGGGGTCTGGGTTCGGCAGGCGGGGTTTTGCGGGGCGGTC
The DNA here is from genome assembly GCF_024055725.1 of Actinoallomurus spadix. GTDB lineage: Bacteria > Actinomycetota > Actinomycetes > Streptosporangiales > Streptosporangiaceae > Actinoallomurus > Actinoallomurus spadix. The sequence continues at coordinate 19,540 of NZ_JAMXMX010000020.1, read as the reverse complement.
ATCGCGCAGGCCGGCAGCGTCAACAGGCGGAGCCGGGAGCCGTAGTTGCCGCCGAAGGCGTCGCTGAATTTCCGGTAGTCCACGCCGAGGTTAACCGGGCCGGTCCCGCCGCGTTCGGTCGCGCTGAACAGCACGCCGTTCACGCCCGCGGCCGCGGCGGTCTTACGGTCCCTCTCTGTCAGACTGTTGCGAGACATGGGACGAGCGTCGGCGGATCGTCTCGGGCATGGCCGAACTCTTCGTCGTCCCCGTTGCTGGATTCGGGGACCACTACAACGACGCCCTGGCGATCGAAATGGAAGGCGCCGGTGTGGCGCAGCGACCGCAGGAACCGGAACCAGCGCAACAGGTCCAGCCCATAGGAACGCACCGTGGCTGGGCTGCGCCCGGCCGCCTGCAAGTCACGGAAGAACGACGTCACCGCCTCGACCACCGCCCCGCTACCATCGAAAAGCCGGTACGGCTCCCACCGATCGCCGGTCACGACTAAAGACCCGGCCGCAGGAACGAGCAAGGACGCCCCACTGTACTCCTCATCGAAGTCCACGGGCATCAACCCTAGAGGAGCGAACCAGAACATGCCGCTTGATCTGCAGAAACAGCGCTTTTGATTCGGTCAACGGGTAAACGGATCCTACTGGCGTGACCGAGCGTCACCGGACCACAAGAAGTGGACCAGAGCCGACCCACATAACTGCCCGGCTCTTTTGGCCTGGCAGCCGGCCTCTGGCGCTCAGAATGATCACCGTGCGCAGAGACCGTACCGGGTGGTCCACTTGAGCGGTCGCTGTTCCCAGCAGTTAGCAGAGATAGGGAGTTGACCCCATGCACAATCAGGACGCGGCCTCGCCGGACGGCGGTGGCGAACGGCTGGTCGCCGGGCGGTACCGGTTGTTGTCCGTGCTCGGCGAGGGCGGTATGGGCACAGTGTGGCGCGCCCGCGACGAGGTGCTGCACCGCGAGGTGGCCGTCAAGGAGGTGCGTGCCTCCGCCGAACTGCCGGCGGACCGCAGCGCGCGGATGTACGCCCGGATGGAGCGGGAGGCGTGGGCGGCGGCGCGGGTTAACGCCCGTGGGGTGGTGACCATCTATGACGTGGCCACCTTCGACGGTCGGCCGTGGATCGTGATGGAACTCGTTCGCGGCCGGTCGCTGGCCGACGTGATCGGCGCCGGGGGAGCCTTGCCGCCGAAGGAGGCCGCGCACATCGGTGTCGAGGTGCTGGCAGCACTGCGCGCGGCGCACGGTGCGGGAGTGTTGCATCGTGACGTGAAGCCCGCCAACGTTCTTCTCGCCGACGACGGCCGGGTCGTGCTGACCGACTTCGGCATAGCCGCGGTGGAGGGGGACACGGCGTTGACGTTGACCGGCGAGATCCTCGGCTCGCCGGAGTACCTGGCACCGGAGCAGGCGTTGGGCCAGACGCCTGGCACCGCGTGCGACCTGTGGTCCCTGGGCGCGCTTCTCTACACGGCCGTACAGGGCCGTTCGCCGTTCCGTCGGACGACGGCTCTTGCGACGCTGCGCGCCGTCGTGGAGGACGAACTGCCTCCGCCGCACCGGGCGGGCCCGCTCACGGCGGTCATCGAGGGCCTGATGCGCAAGGATCCCGAGGAGCGGATGACGCCCGAGCAGGCCGAGCGAGAACTGCGCCTGGCCCTCCGGGAGTCGGTGGCCCCTTCGGAGGCGGACACCGCCAACGACACCGCTGTCGCCGCGACCACAGCCGGGGTCACGACCTCGGCCACGGGCGCGATGACGGCCGAGGTGATGGCGGCGGAGGAGTTGCCCACCGCCGGATCCGCACCGGGACAGACCGCACCGACGGCGGCCGATGGGGAAACGACGGCCACGGGAGTCACGGCCGGCACGACGACCGTCACCCCGACGGCGGGGAAGCCCACGCCGGAGGCGCCCGTGACCAGCGGAACGGAGACCGCGTCGGTGCCGGAGGTCGCCGCAGCGGCCCCACCGGCGCCGGTGTCGTCGTTCGGCCCCCCCAGCGGAGCGGTTAGCTTCGGATCCGTGATCGAGGCTCCCGGCGCCGGCCCCAACACTGGCGCCGCGCCCGCCCCCGCGCGGCGCAACCGCAGTACCGCGTACCTGATCGGAGCGGGAGCGGCCCTGCTGATCCTGCTCGGCGGGGGTCTGGCTTACGCGCTCGTAGGCAGGGGAGGTGACGGCGAGACGGGAAACGGCGCGAGCGCGTCGCAGCCCGTGTCGGTGACGGTGGCGGGCGGCGCGACCACCTACGACGGGAGCTGCCCTCCGGGCGACGGCCAGGCGCCCTGGTTCACCGCGACGTTCAGGACGGCCCGGCCGCCCGTCCAGTTCTCCTACCGGTGGGTCTCGGAGAACGGGTCGGTGGTCGACCGGCAGTGGCGGACGCTGTCGTTCCGGGAGGGCGAGTCGACCACCAAGCAGGAGACGGTGCGGCTGTCGACGTACGCGCAGGCGGGGACGCTGCGAAGCGCCATGGCGGTGGAGATCCGGTCGCCCTTCGACGCGAAGTCCAACTCGGTGCCCTTCTCGGTGACGTGCCGTCCGAGCAGTGGGTGAGTGACCTCGCGGCGCATCGTACATAATCCAACCACGCTGGCATCCCCTAAGGAGTTTCCGTGTTGTCGGTCATCGTGGGACGCACCGGTCCCTTCGCCGGTCAGAGCGTGGTCCTCGGCGACGCTCCGCTGACGTTCGGACGCAAGAGTGATAACGACATCATCGTCGTCAGCGTCAGCGCCTCCCGGCTGCACGCCGAGATCGTCGCGGAGAACGGCGCATACGTGCTCCACGACCGCGACAGCAGGAACGGCACGTACGTCAACGACAAGCGCGTCACCCGGCACGAGCTGACGCCCGGCGACACCATACGCATCGGCGACGAGACGTTCCTATTCGAGACGCAGGAGGCCATGCAGACGGTCATGGACCTCTCCCAGCTCGCCCTGCCTCGTGCCGACGCGGCCGTGGACCCCGGCGTGCTACGGGTGACGGTGACGGGCGGCGGTCCGGTCGGCCTCGCCTTCGCGTTGTTGCTGGAGGAGGCGCTGCCGGGACGGACCTCCATCACCGTCTACGACGGCAGATGGGTTCGTAGCGGCAGCACCGTAGCCTGGAAGGACGAGACCCACGGCAACGTCCGCCGCCAGCAGGTCGTCACCGTCCAGAGCCGGCAGTACATGGCGCTGACGGAGGAGATGCGGTCGGCTTTGTTCGGGGACGGCCAGTTCTCCGAGATGTGGCCGGTGGGCCCCGACTCCGTGGACGGGCGGCCGCCCCGCAACATCCGGATCGCCTACATCGAGGATCAGCTGCTGGAACTGGCCAAGCGTAAGCCCGCGATCCGGCTGGTGGCCAAGCGGTTCGACCCGGTAGAGCACGAACATCTCATCGCCCGCGACCACGTGCTGGTGATCTGCGAGGGTGGCCGGTCGCGCACTCGTGACCACTTCACGGACCGCTTCGGCGTGGCCGACGCCTCCATCTACTCCCTCCACGGCGAACACCTCCAGGACGTGGTTCTGGGGCTGCGGGTCAAGTCCCGGCTCTCGGACCCGATGAGCGTCCTGCTGACGGTGGCGCAGAACCGGTTCCTGCTCAATTCGCTGCGCGGCGAGGGCTTCCTGAACATGCGACTGACCCGCGAGGAGGCGCGTAACGTCATAGGCATCGACCCGGTGCGGCAGGTCTTCGAAGAGTGCATCGCGGCCCGGCCGTGCGTGATGAGCCGCCACGAGGACAACGAGTTCGTCTGCCCGACCCACGGCACGCTGTTCCTGCCCGCCCTGATGCGCAGCTCGCCGCTGTGGAAGCGGATCCAGGAGGGGCTGCGGCTGTTCGCGGTGGCCGAGGATGACCTCAGCGCGATCACGTCGTTCCGGCTGGACATGGTGCAGCGCCCGCGGTTCACCGCGCAGCTCACCCGCCCGGCCGCCGACCGCCCCGGGACATACGGCTTCCTGCTGGGTGACGCGGCCAACGCCATCCACTTCTGGCCCGGCCGCGGCCTGAACAGCGGCCTCGCCTCCGCCGTCTCCTTGGCGCTCTCCCTCAGCCGCGTCTGGCAGGGCCGCCCGCTGCGCGACGCGGACTTCATCCGCCACGAGGCGGCGATGTCGATGCTCCAGTACCGTCACAAGAGCCGCGCGTGGAACGCGATGGTCACGACGGACGAGCGAGGCGTGACCCGAGCGATCAAGGACATCATCGACCGCAGCATGGACGATACGGCAGGCCCGGCCAAGGCCGGAGTCGCCGGATCGGCCGCGCGGGCTGGCGGGGGCTCTGTGTCTCCCAGATCAGCGGAGGCGGACCTGGAGATCCTCCTGGACCGCATGCACGCCATCCGCGACCGCCTCGCGGCACGCCTTCCGGGCCTGCCCGACGACAAGGAGCTGCGGGACCACCTCTCCGCGCTGGCCCCCGCGACCCTTCGGACGCTCCAGGAGAGCGGCCCATGGGACACGCTGATCGTCAGCGGAGAGGAAGCGGACATCGACATCTTCTACCAGCAGGACGCCCCGGTATTCGTCCCCGCCACCCCCGGCGCGACCGACCAGGCCCTGGGCCCCCGCACGCCGGCCTGACGGCCAAGAGCCCGCCCTGCGACCCTCGTTATCGAGATACTCGTACTTCGCCACCAGCTGGCGGTGTTACGCCGTCAGGTCGCCTGGCCAAAGCCGTCGTGGGCCAGCGGGCGTGATCTCCGCGCTGGCCCGGCTACTCCCGAAATCACGCCGGGTCGGCCTGCTGGTCCACGCCTGGCACGCTGCTGCGCTGGCACACCGACCTTGCCCTCGCCCCGGCGTTCCAGGGCAGCAGCGCGATGACGACGGCGATGGAGCCCAGGTAGAAGACCAGGATCCGCCAGATCACGCTGTTGACGGCGCGGGTCACGGCCCGGCCCGGGTCCTGCGACTCGCCCGCCGCGATGGTGACGATCTCACTGCCCATGAACGCGAACACCACGGTGAGCAGGCCGGTGATGACCGCGCCGTACCCGTGCGGGAAGAAGCCGCCGTGCCCGGTCAGGTTGCTCATGCCGACGGCGTGCGTGCCGGGCAGCACCACGAAGATCGCGAGCAGGCCGAGCACGATGAACACCGCGATCGCGACGACCTTGATGCAGCTGAACCAGAACTCGAACTCGCCGTAGCTGCCCACCGAGAACAGGTTCGTCGCGGTGAGCAGGGTCATCAGGATGAGGGCCAGCAGCCACTGTGGCAGGGCGGGGATCCAGCCGTTCACGATCTTGGCGCCGGCCGTCGCCTCGACGGCCAGGACGACGGCCCAGAACCACCAGTACAGCCAGCCGATCGTGAAGCCGGCCCAGCGGCTGATCGCGCGGTCGGCTCACGCGACCGCCTCGGCGCGGTCGAACAGCCGTTCGGTGATCTCCTCAACGAGCGGGTCGTCAAGGTCGACGCGGCCCGGGCAGCCCTGCGGGTGGGGTCCGACGCCGATGTAGTACTCGGCTTCGGTCGGCAGACGGAGGGCGCGGGAGAACTCATCGTGCCGCATGCAGGCAGAGGGCATGACGCATCAGCTCCAAGGAACTAACGCCGCTTCGAATATAGCGCCACGGCAGCACTCTTGCACTCGATGCGCAGGCTTGACGGTCCGCGGCACTGCTGAATTGACCGTAGACACTGACTCTTGTGGTGATCTACGGTGCCGATGGGCGGAATGACTTCTGTGACCGATTCTGGTCGGGAGGTTTCCGCCCGGGTGATCTCCGCGCTGCGAACGTCCCGATCCGCAGCGCCATGCTCGAAGGAGAGAAGTGTCGAGGACGGCCGTTACGAGACTCTCTCGGTCATCTGGGAGGTCAAGCCGGCACGCCGGAGACTGCCGAGCGGCTCCCTGCCCGACATCACCAAGGATGGGTTCGATTTTTCCGAACGGGCCGGCGCGGGGCCTGTACGACGTGCCGACGCTGACCGGCTCCTGGGAACGCGCGTCCGCCGGCTGCTGGGAGAAACTCCCCGCCCCCGGTCAGGAGCCGAAGCAGCGGCCGGTCACGTTCGATCAGCGGATCGCGAAGGGCCGCGACGACGTGGTAGCGCTGCCGTCCGCTGGTCGGCATGTCCGCCCGGCTGCTGTCCGCGCAGCTCGACAAGAGCGACGAACAGGATGCGCTGTTCTCCACTGTCGAAGTGCAGAGCAAGGACGAGATCGCCCCGTACCACCGGGACCGCCGGTCCGGGGAAGAACGCCTGCGGCGGCTCGAAGGCGAGCGAGATCGGGAGCTGGAGCAGCCGGTCGCCCGGCACGCCGATCCGCAACCGCTCCTTCCACGTCGCAGTGATCTTCGTCGTAACGCAGCGAGAGGCAGTTTGAGAGTGGCCCGCTTCCCCGTACCCCCGACAGCTTTGACCACAACACGTGGCTCAGCCTCATCCAAATCTCGGACCCAATCTTCTCCATCCCGGTGCTGCATAGGGCCCGGCCGGCGCACGGCACCGGCGGCCGGGCGTGGATCGACTACATGCTGACGGAGCTGCTCGGCTGGGACGATGCCCTGGTCGGCTCCGGCCTGGATGAGCCGAACATGCACAGGGCCGAGCACGACACCACCGGCACGCCCTCTTTCGCCCTGCTCGAGCCGGGCGCAGATTTCAAGCCCGACGCCGTACTACCTGGGCGATTACGCGTAGCGGGTGCGGAGCCAGCAGTGTTGAACCTGGCCGAGGACGCTCCTTGCTCTGAACGGTGCACGTAAACCCCGACTCAAAACACAGGTCGCTGCGCCGATGGACGCCCGCCCGGCCTACTCCTACCTGCGCCGATGGTACGGATCTCCTGTCAGGTCGACGCGGCCTGGATGGCTGAATTCATCGGTTTGTAATCGTTGCGAAAGAAAGTTCGTCGAATGTTCACTGGGATGGAATCTATAATCGGTCTCTTCCCCGGCCAGGGCTCCTACCGTCCGCACCATTTGCGGGCCGCCTGGTATAGGGGAGAGGAAGCGGTCTGCACGGTCTTCGACGCCGTCGATACCGCGGCGCAGGAGATCCTCGGCAAAACCGTCACCACGACCGTATTCTCGGAGGACGCGCCAGGCCCCGACGAGCTGCTGGCGCAGGACCCCGACATTCTCCAACTCGCCGTCTTCGGGCTGTCGGCAGCCGCGTACAGGCTCCTCAAGGACCGTGGCGCGCGCATGTCCGCACTGGTCGGTCACAGTATGGGGGAGGTCACCGCGCTGGCCTGCGCAGGTGCCTGGACTCTGACGGACTCGGCCAGAATCCTGTGCCACCGCATCTCCGCTCTGCGCCAGTTCGACCACAGCGGTGGGCAGATGCTCGCGCTGTCATGCGACGAGGAAAAGGCTCGGCAGTTCATCGCCCTGGTCGCCGACCCGGATCTCCTCGTCGCCGTTCGGAACAGTGCGGGGCAGACGGTGCTCTCCGGACCGGACGCGAGCATCCGGACGGTCGCCGCCCTCGCCTCCACCATCGGGATCACCGCCATCCCGCTGCGCTCCCCCCATCCTTTCCACAACCCCCTGCTGGCTGCGGCCCGAACCGCCTTCGCCGGTGCCATCGGCGCTTACAGCCGCTATCCGTTGAACATCCCTGTCTACTCGCCGATCCTGCAGCGTTGGTATCGCGACGGTGATGACCTGGCCGCGCTGCTCGGTCTGCACCTGGTGACTCCGCTGTACTTCGATACGGCCGTGGACCGGCTCCATGAGCATGGTGCCCGCGTCTTCGTCGAGTTGGGTGCCGGCGCGGTCCTCGGCAGGCTCGTAGAGTCGAGCCATCCGGACTGTGTGGTCCTCCAGCCTCTCGATGGGCGGTACGAGGAGCGGGCTCTCGCGGACACCGTCGCCTACCTCCCCGGATCGACGGCGGCGATAGGGCGGGGTGCTCCGGCCGAGAAGCCGGCGCGGCCCGTCCTCCCGCCTCAGCCGTCGAGCCACGCTCCAACCCTGACGAACGGCGCCGCCTCGGCACAGGTCCTGGTACCGGACGCGCCCCCGGCACCCGCCGCCCCGTCGGCTCCCGCCGCAACGGCAGCACCGGCGGCATCCCGGGCACCGGCGGCGCCCCCGGCGCAGGTTCCGCCATCGGAGCCGTCCTCCTCGTCCCGGCCCGCGGAGCCGGTCGGTTCCCGCGAGGCGATCCTCTCCCGGATCCAGACGCTCTACGCCGAGGCGCTCGAATACCCGGAAGAGGTCATGACCGAGGACGCGCTTCTCGAAGCCGAACTCGGCGTGGATTCCGTCAAACAAACCCAACTGCTCGGTCAAGTACGGCAGACATTCGGGCTGGAGGCCGACAGGGGTCAGGCCCTGTCCGAAGGCGAGACGCTCGGCAAGATCGTCGACTACGTGTGGTCGCGAGTCGGCCGCGCGGAGGTGTCGGCGTGACCGATCTGTCGGGCAGAGTCGCACTGGTCACCGGTGGTGCGGGAGACGTCGGCCGGGTCGTCGTCGAACGCCTGGCCCGGCGCGGAGCCAAAGTGGCGCTGAACTGCTTCCACTCCTACCACGCGGGTAAGGAGTGGGCTGCCCGGCTCCGCGACGAGGGTCTGGACGTCGAGGCCATCCGTGGCTCGGTGGCTCGGCCCGAGCAGGTCACGTCGATGTTCGAAAAGGTCGAGTCGAGATACGGGCGACTGGACATCCTCGTCAACAACGCGGCGGCCGGCGCGTTCGCCTCGTTGTCGAACGTGACGGAACAGGACCTGGACCGCGCGTTGAACACCAACCTCAAGGGAGCGCTGTGGTGCACACGCGCCGCGCACCCGTTGATGGTCAAGGCCGGCGGTGGGGCCGTGGTCAACGTGTCGTCGATCGGCGCGCCGTACGTCCTGGACAACTATCTGGCCATCGGCACGTCGAAGGCGGCGCTGGAGGCCGCGACGCGTTACCTCGCCGTCGAGCTGGCGCCGGACCGGATCAGGGTGAACACCGCGTCCTGCAGCCTGATCGACACCGTCTCCGGGCGGTTGTTCCCCGGCTTCGACGCCATGGTGGCCAACACGATCGCCAACACGCCGCTGGGCCGGCTGGCCACCGAGGAGGACCTGGCCAACGTCATCGTCTTCCTCGCCTCACCCGAGTCCGGGTGGGTCACCGGGCAGACCATCCTCGCCGATGGCGGCATCTCTCTCGGGAACGCCGCCATGTCGGCCCCTAAGAGCTTCGCGGCCATCTCTGATGACCGCGGCAACGATGCGCAGGCGCAGGTCCACCCGCACACACTCGCAACGGAGGTGGATTCCGAACCGGCGCCCGGCCGAACGCCCGCCGGAGCCGCCGCCGCTCGGATGGCGCCCGCCGTCCCGCCGTCCGGCGACGCTCCCGTGACCTCCGCGGCGCCCACCGCCCCGGCCGCGCCGGCCGCGCCGGGCGCCGTCGTACCCGACGATTCCGATCCGGTCGCCGTCGTCGGGATGGGGCTGGCCGTTCCCGGAGCCTCCTCCCCCGAGCAGCTGTGGACCCTCCTGAACCAGGGGGCCGAACTCTTCGTCGAGCCACCGGCCGAGCGCTGGACGGTCGACGAGTACTACGACCCCGATCCGCAGGCGCCGGACAAGACCTACCAGCGCAACAGCGGCTACATATACGATTTCACCCCGCATCCCCGGCTGAGCGCCGAAATGGACGTCGACGACCCGGCGTACGACCCCACCATGGTGTGGTTGCGGCACAGCCTCTACCAGTCGCTGGAGTCGGTCGCCTCCCGCCCGGGAGATCGGTTCTCCCTGAGCGTCGGCTACACGCCGGACAGCAGCCAGAACCTCGATGAGGCCCTTGTGGTCGGCGCCGTGCGAAGGGCGCTGCGCGGCGATCTGGCCGAGGGGGTGGATCCCTCGGACGCGGCCCGCGCCGAGGAGGCGCTAGGACGGCGTTTCCGGCGCGGAGCGGCCGGGCCACAGGGGTTCACCCCCCACCGGATCGTCGCCGACGCCATGCGGGGGATTCTTCCCGATGACTCGCGAACCCACGTTCTCGACACCGCCTGCTCATCGTCGTTGTACGCGATCGACCTCGGCGTACGGGACATCGTGTCCGGCAAGGCGGACATCGCGCTATGCGGCGGGTCGCACGCCGTCATTTCCGCTACCCCCGTGTTGTTCTCCAAGCTCAAGGGGCTGTCGACGGGCGGGGTGGTGCGCTCGCTGGACAAGGGCGCCGACGGCGTGCTGTTCGCGGATGGGGCCGCACTGATCGTGCTCAAGCGGCTGTCGCGTGCCCTGGCCGACGGCGACACGGTCTACGGGACGATCGCCGGGATCGGCCTATCCGCGGACGGCAAGGGCAAGGCCATCTATGCCCCGTCCAGCGCCGGACAGAGTCTTGCGGTGCAGCGGGCGCTGGCCAAGGCCGGAGCCCGCCCCGAGGACGTGAGCTGCATCATCGCGCACGCGACCGGAACGCCGACCGGCGACGTCGCCGAGTTCGCCGCCCTGCGTTCCTGCTACGCCGGGTCCCGGCCCGTTCCGGTGACCTCCAACAAGTCACTGTTCGGCCATACCGGGTGGACCGCCGGCGTCGTCTCGGTCATCCACCTTCTCCTCGCGATGCGGTACGAAGTCATTCCGGCCCAGTACCGTTTCTCCTCGGCGCCCGACGCCTTCGAGCTGGACACGACCAACCTGGTGATCCCGGACAGGCCGGTGGCATGGCCCGCCGACCGTGCGGAGGCTCCGCGGCTGGGCGCCGTCTCGGGGTTCGGATTCGGTGGGACCGACGCCCATGTCCTGCTGCGGGAGTACCGGCCGGACGTGCCGTCGAGCGGCGGGTACGGCAGGCGTCGCGGTGATGACATCGTCATCATCGGATGGTCCGGTCGGCTTCCGGGGATGGGCGACTCCGAAGACCTCGCCCGGTGGGCCGCCGGCGGCAGCGAAGCGCCACCGCGCTCGTTCGGGGACGCCTACCCGGCCCCCCCGTTCCAGCGGTTCAGAGTGCCGCCGACGACGGTTCGTACCCTCGACCGGGCCCAGCTCATGCTCGTCGAGTGCATGCAAGACCTCGCTCCCGAGATCCATGACGCATGCCTGCGTCGGGGCGAGCGGGCGGGAGTGCTGGTGGGTCACATGGGCCTCACCCGCCATGCGCACCTGTACCACATGCGGGCTCATATGGACGCCATCGAGGAGGTTCTGACCACCTCCGGCGGTGCGGGGATGGCCAAGTTCGCCTACCGGTTGCGGTCCGCCGTCGACGATCTGCTCGCCGCTCCCACCGAGGACTCCTTTCCCGGTGAGATGCCCAACATCATCGCGTCCCGGATCTCGAACTACTTCGATCTGCGGGGTCTGAACATGACGGTCGACCTGGGCGAGGCGTCGCTGATCGAAGCGTTCGAGGTGGCCGTCGGCTATCTGGAGTTCGACGATCTGGACATCGCCCTCGTCGGGGGCGTGAACGGTAACAGCCTTCCGGAATGGGCCGATCCGATCGGCGGCATGCTGTCGTCGGAGCCCGAGGGCCGGGATGTCTCCGAGGGCGCCTTCCTGTTCGTGCTGACCAGGCGATCGGTGGCCGACCGGGACGGCCTGCCGGTGCTGGCCGTCATCGAGCGCGACAAGACCCAGGGTGGTGACGGAAGATGAGCCGATCCACATTCGGCGCCCACGATCCGACCTTCCTCGGTGGTGAAGGCGGCCGTGATCTCATCGCCTTCCTCACGGGGGACAGGCCCCGCACGGAGCTGCGGCTGCGCCCCGACGCCCGTCGCGGCGAGCGGATCCTGCGGCTCCGACGCCCCGACGCGCCGTCCGGCGGGACCGCTGAGGCGACCGACGGTCAGACCGCCGCGGACGGCTCGGCCGCACGGGAGGAGCACGATCCGGCCACAACCGTGCCCTCCTCGTATGCCCAGGAACGCCACGTGATCACGATGATGCCGACCACGCTCCCGCCGGGGACCGAGCGGGACTGGTCGTTCGAGTCCGGCGCCGTCGTCCTCACGGAGGACGCCGCACTGCTCGACGGCGCCGGCGTCCCGGAGGACGCGACGGTCATCGAGATCGACGGCGCGGTGACGGCCCGGCGCGGTGGCCGATCGACGCCGCTGGAAGAGTTGGAGAGCGGAATCGCCGAGCTGCTATCCGAGGCACGGCCGCGCCAGGTGTGCGTGGTCGTCGACCTCGGCGTCCCGCGGCCGCTCGCATCCGACACGCACCGGCTGCTCCGCCTGCACGACGCCACGTTCCTCGCCGCGCGGGAATGCGCCGCATGGATGGACGAGGACTCCTCCTTCTTCATCGTCCTGCTGCGCGGTGTCGGGGCGGAGGCGGTGCCGCATCCGTACAGCGGCCTTTTCACCGGCCTGGCCAAGGCGCTCTCGGCGGACCTGCCGGGAGTCCGCGTGCTGGCCGTTGCCCATGACGCCGACCGGCTGGCGGTCGCCATGCCGGATCTGCGGGCGGAGGCCGAGTCCGCCGAGCGTCTTCCGGCCGTGTATTACGTGGACGGCCGGCGGATCGTTCAGCACGCCGAACGTCGCCCGGCCCGTCGCGGCGCGGACCGGCTGAACGGCGATTCGGTGGTGGTGGCGGCGGGTGGCGGCCGCGGCATCGGCGCCGAGATGCTCAAGGCACTCGCCGAACGCTTCGGCCCCCGAATATACGTCCTGGGTTCCAACCCGATCGCCTCTTACGGCACCGAGGTGCTTGAGGAGGACGAGGCGTCGTTCGCGGCCCGGAAGCGGGACTTCCTGCGAGCTCGCTCCACCGGCCCGGACAGGGTGTCGGTGAAGCAGGCGAACGCCGAATGGCGCAGGATGGCGCAGGCCAGGGAGGTGCACGCCACGCTGGCAGCCCTCCAGAGGCACAGTGGTGCGGATCGCGTCACCTACATCGAGTGCGACCTGCGTGCCGCCGACGCCGTCAGTGCCGCGGTGGGGACGATCCTGGCCGCGCACGGCCAGGTGGACCTGCTACTCAACATCGCCGGGATCAACCGGGCCGCGGCGGTGCGGCAGAAGTCGCTGGCGGACTTCCAGGCGGTTCGGGATCTGAAGTTCGACACCTACACCAACCTCAAGCGTGCCTTCGCGACGTCGCCACCGAGGGAGTGGTGCAACTCCGGGTCCGCCACGGGGTTCGCCGGCCAGCGCGGCGAGACCGACTACAGCGCCGCGAACGACTTTCTGACGAGCGCCGCGATGGACGCGACGGCGAACGGCCATCGCGAATACACCATCGGCTGGAGCTTGTGGGGGGAGACGGGCCTCGCCACGGATCCGCTCATGCGATCGCAGCTGGCCGAGAACGCCGAGCTCACCCCCATGACCAGCGCCGAGGCCATCGACCACTTCCTCAACGAGCTCACTCAGGACCCGCACGTCCCGGGAACCGTGCTGTTGGGCGTCAACGAGCTGCGAATGCTCCAGAACACGCGACCGCACCAGTTCCAGCTGGTCATACGCGACCCGCTGCCACAGGACCCACCCGGCGTCGGCGGGCGGACCGGCAGGTGCTACGTCGATGACGTGGTCGACCGCTCGCCCGAGGCGCTCACCGTGCTGCGCGCCTTCGACCTGGCTCGCGACGGTTACCTGGAAGACCACCTGGTAAGCGGTCATCCGACGCTGCCCGGAATGCTCATGGTCGAGATCGGCGCCCAGGCCGCCGTCGAACTGGTCCCCCATCGCGTCCCGGTGGTGTTCGAGGACGTCCGATTCGAGCGCTTCCTGCGTGTGTACGGCACCGACGGTCAGGAGCCGAAGCGGACCACCGCCCGCCTGCTGTCGCACGATGACCGCGAATCCGTGATCGAGATCCGTATCCTCAGCGATGTCATCTCTCCCGACGGCCGCGTCCTGGTGAAGGACCGGGTACACGGATCGATGCGGGTGCACCTGCGGGACGAACCGCTGCCCGCACCGTTGTGGGAACCCTGGCCGCAGAGCGCCTCCGAACCGGTGAGCAACCCCTACTACGCCGAAGGAAGCGTCGTCAGGCTGAGCGGTACCTTCGCCTCCACCCGCGACGGTGAGCTCCACTCGCAGGGGAACCGGGCAAGGCTGGCGCTGGACCGTTCAAAGATCGACCGGTGGTTCCCCGACACGCTCGTTCCCGCGGTGTGCCTGGACGCGCTCGCCCAGGTCGGGGCCTTCGGCAAGGTCGCCAGCCGGTGGAGCCCCATCGCGGCGCCTCTGGGGATGCGGCGCATCGACGTGTACGACGGGCACACCGACAGCGCGCTGGCCCGTGCCGGCACCGCCGTGTGGTTGTACTCCGTACCGGGGCATCTCGACATCGACGTACGGGACGCCGACGCGCCGAACCGGTCGGTGGCGGCGGATGCCGACGGTCGCATGATCTGCCAGCTCAAGGACGTCAGCGCGGAGATACTCGGCTACGTCGACCAGGAGAGCGGAGAGTTCATCCGGCGGGAGCGTGTCACGGAGACGTACCCGGGCGTGCGGGAGCCGAGGGCCCAAGACAGATGAGCACAATGACCAAGCCCATGAACGGTGCGGCCGCAGGGCCTGACTTCGCGGTCTGTGAACCGTGGTCGTCCACTCATCCGTTGCAACGGTTGATGTGGGCTCCCGAACCCGTGCCGCCCGTGGATACCGTGGGCGGCTCTGCACTGGCCGGGCGCCGCGTTGTCGTGCTGGGGCAAGAGGCAACGCTGATCGACGAGGTCGTCTCGGCGTTGCGGGCGCGTGGCGCTCGGGCCGAGACGTACTCCGGGTCCTCGGCGCCGCCGGCCGCGCACGCCTGGGACGGTATCGTGGACCTGAACCTGACGGGCACGGTGTACCGGTTCGGGGACTCGTGTTGGCGTGAGCCCCTGCGCATCACCACGGCGGCGCTGCAGTCCGTGTATCCCGCCTGGGTGCGTGAGCCACGTTACGGTCACCACTTCTACCTCGCGGTGACCCATCTCGGCGGGCTCATGGGCTACGACGAGATCCCTCTTCCCCAGCCCCTCGGCGGGATCTGGGCTGGGCTCGCCAAGGGCCTCCGTTTCGAACTCCCCGCCATCGGGATCAAGGTCGTGGACCTGGACACCGCGTCCGCCCCCGCGATCGCACGGGCGGTGGAGAGCGAGTGCGCGGCCTGGGACAGAGTGGAGGTCGGATACCGTGCGGGACGGCGCCATGGCCTCACCGCGGGACCGCGGGACGTGCCCGCGCCGACCATCGACCTGGGGCCCGCAGACACCGTCCTGATCAGCGGCGGTGCCCGTGGAGTCGGCTTCGCCGTCGCCCGGGGGCTCGCCGAGTCCTTCGGCTGCCGTGTTGTCGTCACCGGCCGCGGTGAGCTCCCTACGACGGAGCCCTGGCTGTCCATGAACGGCGAGCAGTTCGCCCGCTGGAAGAAGGAACAGTTGGGACGCGCGGCCACCAGCGCGCAGTTCGGTCGCCTGCGCAAGACCCTCGCGCGCGTTGAGCACTTGCGGGAGATCGACCACAATCTGAGGGACGCCGCGCGGGCCGGCCTGCGGGTGGAGTACGCGCGGTGTGATTGCACCGACGCCGAGCAGGTGGAGGCGTTGGTCGCCTCGTTGACACCGGGCCCGTCCATGGTGGTGCACAACGCCGTGGCCGACGAATGGCGGCGCTTCGACAGGCGATCGATCGAGGAGGTGCAGCGCTCCGTGGAAGTCAAGATCGACGGTTTCGCCACCCTCCTCGGGGCGGTGACCTCCACCCCGCGACGACGTGGCGCGCTGCGGCTGGTGTGCAACGTCGGCTCGGTGTCCGGGCGGGTGGGAGGCATGGTCGGCCAGGTGGCGTACTCCGGAGCCAATGACGGGCTGGCCCGTCTGGGAATGTGGGCGCGCAACGCGATGGACGTGCCGGTGCAGACTCTGTGCTGGGCGACGTGGGACGGCCTGGGCAACGTTCCGAACCATGAGGCCGCGGCCCGCTACGGTTCGATGGTGGATCCGACCGACGGCGTACGCCGCTGGCTCGACGAGATTCGCGCCGCGCATCGCGAGGAGGTCGTCTTCCTCGGCGATCTCGGGGAGGCCATTCTCCCGACCCAGCTGGCCGGCCTACGGGACCTGCGCGGGTTCCGCGGGCTGAAGCACCTGGTGAGCCTGGAGCACTACCTCGGAGAGGTCGAGTCTTATGAGGAGTTCCGCTCGATACGCTCCTCGACCCGATTGCGCGCCGGTGCCCATCCCTGCCTGTCGGAGTTCCGGGTGGACGGACGAGACGCGCTGCCCGTCAGCGTGCTCCTGGAGTACGGCGTGGCGACCGGTCACTGGGTGGTCCCCGCAGGCCGGCCGAGACTGCACCTGACGGAGATCCGTGACATCGGCATCAGACTCGACCGGCTCACGATCGAAGGCGACCACGTATCGATCACCAAGGAGGGTCACGGGGCCTTCCGCGATGGCCGATGGCAGGTCCGCGTGGAGATCACCCGGCGGACCGGCGAGCCGGTGGCCGCCATGACCCTGGTGTACGACGACTCGCCCGCCACCATCCCCCGTGACCCACTGGGCCCACCGGGTGGGAGACCGGCCGGTGCTCCCGCACGCGGCGGTCTCGACTGGACGGGGGTGCTCTTCCCGCCCCTGCCGTGGCTGCTGGACGCCCAAGGCGGCCGCGCGGCTCGGCTCCCGCTTCGCGCACCCGCGGACCTGTGGACGAAGGTGTCGGTGCCGGATGTCAGCGTGTCGCCCGGGGCCATCGAGGCGCTGGTCCAGGCCGTGGTGGGGGAACCGGGGAACGAGCGCGCCTTCCGGCTGCGCATGGAGCGCCTCGTTCTCGGCCCGGGGGCTCGCCGTGTCCGTGAGCTCCACGCCTCTGCGGACCTCACGGAGTGGATCGGAGCCGAAGCGGCGGGGCGGCCGCCGGCGATGCTCGCCGAAGGGGTGCGTGCCGCGCTTTCGTAGAGCCGCCATACTCCCGCTCAGCGCTGATAAGGGACTTCCTCCGACCCGGCCGCCGTCCAGGGCCTGATCATCCGGAGGGCGGCCCGAGAACCCGACACCACCAACGAGCGCCTACGCGACATGGCCGACAGCGTGACCGTTGCCCGGTGCGGCAGTGGACGGCTCGGCGAAGGAATCAGTCTGCTTGATGATGCCGTCGCCGTCGTGAAGGGCGGCACGGAAGCGCCAGCCCTGCCGGGTCAAGACCGCGATCAGGTCGTCCCAGCGGTCGGGATAGATCTTCCCGGCCAGTTGCACCACTCCGTCATCGGTCAGCGTCCGCAGTGTCGCCCAGTCCGTGCTGAACTCGAACTCACCGCCGTATTCGCCGTGCCCGGCCTGCCAGCCTTCCTTGACGAACGCCCAGGCGATCTCGTCGGGGCAGGGGCCGTAACCGTCCTTGTACCGGTCACCTGGTTCGGCATGGATCCCGATGTAGACGTTGGGCACCCGGTCGAGGGTCTTCCTCAGCCAGGCCGGTATGTGCTCCGGATCGCGGGGGAAGCGGGTGATCTCCTTGGCGTAATCCTCGGGCGCGAACCCGCCGGTCTCGGGTTCACCCTCGTAGTCGAAGCCGGTCCTGTACGAGCCGTCCGCGGACAGTTCATACGTCATGGTGAACCATGTGCCCACGCCCCGCCGGTACATCGTCGCCTTCAACCGTCTGCACAGCAAGCCGATCCCGTCGGGGAGGTCCTCGACCCTGGTGTTCCCCTCCTCGTCCACGACCGACAGCGACGACATCGAGCCGCCGACCACTCCGACCCACCTGAACCTCGCCCGGGACCAGCCCGGACGCAGGGCATCGGACAATCGCCGCCTGATCTCGTCGAGTATCTCTTCCTGCTGCACAATGCTCGATCCGAACCGCATCAGGAACTCCTTCGTGCTCGTCTCTTGAGGTTGGATGCACGTTCGGCGGAAAAAGTTCTGTCCATCACATCGAGTCGTCCTCCTCGTGGGGGTGTGTCCAGTTAACGGCTCTGTCGCACTTTCGGCTCTGTCGCACACTTTCGGCTCTGTCGCACTTTCGGTGGTAACGGAAGGTGTTGCCCTGTCACGCTGAGGCATGCTTGAGATCAACCAGCTCGTCGAGGTGGTGTTTTCGGGCCTGTCCGGCCTGGTCATCGACGATGTGACGGACGAGGGCGAGCAAATCCGGGTGCGGGCCCGTAGCCCGCAGGTGCCCGTGCCGTGCCCGGGATGTGCGCTCGAGACCGCCGATGTTCATGCGTGGTGCGAACGGACCGTGGCCGATGTCCCCGTCGACGGGCGGCAGGTCGTGGTGAACGTGCGAGTGCGCCGGCTGGTCTGCCGGGACTGGCAGTGCCCCCGGCGGACCTTCCGGGAACAGGTCGCTGGGGTGCTGGAACGTCACCAAAGACGGACAGTTCGCCTGGCAGCCCAGGTCGGGGCGGTGGCCCGGGAGTTAGCAGGCCGGGCCAGTGCCCGCGTGTTCTTGGCGCTGGGAGTGCGGATCTCCCGTCACACGGCACTGCGGGCCCTGCTGCGGATCCCGCTGCCGGCGGTGGCGACGCCGCGGGTGCTGGGCGTGGATGACTTCTCACTGCGACGCTCTCAGACCTACGCGACCGTCTTGATCGACGCCGAGACCCGCCGACGGATCGACGTCCTGCCCGACCGCAGGTCCGACACCCTTACAGCCTGGCTGCGTGAGCATCCGGGCGTTCAGATCGTCTGCCGTGATGGCGCCGCCGGCTATGCCGAAGCCGTGCGCCAGGCCTTGCCCGATGCCCTTCAGGTCGGCGATCGGTGGCACATCTGGCACAACTTCGCCCAGGCCGTCGGTAAGGAAGTGGCTGTTCACAGCGGCTGCTGGGCCACCGCCTCCCGGGTGCGCAAACTCGACGGCGGACAGACCACCACCCTTGCCCGGTGGCATCAGGTCCACGACCTGCTCGATGCGGGCGTCGGCCTTCTGGAGTGCGCCCGGCGGCTGAACCTCGCCCTGAACACCGTCAAGCGTTACGCGCGGGTCGCCGAGCCCGAACAGATGCGGCGGGCGCCGCAATACCGTCCTACCCTTGTCGATCCCTACCGCGAGTACCTGCGTAAACGCCGGGCCGAAGACCCCGCGGTCCCCGTCCTTCAGCTTCTTCGTGAAATCCGGGAACGCGGCTACTGCGGCAGCCAGAACCTCCTCTACCGCTACATCACCCAAGGCCGCGTCGAGGACGACCGGCCCGCCCTCTCACCCCGCAGGCTGTCCCGGCTGCTACTCATCCGCCCGGACACCCTCAGGCCTGACCAGCAGGAACTCCTCCACAAAACCACCAACGCCTGCCCGGAAATGAGCCAGCTCGCCTCACTGGTCCGCGCCTTCGCCCCGCTCCTCACCCCCGCCGACGACAACGGGGACCGGCTGGAGGAGTGGATCGGCACCGCCGAAGAGGCTGACCTGCCGCGCCTCCACTCCTTCATCCACGGTCTACGACTCGACCAGGACGCCGTTCGTGCCGCACTGACCAGCGAATACCACAACGGCGGCACCGAGGGCGTCAACACCAAGACGAAGCTAATCAAGAGGCAGATGTACGGCCGGGCAGGCTTCCGTCTCCTGCGCCACCGGATCCTCCTCCAATAGCCTCACAATCTGTTACCGCTGAGTAGGCCCGGGGCGCGGTGCCGGGATTGCTCCCGGTCCGTTTCCCCGGA
>NZ_JAMXMX010000001.1 GCF_024055725.1 Actinoallomurus spadix | reverse complement strand
CGAGGCGGGCCTGCTGCGGGCGGTCGCCGCCGTTCTGACTGCGGTGGGCGCGGGCAGACGCAGAAGGGATGACCGGCCGGGTCCAGCAGCACCCGCCAGCGTTCGCCGCCCGGCTGGAACTCCGGGCGGGTGGCGCCCAGCTTCACGCACCGTGCCTCGGCCTCGTCCAGGTCGTCGGCGTACAGGTCGAGGTGGTAGCGCTTGGTCGCGTTCTCGTCGGGCCAGCCCGGCGGCCGGTAGCCCTCGACACGGCCGAAGCCGATGTTGGTGACGCCGTCACCGATCATCGCGTAGTCGCCTTCGCGATGGGTGATCGGCATGTCGAGGACCTGGTGGTAGAACTCGGCGAGCGCGCCGGGATCGGCGCAGTCGAGGTTGAACATGGCCAAAGAGGCGATCGCGGTCATGACGCCGCCCTTCCTTTCGTCGGTGACGGGTCGATCATTCCGGCGATACCTGACATCTCCTGGCAGCCTTGCCGGGGGAACCACGGAAACGTACGAGCCTCAGCCCGACGAGCACGAGCCATCCGACCTGCGCAAGCACTACCCGAAGCAGTCCGGCCAGAGCACCGCGGAACATCGCGAGTGACCGACTCCCCGCGCTCTCGCCTCAGTGGCGCTTCCTGTACCGCGGAACCATCCGCGGCGTCCGGGTCCGGGGCGCGGTCAGATTTCGGCGTCGACGAGGGTGCGGGCGCCGCGTCGCAGGTCGGCCTGCCCGCCGGTGGCGGCGGCGGCCCAGGCCTCGAACGCCGCGAGGTCCTCCTCCGGCACGGCGACGTCGATCTCGGCGCGGCGGCCGTAGCGGGCGCCGACCGGCGGGTACGGGGAGGCGTGCAGGTCCCGCTGGAGCCGGCCGGCGCGCTCGTGGCCGACGGAGACGGTGACGGTGACGACGGGACGCCGCTCGACCACCCCGACGGCGTCGATCGTCTCGGCGACCGCCTGGCCGTAGGCGCGGACCAGGCCGCCGGCGCCGAGCTTGACGCCGCCGAAGTACCGGGTGACGACGGCGGCGACCCCGGTCAGGCCGCGACCGCCCAGGACCTCCAGCATGGGCAGGCCGGCGGTGCCGGCCGGTTCCCCGTCGTCGCTGTTCCGGGTGATCTCCCCGTGCTCGCCCAGGACGTAGGCGGTGCAGTTGTGGGTCGCGTCGCGGTGGGCGCGGCGGCGCCCGGCGATGAACGCCTGCGCCTCCTCCTCGGTGACGACGCGGGCGAGGGCGCAGATGAACCGGGATCGGCGGATCTCCAGTTCGTGGACGCCGGAGTGCTTGATGGTGCGCATGTCGCCTCCCACCGTAGGGCGCGCCGGTGCGGCGGCGCGCTTTCCCCTCCTTTCATCGCCGTCACCGAGTGTGACGGCCGGTGCCGGGTCGTGCCGGTCCGGTGGCCGGGCGTGCGGCAACGTCATCGTGTCCCTCCGGCCGTCTGAGGTGGTGGTTCGTATCGGGCATAGTGGAACGGCCCGCCCGGACGGGCGGCACCGGGACATGTGAGATGATCACGCTTTGATCATGCCCACGGGCGGCACTGGGAGCGCGGTTGATGGAATCGTTCGACGTCACGGACGGGGCCCTGCCGCCGGTCCCGGCCGAGGAGGAGCCCGCGGGCGCGGGCACCGGTGAACGCGCGCGTCTCGCGGCCGTCCGCCGCTACCAGATCCTCGGCACCCCGCGGGACGCGGCACTGGACCGGATCGCCGCGCTGGCCGCCCGGATCATCGACGCGCCGATCGGCGCCGTGACGATCGTCGATGACGAGCGGGTGTGGTTCGCGGCGGCGTACGGGCTGCCGGGTGTGGAGCAGGTGACCCGCGGGCCGGGCCTGTGCGCCGAGGCGGTGTCCCGGTGCGGGCCGTACGCCGTCGCCGACACCGCCCGGGACCCCGACGCCCGGGAGCATCCGCTGGTGGCGGGCGAGCCGGGGGTGCGGTTCTACGCGGCCGCGCCGATCACGACTCCCGACGGGCACCGGCTGGGAACGGTGAACGTCATGGGCCGCCGGCCGCGCGAGGTCGCCGCGGAGGAGCTGGCCGTGCTCGGCGACCTGGCGGCCCTGGCCATGGAGCACCTGGAGATGCGGCTGTCGGCGCTGCGCGCCGCCGCGCTCGAACGCGCGGTGCACGAGACGGCCGAGCGGGAGAGGACGCAGCTGGCGGCCCTGGCCGACGCCCTGCAGCGGTCCCTGCTGCCGCCGAGCCTGCCCGAGCTGCCGCACTGTGAGATCGCCGCGCACTACCAGCCGGCCATCGAGCCGATCGGCGGGGACTTCTACGATCTGTTCCCGCTCGACGAGGACGGCCGGCGGTGGGGCCTGTTCATCGGCGACGTCGTCGGCAAGGGCGCCCAGGCCGCGAGCCGTACCTCCCTGGTCCGGTACACGCTGCGGACCGAGGCGATCACCCGCCCCAACCCCGCGCGGATGCTGACGGGCCTGGACGCGGCGATCAAACTCGATCAGGCCGTCTACGGTCCGGGCGGCGTCGAGATGTGGTTCTGCACCGCCGCCGCGGCGATCGTGCGTCCCGGCCCCGGCGGGGCGATCATCACGGTCGCCGCGGGCGGGCATCCCCCGCTGATCCTGCTGCGCGCCGGCGGGCGCCTGGAGAGCCGGGAACTGCGCGGCCCCATCATCGGCTGCCTCGACGGCGCGATGTTCGACAACGTCCACGTGGAACTGGCCGCCGGTGACACGCTGCTGCTGTACACCGACGGGCTGATCGACGCGCACCGCGACGGCGCCCGGTTCGGAGAGGACGGGCTGCGCGCGTTCCTGGCCGGCTGTGCGGGCATGGCCGCGCCGGCGCTGATGGAACGCCTGCGGGGGCTGATCGCCACGTTCGACGAGCCCGCCGACGACGACATCGCGATGGTCGCCCTCAGCATCCCCGGCTGACCGCGGCCGCGGGCCGGTCGGCGGCGGTGAGCAGCAGTACGGCGGCCAGGGTCAGGGCGGCGCCGAGGTACTGCAGGGCCAGCAGCCGCACGCCGAGGAACAGAGCATGTAGTACGAGAAGGCGGCCGCGGACGCCAGGCCGAACGCGACGCCGAGACGAGGAGCCGTCCGAAGTGCCGGCCCGGCCAGGCGGGGCGGAAGACCGCCAGCAGGAGCAGCCCGGCCCCCGCCATGCGCACGGCGACCAGCCAGCGCGGATCGATGCCGTGCCGCTGGAACAGCTCCTGGGCCGCGACACCGCCCACTCCCCACGGCACCGCGGCCGTGGCGGCGAGGATCAGACCGGCCGTGTGCCCCGTCGCGCCGCGCCACCGCACGGTGTCCTCCAGCAAGCGACCCCTCCTGGTACGGGGGCGCTCGCCGGCTCACGCCCTGACTCGTGTCCGTTTCGTGGCCGCGTGCCGCGTCACCGGCCCCGGCCCGCCGCGGGCCACGGCGAAGATCCGCTGCAGGGCTCGCAGCGCCGTGTCCAGCTCGATGAGCGCCGCCCGTACGCGGTCGGCCGGGGAGCCCGGCGTCATGGGGGCCGGCTCCTCCAGGGCGGCCGGGTGCCGCCCGGGGACGGTGCGGCCCCCGACGGCGCGGCGGGCCCGGACCAGGTCCGCCGTGACCGCGGCGTGCAGCCGCGGGATCCCCGGTGCGGCGAGCACGTCATGGTGCTCGGCCGCGCGGCGCGCGATCGCGTGGACCGGCCCGGCGCACCGCCGCAGGGTGTCGATCGCGTCGGCGGGATGGGCGCGGTGGGGCCTTCCCACGGCGCGGCGGAGCCCGCGGTGGGCGCGTAGCGGGCCCGCGATCTGTTCGAGCCGCCGGACGGCGCCGTCGAACCTGACCTGGTGGCCGGCCAGCCGGTCCGGGTCCCGGCGGGCGGCGGCCAGGACGTCCTGCAGCACGGCCAGCGCGTCCGCGGCCCGGCGGCGCAGCACGTCGGCGGAACGGATCGGCAGGATCAGCCAGGACGCCGCCACGCCCAGGACGGCGCCGACGGCGATGGCCTCCAGGCGGGTGCCCAGCAGGTCCGGGGCGGATTGCCCGAAGTAGCCGTACAGCAGCGCCAGGACCGCGGTGACGCCCCCGGCCCAGTAGGCGTACCCGAAGTGCCGCAGCCAGGTCGCCGCGGTGAGGACGGTGAAGATGACGACGACGCCGCGGGGGTCGTGTGCGCCGAACGCGCCGGCGGTCACCGTGGCGGCGGCGGTGCCGGCCGCCGCGCCGATGGTGCGCAGCACGCCCTTGTGCAGGACGTCCGCGCGCCCCCGCGCCCCGCTGCACACGACGAAGGCGGTGAGCACCACCCACGCCCAGTGCCCGGGGAACGCCAGGTGACCGGCGGCGAACGCGGCGCCGACGGCACCGGTCATCTGCAGGCTCATGCGGGTGCTCGCGGACGGCCGCCGCCCGCCGCCGGCCCGGGCCGGCGGCGCGTACGCCGGGGCGGCCGGGCGGGTGAACCCGGTGCGTTCCGCCGCCCACCGGGCGGCCAGGCCCCACGACGCGGCGATCAGCGCGACGAGCGCCGCCCACACGTCCTGCGCGTGACCGGGAGGGGGAACGCCGGGCACCTGCGCGACGAGCACGGCGATCAGCGGCAGCACCGCGAGGGTCCCGGCCCCGGTCGCGCGCGGCCCGAATCGCCGTACCGCGATCGTGGCGCCGAGCAGGACGGTGAACACCGCGTCACCGGCGGCGGGGTGGGCGGACATCAGCCGGGCGGTCTCGGCCGCCGCGACCGCCACGGGCGGCAGGACCGCCAGGGGGAGGATCCGGCCGGCCGGGCCGGTGCCGGGCCCGGTGCGTGAGAACGCCAGCGTCAGCGCGACCGCCTGGATGAGGAGGTCGGTGTGCAGGTGCCGGGCGTGCTCGAGCAGCAGCGCCGACCCGTACGCCGCCAGTGTCGCGGCCATGGTGACGGTGGTCGCCCGCAGCGCCGTGAGGTCCGGGTCGAGGCGCCGGACGGTGGACCGACACCACCGGAAGGTACGCGATGCGTACGGGATACGAGGCATGGAAAGCCATATCGGCCGGTCGCTCATACCCAGATCGTAAGTGATAGCGTAGCGATGTGAACACGACGGATGAGGACGCCGGGCTCCTGGACGACGCCGCGCAGGTGCGGCAGGGCGTCACGCGGCTCGGGCGGCGGCTGCGCGCGGCGCGCGGCCCCGGGGCGCTGAGCGCCAACAAGCTCGGGGTCCTGAGCCACCTGCACCGGCACGGCCCGGCCACCGCCGGTGAGCTCGCCGCCGCCGAATACCAGCGGCCCCAGTCCCTCACCCGGGTGTTCGCCGAGCTGGAACAGGCCGGCCTGATCACCCGGATCCGGGACGACCGCGACCGCCGCCAGTCCGTGCTGGCCATCACCCCCGAGGGCACCGCCGCGCTGGCCCGTGACATGGCCGAGCGTGACGCGTGGCTGGCCTCGGCGATGGCCGGGCTGTCGGACACCGAACGCCAGGTGCTGCGGCTGGCCGGGACGCTGATGGACCGGCTCGCCGGTGACCTCCCCCACCCCGGCCGCGCGGGCGGCCGGCCCACCGAACACTGACGGGATACGCGATGCACTGGTCCGAACACGCCGTCTGGTGGCACGTGTACCCGCTCGGGTTCACCGGCGCCGAACGCCAGGCCCTGCCGCCGGCCGCGCCGCCGGTGCCCCGGCTGTCCCGCCTCGCGGACTGGCTGGACTATCTGGTCGCCCTGGGCTGCAACGGGCTGGCGCTCGGCCCGGTGTTCGCCGCCGAGACCCACGGCTACGACACCGTCGACCACTTCCGCGTCGACCCGCGCCTGGGCACCGAGCAGGACCTGCTGCGGCTGATCGAGCAGGCGTCCGGGCGTGGGGTGCGGGTGCTGCTGGACGGCGTGTTCAACCACGTCGGCCGCGGCTTTCCCGCCTTCGCCGACGTCGCCGAGCACGGGCCGCGCTCACGGTACGCCTCCTGGTTCCGTCCCGCGCCCGGCGGTGCCTATGAGACGTTCGAGGGCCACGACCGGCTCGTCGCGCTCAACCACGACGAGCCCGAGGTCGCCGACTACGTCACCGAGGTCATGACGCACTGGCTGGAGCGGGGCGTGGCGGGCTGGCGCCTGGACGCCGCCTACGCCGTGCCGCTGCCGTTCTGGCGGACCGTCACCGGCCGGGTCCGGGCGCGGTTCCCCGGCGCCTGGCTGATGGGCGAGGTCATCCACGGCGACTACGCCTCCTACGTCACCGAGGGCGGGCTGGACTCGGTCACCCAGTACGAGTTGTGGAAGGCGATCTGGAGTTCGCTCAACGACCGCAACCTCTTCGAGCTGGCCTGGGCCCTGAAACGGCACAATGCCCTGCTGGAGACGTTCACGCCCCACACGTTCATCGGCAACCACGACGTCACCCGGATCGCCAGCCGCCTGCACGATCCCCGTCACCTCGAGCACGCCCTGGTGATCCTGTGCACAATCGGCGGGATCCCCGCGATCTACTCCGGGGACGAGCAGGCGTTCCGCGGGATCAAGGAGGAGCGTGCGGGCGGCGACGACGCGATCCGGCCCGCGTTCCCCGACGATCCCGCGGACCTGGCCGGGCACGGCCGCCCCTACTACCGGCTCCACCAGGACCTCATCGGGTTCCGGCGGCGGCACCCGTGGCTGGTCCGCGCCCGTACGACGGTGACGACGCTGACCAACACCGTGCTGGTCTACACGGCCGGGGAAGGCGACGAGGGGGTGGCGGTGGCGTTGAACGCCGCGGACGGCCCGGCCGAGGCCGATCTGCCGGCCGGCGAGTGGCGGCACGCCGCCGGGCCCGGGCGGGTCGAGGGCCGCCGGGTGGTCCTGCCGGCGGCCGGCTGGGCGATCGCCGCCCTCGCCCGGTAGGCCATCAGCCCGCGGACGCGGGCCGGGCCGCCCGGTGTACGAGGACGTCCTCGTACACGCCGGCCTTGTTCTGATGACCGTCGCGCGGACCTCACGGGACCTGCTTGCCCTGCGCCTTCGCCGCGTCCAGTACGTCCTGCCTGCGGATCCTGCCGCCGGCGCCGGATCCCCTGACGAGACCGAGGTCCACCTCGTACGCGTCGGCCAGGTCCCTCACGAGCGGGGTGATGTACGGCGCCCGGCCGACCGAGGACCCGGCGGGCCGTTCGTCGGTGAAGGACTCATCGATCGGAGCCAGGGCCGAGGCCGGCTCCTTGCGTAGACCTGGGAGGATCGCGCATAGGGGCCCGCCCGAGAAGACCGAGTCGCCCGCGTGGGCGTACAGATCCTCGATCATCCCGGTGATCGGGGCGGGCAGATCGAGGCTCACCATCTCGTTATTGATCGCCACGAGGTCATCACCGGCGATGACCTGGTCACCCGGCGAGTAACGCCAGTTGAGGACGGTCGCCCACCCCCCTCCCTCGCCGAGGTCGGGCATGTACAGGATGTACGGCCCGCTGGATCCGCTCCTCGTGCCCGGCAGGACCGGAGTGGCGGTACCGGTCACCGCTGCCGGTGTTGCTCGCGTCAGGGGCGGGGCGAGCTCCTCGGCGGCCTCTCCGCGTGCTCGCTCCGGCGGAGCACCGGGCGCGGGGGCGGCCGCCGGCTGGGAGGGCTCCGGCTCTGCGAGGCCATCGAGAGCCGGCGCGCCGGGGGACCCGGAACCTGTGAGCGGGTCCCCCGTGGGCCTGGCGACACGCACGGGTGAGGGGAGCACGTATCCATGCCGGGCGGCGTTCCAGACTCTTCTCCATTCATCCTCGATGCCGAGGTCGCTGAGCTTGAGGAGGAGCCGGTCCTCACGAGCGATCGCCGCACACGCGAGGAGCAGCTCGCGGACGATCGGCCATGGCGCGATACCGATCCTGACCCCGCGGAGATGGTCCTCCACGGTGCTGGCGCTGAGTCGGTTCTTGGAGACCTTCTGCAGCCGATAAGGCTTCGGATTCCCGACGGCATTGACGAGTTGGACCAGGTGACCGGCGAACGCCTTCGCCGCGGCCTGCGGTGGTTCGGGAGCGGGCGCGCCGGGGAGACGGGGAGCCGCGATGGCGTACTCCCCCAGCTCGGCGACCCGGAGCGGCGACGGGGGGACCTCGCCGATGCTGGCGATGTGCCAGGCGTTGGACCACTCGGTCTCGGTGCCGAGGAGGTTCGAATCGAGGATCAGCCTGTCGTCCCTGGCGATCGTCTGGCAGGCGAAGAGCAGTGCTCGTACGAGCGGCCAGCGCATGAGGCGGACCCTCCGGCCACGAAGGTGGTCGTCCAGGGCGCTGACGCTGATGCTGTCGCGGAGTTCCTTGTTGACCGTCCGCAAGCGCGTGGGCGCCGGCCGGCCCACGGCGTCGACCAGTTGGGTCAGGTGATGAGTGAACACCTGAACGGCAGCCTTGACGTCCTCGGCCACGAAATCCTCGGATTCATCCGGTCTTCTCCGGTCTTATCCGGACTGCCGACTTATCAGGGTAGCCCGCCGATGCCGGGAATTCACCGTCGCGTGCGGTTTGTCAATCTCAGTCATTCCCGGGAGCGCGCAATCTGACAGATGGCCGATTGAGGGCGGATCATTACCGGATCGAAGATCCGTCCGTAACCTGGCCGAGAAGACTCCGGGCAATTCCGTAGCGCACTCCGGATGATTCCGGGGAAAGCCGGGTGGCTCATCAGCGGCCGGGGCGTGATATCGCCGGGACGATGACCCAGAATGAGGAGGTAGACAGCCCTGGGTGACCCCTACCCACCTTCTGGACGATCAAGGAGCTCCGGACCGTCCGGAAGGGTCGGCCGCCCCCCGCGGCTCGACACAGGAGAGGGGGAACGACATGAAGGGGCCGTCCGACCGTGACGAAGATCCGCAGAAGCGCTACTGGCGCCGACGCGCATCACTCGACGCCGCCAAGTTCGTCATTTGGCTGGTAGTCGAGTTGATCAAAGAACACGGTAGCGGGCCCTGGGGCCGGTAGCACAGCCCCAGGGACCTTAACGGGTCTCCTGCCCACGGAGATTGGCCGCTCCGGGCAGGAGGCCCACTTCTTTCGAGCCACACTACAATGCCCGGGCCGGGCGAAGCTGGAACACGACCGCTATCGTTGCCATTCCTGCCGTCCGTGGTGAGAAATCACTACCGGGGATAGAGGTTCGACAACCCGGCCGACGAGGAAGGCCGCCGCCGGCGCGCCCGGTGCACCGACCATCGCCCCGCGCGACCATCCGCCCCGCACGGCCCTCCGCATCCGCGTGAGCGCGGTCAGACGGCGAAGACCTGCGTGTCGTCGGCGAAGGCCTTGAACTCCAGCGCGTTGCCCGCCGGGTCCAGCAGGAACATCGTCCACTGCTCGCCGGGCAGGCCGGCGAAGCGCAGGTAGGGCTCGATGACGAAGGTGACGCCGGCCGCGCGGAACCGGCCGGCGAGCCGGTGGAACTCCGGGATGGTCAGGATCAGGCCGAAGTGCGGCACGGGGACGTCGTGGCCGTCGACCGGGTTGTGCGCGCGCTCGGCGCGGCGGGGCGCCAGGTGGGTGACGAACTGGTGGCCGTGCAGGTTCCAGTCGATCCAGGTGCCGGAGCTGCGGCCCTGCGCGCAGCCGAGGACGTCGCCGTAGAAGGTCCGGGCGGCGTCCAGGTCGTCGACGGGCATGGCCAGGTGGAAGCGCGGGATCGGAGAGTCGGGCGTGGACACGGCAGGGTGGTCCTTCCGTCGGCGATGGCGTGACCTGCGATGTTAACGCTGCGCCGGGCCCGGGCCGGGGCCCGCGGTGGCGTCACTAGCGGCCCGGGCCGCGGACTGCTCGCCGGCCGGGGTGGCGTGCAGGACGGCGCTGAGCAGGCCGGGGAATCGCTGCTCCAGGTCGTCGCGGCGGAGGCTGACGTAACGCTGCCGGCCGTGCGGGACGTTGCGGACGACGCCGGCCTCCCGCAGCGTCTTCAGGTGGTGCGACAGGGTCGATTTGGGGATGTCCCCGCCGGTGGGCTGGCAGGCCGCGACCTCCAGGGGGCCTTCGGCGAGCCGGCGGGTGATCTCCAGTCGCGCCGGATCGCTGAGCGCGAACAGCACGTCGGTCAGGAGGAGGTCCGCCGCGTCGGGATGAGGGAGCTCACGGGTGGATCCAGGCATGGTTCGATAATAGTTGAACAGTTAGGCCCGGTGGGATAACCTCCGAATAGTTCGAAAATCATGGAACTATCGGAGGAGCTCACCATGCCCCCAGACGACCGCGCCGGGTCACCGGCGGCCCTGCGCCTGCCGCACAGGGCGGGGTTCTGGCTGCTGGGCGCCACCCTGCTCACCTTCACGGTGGCCGCGAGCGCCCCGTCCCCGCTGTACGTCGTCTACCAGCACCGGTGGGGGTTCTCGGTGACCACCCTCACGCTCGTGTTCGCCGTCTACGCCCTCGCCCTGCTGATCGCGCTGCTCACCGTCGGCGGCCTGTCGGACTTCCTCGGCCGCCGGCCCGTCCTGATCGGTGCCCTGCTGGCCGAGACCACCGCGATGGTCCTGTTCCTGACCGCCGGGGACGTCGGGACGCTCCTGGCCGCCCGCACCGTGCAGGGCCTGGCGACCGGCGCCGCGACCGGGGCCATCAGCGCCGGCCTGGTCGACCTGCAGCCCGGCGCGCGGCTGGGGTCGCTGGTCAACAGCGTGGCCCCCACCCTGGGCCTGGCCGCCGGGGCGCTGGGCGCCGGCGCGCTCGTTCAGTACGCCCCGGGCCCGACGACCCTGGTGTTCGTCCTGCTCACCGCGGCGTTCCTGGCGCTGGCGGCCGTGGTGGCCTTCCTGCCGGACCTGGTGGTCCCGCGCCCGGGTGCGCTGGCGTCCCTGCGGCCCCGCGCGGCGGTGCCCGTCACGGCCCGCGCGGCGTTCCTGGCGGCCGCGCCCTGCCTCGTGGCGACCTGGGCGATGGGCGGGCTGTACCTGTCCCTGGGCGGTTCGCTCACGGCCGGTGTCCTGCACATCGGCGACCATCTGGTCGGCGGGCTCGTCGTCACCACCCTCACCGGCGCCGGCGCCGTGACCTCGGTACTCGTCCGCGACCGGGCGCCGCACCGCGTCATGGTCGCCGGGTCGGTGGCGCTGGCCGCCGGAACCGGCGGCACGCTCCTGGCGCTGGGCACCGCCTCGACGCCGCTGTTCTTCACCGCCACGGCCGTCGCCGGCTGCGGCTTCGGCGGCGCCTTCCTCGGGGCGTTCCGGTCCGTGGCGGCGCTGGCCGGCCCGGACCGGCGGGCGGAGCTGTTCGCCGCGGTGTACGTGGTCAGCTATCTGGGCTTCAGCGTGCCCGCCGTTGTCGCGGGAGCCGCGGTGCCGTCGTTCGGTCTGCGGGCGACCGCCACCGCCTACGGCGTCGTGGTCATCGCGCTGGCCCTGACGGCCGCGGTGTCCGGTGCGCTGCGGGCGCGGGCGGCCCGGTCGGTGGCGGCCGTACCGGTGCCCGTGGCGCCCTGCCCGGTGAGCGACCGCGCCGCCGGGTGACCCGGCGCGGCCGTCGCCGCCGGTGGCCGCCGGGCGCCGAGGGGGGCGCCCGGCCGGCACCGGGTCAGGGTCAGATCACCCAGAGGTCGTAGTTCGTCCAGGTGTCGCCCTTGCACTGGTACTTGGACCAGGAGCGGTTGTTGACGCCGCGGTTGCCGACGTCGATGCAGCTGCTGGCCCAGAAGTAGTTGTCGATGTAACGCCAGCCGGGCCCCGGCGGGTTGCTGCAGGGGTGGTCGCAGCGGAGCGTGACCGTCCCCCGGGTGCCGGCCGTCGCGGCGCTCGCGGTGGACGCGAGCGTGACGCCGCCGGTGACCAGAGTGCCGGCGACGATGGCCGCCGCCGTGATCTTCGGTATTCGCATGAGCGGACCCTTTCGTCCGGGTGGGGATTGCACCTCAGACGCTACGAGCGGCCCCTGGGCAGGGTCTTGAACGAATGCGAAGCGTGTGCGAGTGAGTGCGATGCGTGATCAGCGGTACGTGGTCGCGGCGGCGTGCTCGGCGCGGAGCCCGGTGGGCGTGCGGCCCGCGAGCCTGCGGAACTCCCGGGTGAGGTGGGCCTGGTCCGCGTAGCCGCACATCCCGGCGATCCGCGCCGGCGGCGGGCCGGGGAAGGCGGTGAGCAGGCGCGCGGACCGCTCGAAACGCAGGAGCCGGGCCGTCGTCTTGGGCGGCAGGCCGATCTGTTCGGCGAAGCGCATCTCCAGGTAGCGGCGGGTCACGCCGACCTCCTCGGCCAGGGCGGCGACGCTCACCGCACCGCCGCTGCGCCGCAGCAGCCGCCAGGCGCGCAGCACGGCGGGTGCCGCCTGCGGTCCGGCGCGGAACCAGGCGGGCAGCAGGCGGTCCAGCAGCGCGAACCGCGTCGCCCAGTCGGGCGCCGCGTGAAGTCGTTCGGTGAGGTGCTCGGCGCGGCGTCCCAGCAGGTCGGCCAGGTCCACGGTGGTGTTGCTCAGCTCCCGCATCGGCACGCCGAACAGCGCGTACGCCCCGGGCGGGGTGAGTGCGACGGCCATCCCCCGGTGGTGGCTGTGCTGCTCGAACAGGACCGGCCGGTCGTGCGGGCCGGTGACATGCGAGGCCTGGACCCGGCGGGGCCGCTCGGTCGTGGTGATCAGCCGGACGGAGACGGTGAAGTCGAGGAAAATCGTGACCGCGCAGGTCGCCACGGCGCGTCCGCTCAGCGGCCGGGCCGCGTCGACGCGAAGGCCGGCGTATCCCGCCACGTAGGGGCGCAGGAGAGGTTCGGGCCGGGCCGTCACCATCCGTGGTTCAGGCCGTGGCTGTGGGCATTCCAGGATGACTCCCCCGATGCCGTTCATCGTCGACCGCCCTTCTGCCGGGGACATCGCAAGTGTCCACGGCAGAAGGGCACTTCCGGATCCGGGTAATCACGTAAACGCGCGGCGTGACCGGTACGCCCTGTGACCGGTGCGCCCTTGCCGGGCGCGGCGGCCGTTCCCGGGGCCGGCGGGGCCGGTGACCGGAGCGGCGGAAGGCCGCCGGCCGCCGGGCCCGCGGGCGTCACCGGGGTGACGCCGGTGTCACCGGAGCCCGGCGTACAGGTCGTGGGTGCGGCGGGCGATCTGGGACCAGGAGAAGTGCTCGATCGCCCGGCGGCGGCCCGCCTCACCCATCGCGGCGGCGCGTCCGGGGTCGGCGAGCAGCGCGTTCACGCGTTCGGCGAAGTCGGCGGCGAAGCGGTCGGGGTCCACGGGCGTGCCGGTGCCGTCGGCGGCCTGCTCGATCGGGACGAGCAGGCCCGTCTCGCCATCGGCGACGACCTCGGGGATGCCACCGGTCGCGGTGGCGACGACGGCCGCCTCGCAGGCCATGGCCTCCAGGTTGACGATGCCCATCGGCTCGTACACCGACGGGCAGACGAACACGGTCGCGTGGCTGAGGATCTGCACGACCTCGGGGCGGGGCAGCATCTGCTCGATCCAGACGATCCCGCCGCGCTCGCGGCGCAGCTCCTCGACGAGACCCTCGACCTCCGCGGAGATCTCCGGGGTGTCGGGTGCCCCGGCGCACAGCACGAGCTGTGCGGCCGGATCGAAGGAGCGCGCGGCGCGCAGCAGGTAGGGCAGGCCCTTCTGGCGGGTGATGCGCCCGACGAACACCACGGAGGGGCGGTCGGGGTCGATGCCGTGGCGGGTGAGCACGCCGGTGCCCCGGTCCGGGGCGTACTCGTCGGTGTCGATGCCGTTGTGCAGGACCGTGACCCGGGCGGGGTCGACCTCGGGGTAGCAGGTGAGCACGTCGCGGCGGATGCCCTCGGAGACGGCGACGATCGCGTCGGCGGCCAGGATCGCGGTGCGCTCGGCCCAGGAGGAGATCGCGTACCCGCCGCCGAGCTGCTCGGCCTTCCAGGGCCGCAGCGGCTCGAGGCTGTGGGTGGTGACCACGTGCGGGATGCCGTGCAGGAGCTTGGCGACGTGCCCGGCGAGATTCGCGTACCAGGTGTGGCTGTGGACCAGGTCCGCTCCCCCGGCGCCGGCGGCCATCTCCAGGTCGACGCCGAGGGTCTGCAGGGCCGGGTTCGCCGCCTGCAGCGGCGCGGGAACGCGGTAGCCGGTCACCCCGGGCTCGGCGCGTTCGCCGTCGAAGCAGTGGACCCGCAGGTCGCACAGCCGGCGCAGCTCCCGGGCCAGGTACTCGACGTGGACTCCGGCGCCTCCGTAGACGTCCGGCGGGTATTCACGGGTGAGCAGGTCGACGCGCATGCCCGGCAGCGTAGTGCCGAATATGCCTCCTCGTCCTGTTTCAACGCTGGTGGGAGGGCTAAGGTCTGGCCATGGCGAGACCTCATGTCCTGGCGATGGTGCTGGCGGGCGGGGAGGGCAAGCGGCTGATGCCGCTGACGGCCGACCGGGCCAAGCCCGCGGTGCCCTTCGGTGGAATGTACCGGCTGATCGACTTCGTGCTGTCCAACCTGGCGAACGCCGGCTACCTCAAGATCGTGGTGCTGACGCAGTACAAGAGCCACAGTCTGGACCGGCACGTGTCCCGTACGTGGCGGATGTCGACGCTGCTGGGCAACTACGTGACACCCGTGCCCGCCCAGCAGCGCCTGGGACCCCGGTGGTTCGCCGGCTCGGCCGACGCGATCCTGCAGAACCTCAACCTGATCGAGGACGAGCGGCCCGACCACGTGATCGTCTTCGGCGCAGACCATATCTACCGCATGGACCCTCGGCAGATGGTCGAGCAGCACATCGCGTCCGGCGCGGGGGTCACCATCGCCGCCATCCGCCAGCCGCTCTCTCTCGCCGACCAGTTCGGGGTGATCGAGACCGGGCCGGACGGTGTCGGCGTGGCGGCGTTCCGGGAGAAGCCCAAGGACGCGGTGGGCCTGCCGGACGCGCCCGACCAGGTCTACGCCTCGATGGGCAACTACGTCTTCGACACCCAGGTCCTCGTCGACGTGGTGAAGGAGGACGCCGCCGACCTGTCCAGCAAGCACGACGTCGGCGGGAACATCATCCCCAAGCTCGTCAAGGCCGGCCGCGCGCAGGTCTACGACTTCGCCGACAACGAGGTGCCCGGCTCCACCGACCGTGACCGCGGGTACTGGCGTGATGTGGGGACCCTGGACGCCTTCTACGAGGCGCATATGGACCTGATCTCGATCCACCCGGTGTTCAACCTGTACAACCAGGAGTGGCCGATCTACACCGGTCACGACCCGCTGCCGCCGGCCAAGTTCGTGTTCAACGAGGAGGGCCGGCGCGGGTACGCGGTCGACTCGATGGTCTCCCCCGGCGTCATCCTCGCCGGCGGGGTGGCCGAGCGTTCGATCCTGTCGCCCCGTGTCTACGTCGACGCCGGCGCGTCCGTGCACGACTCGGTCCTGATGGACTGCGTACGGGTCGGGCGCGGCGCCGTCGTCCGGAACGCCATCATCGACAAGAACGTCGTCATCCCCGATGGCGCCCGGATCGGCGTCGACGAGGACTACGACCGGGAGCACTTCACCGTCACGGCCAGCGGCGTACGGGTCCTGGGCAAGAACCAGGTCGTGCCGGACTGAGTCACGGCGGGACTCAGTCCGGGCGCAGCGCCGCCAACTGGTCCTCGAACGGCACGACGGTCTCCTGCGCCGGGGAGGCGGGAGGGCGGTGGCCCATCAGGGCGGCCAGCTCGCCCGCCGCCCGGCCGATCCGGGCCGCCAGGTCGCCGGCGCCGTCGCCGCCGGTGCCCCAGTCCTCCGGCGCGGCGTACACCGCGGTGGGGACCACGATCGCGCGCAAGTAGGTGAACAGCGGCCGCAGCGCGTGCTCGAGGGCGAGCGAGTGACGGGCGGTGCCGCCGGTCGCGGCGATCAGGACGGGGCGTCCGGCGAGGGCGGTGTTGTCGATCACGTCGAAGAACGACTTGAACAGCCCGCTGTAGGAGGCCGAGAAGATCGGGCTGACCGCGATCAGGCCGTCCGCGCCGGTGACCGCCTCGATCGTCGTGCGCAGCCGGGTCCCGGGGAACCCGGTGACCATGGCGTTCGCGATGTCGGTGGCCAGGTCGCGCAGCTCGACCACCGTGACCTCGGCGGGGTGCCCGGCCTCGGTCAGGTGGTCGCGGGTGGCCGCGGCGAGGCGGTCGGCCAGCAGTCGAGTCGAGGAGGGGGTGCCCAGGCCCGCCGCGACCGCGACCACGCGCAGCGGGTCGGCGCGGCTCTTTTCGTGGGGGGTGCCGTGCTCGCCGAACCGCTCGCTCACGCGTCCTTCCTCACCAGCGGAGGGAACGGGCGGGACGGTGCTCATCGGGCCGTCTCCGCCGGGGTCTCGGTGTCGCGGGCGGCCAGCAGTGAGGCGTGGGTGGGCGCGTCGGGAACCCCGGCGGGCCGGCGCGCGGCGAACTCCTTGCGCAGTACCGGGACGACCTCCTCGCCGAGCAGGTCCAGCTGCTCCAGGACCGTCTTGAGGGGCAGCCCTGCGTGGTCGATGAGGAACAGCTGGCGCTGGTAGTCCCCGAAGTGCTCGCGGAAGGTCAGGGTCTTGTCGATGACCTGCTGGGGGCTGCCGACGGTCAGCGGCGTCTCGTCCATGAACTCCTCCAGCGACGGGCCGTGCCCGTACACGGGGGCGTTGTCGAAGTAGGGACGGAACTCGCGTACGGCGTCCTGGGAGTTCCGGCGCATGAACACCTGCCCGCCCAGGCCGACGATCGCCTGTTCAGGGGTGCCGTGGCCATAGTGGGCGTAGCGCTCCCGGTACAGGCCGATGAGCCGCTGGAAGTGCTCCTTGGGCCAGAAGATGTTGTTGGCGAAGAAGCCGTCGCCGTAGTAGGCGGCCTGCTCGGCGATCTCAGGGCTGCGGATCGAGCCGTGCCAGACGAACGGCGGGATCCCGTCCAGGGGCCGGGGCGTGCTGGTGAACCCCTGCAACGGGGTGCGGAAGCGGCCCTTCCAGTCGACGACGTCCTCGCGCCACAGCCGGTGCAGCAGCGCGTAGTTCTCGATGGCCAGGGGGACGCCCTGGCGGATGTCCTGGCCGAACCAGGGGTAGACCGGACCGGTGTTGCCGCGGCCCAGCATCAGGTCGACGCGCCCGCCGGCCAGGTGCTGGAGCATCGCGAAGTCCTCGGCGATCTTCACCGGATCGTTGGTGGTGATCAGCGTGGTCGCGGTCGACAGGATCAGCCGTTCGGTCCGCGCCGCGATGTGGCCCAGCATCGTCGTCGGGGACGAGGGCACGAACGGCGGGTTGTGGTGCTCGCCGGTGGCGAACACGTCCAGGCCGACCTCCTCGGCCTTCAGCGCGATCCTCACCATCGCCGTGATCCGCTCGTGCTCACTCGGCGTCCTGCCGGTGGTCGGATCGGGCGTGACGTCGCCGACCGTGAAGATCCCGAACTGCATGACGCGACCCTTCCCTGCTGGTTGAATATTCAACTTTACCGTGAACGGTTCGGTCACCACGAATTCGCCGGACGGTCACCGGCACAACCGTCGGCGGCCTTTGCCAGGTGCTCGCGCCGCGATTGAATATGGATCATGAAAAAAGAAACGATCCACCCTGCCGGACGCCCTGGCACGGCCGGGGATCCGACGCCGGGTCCCGGCTTCCTCGCGGGGGGGAATGAGCCGCCCGGCCGCGGCGTGGGCCGTGGGCCCTCGCCGGTGCGGCCGATCGCGAGGCGTCCGGTCCTCGCGGCCGCGGCGGCCGGCGGTATCGCCCTGCTGACCGGTGTGATCCTGCTGACCGGAACCGGATCCCATCGCGACACGGCGAGCCGGACCTCGTCGACGTTCGGCGGCGGACAGGCGCCGACGGGCATCGAGCTCGTATCCTATCCATCCCCCGACGACCTCACGCGCGAGATGGCCCCCGGGCCGCAACTGGCCGGGCCGGAGAAACCGGACGGGTCCGGCCCGGACGCCCTCGTGGTCCTGGCCCCGCACGAGTTCTCCTTCGGGACGTACGGGAACCGCTATCCAGGCGGGGTTAAGACGAAGAACCTCGCCCTCTCCATGGACCAGGCGGGCATCCTCTCACTGGTCGGCGACCGCGGCCCGTTGTGGAGCACGGGGCCGCGCGCCCGCGGGGGCCGCGCCGTGTTCCAGCCCGACGGCAACCTCGTGGTCTACGACCGTGACGGCAATCCGGTCTGGGCGTCCGGAACGGACGGCAACCCCGGGGCGAGGCTCGTCCTCCAGGCCGACAAGAACCTGGTGATCTACGCCGCTGACGGCGGCCCGCTCTGGGCGACCGGCACCGACAACTACCAACCGCCGAGCCTCCCCCTCTTCTGACCCTGGCTCCCGGCCGGAGCAGCCCGCCCGGCTCCTCCAGGGAAGGCCGAGTTCCGCTCCGCCGAGCCCATGCGGTCGGCGGAGCGGGACCGGCCGGGGAGCCGGGCCTCCACCCGGCGGCGGGCCCATCACCTCCACGAGACGGAACCCGTTTCCGGTGGTGATCACGCACCGTCGAGCCGGAGGGCGCCTGCCCGGTGCAGGACCGGCACGGCGTCACCCCGGACGACGCCCCCATCACGGCACCGCCAACGGGTTCCCTGGCCGGCCGAAGCCCGATGTCACTCAGGACACCTAGCGGCCGATCTTGTCCAGTTCGGCGAGATCCTCGTCGGAGAGCGGGAGTCCCGCGCCGGCGACGTTCTCGCGCAGGTGTGCCACCGACGAGGTGCCGGGGATCAGCAGAATGTTCGGCGACCGCCGCAGCAGCCAGGCCAGGGCGACCGACATCGGCGTGGCGTCCAGCCGGGAGGCCACGGCCGTGAGCGCCGAGGACTGCAGTGGGGTGAAGCCGCCGAGCGGGAAGAAGGGCACGTAGGCGATGCCCTGCTCGGCGAGCTCGTCGATCAGCTCGTCATCCTGGCGGTGGGCGAGGTTGTACATGTTCTGCACGCACACGATCGGCGCGATGGCGCGTGCCTCGGCGACCTGCTCGGCCGTCGCGTTGCTCACGCCGAGGTGCCGGATCAGGCCCTGCCGCTGGAGTTCGACGAGGGTCTCGAACGCCTCGGCGACCGAGCCGGGCTGGGGGCCCTGGGCGTCGCCGAGCCGGAGGTTGACCACGTCCAGCGTCTCGAGGCCGAGGTTCTCCAGGTTGTGGTCGACGGCCCGGCGCAGGTCGTCGGGCTTGCGGGCCGGGGGCCAGCCTCCCTGCTCGTCCCGGGTCGCGCCGACCTTGGTCACGAGGTGCAGCGACGCGGGATAGGGGTGCAGCGCCTCGCGGATCAGCCGGTTGGTGATGTGCGGCCCGTAGGCGTCGGCGGTGTCGATGTGGGTGATGCCGAGGCCGACGGCCTCGCGCAGGACGGCGAGCGCGCCGTCGTGATCAGCGGGCGGGCCCATCACTCCGGGGCCGGCGAGCTGCATGGCGCCGTAGCCGACCCGGGTGACGGTCAGGTCGCCCAGGGTCCAGGTTCCACCGGTCAGTGACGAGGGCGTGTTCACGGTTTCGCTCATGCCGTCGATGCTGGCTCGCGGACGAGCCGCGCAGCCAATACCGATCCAGTGCCCTGTCATACCCGGTAGGTATCACCGGGCTATGCTGTGGCCATGGACGACTTGGAGACCCGCGAGCTGAGGTACTTCATAGCCGTCGCAGAGGAACTGCACTTCGGCCGTGCCGCCGAGCGCCTCGGCATGGCCCAGCCACCGCTGTCCCGGGCGATCCAGCAGCTCGAGCGGCGCCTCGGCGTCCGTCTGCTGGAACGCAACCGCCGCGGCGTCTCCCTGACCGGCGCCGGAGAGATGCTGCTGCACGAGGGCCGCGCCGCCCTCGACGCGGCCACCGCCGCCGCTCGCCGCACCCGTCGCGCCGGTGGCGCCGACAGCTCGGGCGGCCCCCGCAACCGCCTGGTGCTGGCGGTGAAGGCCGGCGCGTTTCACGAGCTGCTGCACAAGCTCCTCGACGCCTACGCGGCCGAGCCCGACGCCGCCGAGATCGAGGTGCTGCCGAGCGGCACGTGTGAGCAGGAAGGGATGCTGCGCGACGGCCGCGCCGACGTGGCGCTCATGCACACGCCGTTCAACTCCCTCGCCGGGTTCGACAGCGAGGAACTGATGACCGAGGGGCAGGTCGCCATCCTGCCCGCCGGGCATCCGCTCGCCGCGCGGAGCACCTTGTCCCTGGCCGACGTCAGCGACATCCCCGATCTTCCGCTCGCCCGCTGGTCCCGCGACGGCGTGTACCCACCCGGCCCGGGCCCCGAGATCCACGACCAGACGCAGCTGGCCCAGCTGATCGCCCTCGGACGCACCGTGGCCGTCTTCCCCGAGTCGGCCCGCGCCTGGCTGTGGGCCGAGCACGCCGCCGTCCCTTTGACCGACGCACCTCCCGTCGTCACCCACATCGCCTGGCCCGCGCACAGCCGCTCCCTCGCCCTCGCCGGGCTGATCCGCACGGCCACACGCCTCTGACGCGCCTCGCCGTCCATCGCCGCTGCACAACGCCTGACATGCACCAGCGGAAACCGAGATGGTGGATCTTCGGTGAAGATCCGCCTGGACCTAGGTCAGTCGATGCCTTCGACGATGCGGAAGTCGCGCTCGACGCCGTCGGGGAGGGCGACCAGCGCCTTCTGGTATGCCTCGCTCTCGTATGCCGCGACGGCCTGTTCAAAGCTGTCGAACTCCACCAGAACGACGCGTTGCGTGATTCCGGCCTCATGGGCGACGACTCGACCGCCACGGGACAGGACGCGCCCGCCCCCGGCCTGGACGGCCGGACGGGCCAGCTCGCCGTAGGCGGTCAGCTCCTCAGGGTCGGAAATGGCGGGGTAGACACTGACCCAGTAGCCCTTAGCCATGGAAACCTCCTGTGTTCGGCCGGACGCGTCCGGCTTCGAATCGGCCCTCAGATCGGTCGATCCAAGCGACGGGTATTGCGGTCGGTTGAATCGTCATATGCGCAGGTTAGGGCTTGATGTGCGATCGAGGGAAAGACCGGTACGGGATGGTACCGGCCCTGGTGGACAGGCTGATTCGCGGCAACAGCGGACTCGAGGTCGGCGCGGTCCCGATGGCGACACCGGAGATCTCCCCGCGGTCGGCGACGGCCGCATCGACGCCGGGATCACCCGCG
Source organism: Actinoallomurus spadix (assembly GCF_024055725.1). GTDB lineage: Bacteria > Actinomycetota > Actinomycetes > Streptosporangiales > Streptosporangiaceae > Actinoallomurus > Actinoallomurus spadix. The sequence goes on along the minus strand of NZ_JAMXMX010000001.1, from coordinate 446,689 downwards.
GTGAACAGCCGGGCAGTGGCGTGCGCCGGTTCCTGCTGCGGCGTGCGCGCATCGGGGTCCAGCTGGCGCAGCACCATCCGCTGGCCGAAAATCCGGAGATCGAGATCGCCGACGCGGCCGCGTATCCGCTGCGACTCCCGGACCGTGCGGCCAACCCCGTGATCCACGATCAGCTGTCCGCACTGTTCCGAGACACCCGGCCACACCCCCGATTCCACACGCCCGCGGTCTCTTTCGACATGTCTCAGCGCGACCTGCGCGACGGGGTCACCCTCGCCCCGGCCGGAGAGGCCGCGGTCACGGTACAACCGGCCGGTCTCACCTGGCGACCGCTGCGGGGCGCGCCCAGCTTGACGATCCACCTGGTCCTCCCACGCGAGCAGTCGCCGCTGCACCGCCGCATCCGTGCCGTCGCCAAAGCCCTGGCGCACGAGCTGCACTGGCTGCCGGACTGACGCGCAAGAGGTCAAGCGGGACGGACGCCTGCGGTGGCGGCTGGTCGCACGGCCCCGAGTGGAGGGCCGGTCGCACCGGCGACGGAACGCGAGCCGCCGTCACCGTACGGGGCCGAGGCGGACCGCGCTGAGACCTTCCTCCGTCACCGGCTCGCCGCAGTGGGCGCACACCGTCTCGGGGTGCAGGTCGGCTCCGCAGGAGTGCCGCCAGACCGTCGGCGGCGGGCCGTCGGTGACGTACCGGTCGCCCCAGTCCATCAGGTTCAGCAGGATGGGCTGGAGCGCCCGCCCGGCCTCGGTGGGCACGTACTCATAGCGCGGCGGGTGCGCTTCGTACTGGCGTCTGGTCAGTACCCCGGCCGCGACCAGCGTCCGCAGCCGCGCGGCGAGGATGTCGCGGCTGGCGCCGGTGTTGCGGGCGATCTGGTCGAACCGCCGCTCGCCGAGCAGGATCTCGCGCAGGGCGAGCAGGCTCCACTTCTCGCCGATCACGGCCAGCGCGTCGGCGATCGAACACTGACGGCCGCGTACGGCCACGGGGCTGCCCTCCTCGCTCGGCGCCGCCGGCGCACCGGCCGGTCCTGAAGACCAACCTACCCCGGTGCGGCGACGCCCGCGACCACTGGGTTGTGAAATCCAACTTTGCACGCTATACCCGTCAGTAGCAGTCGTGGCGAGTGAGGAGAAGGCTCATGAACGACGCGGTCATCGTCGACGCGGTCCGCACGCCGATCGGCAAGGGCAAACCGGGCGGCGCCCTGTCGGGGATGCACCCCGTCGACCTGCACGCGCACGCGATCCGGTCGCTGCTGGAACGCACCGGCATCGACCCGGCCGCCGTGGACGACGTCATCAGCGGAGCCGTCGGCCAGATCGGCGAGCAGAGCGGCAACACCGCGCGGTGGGCGGCGCTGGCGGCCGGGCTGCCGGAGTCGGTGCCCGCCGTCACGGTGGACCGTCAGTGCGGCAGCAGCCAGCAGGCGATCCACTTCGCCGCCCAGGGCGTGATCAGCGGCGCGTACGACGTGGTGATCGCCTCCGGCGTCGAGTCGATGAGCCGCGTGCCGATCGGCAGCCAGACCGCCGGACGCGACTTCCTCGGCGCGGGGGTGGCCGAACGGTACGCCGGCGGCCTCGTACCGCAGGGCGTCAGCGCCGAGCTGATCACCCAGCGCTGGAACCTGTCCCGGGAACGGCTGGACGCCTTCGCCGCCGAGAGCCACCACCGCGCCGCGCGGGCGTGGGATGAGGGCCGCTTCGCCGGCGAGGTCTCCCCCGTCAAGGCGCCCGCGGCCGACGGCACGCTCGTACCGGTCACCCATGACGAGTCCGTACGGCCGGGCACGACGCCGCAGATCCTGGCCGGCCTGCGGCCGGCGTTCCGCGCCGGCATCTGGCAGGAGCGCTTCCCCGCCATCGACTGGCGCGTCACCGCGGGCAACTCCTCACCGGTCAACGACGGCGCCGCCGCCGTGCTCATCACCAGCAGCGAGACCGCGCGGCGGCTCGGGCTGCGGCCCCGGGCCCGCCTGCACTCCTTCGCCGTGGTCGGCGACGACCCGCTGCTCATGCTCACCGGCGTCATCCCCGCGACGCGCAAGGTCCTCGACCGCGCGGGCCTGTCCCTGGCGGAGATCGACGCGTTCGAGGTCAACGAGGCGTTCACCAGCGTCGTGCTCGCCTGGCTCGCCGAGACCGGCACCGACCCGGCCAAGGTCAACGTCAACGGCGGGGCGACCGCCCTGGGGCACCCGCTGGGAGCCAGCGGCGCCCGGCTGATGACCACGCTGCTGTCGGTCCTTGAACAGCGCGGCGGGCGCTACGGGCTGCAGACGATGTGCGAGGCCGGCGGCCTCGCCAACGCGACCGTCGTCGAACGCCTATGAACGCTGCGCGGCACGCGGGCCCCGGCACCCGTACCGGGTGATCGCACGACGCCGGCGCCTGCTCCCGGGCGGTCACACGCCGCCCGGGGACCGGTCCCGGGCGATCGCACGGCGCCCGGGACCGGATAATCGAGGTCCGTGCCGGGTCTCGCGCCCGGCGCCGAACCGAACCAGGAAGAACACGCCGTTGCCCCGCGAACGTCAGACCATCCCGCTCACCCCCGCCGGCTCGGAGCTGCGCGCCGACTGCGGCCGATGCCAGGGGCTGTGCTGCGTGGCGCTGCCGTTCGCGGCCTCGGCCGGCTTCGCCATCGACAAGGACGCCGGGCGGCCCTGCCCCAACCTGAACGCCGACTTCCGCTGTGGCATCCACGCCGACCTGCGGAGCAAGGGCTTCTCCGGCTGCACCGTCTTCGACTGCTTCGGCGCCGGGCAGCAGGTCTGCCAGGTCACCTTCGCCGGGCAGGACTGGCGGGAGTCGCCCGGCACCGCACGGCGGATGTTCGCGGTGTTCGCCGTCATGCGGCAGCTCCACGAGATCCTGTGGTACCTGACCGAGGCGCTCGCCCTGCCGGCCGCCCGCCCGGTCCACGGTGAGCTGCGCCGGGCCCTGACGGATCTCGACCGTCTCACCCGCGCGGACGCCGCGGAGCTGGCAGGCGTGGACGTCGCCGCGCAGCGGGACCGGGTCAATCCGCTCCTGACGCGCGCCAGCGAACTCGTACGAGCCGGGGTGCCGGGCCGGCGGAAGAATCACCGGGGCGCCGACCTCATCGGGGCGCGGCTGCGCGGCGCGGACCTTCGCGGCGCCGATCTGCGCGGCGCCTACCTCATCGCCGCGGACCTGCGGAACGCCGACCTGCGGACGGCCGACCTGATCGGCGCCGACCTGCGCGACACCGACCTGCGGGGAGCGGACCTGACCGGCGCGATCTTCCTGACCCAGGCGCAGGTCAACGCGGCCCGCGGCGATGACGCCACACGCCTGCCGTCCGCGCCGGCCCGCCCCGCGCACTGGTGACCCGGCCGGGCCGGCGCCCGCGCGGGACCCCCGCCGGCAGGCTCGATCAGCCGATCGGGGGTGCGAGGTACTCCAGCGCATAACCGTCGCCGGACGGGGTGACGCGGGCGATGCCGGGTGAGTCGAGGTGGGCGCCGGCCACGAAGTGATGTGGCCGGGTCAGCCGCTCGAGGAGCGCCGCTCGCGCGGCGCGGGCCTGGGGCTGGTCGCCGTCGAACTCCCAGGCCACGTTCGGCTGATCGAATTGGAGCGTGGGAACGTGAATGGTGTCGCCCCAGACGAGAAGGCGGCCGGCACCGCTCCTGACCTCGTAGACGATGTGACCGGGTGTGTGGCCCGGTGTCGGGATCGCGGTGGTCCAGTCGTTGATCGCGACCTGCTCCGACACGGGGACGACCCGGTCGCGGATCGGCTCGAGCCGGCCCGTGAACACCGAGGTGTCGCCCGCGCCGATCCACACGCGCTCGAGTCCGGCGAACGCCTCTGAGCCGTCCGGCGCGATCAGGCCGCCCACGTGGTCTACGTGCCTGTGGGTGATGGCCACATCGGTGACCTGCGCGCGGTCGATCCCCGCTTCGTCGAGCGCGTCGTAGATCAATCCCATGGTGGGGTCGTGCCACGCGTTGGACGCGCCGGTGTCGATGAGAACCGACCGCGTGCCGTCGGTGACGAAGAAGGCGTTGACCGCCAGCCGCAGGTTGCCGCCGACCAGCGGGACGGCGGCCGGCAGTTCAGTGAGCGCGCACCCGTCCTCGTCGCGGAGCCGTGTCGGCGGCATGTCGATGTACCCATCTCGCAACGAGATCACCTGCAGCTCGCCGAATTCGAACGTGGCATGGTGGCGGCCACTTGAGATCGAACGCATGGAACCTCCGTCGTGTGGTCGGCCCACCGGGCCGAATCGCTGTATCGACCTGCCGGACAAGAAGCTGGGTGAATCAGGTTAGGGCCGTCGATAATCCCCTCGACATGGGTCGGGGTGATGGAGGACGCTTCGCGAGATGACAAGAATCGATGACACACCGTCTGCCTGGGACGAGCGCACCCAGCTCACCACGTTTCTCGACTACGCACGTGACACCGCCCGCGCCAAATGTGAAGGCGTCTCTGCGGAGAACGCACGCAAGGCGCTCCTGCCGGGCTCACCGCTGATGACCATGAGCGGAGTGATCAACCACCTCCGCTGGGTCGAGTACTACTGGTTCCAGGTGGTCTTCCTCGGCGAGGAAGACCGGGGCCCCTGGACCGAGGAGGACCCCGACCGCGAGATGCGTATCGCCGTCGACTTCCCGCTCACGCAGTTGCTCGATGAGTACGCCGAGCAGAGCGCCCGCTACCGCGAACTTGTCGCCGCGAACGACCTGGACAAGCAGGCACAGCGAGCCATCCGCAAGGGCCTCCACGTCGACTTGCGCTGGATCCTCCTGCACCTCACCGAGGAGACGGCCCGCCACAACGGCCATCTGGACATCCTGCGCGAGATGCTCGACGGCACGACCGGCGACTAGATCTGGCGGAATCACGGGGCGTCGCCGGACCGCCCCGGGCGGTGGCTTATTCGGTCGACCGGCCCGGTGGGCGTCGATAGGGTCGCGGCCGTGCCGAGACCAGTCGTCCCCACCTCGGGAGTTCTTCCGGTGCACGCCATCGCCCGCCTGTCCGCCGCTGAGTTCACCGCACGCACTCCGGACCTGGCCGACCTGCTCCTGGATGCCGTCGCCGGCGGCCACTCGCTCGGTTTCGTTCGGCCGTTCGGGCGCGGCGCCGCGCTCGACTGGTGGCGGGCGCGCACCGCGGCCGTGGCCGATGGGAGCCTGCTCGTCTGGGCCTGCCCCGGTCCACGGGGTCTCGACGGGACCGTCGGTCTCGCCGTGGAATCCAAGCCGAACGGCCGGCACCGCGCCGAGGTGGTCAAACTGATGGTCCATCGCGACGCGCGGGGCCGGGGGCTGGCCGGGCCCTGCTGACCACCGCCGAGCAGGCCGCCGCGGACCTCGGCGTGACGCTCCTGCTCCTGGACACCGAGACCGGCAGCGCCGCCGAGAGCCTCTATGCCGCGGCGGGCTGGACGCGGTACGGCATCGTTCCGGGGTACGCCACCGATCCGTCCGGCGTGGCGCGCGACTGCAGCTTCTTGTATAAGCGCCTGCCGTGAGCCCCGCCGGCGCCGAACGGCACCTTCGCTCCGCGGACGCCTGTGGCGCTCTTCGCGGAGCGCCACAGGCGGGGCGGCTCAGAGGCGGGACCAGGCCTCGGTCAGCGTCTCGCGCAGGATCCGCTCGATCTCATCGAAGTGCTCCTGGCCGCAGATCAGGGGCGGTGCCAGCTGGATCACCGGGTCGCCGCGGTCGTCGGCGCGGCAGACGAGGCCGGCGTCGAACAGCGCCGAGGACAGGAACCCGCGCAGCAGCCACTCGGACTCCTCGGCGCTGAAGGTCTCCCGTGTGTCCTTGTCCTTGACGAGTTCGATGCCGTAGAAGTAGCCGGCGCCGCGGACCTCGCCCACGATCGGCAGGTCGGTCAGCTTCTCCAGGGTGGTGCGGAAGGCGGCCTCGTTGTCGCGGACGTGGTCGAGGACCTTCTCCTTCTCGAACAGGTCGAGGTTGGCCAGGGCGACCGCGGTGGAGACCGGGTGGCCGGCGAAGGTGATGCCGTGCAGGAAGGTGGCCGGGCCGTCGGCGAACGGCTCGACGAGCCGGTCGCTGACCATCATGCCGCCCAGCGGCGAGTAGCCGGAGGTGACGCCCTTGGCGAAGGTGATGATGTCGGGCTGGTAGCCGTAGCGCTCGGCGCCGAAGTAGTGGCCGAGCCGCCCGAACGCGCAGATCACCTCGTCGGAGACCAGCAGCACGCCGTACTTGTCGCAGATCGTGCGGACCCGCTCGAAGTAGCCGGGCGGCGGCGGGAAGCAGCCGCCGGCGTTCTGCACCGGCTCGAGGAAGACGGCGGCGACCGACTCGGGGCCCTCGCGCAGGATCGCGCGTTCGATCTCGTCGGCCGCCCACCGCCCGAACCGCTCCGGGGAGTCGCCGTACTCGGGCGCGCGGTAGAAGTTGGTGTTGGGCACGCGGACCGAGCCGGGCACGAGCGGCTCGAAGGGGTGCTTGATCGGGGCGAGGCCGGTGATCGACAGGGCGCCCATGGAGGTGCCGTGGTAGGCGATGTCGCGGCTGATCACCTTGTAGCGGCCGTGCTGCCCGATCAGCTTGAAGTAGTTGCGGGCGAGTTTCCACGCCGACTCGACGGCCTCGGATCCGCTCGCCGTGAAGAAGACGCGGTCTAGGTCGCCGGGGGCGAGGGCGGCGAGCCGCTCGGCCAGCTCGATCGCGCCGGGGTGGGCGTAGGACCACAGGGGGAAGTAGGCCAGTTCTCCGGCCTGGGCGCCCGCGGCGTCGGCGAGTTCGCGGCGGCCGTGGCCGAGCTGGGACACGAACAGGCCGGACAGGCCGTCGAGGTAGCGCCGGCCCTTGTCGTCGTAGACGTAGGCGCCCTCTCCGCGGACGATGACGGGGACGTCGGCGTCCTTGTAGGACGACATCCGGGTGAAATGCATCCACAGATGGCGCTTGGCGGCGTCCTGGAGGTTCATCTTTCTGCTTTCTCTCAGCGGGTTCCCCACGCGTAGGTCTGCTTGCGGAGCTTGAGGTAGACGAAGCTCTCGGTGCCGGCGACGCCGGGCACCGCCCGGATCCGGCCGAGGACGTCGAGGAGGTGGTCGTCGCTCTCGCACACGATCTCGACCAGCAGGTCGAAGGAGCCCGCGGTGATCACGACGTAGTCGGTCTCGTCGAGGCCGGCGAGGGCGTCGGCGACGCTCTGCAGGTCGCCTTCGCAACGGACGCCGATCATGGCCTGCCGGAAGAAGCCGAGCGAGAGCGGGTCGGTGACCGCGACGATCTGCATGACGCCGGACTCCAGCAGCCGCTGGACGCGCTGCCGCACGGCGGCCTCGGACAGGCCCACCGCCTTGCCCAGCGCGGCGTACGAGCTGCGGCCGTCCGCCTGGAGCAGCTCGATCAGCTTCTTGGACGTCTCGTCGAGGGTGTTGTTGCCCGTGCGCCGTCCGTTACCCGCCGGCCGTGCCGGGGGGCCTTGATCGTCGGTCATCGCGGCCTCCTTGCTGCGACATCGTGGCAGATCAGGCCCAGAAGTCAAGGATTTCGTTGTGAAATCTCTTCGTAACAACGGAATCGCTTGTTTTGGGGGTTTCGTTCTGCCAGGGTCGGCACATCACAGCCTGTAGACCCCGGAGGCCGACCGTGACCTTGCGGAACTTCGTGGGCGGCGAGCACGTCGATGCCAAGGACGGCCGCACGTCCGACGTGATCGATCCCAGCACCGGCGAGACGTACGCCCAGGCGCCCCTGTCGGGGCCCGCGGACGTCGACGCGGCGATGACCGCCGCCGCCACGGCGTTCGAGCAGTGGCGCGACGCCACCCCCGGCGAGCGAAGTCTGGCGCTGCTGCGCATCGCCGACGCCGTCGAGGCCCGGGCCGAGGACCTCGTCCAGGCCGAGTGCCGCAACACCGGCAAGCCCCTCCAGCTCACCCGGGACGAAGAGGTCGGCCCCATGGTCGACGAGTTCCGGTTCTTCGCCGGCTGCGCCCGGCTGCTGGAGGGACGCTCGGCCGGGGAGTACATGACCGGCCACACCTCGATGATCCGCCGGGAGCCGATCGGCGTCTGCGCCCAGGTCACGCCGTGGAACTACCCGATGGTCATGGCGACCTGGAAGATCGCGCCGGCGCTCGCGGCCGGCAACACGGTCGTGCTCAAACCGTCCGACACCACGCCGGTCACCACACTGATGCTCGCCGAGATCGCCGCGGAGTTCCTGCCACCGGGCGTGCTCAACGTGGTCTGCGGCGACCGGGACACCGGGCAGGAACTGGTCGGCCACCCGATCCCGCAGATGGTCTCGGTCACCGGCTCGGTACGGGCGGGCATGCAGGTCGCCCGGCAGGCCGCCGGGTCGCTGAAGAAGGTCCACCTCGAACTCGGCGGCAAGGCGCCGGTGCTCGTCTTCGACGACGCCGACGTCGCCAGGACCGCCCAGGGCATCGCCGAGGCGGGCTACTTCAACGCCGGCCAGGACTGCACCGCCGCCACCCGCGTCCTGGCCACCCCCGGAATCTACGACGACCTCGTCGCCGCGCTCGCCGAACGGGCCAAGGCCACGCGGGTCGGCCCGCCCGCCGACGAGGACGCCTTCTACGGCCCGCTGAACAACGCGAACCAGCTCCACCGCGTCACCGGCTTCCTCGACCGGGCGCCCGCCCACGCCGAGGTCGTGGCCGGCGGCGAACGCGTCGGCGACCGCGGCTACTTCTACGCCCCCACCGTGGTCACCGGCCTGCGCCAAGGCGACGAGATGATCCAGAGCGAAATCTTCGGCCCCGTCATCACAGTCCAGCGCGTCGCCGACGAGGACGAGGCGATCGCCATGGCCAACGGCGTGCCGTACGCGCTGGCCGCCAGCGTGTGGACCCGGGACCACGGGCGCGCGATGCGGATGTCCAGGCGGCTCGACTTCGGCGCCGTGTGGATCAACACCCACATCCCCTTCGTCTCCGAGATGCCGCACGGCGGCTTCAAGCACTCCGGCTACGGCAAGGACCTGTCGATGTACGGCTTCGAGGACTACACCCGGATCAAGCACGTCATGAGCTACATCGGAGCCGGCGAATGACCGAGCTGCGCGAGACCGGGCCCGTCACCGCCGCGAAGGTCGCCGCGATCGAGCTGCGCGGTGTCGTCAAGAGCTTCCAGTCCCACGGCGAGACCGTCACCGCCGTACGGGGCGTCGACCTGTCCATCGCCGAGGGCGAGTTCTTCTCCCTTCTGGGCCCGTCCGGGTGCGGCAAGACCACGACGATGCGCATGATCGCCGGGTTCGACGAGCCCACCGAGGGACAGATCATCCTGCACGGCGGCGACGTCGTCGGCGTGCCGCCGAACCGCCGCGACGTCAACATGGTCTTCCAGTCCTACGCGCTGTTCCCGCACATGAGCGTGTTCGAGAACGTCGCGTTCGGGCTGCGCCGCAAGAACACCCCAAAGGACGAGGTCACCCGCCGCGTCGGGGAGATGCTGGAGATCGTCGATCTCGCCGGCCGGGACAAGCGCCGGCCGCGCGAGCTGTCCGGCGGCCAGCAGCAGCGGGTCGCCCTGGCCCGCGCGCTGGTCAACCGCCCGCGGGCGCTGCTCCTGGACGAGCCGCTCGGCGCGCTGGACCTCAAACTGCGCCAGGCCATGCAGGTCGAGCTCAAGCGCATCCAGCGCGAGGTCGGCATCACCTTCGTCTACGTCACCCACGACCAGGGCGAGGCGCTCACGATGTCGGACCGCATCGCGGTCATGAACGAAGGCGTGATCGAGCAGCTCGGCCCGCCGCGCCAGGTCTACGAACGGCCCGCCACCGCCTTCGTCGCCGGCTTCATCGGCACCTCCAACGTCCTGTCCGGCACCGTCGCCCGTACCGACGGCGGCACCGCGGTCATCGAGCCGGGACCCGGCGAGCGGATCCTCGTGCCGGGCGCCGCCGCAGCGGGCGACGTCGAGCTCACCGTACGGCCCGAGAAGATCGCCATCGGGCTGCACCCTCCGGACGGGGACGTCTGCGCGCTGCGCGGCACCGTCACCGAGGTCGTCTACCTCGGCACCTTCACGAATTACACGGTCCGCACGTCCACCGGGGCCGAGGTCGTGGTGTTCGTGCAGAACGCCTCGTCCGCGGACGACGTCGCCGCGTCCGGGGACACCGTCTGGCTCTCCTGGGAGCCCCGCCACTCCTACGCGATCGGAGCAGCATGAACGAGATCAACCCCGAGCTCCTGCGCGGCATGACGCGGAGCCGGCGTGACGCACTGCGGCTGTTCGGACTGGCCGGCGCCGGCCTCGGGCTGGCCGCCTGCGGCGTCAAGGGCCAGAAGGCCGCCCCGGCGAAGCAGAGCGACGTGCAGAAGTACTGGAACGGCAAGACCAAGCACGGCCACGTGAACTTCGCCAACTGGCCGCTGTACATGGACAAGGGCCGTACGCCGCTCAAGCAGTTCACCAAGGAGACCGGCATCTCGGTGACCTATCGTGAGGTCATCCAGGACGACCCGTCGTGGTTCGGCAAGATCCAGCCGCAGCTGCAGGCGAACCAGTCGATCGGGTACGACCTGATGGTCATCACCAACGGCGTGTCGTTCACCAAGCTCACCGAGCTCGGCTACCTCGTGCCGCTGGACCACTCCAAGATGCCGAACTTCGCCAAGAACGCCGGCGCCGCGTACAAGAACGAGTCCTTCGACCCCGGCAACGTCTACAGCGTGCCGTACCAGACCGGGATCACCGGCATCGCCTACGACCCGGCGAAGACCGGACGGGAGATCACGAGCCTCGCGGACCTGTGGGACCCGAAGTTCAAGGGCAAGGTCGGGATGTTCTCCGACGTCCAGGAGATCGGCAACTTCGGGATGATGGCCGTCGGCGTCAACCCCGAGCAGTCCACGGCCGACGACTGGAAGAAGGCCGGTGCCAAGCTCCAGGAGCAGAAGGACCAGGGGATCGTCCGCAAGTACTTCGACCAGGACTACATCGACGCGCTCAGCCGCGGAGACATCTGGCTGTCGATGGCCTACTCCGGCGACATCTTCCAGCAGAACCTCTCGGAGGGGTCGAACCTGAAGTTCGTCATCCCCGAAGAGGGCGGCACGATCTGGACCGACAACCTGACGATCCCCAAGACCGCCGAGAACCCGGTCGACGCCCTCACGCTGCTGGACTACTTCTACCGGCCGGACGTCGCCGCCCAGCTCGCCGAGATCGTCAGCTACGTCACGCCGGTCCCCGGCGCCAAGGACGTCCTCGCGGCCGAGGCCGCCAAGGCCACCGGCTCGCGGAAGAAGACCCTGCAGACCCTCGCGGACAGCCCGCTGATCTTCCCCTCCGACGCCGACTACGCCCGGCTCCGGCACTACCGGAAGATGACCACGGCGGAGGAGCAGCAGTACAACGGCGTCTTCCAGAAGATCACGGCCGGGTGACCGATGCGCCGACGTCTCGCCCCGTACCTGCTGATCCTGCCCGGCGGGCTCTGGCTCGCGATCCTCTTCGTGCTGCCGATGGTCGTGATGCTGTCGTTCTCCCTGATGCAGGGCGACGTCGTCAACGGCTTCCAGCTCATCTGGCACTGGCAGAACTACACCGACAGCCTGTCGGCCTACGACGACCAGCTGATCCGCTCCCTCGTGTACGGCCTGCTCGCGACGGCGGCGTGCGTGCTGCTCGCCTACCCGGCCGCGTACTGGATCGCCTTCCGCGGCGGCGGCCGCAAGTCGACGTACCTGTTCTTGATGCTGCTGCCGTTCTTCGTGTCGTTCGTGCTGCGGACGTTCTCCTGGAAGTTCCTGCTGGCCGATGACGGCATCGTCCTCGGGCCGCTGAAGGACGCCGGGCTGCTGCCGCAGGACTTCCACGTGCTCGCCACCGGCTTCGCCGTCGTGGCCGGCCTGACCTACAACTACCTGCCGTTCATGGTGCTGCCGATCTACGTGGCGCTGGAACGGGTGGACCCGCGGCTGCTCGAGGCGGCGCAGGACCTGTACGCGGGCCGGGCGCAGGCGTTCCTGCGCGTGGTGCTGCCGCTGTCGGTGCCGGGGGTCTTCGCGGGCGTGCTGATGACGTTCGTGCCGGTCAGCGCCGACTACGTCAACGCGACGGTGCTCGGCGGCACCAACAACACGATGATCGGCAACGTCATCCAGAACCTCTACCTGGTCAACAACGACTATCCCCAGGCCGCGGCGCTGTCGTTCGCGCTGATGGCGATCCTGCTGATCGGGATCTTCGCGTACGCGCGGGCGCTGGGCACCGAGGACGTCCTGGAGGTGGCGGCCCGATGACCATGACGCAGGCCCGGCCCGCCGCGCGCGTACGGCGCGGCCGGCGCGGCTGGGGCGACCGGATCCTGTACGCCTACACCTGGCTGATCATCGTCTGGCTGTGCCTGCCGATCGCCGTGATGATCACGTTCGGGTTCAACAACGCCAAGGGGCGCCTGAACCTGACCTGGCAGGGCTTCACGCTCAAGTGGTACGGCAGGCTGTTCGCGGTGCCGGACCTGACCACGGCGCTGGTGAACTCCCTCACGATCGCGGTGCTGGCCGCGCTGGGCGCCACGGTCCTCGGCACGCTGATCGGCCTGGCCCTGGGGCGGTTCCGGTTCCGCGGCCAGGGCGCGCTGAACCTCGTGCAGTTCGCGGCGATCTCCGCGCCGGAGACCGTGATGGGCGCGTCCCTGCTGTCGTTCTTCGTGCAGTTGGGCGTGGGCCGCGGCTACCTGACGATCCTGGTCTCGCACATCATGTTCTCGCTGTCGTTCGTGGCGGTCACCGTACGGGCGCGGGTGCTGACCCTGGACCCGTTCGTGGAAGAGGCGGCGCAGGACCTGGGCGCGAGCGGCTGGACGACGTTCCGGCTCGTCACCCTGCCGATGATCTTCCCGGCGGTGCTGGCCGGCGGCCTGCTGGCGTTCGCGCTGTCCATCGACGACTTCATCATCACGAGCTTCAACAGCGGCTCCACCCTGACGTTCCCGCTGTGGATCTGGGGCGCGCAGAAGAACGGCCTCCCCCCGCAGGTCAACGTCATGGGCACGCTCATCTTCCTGGCGGGCGTCCTCCTCGCGGTGGGCAACGCGGTGCTCGCCCGCAGGAGGCGGTGAACGGTGAGATGAACGTCCTGGCGGCCCTGGCCGAGGCCGAGCCCACGCCGTACTGGCCGGCCGACCCGGCGGCACCCGAACCCGCGCCGGCGCTGGTCGGGCGGACCTCCTGCGACCTGGCCGTCGTCGGCGCGGGCTACACCGGCCTGTGGACGGCGCTACGGGCCAAGGAACGCGACCCTTCCCTGGACGTGGTCGTCGTCGAGGCGGACGTGGCGGGCGGCGCCGCGTCCGGCCGCAACGGCGGGTTCTGCGCGGCGAGCCTCACCCACGGGCTCGGCAACGGCCTCGCCCGCTGGCGCGCGGAGATGCCGGTCCTCGAGCGCCTCGGCCGGGAGAACCTCGACGGGATCGAGGACACGGTGCGGCGTTACGGCATCGACTGCGGCTTCGAGCGCACCGGTGAGCTGAACGTCGCCACGGAGGACTGGCAGCTCCCCGGCCTGCGGACGCTGGCCGGGGAGTCCGCCGCCCTCGGCCGTCCCCTCGAGCTCCTCGACGCCGAGGCCGTCCAGGCCGAGGTCGCCTCACCCACCTACAAAGGCGGGCTGTGGGACCGGGACGGCGTCGCGATGGTGCACCCGGCCAAGCTCGCCTGGGGACTGCGGCAGGCGTGCCTGACGGCCGGCGTCCGGCTGTACGAACGCACCCCGGCCGAGGCGGTGGAGGACGAGTCCCACGGCCGGCTCCGGCTGCGCACGCCGTACGGCTCCGTCGACGCCGCGAAGGTCGCGGTGGGCACGGGCGCCTTCGCCGGACCGCTGCGCCGCCTGCGGCACTTCACTGTCCCGGTGTACGACTACGCGCTGGTCACCGAGCCGCTGCCGGCGGGCCGGCTCGCGTCGATCGGCTGGCGGAATCGCCAGGGCGTCGGCGACGCCGGGAACCAGTTCCACTATTACCGGCTCACCGCGGACGGCCGGATCCTGTGGGGCGGCTACGACGCCGTCTACCACTTCCGCGGCGGGGTGGCGTCCGAGCTGGAGCGCCGCCCGCAGACGTTCGCGACGCTCGCCCGGCACTTCTTCGCCACGTTCCCCCAGCTGGAGGGCGTGCGCTTCAGCCACGCCTGGGGCGGCATGATCGACACGTGCAGCCGTTTCTGCGCCTTCTACGGCACGGCGTACGGCGGCCGGCTGGCGTACGCGGCCGGCTACACGGGTCTCGGCGTCGGCGCGACGCGGTTCGGTGCCGACGTCATGCTCGACCTGCTGTCCGGCGCGGACACCGAGCGCACCCGGCTGGAGATGGTGCGGTCCAAGCCGATGCCGTTCCCGCCGGAGCCGCTGCGGTACGGCGTCATCCAGCTCACCCGCTGGTCGCTCGCCCGCGCCGACCGGCACCAGGGTCGCCGCAACCTGTGGCTGCGCACCCTCGACCATCTGGGCGTCGGCTTCGACTCCTGAGCGGCCGTGTAACGCCTGGCCGCGGCCGGTCCCGTTAGAAGCGCGGTAGGGTGCGGCCATGGGAACGAGCGCGCCGCTGCTGGGCGAACCGCTGCCCATCGAGCTGATGAACACGGTCTGGGGCGACCGCGACGGCGTGCACGACGCGCTCGACGGGCCGTCCGGCGCCGAGGCGTGGCTACGGGCCGTCCTCCCCCGGATCGAGCCGCTGACCGCCGCCGACCTCGACGGCCTGACCGCGGACGACGCCGAGGACCTGGCGCGGCGGCTGCGCGCGCTGCGCGACGCCCTGCGGCGGCTCGCGGCCGAGGCCACCGGCGATCCGCGGCCGGCGGCGGCGGCCCCGGTACGGGACCTGGCTGCCGCCGTCGCCGTCGTCAACGAGGCCGCCGGCGCGGCGCCCCGCTGGTCCGCGCTGACGTGGGCGCCCGGTGGGACACCCGCCCGTTCCGTCCGGGCCGGTGGGCGGGCGCCGGCCGCCGCGGTGTCGGCCGTCGCCGAAGAGACCGTCGCCCTGTTCGGCCGCCCCGACCGGTTGCGGCTGCGCGCCTGCCTGGCCCCCGGATGCGTCCTGTACTTCCTCAAGGACCACCCTCGCCGCGAGTGGTGCTCCACGGCCTGCGGCAACCGGGTCCGCGCCGCGCGTCACTACCGGCGCCGCCGCCGCCCGGCCTCCTGAGACGGCCGCGCGCCCGGCCGCGCGACGGCCGGGCGCGGGAGCCGGTCAGAGCGATCAGCGACGTACGCCGCCGTGGTCGTTCAAACGGCCGGGCGCGGAGCCGGTCGGGGTGATCCGCGCGCGGGAGGCGTGTGCCGCGGTGGTCGTTCAACGGGAGCCGCGGAACGCGGCCCGGTAGGCGTGCGGGGTCGTGCCGGCGACGCGCTTGAAGCGGTCGCGGAAGGCGGTCGCGGATCCGAAGCCGGCCTGGACGGCGATCCTCTCCACGGAGTGGTCGGTGTGCTCGAGGAGGTACTGCGCCCGCCTGACCCGGGCGCGCAGCAGCCACTGCAACGGGGTGGTGCCGGTGTGCTCGCGGAAGCGGCGGCTGAAGGTGCGGGTGCTCATGCCGCAGCGCGCGGCCATGGTCTCCAGGGTGAGTTCCTCCCCCAGGTGCTCTTCGATCCAGGTCAGCGCCGGCTCGAGCAGCGAGCCGCGTGGCACCGGATGGTGCTCATGGACGATGTACTGCGCCTGGCCGCCCTCCCGCTCCAGGGGGGTGACGGCCAGGCGCGCGGCGTCCGCCGCGACGGCGGAGCCCAGGTCGCGGCGGACCATGTGCAGGCACAGGTCCAGGCCCGCGGACGCGCCGGCCGAGGTGAGCAACTGTCCGTTGTCCACGTACAGCACGTCGGGCCGCACCTCGACCTTGGGGAACAGCTCGGCGAATTGCTGCGCGGCGGTCCAGTGCGTGGTCGCGGCCAGCCCGTCCAGCAGGCCCGTGGCGGCCAGGATGAAGGCGCCGCCGCAGATCGAGGCGATGCGCGTGCCGCGGGCGGCCGCGTCCCGCAGGGACTCCAGGACGTCGGCCGGCGGGGGCCCGGCGGTCTCGCTGCGGCCCGGCACGATGATCGTGTCGGCGTCCGCGAGCGCCTCCAGCCCCCACGGGGGGTGGATCGTGAAGATCTCGGTCGGCACGTGCGGCCGCGGTCCGCAGGCGCGGACCCGGTACGGACGGCGCCCGTCCGGCAGGCGGACCCGGCCGAAGACCTCGACCGGAATGGCCAGGTCGAAGACCACCGTCTCGTCCAGCACCAAGATCGCCACTGTGTGCACGGGCGCAGCGTACGCCGGATTCCGGCCAATCCACAGCCGTGCGATCCAGCGGCGGCGACGATGGAACCCGCAGTTCAGCGAGTTGGCGAGAACTCGTTGGAATCTGTCGTTCCAGCCTGTGGTCCGCGCGCGCCGGCTCTCCTAGCGTGAGCGCGGCAGTGGCGGAACGACAGAGACGAGACCCCGATGCTTGCCCAATTCGTCCTTTTCGACGGCTTCGACCCGCTCGATGTCGTCGGCCCGTTCGAGGTGTTCAGCGCCGCCGGCATGGTCACCGATCAGGTGAGCGCCGAGCTGGTCGCCCCCGACGGGCCAGGGGAGATCCGCAGCGGAGTCCCCGGCGTCTCCCTGACGGCCGCCGCCTCCCTGAACCCCGACCGCGCCGACCTGATCGTCGTCCCCGGCGCCGCCGGCAGCACCCCTCCCCCGGACCGGAACGACCTCACCGACGAGGAACGGGAGGCCACGGTCCCCGCGATCCTCGGCCGCACCCTGACCACCGGGCTCCCGGCACTGCTGGGCAAGGCCCTGGCGGCACCCCGCACCACGGTGGCCGCGGTGTGCGGCGGCTCGCTGATCCTCTCGATGGCCGGGCTCATCGAGGGCCGCAACGCCGCCACCCATCACCAGGGGCTCGGCATGCTCGGCGCGAGCGGCGTCAACGTCATCCGGGCCCGCGTCGTCGACGACGGCGACCTGGTCACCTCCGGTGGCGTCACCTCCGGTCTGGACGTGGGCCTGTACCTGCTGGAACGGGAGGTGGGTCCGAAGATCGCGCTCGCCGTCGAGGAGCTGTTCGAGTACGAGCGCCGCGGCGTGGTGTGGCGCGACCTCGGGCCAGCCCCGGCGAGCGCCTGACCCATCCCCTCCTGCAATCGAAAGCGCACCCTGGCGATGACGAAGATCCTCCTCATCCTCCACGTACTCGCGGCGGTCATCGCCGTGGGCCCGGTCACCGTCGCGGGCAGCATGTTCCCGGCCGCGGCCCGCAGGGCCGCCGGCGCATCCGGCGGGCCTGGCGCATCCGGCGGGCCTGCCGGGGCCGGTGGGGCCGGTGGGGCCGTTGGGGCCGGTGCTGAAACGGCCGCCATGCGGCTGCTGCACCGCATCTGCCGCGTCTACGCCGCCGTCGGCCTCGCCGTCCCCGTCTTCGGGTTCGCGACCGCCGCCGGCCTGCACGTCCTCGGCACTCCCTGGCTGATCGTCTCCATCGTCCTCACCGGTGCCGCCGCCCTCGTGCTCGCGCTGCTGGTCCTCCCCGCTCAGGAGGCCGTCCTCGCCGGCCTGACCGGCGGCGGTACCGGCGCCGCGACAGCGGCGGGCATCGAGCCCGCGCGGATCAGGCGGCTGGCCATGCTGACCGGCACGTTCAACCTGCTGTGGGCCACGGTCACCGTCCTGATGATCGTCCGCCCCGGCTCCACCACAGGAGTGTGACCCCATCACCGCGCCCACGCCCCCGACGCCACGGCCCGCCCGCAGGCCCCTGCGCGTCTCCGCGACCGTCGAACTGGTCAGCCTCGCCGTCCTGCTCGTCAACCTGGCGACCGCGCACGTGCAGGAGGTCGCCGCGCTCTTCGGCCCGATCCACGGCATCGTCTGGCTCTTCGGGGTCTTCGCCACCTGGCGCGACCCGCGCCGGACCACCGGGATCGCGGTGTGCGCCGCCGTCCCCGGCATCGGCGGCCTGCTCGCGCTCCGCGCCCTGGACCGCGCCGACGCCCAGGCGCCGAACCCGCACGCGCCGGCGGACCCCGCCGGCTCCGGACGGCACGCCGCCCCGAGCGCGACGCGAGGCCGGTCGTGAGGACCTCGCCGAGTGAACACCGGACCCGCTGCGGGGTCCGTGGCGTGCTGCGGCCCCGTACAGATCAGGGCAGGCGCAGCCGGTCCACGGCGTCGCGGCGTTGCCGTTCGGGACGGCGGTCATAGCGCGCGGTCGTGGCCGGTGAGGCGTGACCGACGAGCTGCTGCGCCGTGGCGAGGTCGACTCCGGCGTCGAGCAGCTCCCCGATGAAGGTCCGGCGGAAGTCGTGGGGCGTGTGCGGCGGAACGCCCGCCTGCGCCAGCCGGCGGTCGAGGATCCCGGCGATCGCCTGCCCCGTGGGGTGGGTCAGGACCCCATCGCGTACTCGGCACCGGCCCATCCTGCTGATCGGCGGGAACAGCGCCCCGGGCCCACGGCCGCGGACGGCGACCCACGCGTCCAGGCGCATGGCCGCCTCGACCGTCACGTACACCAGCCGTTCCTTGTCGCGCTTGCCGCGGACCCGCAGCGACCGCTCCGCCGGGTCATAGTCGCCGACCGCCAGCCCGGCGATCTCCCCGCGCCGGGCACCGGTGGTGTAGAGCACGGCGAGCAGCGCCGCGTCCCGCCGCCCGGCGGGCGAAGGATCGGCGTCGCACACGGCCAGCGCGGCGGCCAGGGAACGATCCGGGATGTGGTGGCCGCGCGGCAGCCGGCTGCCCTCCACCGACTTCAGGTCGACGGCCCGCTGGTAGTCCTCGGCGGTCATCAGCCCCAGCCGCCAGCACTCGCGCAGCACCTGCCGCAACGCCACGAGATGCTTGTTGATCGAGGACGGCGAGTAGGCCGGCCGCCCGTCCTCCATCGTCCTGGCGCGCAGTTCGGCGCGGATCCGCGTCGTGTGCTCGTAGCGGAGCAGCCACCACGGGCGCCCGGCCCCGGTCACGCTCTCGTCCATGGCGACGATCCGGGCGATACGGTCCAGGCAGCCGCGCATCGTCCGCCGCGACTGCTCGCTGTCGAGCCGGTCCAGGTAAACGCGGTACGGATCGCGTTCCGGGTCGTACGCCGACGGCAGGCCGGGCGCCCCCCACTCGTGCAGCGCGCCACCGCCGGGCGACGCCGACCCGGCCGGCGTGCCGGCTCCACGGATCCGGTCGAGGCCCGCTGCTGTGCCCTGGAGTTCGTCGTCAGCCATCGGTGGACCATCTTGTCACCCGGCGATCATCTTTTTCGATCCGCGCCCACCGGCGTCGGGCACCGCGTACGAAGTCCCGCTCAGGGGTGCGGCGGGTGACCGGACCGATCAGGAATCGAGAAGCGCGGGCATGGCGGCCGCGCCTAGCCTTACGGCCATGGACCTCACCATTCACAACACGTTCCTGCCGCACGACGACCCGGATGCCTCTTTGGCGTTCTACCGCGACACGCTGGGCTTCGAGGTCCGCAACGACGTCGGCCAGGGCACGATGCGCTGGATCACGGTCGGCCCCAAGGGCCAGCCCGGCACGTCCATCGTCCTGCACCCGCCGGCCGTCGATCCCGGTATCACCGAGGACGAGCGCCGTACGATCAGCGAGATGATGGCCAAGGGCACCTACGGCATCATCGTCCTGGCCACCAAGGACCTCGACAGCGCGTTCGAGCGGCTTCAGACCGGCGACGCCGAGGTCGTCCAGGAGCCGACCGATCAGCCGTACGGCATCCGCGACTGCGCCTTCCGCGACCCCGCCGGCAACATGGTCCGCATCAACGAGATCCGCTGAGCCGGCCGCCGCGGCCATCACCGGTGCCGGCGCCGCGAAGGAGGCGGTGTCCGGCACCGGGCGGCCGCGGTCTCGTCTCCGATCACCACGTTCCCGACCGGCCCGTACGGGTTCCGATCCCCGTGAGGAGGCCACGCCGTACCGCTGGTTCCGCGTCCTCCCGCGCCGGATCCAGGCGTGGCGTGCGGTGAACGAGCCGCCGGACCGCGAGCTGATGCGCGGCGGCCGCCGGCCGGTCTGAGATTCTGGCCGCCCGGAGCCGGTCGGATCGCCCCAGGCGGCGCCGCCGGTGACCCCGGCGGCCCGCCCAACAGATGGAGACACGATGAGCATTGCCACGAGGACGGACACGCAGGCGCCTGCGCTCCACGTGGCCGACGGCCACGACCTGATCCGGGTCCACGGCGCGCGCGTCAACAACCTCAAGGACATCAGCGTCGAGATCCCGAAACGCCGGCTGACGGTGTTCACCGGCGTGTCCGGCTCGGGCAAGAGCTCGCTGGTGTTCGGCACGATCGCCGCGGAGTCACAGCGGCTGATCAACGAGACCTACAGCTCCTTCGTGCAGTACTTCATGCCGACGCTCGCGCGGCCCGACGTCGACGTCCTCGACGGGATCACGACCGCGATCATCGTCGACCAGCAGCGGATGGGCACCGATCCCCGATCCACGGTCGGCACCGCGACCGACGCGTACGCGCTGCTGCGCATCCTGTTCAGCCGGCTCGGGGAGCCGCACGTCGGCTCGCCGCAGGCGTTCTCCTTCAACGTCGCCTCGGTCAGCGGAACGGCCTCGGTCACCTCCGAGCGCTCCGGGCAGGGCGGGGACCGCAGCTTCACCATCACCGGCGGCATGTGCCCGCGCTGCGAAGGACGGGGCAAGGTCTCCGACATCGACCTGGCCGAGCTGTTCGACGACTCCAAGTCGCTCAACGAGGGCGCGATCACCGTCCCGGGCTACAAGGCCGGCGGCTGGAGCTACAAGCTGTTCACCGCGTCGGGGTACCTCGACCCGGACAAGCCGATCCGCGACTACACCAAGCAGGAGCTGCACGACTTCCTCTACCGGGAGCAGACCCGGATCAAGATGGAGGGAGTCAACATGACCTATGAGGGGCTGATCCCCCGCGTCCAGAAGTCGATCCTGTCCAAGGACAAGGAGGCGATGCAGCCGCACATCCGGGCGTTCGTGGACCGGGCGGTCACCTTCACCGCCTGCCCCGAGTGCGGCGGTTCCCGGCTCAGCGAGACGGCCCGGTCCTCGCGGATCAAGGGCGTCAACATCGCCGAGGCGTGCGCGATGCAGATCAGCGACCTGGCCGAATGGGTCCGCGGCCTCGACGAGCCGTCGGTGGCGCCGCTGCTGGCGTCGCTGCGGGAGAGCCTCGACTCGTTCGTCGAGATCGGTCTGGGCTACCTCTCACTGAACCGGGCCTCGGGGACGCTGTCGGGCGGCGAGGCCCAGCGCGTCAAGATGATCCGCCACCTCGGCTCTTCGCTCACCGACGTGACCTACGTCTTCGACGAGCCCACCGCGGGTCTGCACCCCCACGACATCCAGCGGATGAACGAACTGCTGCTGCGGCTGCGGGACAAGGGCAACACGGTGCTCGTCGTCGAGCACAAGCCGGAGGTCATCGCGATCGCCGATCACATCGTCGACCTCGGGCCCGGCGCCGGCACGGCGGGCGGCACCCTCTGCTTCCAGGGCACCGTCGACGAACTGAGGGCCAGCGGCACCATCACCGGCCGCCACTACGACGACCGGGCCGCGCTCAAGGGCACCGTGCGCAAGCCCACCGGCGCCCTGGAGATCCGCGGCGCGACGGCGAACAACCTCCGCGACGTCGATGTCGACATTCCGCTCGGAGTGCTCACCGTCATCACCGGCGTCGCCGGCTCCGGCAAGAGCTCGCTCGTGCACGAGTCCATCCCCGCCGGCGCGGGCGTGGTGTCGATCGACCAGGGGGCGATCCGCGGCTCACGGCGGAGCAACCCGGCGACCTACACCGGACTGCTCGACCCGATCCGCAAGGCGTTCGCGAAGGCCAACGGAGTGAAGCCGGCGCTGTTCAGCGCCAACTCCGAGGGCGCCTGCCCGAACTGCAACGGCGCCGGCGTCATCTACACCGACCTGGCGATCATGGCCGGAGTCGCCACCACCTGCGAGGAGTGCGAGGGCAAACGGTTCCAGGCGGCGGTGCTGGAGTACCACCTCGGCGACCGCGACATCAGTGAGGTGCTCGCGATGTCGGTGGCCGAGGCCAGGGAGTTCTTCGGCACCGGCGAGGCGCGCACACCGGCCGCCCGCGCCATCCTCGACCGGCTCGCCGACGTCGGCCTGGGCTACCTCATCATCGGCCAGCCGCTCACGACGCTGTCCGGCGGCGAGCGGCAGCGTCTCAAGCTGGCCACCCATATGGCCGAGGAGGGCGGGCTCTACGTCCTCGACGAGCCGACCACCGGCCTCCACCTCGCCGACGTCGAGCAGTTGCTCGGGCTGCTCGACCGGCTCGTCGACTCCGGCAAGTCGGTCATCGTCATCGAGCATCACCAGGCGGTCATGGCGCACGCCGACTGGATCATCGACCTCGGTCCCGGTGCGGGCCACGACGGCGGCCGGATCGTCTTCGAGGGCACACCCGCCGACCTCGTCGCCGCCCGCTCCACTCTCACCGGCGAGCATCTCGCGGCCTACGTCGGCGCCTGACCGGAGCCCTGCCGTCCCGGCCCGGCCGCCGGGGCGGCAGGGCCGGGCTCCGAGCCGGTTCGCTCGCCGGGCCGGCCTCGCGGTCGCTCGTTGCGTTACCTCAAAGGTGAACGCTATGGTGGGGGCCAGAGGCCATCGAGCAGCGCCGTGGAGCACCCATGGGGCATGGAGGGGGTCCGGTGCCGGGAGGCAGGCTCACCCAGCAGGATCGCCAGCAGATCGCCGCAGGGCTGGCCGACGGCCTGGCCTACGCCGAGATCGCCCGCCGGCTCGACCGTCCGACCTCCACGATCACGCGTGAGGTGATGCGGAACGGCGGCCCCACCGGCTACCGCGCCGACCTGGCCCAGCGCACCGCTCAGCAGCGCACCCGCCGGCGCAGGCAGGCCACGCCCCGAGGAGCGGAGGCGTCTCCCGAGCCCCACGGGCGCGACGCCGACGCCGTGCGCGACTTCCAGGAGACCCTCACCACCGTCTACATGGCCTCAGGCCTGCCCAAGATGATGGCCCGGGTACTGGCCTGTCTCTACACCGTCGACAGCGGCAGCCTCACCGCCGCTGAACTCGCCCAGCGCCTTCAGGTCAGCCCGGCGTCCATCTCCAAAGCGATCGCGTTCCTCGAGAGTCTGGACCTCATCCGCCGGGAACGCGACGAACGCCGCCGCGAGCGCTACGTCGTCGACGACGACCTGTGGTACCAGTCGATGATCCGCAGCGCCCGGTCCAACGACCAGATCATCGAGGCGGCACGGCAGGGCGTCGGCATCCTCGGCCCCGGCACCCCGGCCGCCACCCGCCTCGAGAACGCCGCCCGATTCCTCGACTTCGTCAGTGAAGCGCTCATCCGCGCCGCGGACCAGGGGCGCGAGGTCCTCTACACCAGAACCGAAGCGACCTCGGGTGGCGCCACCGGGCCGAGCGCGGATCGCGGTTAGCGAACCGCCCGGCCGGCTCACTCGCTCAGCGCGGGTGCTGCGCCTGGCCGCGGCGGCGTCGGGTCACCACTGGGTGATGAGCGGTGGTCCCGGCTCGTACTGCCGCCAGGCCCCGGTCAGGCGGGTGAGCCGGGCGGGCGCGGCGATGCCGCGCACGGTCGCGATCCTGCCGTCGGCGATGTCGAACGTCACGGCGCCGACGACCCGGTCCCCGAGCACGAAGAGGATAGCGGGGCCGCCGTTGACGAGCGCGTAGTGGACGGCGGACGTGCCGCCGGCAAGCCGCCGTTTCGCGGGGGTGGGTTTGAGACCGGCCCGCGCGACGGCGGCGATGCGCTGCGGAGTGTCGTACCGCAGCAGCGTCCTGGTCAGGCCGGCGCCGTCGGAGATCGCGGTCGCGTCGTCGGTGAGCAGCGCCACCAGCCGCTCGGTACGGCCCGAGGAGGCGGCGGCGAGGAACTCCTCGACGAGCCTGCGGGCGGACGCCGGGTCGGTTTCACCGCCGCCCCGGCGCCGCGCGGAGGTGATGCGGCGCCGGGCCCGGTGGAGGTGCTGCTGGCTCGCGGACTCGGTCATGCCGAGGAAACCGGCGATCTCGGCGTGGCTGTAGGAGAACGCTTCGCGCAGGAGGTAGACGGCCCGCTCGAGGGGTGACAGGCGCTCCATGAGCGTCAGTACCGCCAGGGACACCGTTTCACGCTGCTCGACAGTGTCGGCGGGGCCGAGCATCGGATCGCCGTCGAGGAGCGGTTCGGGCAGCCAGGCGCCGACGGTGCGTTCGCGGCGGGCCTGTGCCGAGCGAAGCCGGTCGAGGCACAGGTTGGTGACGACCTTGGTCAGCCATGCCTCCGGCACCTCGATCCGCTGCCGGTCGGCGGCCTGCCAGTGCAGGAACGCGTCCTGCACGGCGTCTTCGGCGTCGGCGGCGGAGCCCAGCAGCCGGTACGCCAGCGAGGCCAGCCGGCTCCGGCTGGCCTCGAACCGGCTGATGCCGAAGCGATCAGTAGTGGTGCTGTCCACGTGGACCACCGTAGAAGCCGGCTACGCGACGGCCTCGTCGGCGTACGCCACCGCCATCTCGGCGTACGCGCCCGGCGCCGTGGTCAGGCCGCGCCTGCGCTTGGGCACGCCCAGGGTCGGGTGCGAGACGGCCCACAGCGACATTCTGAGGATGCCCGCCTTGACCCGCGCGGCCTTTCGGCCGCCCACGTACCTCGATTTCGCCTGCGCTTCGTCGTCGACCATCTGCAGGATCCCGTCCCGCCGACCGAGGCTGATGTGGTTGCCCGGGTAGGCCAGCTTGAGGTTCGCGATCTTGCGGCCGGTGAGGCGTCCCACGATCGCCTCCGTGGCCTGCCGGCCGGTGTAGCCGGCCGAGGCACACGACATCGGCAGCGGCAGGCCGTTGTCGCCGATGGCGTGGACACTGTCACCGGCGGCATAGACGTTCGGGTGTGAGACCGACCGCATCGTGCGATCGACGACGATCTGACCGTCTTCGGTGACCTCCAGCCCGCCGGCGGCGGCGATGGGGCCGACCGCGAACCCGGCCGTCCACACGGTCGCGTCGGATGGCAGGGCGGTGCCGTCCGAGCACAGGACTCGCTTCGCTTCGACGGCTTCGACGCCGGTGTGCTCCAGGACGGTGATGCCCAGCCGGTCGCAGGCCTGGCGCAGGTGACTGCGGGCCCCGGCGGAGAGCCGGGCGCCCAGTTCACCGCGCGCGACCAGCGCCACCGACAGACCGGGCCGGGATTCGGCGATCTCGGTGGCGGTCTCGATGCCGGTCAACCCGTCGCCGACGACGAGTACGTTCCCGCCTTCATGCCGCCTGACCAGGCCGTCCAGGCGCTCGCGCAGGCGTAGCGCCGAGGGCCGACCGGTGACGTCGAAGGCGTGCTCGGCCACACCGGGGACGCCGCGGCCGGCGACGTGACTGCCCAGCGCGTACACGAGCGTGTCGTAGCCCAGCTCGCCGCCGCCATCCGCGTCGGCCACGGCGACGACCTGGCGCTCGGGAGCGACGGCGGTGACACGCGCCACGCGCAGCCGTATCCCCGTGCCCGCGAAGACGTCGGCGAGCTTCGGCGCCTCGATCTCCCGTCCGGCCGCCAACTGGTGCAACCGCAGCCGCTGGACGAAGTCCGGCACGGCGTTGACCACGGTGATCTCGATGTCCGCCGGGGACAGCCGCCGGGCCAGGGTGCCGGCCACGTAGGTCCCGGCGTAGCCCGCGCCGAGAACGACGATGCGGTGCTTCATGGGTTGCTCCTGTCGGTCCGCTTGCTCTCGGTGACTTGAGCGGAGCGGCGCTTCGATTGCTGACAGGAACTGCGTGTGGCGCCGGTCACAGAGCAGAAGAGGCCCGGCGCGCGATGGCACCTATGAGCCGGCCTTGGCGGGGCGTTCCCGCCCGTCGCTCTGTGTGGAAGGGTGCTTTCTAGATCATCAGTGCGTGTGGGAGGGCGTGCGGGTGTCCAGCGAGAAACTGAAGCCGCTCGAGGCCGGCGACCCGAAGAAGGTCGGCGGGTACCGGCTGCTGGCGCGGCTGGGAGCGGGCGGGATGGGCCGCGTCTACCTGGGCCGCTCGAAGGGCGGCCGGCCGGTCGCGGTCAAGGTGATCCACCCGCACCTGGCGGAGGACGCGCAGTTCCGGCGGCGGTTCGAGGCGGAGGTCGCCGCGGTGCGGCGGGTCGGGGGCATCCACACCGTGCAGGTGGTGGACGCCCGCGCCGACGCCGATCCGCCCTGGCTCGTGACCGAGTACATCGCGGGGCCGTCGCTGCACGAGGCCGTCGGCGAGCACGGCGCGTTCTCCGCGGCGGCGGTCGCGGGGCTCGGCGCGGGTCTGGCCGAAGGGCTGATGGCGATCCACGAGCGGGGCGTCGTCCACCGGGACCTCAAGCCCGGCAACGTGCTGCTCGCCCAGGACGGGCCCCGCATCATCGACTTCGGCATCGCACGCGCGCTCGACGCCACCTCGCAGACCACCCGCACCAGCGTGGTCGGTACGCCCGGATTCATGTCGCCCGAGCAGCTTCGGGGCCGCGAGGTCGGGCCGGCCAGTGACGTGTTCTGCCTGGCCGCCGTGCTGGCCTTCGCCGCCACCGGCCGGCGGCCCTTCGGCGAGGGCCCGATCGAGGCCCTCGGCTACCGCGTCGTCAACGAGGAACCCGACCTGACCGGCGTACCGGAGCCGCTGCTCCCGCTGATCGCGTCCGGCCTGGAGAAGGATCCGGCAGACCGGCCCGGCCTCGACGTGTTCCTCGAACGTTGCTCCGCGCTCGCCGAGGGCGGGGACGCTCCGCTGCCGGAGCCCGTCAGCACGATGATCGCCACGCGGGTGGCGGAGACCGAGGTGCTGGCGCCCCCGCCGCAGGACGCGCCAGGGAACGGCCGGCGGTTTCCGCCGCTCGGACGAAGGAGGCTCCCGGTGGCCGCGGCCGCGGTCGCGGTCGTCCTGCTGGTCGCCTTCGCCGCCTGGGCCATCGAGGACGACCGAAACGCACCGGCCATCTCCAAGGCCGGCGCCACTCCCTCGCAGACCCCGACCTCCCCGGCGCCCGCGCCTCAGCCGTCCGAGATCGCGAGCACCACCGACAGTGCCACCCCCACCCCCACTCCCAGCTCCGATCCCACCCGCAAGGCGTTCGAGAAGATCTCGGCGGGCGACTGCCTGGACGCCTACGAGCGTCCGTCCGGCGAGTGGAGCAGGAGCAAGCCGCGCGCGGTCGGCTGCGGCCGCTCCGATGCCTACCTGAAGGTGTGGAAGGTGATCGATGGCGACCTGGGGTGCAACAGGCACGGCGCCGATCTGGACGGGGAACTGTGGTGGAGCTACGGCAAGGAACCGAACGAGATCACCCTCTGCGTGCAGCGGCAGTTCCACACGGGTGACTGTTTCCTGGCCACAAAGGGTGAGGAGAAGAACTCGGTCGCCATCAGCAACACGGATCTGATGACGTCGTGGCCGTGCGGGGCCGGCTCCGCTCCGGGGGAGTACGACTTCGTCCTCCGTATCACCGCGTTCACCAGCGGTGCCTGCCCGCAGGGAGGCAGAAGGGTCCACTGGGAGGTCCGGGGCCGCACCCTCTGTGCCCGCATAGTCTGACCACGTCCGCCACCACGGCACCGGCACCGGCACCGGCACCGAACCTGGAACGGATCCTGCCGGCCCTCATGAGGTTCGGGGGCCGGCGGCCTCGTCATCGGATGGTCCGGCCGGTCTCGGCGCCGTGAGCCGCTTCGCCCCCACTCCGCACGGGCATTGCAGAATGGGGGCATGCCGCGGACACGAGGAAGGGCGCCTGCCGGAGGGCGTGCCGAGGCCCTCTCCCAGGAGATCGTTGTCGGCGCCGCCGTCGCGTTGCTGGACGAGTTCGGCGAACGGGGATTCACCTTCCGGCTGCTGGCCGAACGGCTGAAGACCGGGTCCGGAGCCCTGTACTGGCATGTGGCGAACAAGGACGAACTCGTCGCCCTGGCCGCCGATCGGGTGCTCGGTGACGCGCTCACGGCGGCACCGGGACCCGCGGCCGGTGCCGGGGCCGAGTTGCGGGCGCTCGCCATCGCCGTGTTCGATGCCCTGGACCGGCACCAGTGGGCGGCCTCCCACGTCACCGCGCCTCCCACGCTGGCCAACGCGCTGCGTCTGCTGGACAGGATCGGCACCCTCGTCACGCGAACCGGGCTGCCCGCCGATCGGCGGTTCGCGGTCGCCACCGCGATCTTCTACTACGTCACCGGTGTCAGCGCCCAGATCATCGTCCCGGGTCCCGCCGGCGGCGCGGTCCCCAGCCGTGATGCCTTCCTCGACCAGACGGCCGAACACTGGGAGAGACTCGATCCCGCCGAGCATCCCTTCCTGACACGAGTGACCGGGGACCTGCGCGACCACGACGACCGGGACCAGTTCATCATCGGCCTCGATCTCCTGCTGACCGGCCTGGACGTTGCCAGAGACCCGCGGCCACCCGCCTGAAACCGCGCCCAGGGCCGCCCCACGCGCCGGGTCGCCGCCGTTGACCGTCCGTCCATCAGGAGACCGGGCCGGTACGGCGGCGCCGAGTGACGGCGCGGCCGACAAGGTCGAGGCCGACAACGGGTTCTCCGCTCGACTGCGGTTCGGTGACGCCGGCGCGATCACCGCCAGGAACCGGTCGTTGTTCAAGGTCACGTACCGCATGGCGGGGATGTCCTTCGCTGCGCGGGTGGGAGGCGAGGTCAGGGGCGGATGAGGGCCTTGAGCACCTGGCGGTCGGCCATGGCCCGGTAGGCGTCCGGGGCCTGTTCGAGGGTGAAGGTACGGTCGAAGACGCGGCCAGGGGCGATGGTGCCGTCCAGGATGTCGGGCAGCAACTGCTCGATGTAGGCGCGGGCAGGGCTGGCGCCGCCGGTCAGGGTGATGTTGCGCATGAACTCGGCCGGGCCGACCGGCCCCTGCTCGTACTGGGGGACGCCCAGGCGGCTGATGGTGCCGCCGTCCAGGACCGCGCCGAGCGCGGTGTCCAGGGCCTGGCGGGTGCCGACGGCCTCGATCACCTTGTCCACGCCACCGGTCAGCTCGCGAATGCGGGCGATGCCCTCCTCACCGCGCTCGGCGACGACATCGGTGGCACCGAACTCGCGACCCAGATCGGTGCGGGCTTCGTGGCGGCCGGCGAGCACGATCCGCTCGGCACCGAGCCGCTTGGCGGCGATCACCGCGCACAGGCCGACCGCGCCGTCCCCGACGACCAGCACCGTGTCACCGCGGCCGACACCCGCGGTGACGGCGCCGTGGTGGCCGGTGCTCATCACGTCCGACAGCGCCAGCAGTGACGGCACCAGCGCGGAATCGGCGGCGACCGGCAGCTTCACCAGAGTGCCGTCCGCGTAGGGGACGCGGACCGCTTCGCCCTGCCCGCCGTCGACGCCGTCGAAACCGTACCGGCCGCCGTTGCGGCACGAGAAGTGCAGGCCCTTGGCGCAGTAGTCGCAGGTGTTGTCGCTGTAGGTGAACGGGGCGACGACCAGATCACCGGTTCTCAGGCCGGTCACGTCCGCGCCGGTCGCCTCGACGACGCCGAGGAACTCGTGCCCCATGGGACGACCGGTGTCGGTGGCGGGCATCGACTGATACGGCCACAGGTCGCTGCCGCACACACACGCGGCGAGCGTGCGCACCACCGCGTCGGCCGGCTGGACGATCTTCGGGTCGGGCCGGTCCTCGACGCGAACGTCGCCGGCTCCGTACATCACTGCTGCGCGCATAAGAGGTGTTACTCCAAACGAGGGGGTGGGGTGGCGCCACGAGAAGCGCGGCGTGCCGGGGTGGGATCAGCGTTCGAGCATCCGTGCCTGAGCCTCGGTGTGCGTGTCCCCTGCGGGAGGCGGCGAGCTGCTGAGCTTGTGGCCAGGTCACGCAGCTTGATGTACCGCATCTCGCCTTCTCCGGTTGGTGGCGTTGCCTGCCCCCTCACCTCCGCCCGGTCCGGCAGGTCGTGCCGGTTGGAGCCCGGGCGCCGGCGATGGGACGGCGTCTTCCTGTCTTCCTCATTCACCTTTGCCCGGATTGCTCCGCGGTGGCAGGCCGGGATCTTCAGGGGTAATGACAGGGCCCCCCTCCCGTCTGCGCAGCGGATACCCAGCGGGTGAGACTGGAGTCATGGCATCCCAGAGCGCGAACAGCGAGGGCGCTGAGCTGGGTCGCTACCTGCGCGCCCGCCGCACCCAGACCAGCCCCGAACACGTGGGCCTCACCGTCGGCCCCGGCATCCGCCGTACTCCCGGCCTGCGCCGCGAAGAGCTGGCCACCCTGGCCGGGATCAGCATCGACTACTACGTGCGTCTGGAACGCGGCAAGGAGACCCGCCCCAGCCCCGCCGTCCTCGACTCCCTCGCCCGCGCTCTGCACATGGACGACCAGGAGCACCAGCACCTGCGCGAGCTGGCCGCCCGGGCCGCCCGCTACGCCCCCGAACCGCCCCCGGCCCCGAGCCGCACCGTGCGCCCCCACCTGAAACTGCTGCTGGAATCACTGCGGCCGAACCCCGCCTACGTCATCAGCCGCAGCATGGACATGCTGGCCTGGAACCCCGGCGGCCTCGCCCTGTACGCGGGCTTGGAGGACTGGCCGGTCAAACACCGCAACCTGGCCCGCTACCTCTTCCTTCACCCGGCCGCGCGTGACCTGTTTCCGGACTGGGGCCGCCAGATCACCGGCTGCGTCGCCCGGCTGCGCGCCGTCGCCGGCATCGCCCCCGACGCCCCCGACCTGACCAACCTCGTCGGTGAGCTCCTCCTCAAGAGCCCCGACTTCGCCCGGCTGTGGGAACGCTACGAGGTCACCGGCCGCAAACCCGCGCAGAAGACCTTCCACCACCCCCGCGTCGGAACGGTCACGCTCACGTCCCAGCCCATGTACCTGGAAGGCACCCCTGGCCAGCGCATCGGCGTCTATACCGCCCAACCCGGCACTCCCGACCACGACGCCATGATGCTGCTCGACCTGACCGCGCCCGTAACCGCGCCCAGCCAGGAGATCCCGCACCCATCGCCCTGACCGCTCCGGCCGGCGCCCCAACTCGAGCGTGGTGCCCCGACCACTCGCGTCGGGCATCCGCGTAGGTGGCACGCGTCGCAGCGTGGCCACCGATCACTACACGTAACTTGCGGGAATCATCATTCCCGTGGGTTGCTCATCTGGTTTTCTGGGACTTCTTATTTACTGGAAACAGAAAACCAGAAAATGTAGACTGTCGCCGTGACGATCTCGAGTGCGGAAGACCCCGGTACGGACGAGGCACAGCCGGCCGAGCGGCCGTGTCGTTACTGCGGGAAGCCGGTCCCCCAGCGGAGCGGGCGCGGCCGGCCGCGCGCGTACTGCCCCGACGGTGACTGCCAGGCCCGCGCCAAACGCGACCGCGAGCTGCGCCGCGCGGTCCCCGGCCTGGACGGCGCGCTGGCCCGCGCCGAGGATCTCTACGACCGCATGGAACAGGGCCTGGCCGCGGCCATCGCCCCACTGGCCTCCGCGCTGGAGTCCGAGCTGTCCCCGCGCGGTGTCGAGGCTCGCCTCAGCGCCGAGCGCGCGCAGGCGCAGACCCGGGTCGCCGCCGCCATGGCCGCCAGGGAAGAGGCGACCCGGATGGCCGAGCAGGCCCGGCAGGCGGCCGCGGACGCCGACGCGCGCGCCCACGCCGCCGAACAACGAGCGCAGGAGGCCGAGCGCGCTCGCGACGACGCGCAGACCTCGGCCCGGCAGGCCCGTACAGAGGCGGAGCGGGTACGGGCGGAGGCGTCCGACCTGGTGCGTCAGGCCGAGGAGACCGCCGAAGAGGCGGCGCGGCGGGCCGCACAGGAGATCGAGGACACCCGCCGGGTGGCCGCCGAGGACGTCGACCGGGCCCGCGCGCAGGCCGAACGCGCCCGGCAGGACGCCGAGACCGCGCGGAGCGCCCAGGCGGAGGCGGAACTCGCCGCCCGGCACGCCGAACGCGAGACCGAGCAGGCCCTCGCCCGGCTGGAGGAGGCCCGCGCCGAGCTCGCCGAGGCACGGACCGCCGCGGTACACGCCGACCGTGATCGGGCCGCCGCCCTCGCCCGGGCCGAGGTCGCGGAGGCCGGCCGAGAGCGCGCCGAGGCCAGGGCGGCCTCCGCCGACGCCGAGCGTGCCGCCGCCCTCGCCGTACGGGACGGCGCCCTCGCGGAGACGGAACGGCTCCGTGCCGAAGCCGCCGAGGCCCGGTCGTCCGCCGAGCGCCTGCGCGGCGAGCTCGAGGAGGCGCGGCTGCGATTGAGTGCCGAGCAGGCGCGCGTCCGTGACCTCGAGCGCGACCGCGCCGCGGCCCGCGCCGAGGCGGACGCCCAGCGAGAGCGCGCCATCACCGCCGAACTGCGCGCCGCCCGTACCGAAGAATCGAATCCTGCGGATACCGGTTCCGGAACGACGGAGTGATGCCCGGCCCGTTCACGCTCGCACGTCGGGGGGTTACTCCAGCTGGTCCGCGGGCGGCCCTGGCGTACGGATCCGGAGCGCTGTCCATCGGCTCCGACATCGGCGGCTCGCTGCGCACCCCCCGCTGCCGGACCCGCCATCCGCGCATCCACCGATTGAAAAGAGTGGACGGGACGATGCTCGGGCTTGTAGCTTGCAGCCGACCGTGGCACGGCCCGAGGAGGTGAGACCCATGAACGCTGTACCGATGTGGGTGCTCTCCCTTCCGGTCACGGTCGGGCGATTGACGTAGGTGTCGCCGGGAGCGCCTCGACGATAAGGCACTCCCGAAGGGCAACACCTGTGCACTCTCTGCATTCCCCCGCCGAGCCGTCGCCGAACGGCATGGACGAGCCTGGCCGAACCGTGGGCGACGTCCCCGGCGTCGTCCGGTCACCGGCCTCCGGTGCCGATCGTGCGCCCTCCATTTTCGACGTGATCATTACCGGCTGCGGACCGACCGGTGCGATGCTGGCCGCCGAACTGCGGCTGCACGATGTGCGGGTACTCGTTCTGGAGAAGGAGACCGAGCCCGCGTCGTTCGTCCGCATCGTCGGTCTGCATATTCGCAGTCTCGAGCTGATGGCGATGCGCGGGTTGCTGGCGCGAATCCTCGGACACGGAAGACGGCGGCCGGCCGGCGGCTTCTTCGCCGCCATTCCCAAACCCGCGCCCGAGGGCCTGGATTCCGCGCACGCCTACATGCTGGGAATTCCGCAGCCGGTCATCAATCACCTGCTCGAAGAGCATGCGATCGCACTGGGCGCGCAGGTCCGGCACGGTTGTCCAGTGGTCGGTATCGAGCAGGACGACGAGGGCGTGACCGTCGAGCCGGCCGACGGGGAACGGCTGCGTTCGCGCTACCTCGTCGGCTGTGACGGCGCGCGCAGTACGGTGCGCAAACTGCTCGGCGTCGATTTCCCCGGCGAGCCCTCGCGGACCGACACGCTGATGGGCGAGATGGAATTGGGGGCGCCGCGGGAGGAGATCGCCGCCAAGGTGACCGAGATCCGCGAGACCGATAAGCGTTTCTGGCTCAGGCCCTTCGGCGCGGGGGTCTATCAGGTCGTGGTCCCCGCCGCGGGAGCCGGCGACCGCGCGGAACCGCCCACCCTCGAGGATTTCAAACGAGGGCTGCGCGCCATCGCCGGAACCGACTTCGGCGTGCACTCCCCCCGCTGGTCGTCCCGCTTCGGGAATGCCACCCGGCTGGCCGAGCGTTATCGGGTCGGGCGGGTGCTGCTGGCCGGCGACGCGGCGCACATCCATCCCCCCGTCGGCGGGCAGGGCCTCAACCTGGGCGTTCAGGACGCATTCAACCTCGGCTGGAAACTGGCCGCGCAGATCCGCGGCTGGGCGCCGGAAGGACTGCTGGACACCTACCAGGCCGAACGCCGGCCGGTCGCCGAGGAGGTACTGGACAACACCCGCGCCCAGCTGGAACTGATGTCCACCGAACCGGGCCCGCAGGCCGTACGCAGGCTGCTCACCGAGCTGATGGACTTCGACGAGGTGAACCGCCATCTGATCGAGAAGATCACCGCGATCGGCATCCGCTATGACTTCGGCGAAGGCCCCGACCTGCTCGGCCGCCGCCTGCGTGACATCGACGTGCGACAGGGCCGCCTGTACGGTCTGCTGCATCGCGGCCGCGGTCTGCTACTGGACCGCACCGAACGCCTGACCGCCGGCGGCTGGTCGGACCGGGTCGATCACCTCGCGGATCCCACTGCGGACCTGGATGTTCCGTGCGTCCTGCTACGCCCTGACGGCCACGTCGCCTGGATCGGCGACGATCAGCAGGACCTGGACGACCACCTCTCCCGCTGGTTCGGCGAGCCCGCCGACTGATTCGCGCTCGGCGCTCTGGCCTCCGGGCCACGCCGCAGGGACGATCCGGCCTCAGGTCCTCACCCCGCTCGGCGGCTCGTTGCATGAGGTGCCAGTAGGCATCAGCCCTTACGATCTCCGGCATGGCCACGAGACTGGTGCAGATCAATATGAAGGCCCATGACGACTCCGCGCTCGGCCGGTTCTGGGCAGAGGCGCTCGGCTGGGCCATCGACAGCGAGGCGCCCGGCGTCACCAACCTCACACCCGTCGGCTTCGCCTACCCCGATCCCGCCGCCGTCTGCATCGACCTCGTCGCCCGCCCGGAGCCCAAGACGGTCAAGAACCGGGTGCACCTCGACCTGGCCACCACCTCGGCCGCCCACCAGGCGGAGCTGGTCGCGCGTCTCCGGGAGCTCGGCGCGACCCTCGCCGACGTGGGCCAGGGCGACGTCCCCTGGACGGTCATGGCCGACCCGGAGGGCAACGAGTTCTGCGTCCTGGAACCCCGGCCGCGCTACCAGGACACCGGCCCGATCGCCGCGGTGGTCGTCGACTGCGCGGACCCGCGCGCCATGGCCCGCTTCTGGGACGAGGCGATGGACTGGACCCTGCATGAGGTCACCGACGACCACGCGACCCTGCGCTCCGCCGAGGCGGTCGGCCCCTACCTGGAGTTCGTCCGCACCCCCGACCCCAAGACCGTGTGGAACCGCGTCCACCTCGACATCAGTCCCTACCCCGGCGACGACATGGCTGCGGAGGAGGCCCGCCTGCGCGCGCTGGGCGCCACCGACCCCGGCATCGACCAGTCCGACCTTCACTGGCGGGTCCTCGTCGATCCCGAAGGCAACGAGTTCTGCCTCCTCACCCCCCGCTGACCTTGCGCGACGGCTCTGGGGGTTCCGCATCAGCGGCGGGACCGCCCCTGGGTGAACCCGGCGGCCTCCTCCCGGCGGAACGACCGGTGGCGGTGACGTCCACACCGGACGCGCATCACCCTGACCGCAGGTGCGTGCCCGTACACTAAATGCGGTGGAATATAAATCGGGCCGTGACCCGGTCGACCTCCCGGGTTTCTTCTCCGATCTCGTCCGGTGCGAGACGCGCCTCTACAACGCCGTGAACGACCGGCTTCGCGAGCGGCACGGGATCGTCACCTCACAGTTCGAGTTCCTGCGCTACCTCCGCGACCACCCCGGGTCTCGGGTGGCGGATCTCGCCACCGAGTTCGCCATCGGGATCGGGGCGACCAGCAAGGGCGCCGACCGGCTGGAGAAGCAGGGATGGGTCGTGCGGCAGCCGAACCCGTCGGATCGCCGGTCATCGCTGCTGGCCCTGACCGATGACGGCGCGCGGCTCGTCGACGCGGCGGAGGAGACCTTCACCGAGCGGGTCGCCGAACTGGTCGGAGGCGCCCTCGATGGTGAAGCGCTCCCGGTCGCCGCGCAGGCCCTCACGGATCTCCGCCTCAGGCTCGAACGCGACCGGATCGGCCTGCCGACGGGGTGACGAGCGACCCGCGGGGAACGCCGGTGCGAGTCCCCGGCGGGATGGCTGCTGTCAGCAGGTCCGGGGGCGCCCTGCCCGCGAGGTCGCGAACCGGGCGCTCAGGACCGGCGGGTGCTGAACTGGCGGCGCAGGTATCCGTACCAGGCGTGGACGTACGCGGCGCTCAATGCGGCTTCGGGGGCGAAGAGGTCCCATGCATGGTAGGCGCCGGGGTACAGGTGCAGTTCGACGGGCACGCCGGCGGCCTGGAGCCGCGTCGCGTAGCTCAGGTCCTCGTCGCGGAAGACGTCGAGTTCGGCGGCCGCGATGAAGGTGGGCGGCAGGCCGGTAAGGTCCGTCGCGCGTGCGGGTGCGCTGTACGGCGGCACGTCGTCGGTGCCCGCGCGGTCTGCGAGGATCGAGTTCCAGGCGAGGATGTTGGTCGCGCGGTCCCAGATGCCGATGTCGGTGATCTCGTGGCTCGAAGCGGTGCTGTTGCGGTCATCGAGCATCGGGTAGCTCAGCGCCTGAAAGAGTGGCGCCGGCTCGTCCTGGTCGCGGATCATGAGCGCGGTGGCTGCGGCGATGCCGCCGCCGCTTTGCCCGGCCAAGGCGATGCGGCCCTCGTCGAAGCCGAGCGAGGCCGCCTGGCTACGAAGCCAGCGGTAGGCGAGCAGTCCGTCCTCGGCGGCGGCCGGGGCGGGAGCCTCCGGCGCGAGCCGGTAGTCGACTGAGGCGGCGGCACAGCCGATCCTCAGGCACAGGCGCTTGAGGGTGGGATCGTCCTGGGCCGCGTACCCGAGGACCTGCCCGCCGCCGTGGAACCAGAGCAGTACCGGCAGGGGCCCGGTCTCCGCGGTCGGCCGCAGCAGCCGGATGGCGAGGGTGGATCCGTCCGGGCGGACCACCTCGGCCTCTTCGACCGACACGGACGGCTCATCCGGCGTCTGGGCGGCGATCGCCTCGGCGAAGGCGCGGACGCCGGCGCGCGTGCCCTCCAGATCGCCGAGGTCGAACACCCCTGCCTCCGTCATCGGCACCGCCTTCAGGGCCTCGGCGAGTTCGGGGTCGATTCGCTCGTGTGCGCTCTTGGTGTTCATGTCGTTGGTCTCCTCGCGGCCGTGCAGCCGCCGGTCGTGCAGGGGTGCCGTTCGGACCTGCCACCCCGCCCCGGGAGCGGAGCCTGATGTCAGTCTGTGACATCACTATAGCGCCGATGTCAGTCCCCGTCATCATGTTGATGTCAGTTTCTGTCATCGGTGTGCGGGGCCGGAGCATGAGCCGGTGGAAACCCGACGCGCGAGGCCCCCGCCCCGCCACCGCTGAGTCCCGTTCCGGTACTCCCCGGGAGCCGTGCCTGCCTCGGCGAGGTCACTCGTCGCCGGCCCGTCCAGACCGGGACGTCACCGTGGCGGTGCCGAGGATCTGCGGGGCCGCGGGGAACGGGATGCCGGTCTCCCCGGAGCCGAGCCGGTCCAGGCGCTCGATCGTGAAACCGGCGCGTTCGATGGCGGCGGCGGTGTCGCGGCCGGTGTGGCAGCCACCGCTCAGGCGCGGCCACAGGGTGACGTCGAGGACGCGCTGGACGCGCCGCCGGGCCGGGGTTTCGGCGTGGACGTGCTCGAGGAACCGCAATCGCCCGCCGGGTCTCAGCACCCGGGCGATCTCGGCGAGGGCGGCGGCCGGGTCGGGCACGGTGCACAGCACCAGGCAGGTCACGGCCGCGTCACAGGAGGCGTCGGCGGCCGGGAGCCGGTCGGCCGATCCACCGGTGACGTCGATCGGCACGGGCGTACGGGCGGCGGCCGCCTGGGCCAGGCGCCGGAGGTACGGCTCGGGTTCGACCGCCAGTACGGCCTCGACCTGGTGCGGGTAGTGGGTGAAGTTGGCTCCGGTGCCCACCCCGATCTCGATGACCCGTCCGGACAGCCCGTCCAGCAGGGCCCGACGGTACGCGGCCAGGCGCCGGTCCAGCAGCGGGCAGGCGCGGGCGTAGAGGCGGGCGAACAACGGATGCCGGTGGGAAGCGCTGACGGGCGTCATGGAGGTCATCCTTCCCCGGCGGCCGTGGCGCGACCGGCCTGGCGGAATGCGCGGATCCGCCTGCCGCGTCAGCGCCGGGGCCGCCAGGGAGAGGCGGGGTCGGTGGCGCGGGGGGCGGGAGCGGTCCGCAGTGCGTACGCGGGTGCTCCCTCCGGCGCGGTGGGGACCGGGCCGAGGTAGGCGTGGCCGGTCAGGTGGCACCAGGCGGGCAGATCGATGGGTGCGGCCGGGTCGGCGGCGATGAGGTGAATGAGGGTGCCGCCGGGCAGTTCGGCGATCCGGGCCCGCAGCTCGAGCAGAAGGCGGACGCAGGCGCGGTCGCCGCCGTCGATGACGACCGGCTGCTCCTGCGTCTTCTCCACGCGACTCCTCCCGCACCACCCCGGCGCCCGTGACGAGGTTCACGCCGCCGGTTCCACGCCCGATCGAGCCGAACGGTCGGACCGAATCTACCGCCCCAGCCGGCGGCCGGTGCGCGACAGGGGTTCGGCGTCACACCACCGGAAGGACGATCTTCCCCTCGCACAGCCCGTCTCGCTCAGCTCATAGGCCTCGGCGGCCTCCCCCAGCGGCAGGACCTGCTCGACGGCGACCGGAGGGTGCCGCGTCCGGCCGATACGGTCACCTCGCGCAGGTCCGCGCCGCACCACCGGCTCTGCTACCAGGGCAGCGTGCCTTCGACGGTGAAGTAGCCGCCGGTCGGGCCGTCGGGGCCGACCTGGGCCATGCGCACGATGATCTCGGCGCCCTCCTCGACGGTCTGGATGCCCGTGTGGGCGTTCAGGTCGGTGGCGGTGTAGCCGGGCTCGACCGCGTTGATCCGCATGTCCGGGAACGCCTTGGCGTACTGCACGGTGACCATGTTGACAGCGGTCTTCGACGCCGGATAGGCGACCCCCGGGTAGAGGTACACGGGAGTGCCCTCGGTGGTGACGCCGGTCAGCGAGGCCAGGCCGCTGCTGACGTTGACCACGACGGGGGCCGCGGACCGCCGCAGCAGCGGAAGGAAGGCATGGGTGACGCGTACCAGGCCGAAGACGTTCGTCTCAAAGATCTCCCGCATCAGGTCCGCGGTCGTGTCGGCGGCGCCGACCACTCCCCCGTCCGGCGTGCGCCCTTCGACGCCGGCGTTGTTGACCAGCACGTCCAGTCCCCCGTCGGCCTCGATCGTCTTGGCGGCCGCGGCGACGGACGCGTCGTCGGTGACGTCGAGGAGGACCAGCCGCGCGCCCAGCCGCTCGGCGGCCCGGCGGCCGCGTTCGGCGTCCCGGCTGCCGATGTAGACGGTGTGGCCCGCGGCGATGAGGCGGCGGGCGGTCTCGAAGCCGAGGCCCTTGTTCGCCCCGGTGATCAGTGTTGTCGTCATGGCTCCAGGCTGCGGCCGCGCCACGGCGTCAGCCAGCCGTCCCATCTTCCTGGGACCACCGGTACCAGGCACTTCCCCGGCCGGCGGTGCACACTGGTGGGCATGGCGACGACAGAGTTCGGAAGGGCGATGCATCGCTGGCGCGACCGCCTGTCACCCGAGGTCGT
This sequence comes from Actinoallomurus spadix, assembly GCF_024055725.1. Taxonomy (GTDB): domain Bacteria; phylum Actinomycetota; class Actinomycetes; order Streptosporangiales; family Streptosporangiaceae; genus Actinoallomurus; species Actinoallomurus spadix. Next base: position 407,402 of record NZ_JAMXMX010000001.1, on the reverse strand, counting down.
CGGGTTGCCCGCCGGCGGTCAGCGGCGGGCGCCGGGTCTCCGCCGTGAGGAGCTGGCGCTGCTGGCCGGAATCTCCGTCGACTACATCACCCGCCTGGAGCAGGGCCGCGCGGCCAACCCGTCCCCGCAGGTCGTCGAGGCGCTGGCCAGGGCACTGCGGCTGTCGAACGGCGAACGGGCCCACCTGTTCTGCCTGGCCGGGCTCGTGCCGCCGGGGCCCGACACGGTGCCCGCGTACATCACCCCGAGCGTCCAGCGGATGCTGGACCGGCTGGCCGGGACACCCGTCGCGGTCTACGACGCGGCCTGGACGCTGCTCGTCGCCAACCCGCCGTACGCCGCGCTGATGGGCGACCCGTCCGGCTGGCGGGGCAACGAGCGCAACGCCGTGTGGCGGAACTTCCTCGGCTACGAGAGCCGGGTCCGGCAGACCCCGGAGACCCAGCACGCGCTGCGGACCGCCCTGGTCGCCGGCCTGCGCGCGGCCGTCGGCCGGTACCCGGCCGACCAGCCGCTGCGGCGGCTGGTGGCGGAGCTTCGGGCGCGCAGTGAGCTGTTCGCCGAGCTGTGGGACTCCGGCGCCGTCGGCCGTCACGAGGCCGCCCGCAAGACCATCGACCATCCGCAGGTGGGCGCCGTGACGCTGGACTGTGACGTGGTGACCGTGGCGGGCAGCGACCTGAACATCATGATCTACACGGCCGAGCCCGGAACCGAGGACGCCGAGCGCCTGGCCTTGCTGACCGTTCTCGGCACCCAGTCGCTCGTCGGGTGACCGTCCCTGCCCGGGCCGGTCAGGGCGGGCGGGTGCCGCGGGGGCCCGGCGAGCGGTCATGACCGGTCAGTCGCCGCAGAGTTCGGCGAACCGCCGCGCGCCGATGTTGCCCCCGGAGACGATCACGCCGACGCGCGGCGGCAGCGGGGTGATACGGCCGCTCAGGAGGGCGGCGAGCGGGGTGGCGCCGCTCGGCTCGATGACGATTTTCAGGCGCTCGAAGGCCAGCCGCATGGCCGCGCGGATCTGATCGTCGGTGACCAGGGCGATCTCGTCGACCAGACGCCGGTTGATGGAGAACGTCAGCTCCCCGGGAATGTCCGCGGCCTGCCCGTCGGCGATGGTGCGGGGTACCGGGATGGACACGCGCCGGCCCGCCTCGAGGGAGCGCTTGGTGTCGTCGCCCGCCTCGGGTTCCACGCCGATCACGCGGCTCGCCGGGGTGAGGCCCTTGGCGGCGGTGGCGCTGCCGGCGATGAGCCCTCCGCCGCCGACCGGGACCACCAGGGCGCCGAGGTCGCCGACCTCCTCGATGAGCTCGAGTGCGGCGGTGCCCTGCCCCGCGATGACGTGCGGGTGCTCGTACGGCGGGATGAGCGCCAGGCCGCGGTCGGCCGCCATCGCCTCTCCGATGGCGACCCGGTCGCCGGTGTAGCGGTCGTAGGTGACGATCTCCGCGCCGTACCCGGCGGTGGCGTCCATCTTGGACTGCGGGGTGTCCTCGGGCATGAGGATCACGGCGGTCGTGCCGAGCTCGCGGGCGGCGAGGGCGACGGCCTGGGCGTGGTTGCCCGAGGAGTACGCGGCGATGCCCTTGGCCAGCTGCTCCGGTGTCAGCCGGGAGGCGGCGTTGTAAGCCCCGCGGAACTTGAACGCGCCGATGCGCTGCAGGTTCTCGCACTTGAGGAAGACCTCCGCGCCGACGAGCGCGTCGAGTGTGCGCGAGCGCAGCACCGGAGTGCGGTGCGCGACGCCCGCGATCCGCGCGGCGGCGGAACGGACGTCTTCCAAGGTCACCGGCGATGTGGTGGTCATGCTCAGTCTTTCTGCGAGGCGGTGGCGCCGGGCTCGGCGCCACCGGTGGAGACCGCGGTCCGGATGGCCGGCCGCCGGGCGGATCGCCCGGCGGCCGGACGTACGGTCCAGTCTTACCGGATCGGCAGGAGGACACCTCGCTCGCCGGCGGGCCGTGGACCGAAGATGCGCCGGTCGGCCTCGGTGATGCGGACGTCGTTGATGCTGGCCTCGCGGCGGCTCATCAGGCCTTCGGGGGTGAACTCCCACAGCTCGTTGCCGTGGCTGCGCCACCACTGGCCGGACGGGTCCCGGCACTCGTACTGGAAGCGCACCGCGATCCGGTCGCCGTGGAACGCCCAGAGCTCCTTGCGGAGGGCGTAGTCGAGTTCCCGGTCCCACTTGTCGCGCAGGAACGCGATGATCTCAGCCCGGCCGGTGACGAACCGGTCGCGGTTCCGCCAGGCCGAGTCCTCGGTGTAGGCGAGCGCCACACGTTCGGGATCGCGGGTGTTCCAGGCGTCCTCCGCGGCCTGGACCTTTTGCAGCGCGGTCTCCGGGGTGAACGGCGGGACGGGCGGTCGTACGGCCACGGCGGACTCCTCGATCGATCAGTTCTAACGTTTACATCGTAGCAATGCCGTTAGAAGAGCTTCCCTCTCATGCGCCGGCGCCGCCGTCGACCGGAACGATCGCGCCGGTCACCATCGAGGCCCGGTCGCTGAGCAGCCACGCGGCCACCTCGGCGACCTCGCGGGGCTCGGCCATCCGGCCGAGCGGTGTCGCCGCCTTGTTGGCCTCGATGATGCCGGGAGTCACCGCCTCCCACTCCTCCATCATCTCCGTGGCGGTGCCGCCGGGGGTGATGCCGTTCACCCGGATCCCCTGCGGGGCCCAGGTCACCGCGGCGGTCTCGGTGATGCTGTTGAGCGCGCGCTTCATGGCGCCGTAGGCGGGCAGCGGGGGTACCGCGCGGCGGCTGCCGATGCTGGAGGTGTTGACGATCGCCCCACCGCCGCTGCGCCGCATGAGCGCGGCCTCGGCGGTCATGGCGATCCAGTGCGCGCGGAAGTTCACGGCGAACTGCTGGTCGATGTCCTCGTCGCTCGTGGCGTCGAGCGGGCCGGGCCGCTGGGCGACCCCGCCGTTGTTGAAGGCGCCGTCCAGCCGCCCGTGCAACTCCCCGACGCGGCCGACGGCGGCGCGGATGCTCGCGTGGTCCGCGAGATCCATGGTGACGGCGTCGGCGGCGCCTCCGCCGGCGCGGATCTCGGTGACGATGCGGTCGAGAGCGGCGGTGTCGCGGGCGGCGAGCACGACCGCGGCGCCCTCCCGGGCGAAGAGCCGGGCGGCGGCGGCGCCGATGCCGCGACTGGCGCCGGTGATGAACACGACCTTGCCGGTGAGCAGGCCGACGGGCGTGGTGGTGTCGATGTCGTTCGTCATGCCGGCAGCATGCGCCGCCCCGGGGACCCGGAGACAGGCACAGGCGGTACTACGATGAACGGCCGCGCGGCGTGCACAATCGGGACATGGACAAGCATGAGCTCGGCGCGTTCCTCCGCAGCCGTCGCGAGCGGCTCCGGCCGGAGGACGTCGGCCTCCCCTCAGGCTCACGACGCAGGACGCCGGGTCTCCGCCGCGAAGAGGTCGCGGTCCTCGCCCACATCTCCACCGAGTACTACGTCCGGCTCGAGCAGGGCAGGGCACCGCGTCCCTCGGGCGAGGTCCTCGCCGGGATCGCGGGCGCGCTGCGACTCACGGCCGCCGAGTCCGACCACCTCCACGTCCTCGCGGGCACCGCGCCGATCCAGACCGGACTGCATCGGCGCGACGTGCGCCCGAGCATCCTCGCACTCATCGAACGGCTCCCGCAGACGGCCGCGTTCGTGATGTCCGCGGCGTTCGAGGTGCTCGCCTGGAACGATCTCGCGGCGGCCCTGATGGAGGACTTCGCCGCGCTCGCCCCCGAAGACCGCAATCTCGCGCGTAAGGCGTTCTTCGGGCCGGCACGGCCGGACGCGCCGCCGTACGGGATCTCCGACGCCGCCGAGTTCCGGCACCACGTCGTGATGGGACTCCGGTCCACCCTCGCCCGGTACCCGTCGGATCCCGCGGTGACCGGTCTCGTCGAGGAACTGCGCGACGGCAGCCCCGAGTTCGCCCGGCTCTGGGAACGGCACGACGTGCGGGCGGCGCCGACGCTCACGAAGACCTTCCGTCACCCGGCCGTCGGGGAGATCACCCTCGACTGCGACTCCCTCGGACTCACCGACCGCGACCAGCATCTCGTGCTGTACACCGCGTCCCAGGGATCCCGTGACGCGGACGCCCTGGCTCTGCTGGACATGCTCGGAACCGAGGGCGTCGGCGCGAGCGAATCGCGCTGACCGGGGTCCCGCCGGGTCACGCCTCCCGGGCGTCCCGGCGGCCGGCATGACGGGTGCTCACCGCAGGGGGAACCGCGCGTACGGCCAGGCCCGGCCGCCGGAAAACCGGTTGCCGCGCGCGCCGGGCGACGGGCAGGATCCGGGCATGACCACGACCCGCACCGTACTGCCGCCGACCATCGCCGTCCTTCCGGCGCGGGTCCAGCAGCAGCCGGGGCGTCCGCGGAGGCCGATCACCGCACGATCGTGATCGCCGCCCTGGTCGCGGGGCTGCTCGCCGGCTACGGCATCGCGGTCCCCGTCGGAGCGGTCGCGGCCTACCTCATCGCGCTGACGAGCCGGACATCCCTGACCACAGGCGCGTGCGCCGCGCTCGGCGTGGCCACCGCCGACGGCCTGTACGCGCTGGTCGCGACGGTCGGAGGGTCCGCCGTCGCGGCCGCGATCCGGCCCGTACTGGTGCCGCTGCGCTGGTGCTCGGCCGTCGTGCTGCTCGTCCTGGCCGTCCGGGGACTGGCCGGGGCGGTGGCCCGGTACCGCGAGCGCCTGACGCCCACCCGGCGCGCGGAACCGCCGACCGGTCCCGGGCGCGCCTACCTGGGATTGCTCGGGATCACACTGCTCAACCCCATCACCGTCGTGTACTTCGCGGCGCTGGTGCTGGGCGGCCACAGCGCGGTGACCGCCGGCCAGGCGCAGCGGGCGGTGTTCGTCCTGGCCGCCTTCGCCGCGTCCGCGACGTGGCAGCTGCTGCTGGCCTGCGGCGGCGCGCTCCTCGGCCGGGCCCTGACCGGCGCCCGGGGACGGCTCGCCACCGCTGCCGTGTCCAGCCTGGTGATGGCCGTCCTGGCCCTGAACCTGCTCATCTCCTGATGAACGCTCCGGACAGCGGAGAGGGCGCACCGAACCCGATGGCCGGCCGGCGAACAGGCCGAGCCCGGAGTCGCCGCCGGGCCTGCGTCGGGACGCCGCGCTCAGGCGGGGGCCGGCGCGGCGCGCAGCCGGTCGACGATGACGGCCCGGGCGGCCCTGCCCTCGGGAGTCGGGGTGAGTGGATAGACGTGCACGAGGCCCGGGGCCTCGTGGAACTCGATGTCGACGCCCGCCTCGGTCGCCTTGCCCACCAGGAGGCGCGCGTCCGGATGCAGGATGTCCCGGGTGCCGCAGAACACCGTCACCGGCCCCAGCCCGCGCAGGTCCGCGTTCAGCGGGCTGACGCGCGGGTCGGTGATGGGCAGGTCGCCGCGCCAGTGCTCGACGAAGACCCGGGCGCCGTCGCGCCCGAGCCACGGGTCGCTGGGCTGCACGGCGTCGATGCCGGGGTTGGCGAAGGTGAGGTCGAGCGCGGGTGAGATCAGCACGGTCCGCGGCAGCGTCACCTGATGGCGGTCGCGCAGGACCACGGCGGCCGACAGCGCGATCTGCCCGCCCGCGGAGTCACCGGCCAGGCGCGCGCTGCCGTGCTCGTCCCGGGCGGCCAGGACCAGGTCGGCGACACACCCGACGACCTCCCCGGCCGTGCCGTACGGGATGAGCGGATAGATCGGCAGGAGCACGGCCGTTCCGGCGTCGGCCGCGATCCGCGCGGCCAGCCGCCAGTGCTGGGAGACGATCTCGTTGACCCACCCTCCGCCGTGCGCGTACACGACGCAGCCTCGGGGCCGGCGCCCGCGTGGGGCGACGGTGTAGACCGGCCAGCCGTACGGCCGCCGCACCGAGACCGTCACGTCGGCGCGGAGCCGGCGGGGCGGCCCGTACGGCTGCGGGCGCAGCGTCCGCTCCCGGAGGTGGTCCCGTGCTCCTGCGGCCGTGACGTACGGGCGGTTCATCCGCCTGACGCGGACATAGCCGGCGACGAGCCGGCTGCGCACGCTGACCACCGTGTCCCGCCGTCCCTCCTGCTCTGGTGCGCCGCTCATCCTCACGGCCGTCCTTCGTCCGGCGGCGTGCCGGGGCCACGGTAGGGCAGGGTCTGGCTGTAGACGACGTTGGTCGTGGTGCTGCCGAACCGCGCCAGCTCGTCGACGAGGCGTTCGAGGTGGGCCATGGATCCGGCGGCGACCTTGAGGGTGTAGCAGTCCTCACCCGTGGTCCGCAGGCACTCCAGGACCTCCTGGCGCCGTTCCAGCAGCCGGTGCAGCGGCTCGTGCCGGCTGCCGGGGTACTTCAGCCGCACGACCGCCAGAACGGGGTACCCGACCTTCGTCAGGTCGATGTCGGCGCGGTAGCCGGTGATGACGCCCAGGGACTCCAGCCGCCTGAGCCGGTCCGTCGCCGCCGAGGCGCTGAGGCTGACGCGGCGGCCGAGCTCGGTGAGGGCTACCCGGCCGTCGCGCTGCAGCTCGGCCAGGATCGCCCAGTCGGTCGCGTCGAGATTCTCGGCCATTCGCGGAATATACCGGCGGATCCCCGGCGACCGGCTCCGTACGCCGTGAATGATCTCTTCCAGGCGGGCGGGCGCCCTCGATAGCGTCTTCCTCATGCGCGTCGGGGTGAATGTTCCCAACTACGGACCGGGCACGAACCCGGAGGTGCTGCGCCGATGGGCTCGGACGGCCGAGGCCCTCGGGTACGACCTGCTGATGCTGTCGGACCACCTCGTGGTGACGCCGGACGTCGCCGCGCAGTATCCGGCGCCGTTCTACGAGCCGTTCACCGCGCTGTCCTGGCTGGCGGGCGTCACCGACCGGATCCGGCTCGGCACCTCGGTGGTCATCGTGCCCTACCGGCATCCCCTCCTGCTCGCCCGGATGGCGGCCAACCTGAACGACCTCAGCGGCGGCCGGCTGGTCCTCGGCGTGGGCGTCGGCTGGGCGCGCCAGGAGTTCGACGCGCTCGGAGTGCCGTTCGAACGGCGCGGCGCGCTGACCGACGAGCACCTGCGGGCCGTCCGCGCCGCGTGGGCGGAGGAGACGGACTACCGGAGCGGGCCGATCCCGATCTGGGTGGGCGGCAACAGCGCGGCGGGCATCCGCAGGGCCGTGCGCCTGGGGGACGCGTGGCATCCGCTGCGCGACCTGACGCCGTCCGGTCTCCGCGACGCGGTGGGACGGATGCGGGCCCTCGCCGGTGAGCTCGGGCGCCCGGTGCCCGCGCTGGCGCCCCGCATCCTCCTGCGGCTGACCGACTCCCCCCTCCCCGGCCCGGAGCGCCGGCTCGGCGAGGGCTCGATCGAACAGGTCGTCGGCGACCTCGAGCAGCTGAGCCTGCTGGGCGCCGACACCGTCGTCCTCGACCCGTTCCTCGGCGATCCCGCCGAGACCCTGCGTCCGCAGACGGCCTGGAGCGCGCTCGCGACCGTGGCCGACCACTGGAACCCGACCCCACGACCTTGACGAACGGAGCGACCGTGACACCTGAGGACGAGCGGTTCCTGCGCCGGGCCATCGAGCTCGCCGCCGCCGCGACCACCGGCGGGGACGCCCCGTACGGCTCCCTGCTGGTCGGCCCGGACGGCACCGTGCTCGCCGAGGAGCACAACACCGTGCTCAGCGACCGTGACATCGCCGCCCACCCGGAGCTGAAGCTGGCCCGGTGGGCGGCCCGCGAGCTGGACCCCGCCACCGCGGCGGCCACCACCATGTACACCAGTTGCCAGCCCTGCACGATGTGCTATGGCGGCATCCAGCGCTCCGGGCTGGGCCGGGTGGTCTTCGCGCTGTCCACCGAGCAGGCGGACGCGCTGACGCCGGGCGCCGGCTGGCCGGTCGTGCCCCAGGAGGGTCCCGCGCTGTTCGACGAGGCCCGCGTCCCGGTCACGGGCTTCTACGGCTGAGGCCGCCGAAGCGCGTGATCGCGGGCGGCGGCCGCGCGGCGGGCAATACGATCATCTGGTGCTCAAGCCGGATTACCCGATCGTCACCGAACGGCTCCACCTGCGCCCCTACACCCCGGGGGATCTGGACGCCCTGCACGACATCCAGTCCCGGCCGGAGGTCGCCCGCTACCTGTACTGGGACGCCCGCGACCGCGACGAGGTCCGCGAGGCGCTGCGGCAGAAGATCCGTTCGTCGGTGCTCGCCGATGAGAACAACGGATTGCAGCTGGCCGCGGTGCTCCCGGAGTCCGGGACCCTGGTCGGGGACGTGCTGCTGATGTGGACGAGCCGCGAGCACCGGCAGGGCGAGATCGGCTACGTGTTCCACCCCGACCACGGTGGCCGCGGGTACGCCACCGAGGCCGCCGCGGTGATGCTCCGCCTGGGCTTCGAGGGGCTCGGCCTGCACCGCGTCGTCGGGCGCCTCGACGGCCGCAACACCGCCTCGGCCCGCGTGCTGGAACGCCTCGGCATGCGCCGAGAGGCGCACCTGGTGCAGAACGAGTGGGTCAAGGGCGAGTGGACCGACGAGGTGATCTACGCGATGCTCGAGGACGAGTGGCGGGCCCGCGCGTGAGCGCGCGCCTGCGCCGGTACGCCGACGACAACGCCCGGATCGTCGCCGACGGCGCGTACACCACCGCGGACGGCACGGTCGTCGTCATCGGCCCGGCGCTGGAGGCCGCGATGGCGGGCACGGTCGGCCATCCCCCGGACGGGCCGATCCCGCCGCCCGCGGCCGGGGCCGGGCACCGGACGCGCTTCGAGGTCACCGCGGAGGGCAGCCTGCAGGCGGCCCGGCGGCTTCACGACACCGGCGACGGCACGGGCAGCGACAACGGCGACGGCACCGGTTCGGGCGCCGGCCGGATCGCCGTGCTGAACTTCGCCTCGGCCCGCAACCCGGGCGGCGGATACCTCGGCGGCGCCCGCGCGCAGGAGGAGGACCTGTGCCGGCACGCGCTGCTGTACCCGTGCCTGTTGCGCGTCCCCGGCCACTACGAGGCGCACCGCGCCTCCCGCGACCTGCTCTACAGCGACCGCGTCATCTGGTCCCCCGACGTCCCGGTCCACCGGGGCGACGACGGAGAACTGCTGCGCGAGCCGTACCCGGTGTCGTTCCTGACCTGCCCGGCGCCCAACACCGGTGAGGTGCTGCGCCGCGACCCGGCCGTGGCGGACCGGATCCCGGAGGTGCTGCGCCGCCGGGCGCGGCGGGTGCTGGCGGTGGCCGCCCACCACGGTGCGCGCCGGCTCGTCCTGGGCGCGTGGGGGTGCGGGGTGTTCCGCAACGACCCGCGTCAGGTCGCCGGGGCGTTCCACGCCCACCTGGCGGCTGACGGGGAGTTCGCGGGCGCCTTCGAGCACGTGGTGTTCGCGGTGTGGGACCGGAACCCGGACTCGGCCAACCGCGCCGCGTTCGCCGCGCGCTTCGCCGCCGAGACCGGAGCGGGACGGCCGGCCTGAGACGATACCCATCGTGACCGGTTCGGTGTGGAGCCGGTCGCTAGCCGTGGCCGTTCGGGCGGTCGGCGGCGTCGAACGTGGCGCAGTTGTGCTGGATCAGGGGCATGTACTGCTCAGCCCACGCTCGCAGACTCCGTAGCGGCGCGACGAGCGTCGTGCCCAGGTCGGTCAGACGGTAGTACACCCGTGGAGGCTTGCTCGCCTCGACACGACGATCGACGAGTCCGTCTCGTTCCAGCGCCCTGAGGGTCTGCGCCAGCATCTTCTGCGACACACCGGTCATCTCGCGCTTCAACTCGGTGAACCGCAGCTCGCCCTCGGCGGCGGCAAGCGACAGCACCGCCATGGTCGTCCATCGCGACGCCACCCGATCGAGCAGGAGCCTTGTCGGGCACCGAGGATCGAACAGGTTCCCCTGCCGTGAGGTGGTTACCACGGGGTCACCTGGTGTCGGCAAAGTGCCTTCTTCCCCGCTCATCTGAGGTCTCCTATCGTTACCACGTTCCTAAGCGTAACCATGGAGGACACCTGTGCGCCAGATGACGCTTTCTCCTCACCTTCCCGGCGCGACCGTGCACCGGATACCGATCGACGGGGTCGAACTCGCCGTAGAGACTCTCGGGGATGGGCCGGCCGTGATGCTGCTGCACGGCTTCCCGCACACCCGCGCGATCTGGCGCGAGGTCGCGCCCCGGCTGGCCGCGGCGGGTTTTCGGGCCATCGCGCCGGACCTGCACGGGCTGGGCGACAGCACACCCGCCGTCCGTGGCTACCAGGCATCCGCGATCGCCACGGACCTGCTCCGAATGCTGGACGCCCTCGGTGACCGCGAGGCACACGTCGTCGGCACCGATCTAGGTGTCACTCCGGCATTCGCTATGGCGGCATTGTCGCCCGAGCGCGTGACCAGCCTGACCCTGTCCGAAGGGTTGGTCGGACTTCTGCCCGGCGCCGAGTCCTTCCTACGGCAGGGGCCGCCGTGGTGGTTCGGCTTCCACCAGGCGCCCGGTGGTCTGGCCGAGGACGTCCTGGAGGACTCGGCGGAGCGCTACGTCCGCTTCTTCCTCTCCGCCGGCAGCCGCCGAGGTGTGCCGGAAGACCTCACACGGGTGATCGTCGAGGCCTATCGCGGCAGAACGAGTCTCCGCAATGCCTTCGAGCACTACCGCGCGGCGCCGGCCACCGCGGAATGGATCGGGAACTGGGCGCAGGACCAGCGACTGCCGATGCCGACCCTCGCCATCGGCGGTGGCGCGATCGGCGCGGCCACCGCGGGGCAGCTCGAGCCGATCACCGGCCGCCTCACCCAGCACCTGCTCGAGGACTGCGGCCACATCACCCCGATCGACCAGCCGGACGCCTTCGCCGACCTTCTCATCGAGCACGCCCGGAACGTCTGACTCACACCCTCAAGACCCGTCCGAAACACGGCCGACCGAACTCACAGCAAGGAGCAGATATGAGCCGCGAGCAGCGAGAGGCCATCCGGCGGCTTCGCGCCTCGTCCCCCCTCGACCTCGGCGGCGCGGTCCACGAACAGCGCATCCTGTTCGAGCAGCTGTTGTCCCACCATCCCGTCCCTGAGGACGTCATCGTCACCGAAACCCACTACGACACGATCCCCGGCCTGTTGGTCGAACTCGCGGACGAGCCCTGCGCCGGCACCGTCCTGTACTTCCACGGCGGGGCGTACGTCTTCGGGTCGGCGCGCAGCTCGCTGGGGATCGTGGCAGACCTCGCCCGCAGGTCACAGACGCGGGTGATCACCGTCGACTACCGCTTGGCACCCGAGCATCCCGCCCCTGCCGCCACCGAGGACGCGGTACGCGCTTATCGCGCCCTGATCGCCTCCGGCGCCGACCCGCAACGGGTAGTGGTCGCCGGCGAGTCGGCCGGCGGCGGAGTGGCGCTCGGCCTGCTGGCGGCGCTTTCCTCCGCCGGCGAGCCGATGCCCGCCGCAGCGTTGCTGTTCTCGCCGTGGGTCGACCTCACGCTCAGCGGCGATTCGATGACGGCCAGGGCCGAGGCTGACTTCATCCTGAACCGCACCGCCCTCGAACGCCGCGTGCGTGACTACGTCGGCGACGCATCCGCGGCGAAACAGCACAGCCCGCTGTTCGCGGACCTGCACGGCCTGCCGACCACGTTGATCCAGGTCGGTTCTGACGAGGTGCTGCTGGACGACTCCACCCGGCTTGCGGCAAGGCTCGTGGCCGCCGACGTGTCGGTGACGCTGGACGTCACCGCGCAGGCGACGCACGTCTTCCAGTCATTCGCCGCCTCGTGGGACGAGGCCGACGCGGCGATGACCCGCGCGGCCACGTTCGTCCGCACGACGCTCGGGCCGTGAGTGGCAAGCCACCCGCCCGACGACGGCCGAGGTGGCCGCCGGATGCCCGCCACCCCCATCCGAACGGTGGGCGGCGGTAACTTACGCCCGCACCGGCTCGCTAGCGCCCTTGGCCGTTCGGTCGTTGGTCAAGGGCTGCGTCCGGGACGGGCAGCGGCGCCATCGGCGCGGCGCCGGCGCGCCGTTCGAAGGCCAGCAGGTGCCGTTTGCGGTGCAGGCCGCCGCCGTAGCCGGTGAGGTCGCCGGTGGAGCCGACGACGCGGTGGCACGGCAGGATGATGCCGATGGGGTTCTTGCCGTTGGCCAGCCCGACGGCGCGGGCGGCGGTGGGCCGGCCGATCCGCTCGGCCAGTTCCCCGTACGAGACGGTTCCCCCGAAGGGGATCTCCCGCAGCGCCGCCCACACCCGCCGCTGGAACGCCGTGCCGGCCGGCGCGAGCGGCAGGTCGAAGACGGTGCGCCGGCCGGCGAAGTACTCCTCCAGCTGGCCGATCGCCGCCCCGAACGGCGCGGGGTCGCGCTCGCCGAAGGTGTGCTGCTCCGGCCGGTACCGCTGCCGGTCCATGTACAGGCCGGTCAGCGCGCCGCCGGCCGCGACGAGGGTCAGCGGGCCGACCGGACTGTCCATCACCGTGTGGACGCGGGGGGACATCGAGCTCCTCTCAGGTCAGGTCTCAGCTCAGGCGGGCATCCGGTTGACGGCGTGCTCACCGGTCGCCCACAGGTACTGCACCGCGTACGCCCGCCAGGGGCGCCAGGCGGCGGCGTGCCGGGTCAGGGCCGCGGGGGTCGCCGGCAGGCCGAGCGCGCGCGCCGCCCCGCGCACTCCCAGGTCGGTCGGGGTGAAGGCGTCCGGGTCACCGAGGGCACGCATCGCGATGGTCTCGACGGTCCAGGGTCCCAGCCCGGGCAGCTCCGCCAGCAGCGCGCGGGCCCGTCCCCAGTCGCTGCCGATGCCCAGGTCGATCTCCCCGCCGGCCAGCGCGCCGATCAGCGTGGTCAGCGTCGTACGGCGGGCGCGGGGAAACGCCAGCGTCTCGGGGTCCAGGCTCGCGAGCGCGTCCGCGCCGGGGAACAGGTGGGTCAGGCCGCCCTCGGGGTCGTCGACGGGTTCGCCGTGGGCGGTGACCAGCCGGGCCGCGTGCGTACGGGCCGCCGCGGTCGACACCTGCTGGCCGAGGACGGCGCGTACGGCGAACTCGGCCGGGTCGACGGTGCGCGGCACCCGGCGGCCGGGTTCCTTGTCCACGTGCGGGGCCAGCACCGGGTCGGCGCGCAGCAGGTCGTCGACGGCGACCGGGTCGGCGTCCAGGTCCAGCAGCCACCGGCACCGGCTGATCGCGATGGACAGATCCCGCAGGTCGGCCAGGTGCAGCCGGCAGGCGATGTGGTCCGGGGTGGGCCGCAGCGCGACGACGCCGTGCCCGTGGGGCAGGCGCAGGGTGCGGCGGTACGCGCCGTCGCGCCACTCCTCGACGCCGGGCACCCCGGTCGCCGCCAGGTGACCGAACAGGTTGTCCGGGCACAGCGGCGCGCGGAACGGCAGCCGGACCGACAGGGCCCCGGACGCGGCGGCGGGATGCCCGCGGGAGACACGGTCGCGCAGTTCGGTGGGGGACATCGCGAACACCTGCCGCACCGTGTCGTTGAACGCGCGGACGCTGGCGAAGCCGGAGGCGAACGCCACATCGCTCATCGGCAGCGAACTCGTCTCGATCAGCAGGCGGGCGGTCTGGGCGCGCTGCGCGCGGGCGAGCGCGAGCGGGCCAGCACCGAGTTCGGCGCGCAGCTGGCGTTCGACCTGGCGGGTGCTGTAGCCGAGCCGGGCGGCCAGGCCCGGCACGCCCTCCCGGTCGATCACGCCGTCAGCGATGAGCCGCATCGCGCGGGCGACCAGGTCCGCGCGTTCGTTCCACTGCGGGGAGCCGGGGCTGGCGTCCGGGCGGCACCGCTTGCACGCCCGGAATCCGGCCTGCTGGGCGGCCGCGGCGCTGGGGAAGAACCGCATGTTCTGCGGCTTGGGCGGCACCACCGGGCAACTGGGCCGGCAGTAGATGCCGGTGGTCAGCACCGCGGTGAAGAACCATCCGTCGAATCGGGCGTCCTTGGACTGCACGGCCCGTACGCAGCGCTCCACGTCCTCATGCATGCGACAAGCATCCCCGGTGCGCAGCGCGTCGCGCTCGCAGAATTGCGACATCATCGTGCGGCCGCCCGGGTCCGGACGCCGGCGGCCGCAGCACGGGGACCTCACCATCAACGATCTGATGAGGGGGTTGCGCGCACGCGGGGATCTCCCCGGGCGCCGACTACCATCTGAGGATGCCGACCACGGGGGCACGCCCGCGCCCCGCCCTGCCCTGGACCGGGCGGCCCGGGCGCGCCGACCTCATCTGCTGGGCCGGGATCGCGTTGAGCGGCCTGTACGCCCTGGCCCTCATCCCGCTGCGCCCGGTGCTCATCGGCCGGAACCCGGTGCTGCTGGAGCTGCTCACCGGCAGCATGACCTCGATCGTCACCGCGGGGGCGTTCGCCCGCGTCGGCGAGGCGCCCCTGGTCCTCGCGGTGGCCGCCGCCGTCCCCGGCATGATCATGTTCGACCCGTTCTTCTGGTGGGCGGGCCGCAGGTGGGGGCGCGGCATGCTCACGCTCGTGGCCGGGCAGGGCGGCCGGGGCGACCGGATGATCGCGCGGGCCGAGCGCCTCGGTCACCGGCTCGGCTGGATCGGCGTCGTCATCGCCTACTACCTACCCGTCCCGACCGCGCTGCTGTTCGTCATGGCGGGCTGGACGGGGATGCGCCTGGTGACGTTCGTGCTGCTCGACACGGTCGCCGCGCTGCTGTGGATCGGCATGCTCATCGGCCTGGGCTACTTCCTCGGCCAGGACGCCGTCGACGTCGCCAAGGCGATCTCCCACTACGGCACGTGGGCCTCGATCGCCCTGGTCGCCGGTGTGCTGGTCGTCCGCGGCCTGCGCGGCCGCCGCGCCGCCGGGTCCGCTCCGGCCGCCGAGCCGGCGGACCGCGCGGAGGCCGCCGCGGACCGCTGATCCCTCAGCGCGGCGCCGGAGGCGCTGGAGGATGAGGCGGCAGGGAGTCCAGGCCCGGTGGCGGCTCGGGCCACACCAGCAGCACCCGGCAGGGCGCGTGGTCGACGACGAACCGCGTCGGCGGGGCGAGGCTGCGCGGTCCGAGCCGGTCGCGGGCGCCGTCGCGGGCGCAGATGAGCAGGTCGGCGTCCTCCGCGGCCCGTACGACCTCGTGTTCGAGGCGGCCCCGCCGGGGCTGCCGGGCCGCGTCCCGGCCGAGCCGCGCGGCGGCGGCCTCCAGCAGGTCGGCCGCGGCGGCCTGCGAGAGCGCCTCGAGCCGGACGCCGGGGTCGCGATCGCGGCGGCCCCGTCCGAGCAGGCCGGTGTAGGCGTGGTGGGCGGTCGCGGCGACCTTCTCGTCCGTCACGTGCAGTAGCGTCAGGCCGGCCCCGGCGGGCGCCAGGTCCCGGGCGGCGTCGACGGCGGCCTCCCAGGTGCCCTCCGCGACCCAGACGATCACCTTCACGCCCGATCACCCTCCGATCGTCGCCAGCACTCCCCACAGTGCCACGGTCGCGGCCACCAGCGTGGCCGGGACGGTCACCAGGCCCAGCCGGGTGAACTCCCCCAGCCCCGGCTCGGCGTTGTGCTCGCGCAGAATCCGCCGCCACAGCAACGTCGCGAGGGAACCGACGTACGTGAGGTTCGGCCCGAGGTTCACGCCGATCAGCACCGCGAGCACCGGCCCCGGCCCCTCGGCGGCCACCAGCGGCAGCAGGGCCAGCACGGCGGGCAGATTGTTGATCAGGTTGGCCAGCAGCGCCGCCAGGGCGGCCACCGCCAGCAGCGCGAGCAGGCCCGACCCGTGCGGCAGGACCCGGCCGGCCACATGGTCCAGGCCGTTCACCACCACCGCCTTGACGACCACGCCCAGCGCCAGCACGAACAGGCAGAACAGCGGACCGGCCGACGTCACCACCTCGCGGACGGTGGTCCGCCGCCGCCGCAGTGCCCGGGCCGCCAGCACCAGCGCGCCGCCCAGCGCCGCCCACGCCGGGTTCACCTCCGCGAAGGAGGTCACCACGAACCCCGCCAGCGTCAGGCCCAGCACCACGACCGTGAACACCGGCACGCGCGGCCGCCCGACCGGCCGCTCCCGGCCCGCGGCGACGGCCAGATCGGCGCGGAAGAACCAGCGCAGCACCGCGTACTCCACCGCGATGACCACCAGCCACGGCACCGCCATCAACCCGGCGAACCGCGCGAACGACAGCCCGCTGGCCGCGAACGCCAGCAGGTTCGTCAGGTTCGACACCGGCAGCAGCAGCGACGCGGAATTGGCCAGGTGGGTGCAGGCGTACACGTACGGGCGGGGCCGTACCCCGACCCGCGCGGCGGTCGCGAACACCACCGGCGTCAGCAGCACGACCGTGGCGTCCAGGCTCAGCACCGCCGTGACCAGTGACGCGACGGCGAACACCCCGGCCAGCAGCCGCACCGGCCGCCCGTGGCAGGCGCGCGCCACCAGGTCCCCGGCCGCCGTGAACAACCCCTCGTCGTCGCACAGCTGCGCCAGCGCCAGCACGGCCGCCAGGAACCCGATCACCGGCAGCAGCGTGCGCGTCTGCGCCCACGCCTGCGCCGGGGACACCGCGCCCACGGCGATCGCCGCCCCGGCGGCGGGCACCGCCGCCACGGCCTCCGGTAGCCCGCGCGGCCGGGCGACGGCGAACACCAGCACCGCCAGCAGCAGGACGACCGCGAGGGTCTCGGCGACGACGGTATGCAGCGCGGCCTCCCGAAGACGAACGGCACGGCCCGCACCGGAACCGTCTCCGCAGGCCACCAGCATCTCACCTGGTGATCACCGGGTCCGGCCAGGGCCCGGTAGCGTTGCGCCCCGTGACGACCTACCTGGAGGACCTGTTCTCCCTCGACGGCCGTGTCGCGTTGGTCACCGGCGGCAGCTCGGGCATCGGCCACGCCATCGCCACCGCCCTGAGCCGCGCCGGCGCGCGGGTCGTTCTCATCGCCCGCCGCGAGCCCGGACTCCGCGACACCGCCGCCGAGCTGGAGGCCCACGGCCGCCCCGCCGCGTACGTCACGGCCGACCTGGCCGAGCGCGCCGAGGTGCGCCGGGCGGCGGACGAGGCGGTCGCGCCGTTCGGCGAGCCCGACATCCTCGTCAACTGCGCGGGGATCAACCTGCGGCCTCCGATGGACGAGCTCGACGAGGCGGCCTGGGACGCGACGATCGCCGTGAACCTCGACGCGCCGTACCTGCTGGGCCGCAGGTTCGGGCCGGGGATGGCACGCCGGGGACATGGCCGGATCATCAACATCGCCTCCCAGCAGTCCTTCCGCGCCTTCGCCAACAGCGGCGCCTACGGTGCGTCCAAGGGCGGGCTGGTCGCGCTGACCCGCTCCCAGGCCGAGGCGTGGTCTCCCCACGGCGTGTGCGTCAACGCGCTGGTGCCCGGTTTCGTCGTCACGCCGCTGGTCACCCATGTCCCCGCCGACCGGCAGGAGGCGATGGCCGAGCGCACCCTCATCGGCCGTAACGGCCTGCCGGGCGACTTCGCCGGCGCGGCGGTGTTCCTCGCGAGCGCCGCGTCCGCCTACGTCACCGGCCAGGCCCTCTTCGTCGACGGCGGCTTCTCCGCCCACTGACGGGCGTACGCGGCGCGGCGGCCGGGGTCAGGACAGGAGGGCGGCGACCGCGTCGACGACGACCTGCCGCCGGGCCGCGGTCGAGTGGCCGGCGACGACCGCGTCGAACTCGGGCACGTTGGAGCTCCAGAAACCCGACAGGTGGATGACCAGCCCGAGCAGCACGTCCGCCGGGAAGTGCGCCGGCAGCACTCCCCTGGCCTGCGCGTCGGCGACGGCCTGGACCTTGGCCTCGTTGCTCGCCAGCACGACGGACAGCAGGTCACCGGTGCCGGCGCGCTCGAGCCGGTACCAGGTGGCGATCCGCTGCACCCACGGGCGCCGCTCGTAGGAGTCGAACAGCCGGCCCGCGTACTCCGGGAGGTTCTCCGCGTCGATCGGCACCGCGTCGACGGTCTCCCGGCACATGGCGTCGAAGACGGCGTCGAACAGCCCGTCCTTGCTGCCGAAGTAGTGGTAGATCTGCGCCTTGTTGCTCTGGGCGGCGGCCGCGATCCGCTCGACCCGCCCGCCCGCGATGCCGTAGGCCGCGAACTCCTCCCGGGCCGCCTTCAGCAATCGTCTCCGGGTGGCCTCCGCGTCTCTGCTTCCCACGAGCGCCATCCTAACTGAACGTTTAGTTGACAAGCGCGCCGGAGCGGGCTTGGCTGTAACTAATCAAACGGTTAGTTAGTTCGCTTTGTCGGGAGACCTGATGTCCTCGTCCTCTGTTCCGTCCCTCGTCTTCCTCGTCAGCGGGGCCTCACGTGGCCTCGGCCGCGAGATCGTACGCGCCGCCCTCACCGCCGGGCACCGCGTCGTCGCCGGAGCCCGGCAGACGTCCGCGCTGGACGACCTCGCCGCCGAGCACGGCGAGCGGCTCACCGTCGTCCCCCTCGACGTCACCGATGACCGGGCCGCCGAGGCCGCGGTGGCCACCGCCGCCGACCGGTACGGCCGGCTGGACGTCCTGGTCAACAACGCCGGCTACGCCAACGTCGCCTCGATCGAGGACGCCGACTTCGACGACTTCCGCGCCCAGGTCGACACCAACCTGTTCGGCGTCGTCCGGCTGACCCGCGCGGCGCTCCCGCTGATGCGGGAGCAGCGCGCCGGGCACATCATCCAGGTCTCCTCCGTCGGCGGCCGGCTGGCCACCCCGGGCCTGGGCGCCTACCAGACCGCCAAGTGGGCCGTCGGCGGCTTCTCGTCGGTGCTCGCCGGCGAGGTCGCGCCCCTCGGCATCAAGGTGACCGTCCTGGAACCGGGCGGCATGCGCACCGACTGGGCCGGGTCGTCGATGCGGATCGACCCGATCCGTCCCGAGTACGCCGAGACCGTGGGCCGCATGGCCGCCATGCACGGTGACGGGCGGGTCACCATGGCCAGTGACCCCGCCAAGGTCGCGCGGCTGGTGCTCGAGGTCGTCGCGCTGGAGGAGCCGCCGCTGCGGCTGCTCGTCGGCCCGGACGCCTACGCCTACGCCACACGGGCCGGCCGTGACCTGCTGGCCGAGGACGAGCGCCGGCGTCACCTGAGCGAGTCGACGACGGCCGACGACGCCACGGCCCGCCACCTGGACCCGCTCGCCCGGCACTGAGCACGACCGGAGCGGACGGCCCGCCTACCGACGGCCCGGGAGGCTCGCGAGCGCCTGCGACCGCTGGGCGACCAGCTCGTCGTAGGTGCCGTCGCGCTCGGCCCACCGGTGCATCAGCACACCCTTGACGAGGATCTCCCGCGGAGTGGGATCGGCCCGGAGCAGGTCCATCACCTCGGTGGCGAACTCGCCCAGGTCGAGCGCGCGCGGGTTGAGCTTCGCCTGCTCCGGCGTGGTGGCGACGGCCGGGGGAACGAGTTCGGACACCTCGACGCCGGTGCCGTCCAGTTGCGCGCGCAGCGCCTCGGAGTAGGCGTGCACGGCGGCCTTGGAGGCGGCGTAGGTCGGCATGAGCGGGAACGGCAGGAATCCGATGCCCGAGGAGACCGTGATGATCGTGCCGGCGCCGCGCCCGATCAGGTGCGGGGTGAACGCGTCGATGACGCGGATGGTACCGAGGAGATTGGTGTCGATCGTCTCCTGCGCGGCGCTGAAGTGCGCGGGATCACGCAGGTCCTCGGGGACCCCGGTCCCGGACATCGTCACGACCGTGTCGAGGCCCGGGTGGTCCCGCAGGATCGTGTCGCGGGCGCGGTCGACGCTGCCCTGGTCGGTCACGTCGATGGGAACGGTGGCGAACCCCTCGGCCGCGAGCTCGTCGAGCAGGTCGGTCCGCCTGCCGCCGACGATGACGGCGCTGCCGGCCGCGGCGAAGCGGCGGGCGAGTTCCCGGCCGATTCCCGAGGTGGCGCCGGCGATGAAGACGGTGCGATCGGTGATGTCCACTGCTGACTCCTGGTGAATTCCTGTGGGTGACGCCCTCAGTCAGGGTGACGCCCTCAGTGTTCGCCCGATCTCCGGCCGGAGGCAGTACCCCCGCCTTCCCGGGTCCTGTCAGGGCCCCCTCAGCCACGGGAACCCTGAACTACGCTGCGGAACATGAGCGACGACCGCGCCAACCCGCTCGGCGACTACCTCCGCGCCCGGCGGGCACTGGTCACCCCGGAGCAGGCCGGGCTCCCGGCGGGCGCGAATCGCCGTGTCCCCGGGCTCCGCCGCGAAGAGGTCGCCATGCTCGCGGGCATCAGCGCCGACTACTACCTGCGGCTGGAACGCGGCCGCGACAAGAACCCCTCACCACAGGTCCTCGAATCCCTCGCGCGGGTCCTGCGCCTCGACGAACTCGAGCAGGAGTACCTCCTCGGCCTGGCCGCCGCGCGCCCGAGACCACCGCGGCGCCGCAGGCCCGAACGCGTGCCCGCACGGCTGCACCAGCTCCTGGCGAGCGTGCAGGTCCCCGCGTTCGTGGAAGGACGCGCGTTCGACGTACTCGCCTCCAACCGGCTCGCGGTCGCGCTCTCCCCGCGCCTCCAGCCCGGCTACAACCGGCTCCGATCGTTGCTCCTCGACCCGGAGGAGCAGGCGTTCCACCAGGACTGGGCACGCTCCGCGGAAGGCTTCATCGCCGCCTTCCGCAAGTCCATCGGCGACGACATCGACGACCCGCGGTTCGTGGAACTGGTCGGCGAGCTCGCCCTGTCCAGCGAGCGGTTCCGTACTCTGTGGGCACGCCACGACGTCCGCGGCCTCGACGGCGGCACCACCACCGTGAACCACCCCGTCGTCGGCGAGCTGCACCTGCACCGGGACAAGCTCCCCGTGGACGACCTGCTCCTGGTCCTCTACTACGCCGACCAGGGCAGCGAGAGCGATGAGAAGCTACGCCTCCTCGCCTCCATGGCCGAGACCGCCCACCTCGGGGCCCCGGTCGCCCTGGCCGAAGAACCAACGGACATCGCCGGCCCGCGCTGACGCGGGATCTCGGCATCCGTCTTCCCCGTCGTCTCGGTCCGGCCGAGGACGACGCGGTGATGCCTCATGGTGGCCGTGTCAGCCATCGGCGGGTGTTCGGTTGTCCTCGAGGAGTTGCCGTGTGCGGGTGAGGAACGCCTGGCGGACCTCCTCTGGGTGCAGGATCCGGAGTGGCCGGCCGAGGCTGAGCAGGTAGCGGGCCAGGCCGTCGGCGTCCGGCCCGCCGATGTCGATGATCGTGGCGTCATCGCCGTCCGGGTGGTGGACGCCGACCGTGGGGGGTACCAGCCTACGGGCCTCATCGGCCGGTACGGCCAGGCGGACGGTCACCCGCACCGGGTAGGGCCTCAGCGCGATGCCCGTGCCGACCATCTGTGCCGGATCTGGCGGGTCGGGCAGGGCAGTGGCCTGCCCGGTGGCCGTGGCATCGATGATGCGATCGGTACGGAAGGTGCGCCAGTCCTGCCGCGTCAGGTCGTAGGCGAGGAGATACCAGCGGCGGCCGGTGTAGATGAGCCGGTAGGGGTCCACTCGGCGGGTGGACGTCGTTCCGGCCCCGTCGCGGTAGGTCAACCGGGTGCGTTCGCCTCGCCGGCACGCGGTGGCCAGGTCGAGCAGCAGCGCGGGGGAGATCTGGCCGTCGTCGGGTCGTACGGTGTGGGTGAACGCGGCGTCCAGCTCGCCGAGCCGGTCGGCGATCCTGGCCGGCAGCACCTGGCGAAGTTTCAGCAGCGCCGACAGGGCTGCCTGATCGCTGCCGGAGACTCCGCTGAAGGCGGCGGTGCGCAGCCCGACAGCGACCGCGAGGGCCTCCTCCTCGTCGAGGATCAGCGGCGGAATGCTGGTTCCGGACCCGAGGTGGTAGCCGCCCCATGGGCCCATCTCCGATTCGATGCCGTAGCCGAGTTCACGAAGCCGGGCGATGTCCCGGCGCACCGTCCGTTCGGTGACATCCAGCTGGGCGGAAAGCTCAGCGCACGTCCAGGACCGCCGCGTCGACAGCAAAGACAGCAGACGCAGCAGCCGCGCCGAGGTGTTGACCACGGCTGACAGTCTGCTCGATGACCAGGACCGTTTCTGACCGGGTCATACCGTAACGTCGCCGGCGCGGCCGAGAACTCCTCGGCCGAAGAGTCCATCACCACGACGATGACCTCCACCAAGGCGCGTTAGATGACGGGCCTGGGTGGGCGCACGTGACCGACGAGGAGCAGGACCCATGGAAGCACGCATGAAGAGCCTGGCGAGTCCGGACCTGATCACAGGGATCCAGCATCTCCACAAGGCGATTCACGCCGGGGGCGTCGACCCGCTCGTGCTCGAGTTGGTCCATCTGCGGGCCAGCCAGATCAACGGCTGCAGCCCGTGTGTGTTCGCCGGCGTCCAGTCGGCGAAGAAGCTCGGAGAGACCGAGGAGCGGCTGCACAGCGTGGTCACCTGGCGCGAGACCCCGTTCTTCACCGAGGAGGAGCGGGCGGCGCTCGCGCTGGCCGAGGCCGCCACCCGGATCCAGGACGGCGCGCCGGGCGTGACCGACGAGATCTGGGACGCCGCCGCCACCTACTTCGACGAGACCCAGATGTCCGCGATCATCCTGAACATCGCAATCACCAACTTCTTCAACCGGATCAACCACACGATCCGGGAGCAGGCCGGCAAGACCTGGTGAAAGCGGGCGGGCGTCATTCGTCCAGAGGCCGCGGGGGCGACGTGACGAAGGACGTGGTCGGCCGGCTCCACCGCTGACCGATCCCGCGCCACTTCCGGCAGGTCCCCGCCCTGGGCTCCCCCCTTCGGGTGACCGCCGACGACCATCCTCCAATGATCATCAGGGGTACATGACGATGAGCGACGAACTACCGGAACTGACCGTCACCGATGCCCAAGCCTGGCGGGAGTGGCTCAGCAGGCACCACGACAGCTCGGCAGGGGTGTGGCTGGTCCTCGCCAAGAAGAACACGACCCGGCCCACCAGCCTGACCTATGACCAGGCACTCGACGAAGCCCTGTGCCACGGCTGGATCGATAGCCGGCTACGACGGCGGGATGAGATCACCTTCTGCCAGCGCTTCACCCCTCGCGGAGGGAGAAGTCCCTGGTCAGCGCGGAACGTTTCCATCGTCACCCGTCTGATCAGCGAGGGCCGGATGCATCCGGCCGGAATGACCGAGGTCGAACGCGCCAAGGCCGACGGCCGCTGGGACACGGCCTACGCGGGACAAGCCGACATCGAAGTACCAGCCGACCTGGCCGCCGCATTGGCCGCGAACCCCCAGGCACAAGCGATGTTCGACATCCTCACCTCCCAGAACCGCTACGCCGTTCTCTTCCGGATCGCGAACGCCAAACGCGCCGAGACCCGAGCCCGCCGTATCACCCAGTTCGTTGACATGCTCGCCCGCGGCGAGACGATCCACCCGCAAAAGCGCGCCCTCGGCAGTTGAATGCGGGCCCACTCCTCGGTGCTGACGCCGAAGAAGCCGACGTTCTCGCCGTGGGCCGGGGAGATGGGGGCCGGTAGTTCATCCGGCACATCCCGGCCGCCGGGCCTCAGCCCCGCGGCTCCGGGAACCGGCCGAGCCACGCCTGCAGCGCCCACCGCCACCGCAGCGCGCCGGTGAGGGCCTCCCCCGGCGGGACCGGATCGGCGAAGCCCGTCAGCGCCGCCAGGCGGCGCAGCCGGTGCTTGACCGTGTTCGGATGCACATGCAACGCGGCGGCGGTCTGGTCGGCGCGGCCCCCATGGTCCAGGTACACCACGGCCGTCTCCGCCAGCAGCCGGTGGAACCCGTCCTCCGGATCCAGACCGGCCAGCTGCTCACGGGCCAGCAGGTCACCCAGCGCCGGGTGGGCGTCCAGCGCCACCGGAACCGCCAGCGCCGTCAGCTCCCACACCCCCTCCAGCCCCCGCCGCCGCGCCGAGGCCAGCGCGCTGCGGCCCAGCCGGTACACCTCGGCCAGCTCCCCCGGCCGTACCGCCGGCCCGGCCACCACGAGCGTCGCGGCGGCACCCGGCGGCCGGGTCGTCACCGCGCACAACCGCCCGTCCACCAGCCCTGACACCCCGTCGGCCAGGCCCAGCGCGGCCTCGACCCGCCGCGCCTCCCGCGGATCGCCGACATCGGTGAGCAGGCAGTGGTAACGCCGCCGCACGTCCAGGCCCGCGTCGACGGCACACGACACCGGCCCGCCGCCCAGCAGGTCCCGCAGCGCCTGCACCCGCGCGGCGTGCGCGGAGTGCGCCAGGCTCAGCTCCGTCTCCCGGAACGCGTGGATCAGCCGGTTCTGCAGCCCGTTCGCGTACGCGTCGAGCTCCATGAGCTCATCGATCAGCCCGTCGAGGGACACCCCCGCCGACCGGGCCTCGTTCAGCAGCCGCGTCATCACATGCGAGCGCGCCGCCTGGAACCCGTCCAGCAGCGCCGCCAGCGGCACCCCCTGCAGCGCCCGGTCGGTGGCCAGCCGGTCCGCGACCCGCGCGTCGTCCTCGTTCAGCCCCGACTCGTCGATGAACGCCGCCGACACCACCGCCAGCAGCGCCGCGATGTGCCGCCGGACCTCCTGCACCGGCAGCGCCGCGATCGGCGGGGACTGCGCGCGGGCCGCCGCCACGACCGCCTCCAGCGTCCGCGGGTCGGCGCGCATCTTCTCCATGAGGCGGCGGAGCACGGCGCGTTCGGTCATCGTCGTCTCCCGGTACGGCGCTGGGCGGCACGAGAGAAGATCTCCCGTGCCGCCCAGTGTGGACCGATCAGCCCGCCGGCGTGAGGGCCGCGATCGCCTCCGGCGCCGCCTGCCCGATCCGCTCCCGCTGCGGGAACGTCCCGACCGGCACCCGCGCGACCTCCGTCGCCGTCGCGTAGTCCACCACCGACACGGCGTTCGCCTTGCTCAGCGACACGAAGCAGCGTGTGCCGTCGACGCTGCTGGTCCCCCAGTACGGCAGGCTGTCCGTCGGGTAGTTCACGAACCCCTTCGTCGACAGGTCCGCGGTGTCGACGATCGCGGTGTAGTCGTCGATCGTTCCCACGTCGCACAGCTTCGCGCCGTCACCGGACAGCGCCAGGCCGTGGTGCGCGGAGTTCTGCGGGTAGTCGTCCGGCTTCAGCGCCTTACCGTGCGCGCTGTAGGGCATCGTGACCGTCGCGACGGTCTTCGACCGCGCCAGGTCGTACTTGATGAAGCCGTTCAGGTAGGACTGCTGGGCGTAGAAGGTGTTGCCGTCCGGCGCGATGAGGTTCGGCCGGATGCCGTGCGGGAGGTTCCAGGTCTTGACGACCTTGAGCGTGGCCGCGTCGACCTTCGTCAGCCGGAAACTCCCCTTGAGCAGCTCCAGCGCCTGCGGCAGCGACGTCACCCCGATGCTGGAGTTGTAGATGTACTTCCCGTCGGCGGTGTAGTCGTTCTGATGCGGGTACGTCCCCGTGCCGAACCTGCCGGTCACCGCCCCGGTCGCGGTGTCCAGCACCTCGGCGACCTGCGCCGTCGTCGCGGAGATGACGTACCTCCTGCCGTCCGGGGACAGCGCCGCGTGGTCGGCGTGGAAGCCGTCCAGCCGGGTGTGCCACAGCTGCCGCCCCGACACCAGGTCGAACGCCGCCGCGTCGTCGAGGTTGCCGCGCGACACGTACAGCGTCCTGCCGTCCGGGGACAGCTGCACGTCGTCGACGAACCGGTCACCACCCTCGATGCCCTTGACCGTCTCGTACCCGGCCCGCTGGATCGGGTCCATCTCGTCGAGCCGCTGCTGCAGATCCCCGATCACGTTGAACGACCCGAGATTCTGGTACGTGCGCCCGTCGATGAAGCTGACACTGCCGGACTGGCTGTTGCCGACCAACAACACGTCCCGCAGCCCGGCCGCACCGGCCGAACCCGCCGGAACGGACAGTGCCGCGGCCGTCGCCGCGCAGACCACCAGGGCTTTGACTCTCCTGCCGGACATCTCGTCTCCTCACGAACCGCCGTCGCCCGAAACGGGAGTGCGCCTAAGTCTGAGTACGAGGCGCGCCCCCGCACAGATCGCCGCCGCCAACGTCGCGAGGCCCCGATGTCGCCCATCGACAACCGGCTCACCCGCCGGGGAACTCGGCCCAGACGACCGTACGGTCCCCGTCCTCCCGGTAGCCCCACCGCCGCGCCAGCGCGTCGACGATCCGCATCCCGCGCCCGCTCTCCCCGCCGCCCTCCGCTTCGAGCCGCGGGCGCGCCCCGCCGGCGCCGTCGTCGGTGACCTCCAGCCGGTACGCGCCCCGGTCGGCGAGCAGCACCACCATCACCCGCCCTCCCTGGCCCCCCGACGCGGTGTGCGCGACGGCGTTGCAGACCGTCTCGCTGCCCACCGTGACCAGGTCGTCCAGGACCGGATGGCCGCAGGGCAGCAGGTCCCGCAGGAACGCGCGGGCGTACGCGACGGACCGCCGCCGCCCCGGCAGCGTGATCTGGCCCAGCACGACCGGCCCCTCGGTCGCCTCCCCCACCTCGGTCACGCCGCGACCGCCGCCGCGATCCGCCGGGCCGCCTCCGGCACCGACGCGGCGTCCAGCTCGGTGCCGCGCCACAGCAGCCGCCACCGGTCCGGCCGCGGCACCGCCAGCACCGCCTCCTTGCGGCCGCCCCGGCCCAGCACCCACAGCACCGCCTCACCGCGCCCGGGTACGACCAGCAGCGACGTCACGGGGGTGCCGCGCAGCTCCCACGCCAGCCGGACCAGTAGCGCGTACCGTGTGTTCGACATCTGCACCCGAAGGCTCCCTTCTCGTGTCGGACACTTACGGTCACCACCGGCCGCGGCATGCCGCAACATCCACTGACCTGGGACGAACTTTCACCGGGCGAACATTCTCCCCAGCGCGTTCCGCATACAGAGGAACACCGTGAGTGACATGGTGGGCGCATGCCCTCCCGGAACGTCCCGTCCGTACGCCTGCGCCGCATCGGCTCGGCGCTGCGCAAGGCCCGCGAGGACAGCGGGCTGACCATCGACACCGCCTGCCGCCGCTATGGCCGCTCCAAGAGCTGGCTCAGCACCCTGGAGAACGGCCTGCACTCCATCGACCCCCAGGAGCTCGCCGACCTGCTGGACTTCTACGGAGTCCCCGCCGGCCCCCTCCGCGAGTCCCTCCTCCACCTCGCCACCCGCGACCCCAGCAGAAACTGGGTGCGCGTACGAGAGGGCCGAATCTCCGCCGCCGCCCTGGACCTCGCCAGCCTTGAGGAGGATGCGGAACTCATTCGTACGTTTCAGCCGTCCCTGGTGCCCGGCCTCCTGCAGACCCCTGAATATTCGCGAGCACTCATGGCGGTGGGGCCGACCCGGCCACCGCGCAATACCAGGGCGCTAGTGGCTTTCCGCCTAGCGCGGCAGGAGGTTCTGGCGCGACCAAATCCGCCTCGTTACTTAACCGTCATAAGCGAATCAGTGCTTCACCACCCGGTGGGAGGGCGTGGCCTTATGCGGGCTCAGCTGTGCCGTCTTGCTGAGGCCGCGCGAGCCGGTCAGGTGGCTCTGCATGTGCTGCCGAACTCCGCTTCCGCCCATCTCTGGATGGCTGGGCCGTTCCATCTGCTGTCTCTGCGGCCTCCCGGATGCCTCACGGTGTCAGTCGTTGATCAGTTCACCAAGAGTCTCTTCATCGAGGACGAGGCGGAGATCGCCCTACACGAGGAAATCTTCTCTCTGCTTCTGGACGTTTCAATGGAGCAAGACGCTTCTCTAGAGCTAATCGAACGGCTAGCGTCCGCATTATGAGCACTCCTGAGCCGACGAACGCCACATGGCGCAAGAGCCCTCACAGCGGCGGCAACGAGGGCAGTTGTGTCGAGGTCGCCGGTGTGTGGCGGAAGAGCAGCCGCAGCGGTGGTGACGAAGGTGAGTGTGTCGAGGTTGCCGCGTGGCCGGCCTGGCCACGCGGCAGTAGCACCCGCCAGTGATCACGGCGTCGTGACCTCGCAGGCGGGTGCCTTAGCCGCCGGTGTTGCCAGGTCGATGACCGGTTCGCCGGGTTTGGCGTGTCACTGACGGCGTCGGAGTGGCCGTATCGACGGCACGGACGCACGGTTCGAGGTCCGGCCAGGCGAGTCTCCACGCGCCGGTCGTGGATCGCCCGGGATGTCCTCTGCCGCGCCGCGTTCCAGCGCCCGCCGGAGGGTGCGGATGCGACGATGCGGTATGACCGAACCGACTCTGACCGTGGTGAGCGGAGCGCCCGGGACCGGGAAGACCACTCTGGCGCATCGGCTCGCCCGGGAGCTGGGTTGCCCCGCGGTCGTCCGTGACGAGATCAAGCAGGGCATGGTGCTGGCCGCTCCGGGATACGACCCGTCCGGGGACGACCCGCTCAACCTGCCGGCCTCCGTCGTGTTCTTCGACGTGCTGAGGACCTTGCTGACGGGCGGGGTGACCGTGGTCGCCGAGGCGGCCTTCCAGGACCGGGTCTGGCGCCCGAGACTGGAACCCCTCGCCGGGCTCGCCGACATTCGCGTCATCCGCTGCACCACCGCGGCCGCCACCGCCCACGACCGGATCGCCCGGCGCGTCGACGCCGATCCCCATCGGTCCGCGCATGGAGACCGCGAGCTCCTCGCGGCGATCGCCGGCGGGCGGCGCTCCATCGATTCCTTCGTCCCGATCTCCCTGGAGGTTCCCACGCTGACCGTGGACACCGGTGACGGCTATCGTCCGGGCATCCCGGAGATCGTCGCCTTCGCCCGAGGGGTGGTCCGGGATGCCCGCAGACCCTCCTGAGCGGTCCGCGGCCCGCCGACCCAGGAGCCCTGACGGCAGCGGCCCGCAGAGCGCCTCCATCCGGAATCCGCAGTCCGGCCACTGCTACGCCCTGCGAGGGTCCGATCCCGGAACATGTCCGGCACGGTCACCCGGTATGTGAAGTTCGACCGATCGGCCATTGATTCCGGGACCGCGGCGAGCCATATGATTCAGCGGCTGCGCGTGCTGGTTGCCCCCGCCCTAGCGGGCCACGCGGTAGCGGAGGTAGATGACCTTTGAGCTGAAGGTACGGGTCTCGACGAGTTCGAGATCCACCCGGCGCTCGTGCTGTGGGAAGAACGGTATGCCCCCGCCGACCAGCACCGGGTAGACCCTGACCCGGTACTCGTCGATCAGGCCCAGCGCGGCCGCCTCGGCGGCGAGGGTCGCGCCACCGATCGCGATGTCGCCCGTCCCCGGTTCGGCTCGCAGCCGCTCGATCTCCTCCGCCAGGCCGCCGGCGGCGAGGCGGGCATTGCCCTGCACGGCCGGCAGCGTGGAGGAGAACACCACCTTCGGGAGCGGCTTCCAGAGCGCGGTCCACTCGAGCATCGAGTCGTCGAGCGATGGATCCTGGTCGGCGGTCTCCCAGTACAGCATCGTCTCGTACAACCGTCGTCCCATCAGGTGGACGCCGACCCCGCGTATCTCGTCGATGGCGAAGCGGAAGACCTCCTCGTCGGGCGCCGTCCAGTCGAAGCCGCCGTCCGGCCCGACGATGTAGCCGTCGAGTGAGACGCTCATCGAAAAGGTCACGCTGCGCATGAAGAGTCCTCCTCCGTAACGGGTTCGACGGTACGACCGCCGGACGCCGCGAAACTCATCGCGGTTCGCGCACGTCCGGCCGGGCGGTACGGCCGGCGTACCGCCCGGCCGGGCCGGCTCATGAGCCGCGGCCGGTCCGGGGCCGGGCGGAGGATCGTACGAAGGGCCGGTCGGCGGCGCGTAGGTCGCGGGCGGGTCCGGCGGCCCGCAGGACGACGTCCAGGACGCGGCCGGCGTCCGCGGCGTAGGCGTTGCTGAACCAGGCCTCGTTGGCCTCGACGACGGCGAACCGGCCGCTGCCGACGAGGGTCCCGATGTCGATGACCACGGCGCTGGGGACCCCGTCGGCCAGGTGGTCCAGCAGTTCGGCGCCGAAGCCGAGCGCGGGGTGGCCCGGCGGCAGCGGTGCGCTGTCGAGCATTCCGGCGACCGCGTAGCGGCTCGCGGCGCGCACCCGGCCGTCCAGGACGTGGAGCCGGTACTCCTCGGCGAAGGCGACCGGCTCGGCGGACAGCACGGGCAGGTCGGCGGGAAGTCCCGCGGGCAGAGCGGTGCCGTCCGGGCGCACCGCGGCGGGGAACGACTTGCCGGCGGCCGGCTTGACGAACCGGGGGACGCGGTGCCGCCGGGCCCGCCCCAGAGTGGTCAGCTCGACGTGCCGGCCGGTGAAGTACGGCGGCAGGGCCGCGAGCAGATCCGGAGGCGGGTCCAGCAGCGCCGTGTCCAGCGCGGACGCCACCGCGTCGGCGAAGCGCTCGCCGCCGTACAGGTGGGCGCGCCCTTTGAGGGCGGCCGGGATCGGAGGACCGGGCAGGGTGCGCACGTCCATCCCCCGCCACGCGGCGGCCTCCGCCAGGAGCCGGGCCGTGGTGGTCGCGCGCGGCGGCAGTAGGAACGACCGGCGGGTGCTCATCCGGCGTCGCCTGACGTGGCCGGCCGGTCGTGCCCGGCCGCCGCATGGGCGAGGGTGTCCGCCACGGTCGTGCAGGCGAGCCGTGCCACGGCGCGCAGTTCGGGGTCCGGGGTGCCGGCGCGGCTGAGCACGGCCAGCGACTGGTTGACGGCGACGACGAACGTGGCCAGGTCGTCGAGCACGCCGGGGGCGGCCGGGGAGTCCGCCAGTGCCGCGCGTACTCGCCGGCGCTGGGCGTCGAGCAGGGCGCGCACGCAGGCGCCGCTGCCCTCGTCGAGCATCGGCGCCTGCGCGGCGGACTGGGCGATGAGGCAGCCCGAGGGGACCGACGGATCGGCGATGCGGGCCAGGACGACGTCGAAGAACGCCTCGACCGCGCGTACCGGGTCACCGGGGTGTCCCGTGAGCGCCTGCTCGTACCGGGTGCCGTAGGTTTCGGCGTAGCGGTCGAGGCACTGGCGGAAGAGCGCGTCCTTGCCGCCGAAGGTGTTGTAGAGCGAGCCGCGGCCCAGGCCGGTGGCGATGCCCAGGGCGTCCAGCGAGGCGTCCGCGTACCCGCGCTGCCAGAACACGCGCATCGCCTGCTCCAGCGCCGTGCCGACGTCGAACTGCTTGCGGCCGGACATCTCGCACCTCCCGCCTCATGTGGGCGTGGTGGATCCTATCCCCTTCTTGGACTGGTCGGTACAGGAATCTTTGACCGATCAGTACAAGATGGTCTAGCGTAACGGCTCCGCCTCCCCGGCCCGGGGAGGGCGATGGTGAAAGGGACCCCCATGAGCTCGTCCGCGACCCATCTGCCCGCGCCCGACGGCCCCGGTTCCGCCTTCCGGGCGCCGGGCCTTCCGCCCGGCTTCAGGGACGTGTTCACCAGCCGGTACGTCGACACCGGGGAGCTGCGCCTGCACGCGGTCACCGGAGGCGAAGGGCCCGCCCTGCTGCTCCTGGCCGGCTGGCCGCAGACCTGGTACGCCTGGCGCCTCCTGATGCCGGCGCTGGCCCGGGACTTCCGGGTCGTCGCGGTCGACCCGCGCGGAGTCGGGCTGTCGGACAAACCCGTGGACGGATACGACACCGGCACCCTCGCCGCCGACATGGTGGCGCTGATGGCCGGGCTCGGGCACCGGCGGTTCGCCATGGTCGGCCACGACATCGGGATGTGGACCGCCTACGCCGTGGCCGCCGATCACCCGGACCGGCTCGACCGTCTGGCCGTCGCCGAGGCCGTGATCCCGGGATTGTCCCCGTCACCGTCGCTGTTCGGCGGCGCGGAGGCCAACGACCGGCTCTGGCACTTCGCCTTCAACCGCCTCGCCGAGGTGAACGAACAACTCGTCAGGGGACGGGAGGATCTCTACTTCGGCCACCAGTTCGCCGCCAAGGCCGCGCGGAGGCTGCCCGACCACGCCGTCAGGCACTACGTCGACGTCCTCGCGTCGGACCCGGAGGCGCTGCGTGCCAGCTTCGCGTGCTACCGCGCGCTCGACACGACCATCGCCCAGAACCGGCGGCGCGGGACACGACGGCTCACCCTGCCCGTCCTGACGATCGCGGGAGCGGAGAACTCCGGCGAGCTCGTCGGCGACACCATGAGGCTCGCCGCCGACGACGTGACGAGCCTGGTCATTCCCGGCTGCGGTCACTATCCCCCCGAAGAGGCCCCCGAGGCGATGCTGACGGCGCTGACCGCCTTCCTGGCCCCGTACCGCGATCACTCCTAGGGGTGGACGCGGACCGGGGGCCGCTCCCGCGTGTCAGGCGGAGGTGAGGCGGGTCCGCGTCGAGGCCCCGGCGAGCGGAGCGGTCCGGACGGTACGCCCGGGACGGGCGGCCGTCGCTACGAGACGACCTCCAGCGGCAGGTCGCTGCCGCGCCAGGTGGCCGCCAGCTCCTCGACCGGCACGTTGAGCGCCTCGCCGAGGCAGACGATCGTGCCGAATCCGGGGGACGGCAGCCGTCCCGTCTCGATCTTGCGCAGGGTCTCCGGTGAGATGCCGGCCGCGTGCGCGACCTCCGCCAGGTCGCGTCCCGCTCGCGCGTGGCGCAGCAGGGCGCCGAGACGTCTGCCGGCTTCGATCTGCTCCGGGGTGAGCGGTTGGCGGACCATGCCCCCAGGATAGGGCTGGTATTACTATACCGGCAAGTGTTAGAGTTTCCGGTATTACTATACCGGAAACTCTGTGACGCGAGGTAACCGTGATCGACCTGAAGACGCCTGCGGAGATCGAACGCATGCATGTGACCGGGCGTTTCGTCGCCGAGGTCCTCACCGAGGTCGGCCGGCTCGCCGACGTGGGGGTCAACCTCCTGGACCTGGAACACCACGTGCGCGGCATGATCAAACGGCGTGGGGCGGAGTCGTGCTACTGGGACTACGCGCCGTCCTTCGGGCGCGGCCCGTTCCGCAACGTCATCTGCCTGTCCGTCAACGACGCCGTCCTGCACGGCCTGCCGCACGACTACATTCTGCGCGACGGGGACGTCCTCAGCGCCGACCTCGCGGTGACCATCGACGGCTGGGCGGCCGACTCGGCGCGCACGATCATCGTCGGCACCCCCGCCGAGGAGGACCTGCGGCTCATCCGCGCCACCGAGGATGCACTGGAGGCCGCGATCCAGGTGGCACGCCCGGGCAACCGCCTCGGTGACATCTCCGCGACCATCGGGGCGGTGGCCGCCGACTACGGATACCCGGTCAACACCGAGTTCGGCGGCCACGGCATCGGCCGCACCATGCACGAGGAGCTCCACGTCCCCAACAAGGGCCGGGCCGGCCGCGGCATGAAGCTCCAGCCGGGACTGACCCTCGCACTCGAACCCTGGCTGGCGCGCACCACCGACCGGATCGTCTACGACCCCGACGGCTGGACCATCCGGTCGGCCGACGGCTCACGCACCGCCCACTCCGAGCACACGATCGCCATCACCGAGGACGCCCCGCTGGTGCTCACCCGGCGCGAAGCGGAGAACCCGGCGACGCGGACCGGAACCGCGCAGGCCACGGAGAACGCCTGATCATTCAGCCGGCCTGCTGATCCTCACGGGCCGGTGCCGGGCCGCGCGCGGAAGGTGCGGCGGTAGGTGTCCGGAGGCACGCCGACCGTGCGGTTGAAGTGCCGGCGCAGCGTCGTGGCGGTGCCCATGCCGGTGGCCGCCGCGATCGCCTCGACACTGTCATCGGTGGTCTCCAACAGTTCCTGGGCGTAGCGGATCCGCTGCGTGAGCAGCCACTGCAGCGGCGTCGTACCGGTCACCGCCCGGAACTGACGGCCCAGGTTCCGCGCGCTCATCCGCGCCCGGCGCGCCAGGTCCTCCACGGTCAGCGGCTGATCCAGCCGCTCGATCACCCAGGGGAACAACTCGCCCAGGGGGTGACCGTCCGGCGCCGGCACCGGGGCGGTGACGAACTGGGCCTGCCCGCCGTCCCGGTGCGGCGGCACGACCAGCCGCCGGGCCACCGCGTTCGCGACCGACGAACCGTGGTCGCGGCGGACCAGGTGCAGGCACAGGTCCATCGCGGCGGCCTTCCCCGCCGAGGTCAGCACGCTGCCGTTGTCCACGTACAGAACGTCCGGATCCACCTCCACCCGCGGATGGCGGGCGGCCAGGACATCGGTGTGCGTCCAGTGCGTCGTCGCGCGCCGCCCGTCCAGCAGCCCGGCGGCGGCCAGCACGAACGCGCCCGTGCACAGGGACGCCACCCGCGCGCCGGCCTCATGCGCCGCGCGCACCGCCTCCACCAGGGCGGCGGGCGGGTCCTCATCGACGTCCGCCCAGCCCGGGACGATCACGGTGTCGGCGTGCGGGAGCCGGTCCAGCCCCTCGTCGGGCTCCACCCGGAACCGCCCCGCCCGCACGGCGCCCGGCCCGCAGACGACGAAGTCGTACCAGGAACCGGCCAGGCCGGCAGGGCCGTTCCCGAACACCTCGTACGCCAGGGACAGCTCGAAGTGCAGCATCCCATCGGTGACGGCCAGCGCAACCCTATGCATGTCCGGAATTGTACGGGTGATGGCGTTCCGGACACTCGTGGGGAGACGCCCGTCCCCGCCAGGATGTCCACACCAGACCACAAAGGACCATCCGCGTACGGGAGAGATCATGGGAGCAGGGCCCACGGTGACGGTGTTCGGCGCGTACGGGCACACCGGGCGATTCGTGGTGACGCGGCTACGGGAACGCGGGTTCGTCCCGGTTCTGTCCGGCCGCGACGCCCTCCAGCTGAAGACACTGGCCGAAGCGGAGGACGGACTGGAGTACCGCCCCGCGTCGGTCGGCGACCCCGCCTCCCTCGACCGCGCCCTGGCCGGCGCGGCGGCCGTCATCAACTGCGCCGGGCCGTTCGCCGACACGGCCGCACCCGTGATCGAGGCGGCCCTGCGCGCCGCAATCCCCTACGTCGACGTGGCGGCCGAGATCGAGGCCAACGCCGACACCTTCGCGCACTTCACCGACCGCGCCCGCGCCGCCGGAGCCGTGATCGTCCCCGCGATGGCCTTCTACGGCGGCCTCGGTGACCTGCTGGCCACCGCCGCGATGGGCGACTGGACGACGGCCGACGAGGCCCACATCGCCTACGGGCTGAGCGGCTGGCACCCCACCGCCGGGACGCGCGCCTCCGGCACCGTCTCCCGGCGGCGGCGCGACGGCCGTCGCGTCCGTTACGCAGGCGGGCGGCTGGAGTACCGCCACGACGACCCGCCCACCCTGGAATGGCCCTTCCCCGGCCCGATGGGCCCCCGCGCCGTCATCGGGGAGTTCTCCATGGCCGACGTCGTCACCATCCCCAGCCACCTGCCCATCCCCGACGTGCGCACCTACATGACCGTCGAGGCCGCCAAGGACATCGCCGACCCCGACACGCCCGCACCCGCCGCGGTCGACGAGCAGGGACGATCCGCGCAGACCTTCCTCGTCGACGTCGTCGTACGCTCCGGCGGCCGGGAACGGCGCGCCGTGGCACGAGGCCGCGACATCTACGCCGTCACCGCGCCCCTCGTCGTCGAGGCCGTCGACCGGATCCTCACGGGACGGACCAGGGCGACCGGTGTCGCCTCCGCCGGCGAGATCTTCGACGCGCCCGAGTTCCTGCGCGCCCTGTCCCCCCACATCTCCCTGGACCTGCGCGCGTAAGCCGGCGGGCCGCCCACCCGGCGCGGGACCGGCTCAGGACGCCGGGTCCGCCGGGTCCGCCGGGTCCAGGCCCCGGACCGTCGTCAGGTCGGTGAGCCCGCAGATCGTCAGGACCGGCCCGAGCAGCGGCGTCGCGATCACCTCGATACGGTCGGCGTAGGACAGCAGGATGCTCAGCCCCGCACTGTCGAGGTACTCCACCTCGGTCAGATCCACGATCAGCGGCCCTCCCGAGTCCCCCAGCGCGGACGTCACGGCACTGGCGAGATCGGCGCTGTTGCTCATGTCGATCTCACCGGCGGCGTTCAGGACGGGCGTGCCGTCCGCTCGACGGGCCGGGGTCAAGGTCAGCGGGGTTGTCATCAGGCGATCCTGGTCTGCATGTCGACGGTGGTGCCGTCGGGGCCGGGGGTGACGGTGACGTGCTGCATCATGGCGCGCATCAAGGCGAACCCGCGGCCACGATGGGCGTTGGCCTCGGGTTCGGGAGTCTTCCAGCGGCCGCTGTCGGTGATGGTCAGGCGCATCCGATCCACCAGCGCCTCGGCACGCATGTACACGACGTCACCGGGCGCGTCACGGTGACCGTGCTCGATCGCGTTCGCGCACGCCTCACCCGCGGCGACCAGCACGTTCTGCACCATCTGCGGCGGCAGGTCGCACTTGGTGAGCCAGCTGCGCAGCGCCCTGCGGACCGGCGCCAACTGCGTCGCCTCCGCGGGGAAGGTCATCTCCAGCGGAGCCGGATGCCGGTACAGCAACAGGGCGACGTCATCGTCATACCCCCCGGCGGGCGCCAGCCGCGTCATCACCTGACTGGCCAGCACGTCGATCCCGGTGTCCCGGCCCTCCTGCACCGCCTCACCGGCCATGCCGATGCCCTCGGTCAACGGCCGGCGGCGGCGTTCCACCAGACCGTCGGTGTACAGCAGCAGCGTCGCGCGGGCCGGCAGGACATGCCCGGCGTACGGCCGCGCGCTGCCGGGACGCACGGCCAGGGGCGCGGACCGGCCGCCCTCGAGCAGGTGCAGCGCGCCGTCGGGGTACACGACGATGCCGGGCGGATGCCCGGCGCTGGAGTAGGCCAGGTGACCGGTCTGCGGGTCGAGGATCCCGCAGAACACGGTCGTGCACATCGCGCCGGGGACCCCGGCGGCGAAATGGTCCAGCGCGGTGAGGACCTGATCGGGCTGGGGATCCTGCAGCAGCAGCGCCCGGCAGGCGCTGCGCAGCTGCCCCATGACCGTCGCGGCCTGCAGGCCACGCCCGACACAGTCACCGACGACGATGCCGATCCGCCCGTCCTGCAGCGGCACCGTGTCGTACCAGTCACCACCGACCTCCAGGGGACGAGCCGCGGGCTCGTAGCGGACCGCGAACCCCTCCGGCAGGTCGGCCGGGCCGAGGATGGAACGCTGCAGGGCGATCGCGGTCTCCCGCTGCTGGTCGATCTGGTGCGCGCGGACCAGGCCCTGCGCGAGGTGACCGGCCAGCAGCGACAACAGCGTCTGATCCTGGCCGGTGAACGGGCGGTGACCGTCCAGGTCCAGCCACAGCACCATCGGGCCATGCGGGTGCTCGAGGCCGACACCCGCGGCCGTACCGGCGGCGTTCGTCGCCGGCGCCAGGGACGGGCCCTCCCGCAGCCCCGCCAGCGCGGCCCGATGCTGCTCCGTCAGCGCCTCCCAGGCGACGTCCCCGCCCGTCGCGGTCACCACCGGCGCGCCACCCGCGCCCGGGAAGACGACGGCCAGGGCACGGCCGGCACGCCAGAGCGCCCGCACCTCCTCCAGCGCACCGGTCAGCGCCTGATCGAGGCTCGCCGCCTGCGACAGGCGCAGGCTCAGCGCCGCCACCGCCGTCTCCCGCTGAATGGCATAGTGCTCGGCCGTGACGTCACGGAAGGTGCCCACGGTCGCGCGCTGCCCGGTGTCGAGGTCCTGAACCTGGTTGAACGCGACACTGATCCACATCCGGTGCCCGTCCCGGTGCGTCACCGGCACCGTGTAGATGCCGCGCTCCTCCGACACCACCCCCGCGAACGCCTCCGCCACCAGCCGGTGGGCCTCCGGATCGTCCTCCGCGTCGGGCCACCACGGGTGGATCGGCGCGTACGGCAGGCCCTCGGCATCGAACCCCAGGATCTCGGTGAACGCCGCGTTGATCTCCACGACGGCGCCCTGCTCGTCGCAGACGAAGAACGCCTCCTGCAAAGACTCGACCAGGGCCGTACGCCAGCGGGCGTGATGGTTGCGCAGGCGGGCCAGCTCGACGTTCGCCCGCACCCGCGCCAGCAGCTCCGCCGCGGAGAACGGCTTGACCAGATAGTCGTCCGCGCCGGCCTCCAGACCCTCGATCGAGGCCTCCTGCCCCGCACGCGCGGACAACAGCAGCACCGGGACGCTCGCGGTCCGTGGATCCTCACGCAGCGCGGCGACCAGCTGCAGCCCGTCCAGGCGCGGCATCATCACGTCACTGACGACCAGGTCCGGGGCGTCGGCCCGCGCGGCCTCCAGCGCGGCCTGCCCGTCCTCGACCGCGGTGACCTCGTGCCCGGCGCCGCGCAGCAGACGCGTGAGGTACTCCCGCATGTCGGCGTTGTCGTCGGCGACCAGCACCCGCGCCGGCATGCCACGGCCCGGCAGCCCGCCCGCCGTCTCCTCACCGGTGCCGTGCCCGACCTCCTCGGAGGCCGGCGGCGCCGCGCCGTCGTCCCGCGAGTCCGAGGGCAGCCAGCGCAGAGCCTCGTGGAGGAACGGGTCGGCGGTGGCCGGCACCGTCGCCGTCGCGTCCCCGGCGATGAGGGCGTCGGACGGCAGATGAGCGTGCCCGAACGGCAGCCGCACGGTGAACGTGGTACCCCGGCCCTCGGCGGAGGCCGCGCCGATCGTGCCGCCGTGCAGGCCGACCAGCTCCCTGACCAGCGCCAGCCCGATACCGCTGCCCTCGTTCGACCGCGAACGGGCCTTCTCGATCCGGTGGAAACGCTCGAACAGCCGCGGGATCTCCTGGGCGGGCACGCCGATCCCCGTATCGGCGACCATGACGACCGCGTGATCGTCCTCCACGCCCACCCGCACCCGGATCGAACCGTCGAAGGTGAACTTCAGCGCGTTGCTCAGCAGATTGAAGACCACCTTCTCCCACATGCTCCGGTCCACGTACACCGGCTCGGGCAGCGGGACACAGTCCACCGTGAAGTCCAGCCCCGCCTTCTCGATCGCGGAACGGAACACACTCGCCAGCTCGGCGGTCACCGCCGCCAGGTCCACCGGCTCGTACCGGGCCCGCATCCGGCCCGCCTCGATACGCGAGAAGTCCAAGAGCGTGTTGACCAGCTTGCCCAGCCGCAACCCGTTACGCCGGATGACCTCCAGCTCCTCACGGACCTGCGGGTCGGCGGCACCCAGCCTGCCGCGCAGCTCGTCGACCGGACCCATGATCAGTGTCAGCGGGGTACGGAACTCATGACTGATGTTGGAGAAGAACGCCGTCTTCGCACGGTCGAGCTCGGCCAGCTCCTCCGCCCGCCGCTGCTGCGCCTGATAGCTACGGGCACTGGCGATACCCGCCGCGACATGCCCGGCGGCCAGCTCGATGAACCCCCGATAACCCTCGTCCAGCGGACGGTACCGGTTCAACGCGGCGACCAGGAAACCGTACGGCGCGCTGCCCTGCTGCAGCAGCGGCACCACCAGCGCGTGCGCCGGCGGCTCCGGCCAGCCCCCGGCCGGCAGCCCGGTGAACGGGGCACCATCGAGGGCCACCAGCGCCGACTCCCCCCGCGCCAGCGCCGCCGCCGGCCACACACCACCCGCGTCATCGACCGGAACCGTCGCCGGCGCGGCCGGATGCCCGGCCCCGATCCCCGTCGCCGCCGCCAACCGCGCGGACCCCTCATCGCCGAACAGGTACACCAGCGTGAACGGCAGATCCCGCAGGTTCCCCCCGAGCTGACGGCCGGCGAACGCCAGCATCTCCTGCTCGGTGCGGACCACACTCGGATCCGAGCCCAGATCACGCAGCGTCGCCATGCGGCGCTCGCCGATGACCCGCTCGGTCTCCTCACTGACCACGCACAGCATGCCCACCACCGCACCCGCGTCGTCACGCAGCGGACTGTAGGAGAACGTGTGGTAACTCTCCTCCGGGTACCCCGAACGCTCCAGGAACAGCAGCAGCGCCTCGTCCCAGGTCGCCTCCCCCGTGGTCAGCACCGTGCCGATCCGCGGGCCGATGTCGTCCCAGATCTCCGCCCACACCTCATGCGCCGGCCGGCCCAGCGCCCAGGGGTACTTACGGCCCAGCGTGTCCCGCCGGTAGGCCGCGTTACAGAAGAACGTCAGCTCCGGACCCCACGCCATCCACATCGAGAACCGCGACGACAACAGGATGCTGACCGCGGTCCGCAGACTCTGCGGCCAGCCCTCCGGCGGACCGAGCGGCGTCGCCGCCCAATCCACCACGGCCAGATCCCGCCCGACCTCCCCGTCGACGAAGAACACGTCGGCCCCCGCCGCCACGGGCCCGGACCCGGCGTCCTCCACCGGCCCGGTGGGCCCCCCATCGCTCATCGCCTTCTCCCTCGCCACGACCCCGTGCCGGCGGATCCTGCCACAGCCCCCGCCGGGACCTGAGGCGGGGGACACTCCGGCGGCTTCCGTAGGATAGGCCAACCAACCCCCGGCCGTTTCGTCCGGATCTTCTGCCCGGGACGCATTCACACAGGTAGGAGAGCGACACCGATGGACACCGCACCCGCCACGGCGTCGCGCGACCGCGACACCGACGAGCGGCGGCGACCGGCCGCGGTCCACCGCTACCAGGCCCTGAACGTCGACGACGGCGCCCTGAACCGCATCACCGCCCTGCTGGCCCTCTCCGTGCCCGACCGTCCCACCACCGTCCCCGTACAGGAGAACCGGTGACCGACCGCGTCCTGACCGCCACCACCCACGCCCACCCGGCCGGCCCGACCGTGGTCACCGTCACGGGCGAGCTCGACTACTACACCGCCGCGCACCTCCGGCAGGCCCTGCAGGAGACCGCCTTCGCCGCCGAAGGCGTCATCATCGACCTGACCGACCTGACCTACTGCGACTCCACCGGCATCACCGTGCTGGTCACCGCGTACCACCGCGCGCAGGCGAGCAAGGCCCCCCTCGCGCTGGTCGGCCTCAACCCCGACCTGAACCGCGTCTTCGGCATCGTCGGGCTCCACGACGTCTTCACCTCCTACCCCACGGTCGACGAGGCGGTCGCCGCGCTGTAACCCGTCCCGGCCCACGCACAGGCCCTCCGTGCCCGGCCGGCGGCCACAAAATATGTAGACTGGTCTATTATCGCCGCATGGCCGGAACCAAGGGAGCCGAGACCAGCGCACGGCTGGTCGAATCGATGCTCGAACTCATCCAGCGCCACGGATACAGCGGCACAGGGCTCAACGCCGTGGTCGAACACGCCGGCGCGCCTAAAGGATCGCTGTACTTCCACTTCCCCCAGGGCAAGGAGGCCCTCGGAGAGCAGGCCGTCGGACTCGCCGCCGCCCGCTTCGGCACCCTCCTCAGCGACTCCGCACTACCGTCGGCGACACCGGGCGAGGTCGTCCGCCACGTCATCGACGTGCTCGCCGGAATGCTCACCGACAGCGACTTCACACTCGGATGCCCCGTCTCCGTGGTGACCCTCGAGATGGGAACGCACAGTCAGCGGCTCCGGGACGCCTGCGCGGACGCCTTCGAGTCCTGGATCGCGCCCCTGACCGAGTACCTGGTCGCCCACGGCCGGCCACGCCCCGCCGCCCGCTCCACGGCGACGGCCGCCGTCAGCATGGTCGAGGGCGCGATGATCGTGTCGCGCGCCCAGCGCTCGGCCGAACCACTGCGCTGCGCCGCCGAGACCCTCGCCACCCTCCTCGACCAGAGCACTAAGGCCGCGTCATGAACGCCGTGAACACGAACACGCCGAACACGAACGCCGCGGACCGGCACGCGCTGGTCTTCGGCGCGACCGGCTTCATCGGACGCCACCTGGTCCTCGCGCTCGGCCGCGCCGGCGTCCGGGTGAGCACGGCCACCCGGAACCCCGCCTCCCACCGGCGGCTCACCCGATGGCTGCACGAGCACGGACACGACACGACCCCGGCCGACCTCCGCACCGACTTCACCGACCCCGCACTGATCCAAGGCGACCACCAGGACGTCACCGAGATCTACAACTGCGCCGGCGCCTACCGCTTCGGGATGTCGGCGGACGAGGCCCGCCACGCCAACGTCGACAGCGTCCGCGCGATCGTCGCCTTCGCGGCCCGGCTGCCACACCTGCGCCGCCTCGTCCACGTCTCGGGATACCGCGTGGGCGGACA
Source organism: Actinoallomurus spadix (assembly GCF_024055725.1). Taxonomy (GTDB): domain Bacteria; phylum Actinomycetota; class Actinomycetes; order Streptosporangiales; family Streptosporangiaceae; genus Actinoallomurus; species Actinoallomurus spadix. The sequence continues at coordinate 365,555 of NZ_JAMXMX010000001.1, read as the reverse complement.
GGACCCCGCCCCATGGAACGAACAGCGCAGACGGGAGACCTACCAGGCCCTCGGCGCGTACGAGGCGTCGAAGGTCGAAGCGGACGCCGTCTTCCAGGCGGAGGCGAACCGGCTGAACGTCCCCTGGTCCATCGTCAACCCCGCCAGCGTCATCGGCGACAGCGCCACCGGCGAGTCCGACCAGTACCTCGGGCTCGCCTCCACGCTGAAGGACCTCTGGCACGGCTCCCTCGCAGCGGTACCCGGCAACGCGCGGACGTTCGTACCCGTCATCGCCGTCGACCACCTCGCCCGGTTCATGACCCTCCTCCCACTGGACGACGACGCCGAGCACACCGCGTACTGGCTGCTGGACGACGACACCCCCGCCCTGCCCTCCCTGCTCGCCCTCGTCGCCGAGCACTACCGGGTCACAACACCCCGCGCACGGATCCCGGTGGCCCTGCTCAAGCGCCTGCCACCACGACTCACCAAGGCCGACCCGGAGACCCTGACATTCCTGTCCGAAGACCGCTACCCCACCACCTCGGCGCACGCCTTCGCCGCCCGCCACGGGCTGACCATGCCGGACACCGCCCCGACGATCCACCGCTGGGCCGACCACCTGGCCGCGCACCGCTTCGGAGACGCCCCCACCGGCGACCGCCGATTCATCACGACCGGCGGCGTACGGACCTTCGAACTCGGCGAACCGGGCACACCCACGGTGGTGCTCCCGGGCCTCCCGGTCAACGCCGACACCTGGGCGCCGGTCATCACGGCCATGGACCACGCCCGCGCCGTCGACCTGCCCGGGCTGGGAATGAGCGCGGGACACCACGGCGACTGGCCGGCCTGGCTCACCGCGCTGGTGACCGAGACCGGCGCCCGCCACCTGGTAGGCCACTCCATCGGCGCCGCGGCCGCCGTCGAAGCCGCCGCCGCCCATCCCGGCACGGTCGAGCGGCTCACCCTCGTAGCACCGTTCTTCCTGCAGGCACGCCCCGCCCGCCCGGCCCGCTGGACGCCGCTGACCCGCTGGTACCTGAGCCGCGTCACCCCCGAAGCGCTGACCGACCGGCTCACCGGGGGCACGGCGCCCGCGACCGCGCTCCGCTCGAGCGTGACCGATCTGCGCCGCGGCGCGGCGGCCACCACGGCCGCCCGGCTCCTGGCCGCCACCGCGCAGCCGCGATGGCGTGAGGAGCTCCAGGCCACGCTGCGACGGTACCCAGGACGCGTGCACATCATCGTGGGCTCGGACGATCCGCTTACCCCCGAAGGGCGAGCCCTGGTGGACACGCTTCCCCGGGTCACCGTGACGACCATCCCCGGCGCGGGCCACCACCCGCAGCTGACCCACCCGGACGATTTGGCCCGGGCCGTCCGCGAACACGCCACCTCCCCGACCACGCCTGGCGGCCTGAAGATCACGAACGCCTGAGGACGCTCGCCGGTGTGAAGAGCCTGAACCGGCCCGGGCCGGTTCAGGCGGCGTGCCCGCTCCACGCGAACGGCTGGAGCGGCTCATCCAGCGGAGCGTCCGTCATCCGGTTGGCCAGAGTCGACATCGTGTACGCGCCGATGCCGAGGACGACCTCCAGGGCGTTCTGCCGCGTGTAGCCATGACCGAGGAAGTCCCGCATGTCCTGCGGGGAGACCGCGCCCGAGGTGGCGAGCACCGCCAGCGTGAAGCACCGCATCGCCTCCAGCCGCGCGTCCTCCAGCGGGCGGCTCTCGCGCAGCGCCGCGATGAGGCCGGGGTCCGCGCCGAGGGAGGTCAGCTTGGCCGAGTGCAGGGCGACACAGGCGTGACAGCCGTTCCGGGTGGCCATCGTCATGACCAGCACCTCCCGGGCGAGCGGGTGGAGGGAAGTGCTCTCGAACAGGCCGTTCGCCCGCAGGAAACCGTCCAGCAACTGCGGCGAGGTGGCGAGCCGGGTGACGGCCGCGGGCAGGTAGCCGAAGTTCTTCGCGACGGCCTCCATGGAACGGCGGGCCGCGGGCGGCGCGGACTCGATCGTGTGGTCGACGAACGTCATGAAGGATCACTCCTCAGATAGACAATGCGGTTGTCTAGACCGTAAACCAGGTTGACGGTTGCAAACACCTGGAATCGCACGGCACGTTCTCGTTCCATTGCTCCCCACGGGCCGTCCCCACCTTGCACGTGAACACCGGTGACGGCTACGAGCCGGGCCTCCCGGAGATCGTCGCCTTCGCCGGAGCAGGGAGCCCGGGACGGCCCCGGACTCCCGGCTCTGCGCCAGGGGCGCAGCCCGCGTGAGCGATGCCCGTTTCAGTGCACGCCCTGGTCGGTGCGGCCATGGACCGGGGGGACCGGTATCAGGCGGTGGCCGTCCTCGTGGCCGACCACGCGACCGGCGGTAGGCGGTGGGAAGTGGGTGCCGAGGACCAGGGTGTTCGTGCCCGCGAGCGCGTCGAGCAGGGAGCGGCGGGTGGCCTCGGCCTGTTCCGGGTCGATGTCGACGCAGCTGCCGATGGCGGGGTGGGCGAACTGGACGGGGTGGTGGACGCAGTCGCCCGTGATCAGCGCCGTTTCGCCGTGACTGCTCAGCTGCACGGAGATGTGACCGGGGGTGTGGCCAGGCGTGGACAGCAGGCGCAGGCCGGGGGCGACCTCGGCACCGTCGGCGGGTACGTCGACGAGGTCGAGCATCCCCGCGTCATCGACCGGGTGCACCGAGTCGCGGAACATCTGTCGTCGCGGCTCGTCCATGTCGTAACCGGCCCAGAACTCCCACTCGACCCGGGAGGCGACATAGCGGGCGCGGGGGAAGGTGGGTACCCATACGCCTTGCTCTTCGCGGGTGTTCCAGCCGACGTGGTCGGTGTGCAGATGGGTGAGGATGACCAGGTCCACGGACTCCGGGGAGAAGCCCGCGTCACTGAGGCGCGCGAGGTAGTCGGTCCTCAGGTCGTGCCACGCCGGGTTCGCCCGCGTCTTGCCGTTGCCGATGCCGGTGTCCACGAGGACGCGGAGCCCGCCCACCGAGAAGGCGAAACTGTGGCTGTCGATGCGCAGGATGCCCCGGTCGTCGGCGAAGTGGGGACGCAGCCAGTTCTGGCGTGTGACCACGTCCGGGATGGCGTCGGGCAGCAGCCAAGGGCCGGTCGCGGGCGGCAGCGGGATCTCGTCGACACGGTGGACGGTGATGTCGCCCACAGCCCATGAGGCGGTGGTGGCGGCGTCGTTGGATTCCTTGAGCGGTGGTGTCCGCATGCTCTGTCGGTTCCTTCTTTCATCGGGATTCATCGATCGGGCTCCGTCGTGAGACCGTGAGCGCCGCCACCGCCACGATGGCGAGGAGGGCGGCCGCCGCGGCGTAAGTGTGGGATGCCGTCCCCAGCCCGTACCGTCCAGCGGCGGCACCCGCGGCGATGGCGGGAAGGCTCATCGACAGGTAGCTGAGCACGTAGTAGGCGGCCAGGGTCGCGGCGCGGTCTCGTTCGGAGAGCGCGGTGAGCGTGATGCGCAACGCCCCTTGGGACACGGCGCCGAAGGCGATGCCGGCCATGGCCGCCCCACCGAACAGGGCGGGCAGGCCGCCACCGTGCAGACTTCCGACAGTCAGCGCCGCGGCGGGTACGACGGCCGCGCATCCGGCCGTCGCCGCGACGGCCGGCGCCGTACGCCGCACCGTCCACACGGTGAACGCCGCCATGGCGGTGACGGTGAAGAAGATCATGCCGCCGGCCGCCCCGGGGCCGCCGGGGGACACCAGGCGGACCAGCGCCGGCCCGAGAGAGGAGTAGAAGCCGCCCAGCGCCCAGACCGCGGCGATCCCGGCGCCCGTGAGCCGCAGGGCGCGGCGGGCCGAGGACGGGACGGACAGGTGCGGGCGCAGAGAGCGCCACGCGCCGGCGTGCCGGTGGGCCGTCTCCGTGGTGAACGCGACCGCGACGGCCTGGGCGGCGAACAACGCCGCCAGCAGCACGTACACGGTCACCGTGGGATCCGGCGCGAGGCGGATCAGAAGCGTCGAGGCGAGCACGCCGACGGCCATGCCCGCTACGGGGGCGATGCCGTTGGTCAGGGCGGACCTGCCCGGGCGCGCGGGATCTTCAAGGTCGAGCAGGGCGGCGCCCGCCGCACTGGTGGCCGCGGCCGTGGCCGCTCCCTGCAGGATCCGGGCGGCGATCAGCGCGTTGGAACCGCCCGCTGCGGCGAGCAGCGCCATGGCCGCGGCCGCCAGCACCAGCGCACCCCCCAGGACGGGACGCCGCCCCAGGTGGTCGGAGAGCGCTCCGGTGATCAGCAGGACCAGCAGCAACGTCAGGGAGTAGGCGCTGAACACCAGCGTGATGGTCAGGGCGGACAGACCCCACTGATGCTGGTAGTGGGGGTAGAGCGGCGTCGGCGCGCTGGACGCGGCCAGGAGGGCGACCAGGATCGAGGTGTCCAGGACGAAGGACGCGCGGTGCGCCCGCCGGGTACGGTTCGCCCGTCGGGTGCGGACCGGTGAGCCGCCGCACCGTGCAAGCGCGCCTGGTGAGGCGCTGGACATGAGACTCCTCCACGAGACACAAAAGCTAAGCGTTTGCGTTAGGTCACGTTAATTCCTATCGTGGGCTAACGCAAACGCTTAGCTTTTGGTGGAGCATCGCATCCCGCTCCGGCTTGAACAGGAGGAACCTTCGTGTCCGCCACTGAACTGACGCCGCCAGAGGCCGCCCGATGGGCTGCCCGCGCCGGGCTCCCCCTGGCGGGCGACCGCCACAGCCAGGTCGCGGTCATCGCCGACCACATCCACTCGGTCGTCTCGGTCCTGCAGGAACTGGATTTCGGAGACACCCCGCCCGCCGCCGCGTACGGGATGGGAGAGGAGAACCACGATGCAGCCGTATGAGCTGTCCCTCGCCGCCGCCGCGGACGCGATACGAACTCGGCGCGTGTCCCCTGTCGAGCTGGTGGACTCGGTGCTCGACCGCATCGAGCAGGTGGAGCCGCGCCTGCGGGCATACGTCACGGTGACGGCGGAACGGGCACGCCGATCCGCACGCGAGGCCGAACGCGACGCCGCGGCCGGTCGCCTCCGTAGCCCGCTCCACGGGATCCCGGTGGGGCTGAAGGACCTGATCGACGTCGCCGACACGGCGACCACGGCGAGTTCCCGCGTACGAGCCGGTCACCGCGCGGAGACCGACAGTGCGGTCGCCGCGCGCCTTACGGCGGCCGGCGCCGTCCTGGTCGGCAAGACCCACACCCACGAGTTCGCCTACGGACTCACCACGCCACAGACGCACAACGCCTGGGACCGGGACCGGATCGCCGGCGGCTCCAGCGGCGGATCGGCCGTCGCCGTGGCGGCGGGTACCGCGACCTTCGCCCTGGGAACCGACACCGGTGGTTCGATCCGGGTGCCGGCCGCGCTGAACGGAGTGGTCGGCCTCAAGCCGACGTACGGCCTCGTTCCCCGACGCGGCGTGACATCACTGTCCTGGTCCCTGGATCACGTCGGCCCCATCACGCGCACCGTCGAGGACGCGGCCCTCGTACTGCCCATCCTGACCGGGCATGATCCTCGCGACCCCGCCGGCCTGCCGGACCGTCGGCCGCCCTCCGAGGGCGATCTGTCGGGACTGCGCGTCGGTGTGCCGCGCAACTACTACTTCGACCGCGTCGCCCCCGACGTCGAGGCCGCGGTCCGGCGCGCCATCGACCGGCTCGAGACCCTCGGTGCACGGCTCGTCGAGGTCGAGATTCCGATGACCCGCTACATCCAGGCGATCCAGTGGGGACTGATGGTTCCCGAGGCCACCGCCTACCACGAGAGGACCCTGCGGGAGGCCGCCGGACTGTACGCGGCGGACGTCCGCGTCCTCCTCGAAGCGGGCGCGCTGATGACCGCCGGGGACTACCTGCGCGCCCAGCGGGCCCGGACGCTCATGCGGCGGACGTGGACGCGGATGCTGCAGGAGGTCGACGTGATCGCCGCGCCCGCGGTGCCGGCGACCGCGGTACGGGCCGGCGAAGAATCCCTCACCTGGCCCGATGGCACGGTCGAGAGTGTCTCCGACGCCTACGTGCGCCTCTCGGCCCCGGCCAACATCACCGGGGTGCCCTCACTCTCCCTGCCGGTCGGCCACGACCGGCAGGGGATGCCGATCGGCATGCAGGTGCTCGGACGGCCCTTCGGAGAGGCCGCGCTCTTGCGCGTGGGCCACGCGTACGAACGGACCGAGCCCGCCCGCGAACTCGCGCCGGTGGCGTGAGGTCGCCCGTGCGCCGGCCGCCCTCCACCGGCCGGCGCCGCACACTTAGAAGCTACGTCTTTGCTTTAGAGTGGAAGACATGAGTCGCACGATGGTGCGTCCCGGCGGGCGCAGCGCCAGGGTCCAGCACGCGGTGCACACCGCCGTACGCGAACTCGAGGCCGAAGTGGGCCGCGACGCGCTGACGGTGCCACTGGTCGCCGCACGCGCCGGTGTCACTCCGTCGACGATCTATCGTCGCTGGCGGGACCTGCAGCAGTTGCTGTCGGACGTGGCGGTCGAGCGCCTGCGGCCCGACGCGGCACCGGAGGACCGGGGAGATCTGGCGTCGGATCTTGAGGCCTGGGCCGAGCAGTTCCTCGACGAGATGGCCTCTCCCCCGGGCCGTGCCTACATCCGCGACGCCCTGCTCGGCGATCCGGACGGCAGCAATGCCGGCCAGTGCTCGGCATACGCCGCCGAGCAGGTCGGCGTGGTCCTGGCCCGCGCGGCCGAACGCGGGGAGAAGGCCCCGGACGTCGAGTCGGTCATCGACCACGTCATCGCACCGATGATGTACCGCATCCTGTTCCGCCCCGGTCGGCTGGACGCCTCGTACGCGCGGCGGCTCGTGGCGGACCTCCTCGCGTAGACGGCCCGCTCAAGGGGCTAGGGAGGTTCGGTTCTAGCGCCGCGATCTCGCTGCGCCCCACCCAGCGTCGGCCTGGACCCAGTCCTGCGCCCTTCCCAGGGAGTTTCGAGACATCGCCCCATGCCAGTGAGCCCGTCCAGCGCACCCTCACCCCGGGCAGCTCTCCTTCAAGGCGCCGGTAGTCGGCCAGGACCATCCCACGCAGGTCCTCGGCCCCGCCGGGCCAATCACCGCCCGAGCCGCCGATCCACGCAAACGAATCGCCGGTCACTCCCGCTGCCGATGACGGTACCCGGTCGATCAAGGTCACCGGCAGACCCCGAGTCGCCAAGTGGTAGGCCACCGAGGCACCTACGATTCCCGCACCCACGACGGCAATTGGTGACATGCGCTCCTCTTCCCATACGGGGCCTACTCCTGCTCGGGAGGCGTGAACCACTCACTTAGCGGAACGAACGGCACGCGCAAGTCCCTCTTCCCAGGGCGTCATGTCGTCTTCGAGATTTCCGAAGCCGATCTGTGCATCCGCGGCTGTGCCGTGCAGCTCGGACCCCACCCGACGGTCGTTGCCCCTTTCCGGCTTACTTGGCCTGCCCCCTTACCCCCGGTGGGCGGTTGCTGTCGAAGCCGCGGTTTCTCTTTGTTGAGGGTGTATGAAGTACTTCTATGAGTTAGTTTTGCATTAAGCGACGACCTTTACGCAGTAAGGCTAGGGAAGTGCTGAAGGATCGTGTTCACCGACCCGCCTCTCGGCTCAGCGTGAAGGGCACGTCGGGGTCCGGTTAAGACCAGGATGACCCGTCCCCCGCAGGGGACCATCCATGGATGTGAGCCATACACCCGGCACCGGGGCCTCCCCTCCCCCAGACGCCGTGGTCGCCGCCGGAGTCGTCGACCGGCCCGGGGTCCGTCCCTGAGACGGCCGCGCGCCGGCGGTCCCCCAAATGATCAGCCGCGTCGAGGCCGGTGGTCACGGCCCGGAACTCCTGAAAGCCCGGCGAGCCGCAAGGTAGGCCGCTGGTGATCGATGCTGGGGAGCTACGTCAATCCACGCGCCGAACAGCCCGTCCAAGGGCATGTTCGGTCGCCGGATATCCGGTTTCCCCGAGGGGTGCGGGCCTCGGTTCGGGGATGTCGGGGAATCTTCTGATCCCGACACTGTCAAGTGTCGGCTCAGCCGCTGCCCAGCGCAGTCCACCCGGCGATAGGCCGGGTCGCATAAGACGACGCATAAGACGACTGTGAAGGTCCCGGCTACAGCCGTTCCACGACGAGTGTCGGCCGAAAGACCGGGTGCGGACGGTCGGCGCGGTGGTGTGTTATCCGGGGGTATGGCGATCGAGTTGGGCAAGCCGGGCGTCAACGGGTTGAGCGAAACTGTGGGCGTCCTGCGGCAGTGGCAGTACGACGGCGCGCCGTGGCAACTGCATCCGGGGGATCTAGGCTGGTTCTGGCGGTTCGGTGCGGAGGCGACGGCCGCGGCGGTCCGGACGTGAAGCCGGGACGGACGGATTCTCGCCATCGGGCTACTAGATGGCTACGGCACGACGATCACCATCGCCGCAGCGGCCGCACTCCAGGAGTTGGGTTCGTCGAGCGCGCTCGCGTACACCCCGAGCTCCGATGTCGGCGCCGTCGCCACCTACGAATCAGCCGGTTTCCAACCACTCCCCGAGATCCGGGACCAATACCGGAACGCCAAGGCCGAGGATCTTCGTCCGTGAGGTCCCCCTGCTGGGCACGAACGTCAGCGGAGGGTGCGGAAGAAGGCCCGGATGTCGTCGACGAGCGGGCCGGGGGCCTGGAGGGAGGCGAAGTGGCCGCCGGTGTCGAACTCCGACCAGTGTGTGATGGTGTTGGACAGCTCCGCCAGCCGGCGGATCGCCCGGTCGCCGAGGAACGTGGCGACCCCGGTCGGCACGCCTGAGGGAGCGGGGCGGCCCCAGCCGTCCGCCATCAGCTCGCGGTACAGCCGTGCGGCGGAGGCCGCGGTCGAGGTAAGCCACAGCGCGGTGACGTCGGTCAGCACCGCATCCCGGTCGGCGAGCGGCTGCCGGGTCCGGGTCGGATCATGGTCGACGAACCATTCGAGGTTCCAGGCCAGCTGGCCCACCGGCGAGTCGTTGAGCGCGTACGCGACGGTCTGCGGACGCGTCGCCATCTGCGTGGCGTAGCCCGAGTGGGCGTACCACCATGCCTGGTTCGCCCGCGCCTGCTCGCGTTCGTCGTCCGAGAGCAGGTCCAGTTCCTGCGGACCGGTGGCAGTCGAGGCGTTGACCAGCGCGTTGACGTGAACACCGATGACGGCGTCCGGGGCGACCCGGCCGAGTTCCGGCGAGACGATCGAGCCGAAATCGCCACCTTGGGCGCCGTAACGGTCATAACCGAGGCGCCGCATCAGCTCGGCCCAGGCCCGCGCGACGCGGTTGCTCCCCCACCGCTTCTCCCGGGTGGGCCCGGAGAACGCGAACCCGGGCACGGACGGTGCCACGACGTGGAACGCGTCGGCGGGGTCCGCGCCGTGAGAGCGCGGATCGGTGAGCGGGCCGATGATGTCGAGGAAGTCACAGACCGTGCTGGGCCAGCCATGGGTGATGATCAATGGCAGGGCGCCGGGCTCAGGGGAGCGGGCGTGCAGGAAATGCACGTTCTGCCCGTCGATGGTCGTGGTGAACTGCGGGATCTCGTTCAGGCGGGCCTCGTGTACCCGCCAGTCGTATTCGTCGGTCCAGTACGCGACCAGGTCGCGCAGGTAGGAGCGGGCGACGCCGTAGTCCCATCCCACGCCGGGGAGTTCGTCGGGCCAGCGCGTCTGGCCCAGCCGGTCGCGCAGATCATCGAGGTCCTCCTGCGGGACTTCGACGCTGAACGGGGTGATCTCCATGTGCTTCTCCTGTGTCCGCCGTCGCGGGGAGCCGGGGGGCTCACCGAAGGGCCAAGCTAGGGAGCACTCAGGTCAGATCCTGACCGCTTTACGGGCCGGGAACCACCGACGGCCCGCCGGCTTATTTCTCCGGCTCCGCCGGAGTCGCGGATGACCTGCGGCCGGTGGCCCACACCTCGTCGGCACGGCGGACCCGCGCCCAGAGGGTCTCCCGGTCGGCGTCGTCCAGGTCGGTGAGCCTCAGGCCGAACACGTCACCGAGCACGGCGTACCACTCGCGCTTCGACTCCAGGACCCGCCGGTGGTCCGCGGCGTCACCGACGCGCCGCAGCACGCACCCGGTGAGGACGTCGGCGCCGCCGGCGTCCCGGCGCATGACCGTGCAGGTCCGCACATACCCCGACTCCGGCGACGTCGACAGGTGCTGATGCCGCTCGAGGAAGTCCTCCACCCGCGCCGGCCGCATGCCGAAGTCCATGCCGGTGAAGGCGCCGGAGGGGTCGTGGTCGAGCCGCCATCCTCCGGGCGCGACATCCGAACGCCGGAGGCGGAAACGGAACGGCCCTTGGACGTACTCCCCCTCGCGCAGGGGCAGCGGCTGGTGCAGCCCGTCGCCGAGACCGGCGTCGACGAGCCAGACACCCGACGGGCAGTCTTCGGCCGGAAGGCCGCGTACGGTCAGCGCCAGGTGGTTGGCCAGTGCCGGGCCCGGCGGCTCTGCGGCCCGCCGCGCCTGCACGCCCGCCCGGCGCCAGGTCACCTCGTAGCCCAGCGCGCGCAGCAGAAGGGCGAACGCGCCGTTCAGGTGGTAGCAGTAACCACCGCGGCCCGCCGCGATCCGTGCGGCGGACTCGTAGGGGTCGATCGAGGTGAGCCGGCCGAGCTGGACGTCGAGCGCCTCATAGGCGACGCGCTCGACCTGAGCGGCGTGCAGTGCGCGCAGGGCGGTGACGCTCGGCGGACCCGGATCGACCAGGTCGAGTCTTCGGAGATATGCGGACACGTGGAGACCGGCCATCTCGTACCTCCGCCGCGGATCTTATCGCTATGGGTACGACAATCGGCCACTGCCTTTACAAAGTAAGTTACTGCCATCGTCGACGGGCTCCGGGCGGGAACGATCACCTGGACCGACGAGGAGCTGCGCACGGTGGCCTCGTCACGACAGGACGTCCCCGACTCCGGACCCTGAACGTCCCGCCGGTCACCCGGCGATACGTCCCTCACGCATCTCCAGCCGCGCGCCGGGGAAGCGGTCCCGCAGCGTCCGGTCGTGAGAGACGACGACCAGCGCACCCCGGTAGTCGGCGAGTGCCGTCTCCAGCTCCTCGACCAGGACGAGGGACAGATGGTTGGTCGGCTCGTCGAGCAGCAGGAGATCGTGCTCCGCCGCCAGCAGCCGGGCCAGGGCCAGCCGCCGCCGCTGGCCGACCGACAACCCGCCGACCGGCGTGTCCAGGGCCTCCGGGCGGAACAGGCCGTACGCAAGCAGCCGCTCGCGGTGCTCGTCCGGGTGACCGGGCCGGCTGTCGGCGAACACCGCCAGCGCGGACCGGCGCGGATCGGCGAAGCCGACCTCCTGCGGCAGGTACCCCACCCGGCCGCGCCGCAGCACCGTCCCGGAATCGGGTTCCTCTCCGGCGAGTACGCGGAGCAGGGTGGACTTGCCCGCGCCATTCGGGCCGTGGACCAGCAGGTGGTCACCGGCCGTCACGGTGAGGGAGACCCCGCGCAGCCGGTCGCCGACCGTCGCCTCACGCAGTTCGGCGAGCGTTCCTTCGCCCGCTCCCCCGCCGAACAGCCCATCGAACCGCAACGGGTCGGGCGGCCTGGGCACCGGGTTCGCCCGCAGCTGCCGGAGGCGCTCCTGCGCCTGACGCACCCGGCCGGCGACCGAGCTCTGGACGCGCCCGGCGTCCCGGTCGTAGGCGGGTTTATTGCGGTCCTTCATGGGCCGGCCGGGCGCGACCCTGCGGGCGGTGGTCGCCGCGTGCGTCTCGACGCGTTCGACCTCCTCGCACCAGGCCGCGTATGCCTGCTCCCAGCGGACACGGGCGGCCGCCTTCGCGGCGAGGAACCCGGAGTACCCGCCGCCGAAGCGCGTCACGGCCCCGTCCTCGACCTCGTAGATCACGGTCGCGACGCGGTCGAGGAAGAGCCGGTCGTGGGAGACCACGACGACCGTGCCGTGGTGGGCGCGGAGCCGGTCCTCCAGCCAGGTCATCGCCGGCTCGTCGAGATGGTTGGTGGGCTCGTCGAGCAGCAGGATCTCCGGGGACGCCGCCAGCACGCAGGCCAGCGCGAGCCGGGCCTCCTCGCCGCCGGACAGAGTGCCGAGCGGACGGTCCCGCTCCACGTGGGCGAGACCGAGCCCGTGGATCGCCTTGTCGACGCGGGCGTCGGCCTCGTAACCGCCCCGGGCCTCGTACGACGCCCGCAGCGCGGCGTACTCGGCGAACCGGTCCTCGGTGAGGTCGGCCTCGAGTTCGCGCATCCGGCGCTCCACCGCGCGCAGGTCGGCGAGGGCCGCGTCGATGGCCTGCTGGACGGTGTCCCCGGGCGGCACGATCCTCGTCTGCCCGAGGTGACCGGCGCCACCGTCGGCCATGACGGTCACGTCGCCGTCGTCCGGCGCTTCGACGCCGGCCATCAGCCGCAGCAGCGTCGACTTGCCGGAGCCGTTCTCCCCGACGAGCCCGGCACGCTCCCCGGGCCGTACGGAGAACGAGACATCATCGAGGACGCGGTGATCACCGTAGGACTTTGCGACGTTCCGCAGGGTGAGCTGAGTTGACAAAACGGACCTCCGATACACGGCGTGAGCGGGATTTCGCGGTGTTCGGGGTCAGGCCCATGGCGACTGCTCTCCTCTGCGGGGGACTTATCGCAACTTGTGTTGCGTTAGGATGATGACAGACCAGTGTTCCCGAGCGCAACGGGATTTCCGATGACGATCACCGATGGCCTCGGCCGGCGACCGGGCGGCCGGAGCGCCCGTGTCCGTGCCGCCGTCCGGGCGGCCACCCTGAGCGAGCTCGCCGAGAAGGGGTACGCCGCACTGACGGTCGACGGCGTCGCCGCCCGCTCCGGGGTGCACAAGACCACCGTCTACCGGCGCTGGGGCGGCGTCGAGGGCCTGATCGCGGACGCACTGGAGATGGCGAGCGAGGAGCCCTGGCCGATCCCCGACACCGGTTCGGCGGAAGAGGACCTGCGCGCCCTCACCCGTCTGGTGGTGACCGGTTTCACCGATCCGGACGACGGCCCGGTCTCGGCCGCGTTCATCGCCGCCGCCATGCAGGACTCCGCCGCCGCCGTGGCGCTCGCCGGCTTCTTCGCCTCCCGGCACGAGCAGGCCGCGCGGATCGTGACCCGCGCCGTCGCCCGGGGCGAACTGCCGGCCGGCACCGACCCGGCCGAGGTCGTACGGGCGGCGGTGGCGCCCATCTACTACCGGCTGTTCGTCAGCCGGGAGCCGGTCGACGCGGCGGTCGCCGACCGGGCCGCGAACGCCGCCCTGGCCGCCGCCCGCGCGGGGGCTCTCGGCTGAGTCCCGCCGTGCCCAGGCGGCGGCACACGGGCTCAGCGCGGGTAGTCGCCGATGCCGGACCTGAGCAGGTCGAAGCCCTGGTCGACGGCGGCCCGTACGGCGGGGAGGATCGCCGCGTGGCTCTCGCCGGCGCGGCGGCGCCGGAGGTACTCCATCGAGATGGTCTGGGTCAGCGCGACGACCTGCGCGGCGACCAACCTCGGGGTGGGGTCGTCGGGGTCGGCGTCGGTCTCCTCCGCCAGGACCTGCGCGAGGTGGTCCCTGCGCAGGTCGGACATCTCGCGCATCCGCGCCCGCAGCGACGGGCTCTCGAGCACCATGCGGGAGAAGTCCTCCGCGCCACTGTTGGTGCCGTACCGCCAGTCGCCCTCGTCCAGAGCCTCGTGGAAGTCACGGCGCAGCGCCTCGACGACCGGCTCCCCCGCGCGCCGGGAGGCGACGACCCGGCCGAGGCTCTGGACGGCGAAGTCCTGCCGGTCGAAGAACAGGTCCTCTTTCGTCTTGAAGTAGTTGAAGACCGTGTTGACGGACACGTCGGCGGCCTCGGCGACGTCGGCGACCGTGGTGCGGTCGAAGCCGCGCAGCATGAACAGCCCCATGGCGACGTCGGCGATGCGCTGCCGCGTCTCGCGCTTCTTGCGCTCCCGGAGCCCGAGCTCTTCCGCCATGGTGTCCATGGTATTCGAAATGGTGTGACTCAAAGTTTGGTGTGACACCAAGATTATGGTTAGCCTGCCTCCATGGATCACGTCATCGAGGCGCGTGGCCTCGCCAAGTCCTTCGCCGGCGCCGAAGCCGTCCGCGGCGTCGACCTGACCGTCCGGGCCGGAGAGATCGTCGGCTTCCTCGGGCCCAACGGCGCGGGCAAGACGACGACCCTCCGGATGCTCACGACCCTGCTGCGGCCCACCGCCGGCACCGCGACCGTGGCCGGGCACGACCTGATCGCCGACCCGGCCGGCGTACGGCGCGGGATCGGCTACGTCGCGCAGGGCGGCAGCACCAATCCGTCCTGCACCGCCCTGCGGGAACTGGTGCTGCAGGCCCGGCTGTACCGCGTGCCGGACGCGCCCGCCCGATCCCGCGACCTCCTGGCGGAGTTCGACCTCGCCGACCGGCCGATCGGGTCGATGTCCGGCGGGCAGAAACGGCGCCTGGACATCGCCCTCGGCGTCGTGCACCGGCCCGCGGTCGTCTTCCTCGACGAGCCGACCACCGGCCTGGACCCGCAGAGCCGCAGCGCCCTGTGGGACCACGTCCGGCGGCTCCGCGAACGGCACGGCACGACCGTCTTCCTGACCACCCACTACCTCGAGGAGGCGGACGCGCTGTGCGACCGCGTCCTCATCATCGACCAGGGGCGTGTCATCGAGGAGGGATCACCCAGGGAGCTGAAGGCCCGGCTGGGCGGAGACGTCGTCACCATCGAGATCTCCGGGGACGTGCCGCACGCCCGGTCGGCGCTCGCCGGTCTCGCCGCCGTACGCGAGGTGCGCGTCACCGGGCGCACGCTGCGGCTGACCGTCGCCCCCGGGGACCGCATCCTCATCGAGCTCACCCGGGCCCTGGACGCGGCCGGCGTCGAGCCGCTGTCGATCCGGCACACCCGGCCGACCCTCGACGACGTGTTCCTGGCCCTCACCGACCGGAAGGCGGCCGCTCATGCCGCGTGACACCTGGCTCCTCTTCCGCCACCAGCTCCGGCTCACGCTCGGGGGCTGGCTCGGCCTGCTCTTCGGCGTGCTGCAGCCCGTCCTCAACCTGGTCCTGTTCGGGCCGCTGCTCGGGTCCTACCTCGGGCACGACAGCTGGCAGATCTTCGTCCCGGGCGTGCTGATCCAGCTCTCGCTGCTCAGCCCCGGCCTGGCCGGCTTCGGCATCGTCTTCGACGCCCGGTTCGGCGTCCTCGAACGGCTGCGCGTCACGCCGGCCTCCCGCCTGGCACTCTTGCTGGGCCGGGTGCTCACCAACACCGTCGTGCTCCTCGGCCAGGCGGCGCTGGTCATCGCGGTCGGCACGGCGTTCGGGTTCCGCGTCCCGGTCACCGGGCTGCTCATCGGCCTGACGCTGCTCCTGCCGCTGGCCGCCGGCCTGGCCGCACTGTCCTACGCGTTCGCGCTGGCCCTCCGGCGGCAGGAGCTGTTCGCGCCGCTGTCCAGCACCTTCGTGGTGCCCCTGCTACTGCTGTCCGGCGCGCTCCTGCCGATGTCCACGGCGCCGGGCTGGCTCGACGCCGCGTCCCGCGCGACACCGTTCCGGTACGGCGCCGACGCGCTGCGCGCGGCGTTCGCCGGCCACTACACGTCGGGGACGCTGACGGCCGGGCTGGCCGTCTCGGCCGCGTTCGCGGTGGCCGCGCTGGCGATCGGCACCCGGACCTTCACCCGTCAGAACTCGTGACGCCGGCGGCCTCCAGGTAGGGCACCGGCTCCACCACCGGCCCGCCCGGGGCGACCGACCGCTGGGCGACGAACGCGCCGGCCAGCACGATCGCCCCGCCGGCGAGCTGCGGGACGCCCAGCCGCTCGCCGAGCGCGATCCAGGCGCACAGCGCCGCCGACACCGTCTCGATGTACGCGACGGCGCCCGCGACCGGAGCGGACAGGCGCTGCACGGCGGCGACGCCGGTGAGGTACGCCGTGACCGTGCTGATCAGGACGATCCAGACGACGAGGAGCCAGCCCGGCGTCAGGCGGTCGCCGAAACGTACGCCCGTGGTCAGCAGGTGCCACGGGATCCGCCATGGCGGCGCGGCCACCGCGAGCAGGACCACGCCGACGGTCGATCCGGCGGCGGTCATGACCAGGGGGTCGACGTCATCCCCGACCTTGTCGATGAGCAGGAAGTAGGCGGCCTGGCAGGCGGCCGCGCCGAGCCCGGCGAGCAGCCCCAGAGGGTCGATGCCGAGACCCGACCAGACCTCCACGACGCAGGCGAGGCCGACCAGCGCGATTCCCACGCCGATCGACGCGCTCCGGGGCACGCTCCGCCCCTGGACGAAGCGCATCCATCCGACGACCAGCACGGGACCGGTGAACTCCAGGAGAATCGCCACCCCGACGGGGAGGCGGGAGGCCGCCAGGAAGTACAGCGACTGGCAGCCCGCGATCCCCATCACCCCGTACAGCAGGAGGAGCGGCCAGCGCCCGCGCACCGCGCGCCCGGCGGCACGCCCGCGCAGCAGCAGGGCGAGCGGCACGAGGACCAGGGTGGTGCCGGCGATCCGCGTCCATGACGCCTGCAACGGCGAATAACCCGCGGTGATCAGCGCCTTCCCGAAAGGCCCTGACGTGCCGAACGTGATCGCCGACACGATCCCGAGACCGAGCCCCGACGCCCTGAGCCGCGCGCCGTCCACGCGCCCACCCCCTCCCAATTTAAGGAGCAAAGCTACAGGACGGTCATTACGCGCCGCAATGACGTTCGAAACGACCCACTACGATCGCAACGTGACTTGGCAGGCCCCGGCCGCACCCCCGAGCGACCCGTTCGCGGCCATCGAGACAGACGTGCGCGGCATCACCTCCTCCCCGTGGTGGATGGGCGCGCCGCCACACGCGCGCGCCGAGGCCATCACGTCACGAATGCTGGCCGGGGCCGGTGAATGGTGGCTGTTCGGAGCATGGGGCCGCTGGTACCGCTGCGGCCTGGACGGCAACTGGCACCTCTGCCCGCCCCCGTTCGACCCCGCCGCGCGGCAGGCGGTGATGCCGGCGCCGCCGGGCGCGGGCCGCCCACCGGTCCCGCCCTCGATCCTGACCACCGGGCCGGACCTCACCCCCGGTCCGCTGGCCGCCGACGGCCTGTTCGGCGCGCCGCCCTCCCCGACCGTGCTCGGCCGGCTTCAGCAGACCGTGGCGGCCGCGTCGAGCGCCAACCCCGCCCAGTTCCCCCTGCAGGATCCGCACTTCGTGCCCGGCACCCCGAGCCCGGTCGCGGTGTCCTTCTTCGCCGTCCTCTGGTGCGCGGGCGCTCCGGTCGCCCTGGACGACCACCCGCTCCTCGGCCTGTACGGCCGCCATCTGATCCCCGCCGGGCCGGGCCCGCGCTGGTTCCTGCCTCCCGCGCTCCCGCTGTTCGTCGGCGCCTACACCGAACGTCTGCGGGCCGGCGACCCGATGGGCGCCTCCTACATCGCCCGCGCCCTCTGGGAGACCGCCGAGGCCCTGCGCGGCGAACCCTCCTTCCGGCCACGCGCCGACGCGCTCGCCACGATCGCCGCCAACACCCTGCGGATGGTCCCGAGCGACCACGCCGCCGTACGCTATGGCGACCCGGCGATCGTGCAGGAATGGCTGCGCCGCTGCCCTCCCGAACTACGGGTGACGCTGCTGCGGGAGACGGCGCCGGGCGACCACTTCCGGCTCGCCTGCTACGACCTCGCCGCGATGGCGGCCGCGCTCCCCGCCGCCGCGAGCGGGCCGGCCGAGGCCCGGCGGGTCGCGTTCGCGCTGCTGGCCGCCGACCTCGACGCCGCGCCCGGTGCCATGGCCGCGGTCCTCCCCTGGCTGGATCCCGAAGCGGTCCGCACCCTGCAGTCGCTCGGGCAGCCGGGCCACCCGCTCCGGGAGCTGTGGCCGGTCGACGGCACGCTGCCCGCCGCGGTCGCGGGCGCGGACCCGCAGATCCTGCGGACCCTGCTGGCCGCGTCGTACACCACCGCGCTGTCCTGGTCCCGGCTGGCGAACATCATGCCGCCCCGGCCCGGGTTCACCGTCCCGGCGGCGCTGATGAAGGCGATCGACGCCGGGCCCGAGCCGGAGCCCGGGGAGGGCCTCACCCCGTGGGAGATCATCGAGGCCGCCCGCGCGCACCTCGCCGAGCAGCGCAAGGCCGACACCGCTCCCCCGCCGCAGCCGGCGACGGCGGCCTGGCCGTCCTCCGAGCCGCTCCCCTCCGTTCCCTCCTCGAACCCCGGCTCCGCCCCCACGTCGATCCCCGGCACCCCGGCAGGCACCGGCCCGACGTCCCAGCCAGGCCTGGGAGCACCCACGTCCCAGCCGGGCACGGCAGCGCCGGCCTCTCAGCCGGGCCTGGGTGGGCCCACATTCCAGCCCGGGGGCGGGGCACCGGCGTCCGGCCCGGGGTTCCCGGCCGGCGACTCGTCGTCCGTGCCTCCCGCGTCCGACCTCGACCCTTTCGAGGGCACCAGAGCGTGGGGTGGTGGGCCCGTCGCGCCCCTGGCGGACCCGGGCACCCCGGCGAGCACCGGCTCCGCCGGACCGTCCTCCGATCCCGGCGGCGCCTCATCTGCCGCCTCCCCGTACGAAGGGTGGACTCCCGGGGCCACCGCCGTGACACCCGAGCCCGCCGCGCCCTTCTCCACGGCTCCGCCCACCGCCCTCACGCCTGAACCCGGAATCCCGCCGACCTCGGTCGTCCCGGGCGATCCGGCGGCCGGAGGCGGCACCCCGCCGCCGTTCCCGGATCCGGCGGCCGGAGGAGAAACGGCATCGCCGCTCACGAACCCGGTCACCGGAGGAGGAGCGGCATCGCCGTCGGACCCGGCGGCCGACGGGTCCGACGACGGACCGCGGCTCGTGGAGGCGCACGGCATCACGTTCCTGCCGGGGCCCGACGACATCGAGCGGCTGCTGACGGAACTGCGCCGGCGCGGCACCTGGGCCCTCAGCCTGCGCGGTCAGGAGGTCTCCAGCGCGTCCGCGCCGGCGGTGCTGCTGGTCGGCGAGCTGTCCTGCGGCCAGCGCCGCCTCACTCGCATGATCGCCCGCGCGCTGGCCGAAGTCGGTGTGGGAAGCGGCGAGGTCCACACGCTCATGGCCGACGAACTGGCCGAGATCGATCCGCGGCGGCTGCGCGAGCGCATCGCCGAGTACAGCGGCCACACGCTGCTGATCGAAGGACTGGACACCGTCGTCCTCGACGACGACCGTGGCGCGGCATACGCCTCGGCGCTGTACCGGGCGCGGGTCGAAGGGGTCAGCGAGACGATCCTCGCGGCGACCTGCGCGCCGGGCCGGCTACGCGAGTTGACCGACGCCATCCCGGAGCTGATCACCGACTTCCGCGTCGTACGGCTGCCCGATCTGTCCGATCCGAAGCTTCGCGTCCGCCTCGCGGCGCTGCTGGCCGGGGAACGCCGCCTGAAGCTGGCATCGGAGGCATGGCAGGTGGCCGACTCACCAACGCCCGGCTCGTCGAGGCGTACCTGGACCGTGCCTGCAACCACCACCTCGGCCAGGCGGGCGAGACCCAGATCTTCCAGGGGCAGAACACCCTGACCCTCTCCATGGAGGACTTCCAGGGCGTCGCCGCGGAACTCGAGCCCTGAGCGTGCGGCGGCCGGTGCCGGGCGGGTCACCGCATCCGGCTCCGGCCACGACGGCCACGGCGGCCAGGCCGGCGGGACGAACGCCCCGACGGCGATGCCGGTGAACGAACACAGCCGGGCCACCACCAGCGGGGCCAGGGGCGGGGCTCTCAACGCCGCCTGGACGCCGGTCTCCGGCTGAAACGCCGGGGCCGCTCGGGCCGGGGACGTGAGCGCCGTCATAGTGACCAAGCGGTAACTTCGGGTCTACCCTCGCCGCGTGGACATCGTCTTCGAACGGCGGGGTGACGGCCCGCCCCTGCTGCTCATGCACGGCATCGGCCACCGCTGGCAGGCCTGGGAGCCGGTCATCGACCGGCTCGCCAAGGAACGCGACGTCATCGCGGTCGACCTGCCCGGATTCGGCGCCTCGCCACCCCTTCCCCCCGGCACTCCGTACACCCTCGACAGCGTGGTCAACGTGCTACGCGAGTTCATCGACCGGCTCGGCCTCGACCGCCCGCACGTCGCCGGCAACTCCCTCGGCGGGCTGTTCGCGCTCGAGGCCGCCGACCGGGGACTCGCCCGATCGGTGACCGCGCTGTCCCCCGCCGGGTTCTACACGCCGCTCGAACTGCGGTACGCCGGACTCGTGCTGCGCGCGTCGCGGTTCGGCGCCGGGCTGCCCGCCTCGACCATGCGCCGGCTGGCGAACACGCCGCGGATGCGCCGTCTCATGTTCGGCATGATCTACGGGCGGCCGGAACTCATCGGCGTCGACACCCTGCTGGCCGACGCGGCCGCGCTGCGCGGCGCGGTGGGCTTCGAACCGACCCTGCGGGCCGGTCGCAGGACCACGTTCCGCGGCAGGCTGCGGGACGTCCCGGTGACCATCGCGTGGGGCACGCGGGACCGTCTTCTGCGGGCGAGCCAGGCCGTACGCGCCCAGCAGACGCTGCCGCACGCGCGGTTCGTCTGGCTCCGGGGATGTGGGCACGTCCCGATGGGCGACGACCCCGAACTCGTCGCCCGCGTGCTCCTCGATGGCAGTTCCGGATGATCGGCGACCGGCCGATTCGGTGATCACCGGCCTCCGCGGCGGCCGGGCCGCGCGGAGGCCGGTGCGGTCCTCCCGGCGCGGCTCGGGGGCTTCCCATCCGGACGTCCGAGAGTGACGATGAGGGGGTGACCCGCCCTCCGGCGCGGCCCGCCGGCCGGAGGACGGGCGGCCCGGCACCGCTGTGGGCGCGAGCGCTCACCGAACGGCTGGCGGTCGGCACGTTGACCGGCCAGCGGATTTCGCCGTAATGGCCCGCAGCGGCCTGCCGGCCCGCCTTCTCGGCCCCTCGTGCCACGCCACCGGCCCTCCACCCCCAGCCTCGGTGCCGGGCGATGAGGTCCGGCCATAATCAGCATCCGCGCCAATATTCGGCGTGCGCCCATCTCGATATCGCTGCATTCGCCGGGGTCCGCGGCGCTATGCTGACGTCTTCATTGTGGACCGCACCCCTCGGTCACCGGACCGAATTCCGCGCCTCTGCGCAGGCTCCGCCCGCGATGCAACCCGCAGTGCAGGTTGCACGGCAATTCCACACGCAGATCTCGACAGAATCTCCGTTTGTTACTTTTGGGTGTAACCAGCTCACCCCCCATGCCCATTTCGCGGGAATCACGGGATAATAAACTCCCCGAGCGAAAGGGTCGCGTCATGTTCGGTCGGTCGATCTATGTTCCGGAGAACCCGGCGCTGATCGGCGGGTCCCCCCAGGCGGTGCACGAGCAGCTGTGGGCGCAGGGCAAGCGCCGCCGGCTTCAAGTGCGTGGTGCGCTCGCCGCGCTCGGCCTGGTGATCGGCACGGTACTTGTTGATGTCTGGTTCGGGCTGCTGGCCGCGGTGGCGGTCGCCGCGGTCGACGCTCTGTACTACCTGCGTCAGCGGATGGCGTCCAGCGTCTGGCGCAAGGGCCAGCGGGGCGAACGGCGTACGTCCACCCTCCTGCGCCTGACCCTCGGCTGGCGCGGATACCGCGTCCTGCAGGGAAGGAACGTTCCAGAACACGGCCAGATCGACCACCTGGTGATCGGGCCGACCGGCGTCATGATGGTCGACAACCAGGCCGTCGCTCCGGACACCGATATCGCCTCCTACCAGGGCACGCTGTACGTCGACGAGCGATCCGGCGCCAAGATGGTCGCCGCGTTGCGTGCGCGGGCCGACGCCACCGCCGCCCTGCTCGCCGAGCGTCTCGGCGGTGAGGTCGCCGTGGAGGCCGTGGCCGTCATTCACGGCGGTCGCCTCGCCCGTGGTCTCGTCGAGGCCGAGGGCGTGACCCTCCTCCGCATGCATCGCCTGCCCGGGTGGGTCCGGGGCCAGCGCACCCGTTTCTCGCCCGAGCAGGTGGCGACCATCGCCGAGGCGGCACACCGGCTGCCGATCAGCCGGCAGGCGATCATCGTCCGCTGATCCGCGGCCGGCCGGCGTTCCGGTGTCACCGGGCAGCTCTCCTGATCACTCGGCTCCGCTGACCGCGCGGGGGTCCTCTCTCCGCCCGAGCGGGGACTCCCCTCGCTCCCGCCGGCTGCGAGACGGCGGGCGCCCGGTGGAACCCGTGCGGAAGAGCCAGTCCAGGCGGGGTTCCACGGCCCACCGGAACATCCGGCGCGCCAGGTCCCCGGAGAGGAGCACGGCGAGGAGCACGCAGCCGCCCGTC
This sequence comes from Actinoallomurus spadix, assembly GCF_024055725.1. Lineage (GTDB taxonomy): Bacteria > Actinomycetota > Actinomycetes > Streptosporangiales > Streptosporangiaceae > Actinoallomurus > Actinoallomurus spadix. Next base: position 343,292 of record NZ_JAMXMX010000001.1, on the reverse strand, counting down.
ACCAGCACGACCTGCCGGCCGGAGATGCCGTAGTACCAGTCCTGGTACGACAGGTACAGCGTGAAGAACCCGTGGAGCAGGTAGGCGTACATCGTCGCCGAGCCGAGCCGGGTGAACCAGGTGCGCCGCGCGGGCACCACCGCGAGGAACGCCACCGTGAGGATCAGCGCGGCGGCCATCGTGGCGATCCGGAACCCGACGCCGGCCGAAGCGCCCACCCCGAGCTGGCCGAAGCTGCGCCGCCAGTGCACCCACTCCGGGTCGACGCTCAGCGCGAGCACGTAGGCGGTGAGACCTCCGAGGAGGAGCACCGCCGCGCCCGCGACTCGTACGGCGCGGCGGTGCAGGACCGCGAAGTGCCGCGGTCGCAGGGCCAGGCCGAGCACGAAGAAGGGCAGGAACGACAGCACCTGGGCGGCGTTGAGCATGCTCGGCAGGGTGACGAACCCGGCGAGCATCGAGATCAGCACCGCCACGATGACGGGCAGGCGGATCTGCTGCCACAGCGGCGTGGACAGCCGCCACAGCAGCAGGGCGGGCAGGAACCAGGTCAGGTAGTAGGGCTCCAGCGGATCCCAGCCGACGTGGCGGCCGGACAGCAGCGCGGCCCAGAGGGGATACGCGACGCTGAACAGCACGTACGGCACCACGATGGCGGCGATGAGCTTGCGGGTACGGCCGCGGGTGGTCGGGAAGCCGCGTGAGAAGTACCCGCACATGACGATGAAGGCCGGCAGGTGGAAGGCGTAGATGAACGTCTGCGCCGCCTCCAGGATCCGGCCGCCGACGTTCGCGCCGCGGAGCGGCTCCCAGGCATGGCCGATGACGACCAGGACGACGGCGAGGAACTTCGCGTTGTCGAAGTAGGGATCCCGATCGGCACGGGCGGGCTCGGCACGGGCAGGTTCGGTACGGGCGGGCGCGGTATCAGCGGGTTCGGTACGGCCGGATGCGGGGCGGCGGGTGACAAGGCGGACGAGGTCGGTGTGGATCCTCAAAACGGCGGAACCTCGGTCGGAGACGACGGCTTGCCAGGTCAGTCAACAGGACGTCCCTGAACGGATGTGCAAAGGGCCCTGAACGCACCGTGGCCGGTGAGGCGGGCGCTCAGGGCGCGGCGCCCCCCGGCCGGCAGTGCCGGCACGGCCGGTATCCGGCGCGTTCGGCCTGTCCCAGGGTACGAAAGCCATGCCAATGCGCCGGTGTGATCCGGCGCGCGTCGCGGCAACTCGGGTAGCACACGACGCCGGTGGTGTCGCTGCCCACGAAGTAGACGTTCTTGGCCGCCAGAGTGCCGACCTCGTCGAGATTGACGTGCTCCATGCGCAGCAGCCGTTCCTTGGCCGGCATGCCGAAGACGTACTGCCCGATCAGGCCGTCGGAACGGGTCACCCGGTGACAGGGGATCAGCAACGGCACCGGGTTCCTCCCCAGGGCGGTGCCGACCGCCCGGACCGCCTTCGGCCGGCCGATCCGCTCGGCGATCCAGGCGTACGGCCGGATCTCACCACGCGGGATCGTCGCGGCCGCGCGCAGGACCGCCGCCTCGAAGGGACGCAGTCCGCGCAGGTCCAGGTGGAGCCCTTCGGCGCGCCCCGTCCGCAGCGCCCGCACCAGGGCCGGGGGCGGGCTGCCGCCCGGCAGCAGCGGCCGCGCGAACCGGCTCCGGAACGACGCGGCGAACTCGTCCTCGTCCTGCTCGGCGCGCAGGTAGGCGACGCCCTGGTCGGTCATCGCGACGTAGACGTCACCGATCGCGGCGTCGACCCGCACCCAGCGGGCCGCCACCCGGTCGAGCAGGCCCGCCGGCGCGCCGGTGGCCAGTGCGCCGAGGCCGGCGATCAGCGGATCCCGCCGGTCGGAGGGCTCCGGGTCGTAAGACTCAACGGTGCTCATCGTGAACTCCCCGGGTAGAGCAGGCGGAGTCGCTTGAGACCCCGCGAGATGTGGGACTTGACCGTGCCCTCGGGGGCTCCGAGGATCGTCGCGATCTCCGCGATCGGCAGGTCCGCGACGTGCCGCAGCACGACGGCGAGGCGCTGCTCCTCGGGGAGCTCGCCGAGCAGCGCGGCCAGCTCGCGACCGGTCTCGGATCGCTCGGCGGCCTGCTCGGTGGGCTCCGCCGGATCGGCCGCCTCCGGTGCGGCCTCCAGCGGCGCCGGAGGCGGGTGCCGGGCGGCCGAGCGCGCGGTGTTGCGCCAGAGGTTCGCCACGATGGTCATGAGCCACGGGCGTGGCCGCAGGCTCTCGATGCGCTGCGGCTCGTAACCGGCGAGCGCGCGATAGGCGCGCAGGAACGCCTCCGCCGTCAGGTCCTCCGCGTCCGCCCACCGCCCGCACAGCCGCAGCGCCGCGGAGAAGACGAGGTCACGGTATGCGTCGAAGAGCGCGACGAAGCCGGTGTCGAGGTCCTCCGTGAGCGCGGCGACGATCGGGAGGCGGGTATCGGTGTCGGTCACGTCGATAGAACACCGGCCGAGGTCGCCGGGTTGCGGGCCATCACGTTCGTCCTGTCGTCTTCGATGAACAGTCGTACGATACCGCCGCCTACCTTTACAATGTAGATCCATTATGGGGGCCGACGCGCCACCGGTCGCAGTTCGCCGCTATTCGCCCGATCCGCAGGACGGAGAGACCGTGACCAGCACCACCGTGCGTGAGGCCCGTGAGGCCCTGATCCGCACTCATTTCGAGTCCGAGACCGCCCAGGATTTCGACGTCACGCTGGCGACGATGAGTCACCCCCGCTACGAGATCATCCCCACCGGCGAGGTGTTCGACGGCCCGGAGGAGGTGATGGGCTACTACCACCGCTCCCGTGCGGCCTTCCCCGACCAGCGGCACGACAACGTCCGCCTGCGCCATGCCGACGACGCCGTCATCGCGGAGTTCGACCTGCTCGGCACGCACCTGGGCGAGGCGTACGGGATTCCGCCCACCGGCCGCACCTTCCGATGCCCGATGGTGGCGTTCTTCTTCTTCGACGGGCCGGACGGCGACCGGATCATCTGCGAGCGGGTCTACTTCGACATCGCGACCATCGCCACCCAGCTCGGCGTCATGCCCGGCCCGTTCGGCGGCTCCTCATAGCGGCGCCGGCCGCGAGACCCGTACGAAGAGCCGTGCCGGGGAGGTGCCGGGTCGCCGGTGGGATCGGTTAGGCTGGTGGGGCCGGTGTGGCATGTGTCCCCGGGCCGCACCTACCGCCTTCGCGGAATACCGTCCGGCCATCTGGCCGGGGCAGGAGCCGCGTTGTGCCTTTCGCCGAGAGGCGACCACCACACCGGCCCAAGCGTGGCACCGCCCCCGCGGGATCCTCCCGCGGGGGCGGCTTCGTTCGTCAGACCGGCACGGTGACCACGGCCGCGGCCACCAATGAGGCGATCACGAGCACGGCGGTCGCGATCGCCACGACGGCGCGGATGCGCCGCCGCCTGCGCAGGCGCCCGAAGTTGGACAGCCGGTCGGCCAGGCGGGGGTCCTCCTGACCGAGTTGAGATGCGATCTCGGTGAGGATTCGCTCCTCCTCCATCGAGAGCGCCATGCCGCACCTCCAGGGGGTCACAGATTTCCAGGAATCATCCCCTGTTTGTTCTGCCTGGGAAACCTCAAAAAGCCAGCGAGCCTCGGCCTTTGCGGCCGAATACCACGTGGTCTCCGTAAAAGCGCTGGTCAGCCGCCTTGGGCGGTCATATGGGCACCCCGGGTAGGAGAACTCTCCCGGTGCCGCCCGTCCAGCGCCGTCACGTAGTAGGTGTAGACCTGGCCGGATTCGGCGGTGTGGTCGGTGATCCGGGTCGTCGCGCCCGGCACCACCATGAGGAGGTGACGGGCCTCCGGGGCGGCACACGCCGGCCCCTCCGCCGCCGAACGGTAGACGGCGTACGCCGCGGCGCCGACGCCCTGCCAGGTCAGCCGCCGGTCCTTGGCCACCAGGCCGCTGGGCGCCGACAGCAGGGCGGCGGGCGTCCGCGGGCTCACCGGGGCGAGCGCCGGACGGCCGAAGTGGTCCTTCGCGAGCCGGGACGCGAAACCGCGGCGGTCCTGCCGCAGATCGGTGGCGCTGAAGATCGCCTCCCCGGTCACCTCGGGGTGCTTCGCGTCGATCGCCAGGTGGCGGGAGAGCTCGGCCGCCTTGTCCCACGGGCCGCCGTGCCCGACCTGGTACGCCGCCTGCCCGATGATCAGCTGCACGTGCGTGCCCGCCACCTGCCTGGCCCACCACGCCACGAGCGTCCGGTAGTCCGCGGCACCGAACCCGATCGGCCAGTACAGCTGAGGGACGACATAGTCGATCCAGTCGTTCTTCACCCACCTGCGGGTGTCGGCGTAGATGTCGTCGTAGCTCTGCAGCGCGTGGGTCGCCGAGCCGTTCGGGTCGTCGGACCTGTTGCGCCAGACCCCGAACGGGCTGATGCCGAACCTCACCCACGGTTTCGCCTGGTGGATGCGGGCCGACAGGGCCTGGACGAGCAGGTCGACGTTGTGCCGCCGCCAGTCGGCGCGGCTCTTGAAGCCGGCGCCGTACCTCGTGAACGTCGCCTTGTCCGGGAACTCCTTGCCCGGCAGCGGATAGGGGTAGAAGTAGTCGTCGAAGTGGACGCCGTCGACGTCGTACCTCCGCACGACGTCGAGGACGACCTTCGACACGAGGTCGCGGACCTCGGGCAGGCCGGGGTCGTACCAGAGCGCGTCGCCGTAGCGGTACACCCGGTCGGGATGGACCCGGGCCGGGTTGTTCGGAGCCAGGCTCTTACGATTGGGCCCGGTGCTCACCCGGTAGGGATTGAACCAGGCGTGGAACTCCAGCCCCCGCTTGTGCGCCTCGTCGACCAGGAACCGCAGCGGGTCGTATCCCGGGGCCTTGCCCTGCTTCCCCGTGAGGTACCGCGACCACGGCTCGTACGGGGACGGGTAGAAGGCGTCCGCCGACGGCCGGATCTGCACGTAGACGGTGTTGAGGTTCCGGCGTACGGCCAGGTCCAGGAGGGCGCGGTACTCCGCCTGCTGCTTCGCCACCGGCAGGCCCGGCCTGCTCGGCCAGTCGCCGTTGCCCACCGACACGATCCACATGGCCCGGGTCTGCCGCCCGGCGTCCGAACGGGCCGTCGTGACCTGACCGCACTCGGCCGACTGCGCGGCGGGGGGCCGGGTGCGGTCCGGGTGACCGCCGCATCCGGCCATGGCGACCATCGCCGCCGCGGCGGCGGCGCTCCTCCTGACGATGGACAACCCCACGACAGGGCATTCTGCCCGAGACTCCGGAGTGCTTTGGCGGGTATCCCTTACTCAGTGACGACAAAAGGCGGCGGCTATGAACGACACCCTCCGGCTCGGCCGGATCGGCGGCGTACGCGTCGGCGTCAACTGGACCGTGCTGGTGATCTTCGCGCTCATCACGTACGGCCTGGCCGGCGTGCAACTGCCGCACACGTACAAGGGCCTGCCTCCGCTGGTCTACGCGCTGGGCGGGCTGCTCACCGCCACCGCCTTCCTGGCCTCGCTGCTCGCCCACGAGCTGGCGCACGCGCTCGTCGCCCGCCGGAACGGCCTCACGGTCACGGGGATCACGCTATGGCTGCTCGGCGGGGTCTCCCGGTTCGAGGGCGAGCCGGCCACGCCGGGCGCCGAGGTGCGCATCGCCGGGTCCGGACCACTCGTCAGCGCGCTGCTGGCGGCGGTCTTCGGCACCGCGTCGGCGATCCTCTTCCTGGCGAAGGCCGACGGCCTGGCGACCGGCTGCCTCACCTGGCTCGCCCTGATCAACGGGCTCCTGGCGGCCTTCAACCTGATCCCCGCCGCTCCCCTGGACGGCGGACGGCTCGTGCACGCCCTGCTGTGGCGGAGGTCCGGCGACCGGCTGAAGGCGACCCTGTACACGACCCAGGTCGGCCGGGCGTTCGGCTGGGTCACGATGCTCAGCGGGTTCTACATCGCGATGTGGAGCGCGGACGGCCTGTGGCTCACGCTCGTCGGCTGGTTCCTCATCACGGCCGCCGGTCTCGAGGCGGGGCAGGCCAGGGTCCGGGCGAGACTCGACGGCATCCCGATCCGCCGCATCATGACGCCCGACCCGTTCACCGTGCCGAGCACCATGCCGGTCGCCGAGTTCCTGCGCGAGATGCTGCCCCGCCATCGGCACTCGGCCTACCCGGTCGTCGACGACGGCGTCGTCCGCGGCGTCGTGACCACCGAGCGGATCCGCCGTGAACCGCCCGACACCCCCGTCGGCACCCTCGTGGAGGACGCGGAGCACACGACCGCCGAGACCCCGCTGACCGAACTGCTGGCGAAGCTCGCCCGCACGCGCCTTCTCGTCTTCGACGGCGACCGCCTGATCGGCATCGTGACCCCCCACGACCTCACCCGCGAGCTCGAACACCTGACCCGCGAGGCTCCCGGCTTCCCGGCGCGCTGACGGCCGCCGGTCCCCGGCCGGGCGAGCGGGCCACGATGACCCCGGCGACGATCAGCAGGCCGCCGGCGAGGGTGTTCCAGCCGAGCGGTTCGGCCAGCAGCACCGCCCCCAGCAGCGTGGACCACAGCGGAGTCAGGTACGTCACGGTCGAGGCGACCGTCGGACCTGCCGCCCGGATCACCCCGAGGTTGATGATGTACGCCAGCCCGGTCCCGACGGCGCCGAGCACGGCCAGCGCGACGGCCGCCCCCGGCCCGGGCCAGGACGGCGGGCCGGCCACCACCGGCGCGACGAGGGCGAGTTCGGCGGTCGCGCAGAGGATCTGCAGCGCCGAGAGCGCGACGGCCGACTCCGCTCCCCCGGCGAAGAAGCGCCGGGTGTAGGTGAAGCCCGCGCCGTAACACGCGGTCGCCCCCAGGCAGGCCAGGCTGCCGGCCGGCGTGCCGCCGTCGAGCCCCCGCCAGATCCCCAGGACCAGGAGCACGCCGCAGAACCCCGTCACCAGCCCCATCGCCCGGCGGTACGTCGGCCGCTCGCCGGGGATCACGGCGACGGCGAACAGCAGCGTCGTCAGGGGCGTGGTGGCGTTCCACACCCCGGCCACGACCGAGCTCACCCGCGTCTCCGCGTACGAGAACAGCGCGAACGGCACGGAGTTCAGCAGAGCCGCCACGACGATGGCATGCGCCCACATCCGCGTGCCACGGGGCACGGGCACGCGCCGCGCGGCGCAGACCGCGCCCAGTGCCGCCAGCCCGAACAGGCACCGCCACAGGGCGACCCACAGCGGCGCGACGCCCGCCTCGATCGCCACTTTGATCAGAGCGAAGCTCGAACCCCAGATCACCGACAGGATCACGAACCCGGGGGCCCAGTCCGCCGGCCCTCTACGCCGCTCCATCCGTCCTCCCTCACACCGCGAACACCGATCCGGGACGTGATCATGCGCGGCGGTGCGATGATGAGTCCAACAAGTGGCCGCACCCTCTCCATGAAGAGAACTCATGAGCGTCAACCTGAGCCAGTTGCGGGCGTTCGTCGCCGTCCTGGACCACGGAGGCTTCGGCGCAGCCGCCGCCGAGCTCGGGGTGAGCCAGTCGGCGGTGTCCCACTCCGTCGCGGCGCTCGAGCGCACCCTCGGCGGGGCCGTGCTCGCCCGGCACGGCCACCCGCGTCCCACCGCCTTCGGGGACCTCGTCCTCGGTCACGCCCGCGCCGCGCTCGCGGCGGCGGCGGCCATCGCCGACCTCGCCGCTCAGCGCGACGGACTGCCGGCCGGCACCGTCCGGCTCGCCGCGCCGACGACGGTCTGCCAGGGGCTGCTCCCCCGGCTGATCCCGCAGTGGAAGGACCGGCTGCCCCGCGTCGACGTGGCCCTGTTCGAGGGCGAGGACGACGAGGTCGCCGACTGGCTGGCCCGCAGCACGGTCGACCTGGCCGTCCTCGTCGACCCGCCACCGGGACCGGGCGTCCTCCTCGCCGAGGACGCCTTCCACGCCCTTCTCCGCGACGACCACCCCCTCGCCGGAGAGCCGGACGTCGGCCCGGCCGACCTCGAGGACGACGACTTCCTGCTGTCCTGCGGAGGATGCGAACGGCACATCCGCGAGCTGTACCGGCGGGCGGGCACGACGCTCTCCCCCACCCACCGCATCCGCGACATGGGCACCCTGCTGGCCATGGTGCGGGCGGGGATCGGCGTCACGATCGTCCCCGCCCTCACCGCCGCGATGCTCGCCCCCGGGCTGGTGCTGGTGCCCGTACGTCCCGCGATCGGCCGGCGGCTCGTCCTCACCGGCCCGGCCGACCGCCCCTGGCACCCCGCCGCCATCGCCCTCATCGACACGACCGCCACGACACCCACCACCCGAGCCTTGATCGAACACATGTTCTAAGGTGGGTTCCATGCGTTGGGATGCGTTGTCGCTGGACGGCGAGGATCCGGGACTGTTCGGCAGCCCGGTCACGGTCGACACGCCGGAGTTCCGCGGGATCACCTTCCACGAGATACGAGCCAAGTCGATCATCAACGCGGTCCCCGCCGCCTCGCGCGTCCCCTTCCGCTGGACGATCAACCCCTATCGGGGATGCAGCCATGCGTGTGTCTACTGTTATGCCAGGAACACTCATAAGTATCTGGATTTCGACACTGGGCGGGATTTCGACTCGCAGATCGTGGTGAAGGTCAACGCGCCGGAGCTCGTACGCCGGGAGCTCGCCGCGCCGAAGTGGGCCGGAGAGCACATCGCGATGGGCACCAACGTCGACTGTTACCAGCGGGCGGAGGGCCGCTACCGGCTGATGCCGGGCATCATCGAGGCGCTGCGGGACGCGGCGAATCCCTTCTCGATCCTTACCAAGGGCTCGCTGATCCTGCGCGACCTACCGCTGCTGGAGGAGGCCGCCGACCGCACGGAGGTCAGCGCGGCCGTGTCCGTCGGCTTCGTCGACAAGGAACTGTGGCGGCTGCTCGAACCCGGCACCCCCAGTCCGCTCAAACGCCTCGAGGTCTGCGCGACGCTGAACGAGCACGGCATCGGCTGCGGTGTCCTGATGAGCCCGATCATTCCCTACCTCACCGACAGCCCGCGCCGGTTGGAGGCGGCCGTGCGCCGGATCGCCGAGACCGGTGCCACCTCCGTCTCCGCGATCGTCCTGCACCTGCGCCCCGGCGCCCGCGAGTGGTTCACCCGCTGGCTCCGCGAACACCACCCCGAGCTCGTCGCACCGTACGAGCGCCTGTACGGCGGCGGCGCCTACGCGCCGAAGGACTATCAGCACCGCATCGCCCGGCGCGTCAGGGACCTCGCCGACGAGTACGGCATCCGCGGAGGCCGGAACCTCCGCCACCCGCGCACGCCCCCACCCGCGGCCCCGTACTCCGCCGAACCCGAACAGCTCACCATCCTGTGATCGGCCCGGGCACCGGCCGGGTTCCCATAGGCGCGATGCTCGCCGAACCGCCGAAGGCCGTCCTGTCCGGCGCCTCCGTCCATGACGGGACGCACGCGCGCCTGCGCGCGGCCGCGGCCCGGTATCTCGCCCAGCGCCGGAACCGCGGTCCCCTCTCGCCAGGTCGCTCCTTTCCGGTCAGTTATTACGGACTACGGATTAACTGACCGGAAGTTACGTCGAAATTAGACCTTGACCCGGACTATTTCCGGCGCTTAACGTCCTCGGCACGGGGAACGCGGCGCGCGCGCACCCGGCCGAAGGCCACCCCCGGGGTGGCCTTCGGCCGACATTCGTCCCCGACCGGATTCACGTCGACGCAGAGAGGTGTTGCGTGCGCAAGAAAGCGAAGCTGGGCCTGGCCGTCCTGTCGGCCCTCGCCCTCCTGACCACCCCCGCGACGGCTTCGGCCGCGGAGAGCTCATCCGCGGCGGACAACCCGCCCGCGGGAGTGGGCAACAGCCACGCCGGAGCCGCCCACACCGGCGTGTACCCCAACGTGTTCGTCAAGGCCGGGATCTCCCGGCGGGCGGTCGAGGCCCGGGTGAACGCCACCTGGCAGCAGCTCTTCCACGGCGACCCGGGCTCGGACGCCACCCACCGCGGCGACGGCCAGACGATCTACTACCAGCTCACGCCGGACATGGCCTACGTCGAGGACATCGGCAACCAGGACGTCCGCAGCGAGGGCATGGGCTACGCGATGATGATCGCGGTACAGCTCGGCCACAAGCAGGAGTTCGACTCTCTGTGGAACTTCGCCAAGACGAAGATGCAGCTCCAGAGCGGTAAGGAGAAGTACTTCTTCGCCTGGCACACCGACACGACCGGCAAGATCCTCAGCACGGGCGTCGCCCCGGACGGCGACCAGTGGATCGCCGCCGCGCTCGCCTTCGCCGAGGGCCGCTGGGGCAACGGCGACGGGATCTACGACTACGGCACCGAGGCCCGGCAGATCGTCCACGCCATGTGGCACCAGTCCGACAACGGCGGCGTCGACATGTTCGACCGGAAGTACTACCTGCCGCTGTTCACCCCGCCGGCGACGTTCCTGTACTACACCGACCCGTCCTACGCGCTGCCCGCCTTCTACAAGGTCTTCGGCGCGATCGACAAGGACGACAAGGACCTGTGGGACAAGGCGTACGACGCGGGAGAGAAGCTCCTGCAGACCGCCCACGACCCGCGGACCGGCCTGACCCCGGACTACGCCAACTTCGACGGCACGCCGTACCTGGGCCGGGGCGAGACCCCGACCGACAACTCCTACACCCACAACTTCCAGGAAGACGCCTGGCGGGCCATCGCCAACGTGAACGTGGACGCCGCCTGGTTCGGCACGAAGCCGTGGCAGAAGGAGTACTCCAACACCCTGGAGAACTTCTTCGAGGGCCAGGGCGTGACGACCTACGTCAGCCGGTACCACCTCGACGGCACGCCGCTGTCGTCGGGCCAGAACACCTACGAGCCCGCCCACGCGCAGGGCCTGGTCGCGATGAACTCGACGTCGGCCATCACGGCGACGGACAGCGTCCGGCGGGAGTTCGTCCGGGACTTCTGGAACACCGAGATCCCGTCCGGCTACGCCCGCTACTACGACGGGATGCTCTACATGCTGGGACTGCTGTACGACAGCGGGAAGTTCCGGATCTGGGCGTCGCCCGCCGAGCACTGAGCCCGGCGGAGCACTCAGCCCGGCGGAGCACTGAGCCCGGCGGAGCACTCAGCCCGGCCGGGCGCTGAGCCGGCCGGGCGCTGAGCTCCTGGACACCAGGGACGACGGCCCGCGCGGTAGCGTGTACGGCACCGCGCGGGCCGTTCCCCGACGAGGCGTCGGCGCAGGACACCCGCCTGGATCGAGAAGGGGTCGCAGGTGCCGATCGAGACGGCGGAGTTCGGGCGTACCGGCCATACCAGCACACGTGTGATCTTCGGCGCCGCGGCACTGGCCGCGGTGTCCCAGAGCATCGCGGATCGGACCCTGGACGTCCTTCTCGAGTACGACGTGAACCACATCGACGTGGCCGCCTCCTACGGCGAGGCCGAGGTGCGCCTCCGCCCGCTCCTGCGGCGGGAACCCGACCGGTTCTTCCTGGCGACCAAGACCGGCGAGCGTACGGCGTCCGGCGCGCGCGAGGAGCTGCACCGGTCGCTGGACCGCCTCGGTGTGGACCACGTCGACCTGTGGCAGCTGCACGCCCTGGCCGACCCGATCGAGTGGGACATCGCCCTCAGCCCCGGCGGGGCGATCGAGGCGGCGCTCGCGGCCCGGGAGGAGGGGCTCGTGCGGTGGATCGGCGTGACCGGTCACGGGACGCAGATCGCGGCCACCCACCGGCGAAGCCTGGAGAGGTTCGACTTCGACTCGGTCCTGCTGCCGTACAACTACGTCACCATGCGCAACCCGTACTACGCCGACAACTTCGAGGCGCTGTACCGGACGTGCCAGGAGCGGCGGGTGGCGGTGCAGACGATCAAGTCGATCGCGCTGCGCCCGTGGATGGGCCGCCCGCACACCCGGGCGACCTGGTACGAGCCGCTCGAGCGGCAGGACGACATCGACCTCGCCGTCTGGTGGGCGCTCAGCCGGCCCGGTGTCTTCGTCAACAGCGTCGGTGACGTCGATCTGCTCCCCCGCGTCCTCGACGCCGCCTCCCGCTTCGGCGAGGCGCCCGGCGACGCCGCGATGGACGCGCTGGTCGAGCGGTCCCAGGCCGAGCCGCTGTTCGTCTGACCCGCCGCGGACCGGCGTGGCCCGCGCTCCCCGTGACCGGCGGCCGCGCGGGTGACGGTCCGGTCCGCGGACCGGCGCCGTCGAGGACGGGCAGGAGGCAGCCGCGTTAGGAGGCGTCCCGTTCGGCCGGCCGATCGCCTTCTGAGGCGTCCGGCGAGAGCCGGCGGGCCGCCTCGGCCAGGATCTCGACGACACGCAGGCCGAACGCCGCGTCGCAGTCGTGCCCGCGCCCCGTGCGCGCCGCGTCGAGCAGAGTGCCGATCATCCGGTCGAGCGCCGTCACCGGTGTGTCCTCGCTCGCGGGCATCGCGGTGACGCCGTGGTCGCCGCGCAGCTCGGCCGTCGATCCCGTGGCCGCGCCCGGCGCGGTGAGGGTCAGGGTGGCGGTGCTCGACGCGCCGCCGTCGTGCCGCAGGACGAGGTGCACCGTGTCGCCCGGACCGGTCGTCGCCGCGGCCACCCGGTGCACGTCGCCGAGCACGGGAAGCAGCACGGACAGGGCGTGCGGGCCGACGTCCCACAGTGCTCCCTTCTCACGGCGCCACGGCGAGTCCGCGAACGGCCCGCCGTCCAGCGCGCCGATCCAGGCCGCGTGGGCGGTGAACCAGCCACCGCGCCGGGACTGCTCGGCGATCCACTGACGCGGCCCATCCGCGAAGCGCGCGGTGAAGAACACCGCCGAGGCGACACCCGTCTCCCGCACCGCGGCCACGACGGCGCGCGCGCCGGCCACGTCGATCGCCAGCGGCTTGTCCAGCAGCAGGTGACGGCCGGCCCGTGCGGCGCGTACGGCCAGCGGCGCCTGGACGGCCGGCGGGAGCGCGATCGCGATCGCGTCGGTGTCCGCGATCAGGGCGTCCACGTCGTCGTACGGGCGGGTGCCGAAGCGCTCGGCCAGGGCACCGGCCGCCTCGGGCCGCCGCCCCCAGACACCGGTGAAGTCCACGTCCGCATGACCTCGCAGCGCCGGGGCGTACGCGAGTTCCGCCCACGGGCCCGTTCCCAGGAGTCCGATACGCACCGTCTCATTCTCCTTCCACAGCACCGCGGCTCGGTCCCGTCGCGGCCGGAACCGGACATCGTTCGCCAAGAGACCGTAAAGCCGCATTGACCGGTACGTGACCGCAAACCTATGTTCCGCGCAGCACCACCACCCGTGGTGCCACGGGCCGGAAGCGGTCGATCCCACCGCGCACCCGGCCTCCCGCCGGACAAGGGAGCAAGGATGTCACCCCCCACCCGAGCTCGTCGTCTGTGGCACGCCGCCCTCACCCTCGTCGCCGCACTCACGCTGCCCCTCGCCGTCCTCACCGCCGCGACCGCGCCGGCGAACGCCGCCCCCGCCGCGCCCGGACCGCACCACGTCTCCCCGGTGAAGCGGGCGTGCGCCGAGCCCACCCGTCGCGGCCAGATGGCCTGCCTCACCCTGGTGCGCACCGACGTGACCGCACGCCAGGGGATCCAGCCGAACCTGGCCCCGTCCGGATTCGGCCCGTCCGACCTGCAGAGCGCGTACGCGCTGCCGTCCTCCTCGTACGGATCCGGGCAGACGGTCGCGATCATCGACGCCTACGACGACCCGAAGGCCGAATCCGACCTGGCGACGTACCGCTCCCAGTACGGACTGCCCGCCTGCACCACCGCGAACGGCTGTTTCAAGAAGGTCAACGAGAACGGCGGCAGCACCCTCCCCTCCGCCGACTCCGGCTGGGCCGAAGAAGAGTCCCTCGACCTGGACATGGTCTCGGCGGTCTGCCCCAACTGCCACATCCTGCTGGTCGAGGCGAGCCAGCCGAGCATGGAGGACCTGGGCACCGCGGTGAACACCGCGGTGAGCCTCGGCGCCAAGTTCGTGTCGAACAGCTACGGCGGCGACGAGGACGGCACCGACACGAGCAGCGACGCCTCCTACTTCGACCACCCAGGTGTCGCGATCACCGTGTCATCGGGCGACGACGGATACGGGACCGAGTACCCGGCGGCGTCGCAGTACGTCACCGCGGTGGGCGGGACGTCGCTGTCCCGGGCGTCGAACGCGCGCGGCTGGAGCGAGTCGACCTGGTCCGGCGCGGGTTCGGGCTGCTCCTCCTACGACCCGAAGCCGTCCTGGCAGAAGGACTCCGGCTGCGCCAAGCGGACCGTGGCGGACGTCTCCGCCGTCGCCGACCCGAACACCGGCCTTGCCGTCTACGACAGCTACCAGACCGGCGGGTGGCTCGTCGTCGGCGGCACCAGCGCGTCCGCGCCGATCATCGCCGGCGTCTACGCGCTGGGCGGGTCGCCCGCGTCGGGCACGTACCCGGCGTCCTATCCGTACGCCCACACGAGCGCGCTGAACGACGTCACGTCCGGGCGCAACGGCTCGTGCAGCCCGTCCTACCTCTGCACCGCCGCCTCCGGCTACGACGGGCCGACCGGGCTGGGCACCCCGAACGGGGCGACGGCCTTCCAGAGCGGATCCACCGGCGGCAACACGGTCACGGTGACCAGCCCGGGCAACCAGACGAGCACGGTCGGCACGGCGGTCAGCCTGCAGATCCACGCGACGGACTCCGCGTCGGGCCAGACCCTGACCTACAGCGCGACAGGCCTGCCCGCCGGGCTGTCGATCAACTCCGCCACCGGCCTGATCTCCGGGACGCCGACCGCGGCGGGCACCTCGAACGTCACCGTCACCGCCAAGGACTCGACCGGAGCCGCCGGCTCGGCGTCCTTCACCTGGACCGTCAACACGGTCGGCGGCGGATGCTCCTCCTCCGGCAACAAGGTGAGCAACGGCGGGTTCGAGAGCGGCACCTCACCGTGGACGACCACCTCCGGCGTCGTGTCCGCCAACGGCAGCGGTGAGTCCGCGCACTCCGGCACCCACTTCGCATGGCTCGACGGGTACGGCACCACCCACACCGACAGCGCCACCCAGTCGGTGACGATCCCGTCCGGCTGCACGGCCTCGCTCAGCTTCTGGCTGCACATCGACACGAGCGAAGCCGGCAGCACCGTCTACGACAAGCTGACGGTCAAGGTCGGCAGCACCACCCTGGCCACCTACAGCAACGTCGACGCCGCGTCCGGATACACGCAGAAGACCTTCGACGTGTCGTCCTACGCGGGCCAGACCGTGACCCTGTCGTTCAGCGGCACCGAGGACTCGGGCCTGCAGACGAGCTTCACCATCGACGACGTCGCCATCAACGCGTCCTGACCACTCGTCCACCGGGGCCCCGCGCATCCAGGGCGCGGGCCCCTCGCCTTCGGCCCGTCCCGTCGTCCGGCGGGACGGGCCGCCCTCACACCGGCGGCGGGGACGTGCCGGGCACCGCCTGGACGTCCAGGACGACGCGGAGGGTCGTGCCGATGGCGCCGATTCCGGCCGCCACCATCTGGTTGAAGGTCATCGCGAAGTCCTCGCGGCGCAGTTCGGTGGTGGCGCGGAAGGCGGCGCGGACGCCGCCCCACAGGTCCGGTCCGGTGCCGAGGTAGGTCAGGTCCAGGTCCACCGGACGGCGGACGCCCTTCAACGTCAGCTCGCCGCGCACGACCCACCGGTCGCCGCCGGCCGGAACGGCGTGCGTACCGGCGTAGGTGATGACCGGGAACCGCTCGACGTCGAGAAAGTCACCGCCCCGCAGGTGCTCGTCGCGCAGGGAGTTGGCGGTGTCGATGGAGGCGGCCTTGATCTCGGCGTCGACGCGGGAGCCCTCGACGGGCCGGGCGATGTCGATGCGGCCCCCGAACTCCCCGAAGCGCCCGTGGATGCTCGACAGGCCCAGGTGCCGGACGCTGACCAGGATGCTGGAGTGGGCCGGGTCGATCGACCACGGGCCGGGCGGCGGCGGATCGGTGCCGGCCTGGCGGTCCAGCACGACCGTGCCGAGCTCGGCGGCGCCCGCCGCGCCCACCCGCGCGGTCGAGGCCGACGGGGCGTACCCGATGGCCGTGACGATCGCGGTGTAGCGGCCGGCGGGCAGCGGCCCGGTGCGGACGACGCCCTCGGGGTCGGCCTCGGCGCGGCAGACCTGGCGCCCGGTCATGTCGGCGACCGTGACGACCGCGTGCGGCACCGCCCAGCCGTCCGTGGTGCGGACCCGCGCCCGCAGGCCCCTGTCCTCCGTCATGCCCGCTCCTCCGTCGGATGGCGCAGGGTCAGGCCGAGCGGCTCCGAGCCGTTCTCACCCGCCTGGACCGCCAGGGCGACCGGCGGATACCCGGTGGCGATCACGGTGTACGGGCCGGGGTCGAGGTCTTCGAAGGCGTACGCGCCGTCGGGGCCGGTCGTGGCCGTGGCGACCACGTCGCCGGCGGCGTCGACGAGCGTGACCCGCGCGTCGGCGAGCAGGAGGTCGTCGCTGCCGGCGCGCACCGTGCCGTGCACGCGCGCGCCGGCGGGCAGCTCCACCTCACACCGCGTGGTGCCGCCCGGGCCGACCTCGACGGGCAGCGCCGCCGGCCGGTGGCCGCCCGCGCTGACCGCCACGACGTACGTGCCCGCGACCAGGTCCTCGAAGACGAACCCGCCGCCGTCGCCGGTCTCGGCCGAGCCGATCACCTCACCGTGGGCGTCGGTCACCACGACGACCGCCCCGGCGACCGGTCTGCCGGTCACCGCGGCGCGTACGGCACCCGAGAGGCTCGCGGTGCCGGACAGCGTCACGTCGTGGTCGACGAGGTCGTCGCCGAGGACGACGGTGGCCGCCCGCGGCTGGTGCCCGTCGGCCGCGGTGATCAGCATGTACGGCCCGCCGCCCGGCGCGCGCAGCGCGTAGGCGCCGTCGGGGCCGGTCACGGCCCGGTCGACCTGGCGTCCGCCGAGGTCGATGAGGGTGAGCGCGGCACCGGTCACCGGGCCGCCGTCGGCGCCGCGTACCCGGCCCCGGACCCGCGGGCCGCTGGGCCCGCCCGGCCCCGCGGCCGACGCCACCGGGGCGTACGCCAGGCGGGTCTCGCCCTGGGGTCCCTCGTCGGGCGGTGCCTCGGCGTACGTCCCGACGACGGCGAGCTCACGGGGCGGCTCGGCTTCGGCGCCGCTCGCCTCACGCGGGAGGTCCGTGGTGGCCCGGGCGGGGGCGGTACGCGGCTCGCCCCGGCCGGTGACGAGTGCCGCGACGATGATCGCCGCCAGGCCGATGGCGCCCATCGCCCACCAGAGGGCGACCTGGAAGCCGTGCACGAGCCCGGCCGCGGCGAGGGCGGGCGTGGGACGGCCGGCCGCGTGCGCCGCGATGTAGCCCGTCGCCGCGGTGGTGCCGACGGTGTTGAGCAGCGCGGTGCCGAGCGAGCCGCCGACCTGCTGGGAGGTGTTGACCATCGCGGAGGCGACGCCCGCATCCCGTGCGTCCACCCCGAGGGTGGCCAGGTTCATGGCGGGCATCATGGTCGTGCCCAGCCCGATGCCGAGCAGCACCTGCGAGGGCAGCACCAGGGCGGCGTAGGCGCTGTCGACGCGGAGGCCGAGGAGCAGGGCGATGCCGCCCTCCGCGACGAGCAGGCCGGGGACCATCAGCAGGCGCGCCGGCACGTGGTTCATCAGCCGGGCGGCGATCTGCGTCGAACCGGTGATCATCCCGGCGGTGAGCGGCAGGAACGCCAGGCCGGTCCGGACCGGCGAGTAGTGCTTGACCGTCTGCAGGTAGTACGTCATGAACAGGAAGAGGCCGAACATGCCGATCACCGACAGGCCGACCGCGAGGTAGGCGCCGCCGCGGTTACGGTCGAGGATGACGCGCAGGGGCAACAGCGGGGCCTTCGTCAGCGCCTCCACCACGACGAACGCCACGATCAGCACGCAGGCTCCGGCCAGCAGGCCGACGACACCGCGGTCGCTCCACCCCTCCGACTCCGCGCGGGTGAAGCCGTACACGAGCGCGACCAGCCCGCCGGTGACGAGGACGACGCCGGGGACGTCGAGGCGCGCGCCGTCGTGCGGGGCGGGGTCGCGGACGAACGCCAGCGCGCCGACGAGCCCGATGACGGCGATCGGCACGTTGACGTACAGCGCCCAGCGCCAGTTCAGGTACTCGGTGAGCAGGCCGCCGAGGATCAGCCCGATCGCGGCGCCGCCGCCGGCGATCGCGCCGTAGATGCCGAACGCCTTGGCCCGCTCCTTCGCGACGGTGAACGTCACCGCCAGCAGTGATAACGCCGACGGCGCGAGCAGCGCGCCGAACGCGCCCTGCAGCGCGCGGGCTCCCAGCAGCATCGCCTCATCGACCGCGGCGCCGCCGACGGCCGACGCGCCCGCGAACCCGAGCAGGCCGATGAGGAAGGCGCGCCTGCGGCCGATCAGGTCGCCGACCCGGCCGCCGAACAGCAGCAGCCCGCCGAACGCGAGGGTGTAGGCGGTGATGATCCACTGCCGGTTCGCATCCGAGATGTCCAGCGCCCGCTGCGCCGACGGGAGCGCGATGTTCACGATGGTCGCGTCCAGGACGACCATCAGCTGGGCGAGGGCGATGAAGATGAGGGCGATCCAGCGACGGGGAACGAGAGTAGAGGCGGTCGTCGACATGAGGAGAGGTCTCCTAGTGCGGTGTCGGGCGGGCCTGCCGGCGATCGGAGATCGTTGGACCGGGCGTGGGAGGCGTCGTCGAACGTCGCCGCCCCCTCGCCGCCCCGGAACGATCTCACATTATGTATCTGTTCCGACACTGAGGGTACATCACTGCTTAGCAGTGACAAAAGACCGCATCCGGCCGTATCCCGCTCCGTGACCGTTCACCTCTCGGCGGCGCCGTGCGCCTGCCGGGTGTCCGGGCCGAGCTCTGCCGCCGGCCCGACCGGCCTCCGTTCCGGCTCCGTTATCCGAGGAATCCGTTCCGGCCGAAATAGCGCCGGAAGGGGCGGAACACGCCGGAGAGCGGGATGATCCACTCCTCCCGGCAGCGCGATACGGCAGGATCAGGGCGTGCCGGACGGAGGCCGACGCGGGGGCCAGGGACGCCGGCGTGGAGGATGGAACAGTGGGCGGGCGTTGCGGCTGAGGCCGGGGGAGGAAGCAGAGCAGTGAGGACATCCATGCGTCCGCGTCCGAGCGGCGTCCCGGACGGGACCGGCCGGAGCCTCGGCCGCGTGGCCACCATGCCCCCGCCGGTCCGGGACGAGTCGTGGATCCGCCGATGCCTCGCCGCGCCGGTGCGCCACCCGTGGACGGTGACGCTGGTGCTCGGCGCTCTCGTCATCGCCCTCGACCTCCGGGGCCCGGACCTGCCGGCGCAGTACTTCCGGACCTGGGTGGCGCGCACCGCGGGCCCGGTGGCGTTCAACAACCAGTGGTACGACGGGCACAGCCTGCCGGGCTACAGCGTGCTGTTCCCGCCGATCGCCGCGGTCCTGGGCGCGCGGATCACCGGCCTGCTCGCCTGCACGGTGATCACTTGGGCCGCCTGCCGGCTCCTGCCCGGCCCGCGCGACGGCGCGCAGATCTTCTTCCGCCTGGCGCTCGCCATCGGCATCGTCGGTGAGCTGATCATCGGTCAGCTGCCCTTCGCCCTCGGGCTGGCCTTCGGGCTGGCCGCGCTGCTCGCCGCGCTCGAGGGCCTGCCCGTGCTGGTGTTCATGATGGCTGCCTGCTGTTCGCTGTCGAGTCCGCTCGCGGGGCTGTTCCTGCTGCTCGCGGGCCTGAGCTGGGCCCCTCAGGCGGGCTGGCGACGGGTCGCCCCGCTCGGTTCGGCCGCCCTGGGCATGCTGGTGTCCTTCGTGACCGGTGGCGGCAGCGGCCGGTTCCCCTTCCCGCTGGTCAACCTCCTCGGTGTCCTGCTGTTCAGCGCGCTGACCCTGGCCATCGCGCCCCGGAGCAGCACCCTGATCCGGCGCTTCGCGGTGATCTACGGCACGCTCAGCGCCGTCCTCTTCGTGGTGCCCAACCCGGTCGGGGCGAACATCGCGCGGCTGGGCAGCACCCTCGCGCTGCCGGCGGCGGGATACCTGCTGCTCCGCTACGGCCGGCGGCTGGTGCTGGCGCTGCTGGTCGTACCGCTGCTCAGCTGGCAGCTGGTTCCCGTGGCGACCGCCCTGGCGAACTCGGCCGGGGACCCGTCGTCCAGCGCCTCGTACTACGCCGGTCTGCGGTCGTTCCTGGCCACCCGGAACCCCGCGGGGGGCCGGCTCGAGGTCCCGTTCACCCGGGAGCACTGGGAGACCATGTTCCTCGCCCAGCGGTTCCCCCTCGCCCGTGGCTGGGAGCGGCAGCTCGACCTCCGCTACTCCCCCGCGCTCTACCGGCCGCTGACCGCGGAGGGCTACCGCGCCTGGCTGAACGCCAACGCCGTCGGCCTGGTCGCGCTGCCCGACGTGCCGCTCGACCGGGGCGGCCTCTCCGAGGCCGCTCTGCTGGCCGATCCGCCCTCCTACCTGCACGAGGTCTGGCACGACGCGCACTGGAAGGTCTGGGAGGTGGCCGACGCGGTGCCGCTCGCCTCGGGTCCCGCCACGCTGCGCACGCTCGAGGTCTCGTCGTTCATCCTGGACTTCCCGACGGCCGGCACGGAGACGGTCCGCATCCACGCCAACGATATGTGGGGTGTCGCCGACGGCGGCGCGGCCTGTCTCACGACCACGCCCGACGGCTGGTTCCAGGTGACGGCCCTGCGGCCCGGCCCGGTCCGCGTCCACGCCACCGTCCGCAACATCATCGACCGCGACGCCCACCCCGAGTGCGCCTTCGCCGAGTCTCCCGACCCGGCGATGTCCGGCGGCTGAGCGCGGCCCGCGCCGAACCCCGAACGCGCGCCGCACCGCGCCGAACACGGTCCCGCGCCGCCCTGCCCCCGTCCTGCCCCGTCCTGTCCTGCCCCGGCCCGGCAAAGAACTCCGGGCACGAACTTGGCTCCGCTCGGAGAGGCGGCGCGGGTGGCGGCCGTCCGCGTGGGTAGCGCTCGGGACATGGGGCCGTGGGGGAAACGGGACGACATGCTGGTGCACCGGCGTGATCCGTTCAACGCGGAGCCGCCGCGCCACGCCCTGGCCCGCCGCCCGCTCACCGGTTGTGAGAGCTTCTATAGCCGTAACCACGGCCCGGTCCCGCGCATCGACGCCCGCGCCTGGCGGCTGCGCGTGGACGGCCTGGTGGACCGTCCCCTCACCCTGTCGCTGGGCGACCTGCGCGAGCGGTTCGCCGAGCGGGAGATCCTCGCCACCGTGCAGTGCGCGGGGAACCGCCGGGCGGGACTGCTCGAGGTCCGGGACATCCCCGGTGAGGACCCGTGGGGGCCCTGCGCCATCTCCACCGCCCGCTGGACCGGCGTGCTGCTGGCCGACGTGCTCGCCGCCGCCGGCGTACGGCCCGGCGCCCGCCACGTCGCCTTCGCCGCGCCCGACGTCTCGCCACTGGCGGACCCGCCGCAGCCCTTCGGCGGCTCTATCCCGCTGGTCAAGGCGACCTCCGGCGAGGTCCTCCTCGCCTGGGGGATGGACGGCCGGCCCCTGCCCGACGTGCACGGAGCGCCCCTGCGGATGATCGTCCCCGGGTGGATCGGGGCGCGCAGCGTCAAGTGGCTGGAGCGCGTCACCGCGCAGGCCGACCCGTCGGGCAACTACTTCCAGGCCGTCGCCTACCGCATCCTGCCGCCGGACGCGGACCCCACCCGTACGGGGCCGGGGGCGGGCATCTCGCTCGGTCCGGTCGCCGTCACCTGCGCCATCCTGGCGCCCGACGGCGGCACACCGCTTCCCCCGGGCCCGACGGAGATCACCGGTTACGCGTACGCCGGTGAGGACCGCACCGTGGCCCGGCTCGACGTCTCCCTGGACGGCGGACGCACCTGGACCCAGGCGGAGCTCGACCCGCCGCCGAGCCCCTGGACGTGGCAGGAGTGGCGTATCACCGTCGACCTGCCGGGTGGTGACACCGTCGTCACCGCCCGGGCCTGGGACTCCACCGGGATGACGCAGCCGGAGTCGCCCGCCGCGCTGTGGAATCCGAAGGGCTACGCCAACAACTCCTGGGACCGGGTCCGCCTGACCACGACCGGGTCCCCTCCGGCCCCCGGCCCGACCGGGCCGGGAGATCAGTAGCCGTGGACCCCGTCCGGCCAGTGCAGCTCCACACCGGACCGCTCGAGCCGCGTCTGGTAGTCCGACAGCAGGTCCTGCTTCTCGCGGACGGCGTACGGCGTCGCGGACCGCTCCATGCAGAACGCCACGAGGGCGCCCGCGGCCTCGCCGATGTTCCACTCGACGGGGTGCAGACGGTAGGCGCCGTTGCTGATGTGCGTGGTGCCGATGTTCTTGGCCGCGGCCACGAGGTTGCGCACGCGCCGGGGGATCAGGGCGCCGAGCGGGATCTCGAACGGCGAGCAGCCCACGTCGATGTAGTTGTCGCCGCCGGTCGAGGGGTGCAGATCGATCCGATACATGCCGACGCCGACCGAATCGCCGTAGTGGACCGCGCCCTTGTCGCCGCGTACGGCCAGGGACAGGTCCTGCTCGGGCACGGTGTACAGCGCGCGGATGCGGCGCGACTCGCGGATGTAGGGGGCCTGGGCGAGGCCGTCGGTGCCGCCGGTGACGTCGCCGCGCAGCCGCAGCCCGGGATACCCGGTGCCGCCGTCCGGCCGCGGCGCCTCCGTCTGCATCCAGTACAGCGCGGAACGGGACAGCTCGCGCGCGGCGGCCACGTGCCGGTCGGCGTCCGGCACATCGATGATCGAGCCGTCGAAGTAGTCGATCATCGGCCAGTTCACGAGCGTGATGTCGCTGGTGTACGCGCCGTCCTCGAACAGGCCGCGCGCGGCGATCCGGCGGAACGACCACAGGTCCAGGTCACCGCCGAAGCGCTGCTGGTCGCCCAGGACGGCCATCGGGTCGCCTTCGGGGTTGGGGGTGAAGGTCCGTTCGACCGGCTCGAGCGTGCGCGGGATCGGGGCCGACCACGACAGCAGGCGGTCGCCCCAGAAGTCCGGCTGGTACGCGCGCCAGTAGTCGTAGGTCTTCGGCCGCTCGATCGTGTGGTCGCCGTCGACGTGGTCCATGGCGAAGCAGACCGAGATGGCCTGCATGTTCTGCGGCTGGGCCTCCGCCGGGGCGCTGGGCTCGCCGGTGTCCGCCTGCGACTCGAATCCCGTGACGTACTCCGTGCCGGTCAGCGGCAGCAGCTCGCCGGTCTCGGTGGCGTCGAGGACGAACCGCGCGGACACGCTCGTCCGCTCGCCGGTGTCCCGGTGGGCGAAGGTGACGGCGGTGACGAGGTCGCCCTCGGTGTCCGCGGCGACCGGCCGGTACGGCTGCAGCACGCGCAGCCTGCCGGAGCCGCGGTAGGGGGCGAGCATCGCCTCGATGACCGCCACGGCGACGCGGGGCTCGTGGCAGAGGCGGCTGACCCAGCCCGCGCCGGGATTGAGCTCGCCCCAGTCCCGGGCACGGCCGGTCAGCGGGTAGTGGTTCCGGTAGTAGTCGCGGATCCCGTCGCGCAGTGCCCGGTAGCCGGCCGTGACGCCGAAACGCTCGACCCAGCTGTGCTCGTCCGGGGGCACGGCCTGGCTGGTGAGCTGGCCGCCGAGCCAGTCGTACTCCTCGGTCAGGACGACCGAGGCGCCGGACCTGACCAGTGCGAGTGCGGCGGCGACCCCGCCCAGACCTCCGCCCACGACGAGGGCATCGGTATGAAACTCCATGAGGGGAAAGAACTCCTATGAACGGCCGCCCGTGGAATGAAGGACGCCATGGGGACGAGATGTCCGGCGCTCGGGGCGGGGAATGTCATCCAGAGATGACGTTTACAACGCTCAGCGTCACCTGTGGTATTCCCGGACCGTCACCATCGGTTACCGACGCCGACCTGAGGTGATCGAGATGTCCTTCACCGCCGAGCCCGCCGAGCCCCATCCGCAGCCGGAGGAGGGCTTCCACCACGGACGCCTGGCGGTCCGTCTCTGCGATCCGGTGACGACATCGGACCGCACCGGACTGCTGCGGTTCGACGGGCCCTCGGGGGAGCTCCTCGCCATGGCGTACGTCCCACCGCCCGCGGACGGGCGACCGTACCCGCTCGTTCTCCTTCTGCACGGCGCCGGCGGGTCCGCGCGCCAGGGCCTGGACCTGATGCTGCCCGCCGCCGACGAGCACCGGCTCCTGCTCGTGGCGCCCAAGTCGGCCGCGGGCACCTGGGACCTCATCGTCGACGGCTTCGGCGCGGACGTGCTGCGGATCGACCGGGTGCTGGAGGAGATCTTCGACCTCTACCCGGTCGACCGCGCGATCGCCGGCGGCTTCTCCGACGGCGCCTCGTACGCCCTGTCGATCGGGCTGACCAACGGTGACCTGTTCGACGCCGTGGTCGCCTTCTCCCCCGGGTTCGCGACGCCGCTGGTCACGCACGGGACCCCGCGCGTGTTCGTCTCGCACGGGACGGGCGACGGGGTCCTGCGGATCGACGCCTGCAGCCGGCGGCTGGTCCCCGGGCTTCAGGCCCGGGGGTACCAGGTCACGTACGAGGAGTTCGACGGCGGCCACGAGGTCCCCGGGCCGGTCGTCGACCGCGCGGTGTCCTGGATGCTCTCCGGCGGCGCCCCTGAGTCCGGCCGTGGCCCTGAGTCCGACGATGGCCCGGTCAGGTGGTGACCTGGTCGAGGACCTCCAGCAGGTGGTGGTAGGTCTCGCCGGTCGCGCGGGACAGGCCGATCTCGCAGGTCCGGTTGACCGAGGCGTGGGCCGCGAAGTCACCGCGGGCCACCGACTCCGCCTCCGCGCGGGTCGCCGAGGCGGTCAGCTCCGGGTGGAGCATGCCGCGGTCACCGGCGAAGGCGCAGCACTGCCAGCCCTCCGGGACGACGACCTCGTCGGCGACCGCCTCGGCGATGCGGGCGATGTCGCGGTCCAGGCCGAGCCGCGTCGAGGAGCAGGTCGGGTGCAGGGCCAGTGAGGGCAGGCGGCGGGCGGCGGGCAGGCGGGGCAGGACGTGCTCGGCGACGAAACTGACCGCGTCCAGCACCTCGACGGCCGGTCCGGCGGTGGCGGCGAGCCGCCGGAATCCCTCCGTGCAGGACGCGGCGTCGCTGATCACCGGGATCCGGCCGCCGTCGGTGGCGGCCAGCAGGGCCGTGCGCACCTTGCCGCGCATGACCTCGTACCCCTGGGTGAACCCCTTGGACGACCACGGGGTGCCGCAGCACAGGTTCGCGATGTCCCCGGGGACGTGCAGGCGCAGGCCCGCCCGTTCGGTGAGGCGCCGCAGCGCGGTCATGACACCCGGGCCGCCCTCGGCGGGGGCGAACATGGTGTTCAGGCAGGACGGCACGTAGACGGCGTCGGCGTCCGGCAGCGGCGCGGGCCGCCGGGGCTCGCCGCCGCGCGGCAGGTCGCGGCTCCACTCCGGGACGGTGTCCGGGGCGCCGATCCTGCGGGCCGCCCGGCCCGCCGCCTCGACGAGTCCGGGCGGGGCGGCGGCCGCGATGTCGAGCGCCGTGTCCATGGCGCGGGTCACCGCGCCCCAGTGGCCGGCGGCGGTCTTCCAACCGGCCTGGGCGACGCGGCCGTGGTCCTGCGCGCGCAGGCGTTTGGTGAGGTCCCCGGTGTTGATGAGCACGGGGCAGGCGGTGGCGCACATGCCGTCGACGGCGCACGTCTCGACGGCGTCGTACGCGTACTCCGCCTCCAGCCGCCGGGCCAGCTCGTGGTCGCCCGCGGCGCGGGCGGCGGCCAGCTCACGGCGCAGCACGATGCGCTGGCGCGGCGTCGTGGTGAGGTCGCGACTGGGGCAGACGGGTTCGCAGTAGCCGCACTCGACGCACCGGTCGACCTCGGGTTCGACGGTGACGGCGGACTTGAGGTCCCGCAGGTGCGCCCGCGGGTCGTCGGTCAGCACGACCCCGGGGTTCAGCGTGTCACCCGGGTCGCACAGTCGCTTGACCTCCCGCATCACCGCGTACAGCTCGTCGCCGTACTGGCGTCGTACGAAGGGGGCCATGACGCGGCCGGTGCCGTGCTCGGCCTTGAGCGTGCCGCCCCGGCCGAGGACGGCGTCGACCATGTCCTCGGTGAAGTCGGCGTACCGCCGCAGGTCGGTGCCGAAGTGCTCGTTGAGCGTGAAGTGCAGGTTGCCGTCCTTGGCGTGCCCGAAGACGACGCTGCGTTCGTACCGGTACCTGGCGAACAGCTCCGCGAGGTCGTCGCACAGGTCGGCCAGCGCGGGCACGGGGACGGCGACGTCCTCCAGCAGCGCCGTCGTGCCGCTGGGGCGGGCGCCGGCGACGGAGGCGTACAGGCCCTTACGGATGTGCCACAGCGCCGCGCGGCCCTTGGCGTCCCCGCTGAGCCGTGCCGGAGCGGCCAGGTCGAAGGCGCCGAACAGCCGCGCCGCCGCGCGCTCGCGGTCGGCGAGGACCTCGGGATCCGACTCCTGCCACTCCACCAGCAGCGCCGCGTGGTCCTCCACGGTGAGCGTGCGCAGGACGTCCTCGGCCTTCGGGTCCTCCTGGGCGACGAGCAGGGACTCGGCGTCGAGCAGTTCCACGGCCGCCGGGCCCGCCGCGACGATCTCGGGCACGGCGGCCATCGCCGTCCGCAGCGCGGGGAAGACGAGCAGGCCCGTCGCCGCGAGCCGGTGCGCCGGCACCGTCCGCAGAACCGCCTCGGCGACGAAGGCGAGCGTGCCCTCGCTGCCGACGACGAGGTGGGCGAGGATCTGCGCGGGCGTGTCGTGGTCGAGAAGGCTGTTCAGCCCATAGCCCATGGTGTTCTTCAGGGCGAACTGGGCCTTGATCCGGCGGGCCGACTCGGGGTTGCCGCGGACCCGATCCCGCAGGCGTTCCAGGCCCGCCGCCAGGTCGGGTTCGAGGGCGCGCAGGCGGGCGTCGGCGTCCGGCGCGCCGGTGTCGAGGACGGTCCCGCTGGGCAGCACGAGGACCATCGACTCGAGGGTCTCGTACGTGTTGGCGTGGGTTCCGCAGGTCATGCCGCTGGAGTTGTTGGCGACGACCCCGCCGATCGTGCAGGCCGCCTCGCTGGCCGGGTCGGGCCCGAGCCTGCGCCCGTACGCGGCGAGCCGGGCGTTGACCTGCCGCAGCACGGCGCCCGGCTGCACCCGGACACGGGCGCCGCCGTCGAGTACCTCGATGCCGCGGAAGTGCCGCCGGGTGTCCACGAGCAGGTGGTCGGTGACCGCCTGCCCGCTCAGGCTGGTGCCGCCGGACCGGAAGGTCAGCGGCAGACCGGCGCGCATCAGCGCGCCGACCTGCTCCGCGCTGCGGGGCACGAGGACCGCCTGCGGGGTCAGCAGGTAGTGCGACGCGTCATGGGCCTGGCCGAGCCGGTCGCTCGCGCGGGAGCGGGTGATCCCCGGGACCGCGGCCTCGACCGCCGCCAGGACGGCGGGATCCGGCGCGGGCAGCCTCGGCGTTCCTTGGGTGCGGGTGACGCTCATACTTCCTTCGTCCGATGGGTGGTCGCCTACCGACGTGGGCGGAATGGGCCCGTTCGATCCGACTGTCCAGCATATGGGCGGCCGCCGGACCGGGGAGCCGACGAGTCCGTCGCCCCGCGCATCGGGCTTCCGATGAACCGGCCAAGAGGCTACAAAGCGCCGCAGGACGGTGAAGAAGTGGCTCTTGCCGGAGCCGAAAGAGCCGCGAAGGCAGGCGGCCCCGGACTCGTTCTTCGTGCCCCCGGCCTTGACCACCCCATTCTCAGGCCCCCCCTTCCGGCACCCGGGACCGTGGCCGGAACAGCGGCCGGGACAGTGGCCGCGCCCCGCCCCGGATGCCGGGTCAGCGTAAGGACGTCGACGCCATCTACATCCCGAGTGGCACGACGTATTGGGGCGCGTACTCCGGCACTCCGAAGGAGCGGCTGCAAGACTCCGGCGACGACACGCGTACGGGGCCGTCCCCTGACGTACCGCCGAGTTCGGCGTTCGGCCACTTTCCAGCCCTTTTGGAGCGCTTCAGGAGTCCGTAGAATGCCAACGCACTCGATCAAGGTCAGGTGATCATCTGACCAAGATCGGACGGGAGCGAGGAGGCGTCGTGAGGCACGGAGTTCGACGGGGATGGGCCGCGGGCGCCGCGGCCCTCACGCTGCTGGCGGCGACCGGGACGGCGGCGCGCGCGGCCACCCCCGGCGCGGCACCCGGAGCCGCCGAGGCCGGCCGTCCCGCCGGCGGCGCGGCGAGGCCGGGTTCACTGCCGCTCGGCCCCGGCGGCCTGGCCGAGACCCGCACCACCCGGGACGTGGCCCCGGGCGTCGCCCTCACGACCATCACGCGTGGCCGGGTGTCGCCCGACGACTACTGGACCATCGAGGTCGGCATCCCCACCTCCTCCGACATCCCGCCGTCACCCGACCCGGACGCCGTCACCGCGGTCCTCGGGACGCACGCGGCGGCCGACGCGGTAGTCGCCCAGCTCACGGCGGCCGGCTGGACCGGCCAGGCGCAGCCGGTGTCCACCCCGGCGTTCTCCGACGTCAGGGCGGGCGTGATCGGCTACCGGGTGCGGGTCGGGCGGTACGCCACCCAGGTCGCCGCGAACGCCGCCGCCGGACAGCTGAAGGCCGCGCGTTTCAAGCCGTCGGTGGTCTACACCGGCTTCGACGGCGACTCGACCACCGGGCCCTGGGTCGTCCGCGCCCTCACCATCGACGTCCACCGGTTCCGCGGCACCGTCGCCGAGTCCCACGACGCCACCCTCGCCGGCCGCCGGACGACCGCCCAGATCGCCCAGGACACCGGCGCCCTCGCCGCCGTGAACGGCGGGTTCTTCGTCATCTCCCCGAGCGACGGGGTGCCCGGCGACTCGGCCGGCATCGTCGTGGAGCACGGCAGGCTGCTGCACGACGCGACCAACGGCCGGGTGGCGGCGATCCTGCGGGACGGCGGCCGCCGGGTCGAGCTGAAGAAGCTGTGGACGAGCATCGAACTGGTCGACGAACACGGCCGCACGCACCGGGTCGAAGGACTCAACCGCACCCCCGGAGTGATCCGTGACTGCGGCGGCGACGCGGAGGACAGCCCGACGTCCCTCCCCCGGCACGACGTCACCTGCACGGACCCGAACGAGCTGGCGGTGTTCACGCCGGAGTTCGGCGGGCCGCTGCCGACCGGGCCCGGCACCGAGGCCGTGCTGGACGCCCACGGCACGGTCGTGTCCACCGGGCCGCGCACCACCACGTCGGTGCCCGCCGGGGGCCGGGTGATCGAGGCGATCGGGACCGAGGCGTCCTGGCTCGGCGAGCACGCGGTCGCCGGGCACCGGCTGCGCCTCCGTACGAAGGTCACGGGCCCCGGCGGGCGGCCGGTCGGCTTCGGGCCGGACGACTCGGTCGTCAACGGCGGCCCGCGGCTGGTCACCGGCGGCCGCGTCGCCATCGCCCCGCAGGCCGACGGGCTGGTCCACCCGGGCGACCCGTCCTTCTACTACGGCTGGGTCCTGCGCCGTAATCCCCGCACCATGATCGGCACGGATGGGAACGGGCGGCTGCTGCTCGTCGAGGCGGACGGCCGGCAGGCGTCCCTCAGCCAGGGCCTGTCCATCGCCGAGGCCGGGCAGGTGATGAAGAGCCTCGGCGCTGTCCAGGCGATGAACCTCGACGGCGGCGGCTCGACGACGATGGTCGTCGGCGGCCAGATGATCAACTCGCCGTCGGACGCCACCGGCCAGCGTCCCGTCGGCGACGCCGTCGTCGTCCTGCCGTCGCGCCGCCGGTCGTAGCTCCCATCGCGCCACCGGAGCCGCTCGCCGGTGACCGCGCGGCCCGCTCGTCTCGTCCGGCGGCGTACGACCCCGCGCCCCGGCCGGAACGCCGTACCCACTGTCAGATGAACACGGATGTCTTTACGATTGACCCTCGGCTCGGCTTTTCCTTATCGCCGCGGCGGGCGACCAGTGGGGAGATCGATGGTTCGGGAGGCGCAGCCGGGGCAGGCCATCGGCGGTCGCTACCGGCTCGACGAGGTGCTGGCGGCGGGCGGGTTCGGACGGGTCTGGCGAGCGTGGGACCAACTGCTGCGGGTCACGGTCGCCGTCAAGGAGGTGCTGCTGCACCCGGCGCTGCCGCCCGCCATGCGCGCCCAGTTCCTTGAGCGCGCCGAACGCGAGGCCCGCAACGCGGCGAGGCTCCGCGACCACCCGCACATCGTCACCGTCCACGATGTCGTGATCGACGGAGACGTCCCCTGGATCGTCATGCAGTTCGTCGCGGGCCACTCGCTGGAGGACCACGTCAAGCGGTACGGACCGCTCTCCGTGAACGAGACGGCACGGCTGGCCAAAGCACTCCTGAAGGCGCTCGGCGCGGCGCACGAGGCCGGGATCATCCACCGCGACGTCAAGCCCGCCAACGTCATGATGGCCGACAACGGCTCCATCCTGCTCACCGACTTCGGCATCGCCGTCGCGCGCGACGACCGGTCGCTCACCGCACCCGGGACCTTCATCGGCACGATGAACTACCTCGCCCCGGAGCGCGCCCGCGGCCTCGACGGGCAGGGACCGAGCGACCTGTTCTCCCTGGGCGCGACCCTCTACTACGCGCTCGAACGCGTCCCCCCGTTCCACCGCGACACCACGGACGAGACCCTGTCCGCGATCATCGCGGAGGATCCGCCGGCACCCGAACGCGCCGGGCGGCTGGAACCCCTCATCATGGCGCTGATGAGGAAGGCGCCGGACAGGCGCCCGTCCGTCGCCGACGCGTTCCGTCTGCTCGACCGCTCGAAGGCCGCCGGCAAGAGCGGAACGTCCGGGAAGAACACGAACCCGGGGAAGACCGCGAAGACGAAACGGCTGACCGTGCCCGCGTCTGCCCACTCCCCGGCGAAGAAGCCCAAGCCGGCGAAGCCACCGGCGAAGCCACCGGCGAAGAAGTCCAAGCCACCGGCGAAGGAACCCAGACCAGCGAAGCTCTCGCCGAAGAGCACCGGGCCCGCGAAGCCGGCGGCGAAGACCTCGGACACCCCGAAGCAGCAGACCACGCCCCAGGAACCAGAGGAATCGAACGACTCGAGCGGCTGGATCGTCGCCCTGTGCATCGCCGCCGTCGTGGCGGTCCTGCTCTACCACGGCGACCGCGGTTTCTCCGTCTGGGCCACCGAAAGGCTCAACCTCTCCGGCTCCGTATCGTCCGCCAAGGCCGGAGACTGCATTCACTACATCAAGCGCAAGGACACCTGGGTCAAGGCCACCTGCTGGGCCGCCGCCACCGAGTACAAGGTGATGACCCGCGGTATCGCCCTGACCCGGGTGTCCTCCACGTCCCGATGCAACGCCGCCTGGACCGAGGTGGACATCAACGTGTGGTACTTCTGCGTCACGGCGAAGTGAGACCGCGGTTCTCCGCTGCGCCTCCGCACCGTGCGGTGATCCGACCGCCGAGCGTACGACGGACGGTGATCACCATGACGTCGCCCACCCGGGCGCCGGCCCTCCCGGGGCCGCGTGCCGGGACGCCGTCGCTTAGCGTGGTGACATGTCCGAGACGCCGGTCCACGGCGCGCACGGCAGGCCGCCCACCCGCGCGGAGCGCTGGGCGGCGTTCAAACGGTCGCCGTTCCTGCCCGCGACCGTGCTGGTGCTGATCATCTCGGCCGCGGCCGGGCTGTTCGCGGGCTCCTACACCTACTCCATGGCGAACCCCACGCCGCACTCCATCCCGGCGGCGATCGTGGGGAACTACCAGCCGGCACGCGCCAAGGCGTTCGTCGGCGGGCTGGAGAAGGCGCTGAACGCCTCTGTGAAGATCTACCCGTACCGGAGCCGGGCGGAGGCCGCCGACGCGATGGACGCCCAGAAGGTGTTCGCGATCCTCGACTTCCGCGACTCCGGCCGGATCGTCACCGTCGACGTGGCCGGGGCGTCGGGCGCCTCGGTGGCGCAGCTTCTGGAGCAGACCACGCCGAGAGTGGGCCGTGCCACGGGCGTCTCGGTCACGGTCCGGGACATCAAGCCGCTGCAGCGCGGTGACCCGCGCGGCCTGGCCGTGTTCTACGTCTCGATCGCCGCGGTGATCCTCGGGTTCGTCGGCGCCGTCCAACTCAGCGCGCACGCGGCGGCGCTGGCGCCGCTCGAGCGGATCGCGTTCACGGTGGCGTACTCGGTGCTCGGCGGGTTCGTCATCGTGGCGATCGTGAACTGGCTCCTGGGCGCGCTGCGCCTGCCCTTCGGCGAGTCCTGGCCGATCCTGTCGTTCACGATGTTCACCTGCGGCATGGTGTTCACGATGTTCAAGACCCTGTTCGGGCGCTGGGCGATGCTGCCCACGTGGAGCCTGATGGTCCTGCTCGGCAACCCCTCCTCGGGCGGCGCGGTCTCCTGGGCCCTCCTGCCCTCGCCCCTCGGCACCATCGGCCGCTGGCTACCGCCGGGCGCCTCGGTCAACGCCCAGCACACCGCGATCTACTTCCGCCACCACCAGCATGTCTTCCCGTTCCTCGTCCTCGCGGGCTGGTCGCTCGTGTCCTGCGCGGTCTTCTGGACCTGGCGGCACCGCCACCCCGGAGGCCGCGGGAGAGAACCCGCTCCCGCGACGGGGTGACACTCCCCGGACCCCCGTCATCCGTCCTGCGGCGAGCGGAGCTCGGCCATGATCCGGTCGAGGGCCGCCAGGTCGCCGGGGTCGAGGGCAAGGAGGGAGCGCGGCGGCCGGGCCAGGATGCGTTCGGCCTCTTCGGCCGCCGCGACTCCGGCCGGGGTCAAGGTGACGATCTTGGAGCGGCGGTCGTCCGGGTGGACGCTGCGTTCGACGAACCCGCGCCGCTCCAGGTCGTCGACGACCAGGGTGGTGTACGGCTTCTCGGTGACGAGCCTGGCGGTCAGCTCCCGCATCGTGAGGGGGCCGGGCAGCAGCCGGCGCAGCGCCTTGGCGCGGAAGAAGCTCATGCCGAGCGTTTCGGCGACCTCCTTGCGCCGGTCCTCCTGCGCTAGAACGAACGAGGACATCGCCGCCCAGACGCGGGCGACCGCGTCCGGGTCGGCGGTGGCCGGTGCCGCCGTGTCGCGCGGCGTCCCGGGCGTGTCGTTCATGGGCTCTCCTTCGCCGGGAGAGCTGCCAGAGATGCCGCGCTCATTCGCTGCTCATCGCCGCTCACTCACTCGCTCGCTCCGCTCGTTCATGCGCCCTCCTCCGGAACGGGAGGCCGGCTCACGCGGGATCCGCCGTCTCGGTCGAGCCGTGGATGAGGCGCTCGGCCGTGCGCTCGGCGGTCCGCCGGGCCCAGCGGCCGGTGGTGAGGATACCGAGGGAGAGGATCGCGGCGCCGCATCCGGCGACGACCCACCAGCCGACGTGGCTGGCGGCCGGGAATCCCGTGCGCAGCGGCCCGCGCACGGCGGACATGGCCAAGGAGCCGATGACCGCGACGCCGAGGGACTGGCCGATCTGCCGGCTGGTGGACGCGACGGCGGCGGCGACCCCCGCCTGCGCGCGTGGCATCCCGGAGACGGCGGTGTTGGTGATCGGCGCGTTGAGCATGCCGAAGCCCAGGCCGAACAGCACGTACGCGACCATGAGCCGCCACAGCGGGGTGTGCGCGGACAGGCCGGTCAGCATCAGGGCGCACAGCCCGATGGCGGTGCCGGCGATGACCAGGGGCAGCCGTGGACCGGAACCGCCCACGATCCGCCCCGACAGCGGCGCGCACACCGCCGTCAGCCCGGCCATCGGCAGGGTCAGCAGGCCGGCGTGGAGCGCCGTACGGCCGAGCGCGTCCTGCAGGTACAGGGTGTTGAGGAACAGGAAGCCGCCCAGCGCGGCGAAACCGCAGATCGCGACGACGGTCGCTCCCGCGAACGGGGCGCTGCGGAAGAACCGCGGGTTGATCAGCGGTTCGGCGCGCCGCAGTTCGTACCCCACGAGGCAGGCCAGGGCGAGGGCGGCCCCGAGGAAGCAGGCCAGGGTCTGCGCGGAGGCCCATCCGGCGGACGGCGCCTCGATGAGGCCGTAGGTGAGCCCGGCGAGCAGCGCGCAGATGAGGATCTGGCCGGCCGGGTCCATCGGGCGGGCGCGCGGCGCGCGCGACTCGGGGACGAACAGCGCGCACAGGACGATCGCGAGCAGGCCCACGGGGATGTTGATCCAGAAGATCGCCTGCCAGCCGGCCGAGGCGACCAGCGCGCCGCCCACGACCGGGCCCATGGCCATGCTGAGGCCGACCACGCCGCCCCAGATCCCGATGGCCCGCGCGCGTTCCCGGGGATCGGTGAACGTGTTGGTGATGATGGACATGGCCACGGGGTTCATCATCGAGCCCCCGACGGCCTGGACGACGCGTGCGGCGATCAGCCAGCCCAGACTCGGGGACAGCGAGCACAGCAGCGACCCGAGCGTGAACAGCGCGAGGCCCGTCTGGAAGGTGCGGCGCCGCCCGACGCGGTCCGCCGTGGAGCCGGACAGCATGAGCAGCGCGGCGAGCACGACGGTGTAGGCGTCGATGATCCACTGCAGGCCGGAGACGGAGGCGTGCAGATCGTGCTGCATGGACGGCAGCGCGATGTTCACGATCGTGTTGTCCAGGCCGACGATGAACAGGCTCATGCAGCAGATCCCCAGGATGAGCCAGCGCCGGCGCCGGCCCGTCTCCTGGGGGTGTGTCACGCCACGCACCGCGACACCATCAGTTATAGACATATAACCATTATGCCTGCTAACCAATCCTCGTGGCAGGCGGAGGCCGACGGGCGCGACCGGAGGCGCGCGGCGTCCCCCGGACGGCGGGGAGCCCCGGGCGACGGTCAGAGGTGATGGCGCAGGTGAAGGGCCGCGGGAAAGGGCGCCAGGAAGGTCTGGTCGGCCGCCCAGGCGATGCCCTCTCCGCGGGCGTGGTGGCTCAGCAGCGCGACGGGAAGGCTGAGCGGGGCGCCGCCGAGCCGGTACTCCTCGATGCTCGCGACGATGTCGTGCCGCCGCGTGTCGTCGAGGACCTCGCTGATCAGGCCGAACACGTGCTGGAGCGCGTTCGCGTTGCGGCCCCGCGTGGCCTTGCGGGCCAGCGCGGCGTCGAACAGCTCACGGTACGCGGCCTCGGTCTCCTCGCGCGGCCGGTCGCCGGCCCGGGCGACGACCCGCCCCGCCAGCCGGTACCCGGCGGGGTCGTGCGCGAGGATCTGGACCTTGTGGCGGGTGTGGAAGGCGACCAGGTCACGCGGGCGCCAGTCGCCCTCGAAGAGCTCCCGCAGCCGGGCCCGGGCGAACACCCGCTCGACGAACGCCTCCCGGAGCCCCGCGTCGTTCAGCCGGCCCTCGTCCTCCACCGGGAGCAGCGGGTCCGCGTCGATCAGCCGCGCCGCGTAGACGCCGCGACCGCGCCGGTCGGCGGGCCGCCCGTCCGCGCCGTAGCGCGGGATGCCCCGGATGCCACAGCTCGGCGACCTGGCCTTGAACACCTGGCCGTCGAGGCCCGGGGCCAGCGGCAGCGCGGCCATCGCGGCGGTATGGTCGGCGGCCAGGCTCCGGCTGACCAGGCGGTCGTCGGCCGTCAGCCGCAGCGTCTCCCGCGGCGTCCCCAAGCCGATCTCCATCTCCGGGCAGAACGGCACCCAGTCGACGTAAGGCGCGAGCTCGTCGGTGAGGAAGCGGCAGCGGCTGTGCCCGCCGTTGTAGCGGACCGGATCGCCGAGCAGGCAGCTCGACACCCCGATCCGCGGCCGGCCGATCGCGTCACGCTCCTGCGCCGCCATACGCCCCACTGTATTCCGGCCGTCGCGCGGTCTCCTGTCGCGGCGCCGGGGCCGGCCGGGGCCAGGGCTCGACCGAGGGCCGGGGCTTGGCAGGGAGCCGGGACTCGACCGGGGCCGAGGCTTGGCAGGGGTTTCGCGGAGCACCGGTTCCGGGTGCGCCGGGGACGTGCGGACCGTGCCGTACGAGTGTCAGCGGCTTGTCATTCGCGGGAGCGCAGACCATCGAGGACGACGCCCAGCAGATGCCGGGCGCGAGTGTCCCATTCCTCCTCGTCGAGCCGGGTGAGATAGCCGATGAGCAGGATGACGTCGCGGGCGTCGACGTCGGGCCGGATGGCCCCGGTGGCCTTGCCGGCCTCCAGCAGCGCGGTCATCGCGTCGCCGATCGGGCCGAGACTGTGCGCGGAGAGGTCCTGCCACACCCCCACCTCGACGGCGGCGAACACCCCGCGTTTGACCCGCGCGTAGTCGGCCACGCGATCGAACCAGCGGGCCAGCGCGGTGACCGGGTCGTGCTCGGCGAGCAGGACCGGCGCGACCTCGACGAGCTCCTCGACTTCGTGCCGGTAGACCTCGGCGAGCAGGTCCTCCCGCGTCGGGAAGTGGCGGTAGAGGGTGCCCTGGCCGACCCCGGCCTGCCTGGCGATCGCGTTGAGCTTCAACTCGTCCGAGCTCGCGACGACGGCCCGCGCGACCTCGACGATCCGGGCGCGGTTCTCGGCGGCGTCGGCACGCAACCGGGGTGTGTTCATCTGCCCTCCGCAGGACGACGTGGACAACCGGACACGTGTCCGCTAGCGTATATAAACGGACACGTGTCCACAATAATCGGAAAGAGGCCACGAATGTCAGCCATCACCGGCAAGGTCGTCGCCATCACGGGGGCCAGCAGCGGCATCGGAGAGGCCACCGCGCGACTCATGGCCGAACGCGGCGCCGCCGTCGTCCTGGGTGCGCGCCGGAAGGACCGTCTCGACGAACTCGCGAAGGACATCCGCGACCAGGGTGGCCGCGCCGTCGCGTGCGCCATCGACGTCACTCGCCGCGAGGACCTGGAGCGGCTCGTCGACCGGGCCGTGACCGGGTTCGGCCGGCTCGACGTGCTGGTGGGCAACGCCGGCATCAGCAAGATCGGGCCCGTGGCGGACCTGGACGTCGACGGCTGGTCGGCGATGATCGACGTCAACGTGCGCGGCGTGCTCCACGGCATCGCGGCCGCACTGCCCGTGTTCCGCCGCCAGGGCCGCGGCCATCTCGTGACGACGGTGTCGACGGCCGGGCTGAAGATCACCCCCATCATGGCGGTCTACGCCGGAACCAAGAACGCCGTGCGCACCATCATGGAAGGCCTGCGGCAGGAGTCGACCGACGGCATGCTGCGCACGACCTCGATCTCGCCCGGCTACGTCAGCACCGAACTCGCCGACTCCATCG
Organism: Actinoallomurus spadix; assembly: GCF_024055725.1. Lineage (GTDB taxonomy): Bacteria > Actinomycetota > Actinomycetes > Streptosporangiales > Streptosporangiaceae > Actinoallomurus > Actinoallomurus spadix. Next base: position 306,157 of record NZ_JAMXMX010000001.1, on the reverse strand, counting down.
ACGATCCCGTGGTACGCCAGGGCATCCGCGAGAACATGGCGGAGTTCGCCATCCCGCCGGAAGCCGTCGCCCGGGCCATCGCCTTCGCCGTGGAACAGCCCGACGACGTCGAGATCGGCGACATCACCATCCGCCCGACCATCCAGGACTAAGAGGTCCGGGGTCTCGATGCCCGGTGCCCGTCACGTACGGCCGGGAAGGTCTTCGAGGCGGGCCGCGACGTCCGCGCTCTCCGGTGAGCCCGCGGCCGCGAGCAGCGTCCGCGCCCGCGTCCACGCGTCCTCGGCGGCCGCCGCGTCGCCCGCGGCGAGCAGAACGGCGCCCAGTGCGTCCAGCGCCCGCCCCTCCCAGAGCGGGGTACGGATCTCCGCGCACATCCCGGCGGCCTCCCGGAGCAGGGCCGTGGCCCGCACGTGATCACGCTCCCCGGCGTGACACCGGCCCAGGACGGTCAGGATCCGCGCGCCGAGCAGGCGCTCGCCCGCCTCGCGGGCGAGCGTCAGCGCCTCGTGCAGCAAGGGCCGCGCCTCCTCGAACCGCCCGCGGTGCAGCAGGATCTCACCGAGCCCGCACCGCGCCGCCGCGCCGCCCTGCGGGTCCCGGATCCCGTCGGCGACGTCCGCGAGCCGGGTGAACACCCGCTCGGCCTCCTCCAGCTCGCGCCGTCCGAGGTGGAACTGGCCGATCTGGTTGAGGAGCTGCGGGTGGACGCTCTCCCCGTCGGCACCGCCGAGCAGCGACCGTGCGGCGTCGAGGTAGGGCCAGGCGAGATCGGGCCGGGCCAGCTCGAGGTGGATCTGGCTGATACAGCGCAGGCAGATCACCTCGGCGCCGTGGTCCGCCGCGCGCCGGAGCCCGGCGAGGGCCTCCTGATAGCGGGGCAGCGCCTGGTCGTAGCGGCCGCACATGTGGTCGACGTAGGCGGCGATGGTGAGGCACAGCGCGCGGCCGTGCTCCTCACGCACGCTCTCGAAGAGCTCGATCGCCGCGCTCAGGTGCTCCTCGGCCTGCGCGTACCGCTGGCGGGCGACGGCGAGGTGGGCGAGTCCCGTCAGGGCGAACGCCTCCCCCCGGCGATTCCCGGCGCGGCGGGTCGCGGTCAGGGCGGTCTCCGCCGTGACGCGCCACTCGTCGTGGTGGGCGACCGTCTCGAAGACGGACCACAGGCTGCACGCCAGGTCCCAGCACAGCTCGTCCAGTTCCAGGCGGGCCGCCTGGCCGACCGTGGCGAGCAGTGCGGGCCGCTCACTCTCGTACCAGGCCACCGGGTCGGCGCACAGCTCCGGGGGAGCCGGCCAGCGCGGGGCGGAGCCGTGCAGGACGGCGTAGTCGCCGCCGAACAGCCGCATGTGCGCCTGTTCGGCCAGCGCCAGCCAGCCGCCGAACGCCCGCGTCAGCGCGGCCAGCCGCTCGGACCGGTCGTCGTGGCGTTCGGCGAGTTCGCGCGCGTAGACCCGGACGAGATCGTGGAACCGGTAACGGATGGCGGGCCCGTCGACGCTCCGCACGTCGAGCAGCCGGGCGTCGAGGAGCTGGTCGAGCCCGCGCTCCGCCTGCCCGGGCGCGACGCCGAGGAGGGCGTCCGCGACCCAGGAGGCGAAGTCGGGTGCGTCGAGCAGGCCGAGGAGGCGGAACAGCCGTCGCGCGTCCGCGTCCAGCCCCGCGTAGCTCAGGGCCAGCCCGGCCCGCACGGCGAGGTCGCCGACGGCCAGCTCGTCGAGGCGGGAGCGCTCGTCGCGCAGCCGTCGTGTCAGGTCCGTCAGCCGCCAATGCGGCCGGGTCCGCAGCCGGGCGCCGCAGATCCGGACGGCCAAGGGAAGCCCGCCGCACAGCGCCGCGATCTCCAGGGCCGCGTCGGGCTCGGCGCCCACCCGCTCGGCGCCGGCGATGCGCCCGAGGAGCTCGACGGCCGGCCCGGAGGCGAACACCTCCAGGTCCATGTGGTGCACGCCCTCGAGACCGGCCAGGCGCCGCCGGCTGGTCAGCAGCACGGCGCAGGTCGGCGTCCCGGGGAGCAGCGGCCGTACCTGAGACTCGTCGGCCGCGTTGTCCAGCAGGACGAGGACCCGCCGGGAGGCCAGCAGGCTGCGGTACAGGGCGGCGCGCTCATCCAGCGTGTCGGGGATCTTCTGCCCGTCCACGCCGAGCGACCGGAGGAAACGGGCCAGCACGTCGGCGGGGTCGAGCGGCGTGTCGTAGGCGCGCAGGTCGACGTAGAGCCGGCCGTCGGGGAAGACGTTCTCGACCCCGTGCGCCACGTGCACCGCCAGGGTCGTCTTGCCGACGCCCGCCATGCCGGCGATCGAAGAGATCACGACGGCCTTGGCCTCTTCGTCGATGAGCAGCCGGGTCAGTTCCCGTACCGGGGCGTCGCGGCCGGAGAAGTCGCCGGCGTCGGGCGGGAGCTCCGCCGGCCGGGGTGCCGGGCCCGCTCCGGCCGGGTCGTCGGCGGGCCAGGCCGGGCCGGCGGCCTCGCTCTCGGCCACCGCGATCCGTTTGCGCGCCGCCAGCCACGGCACCGGGTCGATGCCGCACGCCCGGACGAAGACCTCGACGAACTCCTCACGGGGCAGGGTGTCGCGCTGCAGCGCCGTGGCGATCGTGCTGTACGGGAGAGGGACGCCTTGCAGCCCGCTCCGTTTCTCCACCTGCCGGTAGGTCAGCCCGGACCAGGCTCGCAGCCGCCGGAGCAACGCGGTGAACTCCTGCGCCGTCGAGGCTTCGCGCGGGTCCGGAAACGCATCGTTCTCAGCGTCCTGCGCCGCCAAGAGGTCTCCCTGCCATCGAGGGCCCACGGCCGGGGCCTGTGCTCGCGAGGATCCCCGGCTTCTTATTTGCCTGAGCTTGAAATTATTTACCTGATCTTGAAAATCTGCGCCAGGTAAGCCGGATTTCGGGCATCCGTCACCCTCCCTTGCGGCCCGGCGATCGAGGGTACGGCGGTCGCGCCGCTCAGTCCTGGTCTGTGGGGAGCAGGGTGCCGAGCGGGCCAAGGTCGAGGTTGAGGTCGGCCATCGACAGCCCGAACCGCTCGCACAGCTCCTCCATCGCCTCTTCCAGGCGCATGAGCGTCACGCCGATCTCTTCGACCTGCTCGTCGGACAGATCGCCCTGGTCGACCCGCCGGATGCACTGGCGCTCGACCAGCTGCCGCACGAGCTCCACCACGGTCAGCACCAGTTGCGCCAAGTCGCGCTGGACGGTCTCGGAGTCCGCCTCGATGCGCCGGCCCCCACGGCGCACCGGGGCGCCCGCGGCGGGCCGACCGGCGTCCGGCGGAGAACCCGCACCCACCGAAGGACGCACGCCCGCCGGAGAAGCCCCGCCCGCCGGAGGAGCGGTGTCCGCCAGAGGAGCCGCGCCCGGGTCGCGCGGCGGCGCGTGGAAGGGCTCGTTCACGACGGCACCGCCCCCGGGAGGTCATCGCGCCGCGGTGCGATGACGTCGTCGCCGCCGACCGAGCCGATCAGCACCCGCAGGGAGATCCGGACCAGGTCGACGTCGGCGATGGACAGGGTCAGGTCGCCGCTGATGACGACGCCGCCGGCCAGCAGCCGGTCGAGGAGGTCGACCAGCGCGACGCGCTGCGCCGGAACGCCGCCCCGTGCGGCCGGCGGGCGCTCGGCGGAACGGTCGACCGTCACGCGGCCCCTCCCGCTCCGGGTTCACTGATCGTGAAGGAGTACGGCGCCCACGGCCCGGTCAGCTGAACGTCCAGTTCCGGGTCGCGGAGCGCGGCGACCGCGGCGGCGAACTCCTCACCGCGCTCGTCGTCGACCAGGTAGGCGCCGTTCAGCACCATCCAGTCGTCCCGGCCGGACAGCTGCGGGTCCTGCGCCCGGTGGTGCCGGCGCGCGACCGCGATTCCGGTCAGGACCGAGTCGATCCGCTCGGCCCGCGAGGCCGCCCGGCGCCACGCCTCCTCGCGCGTCCGCAGGCTCGTCCGGCGGCGTTTCAGATACGCCGTCCCCGGGCGCCCGAACGCGCCCTCCGGCGCCTCGCCGGCCCCCGTGTCGTCCGGTTCCGCGTGCCGCGGGGCCGCGTAGACCTTCACCCCCCATTCCCGCCGCCCGGCCACCCGGGCGAGGACCTCGGTGAACTCCTCCGCGCGGTCGCGCAGAAGACGGCCGATCTGCTCGTCGGCCCGGTAGACGGTCACGAGCCGTACGGGTGCGACCGGGCCGGTCTCCGCCACCGCCTCGACGACCTGGTGGTGGGCCCGCGCCGTCGCCTCCAGCCACGTCAGATCCTCCAGGTTCCGCCTCAGCGCGGCCTCCCCGAACTGCGCGAGCGGCACCGTCCCGACGTACGCGACGAGCCCGGCCGCCGCGACCGTCCGGACCGGGGTGCCCAGCAGCCCGGTCAGGCCCGGCGGCAGGGGCGCCCCGGCGTCCCGGGCGATGGCGTACAGGTACGTCACGGTGTCAGTCACGGCGGCGCTCCGGATCGGCGTGGCGGCGTTCCGGTTCCTCGATGCGGCCGCGGTCCCGGCCGCGTTCCGGATCACGTTCCCGGCCGGGTCGCGACTCCGCACGCGGCTCCGCCGGCTCCGGGCGCGGCGCGTCCACGGCCCGGCGCCCGTGACGGCCCTCCTCCAGGTCCTCGACCCGCTCCCGCAGCCGGCGGTTCTCCTCCTCCAGTCCGCGGCGGTCGCCGGTCAGCCACGGGTCGTGCTCCCACCAGTCGATCCCCAGCTCGCGCGCGGTCTCGACCGACACGACCAGCAGCCGCAGCTTGATGGTGAGCAGCTCGATGTCGAGGAGGTTCACCTGGATGTCGCCGGCGATGACGATGCCCTTGTCCAGGACGCGCTCCAGGATGTCGCCGAGGTTGGCGCCCTCGCGCCCGCCACCCGGCCCGCCCCCGTACGGCGTGACGTAGCCGCCCCGCGGCCGCTCGGGCGTCATGACGCCTCGCTGCGGCCGCGTGGGTACCGCTGGATCCGCCGGTACGCGACGAGGCCGCCCTCCTCGTCGACCTCGACCTCGTACAGCGCCAGTGTGTCCGAGGAGGAGGGGACGCGACGGGCCTCGAGCAGTTCGACGCCGGCGACCCAGCCGTTGTCCGCCGGGTGGATCGCCACCACGCCCTCCGCGGTCCGGTTCGTGAGCGCGGTGATCTCCCGCAGCGCGGCGTGGGCCGCCTCCCCCGCGGACAGCCGCCTCCGCCCGGCCGTCGCCGCGCCGCCGCGCCCCGGCCGGGGCTCCGGTTCGTCCTCCTCGTAGCCGGTGGCCTCGTCCTCGGCGTACTCGGTCTCGTAGTCGGCGCCGTAGTCCTCGTCCACGTCGTCATCGAGCCGCCGACGCGCGCGTTCCGGCCGGTCTCTGCGGCTGACGGACACGGTTTCTCCCTTCCGGCGGGACGGCCGGGACCCGCTACGGGGCGCCGGTGGCCTGCCCGCCGATCAGCCGGCCGAGGATCTCCTGCTGCGCCTCGGCCTCTTCCTCCTCGGAGATGAGACCCGCCTGCCGCCGCCGCTCGATCTCCTCCAGCTGGGCGCGGATCGCCATCGGGCTGTTGAGCTGCTGGTCCACCTGCTGCTCGATGAGCTCGCCGAGCTTGATGACGCCCTGCACCGGAAGGAACGGCAACGTGAGGATCGACGAGACCAGGCCCATGGCTCAGGCCCCCGGACTCGGCGTGACGACGAAGTCGTACGGCGCCATCGGGCCGAGCAGGCGGAGGGTGACCCGGCCCTGCCACTCCTCGGCCACCTTCGCCACGGCCTTCTCGAACTCGGAGCGCCGGTCGGTCTCGACGAGGAAGGCCACCTGGACGGCGTCCTCGGGATGCGTCGGCCGGCGCGGGACGCTGGCCCGCGCGTACTCCCCGAGCGTCTGGGCGGCCCACTGGGTGTCGGCGTCCCGCTTGGCGGAGATCGCCTGGTTGATGAACTCGCCGAGCCGGATCCGGGCGTCGCGGGTGAGCTCCTCCGGGCGGTCGCGGATCTGCTCCAGCAGACCCGCGGCGTCCGGGTTCTCCGACATGATCTCCCGGAGCACGGCGCGCTCCTCGTAGCGTCCCTTCAGGGTGTACTCGACCCGTCCTTCGATCTCGTCCAAGGCCGCGAGGAACTGGTCGTGGTTGGCGGCCAGCAGTTCCCGCTCCACCGCCTCCCGGCTCGTGAGGACCGCGCCGAACCGCATCGGCAGGACGGGGACCTCCACGGCCGCGTCGTCCAGGAGCCGCTCGTGCGCGGTGAGGTCCTCCGGCCGGCCGATCGGGCCGCCCAGGTCGATGTCGCTGACGAGTGCCGCGATCTCCCCGTGGCGCACCAGGTCGACGTCGTAGTCCCGCAGTCCGCGGGCGTCGGGGGTCAGTTCCACGTCCCCCGGCAGGATGCCGTACACGTAACAGGCCGTGTCGCGCACCTTCTCGGCCGGGCGGGTCTGTCCAGGTGCCGTCATCTCACTCCTCCCCCGATCGGCGGCGCCGGCGCGGCACCGACCGCTCGGCGTCGTCCATCCCCACGAACTCGCGGAGCTTCTCGCCGACGCCCTCGATGGCGCCCCGGGTCTTATACTTCGCGCCGCCCTCCTGCAGGTCCCGCATCAGACCGGGGATCCCCTGTTCCTCGGTCTGCGTCAGGTCCAGGCGGTTGGCCGCCTCGGCGAACTGCAGGTACGTGTCGACGCTGGCGACGACGATGCGCGCGTCGATGGCCAGCACCTCGATGCCGACGAGCGACACCCGGACGTAGGCGTCGATGACGAGCCCCTTGTCCAGGATCGTGTCGATGACGTCGGCCAGGCCGCCGCCCGACGGGCGCCCGAGTCCACCTCCGCCCGCCGGCTGTACTGCCGTGGTCATGGTCCCCCCAGTGGTTCCGTCGGTCAGCCGCGGCGCTCGCGGCGTGCCTGGCGCTCGGCCCGGTCCCCTCGCCCGGTGTCGCCGCGCCGTCTGCCGGAGGTCACGGGCTCACGACGCCTGTGCTCCTCCTCGCCGGGTTCCTCTTCGCCCTCGTATTCGGGCTCCTCCTCGCCGGGTTCCTCCTCGCCCTCGTACTCCTCCGCGTACTCGCCCTCGCGCTCGTACTCCTCTTCGCGCCCGCGCTCCGGCTCTTCCTCCTCCTCGCGCGGGGTCCGCTCCGGCCGGCCCTCGCCCTTCTCCTCCTCGCGCACGGCGGTCTCGTGGTCCTTGACGACCTGACCGTCGCGGATCTCGCCTCGCCAGCCCTCGATCTGGTCGGGGCGCAGAACCGCCTGGGTCATGACATGCCGCCGGAAGTGCTTGAACTCCAGGCGCGCGCGGCGTCCCTGGGCGCGCCAGAGGTTCCCGGTGCGCTCGAACAGCCCCTGCGGGTGGTACTCCAGGACCAGCGCGATCCGGGTCATGTCCGGCCCGATCTCGCTGAAGGCCACGGCGCCGTCCACATATCCCTTCGCGCCCCGCGACCGCCAGACGATCCGCTTGTCGGGGATCTGCTCGATGATCGTCGACTCCCAGATGCGGTGCGACCAGAAGACCTGCGCCTTCCACTGGAGCTTCTCGTCGCTCTCCTGGTGGACGTTCTCGACCTTCTTCATGAAGGACGGGAAGTCCTCGAACTGCGTCCACTGGTCGTAGACGAGCCGGATCGGCGCGCCGACGTCGAGCGTCTCGACGATATTGATGACCTTGATCTTCTGCCCCTTGCCGCCCTTGTCGCCCTTGCCCAGCTTCTGCTGCAGCTTCGTCTTGGCGTACGCCTTGGCGGCGGCGAAGCCCGGAGCGAGCCGCTCCCGCAGCGACCCTTCCTTGCCTCCCCCGGCCAGGGCGGACAGCACCCCTCCGCCCGCGCCTTTGGCGAGGCCGGACAGCAGGCCGCCGCCCTCCCCCTTGGCGAGGCCGGACAGCAGGCCGCCCTTCCCCTTGGCCAGACCGGACAGGAGGCTCCCACCGGCGCCTCCCGTCAGAGCGGACAGCAGCCCGCCTCCCCCGCCTTCGGAGTAGTCGCCGAGCCGGTCCGTGGTGCCCTCGATCCGCTCGAGCAGGCGCGAAGCGGCGCGCGTCCCCATCGCTGCGATCAGTTTCTGCACCTCGCCGAGCAACCGGTCGGTGTGAAGGTCCTTGAGCAGGTCACCGCCGGGAAGCCGCTCAGTGGTCTGCTTCAGCGGATCGGTCACCGAGCGTGTCGTGTCCGTCATCGACGCTCACCTCCGCATCCGCCGGATCGGCGGCCGACCGCTCGGCGGAGCCTCCCGTCGCGGCCGGTCGGTCTCCTCGTCGTACTCGTCCTCCGGCTCCGCGGAGCGGGCGGCCGAGCGCCGCACGTCACGCGGCCGGCCCGCGCCCGCGCCCTCGTCCTCGGCGTGCCTCCGGGGGGCGCGCGGCCGCTCCTCCTCTTCGTCGAGGTCACGGCCGGCCGGCCGGCGGCGGAAGGCTGACGACGCCCTGCGGACGGCGGCGGGCCCGCGCCTCGGCCGTTGCCCGCCCTCCTCCTCGTAGCGCTCCTCCTCGTAGCGCTCCTCCTCGTAGCGCTCCTCCTCGTGGACGTCCCGGCCCGCGTAGGCTTCCTCGTCCTCCCGTTCCCGGGCGCCCCCGGGCGTCGGCGGCCGCAGGAGGGACTCGGTCCGCCGCTGAAGGCGGTCGCTGAGCGCGTCGATCTGGCTGCTCGCGGCGGTGACGGCCGCCGCCTTGCCGACCTCGACGAGGCGGCCGCGTACGGCATCGGTCAGGTTCTTCACCTCGGGTGAGGTGTTCAGCAGTTTCGTACCCTGCTTGACGAGGTTCGCCGGGTTCCTGGCGATGCGTCCCGAAGCGCCGGCCGCGGCGAGCGTGAGCGCGAGCCTCATCTTCCGCCGACGGCCCATGAGGTAACCGGCGCCGACGGCCAGGGCGATCCGCAATCCGTCCTTCATGATCGTGTCCCCCTTAGCGCCCGCAGCCGGAACGGGTGCCATGCCCCCATCCACCCTGACCGACCCGTCGGCTCCCGGCCGCCCTTACTGCCGATATCGCCGACTTCGAGCGTGAAAACGATCAATACGTAGGTTGTTACCGATCGCCCTACCCTCAGCGTCGTCTGCAAAACCCGGACGCCGACGGCCTCGACGGCGCCTCCACGGGCCCTGGAGGCCCTCGACCCGACACCCGGAGAAGAGGCGTGTGCGGGCCCGTCTTGAGGGTCGGGGGCGGCGGCGGAGCGGGCGCGGCGACCGGCCTTCAGCGGCCCGGCCGACGTGTCGTTCCGACATCGGCCGGGTACGGCGCTCGGTGAGGCCGTTGCGATGACCGCAGGTCACCGCGCCGACGGAACGGGGAGAGTGGACGCCGGCGAGGGCGCCCATATCGATCACTAACGGGGATTGTCATGACTATGCCGATGAGGCGGCGCGGCAGGGCCGGCCGGCTGCACGGAATGGAGCCGACCGGGCTGCTGCACCGGGATCCCTTCGCGGACGTCCAGGAACTGCTCAACCGGATGACCGGGCTCATCCAGCCGCCGATGGAAGCCGAGACCGAACGCCCGTGGGTACCCATCGCGGAGATCGACGAGACCGAGGACGGCTACGTCGTCCGCCTCGAGCTGCCGGGCATCCTGCCGGACGACGTCGACGTGAACATCCGGGACCGTGAGCTGTGCGTGAGCGGTGAGGTCAGGGAGGAGACCGAGGGCTCCAACGCGCTGCGCGTACGGGTCGGGCGCTTCCACTACCACGCGTCACTGCCGTCCGACGTCGACGCGGACAACGTCGAGGGCAAACTCGAAGAAGGCGTGCTCACCCTGCGCATCCCCAAGGCCCAGCGAGCCCATGGGCACCGCATCCCGATCACGGGCGCCCGCACGACGGGAATGCCGCTCGGCGGCGGGGAGACCGGCGGCATGCCGGCCGGGATGGAGACCACGGACATGCCGGCCGAAGGACGGGCCACCGGGATGCCGGCGGGAGGCACGCACGCCGGAGGCATGCCGGCCGGGGGCACGGACCCCGGAGCCATGCCCGAGTGAGGGCGTCCGGCCCGAGGGCCGACCCGTCCCGGCGGAGCGTCACCGCGTCCTGATCCGTCACGCCGCCCGCCGTCCACCGCCGCCCTCTCGGCCTCGAAAGTGGCCGAGGCGGACGGGCCGTGACGGCCGTTTCGGGCTGCGCGTGAATCGGCCGGCGGCCGGGCGTAGGGTCGGAGTCAGAGCAGGTCGGCGGGCCGGTGGCGTCACTGCGGCGGTCCCCCGGCCTGGAGACCTGTCGGCAGGAGTCGCCGGTGTCCGAACAGACCTTCCGCGATCGCCAGGACGCGGAACACGCGCCGGCCGATCCCCTCACCCGCCACCGCGGCCGCAACACGCCGATGCGGGGCGGCACCGGGTGACGGCATGAGCACCGGTGAGGCCGCCGGCCTGTCGGTGGGCGAGCGGATTCTGGCGGACATCCTGCGGGAGGCGCGGTGCAACCCGCCGAACCGGCTCGCCGAGGTGGTGCTGCACCAGGCCCGGCCGCTGGGCATCACGCGGGTCGTCGTGTACCTGGCCGACCTCCAGGAGACGGTGCTCGTGCCCCTGCCCTGCGCCGCGGATCCCGGCACGGACACCGGCCTCGGCGATGAGGTCGACGTCGACGTTCCAGGGGACGGTACGCCCGCGCCCGTGCGCGGCGTGGAACCGATCGGCCACCTGACGAGCCTCGGCGACTGTACGCCCGCGCCCGGGATGGTGCGGATCGAGGGCACGGTGGCCGGGCTGGCCTACCGGAGGCTGACCGTGGTGACGGCCGAGGAGGGCGACGCCCCGGGAGACCTGACCGGGGTCGACGCGCCGGTGCGGCGCCACCGGGTCTGGCTGCCGCTGGTGGACGGCACCGTACGGCTCGGTGTCCTGGAGCTGGCCCTCGACCGCCTCGGTGAACAGGTGCTGCAGCGATGTCACCTGCTCGCCGGAGTGGTGGCGCTCCTCGTGGCCAGCCACGGCATCCACAGCGACGCCTTCGCGCGGCTGCGCCGGCGCGAACGCATGGAGTTGTCGGCCGAGATGGTCTGGGCGTTCATGCCGGGCCACACGCTGGCCACCAAGGACGTCGTGATCTCCGCGGCGGCCGAACCCGCCTACCGGCTGGGCGGAGACGCCTACGACTTCTCCACGATGGACACCAGCGTCCACATGACGGTGCTGGACGCCGCCGGGCACGACCTGGTGGCCGGGCTGGTCGCGTCCGTGGGCCTGGCGTCCTGCCGCAGCACCCGGCGGGCCGGCGGCGGCCTCGCCGAGATCGCGACGGTCGCCGACCGGGCGATCCGCGAGCACAGTCCGGAATGGCGGTTCATGACCGGCCTGCTGCTGAACTTGGAGACGGAGACCGGGCGGCTGGAGTGGGTCAACTGCGGCCATCCGCCCCCACTGCTGATCCGCAAGGACAAAGTGATCAAAGAGCTCGCCCGGACCCCCGACCCGCCCATGGGGCTGCTGGAGGGCACGCGGCCGCGCACGCACCACGAGACCCTGCAGCCGGGCGACCGTCTGCTGTGCTACACCGACGGTGTGATCGAGGCGCGCACCCGCACCGGCGAGTTGTTCGGGGTGGAGCGCCTGGCCGACACCATCCTGCGGACGACCGCGGCCGGCATGTCCACGCCGGAGGCGCTGCGGCGCCTCGTCCACGGCCTCCTGGCCGAGCACGGCGCGCCGCTGGCCGACGACGCCACCATCATGCTCGCCGAGTGGCGGCCCACCACCCCTGGTGGCGCCATTCAGCTGACGCCCCAGACGACACTGCCCATGCAGCATCCCGAGCGTTAGCGGCCGCGCGCATCGAGCGCCGGGAATCGTCGCGCCGCCGTCATGACGACTCCCTCTTTCGAGAGGCGATTCCGGTGGGGTGGCGGCGTGGCTCGGCGGCACCGGGGCCGCGGGGTCCGGTGCCGCTGATCACCCCCTGCGCGCGTGCGCACGCGTCCAGCTCGCCGGGCTCTCGGCGTCCCGAGTTCCAGCGATTTGCGGAAACGGCAATAAAGGTTGCCGAACCATCGACGGGGCGAGGAGGCTCGTGGGCATGGACGACCAGGCGCTACGTGACCCTGGTCGCCCTGTCAGCACCACATCCACGGGAAAGGGAACCGTTCGATGAGTGGACACGACCGCCGGCTCACCGACGATGAGGCCGCGGCCACGTTCGAGCCGGCGAGCTGGGACGAGCGGTACTCCGGGCCGGAACAGGTCTTCAGCGGAAATCCCAACCCCCAGCTCGTCACCGAGGTGACCGGGTTGACACCGGGCACCGCGCTCGACGTCGGCTGTGGCGAGGGCGGCGACGCGATCTGGCTGGCGCGGCGAGGCTGGACGGTCACCGGCGCCGACTTCTCCGCCAACGGCCTGGCCCGCGCCGCCCGGCGCGCCGAGCAGGCCGGCGTCGCCGACCGCGTCGACTGGTGGCGGATCGACGCACGGGCCTTCGCGGCCGGAGGCCGGACCTACGACCTGGTCACCAGCCACTACCTGCACCCGCCGGGCGGCGGAATGGCCGAGGTCACCCGGCGGCTGGCCGAGGCCGTCGCGCCCGGCGGGCACCTGCTCATCGTCGGCCACGCGCCGTCCGAGGCGTTCACCCACCTGACGGCGAGCCACCGCGAAGCGATGTTCACCGCCGGGCAACTGCTGCCCGCGCTGCCGGAGGACTTCGACGTCCTCGTGGCCGAACAGCGCCCGCGCACGCTGACCCGTGACGGCGTCACGGTGGACGCTCACGACTCCACGCTGCTCGCCCGCCGCGCGTCCTGAGACGACCGGCCACGGACGCGCGACGGGCTCGGCTCCCGCGCGGGCGGCCGTACGCCGGGCCCCTGAGCGCCGCACCCTGTGACTTTCGGTCACGCAGGAAGTAGTGAAAGGCGCTTGCAAAGGGTTACCCCCTCCTTACAATCGCGTTATCGTGCCGGGGTCACCGAGGGTCCACGCGTCCAGCGCCGCACACGTCGAGGGAGACGAGTCGTGCCGAGCCTGCATCTGCATGCGCTCGTCTGGCCGGCCCACGGTGCGCGGTACCACCTCACCCTCACGGTTCCGTCCGGCAGGTCGGCCGTCATCGGCACGACTCCCGACCCGGGCACCGCGCTCGCCGACGTGGTGCTCGGGCTCGCACGGCCGCTCGCCGGCGCCGTCCGTCTGGACGGGCGGGACATCACCGATGCGCCGCCGGGAGAGCGCGGCATCACACTCGTGCCCGTCGGCGGCGGGCTGTTACCGCACCTGAACGTCGAGCGCAACGTCGCGTACGGCGGGGATCCCGCGCACGCCGCGGACCGGCTCCGCGACCTCCGGCTCACCGGCATGCGCAAGCGGCATCCGCACGAGCTCTCCCCCGCGCAGCGCCTGCGCGTGGCCGTGGCCCGCGCGCTGGGCCATCCGCGGAACCCTGGCGTCATCGTGTTCGAAGACCGCGCCGGGCAGGTCTCCTGCCGCCCCGCCGTGTCCGCCGCGCAGGCGTACGGCGCCACCGTCCTGGTGATCACCGATCGGGAGAGCGGCGCCCTCGCCGACGGCGCCGTACGGCCGGAGGAACTCCACGATGCGACGTAGGGAGGCGATGACGGGGCTGGCGCTGCTGACGCTCACGGCGGCGTGCGGGAGACCACGGGAGAGCGTCCGCGTCGTGGTGATCTGGAGCGGCTCGGAGCTCAGCCGGTTCCGCAGCGTCCTGGCTCCGTTCGTGCGGGGAGGTGTCGACGTCGGTGTGCGCTCCGCGGGCAACGATCTCGACGCGCTGATCGCCAACCGGGTGGCGCGCACCGCCGTCCCGGACGTCGCGCTGATCCAGAGTCCGGCGATGGTGGACGCCCACCGCGACCGGCTCACCCCCCTTCCTCCGGCGCGCGGGATCCCGGCGTCCTGGGCGGATCTGCTGGCCCGGGACGGAACCAACTACGGCGTGTGGTTCAAGGCCGCGCACAAGTCACTGGTCTGGTACCGGCGGGATCGACTGGGCGGCGATCAGGCGGCCACCTGGGACCAGTGGGTGGACCTGTGCCGGGCGATGGCGGCGTCCGGGCACCCGCCGCTGGCCCTCGGCGCGGCCGATGGCTGGGTGCTCACCGACTGGTTCGAGAACGCCCTGCTGAGTGTCGATCCCGAGGTCTATCGCGCCCTCGTCGGCGGCGCTCCGCTGTGGACCCATCCGCGGGTGCGGGAGGCCCTGCGCCGCGTCGGCGAGGTCTGGGCCATCCCCGGCGCCTTCCCCGGTGGTCCGCGTCGCGCGCTGCTGATCCAGTTCGATCAGGCCGTGCTGGACGTGTTCCGGCACGGGCGGGCGGCCATGCTGGTCGGGGCCGACTTCGACCATCCGGTCATCGAGCAGTTCGGGAGCGCGCCGGCGGGCTGGTTCCGGTTCCCCTGCCGGGAAGGGGAGAAGCGCTCGCTCATCGTCGGCGGCGACGCCGCCGTCCTGCTGAACCGCCACAGTGACGCGGGCCGCGAGCTCATCGCCTGGCTGGCCACCCCACGAGCGGCCGACATCTGGGCGCGAGCGGGCGGGTTCCTGTCGGTGAACCCCGCGGTGAAGGACTATCCCCCCGATCTGGCGGCGCTGGCCGACCAGGTACGCGCCGAGACCACGACGGGCCAGGGCCCGGCGTTCGATCTGTCCGATCAGCTCGGCGGGCGGCTCACCGGCTCCGACGGCCGCGGCACCTGGAAGATCTTCCAGGATTTCTTCGCCGGGGTCGCGATCCACCGGACGCCGCTGGACGTGGCGGTCACCCGGACGTGCGAGAGGCTCGCCGCGGAGCAGGAGGCGTCATCGTGACGGCGTTCCACGTCCGCCTCATCGAGGACACCCGTGCTCCGGTGCGCGGGCACCGCAGCCTGCCGTGGCGCGCCGTGGCGTATCTCCTGCCCGCCACCGCGCTCGTCGGCGCGGTCGTCGTGCTCCCGCTGGTCTGGGCCGTCGTGGTCAGCTTCGACGACGGCGGCCACGGCTATGGCGCGCTGTGGACCGATCACGGCATCAGGCACGCGATCGTCAACAGCCTGGTGTGGCTGGTCCTCGCACCGGTCGTCTGCGCGTTCGGGCTGTTCCTCGCCTGGCAGGCCCGCGGTGTCCGGCGCCTCGGTGTGCTGGCCGCGCCCATCGCGGTGTCGACGCTCGTGACCGCGGTCGCGTTCCGGCTGCTGTTCACCCCGGGCGGTCCTGCCGATGCGCTGGGCGGCCGGTTCCTCGGATCACCGGGGATCTGGCCGGTGCTCGGACTGGCGTTCGCCTGGCAGTGGGCCGGGCTGGCCGTCGTGGTGTTCCGGGCCGGGCTGGGCCGCGTTCCGCGCGACCTCACACGGATGGCCCAGGCGTTCGGGCACGGCCGCCGGCGACGATGGTCCACCGTGACGCTGCCCGCTCTGGTGCCCGCGGGCGCGCTCGTGCTCATCGTGGCGCTGCTCGCCGCCGCGCGGGTGTTCGAGCTGGTGCTGATCACCGCGCCCGGTTCGGAGCAGGCCGAGGTGGACGTCGCGGGCGTGCACTGGTGGCGGTGGCGGCTGGACGTCGCCGAGAGCACCTGGGCAGCGCTCAGCGTGGTCATGTTCCTGTGCGTCGCGGCGCTGGCGCTGGCCCTGCTGTGGGGACTCAGCCGGCAGTGGCCGAACCCTGTGGAGGAGCAGGAGGAGCCCCCGCCCGGCGTGCGCGGGCGGGTGGTCGCGGTCCTCGCGATCGCCGTCTGGCTCGTCCCGCCGGCGGTGGTGCTGCTCACCTCGCTGCACACGCCGGAGGCCGCCGCGAGCGGCGGGTGGTGGAGCGGCGGTTTCGGCTTCGGCTCCTACCGGGACGCCTTCGCCAGCGGTGAGCTGCTCGACGCCCTGTCGAACACCGCCGTGCGCTCGGTGGGCGCGGCCCTGCTGCTGGTCGTCATCGCCGTGCCGGCGGCGTACGCGCTCGCGCGAGGCGGACTGTCGCGCCGGACGGGACGGATCCTCATCGCGGTCACGACCGTGGTCGCGGTCGTGCCGCCGCAGACGGTGATCGTCGAGCTCGGGCGCGTGTTCGACGACCTGCGTCTGCTCGGCGCACCGACCGCCCTGACCCTGGTGCACACCGCGTTGGCGGTGCCGCTCGCAGTGCTGCTGCTGCGCGCCGCGTTCGTCTCCGCCCGCCCGGACCCGGACCGCGTCCGCCTGCTGGATCCGGATTCAGTGCTCTTCGCCGTCGCGCGGGAGAGCTGGCCGGCCGTACTGACCGTCGCGGTGCTCGAGTTCGTCCTCGTCTGGAACGATTTCGTGGTCGGTTTCCTCCTCGGCGGCCCGGAGGCCGGCCAGGTGACGTTCGTGCTGTACGACCAGACGCGCGAGTTCACGACCTCGTCCGGGGTGCTGGCGGCCGGAGCCGTCGTCTCCACGGTGATTCCGCTGACGCTGGTCCTCGGGACCGGGAAATGGCTGGTCCAGGGCTTCACCCAGGGGGTGCGACGATGACCTCCCGGGGCAGGTCGCGGTTCCAGCGGACCGCCGGATACGTCACCTTCGCGGGCGCGGTCGCGCTCAAGGCCGTGGGCGAGGTGGCCGCGAATCAACTGGGTGCGGTGGGAACCTGGGTGCCCTGGGTCGTCATCGGCGTGGGCATCCTGGTGTTCTCGGTGTCGCGACTGCTCCGGCCGTCTGAGCGCGGCCCGGACCCGATCCCGCAGGACCTCCCGCGGGTCGACGATCTCGTCGGCCGTGACTCCATCATGGAGACGGTCCTCGCCTGGGCGCACCGCCATGGAACGGTCGTGGTGCACGGGCCTCCCGGCATCGGAACCTCGTCGGTGGCCGTCGCGGCGGCCCGGCGGCTCGTCCCGAGCGAGGAGTCCCAGCGCTATGTGGACCTGAGCAGGCTGCGGCCGAACGGAACCGGCCTGTCGCGGATCCCACTGCTGCGCGACCGGAACCGGTGGGTGCGGATGCCGGTGCTGCGGATCCTCGGCCTGGACCTGCAGTTGTCCGGCGCCGACGCCACCCGGGCGGTCGTGGAGAAGCTGCGCGGCAGCGGGCTGGTGCTCGTGATCGACAACGTCCAGGACGTGAACGAGGTCCGGTGGATCGCCGAGGGCGTCCCCGGGGCCTTCGTGATCATCGCCGGGACGATCGGCCCCGACGAGCTGACCGGCGTTCCGGATGTGCCGGTCAGCGGCCTCGCCCCCGAGCACGCGCTCGAACTGCTGTGCCGGCAGGCCGGCGAACCACCGCGCGCGACGCCGAAGACCCTGCTGGACCGGCTCCGGCACCGGTGGCACTCCCCCGATACCGCACGCAACTCCATCCGAGCGCGGGCACAGGCCGATCCGGCCGCGGCCCGCGAGCTGGCCGAGCACTACCCGCTCGGGCACCCACGCGTCGCGATCCTGCTGGGACGCTGGCTGGCCCAGAACCCCGGCGAGACGTTCGCGGGGCTCCTGCGCGTGTTGAAGGACGGCGGCGAGATCCTCGAACTGCACGCCATCATGGCGATGGTCCTCACGCGGGCGCCCAGCGCCGCGCGGCGGCTGCTGTCACAACTCGTCGCCGCACCCGACGCGGAGTTCACCGACGCCGCCATCGCCGCGCTCGGCGGGATCTCGCTGCAGGAGGCGGACCGGCACCTGGCCGAGCTCAGCCGGAGGTTCCTCGTCCAGCGCAGCTCCTCCGGGGCCCGGGTGGTCCCGTCCGCCGTGAGCCTCGCCGATCCGGTTCCTCCCCGGGAGACCGCGCGGGTGCAGGTCAGACTCGCCGACTTCTACGCCGGCCTCGCCCAGGACAACGCCCGCATGCTCGGTGGCGAGCACGACCTCGACGCGACGCGGTGGTTCGCCGTCCATGACGTCACCCTGCTGGCCCTGCTCGGCGTGCCGAAGCCGCCGATGCGCGCGGCGGCCGGCCTCTGGGCGATCGCCGAGGCGCTGGACCGCTGGTTCTCCCGCGAGCAGCGTGACCGTGAGCGCGTGGACGTCGCCGAGGCGATGCTGGCCCGCGGGGCCGAGACCGGCGACGCCACCGCCCGAGCGGTCGCCTACATCCGCATGGCCGCGGTCGCGCGCGGCCGCGGGCGCGTCGACGAGGCACAGCGCCTGCTCACCGAGGCCGATGCCCTCGGGCATGGCCACGTGCCCTACTTCAGCCAGCTCAAGACGGAGTGGGCGGTGTGCCACGCCGACAACGGCGACCTCGACGCCGCCCGCAATGACCTGCGCCTGGCCCACCGGGCCCGGCCGAAACGCGACAGAGAGGGCCGGGCGATCGATCTGATCAATCTCGGTGCCATCGAGATCAAGGCGGAGCGGTACGACGCGGCCGTGGGCTACCTCGACCGGGCCGCGACTCTGGCCCAGGAGATCGGCGCCCCCGCACTCCAGGCGTACGCCCGCGAGCTGACCGGAGTCGCGTGGCACCGGCAGAACCACCACGGCGCGGCGGAGGACGCCTGGAGCGACGCCGAAATCCTGTACCGCTCGATCGGAGACGAGGAGGGCCGGGTCAGCCGGTGAATCCAGGACCCGGCAGATCCCCGCGAACGGCGTCGCCCGGTCACGGGGGTCACCTGTTCGTATGGCTCGCCCACAGCGCGTTGTGGCCGTCGTAGATCACCAGGTTGTAGTCGGTCTGGAGCACCAGCGTCGCGCCGTTGTGGCCGTACGTCCCCGACGCCCAGACCGCGTGTCTGCCGTTGACGTAGACGACCAGGTTGCCGTCGGTCTGGAACTCGGCGTACGCGCCGGCCTGATGCGTCCCGGTGGACCAGACGATTTTGCCGGTCGTGTCACGCAGTACGAGGTTGCCGCCCTTCTGCATGGTCAGCGCGAGGCGGTTCGTGCGCAGGGTCTTCCCCGGGTTGATGTCGTAGGTCGCGTGGACCTCGAGTGTGTACGGGTTCCCACCCGACGTCGGCTTCTCACTCGCCGGAACGCCCTTGTGGGCCGACTTGCTCGAGGAACCGCCCTTGCTGGCCGCTCCGACCGAGGAACCACCCTTGCTGGCTGTTTTACTCGACGAACCACCCTTATGGGCGGCATGGGCGCTAGGTGAAGGTTTGCCGGAGGTCTTGGAAGCGGCGCTCTTGCTGGCCCCCGGGGTGGGCGTCGCGTGCGCGGAGGGCTTCGAGGTCGGGGTCGCCGACGGGGACATGGAGGTGTACGCGCCCGGCGGAGGCTGCTGGCCGCCGCCGGCGACGTGTCCTTCGGCCGCTCTCCGGTCTCGCCGGCCTTCTCCCCCTCGGGAGTCGCGGTCTCGGCGGCCTTCTCCTCCTCGGTGGCGGGCCGGTCGACCTCCTGGGCCGGCTCGGCGCCGGTGGCCGGCGCCAGGTCTGCGGTTCCCTCGATGTCCGCCTTGGGCAACGCCACCGGCCGGCGGATACCCAGCGACTCCGAGCGCTCGCCGGGTCCTGACTTAGACAAGATCGCTCTCCTTAGGTCTGAATCAGATCGCGGGCGGCGCCGCGGCCGGCGGCGCGCCGACCACCTGCTGCGGGACGTCCCTCCCGCTGAGGACACCTGGCGGCGCGACGCCTCGCCGAGCCGTCCCTGCGCGGCCCGGCCGGCGTCGTCCAGGGCTCCGACCCGGTCGGTCCCCGGTCCGGCGTCCTCCCGCAGCTCACGATCCACCTCCGGTGACGAGATCGGTCGCGGTGAGAGATGGCCGGTCGTCCGTGTAGCTCCTCCACACGACGGCGCGGCGGTCCAAGGCGGACCCCTTGGCAAGGCGTACGAACCCCACCGCGTTCGGGTTCACCGGCAGACGACTCAATCTGAGCTGCGGCACTTTGGGGTGCTCACTCCGCTTCACGGATTCCCGGCCAGAGCCTCCGTTCGGCTCAGGCACACCTTGGTGAGCGCGTGATCAGGGAGCGCCGCCGCCACCATCCCTGAGGTGCTCATGCCGTACCTGGCGGGCGTCCGCGCTGTTCACAGGGCTGCACCATCAAGGGGTCGACGTGGCTGCCGCCGTCAGAGCCGACGCATGTGCCGGTGGCGGCATTGCGGAACATGAGATCGACGGAGGGTTCGCGTTCTCTTTCACGCAGCGGCGGCCGCACCGTCGGGGCCCGACATGCGAGGTTGCCGCCAGGGCACCTGGCGGCAACCTCCTTGTCGGTCTCTCACCGTTCGAAGGTGCGACGGACCTCCTTCGCGGCGTCCTTGGCCTGCTCGCCGGCCTGCTTGGCGCCGCCCTTCATCCGGTCCCTGCGCCCTTCGGACTCCAGGTACGGATCACGGGCTCCTCGGCCCGCGGCCTCCTTGCCGCGGCCCTTCGCCTTCTCCATCGTGTTCTTCAGCTTGTCCAGGAGACCCATCGGCTCCCCCTTCCGTACGAAGCTGTACGGGGCTGGTCATTCCCTTTCGTTGAGCACCTATTCGGCCCGCCGACCTCGAATGACGACTCTCCGTCACATTCCAATCACCGCCTCGGCCGGTGATCTTGCGGGGTAGGCTGGCGGCTCATGGAGGTCTGTGATCGGCGGACCGGCCCGCACGGCGAGCTGGTCCTACGCGGTGACGGCGAGCACTTCGAGATCATCAGCAACGGAGTGTTCCTGATGGACACCCGGGCCGGCGCGTCCGAGCGCCTCCTGGTGCGCGCCGCCCTGGAGCGGCTCGCCCGGCCGGCCCACGTGCTCATCGGCGGGCTGGGCGTGGGATTCTCCCTCGCCGAGGCCGTGCACTCGCCGGACACCCGCCGGGTGACGGTCGTCGAGCGGGAGCCGGCGGTGATCGGCTGGCACTCCGGACCGCTCCGGCCGTACTCCGAGGGCGCCCTCGACGACCCCCGCGTACGTGTCGAGTGCGCGGACCTCCTGGTCTGGCTGCGCACGCCGGGCAAGCCGTACGACGCGATCTGCCTGGACATCGACAACGGCCCGGAGTGGACGGTCAGCGACGGCAACACCGCGCTCTACGGCCCCGAGGGGCTGGACCTGCTGGCGGGCCGACTCCGGCCCGGCGGCGTCCTCGCGGTCTGGAGCGCCGCCGCCGTCACCGTGTTCGAGGATCGCCTGCGGGAGCGGTTCGCGCGCGTGTCCGCGCATCCGGTCGAGGTCGCGCGCGGCGAACCCGACGTCGTCTACCTCGCCTCGACCCGCGCGGCATAAGGCCGCTCCAGGATCTTCGAGCACGGCCGGGCACACCTCCCCGGCCGGCGGCCGTCCGCGGTTCCCAGGATCGGTGTCACGCGCCGCCGGTCCCCATCGTGTCCCGGTCCCGCTCCAGCGCGTCGAGCGAGCCGGACCACAGCCGGCGGTAGGGCGCCAGCCACGCGTCCACCTCGGCCAGCGGTTCGGGGCGCAGTTCGTACCACCGGCGCTGCGCCTCGGGACGCGCCGTGACCAGGCCCGCCTCGCGCAGGACCCGCAGGTGCTTCGAGGTGCCGGGCTGGGTAAGGCCGAGCGCCTCGGTCAGCTCTCCGACCAGGCGGGGACGCTCGAGCAGAAGGTCCAGGATGCGGCGACGGGCGGGTTCGGCCAGTACGTCAAAGGTCGCGCTCATCCAGGGAATATAACCGTCGCGCTATATTTCCGTCAACGAATGTGGCGTCCCTGCCTCGCCCGTGACGTGAATCCGCCCATGAGCTCGCCGACCCGCGCATTCCGTCCGCCGGCGGCGTCGGTACGGTGAGCCGGAGCCGAGAGAGGGGCGGACCGGTGCGAGCGGTGGCGTATGACGGGTTCGGGCGGATGCCCGAGGTACGGCAGGTGCCCGATCCCGAGCCGCCCCGCGCCGGGGTGGTGATCCGGGTGGAGGCGACCGGGCTGTGCCGCAGCGACTGGCACGGATGGATGGGCCACGATCCCGACATCACACGGTTTCCGCATGTGCCCGGGCACGAGCTGGCGGGCGTCGTCGCCGCGGCCGGCCCGGACGTCACGGGGTGGCGGGCCGGCGACCGGGTGACCGTGCCGTTCGTCTGCGCGTGCGGCCGGTGCGCGGCGTGCGCGGCCGGCGACCAGCAGGTGTGCGAGCGGCAGACGCAGCCCGGCTTCAGCCACTGGGGGTCGTTCGCGGAGTATGTCGCGATCGACAACGCCGACGTCAACCTCGTGTCCCTGCCCGGTGACCTGGCGTACGCGACGGCGGCCGCTCTGGGCTGCCGGTTCGCGACGGCCTTCCGGGCGGTCACCGCGCAAGGGCGCGTCGGGCCGGGCGAGTGGGTGGCGGTGCACGGCTGCGGCGGAGTCGGGCTGTCCGCCGTCATGATCGCCGCGGCGTGCGGGGCGCGGGTCGTCGCGGTCGACGTCTCCCCCGCCGCCCTGGATCTGGCCCGCCGTTTCGGCGCGGCCGCGTGCGTGCAGGGTCCCCACGGTGCGGCCGAGGCCGTCCGCGAGATCACCGGCGGCGGTGCGCACCTGTCACTGGACGCGCTCGGGAGCCCGGCGACCTGCGCGGCGTCGGTCGAGAGCCTGCGCCGCCGCGGACGTCACGTCCAGGTGGGGCTCCTGCCGCCGGCCGCCGGGCCCGCGATCGTGCCGATGCACCGGGTCATCGCCCTGGAACTGGAGATGCTCGGCAGCCACGGGATGGCCGCGCACGCCTACGGCCCGATGATGGCCATGGTCACGGCCGGCCTACTACGGCCGGACCTCCTCATCACCCGGACGATCGGCCTGGCGGACGCTCCGGCGGCCCTCGCGGCGATGGGCGACGTCCCCGCGGCGGGCGCCACCGTCATCATTCCTTAGGGGGCGTCCGGTGGATCTTCGTCCACCGGACGCCCCCTGGTCCTTCTCGTGCAGGTGGGCGAAGACCCGGCGCAGTAGCGCGTGCAGCACCGCGCGTTCCCGCTCGTCGAGGGGCGCCAGGACCTCCTCCTCCAGGGCCGTCGTCTCGGAGGTCAGGTCCGCGAGGGCCGTACGGCCGGCCGCGGTGAGGGTCACGGTGACCCGGCGCCGGTCGGCGGGGTCCCGGGCCCGCTCGACGTGGCCGGCGGCGGCCAGGTCGTCGAGGACCTTGACCACGTCGCTCGGATCGATCCTCAGGCGGGCCGCGAGGTCGCGTTGTGCCTGCGGGCCGAAGTCCGCCAGCGCCGCCAGGACGGCCATGTGCCAGAGGCGCAGGTCGCGCGCCGCGAGGCGCTCGATGATCCGGCCGCGCGCCGCCTTCCCCACGCGCGACAGCAGGTACGGGGTCAGCGCCAGCAGGCTGGGCGGTGTCTCTTCCATTCCGCACAGTGTAGGGTGCGAACCAATAATGGGTCTGCACCTACGAATTTGGAGACGTCATGGACGTGTTGTATCCCCGTCTGCTGGTCAGCCGGTTCGCCGAGTGCTTCGGGTTCTATGACGCGGTGCTGCCCGAGCTGGCCGGCGCGACCGTCGCGCGCGGCGGCGCGGCCGGGCCTTACGCCAGCTGGGACGTCGAAGGCGAGGGAGTGCTCGCCCTGTTCAGCCGCGCGGCGATGGCCGCGGCCGCCGGCACCGCGGACCTGCCGGCCGACGCGCCGGCCCAGGACGGCGTCATGCTCGTCGGCCGGGTCGCCGACGTCGACGCGGGATACACGCTGTGCCTGCGCCACGGCGCGAAGCCGGTCGCGGCCCCGTCCGACCGGCCGGAGTGGGGCCCGACCCTCCGTAACGCCCTGCTCCGCGACCCGGACGGCAACCTGCTGGAGCTGCAGTCGTACTGACCCCCCGCCGCCGGCCGCGGGCGTCCCTGACGGTGGCGGCCGCGATCCGGCGGTTCCCCGGTGCGGCGGTCGCCCCGTGCGGCGGTCGCCCGGTGTGGCGGACACCCGGCCGTTCCCTCGGCACGGCGGGCACCCGGCGAACCCCGAGGACGGAATGGCACGGCGGGTGAAGCGCCTCCGCGTCCGCCCGCCAACCGATATGTCGCGATGTTTGGAGGACGAGCAGGCGGCTACTCTCCCATGCGGGCATCAGTCGCCGGAAATGAGGCGCAAAGCCCGCGAATCTCACAAGACCCTGCTGTTTGAACGGGTTCAAATCTCCCGTACAGTAAGGTCTCGTGACCCTCGCCGTTGGACTGCCGGAACAGCTCGCCGTACGCACCGTTCCCGTGCGCACGCCAGAGGACCTGCTGGCGCGACTCCCCCACTCGTCCGTCCTGGCCTGGGTACGCCACGGGGAGGGGCTCGTCGGCTGGGGCGAGGCCGCGCGCGTCGCCGTCCCGCCGGGCGAGGACCGCTTCACGTGGGCGCGGCAGTGGCTCACGGCGCTGTTCGACGCCGCCACGGTCGACGATCCCCTGCGGGTGCCCGGGTCCGGGCCGGTCGCGTTCGGCAGCTTCTCCTTCGACCCCCGTTCCGGGGACTCGGTGCTGATCGTGCCGCGCACCGTCCTCGGCCGCCGTGACGGCCAGGCCTGGTACACCACGATCGGCGAGCGCCCCGACCCGCTGACCCTCCTGCGGCCCCCGGCGCCGCCCGCCGCCGTCCGGTGGGCCGACGGCGACGTCACCGCGCCGCGGCACATGCGGGCCGTGGCCGCCGCCGTGCGGCGCATCCGCGCGGGACACCTGTCCAAGGTCGTTCTCGCCCGCGACCTGCTGGCCGTGGCCGACGAGCCGATCGACAGCCGGATCCTGCTCCGGCGTCTCGCCGACCGCTTCCCGTCCTGCTACACGTTCGCGTGCGCCGGGCTGGTCGGAGCGACGCCCGAACTGCTCGTCCGGCGCATGGGCGGCCAGGTCGAGTCGCTCGTGCTGGCCGGGACGATCGCACGCGGCTCGGACAGCGACTCCAGCGCCGCCAGCACCCTGTTCGCCTCGGCCAAGGACCGGGAGGAGCACTCGTACGCGGCCGACATGGTCCGCGCCGCACTGGCCCCGCTCTGCCGGGACCTGACGGTGCCCGCGGAGCCGGAGATCCTGCGCCTGTCGAACCTCATCCACCTGGCCACCCCCGTACGCGGCCGGCTCGAGGAGGACCGCTCGGTCCTGGACGTCGTCGGCGCGCTGCACCCGACGCCCGCGGTCGGCGGTACGCCCACCGACACCGCCCTGGACCTGATCCGCGAGCTGGAGGCCATGGACCGCGGCCGTTACGCCGGGCCCGTCGGCTGGATCGACGCCCGGGGCGACGGCGAGTGGGGCATCGCGCTGCGGTGCGCGCAGGTCGAGGGGCCGCGCGCCCGCCTGTACGCCGGTGGCGGCATCGTCGCCGGCTCCGACCCGGCCGCCGAGCTCGAGGAGACCCAGACCAAACTGCGCGCGATGCAGTACGCCATCGAGGGCTGACACCCTCCCAGTCTCGCCGATCCGGGGCTCAGCCCGAGCGGGACTCCACGAGCACGCCGATCCCGTCCAGGATCCGGGCGAGACCGAACTCGAAGGCGTACTCCGGGCTGAGCGCGGCCTGATGGGCCTCGCCCGCGGCGGAGCCCACCCGCGCGGCGACGGGATATCGGTCGGCTTCGAAGACCTTCGCCAGCAGCGGACCGTGCGCCGCCCACCATTCCTCGTCCGTCATGCCCGTACGGCTCTGCGCCTCGGCCGCCTCGACGAGCAGGCGCGCCGAGCTCACCGCGTGCTGCAGGACGAGGGTGAGCACCGCGTCCATCTCCACGTCGGTCAGCCCGATCCCCTCCACCGCGCGCAGTTCCTCGTCGTACTTGGCCAGCGTGTTCGGGCCGAGGGCCGGGCGGGCCGTCGCGACCTGGAGCATCCAGGGATGCCGCCGATACAGGGTCCAGTTGGCGCGGGCGACCCGCTCGAGCCGCTCCCGCCAGCCGCCGGGCGTCTCGACCGGGCCTGAGCGCTCACCGTAGACGGCGTCGACCATCAGGTCGATCAGTTCCGCCTTGCCGGGGACGTACGTGTAGAGCGACATGGCGCCCACGCCCAGGCGTTCGGCGACCCGCCGCATCGACAGCGCGGACAGGCCCTCGGCGTCGGCGACCTCGATGGCGGCCCGGGTGATCTGCTCGGTCGTCAGGCGCGGCTTCGGTCCCCGCCGGGGGCGCGCCCGCACGCCCCAGAGCAGCTCCATGGTCCGCGTGGGGTCGCCGCTGCCGCTGTACTCCGTCGTCACCTCGCGATTGTCTCCGACCCGGCTCCGTGGCGCGAACTCCGTATGGCGTACGGTATTCTATCCCGCACACTACTCCGTACGACGTACTGAGTTAAGGGGATGGGATGACCACGACCGACCTGGCCGTCGCCGCCGAAGGCCTGCGCAAGCGGTACGGCGACACCGCCGCCCTGGACGGCCTGGACCTCGCGGTGCCCGCCGGCGCCGTCCGCGGGCTCCTGGGGCCGAACGGCGCGGGCAAGACGACGACCGTACGGATCCTGACCACTCTGCTCCGGCCCGACGAGGGCCGCGCGACCGTCGCCGGATTCGACGTCCTCAGCCGGCCCGCCGAGGTCCGCCACAGGATCGGGCTGCTCGGCCAGCGCACGGCGGTCGACGAGATCCTCAGCGGCCGGCAGAACCTGGAACTGTTCGGGCGGCTGCACCACCTGGGCGCGCGCGCCGCGCGGGCCCGCGCCGCCGAGCTCCTCGACCGCTTCGGCCTGGGCGACGCGGGGGCGAAGCCCGTCGGTCGCTACTCCGGCGGCATGCGCCGGCGTCTCGACCTCGCCGCGGCGCTCATCCTCGCGCCCGCCGTGCTGTTCCTGGACGAACCGACGACCGGGCTGGACCCGCGCGGCCGCCTGGAGATGTGGGACGCCGTCCGCGCGCTCGCCCGGGAGGGCACCACGGTGCTGCTCACCACCCACTACCTGGACGAGGCCGACCACCTCGCCGACACCATCTCGGTGGTCGACCACGGCCGGGTCGTCGCCGAGGGCACGCCCGACGAGCTCAAGGCCCGTACCGGCGACGACCGGATCGACGTCGTCGTCCGGGATCCGGCCGCGCTGCCCGCCGCCGCCGAGCTCCTGAGCCGCGTCAGCGGGACCACGGCCGAGGTCGACGCGGACCTGCGCCGCGCCGGCGCGCCGGTGCGCGACCGCGCCACGGCACTCACCCAGGTCGTCCGGGCGCTGGCCGACGCGGGCATCGACGCCGAGGACATCGCGCTACGGCGCCCGACCCTCGACGAGGTGTTCCTGCACCTGACCGGGCACCGCGCCGGCGACGCCCGCCACGACGAACAGGAGGTGCCGGCATGACCGGCCACGTTCCCTCACTCCCCCGCACGCCCGCGGCCCGCTTGCGCTGGGCCCTCGCCGACGGATGGACACTGACCCGCCGCGCCCTGACGCACTGGGCGCGGCAGCCCGCCCAGGTCGTCGTCGGCCTGCTCTTCCCGATCATGATCGTCCTGATGTTCCGCTACCTGTTCGGCGGCCAGATGCGGGTGCCCGGAGGCGGTGGCTACGCCGAGTTCCTGCTGCCGGGGATGTACGCGATGACGATGGCGTTCGGGCTGGAGACCACGTTCGCCGCCGTCAGCGGGGACGCGGCCAAGGGCGTCACCGACCGGTTCCGCTCCCTGCCGATGGCCTCCTCGGCGGTGGTCACCGGTCGTGCCGCCGCCGACCTGCTCCACTCCGCGCTCACCCTCGCCCTGATGCTGGCCTGCGGGCTCGCCGTCGGCTGGCGCTGGCACGACGGCACGGCACGGGCCCTCTGGGCGATCGCGCTGCTGCTGCTCCTGCGCTTCGCCCTGCTGTGGGCCGGGATCTACCTCGGTCTCGTCGCCGGCGACCCGCAGCTGCTCGTGGCAGTGCAGATCCTGGTGTGGCCCGTCGGCTTCCTGTCCAACGTCTTCGCCGCACCGTCCACCATGCCCGGCTGGCTCGGGGCGATCGCCGAGTGGAACCCGCTCTCGGCCACGGTGTCGGCGACCCGGGAGCTGTTCGGGAACCCCGGATGGGGCGGCGGATCCTGGGCCGCCCGTCACTCCCTCCTGCTCGCCGTCCTGTGGCCGGTACTGATCACCTTGGTCTTCTTCTCCCTGTCCGTACGGCGGTTCCGGCGGCTGAGCCGCTGAGCGGCGCCCGTCCCGGCCGGAAGCAGCACCCCTCCGGCCGGGACGGAGCGCATACCCGCCCCGTCACCGGCCCGCCGATCGGCGCGCCCCCGCACGACGAGGAACGGCCACCCGCGCCCGATAAGGTCCAGGTCATGAGCGAATGGATCGAACTGGAAGGCGCGGTCAACGTGCGGGACCTGGGCGGCCTGCCCACGGCGGACGGCGGCGCCATTCGTCCCGGCGCGCTGCTGCGCTCGGACAACCTGCAGGACCTCACCCCGGCCGACATCCGCCACCTGGTCACCGGCCGCGGCCTGCGCAACGTCGTCGACCTGCGCAGCGAGTCCGAGGTGAACCTCACCGGTCCCGGCCCGCTCACCCGCGAGCCCGCGGTCACGATCCACCACCTGTCCCTGTTCACCGAGGGCGGCCGCTACACCGACGTCGACGCCGACACGATCGACACGGACAAGATTCTGCCCTGGCAGAACCGTCAGGAGGACGGCCCGGAGACCGACCGCTCCGTGGGCCACTACCTCGGCTACCTCGCCGACCGGCCCGACTCCGTCGTGCGCGCCCTGCGGGTCATCCCCGTGGGCACCTCGATCGTTCACTGCGCCGCGGGCAAGGACCGCACCGGCGTCGTCATCGCCTTCGCCCTGCATGTCGCGGGCGTGCCCCGTGAGGAGATCGTCGCCGACTACGCGGCGACCGGCGAACGCCTGGAGGCGATCCTCGCCCGCCTGCGTTCCAGCCCCATCTACGCGCAGGACCTCGACTCACGGCCCGCCGACACGCACATGCCGCACCCGCAGACGATGGAGAAGTTCCTCGCGGTCGTCGACGAGCGCTTCGGCGGCCCGCTCGGCTGGCTCGAACGCCACGGCTGGACCGAGGAGGACACCACCGCCCTCCGCACCACCCTCCACGATGGCAGCCGGTGACGATCAGTGATGGAATTCAACTCTGCGTGTTAGGCTTCCGCCAAGCCACCGGCACCGAGCATTGGGGAATCATGTCTGTTATGACCTCACTGCCCGAGTGGCTCTATCCCGGGCCGGAGGGCGGCTGGACGTCGGACGATCTGGACGCCCTCCCGCCCGACGCCCCGAAGCATGTGGAGCTGATCGACGGAGCCCTCGTCCTGATGTCACCGCAGACCAAGTTCCACATGCTGGTGGTCGACCTGCTGACCGACGCACGGCTGGGCATCCGTCCGCCGGCGGGTCTCACCGTCGTGCGGGAGATGACCGTCAAGCTCGGCCTGCGGCAGCGTCCGGAACCTGACGTGATGGTCGTCGCGGATCAGCGGCCGGACGATCTCGACCGCACGTACTACCTCCCCGAAGAAGTACGGCTCGTCGTCGAGGTGGTCTCTCCCGACTCGGAGGACCGCGATCGATTCACGAAGCCGATCAAGTACTCGGAGGCCGGGATCAGGTATCTCTGGCGGATCGAGCGGGACGGCCACCGGCCGGTCGCCTACACCTACGAGCTCGATCCGTCCATCCGGGCATACGTGCCGACCGGCGTCCATCACGGCCGGCTGCGGACGAACATCGGATTCGAGGTCGACCTGGATCTCGACCTGGGCCGGTTCGGCCACCGCTGACCGAAGGGTCATTGCGGCCGGAAACCGACCGCAATCCGCCGTACGGTGCCGATCATGGAGATGCTTCGTTCCCCCGAGCCGGCCCCGTCCCCCACCACGGCGGCAGAGGGCGTCCTCGGCCGGCGGGCGCTGAACCGGGCGCTGCTCGCCCGCCAGATGCTGCTCGTCCGCGAGACCATGCCGGCCGTCCGGACGGTGGAACACCTGATCGCGATGCAGGCCCAGGCCCCGCTCGCGCCGTACGTCGGACTATGGACCCGGCTCGCGGGCTTCCGCACCGAGGACCTCGCGGACCGGATCGAGGGCCGCGACCTCGTCCGCGTCGCGCTGATCCGCGGCACGATCCACCTGGTCAGCGCCGCCGACTGCCTCGAGCTGCGCCCCCTCGTCCAGCCCGTGCTCGACCGCGCCCTCAAGACGGGTTACAGCCGGCACCTGACCGGACTCGACCTCGAAGAGGTCGAGTCCGCCGGCCGGGCGATCGTCGAAGAGCGGCCGCGCACGTTCGCGGACCTCGGCGCGGCGCTCGCCGAACACCTGCCGGAGCGTGATCCCGGCGCGCTCACCGCGGTCGTGCGCACCCAGGTGCCGCTCGTGCAGCTGCCGCCCCGGGGCATGTGGGGGCGGGGCGGGCAGGCGGTGCACACGTCGGCCGAGTCATGGCTGGGCCGGCCTCTGTCGGCGGCCCCTTCGCCGGAGGCGATGGTGCTCCGCTACCTGGCCGCGTACGGCCCGGCATCGGTCAAGGACCTGCAGAGCTGGTCGGGCCTCACCCGGCAGCGCGAGGTGGTCGACCGGCTCCGGCCCCGCCTGCTGTCCCTCCGCGACGAGAAGGGCACCGAACTGCTCGACCTTCCCGACGCCCCAC
The DNA here is from genome assembly GCF_024055725.1 of Actinoallomurus spadix. Classification (GTDB taxonomy): domain Bacteria; phylum Actinomycetota; class Actinomycetes; order Streptosporangiales; family Streptosporangiaceae; genus Actinoallomurus; species Actinoallomurus spadix. The sequence goes on along the minus strand of NZ_JAMXMX010000001.1, from coordinate 275,907 downwards.
GGCCCGGCCCGGAGACGCCCGCTCCGCCCCGTTTCCTTCCCGAGTACGACAACCTGCTGCGGTCGCACGCGGACCGTACCCGCGTGCTCCCCGAGGAGCATCGCCGGCGGCTCGCCACCCCGAACGATTCTCCACGGCCGGTGTTCCTCATCAACGGCTTCGTGCACGGCACCTGGCGGATCACCCGCGAGCGGGATCGCGCGGTGCTCACCGTCGAGCCGTACGCCCCGTTGCCCGCCCTGGACCGTACGGCGCTCCTCGAGGAGGGCGCCCGGCTGCTGGACTTCGCCGCCGGCGGCGCCGACCACGACATCCGGATCGCCGACTCTCCGAGCGGGTGAGGCGCGGAGCGCGGGTCACACGCCGAGGAGCGACCGGACCGCGTCCTGCGCCGCCTCGCGCATGCGGGCGTGGAACTCGGCGTTGGCCGCGCGGTCGGTGCGCGCCTCCACGATCCGCAGCCCCTCCCTGGCCACGACCTTCGGCAGGTCGTTCAGCGACTCCAGCCGGGCGTACGGGATGCCGTGCGCCGCCGTGATGGAGGCGATGTCCACCTGGTGCGGCGTGGCGAAGACCCGCTCGAACGACTCGGGAAACGACGCCTGCGGCAGCAGCGAGAAGATCCCGCCACCGACGTTGTTGATCACGATGATGGCCAGGTCCGGCCGCTGATCCTGCGGGCCGATGACCAGGCCGTTCTGGTCGTGCAGGAAGGCCAGGTCGCCCAGCAGGGCGTAGGCGCGGTTGCCGTGCGCCAGCGCCGCGCCCATCGCCGTCGAGACGAGGCCGTCGATGCCGCTCGCGCCCCGGTTGGCGAGGATGCGGATGCCCCGGCGCGGGTGCATCGTCTGGTCCAGGTCACGGATCGGCATGCTCGCCGACGCCAGCAGCAGCGAGCCGCCGGGGATCGTCGCGACGAGGTCACGGACGAGTCTGGGCTCGGTCAGCTCGTCGGTGGAGTCCAGGACCGAGTCGACCGCGTTGCGCGCGATCAGGTCGGCGGTCCGCCAGGACTTCAGCCACGAGTCGTCGCCCGACACGGCCGGGATCTCCGCCTCCTGGGCCACCTGCGTGGCCGACCGGACCGGGTCCGGCCAGCGCGCCAGCGACGGGGAGACGACGACGTGCTGCTCGGCGCGGCGCAGGAACGACAGCAGCGGGCGGGACAGGCCCGGCTTGCCCAGCGTCACCACCACGTCCGGGTGGTGCCGGTCGACGAACTCCGGCACGCCCAGCAGGAAGTGGTGTGCCGACAGGGCGTGGTCGCCGTAGCGGGCGTTGCCGTTCGGCTCGGCCAGCACGGGCCAGCCCGCCATCGACGCCGCCGCGACGTAGCGCTTGACGTTGACCGCGCCATCGCCGACCACGAGGACGCCACGGCGGGTCGGGGGCACGTGCAGCACCGAGCCCGGCGTCGCGGCGCGCACCTTCGTCCAGGCGCCGGTGACGTCGCCTTCCAGGGGCTCGCACCAGTCCTCGTCCCCATCGGGGATGAGCGGCTCGCGGAACGCGAGGTTCAGGTGGACCGGGCCCGGGTCGGGCTCCAGGGCCGCGTGCCAGGCACGGCTGGCCAGCGACCGCCAGTACGCCACCATCCCGGGGCGCTCCTCCGGCACGCCGACCTCACAGCTCCAGCGCACCGCCGTGCCGTACAGCTTGACCTGGTCGATCGTCTGGTTCGCGCCGGTGTAGCGCAGCTCCGGCGGCCGGTCGGCGGTCAGGATCAGCAGCGGCACGCCCGCCTCGTGCGCCTCGACGACGGCCGGATGGAAGTTCGCGGCGGCCGTCCCCGACGTGCAGATCACCGCGACCGGGCGGCCGCTGCGCTTGGCGATCCCGAGCGCCAGGAACGACGCCGACCGCTCGTCGAACCGCACGTGCAACCGGATCTTCGACTGCTGGTGCAGCGCCAGGGCCAGGGGCGCGGACCGCGAGCCGGGGGCCAGCACGGCGTCGGTCATCCCGCAGCGCGTCAGCTCGTCGACCAGCACGGTCGCCAGCGCGGTCGCCGGGTTCATCGCACGCCCTCGGCGTCCGTCACCAGCGGGGCCCCGCCCAGCTCACGCTGCGCCTCGGCCGCCCGGCGCCGCCAGGCCGCGCCGCCGGCCTCGTACCGTCGCAGGGCGTCCTCGTCGACCTCCGGGCGGCGCACGTCGATCGCGCCGTCGGTCACCGTGAGCGGGTCGGTCACGACATCGCCCTCCAGCAGCGAGAGGGTTCCGAGGCCGCAGGCGTACGGCAGCTCGGGCAGCGCGGCGGCCAGCGCCGCGCCCGCGGCGAGCCCGACCGAGGTCTCGACCGCGCTGGAGACCACCACCGGCAGCCCGCACGCCTCGGCCACGCGCAGGGCGGCGCGCACCCCGCCCAGGGGCTGCACCTTGAGCACGACGACGTCGGCGGCCCCGGCCGCCCGGACGCGCAACGGGTCCTCGGCGCGGCGGATCGACTCGTCGGCGGCGATCGGCGTCTCGACGCGGCGGCGCACGGCGGCGAGCTCGTCCAGCGTCGCGCAGGGCTGCTCGGCGTACTCCAGCTCACCGAGGAGCCGCAGCATGCGGACGGCGGTGTCGGGATCCCAGGCGCCGTTCGCGTCCACCCGGACCCTGCCGCCGGGGCCGAGCGCGTCGCGGACCGCCTCGACCCGCGCGAGGTCGTCCGCCTCCGTCTGCCCGGGCTCGGCGACCTTCACCTTGGCCGTGCGGCAGCCGGACACGCGGGCGATCCGGTGGGCGGTCTCCGCGTCGACCGCCGGCACCGTGACGTTCACCGGGATGCGGGAGCGCAGCGGCGGCGGCCATCCGTCATGCGCCGCCTCCTGGGCCGCAGCGAGCCAGCGGGCGCACTCCTTCGGCCCGTACTCCGGAAAAGGGGAGAACTCCCCCCATCCGGCCGGTCCCCGCACCAGCATCCCCTCTCGCCGTGTCACCCCGCGAAACCGCGTGCGCATCGGGATGGCGAACCCGCGCAATGGCCTGACCCCCTGTCCGGAGACGTTGCTTCCCGCCTTTACCTTAGGGCCGCGCGTCGCCCGCTCGTGCACGGGCCGGTCAGTAGTACCAGGGGAAACGGGACCAGTCGGGGGCGCGCTTCTCAAGGAAGGAGTCGCGGCCCTCGGCGGCCTCGTCGGTCATGTACGCCAGCCGGGTCGCCTCACCGGCGAAGACCTGCTGGCCGACCAGACCGTCGTCGATGAGGTTGAAGGAGTACTTCAGCATCCGCTGCGCGGTGGGGCTCTTTCCGTTGACCTTCCGTGCCCACTCCAGCGCGGTCCGCTCCAGCTCGGCGTGCGGCACGACGGCGTTGACCATGCCCATGCGGTGGGCCGCCTCGGCGTCGTACGTGTCACCCAGGAAGAAGATCTCCCGGGCGAACTTCTGTCCCACCTGCCGGGCCAGGTAGGCCGAGCCGAACCCGCCGTCGAAGCTGGCGACGTCCGCGTCGGTCTGCTTGAACCGCGCGTGCTCGCGGCTGGCGAGCGTCAGGTCCGCGACGACGTGCAAGCTGTGCCCGCCGCCGGCCGCCCAGCCGGGGACGACGCAGATGACGACCTTCGGCATGAACCGGATCAGCCGCTGCACCTCCAGGATGTGCAGCCGGCCCGCGCGGGCGGGGTCGATCGTGTCGGCGGTCTCGCCCTCGGCGTACCGGTAGCCGTCCCGGCCGCGGATCCGCTGGTCACCGCCCGAGCAGAACGCCCATCCGCCGTCCTTGGGCGACGGGCCGTTGCCGGTGAGCAGCACGCACCCGACGTCGCTGGACATCCGGGCGTGGTCGAGCGCGCGGTACAGCTCGTCGACGGTCTTCGGGCGGAACGCGTTGCGGACCTCCGGCCGGTCGAACGCGATGCGCACCGTGCCCTGGTCGACCGCCCGGTGGTACGTGATGTCGGTGAAGTCGAAGCCCTCGACCGCCTTCCACGCGTCCGGGTCGAACAGCTCGGAGACCATGCGGTGTTCCTTTCCAGCCCGCCGGCGGCCCGCTGCCTGTCGGCGCCCGCTCTATTCAAGCGTGCCGGTGGTGGGGTCCGGCGGGCGGTGTCCCCGGGACATCGTCGGACTCCAAGTGCCGGCCTTCACATAGTAATTGAAGAATCAACCTGGGCTAGGCTGGGCCGCGTCATGAGCCGAAGCCTGCACGCCGTCGTCCTGCCGCCCGGCCCCCTGCTGTTCCGCCGTCTCGAGGCGGCGCTCGACGGCAGCGGCCCGGCGATCTGCCCCCTCTCCCCCGACCTGCCCGCCCCGGCCCTGGCCCGGCTGCTCGACGTGCTGCGCCCGTCGTGGGTGGAGACCCCCCACGGGAGACGGCGCCACGACTGCGCGCCCGGCCCGGCGGTGGCCGACGACACGGCGGTGCTGATCGCCACCTCCGGGTCGACCGGCGCCTCGAAGGTCGTGGAGTTGTCGGCGGCCGCGCTGCGGCACTCCGCCTCGGCGACGCTGGCACGGGTCTCCGCCGAGCCCGGCGACCGCTGGCTGTGCTGCCTGCCGACCAGTCACATCGCGGGTGTCCAGGTGCTCGTACGTTCCCTGGTCGCCGGCACCGACCCGGTGATCCACCCGCGCTTCGACGTGTCGCGGGTGGCGGGATCGGGCGCGGCCCACATCTCGGTGGTGCCGACCCAGCTCCGCCGCCTCCTCGACGCCGGCGTCGACCTGAGCGGCTTCCGGTCGATCCTGCTGGGCGGGGCCGCGCCGCCGCCCGACCTGGTGGAGACGGCGCGCTCGCGCGGCGGCCGGGTCTTCACGACGTACGGGATGAGTGAGACCTGCGGCGGCTGCGTGTACGACGGCGTTCCCCTCGACGGCGTGGCCGTCGAGATCGGCGCCGACGGGCGCATCCGGCTGGCCGGGCCGGTGCTGTTCGACGGCTACCGGCTCAGGCCCGAGCTGACCGCCGCCGTGCGGGACGGTGCCTGGTTCGTCACCCAGGACCTGGGCGTCATCGAGAACGGCCGGCTGCGGGTGCGGGGCCGGGCCGACGACGTCATCGTCACCGGCGGGGAGAAGGTCGTGGCGGGTGAGGTGGCGGGGGTGCTGGCCCGTCACCCCGGCGTACGGGACGTCGCCGTCGTGGGACGCGCCGATCCCGAGTGGGGCGAGCGGGTGACCGCCGTCGTGGTCCCCGGCGACGACCCGCCGGACCTGGAGGAGCTCCGCGCCTGGGTCCGCGCGGAGCTCCCCGCGTACGCCGCGCCGCGTCAGGTCGAGTTCGTGGAGGAGCTGCCGCTGCTGCCCTCCGGCAAACCCGACCTGCAGCGCCTGCGCCGCGCTTGAGGGCCCTGGTGCCTGTCTCGAAGCCCGCGGACGGGGACTTCGAGACAGGCCCTACAGCCGGTAGAAGTCGGTGTAGTGGTTCGGCGAGAACCAGGTCACGCCGGTGCTGCGGTTGACGACGATCCGGTACGCGTCGCGCGCGGCGCCCTTGGCGCGGGAGTACACGTCGTACTCGTAGTAGGTGGCGCCGCTGGGCAGCTCGCCCTCGCGGTTGTAGAACCGCCCGCCGGTGTAGTTGTACTTACCGTCCGGCCAGGAGTACCAGCCGCTGGTCGTGGGGTAGCCCTTGGAGGCCCAGATCGAGTCGGCCGAGCGGGCGTCGGCGCAGCGCGAGATCGTGCAGGAGCCGTAGACCGACGCGCCGGCGTGGGTGGTGCCGACCACGCCGGCCAGGGACGCGGTCGCGGCGACGGTGACGGCGATCCGGGCCGTCCAAGTGGAGCGAGGGCGGTGGCGGGTGTACACGGAGCCTCCTTGTCAGGGGGACGGTCATCCGTCATGATCAGCCTTGTCAGGGCTTCGATGAAGGCCCGAACCGCCAAAAAATGGTGAATTCTTCCCCAGGGCGAGGAGACCCGCCGGGGCGACGCCCCGGCTCGGCGGGGTCCCCGACTCTGGGAGAATCCGTCGTCGTGGTGGTACGCCCTGCAATCGTCCTCTTGGCGTTGATCGCCGCCGCGGGTTGCGCGAGTGAGCGCCACCCGCAGGCGCGGCCGAGCGCCTCCCTGGTGATCCCGACGCCGTCACTCTCCCCCACCGGCAGGCCACGGCTCGCCCGGCCCGGCGCGGAATGCGGCCAGGTCACCACGGTGCGCGGCGCCCGCGCCACCGTCCAGGTCGTACGCGGGCGGACCACCTGCGTCGAGGCGATACAGGTCTTCGAGAAGTACAACGACCCCGACACTCCCGCGGAGGGGACCGCGGGCCTGGTGGTCATCGGCCACTGGACCTGCGGCACCAGGGGCACGATCACCACGTGCACATCGAAGATCGCGACCATCCGGACCCATCCCTGAGGCCGCTCACGCCGGGTGACATCGGTCACACCGGGCCACGACCCCCCGGCCGGGTCTCCTCGCAGGTGACGAAGGGGGCTGATAACCTGTGCGGTTGGCCGACGAGGGGCGACTTCACCACACCCGGGCGCGTGCGCACGTGAAAGTTTTCGCTCTACGGGAACAACCCGGCCACAATCGCGCGTTTCCGATAGTGCGCGCGTAAGCAGACGACATACGTCCCGTACCGCTAGGACATCGAAGGGAGGGAGGTGTCCTCATGCCGCGAACCGCTGCTGCGACCATGCCCGCAGGGCCGACGCCTTTCGAGGAGCTTCTCGACCGTGGCCGTTCTCAGGGGCACCTCTCACTGGACGAGGTGCGTGCTGCCTTCCACGAGGCCGGCATCACCCCCACACAGGGCCGCTCCATCATTCGTGAGCTGACCGAGGCCGGAGTCCGGCTGGCCAGTGAGGACAAGACCGAGGCCGCGTCCACCAAGAAGAAGGGTACGGCCGCTGTCAAGAAGGCCAAGCCCGCCCGCGCCAAGAGCAAGACCGCCGGCAAGGCGAAGGCCGCCCAGGCCGACACCGGGGCACCCCGGGCCGAGGCCGACCCCGACACCACGGACGCCCCCGTCACCGAGCTCGAGTCCGATGACTACGAGGTCGACGCCCCGACCGACCTGGACGACCAGTCCTCGGTCATGGGCGACTCGGTGCACACCTACCTGAAGGCGATCGGCCGCCGGCAGCTGCTCACCGCGGCGCAGGAGGTCGAGCTCGCCAAGCGCATCGAGGCCGGGCTCTACGCCGAGCACAAGCTGGAGACCGAGACCGGGCTGTCCGACGGCGACCGCGAGGACCTCGAGCTCGTCGCCGAGGACGGGCGCCGGGCCAAGTCGCACATGCTGGAGGCGAACCTCCGGCTCGTGGTCTCGGTGGCCAAGAAGTACGCCGACCGCGGCCTGTCGCTGCTCGACGTCGTGCAGGAGGGCAACCTCGGCCTGATCCGCGCGGTGGAGAAGTTCGACTACACCAAGGGTTACAAGTTCTCCACGTACGCGATGTGGTGGATCCGGCAGGCCATTCAGCGTGGCTTCGCCGACTCCGCCCGCACGATCCGGCTGCCCGTGCACGTCCTGGAGATGCTGAGCAAGCTCAGCCGCGTCGAGCGGGACATGCATCAGCGCCTGGGCCGCGAACCGACTCCTGAGGAGCTGGCCGAGGAGCTCGACAAGAGCCCTGCCCAGGTCCAGGAGCTGCTGCGGACCAGCCGCCAGCCGATCAGCCTGGACTCGACGATCGGCGAGGACGGCGAGACGCGCATCGGTGACCTCATCGAGGACACCGACAGCCCCGAGGCGTCCGAGCTGGTCGACCGCCAGCTGATGGCCGACCAGCTGCGCCGCGCGCTGTCCGTGCTGTCCCCGCGCGAAGAGAAGATCATGGCGATGCGGTTCGGGCTGTACGACGGCACGCCCCGCACGCTCGACGAGATCGGCAAGCACCTCGGGCTGACCCGCGAGCGGATCCGCCAGCTCGAGAAGGAGTCGCTGTCCAAGCTGCGGCACCCGAGCAACGCCCAGCCGCTGCTCGACTTCGCCAGCTGACCGGACCCAGCCGACCGACGAAGGCCCGCCGGGAGCCCACGCGCTCCCGGCGGGCCTTCGCGTCCTCTCATGAGGCCGACGCCACCGCCGGCTACACCGCCACCCTCACCGTCCCGGCCTGAGCCTCCAGGCCGGGCGGTCCCGGACCACGCGATGAGGGCCCGCTCCCGGCGGGCCCTCATCGTCTCGCGGGCACCGCCCTCAGGGGATGAGGACCGGACGGCCGCGCAGGCCGCCCTTCTCCAGGAGCCGGTGGGCCGTCGCCGCCTCCGCCAGCGGGAACGTCCCCGCCACGCGCGGCGTGAGCCGCCCGTCCGCCGCGAGCAGGGCGAGCTCGGCCAGGCGCGGTCCGTCCGCCCGGATCCACACGTTGGAGACACGCGTGCCGCGCAGCGCCGGCGGAGCGGCCCCGCCGACGACGGCCGCGAACGCGCCCCCGCCGCGTACGGCCTCCAGCGCGGGCAGGCCGACGACGGCCGCGTCGATCGCGGCGTCGACGCCGCCCGGCACCGCCGAGCGGACGGCCGCCGGCAGCTCCCGGGTCCGGGGCACGAAGATCTCGGCGCCGAACCCGCGGACGAGATCCTCGTCCGGCTCCCCCGCGACCGCGACGACGCGGATCCCGCGCAGCGCGGCCAGTTCGGTGGCGAACCCGCCGACGGCACCGGCCGCACCCGTGACCAGGAGGGTCTGGCCGGCGCGGAGGCCGAGACGGTCCAGGGCCTGGTCGGCGGTGAGGACGTTCAGCGGAAGCGTCGCCGCCTCCTCCGGGGACAGCCCGGCCGGCCTTCGCGCGATGGCGTCCGCGTCGAGGACGACCTGGTCGGCGTGGGTGCCCAGAGGAAGATCGAGCCGGTCGGACAGCCCGATCACCTCCTCCCCCGGAGCGAACCCGGCCGTTCCTGGACCGGCCGCCTCGACCACCCCCGCGACGTCCCAGCCGAGACCGGTCACCTCGCGCGCCGCCATGATCCCGCCCTGGACCAGGGCACCGGCGCGGGTCGCCACGTCGACGGGATTGACCGCGGCGGCGCGGACCCGCACGCGCACTTGACCGGGGCCCGGTTCGGGGACGGGAACCTCGGCGAGCTCCAGGGCCTCCGGGCCCCCGTAGGAACGAACGACGACCGCGCGCATGGCGTAGTCCTCCTCTGTGCTTCGGTTGGCGATACACAGGAACCTACGGACCGCTACTCTCTATCGGGAAGTATGTACCTCAAAGTGCGTAAGCCACCCGGAAGAGTGTCATGCCGACCCAGACCGCCGTCGAGCGACGGGCCGAGGCCCGCGCCGCGTACGACGCCTACCTCGCCACCTGTCCCGCCCGTGAACTGCTCGACCGGATCAGCGACAAGTGGGTCACCCTCGTCCTCAACGCGCTGGCCGGCGGTCCACGGCGCTACAGCGACCTCGGCCGGGCCATCGCGGGCGTGAGCCAGAAGATGCTCACCCAGACGTTGCGGGCCCTTGAACGGGACGGCATGGTCACCCGCACCGTCACCCCGTCCGTGCCGGTCCGCGTCGACTACGAGCTGACCCCGCTCGGCGTGAGCCTGCTGCCGCTCGTCCAGGCGGCGAAGGAGTGGGCGGAGACGCACATCGCGGAGGTGCACGCCGCCCGCGCGGCCTATGACGCGCCGGCCGGCGAGCCGGCGTAGCGTCGCGTCACCGAGGCCCGCGCTTCGTCGTAGCGGCGGAGGACGACCCGGGCCAGCGCGTCGTGCACGCCCAGCGGCGGGGCGACGACGTCGGCGCCCGCGGCGAGCAGGCGGTCGTGGAAGTGGCCGGGCGCCAGCAGGTAGGAGGCGACCGCGATCCGGCGCGCGCCCTGGGCCCGCAGGTCCTGAACGACCTCGGTGAGGGCCGGTCCCCCTCCGGCCGCCAGGCCGTACGCCACGGGGCGGCGCAGGCGGCGGCCCAGCAGGTGCGCGGCGGAGGCCGCGTCGGCGATCCCCTGAGGGTCGGAGGTTCCAGCCGCGCCGAGCACGACCGCGTCGGCGTGCCGGTCCCGTCCCAGCCGGTCGGCCAGCGCCCCGGCGAGCAGCGGGTGGGGGCCCAGCGGCCGGGCGACCGTGGCGTGCGGGCCGGCGCGGCCGGGGATGTCCCGCAGCGCGTGGTAGCCGCGGCCGAGCATCAGCGGCACCGCGACGACCGGGTCCGGCCCGGCGGGAAGCGCGGCGAGGGCGTCTTCCAGGGACGGCTCGGTGATCTCGGCGTACGACTCGGCGACGGTCAGGCCGGGGCGCAGGGCGCGAAGCCGGTCGAGGAGGGCGCGGATGACGGCGACTCCGGCCGGGTCGCGGGTGCCGTGCCCGACCGCGAGCAGCGTCACACCGCCTCCGGGGCGCCGGTGAACCGGGCCGGCTCGCCGCGGACCGGGTCGCAGGCCAGCCGGTAGCCGCGTTTGACGACGGTCTCGACGAGCCCGCCCCGGCCGAGGCCGCGGCGCAGCCGCGCGACCGCCATCTCCACGGCGTGCTCGTCCGGGGACGGGCGGCCGGGGCTCACCCCGCCCGGCAGGGTCCGGCTCGGCAGCACGGTGCAGAGTTCGGCGCGGGAGACCACGTGGCCGGGGCGCCGGGCGAGGGCCCGGAGGATCGCCATCGGCGCCGGCGCGATCGGCTTCAGCTGCCCGTCGATCAGCACGGCGTGCCCGCGCAGCTCGATGGCGTGCCCGGCGACGGCGACCCGGCTGGACCGCCGGACCGGCAGTTCGGCCGCCAGCGTCCGTACGAGCGCACCGAGGCGGGCGCGCTCGGGACGCACCGTCGCCACGTCCCGCTCCTCCAGCGGCGCGGCGGTCACCGATCCGACGCACGCGGCGACCACCTGGGTGCGCAGCGCCTCCAGCAGCGGATCCTCGAGGTTGTCGTCGGCCGCGACGGCCAGCGTCGCGGACACCGCCGGGGCGCTCGTGAAGGTGATCGCGTCGATGGTGCCGGCGACCGCCTGCCCGACCAGCCTGCGCAGCGGCGTCGGGTCGTCCGTGCGGGCCCACTGGTACACCGGGACCTCGACCACGTCGGCGCCCGCGCGCCGGAGCGTGCCGATGAGGTGCGGCGTCGGATCGCCGTACAGCTGGACGGCGATCCGGCGGCCGCGCAGGTCCTCCTCCAGGAGATGGCGCAGGACCTCGTCGCAGTTCTCCGACTCGGGCGACCACGCCTCAGCCATCCCGGCGGCGCGCACCGCGCCCTTGGCCTTCGGCCCGCGGGCCAGGATCCGCACGTCGCCCAGACGCTTGATCAGGTCGTCCCGCAGCCCCCAGCCGTCGGCCGTCTCCAGCCAGGCCCGGAAGCCGATCCCGGTCGTGACGATCACGTCGTCGACCGGGTCCGCGAGGATCTCGCGGGTGGCCGCCAGCAGCTCGGCGTCGTCGGCGAGCGGCACCAGCCGGATCGCGGGGGCGTACACGACGCGGGCGCCCTTGCGCTCCAGCAGCGCCGTCAGCTCCTCGTGCCGCCGCGCCGCCGTGACGCCCACGGTGAATCCGGCCAGGGGCGCGTCCTTCACGACTCGGCCACCTCCACGCGGCCGCCGGCGCGCCGCACCCGGAACGTCGGCACGGACACGGCCGGGTCGTCCAGGCAGCGGCCCGTGGTCAGGTCGAACACCTGCTTGTACATCGGGGAGGCCACGGTGGGCAGCCCCGCGCGGGTGCCGACGATGCCCCAGGCCAGGACGTTCGCGCCGCTGAACGGGTCATGGCCGGACAGGGCGTACAGCGCGCCCTCGTAGGTGCGGAAGATCGCGACCTGACGGTCGCCGACCAGCGCGCAGACGCCGCGCTCGGGCTGCAGGTCGTCGTAGTCGCAGACGGCGGTCCACCGGGGGGCGGCGAGCGTGCCGGTTCCGGCGGGCGCCGATGCCAGGGTCTCGGTCAACGGGTACTCCCTTCAGTCGGCCCGCCCGGCGGCTGCCCGCGGGCCGGCCACGCGCGCGCCGGTCAACGGGTCACCTCCACCATCGCGGGCTTGATCTGGTCACGTTCGGGTTCGAAGACGATGCTCGGGTCGGGCATGCCGGGCGCGTTGACGAAGGAGACGAAGCGGCGCAGCTTCTCCGGGTCCTCCAGGATCGCCCGCCACTCGTCGGAGTAGCCCGCCACGTGGCGTTCCATGGCCGCGTCCAGCTCGGCGCAGATGCCGAGCCGGTCCTCGACGATGACCTCGCGCAAATAGTCCAGGCCGCCCTCGAGGTTCTCCAGCCAGGACGCGGTGCGCTGCAGCCGGTCGGCGGTGCGGATGTAGAACATCAGGAACCGGTCGATGTAGCGGACCAGCGTGTCCTCGTCCAGGTCCTGGGCGAACAGGTCCGCGTGGCGCGGCCGCATGCCGCCGTTGCCGGCGACGTAGAGGTTCCAGCCCCGCTCCGTGGCGATGACGCCGAAATCCTTGCTCTGCGCCTCGGCGCACTCACGGGCGCACCCGGACACCGCCGACTTGATCTTGTGGGGGGCGCGCAGGCCCCGGTAGCGCAGTTCGAGGCGGATGGCGAGGGCGACCGAGTCCTGGACGCCGTAGCGGCACCACGTGGAGCCGACGCAGGACTTCACCGTGCGCAGCGCCTTGCCGTAGGCGTGGCCGGACTCGAACCCGGCGTCGATCAGCCTCTTCCAGATCTCCGGCAGCTGCTCGACGCGGGCACCGAACAGGTCGATCCGCTGCCCTCCGGTGATCTTCGTGTAGAGGCCGAACTCCCGCGCGACCTCGCCGATGACGATCAGTTTCTCCGGCGTGATCTCGCCGCCCGGGATGCGCGGCACCACCGAGTACGTGCCGTTCTTCTGCATGTTCGCGAGGAAACGGTCGTTGGTGTCCTGCAGGCCGGCCTGCTCGCCGTCGAGGATGTGGCCGTTGCCGAGGCTGGCCAGGATCGAGGCGACCACCGGCTTGCAGATGTCGCAGCCCCGGCCGTGCCCGTGCTCGGCGATCAGCTGGGAGAACGTCGTGATCCCGCGCACCCGGACGATGTCGAACAGCTCCGCGCGGCTGTGGTCGAAGTGCTCGCACAGGGCCTTGCTCACCTCGACGCCCGCGGCGGTCAGCTCCGCGTCGAGGATCTTCTTGACCAGCGGCACGCAACTGCCGCAGCCGGTGCCCGCCCGGGTGCAGGCCTTCACCGCGGGCACGTCGGTGAGACCGTCCTCGGCGATCGCGGCGCGGATCGTCCCGGCGGTCACGTTGTTGCAGCTGCAGATGACGGTCGCCCCGGGCAGCGCGCCGCCCGCCGCCTCGGTGCCGCCGAACAGCGCCTGCTCGGGCGTGCCGGGCAGCTTCGCGCCGACGTACGCGCGGAGGGTCGGGTAGGACGAGGCGTCGCCGACCAGGACGCCGCCGAGGAGGGTCTGCGCGTCGTCGCTGACGACGAGGCGCTTGTAGATCCCGGCCACCGGGTCGGTGTAGATGACGTCGAGGGCGTCGGCGGACGGGTCGCCGAAGCTGGCGACGTCCACGCCCATCAGCTTCAGCTGCGTCGACAGGTCCGCGCCGGTGAAGCGCGCCTCCCCGCCCAGCAGCCGGTCCGCGACGACCTCGGCCATGGTGAAGCACGGCCCGACCAGGCCGTAGACCATGCCGCCGACCAGGGCGCACTCGCCGATCGCGAAGACCCGCGGGTCCTCCGTGCGGCAGGCGTCGTCGACGACGACGCCGCCCCGCTCCCCCACCGGCAGGCCGGCGGCGCGGGCGAGGTCGTCGCGCGGGCGGATGCCGGCGGAGAAGACGACCACGCCGGCGTCGATGACGACGTCGCCGGCCAGGCGCACGGCGCCGGGCTCGACGCGGTCGAGGCCGACGCCGGTGTGCACGGTCATGCCCAGGGCCTCGATGTGGCGGCGCAGCATCGCGCCGCCGCCCTCGTCGAGCTGGCGGGGCATCAGCCAGGGCGCCACTTCGACGACGTGGGTGTCCAGGCCGAGTCCCTGCAGCGCGCGGGCGGCCTCTAGGCCGAGCAGGCCACCGCCGACGACCACTCCGGCCGCCCGCCTTGACATAGTAAGGTCACCGCTCGTGGCCACGGCGGCGCGCAGCGCGTCGAGGTCGTCGATCGTCCGGTAGACGAAGGCGTTCTCGGCGCCCGGCACCGGCGGCACGAACGGCACCGACCCGGTGGCGAGCACGAGCGCGTCGTACGGCAGAGTCGCCCCCGCGTCCGTGCGGACGACGCCGGCGGCGCGGTCGATCGCGGTGACCCGCTCCCCGGTCCGTACGGTCACGCTCTCGTCGTGCGGCGGGTAGCCCAGGTCGGCGCCGTCGGTGAGGTAGGACGTCAGCGCGACACGGTCGTAGGCCGTGCGTGGCTCCTCCCCCACGACCGTGATCCGCCACCGACCGGCGGAGTCGCGCTCCCGCAGCGCCTCGACGAGGCGGTGCGCCGCCGGTCCATGGCCGACGACGACAAGACGGCTGGTCATACGAATTCAGTCCTCCCCGACGCGACTTGACCTCGATCTTGACCATCGGGCGTTTCGCGTCTGCGTCCCGCTTGTTACCGCTGTGCTACAAGCCGCTCACCTACGGCCTGACCTGGTGGGGAACGTCACCTCCTGGGTTCCGAGCCACTCGAGGATGCCCTCGACCGTGTCCCGGCAGCCGCCGCAGCCGGTGGTGGCGCGGGTCTCGGCGGCGACGTCGGCGACGTCCCGCGCCCCGGCCTCCCAGCAGGCGCGGATGCGGCCCTTGCTGACGTTGTTGCACACGCAGACCGTCGCCGCGTCCGGCATCCGCACCGGTGTGTCGGCGGGCGTGGCCGGGTCCAGCCCCTGGAACAACAGCGCCAGGCGGTCGGAGGGCACCGGCGCCGCCCGGTCGTACAGCTGGGTGAGCGTCCCGGCCGTGGTCGTCTCGCCGAGGAGGATCGCGCCGATCAGCCGGTCGTCCCGGATGACGACCTTCTTGTACGTCCCGCGCGCCGGGTCGGCGAAGCGGATCACCTCGGCCTCATCGTCGCCGAGACCCGTCTCGCCCATGGCGGCCAGCTCGATCCCGGCCGCCTTCAGCCGGGTGACCTGCCGTGATCCCTCGTACCGCGCGTCACCGCCGGTCAGCAGGTCGGCGAGGATCCGGGCCTGCTCCCACGCGGGCGCGACCAGCCCGTACACCGTGCCCTGGTGCTGGGCGCACTCCCCGATCGCGTGCACGTCCGGGTCGTCGACCGAACGGAGCCGGTCGTCGACGACGACGCCCCGGTCGACCGTGAGCCCCGCCGCCCGCGCCAGACCGGTCTCGGGCCGGATGCCGCAGGCCAGCACCACCAGGTCGGCGGGCAGGACCACACCGTCGTCCAGCTCGACCCCGGTGACCCGCCCCCCGGCGGTGGGGGCCCCGGTCAGCCGCGCTCCGACGAGCGTGCGGACGCCGAGGCCCGCGATCGTACGCCGCAGGACCCCGCCGGCCTCGGCGTCCAGCTGCCGCTCCATCAGGTGCCCGCCCAGGTGGACGACGGTCACGCGCAGCCCGCGCCCGGCGAGCCCGCGGGCCGCCTCCAGGCCGAGCAGCCCGCCACCGACCACGACCGCCGACTCCGCGCCGTCGGCCATCCGGATGATCGCCCGGCAGTCGTCGAGCGTGCGGAAGGCGACGACGCCCTCGGCGTCCAGGCCCGGCAGCGGCGGGACGACCGGGGCGCTGCCGGTGGCGAGCACGAGCGTCCCGTACGGGGTGACGGTCCCGTCGGCGCAGGTCACCGTCTTGCGCACCCGGTCGATCGCGACGATCTCCCGCCCGAGGCGGGCGTCGACGCCGTTGGCGGCGTACCACGCCGGGTCGGTCAGGCCGATGTCCCCGGGCGCGGTGACGCCGGCCAGGACGTTCGACAGCAGCACCCGGTTGTACGGCTGAGCGGTCTCGGCGCCGAAGACGGTGATCCGCAGGTTCCGGTCGCGGGCGCGCAGCTCGGAGACGAGCCGGGAGCCCGCCATGCCGTTGCCGACGACGACGATCTGTCCGTTCACTTCTTCTCCAGTCGGACGGCGCACACTTTGAACTCCGGCATCCGCGACGTCGGGTCGAGCGCCGGGTTGGTGAGCAGGTTCGCGCGGGCGGGACCGGCCCAGTGGAAGGGCATGAAGACGGTGTCGCGGCGGATCGCCGTGCTGAACCGCGCCATGGCGACCGCGCCGCCCCGCCGGCTCGTGACGCGGACGTCGTCGCCCTCCTCGATCCCCAGCCGGCCGGCCAGGTCGGGGTGGATCTCGACGTACGGCTCCGGCGCCGCGTCGACCAGCGCCCTGACCCGGCGGGTCTGCGCGCCGCTCTGGTAGTGGGCGAGCACCCGCCCGGTCGTCAGGTAGACCGGGTAGTCCGCGCAGACGTCCTCGGCGGGCCCGCGGTGGTCCACCGGGACGAGGCGGGCGCGGCCGTCCGGCGTGGCGAACCGATCGAGGAAGACCCGCGGCGTACCCGGGTGGTCCTCCCCCGGGCACGGCCAGAAGACGCCGGTCTCGGCGACGATCCGCTCGTACGTGATGCCGGAGTAGTCGGCGAGCCCGCCGGCGCTGGCCGCGCGCAGCTCGTCGAAGACCTCGGCCGGCTCGGCGCCGAACCGGCCGGGGGCCGCGAGCCGCTCGGCGAGGGCGGCGAGGATCTCCAGGTCGGTGCGGACCCCTGGTGGCCGGGGCCGCGCCGCCCGGCGCAGCAGGACCCGGCCCTCCAGGTTCGTGATCGTGCCGGTCTCCTCCGCCCACTGCGCCGCCGGCAGCACGACGTCGGCGCGCACGGCGGTCTCGGACGGCACGAAGTCGGACACCACGAGGAGGTCCAGCGCGTCCAGGCGGGCCTGGACGCGGCCCGCGTCCGGCGCCGACACGACCGGGTTGGAGCCGAACAGCAGCAGGGCGCGCGGGCCGCCGGGCGTGCCGAGCGCGTTCAGGAGCTCGGTGGCCGACAGGCCGGGGCCGGGCAGGTCGCCGGGGTCGATGCCCCAGACGCGTGCGACGTGTTCACGCGCCGCCGGGTCGTCGATCCTCCGGTAACCCGGCAGCTGGTCGGCCTTCTGGCCGTGCTCGCGGCCGCCCTGCCCGTTGCCCTGCCCGGTCAGGCAGCCGAACCCGGACCCGGGACGCCCCGGCAGGCCGAGCGCCAGGGCCAGGTTGATGAACGCCGTCACCGTGTCGGTCCCGGTGGCGTGCTGCTCGGCGCCGCGCGCGGTCAGGATCAGCGCGTTCGCGGCCTCTCCCAGCATCCGCACGGCCGTCCGCATCGCCGGCACCGGCACCCCGGTGATGCGCTCGACGCGCTCGGGCCAGTAGCCGTTGATGACGGTGCGGACGTCCTCGAAGCCCGCCGTCCGCTCGTCGAGGTACGCCTTGTCGATGAACCCCTCGGTGATCGCCAGGTGCAGCAGCCCGTTGGCGAGGGCCAGGTCCGTGCCCGGCGTGACCTGAAGGTGCAGGTCGGCGCGGCGGGCGGTCGCGGTCTCCCGCGGGTCGACGACGATGAGCCTGCCGCCCCGCTCGCGCTGGGCGGTCAGGTGCCGGACGAACGGCGGCATCGTCTCGGCGACGTTGCCGCCGGCCAGCAGGATCGTGTCCGCGGCGGCGATGTCGGTGATCGGCACGGGCAGGCCCCGATCCAGCCCGAACGCCCGGTTCTGCGCCGCGGCCGCCGACGACATGCAGAAGCGGCCGTTGTAGTCGATGTTCGGCGTGCGCAGCGCGACGCGGGCGAACTTGCCGAGCTGGTACGCCTTCTCGTTGGTCAGCCCGCCCCCGCCGAATACCGCGACCGCCTCACGGCCGTGTGCCTCCTGGATCCGGCGGATCCCGGCGGCGATCCGGTCGAGCGCCGCGTCCCAGGAGACGGGCTCGAGCGGGGCGTCCCGGCGGGCCCGCATGAGGGGCACGGTCAGCCGGTCGGGGATGTCCAGGAGCTCCCCGGCCGTCCACCCCTTCTGGCAGAGGGCCCCGCCGTCACCGCCGTTGGCCGGGATGTCCTCGCGGGGCGCGACGGTGGTGCCGGGGCCGACGAGCATCCCGCACTGCAGCGCGCAGTACGGACAGTGGGTGGCTGTGGGCGACATGCCTCGATCGTGCGGTTAGGGCGTTTCCCGGCGGGGTCCGTGGTGTTACCGGCCCGCTACAACCACTTCACCGATCCCTCTGACCTGCGGTGCGGCTCACAGCACCCCTCGCGCACGGGTGCGGGGAAGTTATCAACGCCGCATTACGCGCCATACACCGGAGAAACGGGCGGTTCCTAGCGTCGGCGCAGCACCCCAGCCAGAGGAGCCCGTATGACCATCATCGAACAACGCCTTCCCGGCGCCGGCCCGGCCGGACGCCGGTGGATCACGGACTGGCACCCGGAGGACCAGGGTTTCTGGGAGGAGACGGGAGCGAAGGTCGCCCGGCGCAATCTCGCGTTCTCGATCTTCTCCGAGCACATCGGGTTCTCCGTGTGGAGCCTGTGGTCCGTGCTGGTGCTGTTCCTCGGCCCGGCGTACCACGTCGACCCCGCCGGGAAGTTCCTGCTGACGACGGTTCCGACGGCGCTCGGCGCGGCCCTGCGCCTGCCGTACACCTTCGCGATCGCCCGGTTCGGCGGCCGCAACTGGACGATGATCAGCGCCGCGCTCCTGCTGGTCCCGGCGGTGTCGGTCGCGGTCCTGCTCCGGCCCGGCGTCTCCTTCACCACCCTCCTGGTCCTCGCGGCCGTGGCCGGGGTCGGCGGCGGCAACTTCGCCTCCTCGATGGCCAACATCAACGCGTTCTATCCGCAGCGCCTCAAGGGGTGGGCGCTCGGCATCAACGCCGGGGGCGGCAACATCGGCGTGGCCGTCGTCCAGCTGGTCGGACTGGCGGTGCTGGCGACGGCCGGCAAGGACCACCCGCGGCTGGTCGCCGGGATCTACGTCCCCCTCATCGTCCTGGCCGCGCTGGGCGCGGCCCTGCGGATGGACAACCTCGCCGGGATGCGCAACGACAAGCGGGCCATGCGGGACGTCATGCGGGACCCGCACAGCTGGATCATGTCGCTGCTGTACGTCGGGACGTTCGGCTCGTTCATCGGATTCGGCTTCGCCTTCGGCCAGGTACTGCAGGTGCAGTTCAAGACGGACTTCGACACGCCGATCAAGGCGGCGTACCTGACGTTCCTCGGCCCGCTGCTGGGCTCGCTGATCCGCCCCGTCGGCGGCTGGGCGGCGGACCGGCTCGGCGGGGCCAAGGTCACCTTCTGGACCTTCGTGGCGATGGGGATCGGCGCCGCGATCGTTCTCACCGCCTCCGCCGAGCGGTCGCTGCCGCTGTTCCTCACCGGGTTCGTGCTGCTGTTCGTCCTCAGCGGCGTCGGGAACGGCTCGACGTACAAGATGATCCCCGCCATCTTCCGCGCCAAGGCCCCGACGCAGGACGAGGCCCGCCGGCTGTCGAGCGCCCTCATCGGCGTGGCCGGCGCGATCGGGGCGTTCGGCGGCGTCCTGGTCAACCTGGCCTTCCGCCAGTCGTTCCTGACCTACAAGACCGGCGACGGGGCGTACGTCGCCTTCATCGCCTACTACGTCCTCTGCGCGGCCGTGACGTTCCTCGTCTACCTCCGCCGGTCCCCGCGACGGCTGCCGGGCGTGTGAACCGCCGCGTGGTGCCACCCCGGGCCGGGGCGGCACCACGCGCGCCGTCACAGGACCGGCGGCAGGCCGAAGTGCGGGAACAGCGCCGGGCCGAAGGTCGTGATCTCTCTGATCCGGCCGTCCTCGACGCGCAGGACGTCGAACTTGAACGCCCGGAACTCCGAGTCGCCCGGCCGCCGCAGGTAGCTGGCGGCCGTCGGCATCCGGTTCGCCGACGTCGGGACCAGGCGCCAGTCGCCCTCTCGGTCCTCCCCGAACGCCCGCTCCAAGAGCGGCACGACCGCCGCCAGGCCCTCGTAGCGGTACGGGTACGGCGGCATCGTGACGCGCAGGTCCTCGGCCGCGATGGCGACGGCGGCCGCCGCGTCACAGCGTTCATGCGCGTCGATGAACCGTTCGAGCAGCGTGCGCTCCGCGCCGCTCAGCTCACCCGAGGACCACTCGGTGCGGCGCGCCGGCAGGCGCCGCTGCATCGTGGTCCGGGCCCGCTGCAGCGCGCTGTTGGCGGCGGCGACGCTCGTTCCCAGCAACTCCGCCGTCTCCGCCGCCGACCTGCCGAGCACGTCGCGGGCGAGGAACGCGGCGCGCTGCCTCGGCGGCAGCCCCTGCAGGGCCGCGACGAACGCCAGCTCGATCGTCTCCCGCTCGACCACGACCGCGTCCGGCCCCTCGCCGGCGGGCGCGGCCGCGTCGAGCAGGCCGTCCGGGTACGGCTGCAGCCACGGCACCTCGGCGAACGAACCACCGCGTACCGGCCGGCGCGCGGTGCGCCGGAGCAGATCCAGGCAGACGTTGGTGGCGATCCGGTAGAGCCACGCGCGGAACAGCGCGCCCCCGTCGAAGCCCGCCCGGCCCCGCCACGCCCGCAGCAACGTCTCCTGCACGGCGTCCTCCGCCTCGTCGAACGAGGCCAGCATCCGGTAGCAGTGGACGTGCAGCTCCCCGCGGTGCCGCTCGGCGAGCGCGGCGAACGCCCGCTCGTCACCCGCGACGGCCGCGGCGATCTCGTCCTGCCGTGCCTCCACGGTCCCGGTCACGCCTCGCCACCGCGCCGGATCTGCTGGAGCAGCCAGCCGTTGCCGTCCGGGTCGCTGAAGGAGGCGAAGTTCGCGTAGTCGCGCTCTTCCGCGTCATGTCCCGGCACCGGACCGCCGGCCTCGTGGTGGAAGACCTCGCTCACCTCCACCCCGCGCCCGGTCAGCTCGGCGCGCACGGCCTCGATGTCGGCGACCACCAGGTGCAGACCCTGCACCGAGCCGGCCGTCTCCTTGTTCTTCATCAGCGCGATCGAGCAGGCCGAACCCGGCGGCGTGAGCTGCACCACCCGGAAGTCCTCCCCCGCGCTGAAGTCGACGTCCAGCCGGAACCCGGCCCGCTCCGCGTAGAAGGCCTTGGCCCGGTCGACGTCCGCGACGGGGACGACGACGAGTTCGAGCTTCATGTCCATGGTGCTTGTCTCCTCGGGTCCGGCCGGCCGATCACCGACGCTTCGGCCCATGTAACGACAGTCCTACGACGAACTCATCGGTGCGGCGATGAGAATCCGCAGCCGTGCGATATTTGACCGATCGGTCTACTTTCGACTAGCGTCCTGAGGTGTGGCGAGGACGAAGGAGTTCGATCCGGACGCCGTGCTGCAGAAGGCGATGGAGCTGTTCTGGGAGCGCGGGTACGAGGCGACGTCGATGGCCGACCTCGTCGAGCACCTCGGCATCGCGCGGGCCAGCATCTACGCCACCTTCGGCGGCAAGCACGACCTCTATCTCAAGGCGTACGAGCGGTACGCCCGGACCCGTGACCTCAACATCGTCGAGCTGCTGTCCCAGCCGGGGCCCGTCCTGCCCGCCGTACGGGCGCTGGTGCGCGCCTACGCCGAGGAGTCCGCGGCCGATCCGCACCGGCGGGGCTGCATGGTGGTGAACACCGCGGTGGAGCTGGCCGGCCGGGACGCGCAGGCCGCCCGGCGGGTCGAGGCGAGCTGGGACACCGTGGAGACCGCGCTGACCTCGGCGCTGACCAGGGCGCGGGCCCAGGGCGAGCTGCCGGCGGACAAGGACCCGCGGGCGCTGGCCCGGTTCCTTCTCGTGCTGCTGCAGGGGATGCGGGTGCTCGGCCGGGCCCATCCCGGCCCGGACCGGCTCAGCGACGCCGCGGACCAGGCTCTGGCCGTCCTGGACTGACCCGGCGGGCGACCGGCGCGCTCACGGCGCTGTCAGCTGCATGTGAGCCCGGCCGCGACGACCGAAAGGAGCCGGCGCCGAGGAACCTCGTCGTCGACGCGACGCGGAACCTCGGCGTTGAGGACGTCAGGAGGTGAAGCCGGCGAAGTAGGCGGCGGCCATGTCCTCCTCGGCGTGGCCCGCGCGGCCGGCCCGGCGGAAGCGCTCGCGGGTGGCCTCCATGACGTCCATCCGGACCCCGGCGGACGCGGCGGCCGCGCAGATCAGCCGGGTGTCCTTCTCGGCGTTGGTCACGGTGAAGGTCGGCGCGAAGTCGCCGGCCATGATGGCCGCGGCCTTCTGCTGGAACAGCGCGCTGTCCATCGGCCCGGCGCCGACGACGTCGCGGAACGCCCGCGGGTCGACGTCCAGGGCCCGCGCCAGGGCGAGGGCCTCGCCGACCCCGGAGACGAGGGTGAGGGCCCAGGTGTTCGTGACGAGCTTGAGCCGGCTGCCCGTACCGGCGGGGCCGAGCCACAACGTCTGCTTGCCGACCGCGTCGAACACCGGCTCCAGGGGTTCCCGCGCGCGCTCCGGTCCGGAGGCGAGCACGATCAGTTCTCCGCGTTCGGCGGGCTGCCGGCTGCCCTGCACCGGGGCGTCGACGAAGACGAGGCCGTGCCGTTCGGCGAGCGCGCGAAGGTCGTCCAGCGGGCCGAGGCCGACCGTGCTCATCTGCGCCCAGATCTGCCCCTCGCGCAGGCCCGGGGCGGCCTGCTCCATCGCCCGGAGCACCGCCTCGCCGTCGTTCAGCATCGTGATGATCACGGTGGCGCCCTCGACGGCCTCGGCGGGGGTGCCGGCGACCTTGAGCCCGCCGACGGCCTCGGCCTTCGCCCGCGTACGGTTCCAGGCCCGCAGGTCGATGCCCTGAGCGAGCAGGTTGCGGGCCATCGCCGCGCCCATGATCCCGGTTCCCAGCAGTGCGACGGTCATGGTCCGGCTCCTCTTTCTTGACTGATCGTTACATTTTTTGGGCAGGGGGCGGCGCCGGGCGCCCGCGCCGTCACGGCAGCACGCCGAGGGCGGTCTCGACGACGACGGCCAGCCGCCGCCGGTCCGGGCCGGCCTTGGCCATGACCCGCAGTCCCTGGATGGCCGTGATGAAGAAGTCGGCCAGCCCCGGCACGTCGGTGTCCGCGGGGAGCTCGCCGCGCTCGCGGGCCCGGGTGAGCGCGGCCGCGATCGACTCGCGCACCCCGCCGAGCGCGTCGGTGACGATGCGCCCCGAGACGGCGTCGTGCGGAAGCCGCTCGATCGCGGTGTTCGTCACCAGGCAACCGCGCCGGTCGGCGTCGCGCGCCGCCTCGTCGACGAGCGACAGCAGCAGGTCGCGGAGCACCGTGCGGATCGGGACGTCGCGTTCGAGCCGGGCCGTCATCCGCGCCGACGACAGCTCGGCGTACCGCCGGAGGGCCACCTCGTACAGTCCGTCCTTGCTGCCGAACGCGGCGTACAGCGAGCCGCGCCCGAGCCCGGTGGCCTCGACCAGATCCTGGATCGAGGTGGCCTCGTAGCCCCGGCGCCAGAACAGCTCCATCGCCGACCGGACCACCGTCTCGGTGTCGAACTCCCGCGTCCGTGCCATGGCCGGGACGATAGCCGTATCTGTAACGGTCAGTCAAGAAAGCTCCGGCGGCGCGTCATCCGAGCAGGAATGATCACCGCTCGCTACGTTCGGTGACGTTCAGTGACGCCTTCGAGAAGGGACCATCGGGTGAGGTATCCGAACCAGCGGGTCATCGCCGTCGTGCTGGGCGGCCTGCTCGCCGCCGTGACCATGGCCGGACCGGCGCGGGCCGACGCGCATCCGCGCGTCCCCCGGCCGATGATGGGCTCGTCGAGCACCGTCACGCCGGGGCGGGCCGAGGCGGCGCCGATGATCCCGACCAGGCGGAGCGTCGCGATCGCCCGCGCCCGCACGTGGCTCACCGCCTGGCACGGCGGGCCGGTGCCGTACAGCCAGAGCCGTTACCTGGCCGGCTGGCGCACCGACTGCTCCGGATACGTCTCGATGGCCTGGAACCTCCAGACCGCGGGCGGCGCGCCGCTCAACTACAACACCGACAGCATGCTGCGCGGCGGTCCCGGGTACCCGGGACCGGTCGTGCACCCGATCGGCTGGGGCGACCTGAGAGCCGGCGACGCCATCGGGTTCCTCGGCGCGGGCAGCGCCGGCGACGCCGGGCACGTGATGCTGTTCGAGCGGTGGGCCGACCCGGCGCACACCACGTACTGGGTGTACGAACAGGCCGGTGACGGCGGGACGCACCACCGTACCCACCGGGTGTCCTACAACCACTACCGGCCGTACCGCTACAACCGGATCCTCGAGGGCTGATGCGGCAGGCGAACGGCCGGTCACACCCAAGGAGCCCGGGGGTCGGGTCAGGGTGACCGGCCGTTCGAGTGCCACGCGGCCGGTGTGGTCACGAGGTGGCACGTGTGTTCGGCTCGGTCAGGGGACAGGGACGGTGATGTCAGGGCTGGACGTTCTCCAGGTCCTCCAGCAGACTCGGGTGCGCCGGCTGCCACCCGAGAACATCGCGGGTGTGGGCGCTGGACGCCGGCTGGTCCATCGCGAAGATCGGGCCGAACGGGCCGAAGGCCCCCTCCGATACCGCCTCGACCGGCAGGCCCAGCCGCCGGCCGATGACCGTCGCGATGTCGCGCACCGCGTCGCCCTCGTCGGCCACGGCGTGCCAGGACGTCCCCGCCGGCGCCGATTCGAGGGCCAGCCGGAACAGGACCGCTGCGTCGAGGGCGTGGACGGCCGGCCAGCGCTGGGTGCCGTCGCCCGGGTAACCGGCCACCCCGGTGCGGCGCGCTTGGTCGGCCAACAGGCCGGCGAAGCCGCCCTTGCCCTCATTGTGAACGGTGCGTGGCATGCGGACCGCCGTCGCGCGCACGCCGCGCGAGGCCAGTTCCAGCAGCGCGTTGACCGAGCGGCCGCGACCGCCCACCGGCCCGTCGGTCGGCAGCGGATCGGCCTCGGTGGAGGCGCGGCCCGGCACCCAGGGCGTCCCGGAGACGGTGACGATCGGTCGATCGCTGCTGGTGAGCTCTTCGCCCAGTGTGGCCATGGCCGCGCTCTCCTCGGCGATGGCCGCCGCGAGCACGTCGGGGTTGCTGTAGTCGCGTCCGAACGCCAGGGAGATGACGCCGTCGGACTGCGCGACGCCGGCCCGCAGGACGTCGAGATCGGCCAGCTCTCCGCGCAGCACCTCGGCGCCGGCCTCCTTGAGGGTCTGCTCGGAGGCGTCCGAGCGGGCCAGCGCGAGAACGGTGTGGCCGTCGCCGAGCAGTTCGGCGACGACGGCGGATCCGATGGTGCCGGTGCCGCCGGTGACGAAGACGTGCATGGAGGACTCCCCAGAGTGATGGGACTGATGTCGCATCACCGTAGCAGAGCGATGGGACACATGTCGCATCACTCTGTTACAGTGATGACATGGCTCGATGGCAACCGGGGGCGCGCGAGCGACTGGTCGTCGCCGCCGTGGATCTCTTCACCGAACAGGGATACGACGCCACGACGGTGGCCCAGATCGCCGAGCGCGCCGGAGTCACCAGAAGTACCTTTTTCAGGCACTTCTCCGACAAACGTGAGGTCCTGGTGGCCGGCCAGGAGACGTTGAGCCGCCTCCTGGCCGAGGGGATCGCCGAGGCGCCTGCCGGCGCCGGCCCGCTCGAGGCGGTCGCCGCCGGCCTCGAGCGCGCATCGAGCGAAATGGGGCCGGTGAACCGCGAGCTCGGCCCCCGTCTCAAGGCGGCCGTCGCGGCCAGCGCCGAGCTTCAGGAACGGGACGCGCTGAAGAGCGTCGGTCTCGCGAGCGCCATGACGACCGCACTCCTCGCCCGCGGCGTCCCCGGCCCGATCGCACACCTCGCAGCCGAGATGGGGGTCCTCGCTTTCAAACGAGGCTATGCCGAGTGGTCCGAAGCCGATCGTGATGACGACAGAGGGCTCGCCCCCCATGCGCTGGCCGCCCTGGAGGATCTTCGCACGGCGACCACGAAGCTGAGCTGATCTCCCCATCACCACCGACCCGGCGTCCCGATCCCGAGGGTGGCGCCGGGCGCCCAGGCACGTTGTGGTGCCGAACGCGGCGGCCAGGCGTGACCAGGAAGGCTCCGATCCTGCCCGATACCGGGCAGGATTCTTGCTCTTTTCATCCCAGACCCGGAATTATCGGCGTTCGTGGCCGGACAACCCCATGACGAGCTCGTCGCCCACCTCAGCCGTACGTCGGCGCTGAGCCCCGGCGAGGCGGCGCGCGTCGTCGCGGACGTGCTCGCCTACTTCGCCGAGCCCGCCGAGGACTTCGTCCGCCGGCGGCACGCCGAGCTGAAGGCGCGCGGACTGACCAACGACCGGATCTTCGAACGCATCGCCGCCGAGCTGCCGTCGCGGCGCGTCGCTCCCCCGGAGCTCTCGCTGCGCCAGCTCCGCCGCATCGTCTACGGATGAAGGAGACCTGATGTGCGGAATCGTGGCCTACGTCGGCCCGCGGGACGCCGTCCCGATCCTGACCGAGGGGCTGGCCCGCCTGGAGTACCGCGGCTACGACTCGGCGGGCCTGGCCGTCCTCGGCCGCGCGGGTGACCTGCGCGTGCGCAAGGCCAAGGTACGGGTCGGCGAGCTGGCGGCCGGGCTGCCCGCCCGCTTCAAGGGCGCGCCGGGCATCGGGCACACCCGCTGGGCCACCCACGGCGAGCCCAGCGACCTGAACGCCCACCCCCACATCGCCGGGACGATCGCCGTGGTCCACAACGGCATCATCGAGAACGCCGACGAGCTGCGCGCCGAGCTGGCCGCCGACGGCGTCGTCCTGTCCTCCGAGACCGACAGTGAGGTGCTCCCCCACCTGATCGCCCGTTCCGGGGAGGCGGAGCTGGAGGACGCCGTACGGGAGGCGCTGTCGCGGGTCGTCGGGACGTACGGCATCGCCGTCGTGGACGCGCGCCACCCCGGGGTGCTGGTCGTCGCCCGCAACGGCAGCCCGGTCGTGCTCGGCATCGGTGAGAAGGAGATGTTCGCCGCCTCCGACGTCGCCGCGCTCGTGCGCTACACCCGGCAGGTCGTGCACCTCGACGACGGCGAGCTGGCGACCGTACGCGCCGACGGGTTCCGCACCTCGACGCTGGACCGGCGCGCCACCCGCAAGGAGCCGTCCCTCATCGAGGCCGAGGAGGCCGCGTACGACGCCGAGGGCTACACGCACTTCATGCGCAAGGAGATCCACGAGCAGCCCGCCGCCGTCGAACGCGCGCTGCGCGGCCGACTGGACCTGCGCTTCCACACCGCCCACCTCGGCGGCCTGAACCTCGACCCGCGCGAGGCCCGGGAGATCCGCCGGGTGAAGATCCTCGGCTGCGGCTCGGCGTACTACGCCGGGCAGGTCGGGGCGCAGCTCATCGAGGAGCTCGCCCGGATCCCGGCCGACGCCGAGCCCGCCTCGGAGTTCCGCTACCGCAACCCGGTCGTCGAGGCGGACACCCTGTACGTCGCGGTCAGCCAGTCCGGTGAGACCTACGACACCCTCGCCGCCGTGCAGGAGCTGAAGCGCAAGGGCGGCCGGGTCCTGGGCGTCGTGAACGCCGTCGGCAGCGCGATCGCCCGCGAGTGCGACGGCGGCGTCTACCTGCACGCCGGCCCCGAGATCGCGGTGGCCTCGACCAAGGCGTACACCTCCACGGCCGTGGTGTTCGCGCTGCTCGCGCTGCACCTGGGGCGCATCCACGACCTGTCCCCCGCCGACGGGCGCCGGATCGCCGAGGGGCTGCGGGCCCTGCCCGCGCAGATCGAGGAGATCCTGAAGCAGGAGGACCGGATCGCCGAGCTCGCGCGGGAGTACGCGGCGTACCGCAGCATGCTGTTCGTCGGGCGGGTCCGCGGCCGGCCGGTCGCCCGGGAGGGCGCGCAGAAGCTCAAGGAGGTCTCCTACGTCCACGCCGAGGCGTACCCGGCCAGCGAGCTGAAGCACGGCCCGCTCGCCCTGGTCAGCCCCGAGCTGCCCGCCGTCGCCGTCGTTCCGGACGACGAGCTGCTGGACAAGAACCTGTCGACGATCGGGGAGATCCGCGCCCGGCGCGGCCGCGTGCTGACGGTCGGGCACCGGGAGACCGGCGACGACGCGATCGTCGTGCCGAAGAACGAGCCCGAACTCGACCCGATCCTGTTGTCCATCCCGCTGCAGCTGCTGGCCTACCACGCGGCCGTCGCGCTCGGCCACGACGTCGACAAGCCCCGCAACCTGGCCAAGAGCGTGACGGTGGAGTGATGGCGCTGCTGGCGTTCGCCGGGGTCGCGGCGCTGCTCACGCTGGTCCCTGGCCCGGACTCGCTCCTCGTCCTGCGGACCACGATCGCCCAGGGCCGCCGCGCCGCGCTGGTCGCCGCGCTCGGCGTCCAGGCCGGCTGCCTGTGGTGGGGCGCCGCGGCCGGCCTGGGCCTGACCGCGGTGCTCGCGGCCTCCCACACGCTGTACGCGGTGCTGCGCTGGGTGGGGGCCGCCTACCTGCTGTACCTGGGCGTACGGCTGCTGCTGCGCCGCGAGGCGGCGGGAGAGACGACCGTCCCCTCCGGGCGGAACCGGTTCCTCACGGGCCTGCTGACCAACGCCCTCAACCCGAAGGTCGGGGTCTTCTACCTGTCGCTGCTACCGCAGTTCGTGCCGCCGGGCGCGCCGATGCTGCCGTGGAGCCTCCTGCTGGCGGGCGTGCACGTCACCGAAGGGGTGCTCTGGTGCGCGCTGCTGGCCGTCCTGGCGGACCGGCTGGGGCCGCTGCTGCGGCGGCCGAGAGTGGGACATGTGCTCGACCGGGTCGCCGGCACGGCGTTCCTCGGGTTCGCGCTCCGGCTGGCCCTGCGCCCGTGACGCGCCGCCGTCCGCACCCTTGACCCGCCGCCGTCCGCGCCCGCCACGCGCCGCCCTCCGCGCCCGCCACGCGCCGCCCTCCGCGCCGGAGCCGGCCGGCGGCGCGTGCCCGTGGGGATGTCAGGTGGCGTGCCCGGTGGGCGGGCAGGCGAGTTCGAACGGCCCGATGTCGTAGCCGTGGCCCTGCGGCCGCCTGACGCCGTCGTAGTCGGTGGCCGGCGCGCCCAGCGGCGTGCCGGCGTCGGCCTCCGGCGCGGCCGGCCGGAGGTGGTAGTCGCCGGTGCCGTCGTCGCGATAGTCCACCATGCCCAGCCCCGCCGGGTCGACGACCTCACCGTCCGCCCTGCCGGGCGTCCACGGATCGTCCTTGGAGTTGTTCCTGCCGAACGTTCCGTAGCCGTTGTGGAAGAACAGGTTGTGCCCGTACTCGTTCCCCGGATCGTCGGCGTTGGAGTTTACGTTGACGCCGTACATCGCGTTCCGCGCGATGACGTTGTTCGTTATCACGAATCCGCGGGCAACCCCGCCCGCGTCGTCGTCGCCGGAGATGTGGATTCCGTGATTCCGGTTATGGAAGGTCAGATTGCCGGAGACGGTGATTCCGACGATGTTGTGGTTGAAGCGGATCCCGGACCCGGAATTGCCGTAGGTGAGGTTGTTCCGCACCAGGTCCCGGGCCGCGGACGGGTATATCCCGTGCTTGTAGTCGCAGCGGGACGACGGGCCGATGCGCTCGACCCGGTTGCCGGTGATGACGTTGCCGGCCTCCTCCCCGTTGTCGCCGATCCCGTCGCCGGTGGCCGTGTACCCGGACCGGCCGCCGTCGCCGTCGTCGTTCTGGCAGCCGATCGTGGCGACCCTGTACACGTGGTTGCCCTGGACCACGTCGTGGGAGGCGTCGAGGAAGATCCCTTCCGACGCCGTCGGGTCCGTGATCTCGAATCCGATGATGCGCACGTAGTCTCCGTTGTTGCGGAAGGCGAACCTGCCGCTCGACGGCTTGATCAGCACCTTCCCGGGAGGGTCGGCGACGAAGGTGACGTACGCGTCCGGCCGCCCGTCCTTGTCGTTCACGACCGGCTCCCGGTACGTCCCGGCGAGCACGTGCACGGTGACGCCGCCCCGTCTCAGGCTCATCGTGTCCAGGACCGCCGTGGCGTGCCCCATCGTCGCCCACGGGTGTCTCCTGGTCCCGTCGGCGGAGTCGCTGCCGGTCGCCTGGGAGACGTACCGCTGCAGGCCCGCGTGGGAGGTCACGCCGAGCGCCGCCCGCTGCGCGCCCGGGCCGCACAGGGCGGTCGCGCAGCCCGCCGGCAGTGCCGCCAGAGCGGCGGCGACCGCACCGGCCGATCGATGTCCACGCGCCATGGAGGATCCTTCCGGGTCGGGGAGGCCACCCGCCGCGCCGCCGCCCCTGTGAAGGCGGCGCGGTCGCCGCGCCGGCGCCGTCGCCTGGGGACGGAGACGCCGGGGGTGCACTGAACGGCGGCGACCTCAGGCTGACCTGGGAACCCACCGCTCGCAACGGGCCGGCTGCCGGGCCGAACAAAACCCGATCAATCGAACATTCCCCGCGCCTGGACGTGGCGGTCGGGTTCGCGCGCGGTCCTCAGCGGGCGGCGGTCAGCACGATCCTGCTCAGCTCGGCGTTCGACGCCGTGTCGCGGAGCCTCCCGATGAGGAGTTCCGCAGCCTCCTGCGGGCCGAGCGCGTGCAGGACGCGGCGCAGCCGGGTGGCGACCTCCAGCTCCGCCGGCGACAGCAGCAGGTCGTCACGGCGGGTGCTCGACCCGGTGACCTCGACGGCGGGGAAGATCCTCTTGTCGGCGAGCTCACGGCTCAGCCGCAGTTCCATGTTGCCGGTCCCCTTGAACTCCTCGAAGAAGACGTCGTCCATGCGGGAGCCGGTCTCGACCAGGACGGACGCGAGGATGGTCAGCGAGCCGCCCTCCTCGATGTTGCGGGCGGCGCCGAGGAACCGGCGCGGCGGGTGGATCGCCGTCGTGGCCACGCCGCCGGCGAGGATCCGGCTGCCGGCGGACGCGCCGAGGTTGTAGGCCCGTCCCAGCCGGGTGATCGAGTCGAGGATGACGACGACGTCCTGCCCGAGCTCGACGAGCCGCTTGGCGCGCTCGATCGCGAGCTCGGCGACGGCGACGTGCTCGGCGGCGGGCCGGTCGAACGTCGAGTGGACGACCTCGGCGTCGACCGACCGCCGCAGGTCGGTGACCTCTTCGGGGCGCTCGTCGACGAGCACGACCATCAGGTGGCATTCGGGATGGTTGAGGCGGATGGCCGTGGCGATGGACTTCAGCATCATCGTCTTGCCGGCCTTCGGCGGCGCGACGATGAGCCCGCGCTGGCCCTTCCCGATCGGCGCGATCAGGTCCACGACGCGGCCGGCCAGGTCCTTCCCGCCCGTCTCCAGGCGCAGGCGGTCCCGGGGGTGGAGCGGGGTCAGACTCGCGAACTCGGGCCGCGCGGCGGCGTCGTCCGGCGGCAGCCCGTTCACGGCGTCGACCCGGACGAGGGCCTGGAACCTCTGCCGTTCGTCACCTGGCCGCGGGCGGCGGGCCGCGCCGTCGATCCGGTCGCCGGGACGCAGCCCGAACCGCCGGACCTGCGCGAGGGACACGTACACGTCGGAGGGGCCGGCCAGGTAGCCGGACGTCCGGACGAACGCCTGCTTGTCGCCGACGTCCAGGACACCGGAGACGGGCGTCGCCGGATTCTCCCGCCCGGCCGGCACGCGGGAGGTGGTGATGGATTCGAGGGTGGTGGTCATGAAGGATCCCTTCGGGAATTCGGCGCCGTCGCGAGAACGGCACGCGGAATTACGAGGCGGCGCGTCGGGCCGCCGGAGGAATCGCGTACGGCGAAGCGGTACGCGAGGAAGCGATGAGCGCGATGGACACGACCGCTTTTCGCGGAGCCTTCGCGTCTTTCAAAGAATCGAGATGCCCGCCGGACACTCAGGCGGCGAAGAATGGGGCGATGTCTCTGAGAGACAAGATGAGGTGATGCCCCTGTGAAGAAATGTGGGGCCGGTGCCCCTCAGTGAGAGAACGCCTTTCCCGATCGGGCGGGAATCCCGGCGTCGCACCCAACATATAGCACAGAGTGCCCGGAGCACCAGCCGTCTTCCCGGGCCACCGGAACCTCGCTCCTGCGGGGGAGGCGGGGCGAGCCGCCGTTCTGCGAGGATCTCGGCGTGAAGTTCCTGGTCCGCCCGCTTTTCAGCATGACGACGTACCGCCTCTGGACGTTCCTCCTCGGCGGCACGGCGCTCCTGGTGCCGTACCTCCTGATCTACGCCGGCCTGCTGCAGATCATGGGCACCGCCGGGCGGCTGCCCGCCGACCAGGTGCTGCAGTCGGCGGTCATGCTGCTCGCCTACATCGCCGTCTCCAGCGCGGTGGCCTTCATCCCCGCCGTGCGGATCCTGTCCCGGACCGCCGCGGAGACGCTGCTGGACGTACGACTGCCCGAGGAGACCGCGGAGGGCATGCGCTCGTGGCGATCACGCCGGCGCACCGCCGTCTGGTGGGCCCTGCACATCGGCGTGGGCGGCGGCACCGGGCTGGCCGCCGTGATCGCCCTGCCGGTGGCCCCGACCCTGCTGCGGGCGGTGTTCGGCCACTCCGCGGCACTGGTCACCGGCGGGGCCCTGCTCCTGGGCGTCTTGGGCCTTCCTTTGATCATCTGCCTCGGAGCGGCCGTCGGAGCGCTGCTGGCCCGGCTGGCGCCGGCGCTGCTCGGCCCGTCCCCGGCGGACCGGCTCGTGCAGCTCGAACGGCGCGCGGAGCAGCTGATCGAGCGTAACCGGCTGGCCCGTGAGCTGCACGACTCCATCGGGCACGCGCTGACCGTCACCACCCTTCAGGCCGGCGCCGCGGCCCGCCTCCTCGACGCGGACCCGGAGTTCGTCCGCCGCGCGCTGTCGGCGATCGAGGAGACCGGGCGGACCGCCCTGGACGACCTCGACCACGTGCTCGGCCTGCTGCGCGAGGACCCGAGCGCCCGGACCCCGCAGCGGACGCTCGCCGACGTCGCCGCGCTGGTGGAACAGACCCGGGCCGCCGGCGTCGAGGTCCGCGCCGAGGTCGGGGCGACCGGTGGCATCCCGGCCGTGGTCTCCCGGGAGGCCTACCGCATCCTGCAGGAGGCGCTCACGAACGTCCTCCGGCACGCCGGCAAGGTCTCCGTCGACGTGCGGATCGAGGTCCGCTCCGACCGGCTCGAACTCGAGGTGACGAACCCGGTCGGGTCCGGCGCCACGCCACGGACCGGCGGCGGCAGCGGCCTGCGCGGCGTCCGGGAGCGCGTCGCCCTCCTCGGCGGGCACTCGACCGCGGGCCTCGACGGCACACGGTGGCGAGTACACGTCACGATCCCCGTCGTCCCCCTGCTCGAACTGGAAAGACAGTGACAGACATCCTCATCGCGGACGACGAGCCGCTGATCCGCACCGGCCTGCGCGCCATCATCGACGCCGAACCGGACCTCACGGTCGCCGGCGAGGCCGCCGACGGCGCCGAGGTGCTGCCGATGGTCCGCTCGGTGCGCCCCGACATCGTCCTGATGGACGTCCGCATGCCCGCCGTCGATGGCATCCAGGCCACCCGCACGATCCTTGACGCGGTCCCCGAACCGCCGCGGATCCTGGTCATCACGACGTTCGAGAACGACGACTACGTGTACGAGGCGCTGCGCGCCGGCGCGAGCGGGTTCCTGCTCAAACGGGCCCGCCCGCCGGAGATCCTGCAGGCGATCCGCACCGTCGCGCTCAGCGACTCCCTGCTGTTCCCCGCGGCGATCCGGGGGCTGGCCGCCCGGCACGCAGCGGGCCGCGAGGCCGACCGGGTGCGGCGGGCGCGGCTCACCGAGCGCGAGGAGCAGGTCCTCACCCTGATGGCCCGGGGGCTGTCGAACGCGGAGATCGCCGCGGACCTCGTCGTGAGCGTGGAGACCGTGAAGACCCACGTGGGGAACGTGCTGGCCAAGCTCGGGGCCCGGGACCGCACCCAGGCGGTGATCGCGGCGTACGAGTCGGGGTTCGTCCAGCCTCTGTGACCCGCCACCCCCTGCAACCGCCGGGAGCACGGATCTGTTCCCGGTGTTCCCGGCGGTCCCGGGGTCGCGAGGCTCCCGGACGTCCCGGCTCAGGGGCGAGCGCGGTCGCCGTTCTTGACGGAGGCGGCGTAGACGTCGACGTACTCCTGGCCGGACAGCTTCTGGATCGCCGCGATGATCTCATCGGTGACGGCCCTGGGGTCGGCGTCCTCGGCGAACCGCAGCGGCTCGCCGAAGCGCACCTCCACCCGCGCGATCCTCTTGGGCATCCGGTGGCCCATGGGCTGGACCCTGTCGGTGCCGATGAGGGCGCACGGCACCACCGGCGCGCCCGAGGCGAGGGCCAGCCGGGCCACTCCGGTCTTGCCCCGGTAGAGCCGGCCGTCCGGGGACCGGGTGCCCTCCGGGTAGATGCCGAAGAGCCTGCCCTGCCCCAGCACGCGCAGCGCCGTGTCGAGCGCGTCGGCCGCGTCCGAGCCGCCGCGGCGGTCGACCGGGATCGTACCGACGCCCCGGAAGAAGGCCGCGATGAGCCGTCCCTTGAGACCGGCGCCGATGAAGTACTCCTCCTTGCCGATGAAGACGACCTTGCGCGGCGCCATCAGCGGCAGGAACAGGGAGTCACAGAACGACAGGTGGTTGGAGGCGAGGATCGCGGCGCCGTCCGGAACCGTGCCGGTCGCCTTGGGCCGGAACACGATCCTCAGGAGGGGTCCCAGCAACACGTGCTTGAGGAGCGAGAAGAACACGGCCACCCTTCCACTGACGAGTGCCCGACAGTCTGGCGTCTCCGCCCCCGCCCGTCGTTGCCCACGGGTCACAAGAAACCGTTCACGGTTCTTGTACCGCGCCCTCACTTGACGCACACGGTCAGGGCGCTCGGCGCGTCACTCGGGATGCCAGTCCGGCGACCGCCCGGACGCGCGCAGCACCGCCTCCCACTCGTCGCCCGGGCCGGGCACCGGCAGGTGCGGCACTCCGGTGCGCCAGGCCGCGGCGATGACGTCGGGCCGGCGGGGCCGGTGATCCTTGTCGAGCGCGCGGGCCAGGTCCCAGGCGTGCAGGTGCCACTCGACGCACACCGCCCCGGCGTAGTCCCCCGCGGTCAGCTTCGTGCCCCGGTAGGAGAGGTACGGCTCGTCCCACACGTCGAGCAGCCGGTCGGAGTAGGCCTCGGCGGAGACGGCGAACGCGACGATGTGGTCCCGGCCCTCGGCGGGCGGCAGCACGGCGAGCTCGGCGGCGTTCTGCCGCGACAGCTGGCGCATCATGAGGGCGGCCGGGGCGTCCTGGGCGAACAGCCGGGACAGCCTGCTGTTCGGAGCGTCGTTGAGGTACTCGTGGAAGTTCTCCGCGACGCAACGCAGGTGGCCGGCCAGGTCGATGGCCTCCCACTCCCTGCACGGCGTCGGCACGGACCAGTCGGAGAAGTGCGCGGCGAGCTCGCAGATGGCGATGACGCCTTCCCGGCATGCGCCGAGAAGGTCTCGCCGATCAGGCGGCGTGCGCTCCAACTGATCCCCCCGGACAGAGCACTTCCTGCTGGCTCGCATCGCCGTGGCCGGGACGGCCGCTGTTGCCCACGACGACACCTGAGTCGGTAGAGTCTCAGAGTTCATCGGCCCGTGCCACTCCGACCGCGCCGTGTTCACGCTGGTGGGGCACTGCCTTGTCCCCGATAGACGAAATCCGGCGGCGATTTCATGGACAAGTGGCGACGGCACGAGCGAATCGCGCCGAGGGTCAAGGTCCCCTCTCGACCGGGTCACCATGGTGTGCCCTGCGATCGCGGGTCTTCGCGCGGCGACCGGTCCGCCCCGGACCGTCGGCGCTCCCGCGGCGGTGTCCGGCGGCGGCGCCCGGTGTCCGGGCGCCGCACGGCCGGTCCCGCGTGGTGGTGGAACGCCTCAGACGTGGGCGGGCGGGGTCGTGCGCACGGCCAGCTTGTGCGCCTCCCGCATGGTGCGCAGCCGGTCGACCTCGTTGATGTACGGACGGACGCTCGCCTTGGCCCGCGCCTTGCGCGCGGCGATCTGCGCGGCGCGGCGCTCCTTGGCGTCGCCGTGCTCGTACGTCTTCGGGCCCATCGCCACCCGCTGGGCCGCCTCCGCGGCGAGCAGCGCGGCGTACAGGGCGCGATCGTAGGCGACCGCCAGCGGGCGCAGCTCGTCGAGCGAACGGCCCTCGACCTGAGCGGCGTGGAACTCCCGCTCCGCGTCCTGCGCGGCGGCGAGCCGGTCGCGAAGCCCGGCGGCGAGCTCCTTGTCCGCGGCGTGGCGCTCAGCGACCTCCGGGCTCACCTTGCGACCCAGGACCATGACGGCTCCCCTTTTCTCCTCGATGCTCTCCGAGCCAAGGGTAGAGGGTACGGCGAGGTGACACGCAGCCGGGACGCTCTTCCGGCGACCGCCTTTACGCAGTAAGGTGCGATCATGTCGCAGCGGGAACCGCTCACGCGTGAGCGCATCATCGAGACCGCGCTCCACCTCATCGATGGCCAGGGCCTCGGCCGGCTGACCATGCGCCGCCTCGGCGACTCGCTGCGGGTCGAGGCGATGGCGATCTACCACCACCTCCCGCACGGCAAGGAGCAGCTCCTCGAGCAGCTGATCGCCCACGTCGCCGCGCTGCCGGTGCCACCCGGCGACGGCGAGCCGCGCGAGCGGCTGCGCTCCTGGGCGCACGCCTACCGGAGCCGGCTGCTCGAGCACGTCGGCGTGATGCCCCTCATCGTCACCCGCCGCAGCCCGGGGGCGCTCGTGACGACGACCCTCTCCGTACGGGAACTGCTGCGCGAGTCCGGCCTGCCGGAGGCGGAGGCGTCCGTCGGCGCGCACGTCCTTCTCGGCTACCTGCTCGGCACGGTGGCCCTGGAGGCCCGCGAGCGGGCGTCCGGAACGACCATCGACGAGGTCGACTGGGACCAGCGGTTCACCGCCGGTCTCGACCGCGTCCTGACCGGCCTCGCCTGACGGGGCGTCGCCCGGCCGGGCGTCCCGGGCGGGCGTTCCGGGCACTCGCCTGACACCACCACTGCCGCCGCGCGGCCGTCTCCCGTACGATCATGGGGTCCGAATCCGGTAATCACCCCCTTATACGGAGATTCGGGATGGCCCGCTACACCCGTCTACGGCAGCTCCAGGCCCTCGACCCGGAGCGCGACTACCAGGACATCTACCGGATCAGCGCCGAGTACGAGTTCCCGTGGGACCTCCAGCGGTCCCTGGAACTGGCGCTCTTCCGCACGTACGCGGTGCCGTCGATCGGCGGCCTGCTCGACCGGACCGGGGAGTTCGCGCGGCGCGGTCAGAAACGCTATGACGACACCGTCGTCCTGCTCTACGAGATGACACAGGACGGCGGGCTGGACTCCGAACGCGGCCGCGCCGCGCTCCGCCGCATGAACCGCATCCACGGCCGGTACTCCATCTCCAACGACGACTTCCTCTACGTCCTGTCGACGTTCGTGGTGGTCCCGGTCCGCTGGATGGCGGAGTACGGCTGGCGCCCGTACAGCAGGCACGAGGTGCGGGCCACGGTCAACACCTTCCGCCACATCGGCCGCCTCATGGGGCTCAAGGAGATCCCGGAGACCTACGAGGAGTTCGCGGAGTTCCTCGACGGATACGAGCGCAAGAACTACGCCTACTCCCCGGAGAACCACCGGGTGGCGGAGGCCACGATCGCCGTCTTCGAGGGCTGGTTCCCCCGATTCCTGCGCCCGCTCGCCCGCAAGGGCGTGCTGGCGATGACCGACGCGCCGCTCCGCCAGGCCCTCGGCCTGCCGCGCGCGCCCCGGATCCTGGAGGCCGCCGCGCCCCGTGTCCTCAAGGCGCGGGCGCTCGTCGTACGGCTGCTGCCGCCGCGACCGTCCTCCCGGCCGAAGAAGCCCTACACCCGGTCCTACCCCGACGGTTACACCCTGCGGGACATCGGCCCGGACCCGGCCGGCGACCTCGGCCGGCGGAGCGCCTGAGGCACCGTCTGAGGGCACCGCCCGGGCGCACCGTCCGCGGGCGGCGGCGCGGCTGCCCGGTCACGGCGACAGATCGTTGTCTGTACTGAGAGTTGTTCTTTGGCCGATTTGGATGCGGGTGCGGACCGATAAGCCGTAAAGTGATCTCTGTCACGAGGAGTCACTGGGGCCTTCGGAAAACCGCCCGCTCGGGCCATATCGGCGTGCGGGCGAACCGCAGCACACTCGAAGACGTCTTAGTGACATGAGGCAACCGCACCTACGAGTAGTCGAGACCGGAGGCACGCAGATGTGCCCGCACGAGCCGCCATGCCCCTCGGCGACCGCACCCGACCGTGAGGCCGCTCGCACCGTCACCTGCCACCCCGAGCAGGGATGGAGTCTGCTCTGCAACGGGGTCGTACTCTTCGAGGACACCGGCGAGCTGCTCCCCGACGGGGCGATCATCGCGCCGCACCGCCCGACCGACGTTCCGGCTCACACGGCGGCGTGACGCGTTCTCTTCGGGGGACCAGTCCGAAATGACCATCGACCCGGGGGTGCTCAGGGCCGGCCGGTGCTCCACCGGCGCAGCCACTCCCCCACCACCGCCCCCACCTCGGCGGGCCTCCTCGCCAGATCGTGCCGTTCCCCCGGCATGACCTGGACGAAGGTGGCGTCCGCGGGGTCCGGGACACCGAACGGATCACGGTCGCCGTTGACGACCACGACCTCCACGCCCGCGGCTCTCAGCTCGTCCGCGCGGGAACGTTCGGGTCTCCCGGGTGGGTGCAGCGGAAACGCCAGCGCGATCACCCCACGTGCCCCGGCCTTCAGCGCCGTACGGCAGGCGACGCGCGCCCCGTTGCTCCGCCCGCACTGAATCAGCGGCACATCGGGGAATCCCTTCCGCAGCTCGGCGACCACCGTCAGCCAGGCCTCGTCCTGCCGCGCGGCCGAACCGGGGGCGCGCCGCCCGGCGCGGCGGAACGGCTGCAGCACGCGCGCCACGGCCCCGCCGAGCGCGAGCGCCTCCTCGCGGACGGCGAGCAGATCCGGCGCGTCGACCCCGCCGTTCGACCCGTGGGTCAGCACGAGGAGGAAGGCCGGATCCGCCGGCTCGTCCAGGGTCACCTCGGCCGGCCCCTGCGGGGTCGCGATGTCCATGCCGAAACCGTACTCCGCGGCCGGCGACTCACCGTCACCGAGGTGCGGCGGGCGACCGGCCGGAGGGATGACTTTTCGGTCCCGGCTGGTTGTCCGTCATAGGGTTCCGGCAGGGATTCGGTCACGGACGGAAGACGGTCTCAGAGGAGAGTCATGGGGAAAGCCGCCGATCGGCAGAAGGTCAAACGCTGGCAGGACCTCCTCGCCAGCGAGCGGGACGCCGCGGCCCTGTACTCCAGCCTCGCCCGCGCCGAGCACGGGGAACGACGCGAGATCCTGGAGGAGCTGGCGAGCGTCGAGCTGCGGCACGCGGCCCACTGGGAGGGCAAGCTGCGCGCGGCCGGGGCGGAGGTGCCCCCGCCCGGAGCGCCCAGCATGCGGACCCGGCTGCTCGCCACGGCGGCGCGGCGGCTCTCCACGCGCACCGTCCTGCCGATGATCGAGCGCGCCGAACGCTCGGACGCGGGGCTCTACGACCGCGACCCGGACGCCGCCCCGGGGATGGCCGACGACGAGCGCGGTCACGCGCGCACGCTCGCCAAACTCATCGACGGCGGGAAGCCCGACCCGCGGGTGCAGATCTCACGCCGGGAGGGCTGGCACCGGACGGACCGCTCGGGGACACTGCGGGCGAGCGTCTTCGGGGTGAGTGACGGCCTCGTGTCCAACACCGCCCTGGTCATGGGCTTCGCGGGGTCCGGATCGTCCCGGAGCGCGATCCTGCTCGCCGGGACCGCCGGGCTGCTGGCCGGGGCGTTCTCCATGGCGGCCGGGGAGTACGTCTCCATGTCCAGCCAGCGGGAGATGTTCGAGCGGGAGCTCGCACTGGAGGCACAGGAGCTGGAGGAGACCCCGGAGGAGGAGCACGCCGAACTGGTCCTGCTCTACCGCGCGAAGGGCCTGAACCGGGCCGACGCCGAGCGCCTCGCCGACCAGATCATGAGCGACAAGAAGGTCGCGCTCGACACGCTCGCGCGGGAGGAGCTCGGCATGGACCCGGACGAGCTGGGCTCACCGTGGGGCGCCGCGGGCTCCAGCCTGCTGGCGTTCGCGCTGGGCGCGTTCGTCGTGGTCCTGCCGTACCTGATCACCGGTGGCGCCGTCGCCCTGGTGACCGCGATCGCGCTCGCGGTCCTCGCGCTGTTCGGCGTCGGGGCGGGCATCGGCGTGCTGAACGGACGGCCGGCCGTGCGCTCGGGCCTGCGCCAGGTCGTCGTCGGCGGCCTCGCCGCCGGGGTGACGTTCCTGGTCGGGCACTTGATCGGCACCTCCGTATCCTGACCCCGGCGCGCGTGGCGGCGCGCCACCCGGAAACAATCGGATCATGGCTGAGACCATGAGCGAACAAGAGTGGCGCGACTTCCTGCTGAGCGGCACCCGCACCGGCAAGGCGGCCGTCATCAGGACCGACGGCACGCCGCACGTGACACCGATCTGGTTCCTCCTCGACGGGGACGACCTGGTGTTCACGACGGCCGCGTCCGGAACCAAGGGCAAGGCCCTGCGCCGGGATCCCCGCGTCTCACTCTGCGTCGACGAGGAGACCCCGCCGTACTCCTTCGTCTCCCTGTGGGGTGAGGCGTCCCTGTCGGACGATCTCGGTGAACTGCGCCGGTGGGCGACCGCGCTGGGCGGACGGTACATGGGCGCGGACCGCGCCGAGGAGTACGGCGCCCGCAACGCGGTGCCCGGCGAGCTCCTCGTCCGCGTGCGGATCACCAAGGTCGTCGCCCAGCGCGGCGTCGCGGACTGACCTCCACGAAGCGCGGCCGCAGGCCGGGACCGGTCGCGACGGGCCGGGGCGTCCGGTCAGTCGGTGTCGGGCCAGTCCGGGGGCAGGACGGGAACGTCGGAGCCCATGGCCTGGCGGAGCCGTTCGGCGAAGCTGTCCCGCAGGGCGCGGCCCCACGCGTAGTCCCCGGGGACCTGGACGGCCTCCCCGAGCACGTCGTAGACCTCGGCGGGCATGCCTCCGGGGCCCTTGGCGTACCGGGCTGCGATCACGGCGTGCATGTGGTCGAGCGCCCCGAACGCCTCGCCGGTGAGCAGGGGCAGCGAGCCGGCGCGTACGGCGGCCTCCACCTCGTCCTCCCACCAGGCGTCCTCCCCGGCGGCGAACGTGCGGCGCAGGCGGGCCCGTACGTGCTCGCCGAGCGCCGGGTCGTCGAGGCCGCGCCGCCAGATCTCCTGGGCGGCGTCGTCCCGGCCGCGCAGGGGGAGCGTCCGGGCCAGCAGCTCGATGGCGAGGGGGACGACCTCCGGGTCGGCGTCCTCGCCCGGCGTCACGCTGCCGAAGGCATGGATGGCCTGCTCCAGGTGCGCGATGCCCAGGCTGACCGCGAGCCGGGCGTGCGCCTGCGGGTCGCGGCCCCGGTCGACGAGGTCCAGCGCGCCGGCGAGGACGCGCTGGGCGCGTGCGGGCTCGCCCCAGTCGATCAGCCGCAACGCCAGATCGTGGGCGGCGACCGGGGCGTACTCCTCGTCGCCGGTCGCGATGACCTGCTCCCACCACTCGCTCGCCTGCCGGGCGTCGCCCTCCTCGTCGGCGAGCTGGGCGAGCGCGAGGTACGCGGGCGGCAGGTAGGCGCGGTTACCGAAGTCGACGAGGGTACGCCAGGCGTCACGAGCCTGGTCGCGGTCGCCGGCCCGCTGCCAGGACAGCGCGAGGTGGTACGCGGCGCGCGCGCCGTACTCGGGGTCTCCGGTGGCGATCGCGAGCCGGTCGGCCTCCCGGGCGCCGTCGTCGTCGCCGCGTCCCTCCAGCACCACCGCCAGGCCCAGCGCCGCCTGCGCCCGCGCGGGCGTGTCACCGGTCTCCAGCACCCGGCGGAACAGCTCCGCGGCGCGGTCCAGGTCACCGCGCTCGGCGTGGTTGCGGGCTTCTTCGAGGGAGGTCGACGGGTCGGCCGTCGCCTCATCGGGGGTCGTGCTCATCGGCCCTCCCGATCGCACGACGGCCCGTCGGCCGGAATCCGGGGTGATGCCTCGTCGCTCGCACTCATTCTCCGTGCCCTTGGGGGTAGGCGCTGGCCGTGTTGTGGGGACGAGCCTAACCGGGCGAAGGCCGCTCCGTCCCCTCTCGCCGCCGGTGTCGGCCACTCCGGCGGCGGCGGGCGGGAAGGTGAACGGAACGCTCGGCGATCATGAGCACGATCGGGACAAAACGCCTAGCGCCCCCCACCGGATCGACCTTCGTCCGAGCGGCCCGGCCGCCGCCCGGGCTCCGGCGTCAGCTCTCGCGCGTCACGGTGAGCGTCTGGATCCTCGGCGGGTCCTGCGGGTTCAGCCGGATCTCGCAGCGCAGCATCCCGCGCTCGCCACGGACCTCCCAGACGGCGTGGGCCGGTGAGTCCGACCGGATG
The DNA here is from genome assembly GCF_024055725.1 of Actinoallomurus spadix. GTDB lineage: Bacteria > Actinomycetota > Actinomycetes > Streptosporangiales > Streptosporangiaceae > Actinoallomurus > Actinoallomurus spadix. Next base: position 233,803 of record NZ_JAMXMX010000001.1, on the reverse strand, counting down.
ATCTCCTCCGGCGCGGCCGGATCGAGCAGCGGCCCCACCTCGCCGGCCAGGCGCTCGATCGCGGCCCGGCGATGCCCGAGGCCGAGGTCCAGGTCGACGTTGCCGGCGAACCAGGCGGCGGCCACGGCCGGATCCCATTCGCGCAGGAGCCGCTCGACGGCGGCCCGTGCCTCGGCCGTCTCCGGCCACAGGGCCACGGGATCCTGCGGGTCGGCCCGGTCCGCGAGGACGGCGCGCAGGGCGGCCGCCGCCGCCACCCGCCCCGTGGCGTACCTCGCGTTGGTCAGCACGACGACGCCCAGGCCCGTACGGGGATGCCAGCGCATGTGCGATCCGAACCCCGGATATCCGCCGCTGTGGGCGACGACCGGTCCCCAGACCGGGTCCTCTTGGATCATCAGGCCGTAGCCGTAGCCCACGGTGACGGGCATCGCCCCGTCGCCCGGGTTCCCCGCGGGCCGGGTGGGCGGCACGGCCCGGTGCACCTGCTGCATGGCGCGACGCGACGCCCGGCGCAGCGGCCCGCCGTCCGCGCCGTCGCGCGCCGGGAAGGCACCGGCGAGCCAGCGCATCCACCGGGCGAGGTCCTCGACCGTGCTGAACAGTCCGCCGATCGCGGAGAAGACCCCGGGACCGGAGAACTCCTCCGGGTGCCAGCGTCCGTCGAGGCGGGAGTGCCCCGTCGCGACGCCGCTCCGGGCCGCGACCGACGTGTCGAAGCCGGTCGCCGTCAGGCCGAGCGGGCGGATCAGGCGCCGCTCCACGAACTCCTGGTACGACGCGCCGGAGGCGGCCTCGACCACCTGGCCGAGGACGGCGTATCCCAGGTTGGAGTACTCGAACCCGGTCCCCGGAACGCCGACGAACCGGACGCCTTCGGCGAGCAGGCGCGCGAACTCCTCCCGGCTCATCGACTCCTGGCGGTCGGCCCACGGGTCGTCGGTGGGCAGGCCGCCCGACATGGACAGCAGCATCCCCACGGTCACCTGCGGGGAGTCGGTCGTCGGCAGCCGTACCGCGCCGAACGCGGGGACGTACCGGCTGACCGGGTCGTCGAGGCGCACCGCTCCCTCGTCGGCGAGGATCATGATGGAGGCGGCGGTGAAGCTCTTGGTCATCGACGCGATGCGGAAGGCCGTCGCCGCGTCCGGACGAGGGCCGTCGAGGTGCGCGGCGCCGTGCCCGGCCGTGTGGACCAGGCCCGCGCGGTCGACGATCCCATACGCGAGCCCTGGCGCGTCACCGTCGTCCACCAGCGCGCGGAACAGCGCGTCGGCCTCCTCGACCGCCCCGCCGCTCTCCGTCCGCTGCCCCACCGCCGTCATCCGCCCACTCCCTGCCGCGTGTCACCCGTCGGCAAGGAGATGTATCACGTGCCCGCCGCCGCGACCTCTCCTACCCCGTCGTCCACGAGGCGGAGACCAGGAAGAACGCGAAACCTCACCGTCGCCCTTGACCGACCAGACCGGACGTTCCGGACGCCGGCCCGGTCACACCGACGGCCTACTGGCAACGGCGACGGCGGGCTGCCGCACCCGGGGCTTCCCGGTAACCGTCGGGGCGGGCGCCTGACGCCCCGCGGCCGCCCGGCCGTCCATGGCGCATTCCCCGCGCCGGGCCGGGACTCGCCGGGCCGTCAGAGGACGTCGTCGTACCCCTGCCACCAGCCCTTCTTCCGCGAGTCGCGGGCGAGGCCGGTGAGCGTCTCGCGGACCTTCACGTCCGTGACGCCGTACAGGTCGAGGAGGTCGCGTGGCCTGGTGTGGCCAGGGCGGGTGATGGGCGGCACACCGGACGGTTCGCGCGACAAGGGCAGAAGCACGGTTCTGCCAATCGCACGGGGGGCGGCTTGTAGGAAGTTTCCTTTTAGCGATCTGTTGACGGCGAAAGTTTCCTTCTTCACGATCAGGGGCACCCGGGCAGGCCCGTCACGTCGGAACGAACGAACGGAGACAGAGAATGGGCTGTTCCAACAGCGGCTCTCCCGCGTACGGAGAGATGTCCTGGTTCTGCTGCGGTAGCTCCTGGGGCCCCTGCGGAAGCGCCGGGCACGGGGCCTGCGGCACCTGCAACTCCGGCTCGCACCAGTGCGCGTGGCCGAACACGTCCGACGCCTGCTTCGGGATCACCCATCCCGACCAGTGCGGCGAGGGCCTGGCTCGGCGCACGTGCGGCCACGTCTTCTACGTGACGAGCGTCTGCAGCGGCAAGTGCGTGAGCGTGTCGATCGCCGACTGCGGCCCGGACACCAACCCCTTCTGCGGCGAACGTTCCTGCTGCGGGTCGACCTGTTACACCAACCGGATCATCGACCTGACGCCCTCGGCCTACAGCGCCATCGCCGACCTCTCGACCGGGCTGTCCCCCGCCCGTATCGACAGCTGACCGGAGGCCCCGCCATGCCCCAGCCAGACCGCCGTCGTTTCCTCACCTCCGCCGTGCTCGGCGGTTCCGCCGTCGCCGGCGCGACCGCCCTCGGGTCGCTGGCCCCCGAGGCCGCCTTCGCCGCCCCTCCCAAGATCAAGCTCGACCCGGGCGCCCTCGACCCGAACTTCGCCGAAGGCCGCATCACCGGCATCAGCGGCTCCCTGCTCAGGGCCTCCGGCTCCGACCGGACCCTGCACCGCGTCCACGTCACGGACGGCACCAGCATCTGGAAGCTGCACCCGACGACCTTCGACCAGATCAAGGTCGGCGACGGGTTCTACGCCCGCGGTGTCCGCCTGCCGGACGGCTCGCTGGCCGCGGACGCAATCTGGGTGAACATCGTCAACCTGGACGCGTCGATCGCCGCCATCGAGGCCGCACGCCTGCACCTCGACCACAACGGCAAGCGGGTGATCGGCCACGTCGTCGGCGGCAGGACCGCCGCGGTGTACGGCTCCGCGCCCGCGGTCGCCGACCTGACCCGCCTGCAGGTCGGCCGGCACGTCAAGGTGATCGGGGCCTGGCGTCCCGACACCAACGAGGTGGACGTCGCGACCGTCTACTCGGGCGCGTGACCGGAAGGAGGCGATCCCCATGGCCGAGTGGCCGGCGTCGGTACAGCCGTTGTTCGTCGGCGCGACGCTGCTGTGGTCGGGCGGCCTCAAGTGCGCCGGCTTGTCAGCCGGCCGCGCCGCGCGGCGGTCCGCGTTGCGGTCACTGGTCGGCGAGGAACGGGCACCTGCCGTCTACCGGCTGACCGGCGCCGTGGAACTGCTGCTGGCGGCCGCCCTCCTGGCGCCGCCGGTGTACGCGGGCGAGGCCGTGGCGGCCGCCGTGCTCGCCACCGGGTTCCTGGCGTACCTGGCGTACGCCCGGATCGCCGCGCCGGGCTCCTCGTGCGGCTGCATGAGCGCGCGTCCCACGCCGGTGACCTGGCGCGGCTTCGCCCGGGCCGGGCTGATCCTGGCCGCGGCGCTGCTCGGCACGCGGGCGGGCCCCTGGTGGGACGCGGCGGCCGGTCACCCCTGGGCGGCCGGGACGCTGCTCGTCGGTGAGGCCGCGGCGCTGGTCGCGTTCTCGCCGGAGGCGGACCGGCGGTGGCTGTATCCCCTGCGGCGGCTGCGGGTACGCCTCCGGCACCCGCTCGCCGACCGGTCGTTCGACATGCCGCTGGAGTCCAGTCTCCAGCAGCTCCACGGCAGCACGGCGTACCGGCAGGTCGGCGGGCTGCTGCGGTCCGGGCTGAGGGAGAGCTGGGACGAGGAGGACGTCCGCGTGCTCTGCTACACCGCGGAGTACGAGGGGCGGCTCGCCACGGCGGTCTTCGCGGTGCCGCTGCGGCACTACCGGCCCGAAGAGATCCGTGTCGCCCTCGTGGACGAGTCGGCCGCGGCCACGCTGCTGGTCCTCGACGGCGCCTGACCCGCGGCCCGCGTCGCCGGACCCCAGGTCAGGCGGCGCGGGCCGTCGCGCGGGTCAGCCGCCCGCCATGGCACCGACGATCAGGAAGGGCTCGGCGCCCGTCGTGACCGGATCGGGCAGCGGGGTGTCCGGCGGGTCGTGGGAGAGGTCCCGCTCGCACGCGTAGTAGCGGACGAACGCCCGGCGGCGGAGGGTGCCGTGGTCGCGGATGGTGCCGCGCAGCACGGGGTACCGGGCCTCCAGGGCGTCGAGGACGGAGCCGGGCGTCGCCGGTGCGGCGACGTCGACCTCCACCTCGCCGTGGACCCCGGCGAGGACCTTCAGGTGCGCGGGCAGGACGACCCGGATCACGGCAGCGTCTGGACTTCGACGGACAGGACGGCCGGGAGATCCCGGACGATCGGCGCCCAGGTGTCCCCCGCGTCGGCCGAGGCGTACACCTGCCCGCCGGTCGTGCCGAAATAGACGCCGCAGGAGTCGAGCGAGTCGACCGCCATCGCGTCGCGGAGCACGTTGACGTAGCAGTGCTCCTGCGGCAGCCCCTTCGTCAGCGGCTCCCACTCGTCCCCGCCCGTCCGGCTGCGGTAGACGCGCAGCCGGCCCTCCGGCGGGTAGTGCTCGGAGTCGCTCTTGATCGGCACGACGTAGACGGTGTCCGGCTCGTGGGCGTGCACCGCGATCGGGAAGCCGAAGTCGGAGGGCAGGTCGCCGCTGACCTCGTGCCAGGACTCGCCGGCGTCGTCGGTCCGCATGACGTCCCAGTGCTTCTGCATGTAGAGGCGCTGGGGGCGGGACGGGTGCATCGCGAGGCGGTGGACGCAGTGGCCGACCTCGGCGTCGGGGTCGGGGATGCCGTTGGTGAGGAGACCGCGGTTGATGGGCCGCCAGGTGTCGCCGCCGTCGTCGGTGCGGAAGGCGCCCGCGGCGGAGATCGCGACGTATATCCGCCGCGCGTCGGACGGGTCGAGGAGGATCGTGTGCAGGCACATGCCGCCCGCTCCGGGCTGCCAGGACGAGGCGGAGGCGTGGCGGCGCAGCCCGGGCAGCTCCTCCCAGGTCGCCCCGCCGTCCGTTGACCGGAACAGCGCGGCGTCCTCGACGCCGGCGTAGACGGTGTCCGGGTCGGCCGGCGAGGGCTCCAGGTGCCAGACGCGCGCGAACTCCCAGGGATGCGGCGTCCCGTCGTACCACTGGTGGGTGCCGGTGACGCCGTCATACTCGAACCGGTTGCCGACCGGCTCCCAGGTCCGGCCGCCGTCGTCGGACCGCTGGATCAGCTGGCCGAACCACCCCGTGGACTGGGCGGCGTACAGCCGGGACGGGTCGGCCGGGGAACCGGCCAGATGGTAGATCTCCCAGCCGCCGAAGAAGGGACCGCTGACGTCCCACTCCTCCCGGTGGCCGTCCGAGGCGAGGACGAACGCGCCCTTGCGCGTCCCGACCAGTACCCGCACTCCACTCATGCGCCCTCCTCCGTCGGGGGGTGTGATGTGCTGCTCGACCTGCGGGTTCGCAGGCCGCTCACGGTAGACCACCGGTACGACGAAAACTCATCGTTCACGCGCATCGGCGGGTTGCAATCGCGGAACCGATGGGGCCCGCGGGGCTCGCCGGGTGCCCGGTTCTTCCGCCCCTGGCGGGGTAGAGACGGGTTCTCTGCTAACGAGGAGGCCGTGGTTGCGAAGTTTCGGAGTGGAAGAGGAGCTGCTGCTGGTCGCACCGAGCAGCGGCATCCCGGTCGCGCTCGCCGAGTCCGTCACGCGGGGCGGGGACGACGACGGGCCAGAGCGTGAGCTGCAGCGGCAGCAGGTCGAGACGGGCACCGACCCGTGCACGACGCTCGACGAGCTGTCGCGCCAGCTGCGGGACCGCCGCGACGCCGCGTCCGAGGCCGCCCGGCGGGCCGGCTCGGAGGTGGCCGCGCTGGCGACCTCGCCGCGGGCCGTCACCCCGTCGACCACTCCGGCGGAGCGCTACCTGCGGATGGCCGAGGAGTACGCCCTCACCGCCCAGGAGCAGCTGACCTGCGGCTGCCACGTCCACGTGAGCATCGAGTCGGAGGACGAGGGCGTGGGCGTGCTGGACCGCCTCCGCCCGTGGCTGGCGCCGCTGCTGGCGATGACCGGGAACTCCCCCTTCTGGCAGGAGCGCGACAGCGGCTACGACAGCTATCGGTACCAGGTGTGGGGGCGCTGGCCGTCGGCCGGGCCAACCGAGGCGTTCGGCACGCCCAAGGTGTACCACGAGACCGTACGGTCGATGGTGGAGTCCGGGACGCTCCTGGACGAGGGGATGATCTACTTCGACGCCCGGCTGTCCCGGCACTATCCGACCGTGGAGGTCCGCGTCGCGGACGTGTGCCTGCTGGCGGACGACGCCGTCCTGCTCGCCGCGCTCGTACGGGGGCTCGTTGAGACCGCCGCGCGGGAGTGGCGGTCCGGGCAGCCGCCGGTGCCCGTCCGCACGGAGCTGCTGCGCCTCGCGTCGTGGCGGGCGAGCCGGTCCGGGCTCTCCGGCGACCTGATCCATCCGGTGACGCAGCGCCCGGCCCCGGCGGGCGTGGTCGTGCGGGCGCTGATCGAGCACGTCGCCCCGGCCCTCGTCGACGCGGGCGACCTGCGTGCCGTGACCGAGCTGGCCGAGCGGCTGCTGGAGCGGGGCAACGGCGCGGCGCTGCAGCGCCGGGTGTACGAGGAGACCCGTGACCTGTCCGCCGTGGTCAACGCCGCCGTGGCCCGCACCCTCGGCGCGTAGCGACAGGTACGCCCCGGTGCGCGACGCGGGTCACGCACCGGGGCGTGCCGGGCTCGGAAGAGCCGGGGCGTACCGGGCTCAGGACTCGAAGGCCTCCGGCGGCGGGCAGGAGCAGACCAGGTTGCGGTCGCCGTACGCCTGGTCGATGCGGCGCACCGGCGGCCAGTACTTGTTCTCCCGCAGGGACCGCAGCGGGTAGGCGGCGTCCTCCCGGCCGTAGGAGTGCTTCCAGTCCTCGGTGAGCAGGGACGCGGCGGTGTGCGGGGCGTTCTTCAGCGGGTTGTCGTCCGCGTCGTACTCCCCCGCCGTCACCCGCTCGATCTCCCGGCGGATCTGGATCATGGCGTCGCAGAAGCGGTCCAGCTCGGCGAGGTCCTCGCTCTCCGTGGGCTCGATCATCAGGGTGCCCGCGACGGGGAAGGCGAGGGTCGGCGCGTGCAGGCCGTAGTCGATGAGCCGCTTGGCGACGTCCTCCGCCGTGATCTTCGTGTCCTTGGTGATCTTGCGGAGGTCGATGATGCACTCGTGGGCGACCAGGCCGCCCCGGCCGGTGTAGAGGACCGGGTAGTGGTCCGACAGGCGCTTGGCCACATAGTTGGCGGCCAGCACCGCCGACTCCGTCGCGGCGCGCAGCCCGTCCGCGCCCATCATCGCGATGTACGTCCAGGAGATCGGCAGGATGCCCGCCGAGCCCCAGGGCGCGGCCGCGATCGGGCCGCTGCCCGTCTCCGGGCCGGCCTCGGGCCGCAGCGGGTGGTTGGGCAGGAACGGCACCAGGTGCTCGCGCACGCCCACCGGGCCGACGCCCGGGCCCCCGCCGCCGTGCGGAATGCAGAAGGTCTTGTGCAGGTTCAGGTGGGACACGTCCGCGCCGAACTCCCCAAGCCGGGCCAGGCCGACGAGGGCGTTGAGGTTGGCGCCGTCGACGTACACCTGGCCGCCGGCGTCGTGCACGCTCTTGCAGACCTCGGTGATCGTCTCCTCGTAGATGCCGTGGGTCGAGGGGTACGTCACCATGATCGCCGCGAGCCGGTCACGGTGCTTGTCGATCTTGGCGTGCAGGTCGTCGAGGTCGATGTCGCCGTGGTCGGTGCTCTTGACGACGACCACGCGCATCCCGGCCATCACCGCGCTCGCGGCGTTCGTGCCGTGCGCGGAGGACGGGATCAGGCAGACGTCGCGGTGGCTCTCGCCGCGGGACGCGTGGTAGCCGTGCACGGCGAGGAGACCGGCCAGCTCACCCTGGGAGCCGGCGTTCGGCTGCACCGATACCTTCGCGTACCCGGTGATCTCGGCCAGCCACGCCTCCAGCTCCCCGATCAGCCGCACGTAGCCGCGCGCCTGCTCCAGCGGCGCGAACGGGTGGATCTGCGCGAACTCCGGCCAGGTGATCGGCTCCATCTCGGTGGTGGCGTTGAGCTTCATCGTGCAGGAGCCCAGCGGGATCATCGAGCGGTCCAGCGCGATGTCCTTGTCCTGGAGGCGGCGCAGGTAGCGCAGCATCGCCGTCTCCGAGCGGTGCGCGTGGAAGACCGGGTGGTCCAGGTAGCCGCTCTCCCGGCGGACCGCCGCGGGCAGCGCGTCCTCCGCGCCGGCGGACGGCGCCTCCTCCCCCGTCAGGCCGAACGCCCGCCACACCGCGGTCACGTGCCCGTCGGTCGTCGTCTCGTCGCAGGCGATCCCGACGTGGTCGGCATCCACGAGGCGCAGGTTCACGCCGAGCTCGCGCGCCCGGCGTACGGTCTCCTCCGCCCGGCCCGGCACCCGGGCGAGCACGGTGTCGAAGAAAGTCTCGTGCACGATCTCGGCGCCCAGCGCCGCCAGCCCGCCCGCGAGCCGGACGGCGTGCGCGTGCACCCGCTCGGCGATGCCGCGCAGCCCCTCCGGGCCGTGGTAGACGGCGTACATGCTCGACATGACGGCCAGCAGCACCTGGGCGGTGCAGATGTTGCTCGTGGCCTTCTCGCGGCGGATGTGCTGCTCACGCGTCTGCAGCGCCAGGCGGTACGCCGGATCGCCGTCGATGTCGACGGACACGCCGACGAGGCGGCCGGGCAGCTGCCGCTGCAGCCCGTCTCGTACGGCCATGTAGCCGGCGTGCGGGCCGCCGAAGCCGTACGGCACGCCGAACCGCTGGGACGTGCCCACCGCGATGTCCGCGCCGAACTCCCCGGGCGCCTTCAGCAGGGTCAGGGCCAGCAGGTCCGCGGCCACGACCACCTGCGCGCCGCGCTCGTGCGCGGCCCCGGTCAGCGGCGCCAGGTCGCGTACGGCGCCGCTCGCCCCCGGGTACTGCAGCAGCACGCCGAAGAACTCCCCGTCCGGCAGCCCTTCGGACAGGTCGGCGACGACGACCTCGATGCCCAGCGGCACCGCGCGGGTGCGGATCACCTCGATCGTCTGCGGCAGCACGTCGGCGTCGACCAGGAAGGTGTCCCCGGCCCTGGCGGCCCGGCGCGCGAGCGTCATCGCCTCGGCCGCGGCGGTTCCCTCGTCCAAGAGGGACGCGTTCGCGACGGGCAGCCCGGTCAGGTCGCTCACGACGGTCTGGAAGTTCAGCAGCGCCTCGAGACGCCCCTGGGAGATCTCCGGCTGGTACGGCGTATAGGCGGTGTACCAGCCCGGGTTCTCCAGGACGTTGCGCAGGATCACCCCCGGGGTCACCGTGCCGTAGTAGCCGAGGCCGATCATCGAGGTCAGAACCTGGTTCTCCGCGGCCATCTCGCGCAGCCGGGCCAGCGCCTCCACCTCGCTCAGGGCCGGAGGCAGGTCGAGGGGCCGTTCGGTGCGGATCGCCGTGGGCACGGCGGCGTCGACGAGGGCCTCGACACTCGGGAAGCCGACGGTCTCGGCCATCTCGGCGCGTTCGGTGCTCGACGGCCCGATGTGCCGATCGGCGAAGCGAACCTCGGTCATTGGGGAGCCTCCTGGTGCGATGCGTGCGCAGCCACCACCGGGCAGGCCGGTGGCCGGTCTCCCCCTCTGTCAGAGGAACCTGAGAGGTTCACCGCGCCGGGGCGCGGTTTGCACCTTCGGTGAGGTCCGGCGTGGCGCGCCGGCCCTGCTTTCCAGAGGCGCCTCGTTCGTACGGTCCTTTGTGCCTGAGAGGTTCCGGGGAGGGTTGCTCCTTCGGCGCCCCGCACCACGGTGGGCGAGGTCTCTCCCGTACGAGGTCGACGGCCATTCCAGCCTACCGGAGGACAAGTCCCCGCGTTCCAGCATGATCACGTACTTCCCCCTCGCGCGGGTCACCATGCGACGATGAGCCCGCCCGGCCCGCACGGAGGAGACCCGATGGACGAGACCTGGCGGCTGATCGAGTGTTGTCACGCCTTCGTCTACTTCGTTCCCGAGACGCGGGACGCCTACGCCGAGGCCGGCCTGACCGGGTTCTGGCGGGGCTACTTCGCCTCCCGGGCCGCCGCCCTCGGCACCGCCCCGGCCGAGGTGGTGACCGCCGCGTTCCACAACTTCGCGCCGCGCATGGTGGCCCGCGCGTTCCCGGACGTCTGGCGCCGGTCCTCCCCCGAGGCGGTCCTGGCCGCCCGGACGGCCGTCGCCGACCGGGCCCTCCGCCGCCTGGCGGGCGACCTGATAGACGGGCCCGCCGTCGCCGAGGCCGCCGCCCTGGCGGGACGGGCGGTCGAGGCGTCACCCGTCGCGGGCCGCGTCCTGTTCGCGGCGCACGCGGCGCTCCCCCTGCCGGCCGAGCCGCACCTGGCGCTGTGGCACGCCGTGACCGCGCTCCGGGAGTTCCGCGGGGATGGGCACGTCGCGGCCCTGCTCACCGCGGGCGTGGACGGCTGCGAGGCGAACGTCCTGGCGGGCGCGCTCGGCCTCACCCCGCCCGAGCAGCGCGATCACCGGGGCTGGACGGAGGAGGAGTGGGCGGCCGCCGCCGGGCGGCTGCGCGCCCGCGGCCTCCTCGGCGACGACGGCGCCCCGGCCCCTGAGGGGCGCGCGGCACGGAAGGCGATCGAGGACCTCACCGACCGGCTCGCCCGCCCACCCCTCGACGCCCTCGGCCCGGACGGCGCCGCCCGGCTGACCGGCCTGCTCCGGCCGCTCGCCCAGGCGATCGTCGAGGGCGGCGGCATCCCCTTCCCCAACGCGATGGCCATGCCGCGGCCCGCCGCGCCCGCCTAGCCAGGGGGTGTCGATCGGGCGACACATCGGACACCTCCCGCGCGTCCCAGCCGATGAACTGGGAGGATGCACTCCGTGTCCGTGAACGAATCCCCCGGCGCCGACCACACGGCACCCGGAGAGTCGCCCCCGTCCCCCGCGACCGAGCCCGTGGACGCGGCGGCCCGGCCGCAGGAGGACGCCGACGGCACCCGGCCGGCCGAGGAGGCCACGTCCGGCGCCGCCCCATCCGGCGCCGCCGCGGGCGGTGGAGACGCGGGCGGCGGGGTGCGGGTCGAGGAGCCGTCGCTGCCGCGGCGGATCCGGCGTCCGTCCGACGCCATCCGCTTCCTGCTGACCGTGGGCGTGATCGGGCTCATCCTGGTGCTGGCCCACATCGCGCGGCACACGACCAGCGGGCTGGCCTCCGACATCGCCAGCGGCACCGAGCGGGCACCCCACCTCCTCCTCACCCTCGCCAACCTGGCGTCCGGCATCGGCGTCCTGGCCGTTCCGGTCGCGTTCGGGGTGACCCGCGTCATCGGCCGCGAGGGACTGCGGGTGGTCATCGGCGTCGTCGCCGCGGTGGCCGCGCTCGGCATCTCCCTCGGCCTGGACTCGTGGATGACCGCGGCGGGCATGCGCGACCTCGCCTGGTACCTGACGTGGAAGCGGCACGGCGGGTGGTTCCCCGGCCCCGCCCACATCGACCTCACCCCCGTCATCGCCTACGTCACCGCCGTCGGCCTGGGCGGCCGGACCCGCTGGCAGCTCGTCACCTGGGGCGTGATCGGCCTGGACGCCATCGCGTCGCTCACGACCGGCGCGATCACGCCGCTGGCCGTGCTGACGACCTACCTCATCGGCCGCGCCGTCGGCTACGGCACGCTGTACGCGGTCGGCGCGCCGAGCATCCGCCCGCCCGGGGACGCCGTCGTCGCCGCGCTGCGGCGCGTCGGGCTCGCGCCCGTCCATGCCGTGCGCGTCGCCGACGGCCCCGAGGACACCCGCCGCTACACGGCGGCGCTGGCGGACGGGCGGACGGTCGACGTCACGGTGCTGGACCGCGACCAGCAGACGGCCGGCCTGCTGTACCGCCTCTGGCGGCGGGCGCGGCTGCGCGGCGAGATGCCGCGCCGTACGATCCGGTCACTGCGCCGCTCGCTGGAGCAGGAGTCGCTGATGTCCTACGCCACGACGGCGGCGGGCGCGTCGACCCCCCGGCTGCTGGCCACGTCGGAGGTGGGCAGCGAGGCCGCCCTGCTCGCCTACGAGCACGTGCCCGGCCGGCTCCTCGCCGACCTGCCCGACGAGGAACTGACCGACGAGCTGCTCCGCGCCATCTGGACCGAGCTGAAACTCCTGCAGGACCGGCGCCTCGCGCACCGCCGCCTGGTGAGCGAGAGCATCCTCGTCGGCGAGGACGGCCGGCCCCACTTCATCGACCTGCGCGGTGGGGAGATCGCGGCCGGCGATCTGGTCCTTCGTGTCGACCTGGCGCAGCTGCTGACCGAACTGGCGCTGCGCGTCGGCGCCGAGCGGACCGTCCGCACGGCCGCCGCCGTGCTCGGCCCGGACACCCTCGGCGCGACCGTGCCGCTGCTGCAGAAGGTCGTCCTCGCCCGGTCGACGCGGAACGCCCTGCGCCGGGACAAGAAACTGCTGAGCCGGATCCGGGAACAGATCCGCGTGCTGCGCCCGGAGCTGGTGACGGCGGCCCAGCCGCTGCGGCTGGACCGGTTCCGGCCGCGCACGCTGGTGAGCGTGGTCGCCGGGATGGTCGGCGCGTACCTCCTGCTGTCCCAGCTCGGCAACGTGAATCTTCCGCACCTCGTGGCCCACGCCGACTGGCGGTGGTTCGCCGTCGGCGCGCTCGCCTCGGCGGCCAGCTACCTGGCCGCGGCCCTGATGCTGATGGGCTTCGTGCCGGAGCGGCTGCCGCTGGGCCGGACGATCCTGGTTCAGCTCGTCGCCTCGTTCATCAAGCTGGTCGCGCCGGCCGCGGTCGGCGGCATCGCGGTGAACACGCGCTACCTCCAGCGGGCGGGCGTGCCGGCCGGCCAGGCGGCCGCGAGCGTCGGCGCCTCCCAGTTGACGGGCATGGCCTCCCACGTCCTCATGCTGGTGCTCTTCGGCTACATCACGGGCAGCAACTACGGTCCGTCGCTGCCGCCGTCGAGGATCATCATCGTGTCGCTGCTCGGGGCTGCCGTGCTGGCGATCATCGTGCTGTCGGTCGGTCCGCTGCGGCGGCTCGTCGCCGCGCGGACGCGCTCGATGTTCTCCGGGGTGCTCCCCCGCCTGCTCGACGTGCTGCAGTCGCCGAAGAAGCTCGCGACCGGCATGGGCGGCACACTCCTGCTCACGGCCGCGTTCGTCGCCTGCCTGGACGCGTCGATCCGGGCGTTCGGCGGCTCGATGAGCCTGACGACCGTCGCGGTGGTGTTCCTGACCGGCAACGCCCTCGGCTCGGCCGCTCCCACGCCGGGCGGCCTCGGCGCCGTGGAGGGCGCGCTGTCGCTGGGCCTGACCCTCGCGGGGCTGCCGGCCGGGACCGCGACCTCGGCGGTGCTGCTGTTCCGGCTGCACACCTTCTGGCTGCCCGTCCTGCCCGGCTGGGCGTCGATGTCCTACCTGCAGCGCAAAGACGTGATCTGACCCGCGCCGGCCGGTCCTCGAAGCAGGCGCCGGCCGGCGCAGTGGGCGGGGGTCAGGACAGGCCGGGCACGCGTTCGGCGGCGGGCACCGGGCCGGGCGGGGTGCCGTCGCCGAAGGGCCGGCCGCCCAGCTCCTCCCGGCCGTGCGGCGTCAGCCAGCCGCGCGGATCCGGGCCGACCGCGACGATCCTCGTCGGGTTGATCTCGTGGTGGACGTAGTAGTAGTGGCGCTTGATGTGGTCGAAGTCCACCGTGTCGCCGAAGCCCGGGGTCTGGAAGAGGTCACGGGCGTACGCCCACAGGACCGGCAGCTCGGTCAGCTTGCTGCGGTTGCACTTAAAGTGGCCGTGATAGACGGCGTCGAAGCGGACCAGCGTGACGAAGAGCCGGATGTCGGCCTCGGTGATCGTGTCGCCGACGAGGTAACGGCGGGTCGCCAGCCGCTCGGACAGGGCGTCGAGCCGCTCGAACAGCCGCCGGACGTGCCCCTCGTACCCCTCCTGGTCCCGGGAGAAGCCGGCCATGTAGACGCCGTTGTTGACGTCCCGGAAGACCTCGGCGTTGACGGCGTCGATCTCGTCCCGCAGGCGCTCGGGGTACAGGTCCGGCGCGCCGGGCCGGTGGTGGGCGGTCCACTCGGTGGACAGGTCCAGCGTGATCCGCTGGTAGTCGTTGGTGACGAGCCGCCCGCTGGGCACGTCGACGATCGCCGGGACGCTCACGCCGCCGTCGTAGCCCGGCTCGGCCTTCTCGTACGCCTCGGACAGGAAGCGGATGCCGAGCACCGGGTCACGGTCGCCGGGGTCCAGCGTGAACCGCCAGCTGCGCTCGTCCTGGATCGGGTCGACGATGCCGACGGAGATCGCGTCCTCCAGGCCCAGGAGCCGGCGGACGATCAGCCCGCGGCTGGCCCAGGGGCAGGCGCGGCTGACCACCAGGCGGTACCGGCCGGGCTCCACCGGCCACGGCGAGGAGCCGTCGGCGGTGATGCGGTCGGTGAAGTGGCTCGGCGACCGGGTGAACTCCTCGTCGTCCTGCTGCCGGATGGGGCTCAACGCACTCGCTCTCGTGAAGTCGGGGGATCAAAGGGTCCGGCGCGACGAGGCCGGAGATCTCAGCCGGTCTTGCGCACCCGCCGGCGGCGGGCCAGCTCGTCGTGGGGGCTGTCACCGCCCGGGTGCGCGCGTTCGGCCGGCATCTCCGCGAGGCTGCCCTCGACCTCCTGCCACACCCGGCCCAGCGCGATCCCGAACACGCCCTGGCCGCCCTGCACGAGATCGACGACCTCGTCGGGAGACGTGCACTCATAGACGCTCACGCCGTCGCTCATCAAGGTGATCTGCGCCAGGTCGTGCACTCCGCGGTCGCGCAGGTGCTCCACGGCGGTGCGTATCTGCTGCAGGGAGACACCGGTGTCCAGCAACCGCTTCACGACCTTCAGCACCAGGATGTCACGGAAGCTGTACAGACGCTGGGAGCCCGAGCCATGGGCGGAGCGCACACTGGGCACCACCAGCTCCGTGCGCGCCCAGTAGTCGAGCTGGCGGTAGCTGATGCCCGCCGCGGCGCATGCCGTTGGCCCGCGGAACCCGACGTCGTCGGGCAGGGGCGACACGCTCCCGCCGAACAGGAGACCTTGCTCCCCGGCGCGTTGAGACGCATCGTGCCTTTCGCGGGCCGCCTTGCCCTCGCCGCTGCTTGCCGCCACGCGGACCTCCGGCTCTATCATCCCGCAGCGATCCACCAAGGGGGTTTGACGGAATTACGCCGCAGGTGTTCAAGCAGCACGGTAGGTCGCGGCCCCTGCAGGGTCAACGTTCGCGGTCGGCGCGTCGCAGCCAACGCAAAACGCTACGACGTCGTCTAAACCCCTTATTCATCGCTATCGGCGGCACCTACCCACGTAGTGACGCTCTTCGCGCCGTGAAGGTTCCCCGCAAGCCGTACGGAACTTTTCCCCCGGGATTACGATCCTGCTACCGGCAGCCGCCGGTGCGTACGCAGAGTGAGCGGAGACGGGCACGGCTCACCCGTGAGGGGCGCAAGAGGACTCCTCGGCACGGCGAGGAGCGGTCTCAGGGGCGAGGGGCTCCGCCGCTCAGGTGGCGCGGCCGAAGTCCTCCGGCGAGATCGTGTCGAGGAACTCGCGGAACTTCTCGACCTCGTCCTCCTGCTCGTCGGGGATCGCCACCCCCGCCTCGTCGAGGACGTCCTCACTCGCGAAGATCGACGCGCCGGTGCGCAGCGCCAGGGCGATGGAGTCCGAAGGACGGGCGCTGACCTCGGCGCCGTTGGAGAAGACCAGGTCGGCGAAGAAGATGCCCTCGCGGAGGGCGGTGATGTTCACCGTCCGCAACTGGACGTCGAACGCCTCCAGCACGTCACGGAACAGGTCGTGGGTGAGCGGCCGGGCCGGCAGCACCCCCTGCTGGGCGAAGGCGATCGCGGTGGCCTCCACCGCGCCGATCCAGATCGGCAGGTAACGGTCGCCGTCCGTCTCCTTCAGCAGCACGATGGGCTGGTTGGAGGGCATCTCGACCCGTACGCCGACGACCTCCATCTGCTTCACAGCGGCTCCCTGCTGAAGACGGCTACCCGAAACCCTTGTAGCCAACGTACACCCCAGGCGCGCCGAGCCGGGGAGCGGTGACGGGTCAGAGAGTGATCTCTAAGGATCGAGTCCTTCCCGCAATCCGGTCGAGACCAGGGCGGCGTGCAGCTTCAGCGACAGGGCCGCGATCTCACGCGCCGTCTCGGCCGCCCGGTCCCGTGCGCCCGGGCTGCGCTGCCGCATGGCCGGCGCCACCGCCGCCTCGATCAGGCCGACCTCGCGGTCCGCCGCCGCCTTGACCGCGCGCAGATGCCGGGCCTCGAACCCGAAGGCCCGCAGCGCCGCCGCCGCACGGGCGATCGTGAGCGCGTCCCGGTCGTAGTGGCCGCCGGTGCGGCGGATGAGACCGAACTCCTCCAGGTCGGTCAGCGCGTCCGCGTCGATGCCGGCCGCGTCGGCCAGCTGGCGGCGTGTCAGGCGTACCTCGGCGTTCTCCTCGGCCGTGGTGTCGGCCGCGACGAGGCCCCGCGGCGCCCGCCGGCGTCCGGCCAGCGGAGGCGGCTCCAGCCCGCGATCAGCGGCGTCGAGGTACTCCTTGATGACCCGCAGCGGCAGGTAGTGATCGCGCTGGGCGGCCAGGATGAACCTGAGCCGCTCGGTATCCGCCGGGGCGAACTTGCGGTACCCGGACGGGGTTCGCTCCGGCTCGATCAGCCCCTCCGCCTCGAGGAACCGGATCTTGGAGACCGTGATGTCCGGGAACTCGGGGGACAGCAGGCCGAGCACCTCGCCGATCGTCATGTACGCGCGGGCGGCGGACGGGCTCATCGCCACCTCCGATCCGGCGGCGCGGCGTCGGCCGGCGTCCGGGCGCCCCTCCGGTACTCGTCACCCACGGTGTGCTCCGGTGGCCGGACATCCCTCCGGCACTCGTTCCTCACGGTGGGGCCCGGCGGCCGGGCGCCCGCCCGGCGCCCGCCGCGCGCGGCGGTCACGGGCGCGCTCGCCGCGCGCCCTTCCCGTCCCGGCCCCAGCGTCTCCGGCTTCGTCACGGCCCTCCCGCCGGCCGGCCGTCGCCCCTTCCCTCGGCGGCGTACTGCGGGTTGGTGAGGAACACCAGCCGGAACTTGCCGATCTGGACCTCGTCGCCGCCGGACAGGCCGGCCTCGTCGATCCGCTCCCGGTTGACGTAGGTGCCGTTCAGGCTTCCGACGTCGCGTACGGAGAACTGCGCGCCTCTGCGGTAGAACTCGGCGTGGCGGCGGGACACGGTGACATCGTCGAGGAAGATGTCGCTCTCGGGGTGACGGCCCGCCGTGGTCCGGTCGCTGTCGAGCAGGAATCTGCTTCCGGCGTTGGGCCCGCGCTTCACCACCAGCAGCGCCGTGTCGGGCGGCAGCGCCTCGACCGCCATCTGGTCCGGGGACAGCTCCTCGCCCGGTTCGACGTCCGGGATCGCGCCGAGTGAGATCGTCGACGTCGACGTCGCGTCACCCGGGTCGCCCGGAACCGGCGGCGCCGCGCTACGGGAGAGCGGGGTTCCGCACTGCGAGCAGAAGTTGGCGTTCTCCGGATTGGCGTGACCACACTGCGTGCAGTAGACGCTCGGCATTTATCGGCTCGGCCTCCTACCTATGGCCTCGGTGTGCCTCTGGCACCGTACGGCACGGACGTCGAGCACTGATGGCACCGTCGGCACCGTACCTCCGGTCAGCCTCAGCACACGAACCCCCCTCCAAGCACCGCCGGTCATGACGCTTTCACGCCCCTCGCCCGCCACGTCGGCGGTTGCCGCAACTTACGCGGCAATGACCGAGGGGTCAACCAAGACAAGAGTTCTGTCTCATCAAGCTACCTTCGACAGTGATCGTCGGTCCACGCCGCCGCGCTGTGAAGCTCCGGCACGCGCCGGCACGGTCCGCCGCCACGGTCTACGGCGACCGTATCGCACGGATCACGATCCTCTGTTCCTGAACCACCTTCCCCCGCGCACCGTCATTGCGCAGCGTCTGCAGAACGCCGCCCGGAATGTTCAGCGCGGTGGCGAGCGTGTGCGGATCGCCGATCACGAGGAAGACGTAGGGCCGGGTCAGGAGCCGCCCGTCCGCGACGGCTCCGCCGGACGCCGCGTCGGCGAAGTAGGTGCTGACGCCGACGCGCACGTCACCGACCTGGATCACCTCGGCGCCCGCGTCGCGCAGCTCCTCCAGCGCGTCGAGGAGGTCCTCCGCCCGCAGCCGGCCGCGCGGGTCGTCGATCGTCAGCCGGATGCCGGGACCGGCCGCCGGGAGGGTTCCGGCGAGCATCCCGTACGTCGCCGCGCGCCTGCGGGCGTCCTCGACCGCGGTCTGGCCCTGGGTGTCGCGTTCGAGGCCGGCCTTGGTGCTCTCCAGGTCCCGGATGTCACCGCGCAGCCGCTCCGACCGCTGCGAGAGGTCGCCCAGGATGCCGACCAGTTCGTCCTGCCGGGCGGTCGCGAACTTCGTGCTCCGGTCGTTGGACCGGACCTCGGCGGTGACGGCGAACCCGAGCACCGCGCACAGCAGCCCGATGAGGAGCCGCCCGCCCGGACGACGCCGCCCGCTCCCCCGGCGCGCCTCGCGGCCGCCCTTCCCCTCCGGCGTGCTCATGCCTGGAAGAGCTTGCGGCGGATGGCGGCGACGTTGGAGAAGATCCGGATGCCGAGGACGACGACCACCCCCGTGGACAGCTGTGACCCCACGCCGAGCTGGTCGCCGAAGAAGACGATCAGCACGGCGATGATGGTGTTACTGAGGAACGAGACGACGAACACCTTCTCGTCGAAGACGCCGTCGAGGCGGGCGCGCAGGCCGCCGAACATGGCGTCCAGCGCCGCGACGATCGCGATGGGAAGGTACGGCTGCAGCCACAGCGGCACGTCGGGGTGGAAGAACAGGCCGAGGGCGATCCCCGCGACCAGGCCGACCAGAGCGATCACTTCGACGCCACCTCCCCCGCGTAGCGGAGCGTGGGGGCCGGTGCGGCGGGGAGTCGCACGCTGTCCTCCTGGTGGATGTCGAAGCGGATGCCGAACGCGGCTTTGAGGGTACGGAACGATCGGGCGGCCGGGGAACCGGCGAACGCCCCGTCCAGGCCGCCCGGGTCGCCGAGGGCGGTGACGGTGTACGGCCGGGACAGCGGCCGGTAGTCGACGAGGATGGCGTCGCCGGCGAAGCGGATCGCGGTCGTGGCGGCGATCCGCTGCCCGTTCACGGCGACGGCGGTCGCGCCGGCCGCCCAGAGCGCGTTGACGAGCCGTTGCATGTCCTGGTCCGTGATCCTGCCGCTCCGCAGGTCCCCGCGGGTACGCGAGTCGTCCAGGACGACGGTCAGGCCGGCGCCGTGGACGGGACCGGCCCCCGCGGCCGCGGCCAGCCGGTCCAGGTCACGGCGCGCGGCGCGGCCGGCGTCGCTGCGGGCCAGGGCGGCCCGGCGGAGGCCGTCGGTCTGAGCGCGGAGCCGGTCGGCCTGCCGTTGCAGCCCGTCGTCCTCCTCCGTCCGCTGCGTGATCTGGCCGAGGAGGGCGCGGCGCTGACGCTGGGCGACCGGCTCACCGCGGCGTACCTGCACGACGGCGACGGCTCCGAGCAGGCCGATGATGAGGGTGCCGGCGAGCAGGCGCGCCCATCGGGCGGAGCGGCGGGGCCGGGCACCGGTCGCGGCGCGGCGGGCCGCGGCCTCCTCGTAGCCGGGATCGAGGTCCTTGCCGGCCAGCAGGTCGGCGAGCAGGGACATCGAGGCGTCCGGCCGGTTCCAGCGCGCTCCCCGTTCGGTCATCCGGTCATTCTCCCAAGAGCGCGGCAGCGGCCGGACCCGGGCATCGCGCCTGATCGACGGCGTTTCACAGCGAACTCTTAGGAAACGTGCACAGCCCTCGCAGAAACGGGCGGTGAACTGGTCCTCATGCGCAGGGCAGCGGGAGCGACGGGGGAACAGGCGGCCGCGGTGCCGCTCATGCGGTTGCCGATCAGCGGGTGGGCGGTGCGGATCGGCCGCGCCGCCGCCGATCGCGCCGCGCTCGAAATGTACGAGGGCCTGCGGCTGGCCGACGTCTGCGTGGCGACCCCGGTCTCGCTGTCGGTCCTGCGCGGCGCCTGGCGCAATCCGCGCGGGGCCGCCGGATGGGCGCTGGCGTGGGGGCAACTGCCCGCGGGAGTGTCCGTGGTGACCGCGGAGTTCACGGGGTCGGGCCGCACTCCGGTCGTCAGCCGCGTGCCCGCGGTGATCATCGAGCGGACGTACTGGGTGGCGGAGGTCGCCGGGGTGTTCTCGGGCATCACCGTGCACGCCGGGCCGGCGCTGGTCTCCGGCCGGCTGCGCCGCTCGCGCGGCCGCTGACCGAGGCCCGCCGCTCCGGCCCCGGACGCGCTCCGGCGCGCGGCCACGGGCCCGGTGTCAGGGCGTACGGCGGGCGGCCCGGCCCCCGGCCACCAGGGCGTACGGCGGGCGGCCTCCCCCTCGGCATCAGGGCGTACGGCGGGCGAGCCGGTCCTCGAGGTCAGGGCGTACGGCGGGCGGCGAGGTCCTCGACGGCGCGGGCGACCTGCCGCGGCGCGGAGATCAGCGTCAGATGACGGGCCCCGGGGATCAGCGTCGGGTCCGGGGCGCCGATCCGGCGGGCGGTCTGCGCCGCGGAGTCCTTGGCGAACACGTGGTCCTCGGCGCCGTACACCACGGCCTTGGGCACACCGGCCGATCGGAGGCCGGTCAGCCGGTCGGGAGGCAGGCCGGGTACGCCGTACCGCAGCATGCCCCAGATTCCGGACTCCGCGCCGGCCACCTGGAAGGGCCGTCGCCATTCCTCGATCCCGGCGGCGTCCAGGCGGGGACAGCCCGGGCCGCACTGCGCGGAGTAGATGGTGCGGATGACCCAGTCGGAGCGCACGGCCAGCCGCAGGAGCGTCGTCCGGTACGGCGGGATGACCAGGTGGCGGACGGCGGGCGGCGGTCCGGCCCCGGTGCTGAGGGCGTCGCCGTCGAGGAACATGAGGCCGCCGACGCGGTCCGGGGAGCGCAGCGCGGCGTCCGCGACGGTCGCCGCGCCCGAGGAGTGCCCGACCAGCACGGGCCGGCGCAGGCCGAGCGCGTCGATGAAGGCGAGCAGCTGCCGGGTCTGGTGGTCCAGGTCGTACGGCGCGCGCCGCGAGGTGTACCCGGCCCCGTTGAGGTCCAGGGCGTAGACCCGGTGGTCGCGGGCGAGGACCTGGGCGACCCGCTGCCAGGTGTCGGCCGACTCGGCCGCGCCGTGGACGAGGACGATCGGTGAGCCGCCGCCGCCCCACGCGCGGTACCGGGTCAGCAGGTCGCCGGTCCGTACGTAGGTGAGCCCGGCGGGCACGCGGGCGCGGCCGGCCGTGGCCGCGTTGTAGAGGAAGGAGAAGAGCGTCGCCGCGGCGGCGAGGGCGAGCACCGTCAGGCCGAGTCGTCGCGCCCATCGCCGCCACCACGGCCGCCGTGGCCGTCCGGCGGAGAGGTCTCCGGCTTCTTCCAGCCCGTCCGGGGCCGCGCCGTCCTGCTGGTCGATCATGAACCGGCGGCCTCCACGACGCCGGCCCACGTCTCCAGGAGCGCCTGCGCGGAGTCCCGGTCGGTGCCCTCGGCCCACAGGTGGGTGACCGCCTCGGCCGGGTCCGGGAGGATGAGCACCCAGCTGGCGTCGTCCTCGATCACGCGAACGCCGTCGGTCGTGTCGATCGGGTGGTCGCCCGCCGCCTCGACGACGTGCCGCATGACGCTGCCCTTCGCCGCCCACGGGGTGGGCACCGAGCGTTTCAGCAGGTGCGCCTCGGGGATCCGCTGGTCGATCTGGGAGAGCGTCAGGCGGGTGCGCGCGACCAGGCCGAGCAGCCGGAGGAACGCCGCGACCCCGTCCACCGTGGGACTGAACTCGGGGATCACGAACCCGCCCCTGCCGTCCCCGGCGAAGATGATGTCGTCGGCCGTCGTCGCCTTGGTCAGGACGTCCTGGGAGGTGGAGGTCCACTCGACCTGCACGCCGTGGAACCGGCAGACCTGCTCGGCCACCCGCGTGGTGGTGACCGGCAGCGCGACCCGGCCGCCGCGCCGCTCGGCGGCGACGAGGTCCAGGACGACGAGCAGGCCGCGGTCGTCGCTGATCAGCTCGCCGTTCTCGTTGACGAGGCTGATGCGCTCGGCGACGGTGTCGAAGCGCACGCCGAACGCCGCCCGCGAGGAGGACACCAGGTCGCTCAGCCGCTGCAGGTCGCGCATGCGCTCGGCCAGCGTCTCGGTCGGCGACACCTCGTCGAGGCGGTTGTTGACGGTGAGGACCTCGACCCCGATGCGGCCGAGCAGCTGCGGCAGGACCAGCGAGCCGGTGCCGCCGGCGCAGTCGATGACGATCTTCAGCTCGGCCTCGCGGACCCCGCGCAGGTCGATGCGGCGCTCCAGGTCGCGAGCGTAACTCTCGAACACGCGGGCCGGGTAGGTCAGCTCGGCGATCTCGCCGGGGAACGCCCGGCGGTACTCCTGCCGGCTGAACACCCGCTCCAGCTTCCGCTGTGCCGCCTGGGACAGGTCGGCGCCGTTCTCGTCGAGGAACAGAATGTCGACGCCCTGCGGGTCGCCCGGGGTCGTACGGATGACGATGCCGCCCGAGCAGTCCTCCCGAGCGGTCTCGTAGCGCGCGACCGGGACCGGGCAGGCCTCCAGGTCGCGGACGTTGATGGCGCTGGCGGTGAGCGCGCTCTGCACCGCGCGCTTGAGCGTGCGGGCCGCCCGGGAGGCGTCGCGGGAGGCGGTCACGCCCGCGCCCTTCTTCAGCGTGGTGGCGTACGCGCTGGCCAGCCGCACCGCGAGCTCGGGGGTGATCTCGACGTTGACCAGGCCGGACACCCCGCGCGGTCCGAACAGGGTGCGCTGGCCGCGGGACTCCCAGATGACGCTGGTGTTGACGACCGCCCCGGCCTCGATCGTCTTGAACGGGTAGACCTTGACGCCGCTGGAGATGTACGCCTCGGCCTCGATCACGCACTCGTCGCCGATGATCGCGCCCTCTTCGACGCGCGCGGCGGACATGATGTCGGTGTTCTTGCCCACGACGCAGCCGCGCAGGTTGGTCAGCGGGCCGACGAAGACGTTGTCGTGGACGATGGCGCGGTGCAGGAACGCGCCCTCCTTGACGACGACGTTGCTGCCGAGCACGGTGAACTCCCGCAGCTCCGCGCCGGACTCGACCTTGGCGTAGTCGCCGATGTAGAGCGGGCCCTTGAGGATCGCCTCGGGATCGACCTCCGCGCCCTCGCCGACCCAGACGCCCGGCGACATCTCGAAGCCGTCCAGGTCCGCCTGGATCTTGCCGGACAGCATGTCGGCCTGCGCCTTGAGGTAGCTCTCGTGGGTGCCGACGTCCTCCCAGTACCCCTCGGCGACGTAGCCATACAGCGGGGCGCCCTCGGCGAGCAGCTTGGGGAAGACGTCGCCGGACCAGTCGACCGACTCGCCCGCCGCGACGTGGTCCAGCACCTCCGGCTCCATCACGTAGATGCCGGTGTTGACGGTGTCGGAGAACACCTGGCCCCAGGTGGGCTTCTCCAGGAACCGCTGGATGCGGCCGTCGTCGTCCACGATGATGATGCCGAACTCCAGGGGGTTCGGCACCCGCTTGAGGCCGATGGTGACGAGCGCGCCGTTCTCGCGGTGGAAGCGCACCATGTCGGTCAGGTCGATGTCGGTGAGGGCGTCGCCGGAGATGACCAGGAACCGGTCGTCGCGCAGCGCGTCCTGGGCGTTCTTGACGCTGCCGGCGGTGCCGAGGGGCATCTCCTCGGTCGCGTAGCTGAGCGCCATGCCGATCTCTTCACCGTCGCCGAAGTAGTTACGGACCAGCGCCGCGAGGAACTGGACGGTGACGACCGTCTCGGTGAACCCGTGCCGCTTGAGCAGGCGCAGCACGTGCTCCATGATCGGTTTGTTGACCACCGGTAGGAGCGGCTTCGGCTGGTTGGCGGTCATCGGACGCAGGCGGGTGCCCTCCCCGCCCGCCATCACCACGGCCTTCACTGGAGCCACTCCTTCGCGGATGCGCCGATCATGGTAGGGGTTCCGCTCCCTTCAGCTCGCCGGAGCCGCGGTCGGCCAGCACGAGCCGGCGGACCTGGACGGTGTAGAGGACGGCGGCCCACCAGTACAGACCCGTTCCCCAGATCGCGAACGCCCAGCCGACCACTTTCGCAACGGTCGCATAGGTCCCCGAGTGCAC
The DNA here is from genome assembly GCF_024055725.1 of Actinoallomurus spadix. Classification (GTDB taxonomy): domain Bacteria; phylum Actinomycetota; class Actinomycetes; order Streptosporangiales; family Streptosporangiaceae; genus Actinoallomurus; species Actinoallomurus spadix. Next base: position 209,625 of record NZ_JAMXMX010000001.1, on the reverse strand, counting down.
CCCCAGGAACAGCAACGGGAAGGCATAGAGCAGGCAGAGCGTCGCCGTCTTGCCGACGAAGTGCACCGGAAGGGCGGCGTAGTCGTGCCGCCGCAGCACGGAGAGGGGCACGGCCATGTACACCTCGCGGGCGACCAGGATCAGTGCCATCCAGAGGGGGACGACGCCCCGGACGACGAGCCCGATGAGGGTCGCGAAGATGTACAGCCGGTCGGCCGCGGGGTCGAGGAGCGTGCCGAGCTCACTTGTCTGGTCCAGCATCCGCGCGAGCTTGCCGTCGAGCCAGTCGGACAGCCCCGCGAACACCAGGATGCCCAGCGCCCACCAGTCCTCCTTGACGAGGACCAGCCACAGAAAGACGGGAACGCCGATCAGACGGGCGAAACTCAATACGTTAGGCCACGTCCACAGACGGTCGTTCAACGCCCACCTCCCGCTCCCCCACGCTGGTCATGACCTTACCTGTCGGTACCGCCGTGTGCCGTGGCCGGGCCGCGCACGCGACGCACGGCCGCCTCCGACGTGCCGCGCGGGCCGGGCACGTGATCGGCGGATTCACCCGCGACCAGGCGCGCCGGGGCCCGCGGACCCGCTCGTCCGGGTCCGGCCATCGGCCCGGTGAGGGCTGGCCCGGAGCCGGACGGCATGTTATTCCGCTTATTCCACGCCGCGTCCGCTTCGCCCGGCTGCTCCTCCGGTCAGGCCCGGCCGGTCGTCTCGCCCTCCGGGCGTTCCGGCTCGGCCCTGCGCCGGCCCGCGCCGGCGGCCGCGGGCGGCGTCGCCCGCGCGACCTCCACACAGCAGCCGCTGGGATTGCTGTACCTGCTCTTGCGCCAGCCTCGATCCGGCGACGGAACACCCGGGCCTGTCCGCAGCACTGTGACCCCCTCCACGACGCCGCCCGCGCGGATCGGCCTTCGGCGGCCCGTGGATCGGCGGAGTGATCCGCTCGAGTCTGAGGGGTGCGCGACCGGCGCCCGATGTAGGCGCATCATAACCCGGCATGTGCACGATGCACATGCCGTGAGGTCACCGGGATCGGCGGACGGAGCGGATGCCCTACCAGCGGTGGTGCACCTGCGGGCGGATCCGGCGATCGTAGAGATCGCGCACGGCGTCGAGGGTCGTCTCCGGAAGCGGCGCCAGGTCGGCCGCGGCGGCGTTGGCGCGGACCTGTTCGGGATTGCGCGCGCCCGGAATGACCGTGGTGACGCCGGGCTGCTGCGTGATCCACCGGAGCGCCGTCTGCGCGGCGGTGGCTCCCGGCGCCGCCAGTGCCGAGAACTCCGCCGCCGCCTCGACGCCGGTGTCGTAGTCCACGCCCGAGAACGTCTCGCCGACGTCGAACGCCTCGCCGTGCCGGTTGAACGTCCGGTGGTCCGCGGGACCGAACTCCGTGTCGTGGCGGTAGCGGCCCGACAGCAGGCCCGAGGCCAGCGGCACGCGCGCGATGATCCCGACGCCCGCCTCGGCGGCGGCCGGCAGCACCCGTTCGAGGGGCTTCTGCCGGAAGGCGTTCAGGATGATCTGGACGCTGGCCGTGCCCGGCCGGGCGATCGCGGTGAGCGCCTCGTCGCACGTCTCGACGCTGACGCCGTACGCGGCGATCCTGCCCTCGTCGACGAGGGTGTCCAGGGCGTCGAACACCGCGTCGCTGGAGTAGACCGGCGTCGGCGGGCAGTGCAGCTGGACGAGGTCGAGGGTGTCGACCCCGAGGTTGGCGCGTGACCGGTCGGTCCACGCGCGGAAGTTCTCCAGGGTGTACTCGGCGGGGTCGAGCGGGGCCCGGCGCCCCATCTTCGTCGCGACGAACAGACCGGGATGGTCGCGCAGGAAGCGGCCGATGATCTGCTCGCTCCGCCCGTCGCCGTAGACGTCGGCCGTGTCGAGGAACGTGACCCCGGACTCGACCGCGGCCTCGAGGACGGCGACGGCGTCCTTCTCCTCCACCTGCCCCCAGTCGGCCCCCAGCTGCCAGGTGCCGAGCCCGATGACCGACGCGTGCCGGCCGATCCTGTCGATGCGACGTTCCTCCATGACAGGCCATTATCGGGTCCGCTCCGCCACGCCCCGCGACCGGGTCCGGGCAACCGATGGGGCGCTGGACGCCGGGTCTCGTCACCCGCGGCGTCCAGCGCCCTTGTCACCGGCCCCGGATGCGCGAGAGGCCGGGCTGCGGAGAGGCTGGATCTACTGGGGCGGATCGACGTGCCTCTCCATCTCAGGCTCCGGGAACGGCGGGCTGGGCGGTGCGATTCATTTGGGAAGATCCACTAAGGATCGGCACACCCGCCTGTCACCGGAACACTTCGACGGTAACTCCGCAGGTCAGCCCAGGGGAAGACGCCCCACCTTCACAGAAAATGACAACAGATGTCCGATTCGATGGAGCGGGGAATCACGGACGCCGCCGCCACGGGCCCGCGTCATACGCTCGCCAGCGCGATGGCCGTCCAGTGCTCGAACCGGGAGTACCCGTCGGCGGCCTCCTGGGTCTCCGGAACGGGCATGTCCAGGATCATGTCGGCCGCGTCCAGGAGGTCCCAGTAGGGGTGCCGGCCGCCCGGTCCGGCGATCCGCTCGTAGACGGTGAGGAACCGCTCGGCGACCTCGACGCCGTACTCGACGGCGAGGCTGATCCCCATCCGGGCCAGGTCGACGCCGTACGGTCCCCCGCATCCGGTGGTCCAGTCGACGATCCCGGTCGGCCGGTCCCCGGTCCACAGGATCTGTCCCAGGTGGAAGTCGCGGTGGATGAACCCGGTGGGCGTCTCCGGAGCGGGGCCGGAGATCACCTCGAACACCCGCTGCCACAGCTCGGGACTGCCCGACCAGACGGGCGGGCGCCGCTCCCCGTGGACGGCGGGGTCGTGGTACGGCGCGTACGAGCGCAGGTCCGCCTCCGGTTGCACCTCGTGGATGCGCGCGAGGGCCTGGGCGATGCCGGTCAGATAGGCGTCCATGTCCCAGGGCCGGGCCGCGGGCCGGCCGGGCACTCGTGTCACGAGCAGCGCGGGGACGTCACAGAGCCGGCCGTACGGGTCGGCGGCGAGCAGGCGCGGCGCCGGCACCTCGGTGTCGTCGAGGAGTTCGAGGACGGCCGCCTCGACGGCGGGGACGTACCAGGGATCGGCCCGCAGGCGCGCGAGGTCGTGGAAGCGGCGGACCACCAGACGGCGTACCGGATCGGTCCCGGCGTCGATCGCGTGCAGGGTCGTCGCGCCGACCCCCATCGAGCGGATCGAGGTGATCCGGCCGCCCACGACGTCACGGACCCACCCCAGGACCGTCTCCGGCGGATGCGGAGATGCCATCTAGCGGGCGGAGCCGATCTGAGCCACGGTGACCACCTTAATTCCCCGTCGATTACCCCGGTGTCGCCTGCCCGACACCGTCCGTTCGCCGGGCGCGGCTAGCGTCGCTGCGCCACTTCCGACGACATGAGGCTCAATGGCTAATTCCGATCGCATCTCCGAGGTCTACAAAGGCGAGATCTGGGCCGAAAGCACGCAGCGGGTCGCACGTGATCGTATCCACTGGCTCGTCGGCCAGGCCACCGGAGACGTGCTCGACATCGGGTGCTCGCAGGGCATCGCCTCGATCCTGTGCGCGCGGCGCGGGCTGACCGTACTCGGTGTGGACGTCCAGGCCGACCGTATCGAGTACGCGAACAGAGAGCGCGACGCCGAGCCGGAGGAGGTGCGGGCGCGCCTGGAGTTCCGGCTCGCGGACGCGAGCGCCCTGGACCTGCCCGACGCCTCGTTCGACACCGTCATCATGGGCGAGATCGTCGAGCACATCCCGGACGCCTCCCCGTTCCTCAAGGAGGCCGCGCGGGTGCTGCGCCCGGACGGGGTGCTCGCGCTGACGACGCCGTTCGGCCTGAGCCGGCACCACGACCACTACGCCACCTTCTACGTGGACTCCCTGGTCCGGCTGCTCGCCCCGTACGTGTCGATCGAGAGCCTGGACATCGTCGACCGGTACCTCCGCGTCCGGGCGCATCCCGGGCCGATGGCCGACCCGGACCGGCTGATCCTCGAGTCCCAGCCGATGCTGGAACGCGCGTTCGTCGCGATCCAGGAGACGATGCAGGACGAGAAGGAGCGGATGCGGCGCTACGACATCGCGATCGCCCGCTACGAGCAGGTCAACGCCCGGATGAAGAACCTCGAGGCGCGCCTGGCCCACCAGTCGTACCGCACCGAGTACGTCACCTGGCAGCTCAAGTCCGCCAAGAACCGCAAGTGGTGGCGGCTGGGCGAGGCGCTGTGGAGCGCCAAGCGGCCCGCCGACGCGCTGAAGCTGCCCAAGACCGTCGCGAGCGCGCTGAAGACGCCGCCGCGCCTGGCCGAGCCGAAGCCCGACACGACGACGGGCTCGCCGGACCAGACCGGCCACTACTCGGCGATCGCGATCCCGGACGTCGTCGTCCCGGACGGCCCGGTCGCGCGGGACCTGAAGGTCGCGGTGATCCTCGACGTGTTCTCCGCGACCGCGTTCCGGTACGAGTGGCAGCAGATCAGGTTCGGGCCGGATGACTGGCGCGAGGTCCTGGAGCGCGAGCGGCCCGCGCTGCTGTTCGTCGAGTCGGCCTGGCACGGCAACGACGGCCGCTGGGCGACGATGATGAGCGCGGCGGGCGCGCCGAAGCAGCCCGTGCGCGACCTCGTCGCCTGGTGCCGCGCCCAGGGCATCCCGACGGTGTTCTGGAACAAGGAGGACCCGCCGAACTTCGACCGGTTCATCGAGACGGCGAAGCTCTTCGACCACGTCTTCACCGTCGACGCCGACTGCATCCCGCGCTACGTCGAGGCGCTGGGCCACGACCGGGTCGCGCTGCTGCCGTTCGGCGCGCAGCCGCGCATCCACAACCCGGTGGCCGTGCCGGGCGGTCGGAAGTACGAGGTGGCGTTCGCCGGGACGTACCACTCCAAGAAGTACCCCGAGCGCGCGGCGCAGATGGACACGATCCTCGCGCCGGCCCGCGAGTTCGACCTGCACATCTACAGCCGCATCTCCGACGACCCGGACTTCCGGTTCCCGCCGGAGTACGCCGACCACATCGTCGGGTCGCTGCCGTACGAGAAGATGCTCGCCGCGTACAAGGCGTACAAGATCTTCCTCAACGTCAACTCGGTGACGAAGTCGCCGACGATGTGCGCACGCCGTGTGTTCGAGCTGTCGGCCTGCGGCACGCCGGTCGTCTCCGGGCACTCGCGGGCCCTGGAGGAGGTCTTCGGCGACCTCGTACGCCTCTCGACCACGCCGCAGCAGACCACCGAGGCGCTGGTCGAGCTGATGAAGAGCGAGGACCTGCGGGACCGGATCGGCCACCTGGCCATGCGCGAGGTGTTCGGCAGGCACCTGTACGGGCACCGGGCGGAGACGATCCTGTCGGCGGCGGGCGTGTCCGCGCCCCGCCGGGAGCGCTCGATCTCGGTGATCCTGCCGACGAACCGGCCCGAGCAGATCGACCACGCCATCGAGCAGGTCGCCCGGCAGGTCCACCGGCCGCTGCAGCTCGTCCTCGTCACGCACGGCTTCACCTCCGACCGCGCCGCCGCCAAGGCGCGGGCCGCCGGACTGGAGAACGTCGTCGTGCTGTCCGCCGACGCCGGCCTGACGCTCGGCGCCGTGCTGAACCTCGGCATCGACGCGGCCGACGGCGCGTACCTCGCCAAGATGGACGACGACAACCTGTACGGGCCGCACTACCTGAGCGACCTGGCCTACGCCTTCGACTACACGACGGCCGGCCTCGTCGGGAAGGGCGCGCACTACTGCGAGATGCGCACGCACGGGGTCACCCTGCTGCGCTTCCCGCACCTGGAGCACACCGAGGCCGAGCTCATCCAGGGCGGCACGATCCTCGCCGACGGCGACGTCCTGCGGCGGCTGCGGTTCTCCGACCTGCCCCGTGCCGTGGACAGCGACCTGCTGCGCCGCGCTCAGGCGGAGGGCGTCGGGATCCACTCCGCGGACCGCTTCAACTTCGTCTCCGTACGCGGCGACCGTGAGGCGCACACGTGGAAGGTCAGCGACGAGGAGCTGATGCGGCACGGCCGGGTCGCGTTCCACGGACCCGCCGAGGAGCACGTCGTCTTCTGATGCTCGACACCGCCTCCGAGCCGTCCGTCGCGGCGGCGGCCCCGCGCCGCCGCCGCGGCGAGCTGCTCCTGCCCGCCGCGCTGCTGGCGGCGTACACCGTGCTGCTGCTCCTCGACCTGTCGGTACCGCAGCCGGTGGACCACAGCCGGTACATGGACGCCGCGCGGTCGTTCCCGTCCCGGCCACCGGACCCGATCTTCGAGCACCAGTACCTGCGGATCGGGCTGACCGCGCCGACCGCGCTGGCGATGAAGGTGTTCGGCTACTCCGAGGCGACGTACCACGCGTTCCCGGTCGCGGCGGCGCTGCTGCTGTTCGCCTCGGTGTACGCGATCGGGCGCCTGCTGTTCGGCCGGTTCGTCGGCGCCGTGTCGGCGGTGGTCCTCGGCTGCGTCGGAATCGTGGTCGTCGCCGGCACCGAGCTGCTGCCCGACCTGCCCGCCACCGCCCTGTTCACCGCGGCGGCCGCGCTGGCCGTCGCGCTCCGCCGGGGGCTGCTCCGCCACCGCCGGGTCTGGCTCGCCGTGATCGGCGTGCTGCTCGGGTGGAGCTACCTGGTCCGCGAGTTCATCGTCTTCGTCTGGCCGCTGATCCCCGTGCTGTTGTGGCGGCGGATCGGCCGGTGGGACGCGCTGTGGGCGCTGACACCGGTGGCGCTGGCCGGCATCGGCGAGACGGTGTTCAACGCCTGGCTCTACAACGACCCGCTGGCCCGCCTGCACGCCGGATCCGGCCTGGGCGACCTGCCCTCCCGCCCGGAGGTCGCCCGGACCTTCCACGACCTGCCGTTGTGGGTGTACCTGTGGCGGCTGCCGCAGCAGCTCGCACGTCTTCCCGAGGGCCCGGGGCTGCTGCTCCTCCTCGCCCTGACGCTCGGCGCGGGCGCGGTCTGCGCCGCCGGTCTCCTGCGGGCGTGGCGCGGCGGCGCTCCGGCGGGTCCGCCGATACGGCGCGCCGGGGTGTTCGCGCTGTGGATCGCGCTGCTGTGGGTGCCGCTCACGCTGCTCGGCGGCGTCCTGAACCCGGCCCACCCGAAGCTGCGCCTGCAGCTCCTGCGCTACTGGTACCCGGTGTTCCCGGCCTTCGCACTGGGCGGCGTCGCGGCCCTGTGGCTGCTCGGCCGCGCGGTACGGCCACGGGCGCGGGCGGCCGCTCCGGCACTCGTCTGCTGCGTCGCGCTCCTCACGACGGGACTCGCCGCGCTCGGCCGTCCCGGCGCGCCCGGCTGGGCGGGCTCGCCGCGCGTGTCGTCGGACGCGCTGCCGGAGTTCCGATCCTGGCTGGCCCGCTCGGGCGCCCGTACGGTCTGGGCGGACCCCAAGCTGTACCGCGTCCTGCCGATCTACTTCGTGACCCGGACCGGCCACCGCGTGTGGCGCGGCCACCTGCGGCCGCTGGCGAACGCGGGACAGCCGGCGGCGGGCGACTACGTCGTGGCCTACAGCGCCGGCAGCGACGCCTGCCCGCGCTGCGGCGACGCCGCGAAGGCCGCCCTGCCCGCTCTGCCCGCCGTTCCGCCGGCCTGGCACGCGGTCTTCACCAGCCACGACCACCTGCTGCACGTCTGGCGGACCGGCTGAGAGCCACCCCGCACGCCACCGGAAGCGGTCCGGCGGCCGGCCGGTCCCCCGGGCGTACACGGCGCGGCCGACTTGAGTACTTCTACTCTCCCCGCCCGGGCGGCGGCGCCGGGAGGCTGGTCGCATGAGCGGCACAGGCGTCACACCCGGCACGACGGCGCGGACGGTCACCGGGGTGGTGCTGCTCCTGCTCACCCTCGGGTGGATCGGCGGCACGATCGCACTCCTCCTCGCCGCGTACGATCCGTACTTCTGCTTCGCCAACTGCCGGATCAGCGAGCGGCAGAGCCTTCACTCGGATCGTCTCCTGATCGCCTCGGCCGGCTGCGCGATCGTGCTGCCGCTCGCGGCGGCCGTCCTCTGCGCGGCGACGCGGCGATGGGTCGCGGCCGTCGTCCTCCTCGTCGCCGGGGTGGTGCCGGGGATCGTCTTCGGTCTCACGGTCGGCGTGGGCGCCGCGCGCGACGTCCACCGCATCCAGCTCCGCCAGCCCGCGTCCCTGCCGTCGGGCCGCTGCCCGTGCCACAGTGGTGGCGGATGCGACTGCCCGGGCGGCTGAGGGCGCGCACGCGACCCGGGCGGCGTGGCCCCCGAGGCGTGCTCGTTAGGCTGGGGAGCGGCAGGAGACGATCATCCGAGCACAGTGGGGACGCAGGCAGCGATGGGATATGTCGCCGATCCGGCTCTGGTGGAGCGCGCCCGCGCGCTGCTGGCCGAGCACCCGGTGGTGGACGGGCACAACGACCTTCCGTGGGCGCTGCGCGAGCAGGTCGGCTACGACCTGGACCGCCGTGACGTCGCGGCCGACCAGACGGAGTTCCTCCACACCGACCTGCCGCGGCTGCGCGCCGGCGGGGTCGGGGCGCAGTTCTGGTCCGTGTACGTGCCGCCGAGCCTGGCGGGCGACGCGGCGGTCAGCGCCACGCTGGAGCAGATCGACTGCGTACGGGCGCTGGCCGAGCGCTACCCCGACCAGCTGCGGCTCGCCCGTACCGCCGACGAGGTGGAGGCCGCCCGTGCCGATGGGCGCATCGCCTCGCTGCTCGGGGCGGAGGGCGGGCACTCGATCGCGTGCTCGCTGGCTACGCTGCGCGCGCTGTACGAACTCGGCGTCCGGTACATGACGCTGACGCACAACGACAACGTGCCGTGGGCCGACTCGGCCACCGACGAGCCGGTCGCGCACGGTCTCACCGCCTTCGGCGAGGAGGTCGTGCGGGAGATGAACCGCCTCGGCATGCTGGTCGACCTGTCCCACGTGGCCGCCGACACGATGCGGGACGCGCTGCGGGTGAGCCGCGCGCCGGTGATCTTCTCGCACTCCTCCTCGCGGGCGATGTGCGACCACCCGCGCAACATCCCCGACGACGTCCTGGAGCGGCTCCCCGGCAACGGCGGGGTCGCGATGGCCACGTTCGTGCCGAAGTTCGTGCTGCCCGAGGCCATCGCGTGGACGCAGGCGGCCGACGCGTTCGTACGCGCCCGGGGCCTCGACCCGCTGGCCTCGACGCCGGAGGTCAAGGAGGCGCAGCAGGCGTACGAGGCCGCCCACCCGCGGCCGGTCGCGACGGCCGCCACGGTGGCCGACCACCTGGACCACATGCGCGAGGTGGCGGGGGTCGACCACCTCGGCCTCGGCGGGGACTACGACGGCTGCCCGTTCCTGCCCGCCGGGCTGGAGGACGTGTCCGGCTACCCGAACCTGATCGCCGAGCTGCTCGGCCGTGGCTGGAGCGAGGCCGATCTCGCCAAGCTGACCTGGCAGAACGCCCTGCGCGTGCTGCGCGACGCCGAGGCGGTGGCCCGTGACCTGCGCGCCACCGAGCGGCCGTCGATCACGCGGATCGAGGACACCGCGGGCTGAGGCTCCCGGTTGCTCAGCCGTCGGACGGCGCGATGCCGTCGAGGATCTCGGCGGCGCGGGCGCGGGCCGGCTCGGCGTAGCGGCGGGCGAGGGAGTGGAAGACCTGCTCGGCGCGGACGGCGGGCCAGTCGGCGGGCAGGTGCTCGGCCGGCAGGTGGGGGTCGCGGCGTACGAGGTCGAGCCAGTCGGTGTGCAGCAGCAACTGCCGGGCGAGGACGTCGCTCTCGGCGGCGGGTTCCGGCCCGTCCCAGCGGGACAGGAACTCCTGGTACCGGCGGGCGATGCCCGGCACGTCGAAGGCCGCCTCGATCAGCCGGGCGGCGTCGGTGGGCTCGACGGCGACGCCCTGGAACGCCTTGAGGTGCGCGCCGAGGCCGAGCCCGTCGACCAGCGCGGCGACGTCGATCCGGCCGGGCGCCGCCCACATGCCGCTCTGCAGCGGCCCGAACCCGCCCCACAACAGGCGGGAGCGCAGGTCGTGCCGCTCACGCCGCCAGGAGTCGGGCAGCGAGAAGCCGACGACGGTCCAGGTGCCGTCCCATCCGCGGTTGACCGCACCGGTCTGCCAGACGCGGCGGTGCCCGTCCCGCAGCACCTCGACGGCGCGGGTCGTGAGGCCGAAGTACATCTTGCGCCCGCGCCGGTGACGCTCAAGGAGGTCGCGGCGGACCATCCGGGTGAGGGTCGAGCGGACGGCGTCCTCCCCCACCCCCACGCGTGCCAGGACGTGGATGATGCTGGCGGACGACAGCGCGACCGGCCGGTCCAGGACGTGGATGCCGAAGAAGCTCAGCATCAGCGACTGGGGGCGGGGGGCGCTCTCCGCCGCGTCGCCGCCGTCGAGGGCGGCGGTGGGGGACGCGTCGGGCTCGACCTGATCGATTCGGGTCACCAGGACAGCGTAGGCGCTCGGCACCCTGGTAGTGGGCCGTTCCGAGCAATCATTGGGCAAGTTATTGACGACAGTCGAATATCTGCCTAGTTTTGGCTCTGCCAGACACCCTGGATCCGCGCGGAAAGGAACCCCATGGATCTCACCGGCAAGGTCGCCGTCGTCACCGGCGCCGGCCGCGGCCTCGGCCTCGCCTACGCCTCCGCCCTCGCCGCCGCCGGCGCGGCCGTCGTGGTCAACGACGTCGACGGCGAGGCCGCCGAGGCGGCGGTCAAGGAGATCACCGAGGCCGGCGGCCGCGCGGTCGCCGAGGTACGCCCGGTCGGCACCACGGAGACCGCCGAGGCGCTGGTCGCCCGCGCGGTGGAGGAGTTCGGCCGCCTGGACGCGATGGTCACCAACGCCGGCGTGCTGCGCGACCGGGTGCTGTGGAAGATGTCGGACGAGGACTTCGACACCGTGATCCAGGTACACCTGCGTGGGACTTTCACCTGCGTCCGCGCGGCGGCGATCCGCATGCGGGAGCAGGGCGAGGGCGGCCGCATCATCGTAGCGGGCTCCCCCGCCGGGCAGCGCGGCAACTTCGGGCAGACCAACTACGCCGCCGCCAAGGCCGGCATCGCCGCGATGGTGCGCACCTGGGCGATGGAGCTGGCCAGGGCCGGGATCACCGCGAACGCCGTCATCCCGAACGCCGCCACCGCGATGACCCGGACCATCCCGGCGTTCGCCCCCCACGTCGAGGCGTACGAGAACGACGGCACGCCCCTGCCGGACGCGCTGCGCAAGGGGTACGCCTTCGGTACGCCGGAGGACTGCGCCGGGCTGGTCGTCTACCTCGCCTCGGACGCGGCCAAGGACGTCACCGGCCAGTGCGTCGGCATCGGCGGCGACAAGCTCTCGCTGTGGTCCCACCCGCAGGAGATCAGCGCCGCGTACACCGACGGCGGGTGGAGCGGCGACGCCATCGCCGCCGCCTGGCCGGTGTCGGTCGGGCAGCACCCGGAGACGTACGGCATCCCGGCGCCGAAGCTGTGACCGGGAAGGAAGAGACCATGATCGACCTGGACGCCGTCACCGCGATCGACATGCACACCCACGCGGAGGTGTCCGAGCGCGGCGACCACTCGCTGTCCGCCGAGCTGGACGCCGCCGCCGGGGCGTACTTCAAGACCGAGCACCGGCACCCGACGCTGTCCCAGATCGCCGCGTACTACCGCGAGCGGCGGATGGCCGCCGTGGTGTTCACCGTCGACGCGGAGTCGGCCACCGGCCACCCGCCGGTCCCGAACGAGGAGGTCGCCGAGGCGGCCCGCGCCAACCCGGACGTCCTCATCCCCTTCGCCAGCGTGGACCCGGCCCGCGGCAAGGCCGGCGCGCGGCAGGTACGGCGGCTGGTCGAGGAGCACGGCGTGCGGGGGTTCAAGTTCCACCCCAACGTGCAGGCGTTCCACCCGAACGACCGGCGGGCGTACGTCCTGTACGAGGTGATGGAGGAACTCGGCGTGCCCGCGGTCTTCCACACCGGCCAGACCGGCATCGGCGCCGGCGCGCCCGGCGGCGGTGGGATCCGGCTGAAGTACTCCAACCCGATGGACGTGGACGACGTCGCCGCCGACTTCCCCGGCCTGACCATCATCCTCGCGCACCCGTCCTTCCCCTGGCAGGACGAGGCGCTGGCGGTCGCCACCCACAAGCCGAAGGTGTACATCGACCTGTCCGGCTGGTCGCCGAAGTACTTCCCGCCGCAGCTCGTGCAGTACGCCAACTCGCTGCTGAAGGACAAGGTCCTCTTCGGCTCGGACTACCCGATGATCAGCCCGGACCGCTGGCTCGCGGACTTCGCCAAGCTGCCGATCAAGGACGAGGTCCGGCCGAAGATCCTCAAGGAGAACGCCGCCCGGCTGCTCGGCCTCACCCGGGACTGACCGGGCCGGTCGTTCCCCGTTCCACCGCGCACCCGCCGGGCGAGAGGAGCCCTCCCATGCGCAACCAAGGCATCGGCTCGTGGACCGCGCGCCGGGCCCGCAAGACCCCGAAGCGCACGGCCCTGGTCTTCGGCGACCACCGCCTGAGCTACGCGGCGCTGCACGACCGCGCCACGCGCCTGGCCCACGTCCTGCGCGACCGCGGCGTACGGCCCGGGGACCGGGTCGCCTACCTGGGCCCCAACCATCCGGCCTACCTGGAGACGCTGTTCGCCACGGGCGTCCTCGGGGCGGTGTTCGTCCCGCTGAACAGCCGGCTGACCGGCCCGGAACTCGTCTACCAGCTCCGCGACTCCGGCAGCGCGGTCCTGGTGCACGCCGATCGTGACGCGGAGACGCTCCAGGCCGTCCACGACGGGGCCGCGCCCCGGGCGGCCCTCGCGGTCGGCGACCCCGTCCACCCGGCGGACCTGCCGTACGACGCGCTGATCGAGGCGGCCTCCGCCGAGCCGATCGACGAGGAGGTCGGGCCCGGCGACCCATGCCTGATCATGTACACCTCGGGCACGACCGGCCGGCCCAAGGGCGCCGTGCTCACCCACGGCAACATCACCTGGAACAGCGTCAACGTCCTCGTCGACGTCGACCTGTCCGGCGACGAGGTCATGCTGGTCAGCGCGCCGCTCTTCCACACCGCCGCGCTGAACATGACCTGCCTGCCGACCCTGCTCAAGGGCGGCACGGTGGTCCTGGAGCAGGCGTTCGACCCGGCACGGACCCTGGAGCTGATCGCGCGGTACCACGTCACGTGCCTGTTCGGGGTGCCCGCGATGTACGACCGGATCGCCGCCGATCCCGGCTTCACCGGAGCGGACCTGTCCAGCGTGCGGTCGCTGCTGTGCGGGGGCGCGCCGGTGCCGGCCCGGACCATCCGGACCTACCTCGACCGGGGGCTCGCCTTCGTCCAGGGGTACGGCATGACCGAGGCGTCCCCCGGCGTGCTGCTGCTGGACCGGGCCGACTCCCTCGACAAGGCGGGCTCCGCCGGCGTCCCGCACTTCTTCACCGACGTACGCCTCGTCGACCCGCTCGGCGACGACGTCCCGCCCGGCCGGCGCGGCGAAGTGCTGGTCCAGGGACCCAACGTCACGGCGGGGTACTGGGGTCTGCCCCAGGCCACCGCCGAGTCGATCAGCGACGGGTGGTTCCACACCGGCGACGTCGCCGTGGCCGACGAGGACGGGTACGTCACGATCGTCGACCGGCTCAAGGACGTGATCATCTCCGGCGGGGAGAACATCTACCCCGCCGAGGTCGAGGACGCCCTGCTCGAGCACCCCGCCGTGCGGGACTGCGCGGTCATCGGCGTGCCGGACCCCCACTGGGGCGAGGTCGGCCGGGCCGTCGTCGTACCGGAGCCGGGCGCCGCCCCCGCCGAGGCGGACCTGCTCGCCCACCTGGAGGGCCGGCTCGCCCGCTACAAGATCCCCAAGTCGGTCGTGTTCGCCGGCAGCCTGCCGCGCACGCCCAGCGGCAAGCTGCTCAAGCCCGCCATCCGCTCCGCGCACGGGAGCACCGGCGAGCGGGACGGCGGCCGATGACGACACCATCCCCACGGACAGCGAAGGAGACCACGTGAGCACCACCGTCAACGGCCTGGAGGAGATCAAGGCCCAGGCCGGCGCCGACCTGGGTTACAGCCGGTGGATGGAGATCACCCAGGAGCGGGTGAACACCTTCGCCGACGCGACCGACGACCACCAGTGGATCCACGTCGACGAGGAGCGCGCCAAGGACGGCCCGTTCGGCGGCACGATCGCCCACGGCTACCTCACGCTGTCCCTGCTCATCCCCCTGTGGAGCGAACTGCTCGAGGTCACCGGCGTACGGATGGCCGTGAACCTCGGTCTTAACCGGGTGCGCTTCCCCTCCCCCGTCCGCGTCGGCTCGAAGATCCGGGCCCACGGCGCGGTCGCCTCGGTCACCGAGGTGAAGGGCGACGGCGTCGAGGTGGTCGTCGACCTCACGGTCGAGATCGACGGCGTCGACCGTCCCGCCTGCGTCGCCCAGGCGGTCTACCGCTTCTACGCCTGACTCGGATCCCGGCGTGGAACCGGACCCCGGCCGGCCGGCCACCACGGATCCCGGCCGGCCGGATGACCCGAGCGCCCGCCGGCCGGGTGGCCCGAGCGCGGACCGGCCGGGCACGTCGGTCGCCGACCGGCTGCTCGCCGTCCTCGGCGCGTTCACGGCCGACCGGCCGGCGCTGTCGCTCAGCGACATCGCCCGCCGGGCCGGCCTGCCGCTGCCCACCGCGCACCGGCTCGTGGCCCGGCTCGTCGCCTGGGGCGCCCTGGAGCGCGACGCCGACGGCTGCTACCACGTCGGGTTGCGGCTGCTGGAGGTCGCCTCGCTGGCGCCGCGCGGCCTCGCCCTGCGCGGGACCGCCCTGCCGTACCTCGAGGACCTGTACGAGGCGACCCACGAGAACGTGCACCTCGCGGTCCGCGACGGCCTGGAGGCCGTCTACGTCGAGCGGATCTCGGCGCGCTCGGCGGTCCCCGTGCTCAGCCGCGTCGGGGCGCGCTGGCCGCTGCACGCCACGGCGGTGGGCCTCGTGCTGCTGGCGTACGGCGATCCCGCCCTGCAGGCCGAGGTGTGCTCCCGGCCGCTGCGGGCCTTCACCCCGTACACCGTCACCGATCCGGCCGTGCTGCGCCGGATGCTGGCCGAGGTCCGGCGCCGGGGCTGCGCGGTGAGCGACCGGCAGATCACCGACGACGCCATCTCCCTGGCGGCGCCCGTACGCGGCGCGAACGGCGGCGTGGTCGCCGCCGTGTCCGTCGTCGTCGGCGTGCGCGACGCCCGCGTTCCGGCGCTGACGGCCACCGTCCAGGTGGCCGCCGGCGGGATCTCCCGCGCGCTCGGCTGGCGGCCGGGCCGGAACCGGTCTCTCCCGAGTACGGCTTCCAATGAGTGAAAGGGACGTGGCGGCGACGTCTTCCGGAACGCGAGCCTGACGCCATCCGCGCCTACGGAAGAGAGGGCCCGATGACGTCTTTCGCGAGGAATCAGTGGTACGTCGCCGCGTACGGCCGGGAGGTCGGCCGTGACCTGCTGGCCAGGACGGTGCTCGGCGAGCCGCTCGTGCTCTACCGCACCGAGGCCGGCGAGGTCGTGGCGCTCGCCGACCGGTGCGTGCACCGGCGGTTCCCGCTGTCGGAGAGCCGCCTGGACGGCGACCGGATCGTCTGCGGCTACCACGGCTTCACCTACGCCCCGGACGGCGGCTGCGTGTACGTCCCGGGCCAGCAGCGGATCCCGCGCACCGCCAGGGTCGCCTCCTACCCCGTCGTCGAGCAGGATTCGTTCGTGTGGGTGTGGATCGGCGACCAGGGGCTCGCCGACGCCGCGGCGATCCCCCGGGCGCCCTGGCTCGCCGATCCGGAGTGGACGACGGTCAGCGGCATGGAGCCCCTGGACGCCCGCTACGGCCTGCTGGTCGACAACCTCCTCGACCTGTCGCACGAGACGTACCTGCACGGCGGCTACATCGGCACGCCGGAGGTGGCCGAGACGCCGATCACCACCGAGGCCGACGAGGAGGCCGGGATCGTCCGGGTCAGCCGTCACATGCACGGCGCCGAGTGCCCGCCGTTCTACGCGAAGTCCACCGGCATCGAGGGACGGATCGACCGGTGGCAGGACATCGAGTACCACGCGCCGTGCCTGTACCTCCTGCACAGCCGGATCGCGCCCGAGGGCGTGGCCCCCGGCCCGGACGGCGATGACGGCGGCGCCTTCCACGTCGAGATCGTCTACGCCATCACCCCGTCGACGGAGAACACGACGTACGACTTCTGGGCCGTCGCGCGGGACTTCGCCCGCGACGACGAGGACGTCAGCTCCTTCCTGCACGATTCGAACCGCGCGGTCATCATGCAGGACGTCGAGGCGCTGAACGTCCTGGAGAAGGTCATCGCCACCGAGCCCGACGGCTACCAGGAGCTGAGCATCAACATCGACACCGGCGGCCTGGCGGCCCGCCGCATCCTGGCGCGCCTCGCCGCCGGCGAGCAGGTCCGGGCCGGGGCCGACGCCCGATGACCGCCTCGGAGAGGCCGGTCTACCGGGTGCGCTGGCTGCCGGGCGCCGACACGCTCCTGGGCACCTGCCACTGCGGAGCCGAGCGGACGGCCGAGGACCCGGTGTCGCTGTGGGAGTGGCTGCTCGCCCACCCGGCCGGCCATCGGGCGCCGGAGGAGAGGACCGCGCCGCTCGCCACGGCCACCGTCTGAACGCACGTGACCGCACGTACCGGGGCGCCGCCCGTCATCGCGGCGTCCCCCCTTCACCGAAGAGAGGCGACACCGATCGTGAACGACGAGACCGAAGTCGTCGTCGCCGGGCGGGAGCGGGCCGCCGACGGCGTGGTCCGCCTGACGCTGCGCCGCCCGGGCGGCGGGCCGCTGCCCGCCTGGGAGCCCGGCGCGCACGTCGACCTGCTGCTCGACGGCGGCCTCGTCCGGCAGTACTCGCTGTGCGGATCACCGCGGGAGCGGACGGCCTGGCGGATCGCCGTCCTGCGCGAGCCGGACGGCCGGGGAGGCTCGGCGTACGTCCACGACCGGCTCACCGTGGGCACGCGGCTGCGGGTACGCGGGCCGCGCAACAACTTCCCCCTCCGGCCCGCGGAACGCTACCTGTTCATCGCGGGCGGCATCGGCATCACGCCGCTGCTGCCGATGATCGCCGCCGCCGAGCGGGCCGGCGCCCGCTGGCGGCTGCTGTACGGCGGCCGGACCCGCGCGTCAATGGCCTTCCTCGGCGAACTCGCCGGCTACGGCGACGCGGTGAGCGTACGGCCGCAGGACGAGACGGGGATCCTTGACCTGGACGCGTTCCTGGCCGAACCGGACGTCCGCACCCTCGTGTACTGCTGCGGTCCGGAGCCCCTGCTGGCGGCGGTCGAGGAGCGCTGCGGTTCCGGGTGGCCGGCGGGCGCCCTCCAGGTCGAGCGCTTCCATCCCCGGGAGGCCACCGGGACGACGGAGGACGCGGCGTTCGAGGTGGTGCTGGCAAGGTCCGGGCGGGCTCTGACCGTGCCGGCCGGCGGCAGCGTCCTGGAGGCGATCCGGTCCGCCGGGGTCGAGGTGCTCTACTCCTGCACGGAGGGCACATGCGGCACGTGTGAGACCGATGTCCTGGAGGGCGAGCCCGACCACCGCGACTCGGTCCTCACCGACGAGGAGCGGGCGGGCGGCGAGACGATGATGATCTGTGTGTCCCGGTCGCGCGGTCCACGCCTGGTCCTCGACCTGTGAGGGTCAGCCCGACGCGCGCCGCGCCCTGATCGGCGGGTCCGCCGGCTCGCACGCCGGGTCCCGCGCTGCCGGGTTCCCGCGCTGCCGCCGGTCGCAGGCCAGGCGGTCCGCGCCGGCGGACAGGAGGGCGGCGACACCGACTCCGGAGCACAGCAGGAGCAGCGTACGGCCGCCCAGGCCGGCCATCGCGCCGGCCGCCGCGGATCCGGCCGAGGACACCGCGACCTTCAGCCCGGCGCTGGTCACGAACACCTGCGCGCGGGCCGTGACCGGCGCGTACGCCGTGCGGGCGGTCAGCGTCGCGGTGAAGGAGAGCGCGTTGGCGACCCCGACGAGCGCGAAGGCGACGAGGGTCAGGGCGAACCCCGGCGCCAGCGCGCCGAGGACGAAGGTCACGGCCACGGCGGCGAACAGGCGGAGCGCGAGCCGTTCGGGCTCCCCGCGCAGCGGGAAGATCGTGGCGAGCAGGGAGCCGCCGAGGTTGCCGAGCCCGTACGCGACGGTCAGGGTGGCGCCCGCGCCGGGCCGGCCGGTCAGGTGCGGGCCGAGCACGGCGGCGATGACCGGCAGCGCGCCCATGCCGAGCGCGCCCAGCAGGGTCAGTGTGGTCACCCGCCGCAGAGGCGCGGCCCCGACGAGCACTCCGATGCCCGCGAGGACGCCCGGCGCGGGGTCCGCGGACGCGTTGTTGGAGCGCTCCAAGGACAGGGTCGGCGCGAGCCCGGCGGCGAGGGCGGCCGCGCCGCTCAGCGCGAGCATCGCGGTCAGGGGCCCGAACAGCCCCGCCAGCCCGGCGACCGCGGCCGGGCCGGCCGTGCCGCCGATGCCGTACGTCAGGGCGTCCCAGCCCTGGGCGCGGCGCCGGGCCTTGCCGTCGGCCCCGGACGTGCCGGGCAGCCGGCTGCTCAACCCTCCGGTGAGGAGCGGGCCGCAGCAGCCGGCGGCGGCCACCGCCGCGACCGCCGTCCAGACGGGGGCCCGGCCCAGCAGCAGCGACCCGGCCGCCAGCGCCGCCGCGTAGACCAGGAAGGCCGCCGCGAGGACCCACCGGGCGTCGCGGGCGTGGTCCAGCCGGCGGGCCGTCCAGGGCCCGAGCAGGTGCGGCGCGCTCAGCGCGCCCGCCAGGAGGCCGCCGGTCGCGGCGGCCCCGGGCAGCCGGAGGCCCGGGTCCATGGCGAGCAGGACGAGACCCACCGCCGCCCCGCCGTCCGCGCCCCGCGCGAGGACGGCCGCCGGAACGTACCGGACCAGTCCCCTGGTGATCTGCCCGTCGGTGCGCCCGGCGCTCACGGCCTCATCTCCCTACGTCACCGCACGATGCGGTGACGCTACCGTGGCACGCGCGCGTCACCGGCCGGCCGCCCGCCTCCGGCGGTCCCCCTTCCCGACCGGCGGCACCGTGGCGAACGGGGCGAACACGCCATGAGAACATTCGGCACACTCTTGACGACCGAAAAAATACAGCCCTACATTCGAGCCGTGCCCCCGTGTGTCCCAGAACACACGTCCCCCGAGAACGGAGCGCTTCCGTGCCTCGACGCCTCCTACGCTTCTCCGCGGCCATCGCCGCCGCCGTGACCGCCGGCGCGACCGCCCTGTCCGGAGCCGCCTCCGCCGCGGCCGATCCCGCCCCGTCCCACCTGACCGGCACACTCGCCGACGGCGCCACCTGGATCGCCGACGTGCCGGCCCGGTGGAACGGGACGCTCCTGCTGTTCAGCCACGGGTACGGGCCGACCGTGGCGCAGGACGCCCCGTCCGACGACGCGCGCACCGCCCTGCTCGGCGAGGGCTACGCGCTCGCCGGCTCGTCGTACGACCCGCACGGCTCCTGGTGGGCGCTGAACAGCGCCGAACGCGACCAGTTCGCCACCCTCGACGCCTTCACGCACGCGGTCGCCCGGCCGGCCCGGACCCTCTCCGTCGGCGAGTCCATGGGCGGACTGGTCAACGCCCAGATCGCCCGCGACGGGAAGGGCCGCGTGGCCGGCGCCCTCGGCCTCTGCGGCCTGGTGGCCGGCGGGGTCGACCTGGACGACTACCAGCTGGACGCCGAGTACACGATCGCCTCCCTCCTCCTGCCCGGCCAGGACGTGAAACTCACCGGCTTCGGCAGCGCGGACGAGGCGGCGGCGACGGCTCAGCGGCTGACCGGCGCGGTCACCGCCGCCCAGGCCACACCCGAGGGGCGGGCCCGGATCGCGCTCGCCGCCGCGTACCTCAACCAGAGCGACTGGGCCCCCGGCCAGAACCCGCCCGCCGCCGGCGACGCCGACGGGCAGGAGGCCCAGCAGTACGCCTGGCTGAGCCAGGGAGTGCTCGGGTTCATCGAAAACGGCCGCTGGTCCGTCGAGCAGTCGGCGGGCGGCAACACCTCCGGGAACGCCGGCGTCGACTACGCGGCGCTGCTGCGCGCCTCCGAGCACGCTCCCGAGGTCCGCGCCCTCTACCGCGAGGCCGGCCTGGACCTGCGCGCCGACCTGACCACGCTGACCAGGGGCGCGCACCTGACGGCCGATCCGAAGGCGCGCCGCACGCTGCGGCGGACCTCCACGGCCGGACAGGGCCTGTCCGTCCCGCTCCTGGACCTGCACACCACCTCCGACCAGCTCGTCCCCGTCGAGCAGGAGTCGGCGTTCGCCGCCCGGGTCCGGGCGGCCGGTGACGGCGCGCTGCTCCGGCAGGCGTACGTCGCCCGGCAGGGTCACTGCGCGTTCACCGCCGCCGAGATGGTCGCGGGCGTCCACGCGATCGACCACCGCGTCGCGACCGGCCGCTGGGACCGGGTCGCCGAACCCGCCTCCCTGCAGCGGGCCGCGCAGTCGCTGAACCTCGGCGGCGCCGCCTTCGTCACCTACCGGCCCGGCCTGCTCACCGGCGTCCGCGCCTCCTGACCCCCGTCCCTCCCTCACACTTCCGGGAACACCCATGTCGCATCGCGAACCCGCGGACCCGGGGCCGGCCCGGCTCCCCCTCGGCACGCTCATCGCCGGCTGCCTCGCCGTCTGCCTCGCCCAGATCGCCCTCGCCATCCCAGCCACCCTCAACGGCCTGTTCCAGGAGGACCTGCACCCGATCGGCTCGCAGCTCACCTGGATCTCCGACGCCTTCCTGCTGCCCGTCACCGTGCTGGAGCTGACCTTCGGCGTCCTCGGCGACCTCTTCGGCCGCAAGCAACTGCTGGTCGGCGGCTCGCTCTTGATCGTCGTCGGTGAGATCGTCGCCGCCGCGAGCTCCGGCGTCCATCTGCTGTGGGCCGGGCAGGCCATCGCCGGGCTCGGCGCCGCCGCGCTCTTCCCGACCTCCCTCGCCATGGTCGCCGCCGGGACCCGCACCCACCAGGCGCGGTCCCGCGCCATCGCCATCTGGGCGGCGTCGCTGTCCACCGGCGGCTTCATCGCCCCGGTGCTCGGCGGCATCACCGGCAACTACGGGTCCTGGCGGTGGGCCTTCGTCGTCGTGACCCTCATCGCCGCCGTCAGCACCCTGGTCAGCCTGCTGCTGGCCGCGAACTCCAGCGCGCCCGCGGGCCGCTCCCTGGACCTGGGCGGCCAGGTCACGATCGGCATCGGCCTGTTCGCGCTGCTGTACGCGGTCATCCAGGGCCCCACCGACGGCTGGGGCTCCGGCCCGGTCGTCACGGCGTTCGTGATCGCGGCGGTCTTCGTGGTGCTGTTCATCGTCGCCGAGCGCCGGGCCCGCTCTCCGCTGCTGCGGCTGGACCTGTTCACGAACCGGGCGTTCGCGATCGCGTCGTTCGTGGCCGTGGTCGGCATGTTCAGCTTCCTCGGCACGGCGTACGCGGCGAGCATCCGGCTGGGCCCGATCCAGCACCAGAGCCCGATGCGCTCCTCCGTGGCCTTCCTGCTCCTCAACGGCCTGGCGCTCGTGATGCTCCCCATCACCTCCCGGCTGCTCGACCGGCTGGCCGGCCGCTGGATCCTCACGATCGGCCTGGCGCTCATGGCGGCCGGCGACTTCATCGCCGCGACCCTGCCCGTCTCCGACCGGGCGCTGACCTCGCTGATCCTGCCGCTGGGCCTGGTGGGTGTCGGCTTCGCGCTGACCGTCTCCTCCATCACCGCGACCGCCGTGAACACGGTGCCGATCCACTACGCCGGCATGGCCAGCGCCGCGACGAGCCTGCTGCGCGACTTCGGGTTCACGCTGGGCCCCGCGGTCATCGGCGCGGTCGCGCTGAGCCGGGCCGCGTCGCAGTTCACCGCGGACCTGGCCCATTCGACGCTCAGCCCGGCGGTCAAGGCCGCCGCCGGGCACGTCGCCGCCGAGGGCGGGCCGCTCGCCGTGAACTCCGTTCCGCCCTCCTCCCCGCCCGGCGGCGCGGCGCCCCTCGCGCTCGACGCCCTCGGGCACGGCTACACGATCGGCTTCGCCGTCTGCGGGGTGGCCGCGCTGGTGTCCTGTGTGCTGGCCCTCGTCGCCCTGCGGGGCGGAGTGCGGGAGGAGGTCGCCGAGCAGCCGCCGGCCCAGGAGGCCACCGCCACCGCCTGACCGGCGGAGGACGTCCGGCGGGGCCGGACCGCGGGGCCGTCGCCACCCGTTCGGGTGGCGGCGGCCCCGCGGCGTCCGCGGGCGCCGACACGGGGTCCGCCCATCGCCACCGCGATCCCCGTGAGCCGGCGTCGGCGCAGGTGACGAGGTGCAACGGGGGCGCCGGATCCCGTTACACGGTGGCACTGTACGACGCGCCGGGCGGCTCGTAGCGTCAGCCGACATGAGGGCAGGGAGTCCGTTCCTCCCCTGCGCCGCTCACGCTTCCGCCGAGAGGACGATCCGATGAGCCCGATCGTGCGCGCGGCCCTGGTCCAGGCGACCTGGACGGGTGACACCGAGACGATGATCGCCAAACACGCGGAGCACGCTCGCGCGGCCGCCGCGCAGGGGGCGAAGGTCATCGGTTTCCAGGAGGTCTTCAACGCTCCGTACTTCTGCCAGGTGCAGGACGCCGAGCACTACCGGTGGGCCGAGCCGGTGCCGGACGGCCCGACCGTGCGGCGCATGCGGGACCTCGCCCGCGAGCTGGGCATGGTGATGGTCGTCCCCGTCTACGAGATCGAGCAGCCGGGCGTCTACTACAACACCGCCGCCGTTATCGACGCCGACGGCGCCTTCCTCGGCAGGTACCGCAAGCATCACATCCCGCAGGTCGAGGGGTTCTGGGAGAAGTTCTACTTCCGGCCCGGCAACCTCGGCTGGCCGGTGTTCGACACGGCCGTCGGCCGCGTCGGCGTCTACATCTGCTACGACCGGCACTTCCCGGAGGGCTGGCGCGCCCTCGGCCTGGCCGGCGCCCAGCTCGTCTACAACCCGTCGGCCACGCACCGGGGCCTGTCGTCGTACCTGTGGAAGCTGGAGCAGCCGGCCGCGGCCGTCGCCAACGAGTACTTCGTCGCCGCGATCAACCGGGTCGGCGTGGAGGAGTACGGCGACAACGACTTCTACGGCACCAGCTACTTCGTGGACCCGCGCGGCCGGTTCGTCGGCGACGTGGCCTCCGGCAAGGAGGAGGAGCTGGTCGTCCGCGACCTCGACTTCGGCCTGATCGATGAGGTCCGGCGGCAGTGGGCGTTCTACCGGGACCGCCGCCCGGACGCCTACGGCCCGCTCGTCGAGGACTGAGAGGAGCCGGCCATGGGGACCACCGTGATCCGCGGCGGCCTGGTGATCACCGCCGCCGACGAGGCGAACACCGACGTTCTCATCGAGGGGGGCCGGGTCGCCGCGCTCGCCGCGCACGACAGCGAGGTCGCGCGTGCCTGGGCCGGGTCCGCCGACCGCGTGCTCGACGCCACCGGCAGGTACGTCATCCCGGGCGGCGTGGACGCGCACACGCACATGGAGATGCCGTTCGGCGGGACGTTCGCCGCCGACACCTTCGAGACCGGCACCCGCGCCGCCGCGTGGGGCGGCACCACCACGATCGTGGACTTCGCCGTGCAGACCGTAGGGGAGTCGCTGCGGGCCGGCCTCGACGCCTGGCACGCCAAGGCCGAGGGGAACTGCGCGATCGACTACGCCTTCCACATGATCCTCTCCGACGTGAACCCGGACACCCTGAAGGAGATGGACGGCCTGGTCGACGAGGGCGTCACCAGCTTCAAGCTCTTCATGGCCTACCCCGGCGTCTTCTACAGCGACGACGGCAGGATCCTGCGCGCGATGCAGCGCGCCGCCGGGAACGGCGGGCTGGTCATGATGCACGCCGAGAACGGCATCGCGATCGACGTGCTGGTCGAGCAGGCCCTGGCCGCCGGCCGTACCGACCCGCGTCACCACGGCGAGGTCCGCCACGCGCTGCTGGAGGCCGAGGCGACGCACCGCGCGATCCAGCTCGCGCGGGTGGCCGGGGCGCCGCTGTACGTCGTGCACGTGTCCGCGACGGAGGCCGTCGCCGAGCTCGCCCAGGCCCGTGACCTCGGGCTGCCCGTCTTCGGGGAGACCTGCCCGCAGTACCTCTTCCTGTCCGCCGACGACCTCGCCGCACCGGACTTCGAGGGCGCGAAGTACGTCTGCTCCACGCCGCTGCGCCCGAGGGAGCACCAGGCCCACCTCTGGCGGGCCCTGCGGACCGACGACCTGCAGGTCGTCTCCACCGACCACTGTCCCTTCTGCTTCAAGGGCCAGAAGGAGCTCGGCCGGGGTGACTTCTCCAAGATCCCCAACGGGCTGCCGGGCGTCGAGAACCGCATGGACCTGCTGCACCAGGCGGTGGTCGACGGCCGGATCTCGCGGCGCCGCTGGATCGAGCTCGCCTGCGCGGCCCCGGCGCGCATGTTCGGCCTGTATCCCCGCAAGGGCACGATCGCGCCCGGCGCGGACGCCGACATCGTCATCTACGACCCCGCCGCGATCCAGGTCATGTCCGCCGAGACCCACCACATGAACGTCGACTACTCGGCGTACGAGGGGCGGACCGTTACGGGCCGGGTCCGGACCGTCCTGTCCCGCGGTGAGGTCGTCATCGACGACCGCTCCTACACCGGCCGGGCCGGTCACGGCCGCTTCGTCGCCCGCGAGACCTGCCGGTACCCCGGCTGAGGAAGGCGCGCCTCATGGACTTCGGACTCGTCCTGCAGACCGATCCGCCCGCCTCGGCCGTCGTCGAACTGATGCGCCGCGCCGAGGAACGCGGATTCACCCACGGCTGGACGTTCGACTCCGCGGTGCTGTGGCAGGAACCGTTCGTGATCTACAGCCAGATCCTCGCGCGGACCGAGCACCTGATCGTCGGCCCGATGGTCACGAACCCGGCCACCCGCACCTGGGAGGTCACCGCCTCGACGTTCGCCACCCTCAACTCGATGTTCGGCGGCCGCACGATCTGCGGCATCGGCCGGGGCGACTCCGCGATGCGCGTGGCCGGCCGCCGGCCGAACACCCTCGCCGTGCTCGGGGAGGCCGTGCACGCCATCCGGGAGCTCGCCGAGGGACGTACGGCGGTGATCGGCGGCACGCCCATCCGCATCCCGTGGATCGAGGAGGGCGCCCGGCTGCCGGTCTGGACGGCGGCGTACGGGCCGAAGGCCCTCGCCCTCGCCGGCGCGAAGGCCGACGGCTTCATCCTCCAGCTCGCCGACGTCTACCTCACCGAGTGGATGGTCAAGGCCGTCCGGGACGCCGCGGTGGCCGCCGGCCGTGACCCCGCCGACGTCACGATCTGCGTCGCCGCCCCGGCGTACGTCACCGGCGACGACGCGCCCGGGACCCTGGCGCACGCCCGCGACCAGTGCCGGTGGTTCGGCGGCATGGTCGGCAACCACGTCGCCGACCTCGTGAGCAGGTACGGCGAGTCGTCCTCCGTGGTGCCCGCGGAGCTGACCGACTACATCAAGGCCCGGCAGGGCTACGACTACGCCCACCACGGCCGGGCCGGCAACCCGGACACCGCGTTCGTCCCGGACGAGATCGTCGACCGGTTCTGCCTGATCGGCCCGGCCGAGGCCCACGTCGACCGGCTCCGGCGGCTGCGGGCCCTCGGTGTGGACCAGTTCGCCGTCTACGACATGCACGACGCCAAGGAGACGACGATCGACGCCTACGGCGAGACCGTCATCCCCGCTCTGACCGCCTGACCTCCGCGCGCGGGGCCGTCTGGCCGTCGTGGGCGAGGAGCGCGACGTACAGGGAGGTGAGGCGCTCCCAGTCCTCCAGGTCGATGCCGAGCAACGCCTCGATGCGCTGCAGCCGGCGGTACAGGGTCGGGCGGCTGACATGGAGCGCCCGGGCGGCCAGGGACTTGTTGCGGCCCGTCTCCAGGTACGTGCGGAGCACGCCGAGGAGCGAGGGATCCCGCAGCAGCGGGCCGAGTTCGCGCTCGATGAACGCCTGCAGTTCCGGGTCGTCCCGCAGGAGCCGTACGAGGCCCCGCAGCCGCACGTCTCCCAGCCGGGCGACCGGTCCGTCGGGCGGCGCGGCCACCGCCGCGTCCGCGACGTGGACCGCCTCGGCGAACGACCGGCGCACCTCGTCCAGCACCGAGCACGCGAACCCGGCGCCCAGCACGGCCCGCCGCCCACGCAGGGCCAGCGACTCCCGGACGCGCACCGCGACCCTGCGCAGGACGGCGTCGGAGTCCGTGCCGTAGGGGATGCTCAGCAGCGCGGCCGTGCCCTCCGGCTCGATCCGGGCGACCAGCCCCGCCACCTCCGGCGTCTCCGCCACCGCCCGGCCGACGAGTTCCGGCGTGTCGCCGTGGTCCCCGCCGGCGCGGCCGTCGCCGAGGACACGGACGATCACGGGCACGAAGGTCCGGCGGTCGACGGGCAGCCCGGCGGCGCGGGCCCTGGTGAAGAGCCGGCCGGGCCGGGCGGCCCCGGAGGCCAGGTCGAGGAGCAGCGCCTCCGCGGCCTGTTCCTCCCAGCCGTGGTCCCGGTCGCCCAGTAAGCGGTGCATGGCCAGCGCCTCGGCGGCCCGGGCGCCGAGGATCAGCCCGGACTCCTCCGACCCGGCGTACCCGAACAGGACCAGCCGGCCCCACCGCCGGCCGCGCGCCTCCAGGTCCACGACGATCCACCCGTCGGGCTCGGCGGTCACCGGTCCGCTGCCCGCGCGCTCGGCGACCTGCCGCGAGACGCGGTCCCAGTCGCGCAGCAGCTCGCTCAGCGACGCCCGGTCGCCGGCCGAGGCGAGCACCCGCTGGGCGAGGTTGACCAACACGACCGGGCAGCCGCTGTAGCACGCGATCTCGTCGAGCAGCTGCTGCAGCGTGGCCCCGGCCAGGTTGAGGGCGGTGAGCGAGGACCGGATGTCGTCGGACAGGCTGAGGGCCGCGAACCTGCCGTACAGGAGCCGTGAGTGGACCTCCTCGGTCATCCGGACGAACGGCGCCGGCCGGTGCAGCACGATCAGCGGGATCCCGCACCGCTCCGCCGCCCGGCGCATGGGCTCGGGCGTCGTACGGAACGCGCGGCCGAGGCCGAGCACGACCGCCGCGACGTCCGCGCGCCGCATCGACTCGATGTAGTCCCCCTGGGCCCGGTCGTCGCCGGCCAGGAGCAGGCCCGTGGTCAGCACCATCTCGCCGCCGGTGAGCATGACGGCGACGTCCGTGGCCTCGGCGACGTGCAGCCAGCGCACCGGGCGGTCCAGGTGCGCGGCACCGGCCGCGACCTCGGGCCCCCAGGTCGCCACCAGGTCCAGGTCCAGGACGTCGCGGACCGTGAGCCGGACGGCCGGGGACCGCGGCCCCCGCGCGGCGGGCGTGGGCGCGTGCTCGCTCACGCCGCCGGCCTGCTCCTTCACCACTCAGAGACTATGCCGGGTGCCCCGGGATGCCCACCCTCGCGGGCGGTCCGGAGTGGCGCGCCGCATGATCGTTCCGCTTGCGGCGACGGCGGCGACCTCGGTAAACGTTGGTGGTGAACGAGATTCGAGGCGACCGGCGCACGGACGCGGCGGAGCCCTCCGACGTGCTCACCCGCCGCGCCTCCGTGCCGGACGCGACGGTGGCGTACGGCGACCTGCCGGACCAGGTCGCCGACGTGCGGTTCCCCCGGCACGGCGCGGGCACGGCGGCCCCGCTGGTCCTCATCGTGCACGGCGGGTTCTGGCGTGCCCGGTACGACCGGGCGCACACCGGGCCCATGGCCGACGACCTCGCCGCTCGCGGCTTCGCCACCGCCTCGGTCGAGTACCGCCGCGTCGGGCAGGACGGCGGCGGCTGGCCGGGCACCTTCGACGACGTCGCCCGGGCCGTCGACGCCGTTCCCGGGCTCGCGGCCGGGGTCGTGCCCGGCGGGATCGGCGACGTCGTGCTGCTGGGCCACTCGGCGGGCGGTCACCTGGCGCTCTGGGCCGCGTCGCGGGCGCGCCTGCCCGCCTCCGCGCCCTGGCGGCTCCCGGCGCCGCCGCCGCTGCGCGGGGTGCTCGCCCTCGCGCCGGTGGCCGCGCTGGCCCTCGCGTCGCGCCAGGGCCTGAGCGACGGTGCCGCCGACGCCCTGCTGGGCGGGCCCGCCGGTGACCTGCCCGAGCGCACCGCGCTCGCCGATCCGCTGGCGCTGCTCCCCTCTTCGGTCCCGTCCGTGCTGGTGCACGGAACGGCGGACGAGGACGTTCCGGTCGAGCAGTCCCGCCGGTACTCCCCTGCGGCGCGGGCGGCGGGAGACGACTGCGCCCGGATCGAGCTGCCGGGAACCGGCCATCTCGCGCTGATCGACCCGCTGTCCGGCGCCTGGCCCGCCGTCCTCGACGCGCTGGCCGGCCTGCTCGGACGCTGATTCCACGCCCCGAATCGGGCGTTACCGAGTGTTGCTGCTGTTACCGGTGTTTTCCGGACAAAGACGGGTAGGCGGAGTCCCATGCCTACCGTGGTGCCGAGAGTCGTCGGGGAGCGTTACCGGTTGCGTGAGCGGTTGGCGGCCGGGGGTGTCGGTGAGGTCTGGCGGGCCGAGGACACCGTGCTCGGCCGCACCGTGGCGGTCAAGCTGCTGCGCCCGGAGCACGCCGACAGCGGGGAGTACAGGGAGCGGCTCCGGCTCGAGGGCCGGCACCTGGCCGCCCTGTCCCACCCGCACCTCGCGGAGGTCTACGACCACGGGGACGGGGAGAACGGGCGACCGTTCATCGCCATGGAGCTCATCGACGGCGAGCCGCTGTCGGCCCTGCTCGCCCGGGTACGCACACTGCCGCCCCGGCGCGTCGCCGACATCGTGGCGCAGGCGGCCGACGGCCTGGCCTGCGTGCACGCGGCGGCGCTCGTCCACCGCGACATGAAGCCGGCGAACCTGCTCATCCGCCCGGACGGCAGCGTGAAGATCACCGACTTCGGCATCGCGCGCGGGCCCGAGACGCTCCGGCTGACCCGCACCGGCCAGGTGATCGGCACGCCGCTCTACCTAGCGCCCGAGCAGGCGGCCGGATACGGCGTGACACCCGCCGGCGACCTCTACAGCCTCGGCGTGATCGCCTGGGAGTGCCTGGCCGGACGGCCGCCGTTCCAGGGCGACGACGTGCTGGCGGTCGCCCTCGCCCACCGTGACCGCCCCGTTCCGCCGCTCCCGGCCGGCGTGCCCGAGCCCGTGCGCACCCTGGTCGAGGCCCTCACCGCCAAAGACCCGGCGGCCCGCCCGGACGCCGTGACCGTCGCGGAGCAGGCCCGGCGGCTGCGGGACGACCCGGCCGTGGCCGCCGCACCGGCCGGCCCGGTCGTCGCCGCCGAGGAGGAGCCACGCTTCGACACGCGAACAGGCGCCGTCCCGAGCTCGGCGAACACGTCGTCCAGGATCGACACCGGGTCCGCGTCGCCGCACCGGCGGTCCCTTCTCCTCGGCGTCGGCGTGGTGGCCGTCGCCGCCCTCACCGGGGCGAGCGGGTGGGCGCTGCGCACCCCCTCCGACGCGCGAGCGGTACGCGCCCAGACCGGCGGCCCGGCGCCGGCTCCGTCCCGCCGCACGGTCACCGTCGACCCCGCCGACTACTACGGGCACCGCCTGGCCTCCGTCGTGGAGGCGCTGCGGCGGCAGGGCCTGCGCGTCAGCGTGCGGCACCAGGTCGTCCCGGGCCGCAGTGCCGGCACCGTCGTCGGGCTCACCCCGTCCGGAGCGGTCCCCGTCGGCGCGACGGTCACCCTGTACGCGGCCCGCGCCCTCGCCTCGCCGGCCCCGGCACCGCGCCGGACCGCCCAGGCCACCTCCCGCACCGGCGGATCCGCCGAGAAGAGCCGCACCGTCGTGGGCCGTCCTCCCAGGAAGGCGCCCGGCAAGCCCGAGAAGGCGGAGGGTCACGGCCGGAAGCACGGAAAGGCCGGCCCGCCCGCGAAGCACGGCAAGGACTGACCCGGCCGCTCCGGTGACGATCTACCCGGCCGTACCGGCGCCGGCCGTGGTCAGCGCGCGGCGCGGGGGCCGCGGCGGCGGAAGCGGCCGAGCAGGATCCCGCCGAGCACCAAGTCGGCGAGGAAGACCGCGATCCCGATGAGCAGCAGGAAGAACAGACCCTTCACCACCCATCCGGCGACACCGAGGGCGATCGCCACGAGGATGATGGCCAGGAACAACGCCATGTCGCACCTCCTTCCGGAGTTCCTGGTCAGGGCCATACCCGCCCGGAGACGTCCGTACGACCCGGGCACGTTACTCCGCACCGGTGCCGGGTAGCGCTCGGGTAAAACCCCTAAGGAGACGTCAATGGGCGACGACGAATCGATGTCCGAGCTGCTGGAGGACGTGACGGCGCAGACGGTCCGCCTGGTCCGCGACGAGATGGCGGTCGTCCGTCAGGAGATGGTGGAGAACGCGGCGCGGGCCAAGAGTGGGATGGTGCTACTCGGCGGCGGCGGCGCGCTGATGGCGTACGGAGCGGGGGCGGTCGTGGCCGGTTCGGTCGCCGCGCTGTCCCGGAGACTCCCGCGGTGGGCCGCCGCCCTGACGGTGGGCGGCGGGCTGATCTCCGCCGGGAGCGCGCTCGCGGTGGTCGGCCGGCGTGAACTGCGGCAGGCGTTCCCGCTGGTCTCGAAGGAGTCGACCACGCGGATCAAGGAGGACGCCCTGGACATCGTCGACC
This sequence comes from Actinoallomurus spadix, assembly GCF_024055725.1. Classification (GTDB taxonomy): domain Bacteria; phylum Actinomycetota; class Actinomycetes; order Streptosporangiales; family Streptosporangiaceae; genus Actinoallomurus; species Actinoallomurus spadix. Next base: position 178,906 of record NZ_JAMXMX010000001.1, on the reverse strand, counting down.
GTGCGCTGCCCTGACGGGGCGCCGCGGGAGTCCGAACGGCCGCCCGCCGAGGCGGGGCCGCGCCCCGACCCGGCGAGCGGCCCCGCCGGCGATCTCGCGGCGAGGGCCGCCCCTCGGACGGCCGCCCGTCGTGTCTCAGTCCTTGACCTCCCGCAACCGGCCGGCCTCGACCTCGTAGACGAACCCGCGCACCTGGTCGGTGTGCGGGATGAACGGGTCGCCCTTGATCCGGCCGATGGACTGCCGGACGTCTTCGTCCAGGTCGGCGAACGCCTCGGCCGACCAGTCGGGCTTCACTCCGGTCTCCGCCTGGATCTCCGCCTTGAAATCGTCGTCGGTGAAGGTCAGCATGCCGCAGTCGGTGTGGTGGATGAGGATGATCTCGCGCGTGCCCAGCAGCCGCTGGCTGATGGCGAGGCTGCGCCGCTCATCCGCGGTGATCACGCCGCCGGCGTTGCGGATGACGTGCGCGTCGCCTTCGGCCAGGCCCAGGAGCCCGTACGGGTTCAGCCGCGCGTCCATGCACGCGACGACGGCGACCCCCTTGGCGGGAGGCAGGGGCAGCCCGCCCTTGTCGAACGTCGCGGCGTAACGCTCGGCGTTGGCGAGTAGTTCGTCCGTCACGCTCATGGCATCTCCTGTCCGGTGTACCGGCTGAACGACGCGGGGTGGCACCCGGTCGTGCCGCCCCGCGTCAGGGCATGCACAAACAGTGATGGATCAAACCCCCTAAAGTCAACTGATTTGCTAGGGATTTGGCATCAGGCGACCTGCAGGTCCACGCAGGAGTAGAACGCGTTCGCGGTGTCGGCGATGTTCCATACCGCCAGCAGCTTCACGCGGCCGGACACGTTGCCGAGGTTGATGGTGTGCGAGACGGTGGCCGGCGGCTGGGCATCGCCCCCGCTGACGACGCCGACGCGCGTGTCGCCGATGTAGTACTGCCAGTCGGTGGTGCGGTGGCGGGCGGTGAACACCCACGTGAAGGTGACCGTGCGCCCGACCTGTGTCGCGCGCCAGCCCTTGGCGTCGTCGTCGAGTTCGGCGAACCGGGCGTTCCCGCCACTGCAGCTGCGCAGGCCCTTGGGGCCTTCGACGCTCTGCGGCTCGTACTTGATGTCGCCGCACTGGACGATGCCCTGGGCGCACTGCGCCTGCCGGCTGGGCGGGGAGTTGATGTACCCGTGGGCACTGGCGGTACCGGCCAGCGCCACGACGAGCGCGGGCGCGAGGGCCACGCCCGCGGCGGTGGTGACGAGTCTTCGGTTCATGGCGAGCTCCTCATGGTCGGCGGCCGCCCGGGCGGCGGCCGTGGCGGGGGCACGCATTCGGGCTCGAGGCAGACGGAGGCGGGGCGCGCGGCCGGGCGCGCGGTGGGACGCGAGCCATCATGACCATCTCCAGCATTTCCTTTTGACAGGAAACCTTCCTTTTGATTCGGAGTCTGACTCTGCCGCGATGACGTGTCAATACGGCGAAAGGCGACGTCGCCCGGAGAGCGGTCAGGGGCGGGGCGGGCGCGTCACCCCGGGGTGTACGGCGAATGTCACCGGTGGATGGATGAATCCCGCGCACGGCCCACGTACCTTTTAGGAGGTACAAGGAATACCAGACGACCACTACGGCCCTCGTCCCCGCTGGATTGGGGGGTTCACCGGGGACACCAAGAGGGCCGGTTTCCATACGCTCGGAGTCACTCCGGGCCGATGATGGTGAACGTCCGCGAGCATGCTCTTCGGGGGAAGGGGCGAGCTCGCGGACGTTCACATCTCCGGCGAGAAGCCCCAGGCGTACGCCATCAGGACGCCGGCCGGAAGCTCGCGGCGAAGACGTCGAAGTACCGGCGGCTCCGGGACCACCGGGAGGCGGGGACCGACCAGTACAGGGCGTACGCCCGATGCCCGTTCACAAGGATGTTCCGGTTCAGCACGCGGGTCTTCTCGCCACCGGAGGAGTGCAGGAACTCCAGGTCGGCGGCCTTCTCGAAGTAGCCCGGCACGGATTCCAGCCTGATCCGGGAGTACCCGTCCTCGCTGCGGCGCCGGTAGGCGTCCTGCCCCCGCCAGTCGGCCAGCGGATCGCTCTTCGGATGGGTCGTCTGGTCGATGAGGAGGTACCGGGACGAGCCGGGATCGCGGACGTAGACGTAACCGCCGTCATGGCTGACCTTCCAGCCGCGCGGGACGCCGATGGAGAATCCGGAGTCGTCCTCGTACCGGCGGAAGTCGGCCGGCAGCGCGGCGCCGCCCGGAGACGGGGACCCGGTCGCCGTGTCCCGGGGCTTCGCGGAACTCGCCGGAGCGCTCGACCGGGCCGACGGCGTCGCCGGCGCCGAGGCGCTCCGGCCCGTCCCCCTGCCACTGCTCGTGCCCGTGAGGCCCGCGTGGTGGTGTGACCGGTTCAGGAGAACGGTGAGAGCCCCCGCCGCCCCGAGCAGGAGGACGATCGAGACGACGGCGACGGCTCGTCCGCGCCGGTGCGCCGGGCGTGCCCCGGTGGACTCGTGCGGCGGCTCCGCCCCGAGCGTGCCGTCCCCGGATCGTTCCCGTACGGGTGCGGCGTTCCGTCCAGGCTCGGCGTCGCCAGATCGTTCCGGTACGGGGGCGGTGTTTCGTGCGGGGGCGGCGTCGCGGGATCGTCCGTCCGCGGCGGGACGGCCGACCGGCATCTTGTACGGCACCGCCGGCGAATCCACCGCGTGGGCGCCGTTCCGCGGGTGCTCCCGAGGCGCGGCGCTCGCCGTCTCCTCCTGGGCCGCCACTTCGGTGAGCGCCCGCGCGAGGGCGACCGCGTCGAGACGGTCGGCCGGATCCTTGCGGAGCAGGCTTTCGATGACGGGCCACAGCGGTCCGGCCCGTCGCGGAGGGTTCGGCGGATCGGTGATGATGGCCGTGAGGGTGGCCATCACGTTGTCGCGGTGGAACGGCGTCTCCCCCTCGACGGCCGTGTAGAGCGTCGCGCCGAGCGACCACAGGTCGGAGGCGGGGGTGAGCGGGCCGCCCCGCGCCTGCTCCGGCGACAGGTAGGCGGGAGAGCCGATCAGCACGCCGGACCGGGTCAGCGTCGGCTCCCCCTCCGCGACCGCGATCCCGAAGTCGCCGAGGACCGCCCGGCGGTCCGGGGAGATCAGGATGTTGCCGGGCTTGACGTCCCGGTGCAGGACGCCCGCGGCGTGCGCCGCCGACAGCGCCGCCAGCACCTCCAGCCCGATCCGGGCCGCGGCCGCCGGGGCGAGCACGCCCTCCTCGTCGAGGATCTCGCTCAGCGAACGGGCCGACGGGATCAACTCCATGACGATCCACGGCCGTTCCTCGGCCTCGACGACGTCGAAGATCCGGACGACCCCCGGATGGCTGAGCCGGGCCGCGGTGCGCGCCTCCCGCATCATGCGGCCGCGCATGGTCTCCTTGTCCCGGGCGCTGAGGTTGGGCGGGAAGACCAGTTCCTTGACGGCGACGTCCCGCCCGAGCAGTTCGTCGCGGGCCCGCCACACCGCGCCCATGCCGCCGCTCCCCAGGGATTCGGCGACCCGGTATCTCTCGCCGAGAAGAGTGCCGCTCGCGGAGGACATGCCGCCGGAGATACCCGCGCGTTTTTCGAGTAATCCCCCGGCAAAGACGGGGTCGCGCACGGTATCGCGATCCTCCCCCGGCCGCCAGGGCTCACCTGCGGCATGGCCACATCGGGCCCCACAGGCCGGTGACACGGCTCAGCGCACGGAGCTCACCAGACGCCGGGGCACCGGGCCTTTGCCAGACGCCAGGGCCGACCAGACACCAGGGCCAACCGGGCGCCAGGGCTAACCGGGCGCCAGGGCTCAGCGGGCGGCGCAGGTGATGCAGGTGCGCGCGGTGGGGCGCGCGAGGAGACGCTCGGGAGCGATCGGGCGGCCGCAGCCCTCGCAGATTCCATAGGTGCCCTCGCCCAGGCGTTCGACCGCGCGGTCCAGGTCGGCGAGGTGACGGCGCGCCTGGTCGAGCAGGGACTCGACCTGGGATCGTTCGAAGGCGATGGTCGCACCTTCGGGATCGTGCTCGTCGTCGACGCCGATCTGGCCGGTGGACTCGACGATGCCCTCCCAGTCGCGGGTCAGCGCCGCGATCTGCTCGAGGGTGCTCGTACGCTCGGCGTGGAGTGCCCGCGCGGGTGAGTGCGCGCCGGAGAACGACTCGGTCACCCTCGGTACAACCTCACGGCACGCGTCCGGATTCCCGGCCCCACTGCTTGCTGCAACACCTGCAAACGGCTTGCGATCTCTGCGCTATTCTTGCGGCATGTCACGACGACTTGCTGATGTGGCCCGGAAGGCCGGCGTGAGCGAGGCCACCGTCAGCCGGGTGCTCAATGGCAAACCCGGCGTCTCGGCCGCCACGCGCGACAACGTGCTGACCGCGCTGGACGTCCTCGGATACGAGCGGCCGACCCAGTTGCGGGGCGACCGGGCGCGGCTGGTGGGCCTGGTGCTGCCGGAGTTGCAGAACCCGATCTTCCCCGCGCTGGCCGAAGTGGTCAGCGGCGCCCTGGTGCAACTCGGTTTCACGCCCGTCCTGTGCACCCGTACGGCGGGCGGCCTGTCCGAGCCGGAGTACGTCAACCTCCTGCTCGACCAGCAGGCCTCCGGGGTGATCTTCGCGGGCGGGATGTTCGCCGAGGCGGACGCCTCCCACGAGCACTACCGCCTGCTCCGTAAGCGCGGCATGCCCGTCGTCCTGGTCAACGCGGCCGTCGCCGACCTCGGGTTCCCCGCGGTGGCGACCGACGACGCCGTCGCGATCGAGCAGGCGTACGGGCACCTGCGGTCGCTCGGCCATGAGCGGATCGGTCTCGTCGTGGGCCCGGCGGACCACATGCCGTCGCGCCGGAAGGTCGCGACCTTCGAGCGGCTCACCGGCCAGGCCGGCCTGCCCTCCGGAGGCGAGTTCGTCGAGCGCACGCTGTTCTCGCTGGAGGGCGGGCAGGCGGCGACGTCCCGCCTGCTGCGCCGGGGGGTCACGGCCGTGATCTGCGGCAGCGACCCGCTGGCGCTCGGCGCGGTCAAGGCGGTCCGCCGGCAGGGCAAGCGCGTGCCCGAGGACGTGTCGGTGGTCGGTTTCGACGACTCGGCGTTCATGAGCTGCGCCGACCCGCCGCTGACCACGGTCCGGCAGCCCATCGACGCGATGGGGCGGGCGGTGGTCACCCTGCTCGGCGCCCAGATCGACGGATCGCAGGCGGCCGACGACGAGTTGCTGTTCGAGCCGGAGCTCGTCGTCCGCGGGTCGACCGGCCCGGTCCGCTGACCGGCGGAGAGTGAGCCTTCGCCGCCCCGGGAGTACCGGGGCGTCGCCATCGGAGGAGCGGCTGTCGACTTTTTTCGATCTTTAGTTCATCTATTGCAGCGCCCTGTAGGTCTCTATATCGTTCTCGCACCGGATCCTGCGTTCCCGGTCCTCGGCCCACGGCCTCGTCCGAGGCCAGTCCAGGAGGGAGTCGACGATGAGACCCCGAAGGCTAGCGGTCCTGCTCGCGGCAGGGCTCACCCTGACCGGTACGGCGTGCGGGGGCGGTGACGGCTCCAAGGACGCCTCAGGCGGCAAGGTGACCATCACGGTCGGCTGCATGCCCGCGAAGAGCCAGCCGATCGAGCGCCGCGAGTGGACGGAGGACGTCGCCGCGTTCGAGCGGCTGCACCCGGACATCACCGTGGTCGGCAAGGACGCCTTCCCCTGCGCCGACCCGAAGACCTTCACGGCCAAGCTCGCGGGCGGCCAGATGGAGGACGTCTTCTACGCCTACTTCACCGACGTCCAGAGCGTCATCAGGTCCGGGCAGGCCGCCGACATCAGCGAGTACGTCGGCGGCGTCAAGCAGTTCTCCGACATCCAGCCTTCCGTCAAGAAGGTGTTCACCGGCCCCGACGGCAAGATCTACGGCCTGCCCCGGCAGAACTACTCGATGGGCCTGCTCTACAACCGTGACCTGTTCAAGCGGGCGGGCCTCGACCCCGACAAGCCGCCCGCGACCTGGGCGGAGCTGCGCGCGGACGCGAAGAAGATCGCCGGCCTGGGCAAGGGCATCGTCGGCTACGCGGACTACAGCGCGGGCAACCAGGGCGGCTGGCACTTCACCACCGAGCTCTACGCCCAGGGCGGCGACGTCGTCACGCCCGACGGGAGGAAGGCCGCCTTCAACAGCCCGCAGGGCCGGGCCGTGCTGCAGAACCTGCAGCAGATGCGTTGGACGGACGACAGCATGGGCTCCAAGCAGCTGCTGCAGCTCGCCGACGTGCAGCAGCTGATGGCGGCCGGCCGGCTCGGCATGTACCTGTCGGCCCCGGACAACGTCACCGCGCTGGTCGACCAGTTCCAGGGCGAGTACAAGGACTACGGCCTGGCGCCGATCCCCGAGGCGAAGGGCACCCTGATCGGCGGCGACGGTTACCTGTTCAACGTGAAGGCATCCCCGGCCAAGATCAGAGCCGGGCTGCTCTGGCTGGAGTACTACGTGCTCACGCCGGGCCAGGGCCAGCTGAACTACCGGCGGGCCGCGAAGTACGGGCGCGCCGTCGGCCTCCCCCAGCCGAACTTCTACACCGGGCAGACCGCGGCCACCGACCACTCGCTGCGCACCGCCGCCGCCAACGTCCCGGTCGCCGACTACCGGCCGTACGAGGACGCCGTGGGCCGCATCCCCGGCAGGCTCGAGCCGGCGAACGCCCAGCAGATCTACGCCGTCCTCGACTCGGTGATGTCGGGAGTCCTCACCGACCGCGCCGTCGACCTCGACCGGCTCCTAGCGACGGCCCAGAAGAAGGTCGACGGCATCCTCGCCCGATCCAACTGAGCAGGCCACCGCCGGGTGACGACGCGAGGAGACAGCGGTGACCACGACCATCCTGAAGAAGGCCACTTCGCGGCGTTCGACGTCTCACCCGGCCGGGCCGCGCCGGGCCGGGTCCCGGCACGCCCTCCGGCGCGGCCTGTCCGCGTACGGGTTCCTGTGCGGAGCGCTGATCTGCTTCGCGGTGTTCTCCTGGTACCCGATCGTGCGAGAGGCGCTGCTCGGGTTCCAGCGGACGAACTTCGTCGGGCGATCCGAGTGGGTGGGCCTGGACAACTTCCACCGGGTGGCCGGCGACCCGGCGTTCGGCAAGGCGTGGCTGAACACCCTGGAGTTCACCGGCCTGGCGCTGCTCTGCGGCTACGTCCTGCCGTTCGTGACGGCGATCGTGCTGAACGAGCTGCGCCACGCCCGCGCCTACCTCAGGTTCGTCGTGTACCTGCCCGTCATGCTGCCGCCCGCGGTCGCGGTGCTGCTGTTCAAGTGGTTCTACGATCCCGGCCCGGGCCTGTTCAACCAGCTGCTGCACCTGGCCCACCTCCCCGGCCTGAACTGGCTGGACTCCACGAGCACCGCGCTGCTGTCCCTCGTCATCGTCTCCACGTGGATGAACATGGGCAGCGGCACGCTCATCTACCTCGCCGCCCTGCAGAGCGTGCGGAGCGAGCTGTACGAGGCGGCGGAGCTGGACGGGGCCGGGCTGCTCCGCCGGATCCGGCACGTCACGATCCCGCAGACGCGGCTGATCCTGCTGGTGATGCTCCTGCTCCAGGTGATCGCCACCATGCAGGTGTTCGTCGAGCCGTACCTGCTCACCGGCGGCGGGCCGCAGGACGCCACGGTCAGCGTCGTCTACCTGATGTACCTGTACGCCTTCCGCTTCAACAGCTACGGCGGGGGCAGCGCCCTCGGGCTGATGCTGATGGTCGTCCTGATGGTGTTCTCCGCGGCGTATCTGCGCGTCACCCGGGACGGCGGCCGATGACACGAGGAGACCGGAGATGACCCGGACGTTGATCTCGGACCGCGCGCTGAACACCCCGCGCGGCCGGGTGATCTACTGGACCGTTCTCGTCACCGTGATCGCGCTGTTCACCGCGATCTTCGTGTTCCCGCTGTACTGGATGGCGACGGGCGCGATGAAGTCCTCCGGTGAGCTGGCGCGGACCCCGCCGACGCTCTTCCCACGGCACCCCCACCCGGGGGTCTACGGCGACGCGTGGCGGCGGCTCTACCTGGGCAGGTTCCTCCTCAACACGCTGGAGTACGCCGCGGGCGCCTGGCTCCTGCAGCTGGCGGTCTGCGTCCCGGCGGCGTACGCCCTGTCCAAGCTGCGGCCGCTGCTCGGCAGAGCGGTGCTCGGCATGATGCTGGCCACCCTGATGATCCCGTCGACCGTCCTGCTCGTCCCGCTCTACCTGACCGTGCGGGACGTGCCGATCCTGCACGTCAACCTGCTGAACACGCCGTTCGCGATCTGGCTCCCGGCCGCGGCCAACGCGTTCAGCGTCTTCCTGCTCAAGCGGTTCTTCGACTCCATCCCCGGGGAGCTGCTGGAGGCGGCGGCCATCGACGGGGCGTCGTCCTGGCGGATCCTCTGGTCGATCGTCCTGCCGATCTCGCGGCCGATCATCGCCGTCGTGTCCATCTTCGCGGTGGTGGGCGTCTGGAAGGACTTCGTGTGGCCGCTGCTGGTGCTGCCCGACGGCAACAAGATGACGGTGAGCGTGGCGATCTCCTCGCTGTCGGAGCAGACGCCGCAGAACATCCTCATCGCCGCCCTCGTGATCGCCGGCATCCCGGCCGTGGCGGTCTTCCTGGTGTTCCAGCGCCACATCATGGCCGGCCTGACCGCCGGCGGGCTGAAGGGATGAGCCGCGCGGACCGGGTCCCCGGACGGCCCGCCGCGGAGAGCCGCGCCGTCCCGTACCCCCCGCCACTCCGTACGCCGCCGACCACGAACGACATCGAGGGAGATCGATGACCGGCACGGCCGAACACGTTCCTTCCGGCACCGCCCCGGACTCCGCGGGATGGTGGCGGGGAGCCGCGATCTACCAGGTCTACCTGCGCAGTTTCGCGGACGGCGACGGGGACGGCGTCGGCGACCTGGCGGGGCTGCGGGCACGCCTCGGCCACCTCGCCGGCCTGGGCGTCGACGCCCTCTGGCTGAACCCCTGGTATCCCTCGCCGATGGTCGACGGCGGTTACGACGTCGCCGACTACCGGGACATCGACCCGGTCTTCGGCACGCTCGCCGAGGCGGAGAAGCTCATCGAGGAGGCGCACGGCCTCGGGATCAGGGTCATCATCGACATCGTCCCGAACCACTGCTCCGACCGCCACGCCTGGTTCCAGGAGGCGCTGCGGTCCGCGCCGGGTTCCGCGGCGCGGAAGCGGTTCTGGTTCCGGCCGGGACGCGGCGACGCGCCGCCGAACGACTGGAGGTCCATCTTCGGCGGCCCGGCGTGGACCCGGGTGCCGGACGGCGAGTGGTACCTCCACCTGTTCGCCCCGGAGCAGCCCGACTTCAACTGGACCGACCCCGAGGTGCGCGAGGAGTTCCTCGACGTCCTGCGCTTCTGGTTCGGCCGGGGCGTGGACGGCATCCGCATCGACTCCGCCGCCGTGCTGGTCAAGGACCCGGACGCGGAGCCCGACGGCCGCGACCCGTACACCGACCGGGACGGCGTGCACGACATCTACCGCGCCTGGCGGCGGACCTCCGACGAGTACGGCGACCGGGCGCTGATCGGCGAGCTGTGGCTGCCCGACCAGGAGCGCTTCGCGGCCTACCTGGCCCCCGATGAGCTGCACACGGCGTTCAACTTCGACTTCCTGGGCTGCCCCTGGGACGCCGCGGCGCTGCGCCGGGTGATCGACACGACACTGGAGACCCACACGCCGCTCGGCGCGCCGCCGACCTGGGTGCTGTCGAACCACGACGTGACCCGGCCGGTGACGCGGTTCGGCCGGGAGGAGACGTCCTTCGACCTGAACGAGCGGCGGCACGGGGCGCCGACGGACCTGGCGCTCGGCCTGCGCCGCGCCCGGGCGGCGGCGTTGCTCGCGATGGCGCTCCCCGGCAGCGTCTACGTCTACCAGGGCGAGGAACTCGGCCTCTGGGAGGTCGAGGACCTGCCCGAGGACGTGCTGCAGGACCCCATCTGGTTCCGCTCCGGCCGTACCGACCGCGGCCGGGACGGCTGCCGTGTGCCCATCCCGTGGACCGGTGACGCGCCCGGCTTCGGCTTCGGCGGCGACCCGTGGCTGCCGCAGCCGCCGGCCTGGCGCGACCTGACGGTCGAGGCGCAGTCGGGTGATCCGTCCTCGACGCTCGGCCTCTACCGGCGCGGGCTGTGGCTCCGGCGCGAACTGCTCGGTGACGGCCGCATGACCTGGCGGCCGATGGGCGAGGACGTCCTGGCCTTCGACCGGGAGAACGGGGTCACCTGCGTCGTGAACCTCGGCGCCACGGCCGTACGCCTCCCGGAGGGACGGGAGATCCTGCTGGCCAGCGCCCCGCTTCAGCAGGGCGGACTTCCCCCCGACGCCGCGGTCTGGCTGCGCTGACCCGGGCATGGCGCGTGCGGCGGGGTTCTGCGCGCGGGCGGCGGACTTCTGCGCGTATGCGGCGGAGTTCTGGGCGCGTAGGCGACCACGCGCACCGCACGCGCGCTCAGGTCGGGAACTCCCCCCACCAGGACCGGACGGCCAGGTGCTTCGGCAGGTACGGCGACGCGGTGTCGACGGGGAACTCCCAGTCTCCGGCGAGGCACGCCATCGCGAGGGGCCCCAGGGCCACGCGGCCGCGCGGATCGCCGCTCCTCGGGCCGTCCCAGTAACGCTCGTGAAGGGCGAGGGCCTCGGTCAGGGCGCCGGCGAAGGCGGCCTTGTCACCGGTGATGAGCCGGTGGAAGAGGGCGACGGGCTGGTAGTCGACCAGGTCGAGGAAGTCCCTGGGGGTGCGGGTCGCCACGTTCGGGTGGGACGTCTCCATGGTGGCCACCAGTTTCGCCACGACGTCGTCCATGGGCCGGCGCAGCCAGTGGCTCTGCAGCGTGTCGATCCAGTGGAAGACGTAGTCGTCCTCGGTGCCGGCCCGGCGCAGGTCGTCCAGGGGAACCCGGCTCAGCGTCGCCAGCCGGTCCCCTTCCCGGCAGATGAGGGCGAGCCACCAGGCGTCGAGCCAGGCGCGGGCGTTCGCGTACGGCGCGGGGCCGGTGGCGGGCAGGTCCAGGACACGGTCGCCGATCCGGCACGGCACGGTGTCCTCCCGCGCGAGGGTGGTCGTGAAGATCGCGGACCCGAGCTGCATGGCGGTGACCCATGCCTCCCAGGTCTCCACCATCGCGGCGTCGGGATCGGCCGCGCAGCGGGCGTGGGCGAGGGTCAGGGCCGCCGCGAAGGCGTCGCCGAGGCGGCCCGGGTCCTGCTCCAGCCGCCCGATGAGCTCACCCGCGGCCCGCGCCGACTCCTCGATGACGCGCGCCGGATCCTCATCGGTCCGCACCGGCTCCCCAGTGCCGTCCGCGGGGCTCCCCGATGAGGTCGTCTGCTCCGCGCGCAGCCGTTTCATCGTCTCCAGCAGCTCCTGCGGCGGCCGCACGGACATGGAGCGGCTCTCGTGGTCGACGACCGTGAGGCAGACCAGGCGTCCCTGGTGCCACCAGTACAGCAGCGGGCTGATCGAGGCGGTCTCGTCCTCGTAGGCGCGGACGGCGTACTCGCTCAGGTCGTTGACCGCGTCCACCGCGGTGCCGTCGACGATCGGATGGAACGCCAGCAGGTGCCTGGTGGGGACGACCACGAGCGCTCCGGCCTCCGGCAGCTCCCGGCCGGTGACGGCCCGGGCCAGTTCGGGCAGGACGAGCGCCTTGCTCGCCACGAAGTGGGAGTCGCCGCTGAGCGCGTGCAGGGGCGCGCCCGAGCGCCCGCGCACCTCCGCGTGCCGCACCGGCTCGTCCAGGAGGTTCGCCCGGCCCGCCGCCCACAGGTCGTCGAGGCCGGCGCGGGCGACGTCGTTGTCGTTCAGGATCCGCACGGAGGTGGGCGAGTCCAGGGCCAGGGCGGCGAGCAGGCCCTCGGCCACCGGCCGGGCGTAGCGGAAGTGGTCGGCGACACGTCCGGGGAAGGCGCCGTCGGGAAGCAGCCGCAGGCGGGTGTGCCGGAGCAGGTCCGCTCTCTCCTCACCGCCCTGGGACGCGTCCTCCAGGTGGGTGAAGTGCGCGGCGACGAGTCGCGGCCATTCGTTCTCCGGAACGGTGCGGCAGCGCTGCGCCAGCGTCGTCAGCGGATATAGGTGCCCGTCCTGCGTGACGGCCTCTCCCTCGACCACCGGGCGCGCGCCCCGCCGGGCGGCGAGGTGGTCGGCCACCAGAGCGCGCAGTCGTTCGGCCTGGGGCACGGTGAGCATCGGCAGGTGGGCGTCGGGGAGGTCGTTCTGGATCATGCGTCAACCTTAGAAGCCCGGTCCCCCTGCGCTGACCGCGTCGGTGCGGGCGGCCGTCCGGGCCCGCTGGGAGCGGGCGGTCGCGGGGATGCGCATTCGTGACATCTCCGCGCTCGTCACGCCCTTGACACGCTTCTCTCAATTCTTAAATCATGCCTTAAAATTAGCCTCATGTGAGGAAGTGGCACTATGAGCGTGCGGGCCCGTACCGCCATCGGCGCCGTGATCGGCGCGACCCTCCTCGCCGTGCTCCCCGGCTGCGGGGGCGGGACGTCGACCGGCGACTCCGGGGGCAACAGCCACCCGAAGACCCTTACGTACTGGGCGAGCAACCAGGGCGCCAGCCTGGAGGACGACAAGGCCAAGCTCACCCCGGAACTGCAGGCGTTCGAGAAGCAGACCGGGATCACGGTGAAGCTCGAGGTCGTCCCCTGGTCCGACCTGCTGAACCGCATCCTCGGCGCCACGTCCTCCGGTCAGGGACCCGACGTCCTCAACATCGGCAACACCTGGTCCGCGTCGCTGCAGACGACCGGCGCGCTCCTCCCCTTCGACGACCAGACCTTCGCCAAGATCGGCGGCAAGGGCCGGTTCCAGGAGTCGGCCCTCGCCTCGACCGGGGCGTCCGGCAAGACGCCGACGGCCGTTCCGCTCTACTCCCTCGCGTACGGGCTCTACTACAACAAGAAGATGTTCGCCGACGCCGGCATCTCCAAGCCGCCGGCCACCTGGGACGAGCTGGTCCAGGACGGCAGGAGGCTGACCACCGGCGGCAGGTACGGCCTGGCCGTCGAGGGCGCCAACGTCTCCGAGAACGTCCACCACGCGTTCGTCTTCGCCAAACAGCACGGCGCCGACTTCTTCGACGCGTCGGGCAACCCGACGTTCACCTCACCGGGGGCGGTCGAGGGCGTCAAGCAGTACGTCGACTTCATCGCCCGCGACAAGATCGCGGCCGCGGGCAACGCGGAGTACGACCAGAACCAGTCCATCCAGGACTTCGCCACCGGCAAGGCCGCCATGCTGCTGTGGCAGGCCGCGGGCCCCAACCTGCAGAAGCACGGCATGAAACCCGACCAGTACGGCGTGGCGCCGGTGCCCGTGCAGTCCGGCACCCCCGGCCCGGGCCAGAACATCGACTCGATGGTCGCCGGCATCAACATGGCCGTCTTCAAGAACTCCCAGAACCTCGACGGCGCGCTGAAGTTCGTGCAGTTCATGACCAGTGACGCCGAGCAGAAGAAGCTCAACGGCGCGTACGGATCGATTCCGCCGGTCAAGACCGCCGCGCAGGACCCGGCGTTCTCGAACCCGGAGCTGACCGTCCTGCGCAACACCATCGCCACCAGCGCCGCGCCGCTCCCGCAGGTGCCGAAGGAGTCCCAGTTCGAGGAGCTCGTCGGCGGCGCGATCAAGGACCTGCTCGCCGACGCCGCGGCCGGCCGCCCCGTGACCACCCAGTCCGTCCAGCAGCGGCTGGCCAAGGCCCAGCAGCAGATGTAGGCGTGCCGGAACCGATGACGACCACCGTGCACCGTCAGGCGCCTCCGGCCGGCCGGGAGCCCCGTCCCGCGCGTGGCCGGAGCGGCCTGTTCCATTTCATCCCCGAGCGGGTCCGCCGGGCCGGCCTGCCGTACCTCCTCCTGCTGCCCGCGCTGTTCTTCGAGCTCATCGTCCACGTCATCCCGATGGTCCTCGGCGTGGTGATGAGCTTCAAGGAGCTCACCCAGGTGTACATCCGCCACTGGTGGGGCGCGCCCTGGTCCGGGACGGGCAACTACCGGGTGGCCGTGCGGTTCAACGCGCCGATCGGCCGGGCACTGCTCGACTCGTTCCTGATCACCTGCGCCTTCACCGTGCTCGCCGTGGGCCTGTGCTGGCTGCTCGGCACCACGGCGGCGATCCTCATGCAGGACCGCTTCCGTGGGCGGGGTGTGCTGCGCGCGGTGTTCCTCACGCCGTACGCGCTGCCGCTGTACGCCTCGGTGATCGTCTGGGCGTTCATGTTCCAGCACGACAACGGGCTGGTCAACCATGTCCTGCACGACCAGCTGGGCGTCACCGGCGACCGGCCGTTCTGGCTCATCGGCGACAACAGCTTCTGGTCCCTGCTGGTCGTCTCGGTCTGGCGGAACTGGCCGTTCGCGTTCCTGTGCGTGATGGCCGGCCTGCAGAACATCCCGCGTGAGCTGTACGAGGCGTCCGCGATCGACGGCGCCGGCATCTGGCAGCAGATCCGGCGCATCACCCTGCCGTCGCTGCGGTCCGTCAACCAGGTGCTCGTGCTGGTGCTGTTCCTTTGGACCTTCAACGACTTCGCGACGCCGTTCGTGCTGTTCGGCCGGTCGGCGCCGGCCGCCGGGGACCTGATCTCCGTGCACATCTACTCGGCCTCGTTCGTCACCTGGAACTTCGGCACCGGCTCGGCGATGTCCGTGCTCATGCTGCTGTTCCTGTCCCTGGTGACGGCCGGATACCTGCTGACCACGAACCGAACGAGGAAGAACCGTGCCTGACCGCTCACCGACGGCACCACCGCCGTCCTTCGTCTGGACCGGGCGGATCGTCCTCACCCTGCTGACCGTCTTCTCGCTGCTGCCGGTGTACGTGATGCTGAGCAGCTCGCTCAAGCCGCTGCGGGACGTCACCGGCGCGTTCCGCTGGATCCCCGACCACCTCACCGCCCGCCCGTACGTCGACATCTGGCGGACCATCCCGCTCGGCCGCTACTTCGTGAACTCGATCATCGTGGCGACCGCGGCGACCGGCCTGTCCGTGCTGGTGGCGACCTTCGCGGCGTACGCCGTGAGCCGGTACCGCTTCCGCGGCAAGCGCGTCTTCACGATCACCGTGCTGTCCACCCAGATGTTCCCCGGCATCCTGTTCCTGCTGCCGCTCTTCCTGCTGTACGTCGGCATCGGCAACACCACCGGGATCGCCCTGTACGGCTCGCGCGGCGGGCTCATCCTGACCTACCTCACCTTCTCCCTGCCCTTCTCCATCTGGATGCTCGTCGGCTACTTCGACTCGATCCCCCGCGGACTCGACGAGGCCGCGCTCGTGGACGGCTGCGGCCCGCTGCGCGCGCTGTTCCGCGTCATCGTCCCGGCCGCGCTCCCCGGCATCGTCGCGGTGGCCATCTACGCCTTCATGACCGCCTGGAGCGAGGTGCTGTTCGCGTCCGTCATGACGAACGACACGACCCGCACCCTCGCCATCGGCCTGCGCGCGTACGCGACCGAGACGGACGTGTACTGGAACCAGGTGATGGCCGCGTCGCTGGTCGTCAGCGTGCCGGTGGTCGCCGGGTTCCTCCTCCTGCAGCGTTACCTCGTCGCCGGCCTCACCGCCGGAGCCGTCAAGTGAACGCCGCCACCACCACAGAAAGGCACTCCGTGGATCACCTCAGCCTGCTGCCCGTGGACTTCGCCTGGGGCGTGGCGACCTCCTCTTACCAGATCGAGGGCGCGGTCGGCGAGGACGGCCGCTCCCCGTCGATCTGGGACACCTTCAGCCACACCCCGGGGAAGGTCGACGGCGGCGACCACGGCGACGTGGCGTGCGACCACTACCACCGCTGGCCCGAGGACATCGCCCTCATGAAGCGGCTCGGGGTGACCGCCTACCGGTTCTCGATCGCCTGGCCCCGCGTGTTCCCCGCCGGGACCGGTCCGGTGAACGCCCCGGGCCTGGCCTTCTACGACCGTCTCGTCGACGCCCTGCTGGAGGCGGGCATCACGCCGTTCCCCACGCTCTACCACTGGGACCTGCCCCAGGTGCTGCAGGACGCCGGCGGCTGGACCGACCGCGACACCGCCCGGCACTTCGCCGACTACGCCGCCTGCGTCGCCGAAGCACTCGGCGACCGCGTCACGGGCTGGGCCACCCTGAACGAGCCGCAGTGCGCCGCCTGGATCGGCCACCTCGAAGGCCGGCACGCGCCGGGCCTCACCGACGTCAAGGCGGCCGTTCCCGCGTCGTACCACATGCTCCTCGGCCACGGACTCGCGGCACAGGCCCTGCGGGCCACCGTGCCCGGCGCCCAGGTCGGCATCGTGCACCTGCTGAACCCGGTGGAGCCCGCGAGCGGCTCCGCCGCCGACGCCGCGGCCGCGGAACGCTTCGACGGCCATACCAACCGCTGGTGGCTCGACCCGGTCTTCGGCCGCGGCTTCCCGGCCGACATGCTCGAGGTGTACGGCGCCGACCTGCCCGAACAGCCCGGAGACCTGGAGACCATCGCCGCGCCGCTGGACTGGCTGGGCGTCAACTACTACCGGCCGGCCGTCGTCGCGGACGACCCCGGCGGCGCCCCGCCGTACGTCCGGGAGACCACACCGGCCGGCCGCCCGCTCACCGGCCTGGACTGGGTGATCGAGCCCGACGGCCTGGCGGACATCCTGACCCGGGTCGCCGAGGAGTACCGGCCGCCGCGGATGTACGTCACCGAGAACGGCTCGGCCTGGACCGACACCGTCGTGGGCGGGCGGGTGCACGACCCCGACCGCGCCGCCTACCTGGAGGGGCACCTCGCGGCGTGCGCGTCCGCGGTCCGCCGCGGCGCCCCCGTGGCCGGGTACTTCGCCTGGTCGCTGCTGGACAACTTCGAATGGGCGGCCGGCTACGCCCCGCGCTTCGGCCTGGTCCACGTCGACTTCGCCACGCAGCGGCGGACCGTGAAGGACAGCGGCCTCCGCTACGCCGAACTGATCCGCTCCCACCGGGAGCGCACCGGCACCTGACGCCTCCCCTGCCGGGCACAGCCGCGGACCACGGCCCTCGCCGGCGCCCACCCCGGCGAGGGCCGTGGTGTTCCCGTTCGCGACGGCCCAGCACCTCGCGCCCCGCGCCGTGTGGGATCGCTCGGTAAGCTGAGCGCGTCACGTTGAGCGCGCGAGACCGACAGGAGGCCGGATGCACGCCCTGCCGGACGACAGCTGGCTCCGCGGCATCCGCCCGCAGCCCTCCCGCGTGACCGCGGAGGAGTACGAAGCCCTACCCGAGGACATCGCCAAGGCGATCGAGATCGTGGACGGCTACATCGTCTACTGCGAGGCCCCCTACCCCCGATCATCCGACCGCTGGACGACGCCTGGCCAACCTCATCGAAACGCACGCGCGCGCCGCGATGGACCGTGGTCACGGGTGCGTCACCGTCAACAACGACGTCGACCTGCGACTGCGGGACGCCCCACTGCTGAACCGGCGTCCCGACGTGGTGCTGTACCGCTGTCTGGACCGCGAGCGCGGCGAGCGGCTCCGCGCGGAACACGCCCTGCTCGTGGTCGAGATCGTCTCCCCTGGCTCGGAGACCCAGGACACCACCGACAAACCAGGTGAGTAGGCGACCCGCCATCGGTGGGCGACCCCATCCCCATCACCATCGATTGGTCCACGCTGACGTTCTGAGCGCTGAAGGTCGGTAAGACCCTGCTCTGTCCGCCCCTTCCGGTTAGGTTCGACGCGTGGGATGGCGAACGTGGGCGGCGTTGGCCGCGGGGCCTGTACTGATCGCCGTAGGTGTGGCGCTGGGCGCGGGGCCCATCGCGGACTTCGAGGCGTACGCGCGGGCGCCGCTCTGCGCGTCGCCGCCGCCGGCCGACACGGGTCACTGCGTCACGCGGCTTCCGATGACCGTCATCAAGCGGTCCACGTACACGACCGACGACCCGGACCCGCCGCAGTTCCCGCAGCAGCCGCCGCCACCGCCCCCACCCCCGCCTCCCATGGGGCCGTTCCGGGTGGCCGCCCCGGCCGTGGCGAGGATGCGGGGGGTGCTCGCCTCGGAGACCACGCACTACAGGATCACCATTCGCATCGCGGACGGGCGGGCCCGCGACTTCGAGGTCGGCCACGGCTTCTACAAGGTGGCCGAGGCCGGTACGACCGGCACCGCCGACCTCTGGCACGGCCGCGTGATGCGGCTGCGGATCGGCACGCACACCGATGACGAGTGGGACGAATGGAGGGTAGGTCTCTCCGTCTGGATCGCACTGGCCGGGATCGTCGTGTTCGTCGTCATGGTGATCCGTTCCATCAGGCGAAGCCTTCGCGTGCGCAGGCGCAAGCGGCGCGTTCCCGGCGGTCAGGGCTCCCCATGGGGTTCCTGGTGACCCGGGGTGTCCCCGCGCGAGATGTCGGTGTCCGGCACCTCGGGCGGGCGGGTGATGCCTGCGGCGTCGGCGTAGCGCGCGGCGAGGCGCGCGAACGCGGCGGCCAGTCCGGGCGGCCCGATGACCTCGATGTCGGCGTCGAAGCGGCCGATCGCGGCGGCCAGACCGGTCCATGACCAGGAGCCGAGGGTGAGCCGGCAGCGGCCCGGGCCGAGTTCCTCGACGATCCCGTCCCGGGCGAAGGGGGCCACGGCGGTGGCGGGGAGGCCGAGCACGACCTCGCCGTGACAGGGCCAGTCGGTGGTGGTGCCGTCGGTGCCCCGGAATCGGCCGGTGACGAAGGCGGACACGCCACCTCCGGGGAGCTCGCGCGGGCTGAAGCGCGGGCCGGTGGGGGTGCGCAGGCGGATGCGGTCGACGCGGAAGGTGCGCCAGTCGTCGCGATCGAGGTCCCAGGCGAGGAGGTACCACCGGCCCTGCCAGGTGACCAGGTGGTGGGGCTGCGCTCTGCGGGGGCGCTCGGCGGGACCGGCGGGGTCCCGGCCGTAGTCGAAGCGAAGCTCCACCTGGGCGTGGATGGCGTTGCCCAGGTCCGTCAGGAGTTGCGGGTGTCCCGATGAGGCGTCATCGTTCCCGCGTGGCCGGACGGCGGTGATCCGGAGCAGGTCGACGCGGTGACGCAGGCGGGGCGGCAGGACCTGGCGGATGGTGGCCAGGGCGCGGGTGGCGTCCTCGCCGATCGTGGGGTCGGTGGCCGCGGTCTGGAGCGCGATGGCCAGGGCGACGGCCTGGCCGTCGTCGAACAGCAGTGGCGGGAGCCGCGAGCCGGCCCCCAGGCGGTAGCCGCCGGAGGGCCCCTTGAAGGACGTGATCGGGTACCCGAGCTCCCGTAGCCGGTCCATGTCCCGGCGCACCGTGCGCGGGGTGACGTCGAGCCGCTCGGCGAGGTCGTCGCCGGACCAGTCACGGTGCGTCTGAAGCAGGGAGAGCAACGCGAGCAACCGCGACGAGGTCTTCTGCATGGTCCTCATTGTGCGCGAAGTACAGGACACAAACTGTCCGCTACCCCTGCGAGGGTGGACACCACAGCCGCCGAGGGGCATCGCCCCTGGTGGCGATGGGTCGCCGCGCTCACAGGGTGCTGTCGTGGCGGGGGCGACCTCCGTCGAACCGAACGCAAGGAGCAGGAACATGTCCATCACCACCACCACTCACCTGAACTTCCGGGGCACCGCGCGGGAGGCGCTCGACTTCTACCGGTCCGTGTTCGGCGGGCGCACCGTCGTCGTCACGTACAAGGACGCCGGCAATGTGCCGAACGAGAACGAGGCGGACTGGGTGATGTGGGGCGAGGTCGCCGGCGACAACGGTTTCCACGTCATGGCCTACGACGTGCCCTCCCCGCTGCCCTGGAGCCAGGGTGACGACCCGTTCTTCGTCTCCGTACGCGGCGATGACGCCGACGAGATCAGCGCCCTGTGGCAGAAGCTGGCCGAGGGTTCGACGGTGGCGCGCCCGCTGGAGCCCGCGCCGTGGGCGCCGCTGTACGGCATGCTCACCGACCGCTTCGGCGTGACCTGGGTCCTCGACGTCGCCGCCCCGTACAACGGCTGAGCCGACCCGGCCAGGCGCGGAAGAACTCCCCCGGGCCGCCGCGTCCCCGCGGCGGCCCGGGCGTCACGAACCGGAAGGGAACGGGTCACCGTGCGAATGCGACAGCTGGGACGTACCGGCATCGAGGTCAGCGCCTACTGCCTGGGCACCATGATGTTCGGGACGGGCAATCCCGACCACGACGACTGCGTGCGCATGATCCACCGGGCGCTGGACGCGGGCATCAACTTCCTCGACACCGCCGACGTGTACGGCTACAGCGAGACCGAGGAGATCGTCGGCAAGGCCCTGAAGGGACGCCGCGACGAGGTGGTGCTGGCCACCAAGTTCAACGGCCCGATGGGCGAGGGCCCCAACCGCAGCGGCAGCTCACGCCGCTGGATCATGGCCGCGGTCGAGGGGTCACTGCGCCGGTTGCGGACCGACCACATCGACCTGTACCAGATCCACCACCCGGACCCGCACACGGACATCGAGGAGACCCTCTCCGCGCTCACCGACCTGGTGCGCGCCGGGAAGGTCCGCGCGATCGGCTCCTCCAACCTGCCGGCGTCGGAGATCGTCGAGGCCCAGTGGGTGTCGCAGCAGCGCGGGCTGCACCGGCTGCGCACCGAGCAGCCGACCTACTCGATCCTCAACCGCGGCATCGAGCGGGAGATCCTGCCGGTCTGCCGCCGCTACGGCATGGGCGTCCTCGTGTGGAGCCCGCTGGCCATGGGCCTGCTGACCGGCCGCTACCGCAAGGGCACCGCGCCGAACGACGCCCGCATGCGGTGGGTCCCCCAGCACCTCACCGACGAGAACAAGCTCGACGCCGTCGAACGGCTCCTGCCCGTCGCCGACGCGGCCGGCGTCTCACTCACCCACCTGGCCATGGCCTTCGCCACCGGCCACCCGGACGTCACGTCCGCGATCATCGGCCCGCGCACCATGGCGCACCTGGACGACCTGATCGCGGGCGCGACCGTCACCCTTGACGACGACGTCCTCGACCGGATCGACGCGATCGTCCCGCCCGGCACCGACCTCGGCCCCCTGGACGTCTCCTACACGCCGCCCGCGCTCACCCGCCCCGCCCTGCGCCGCCGTCCCGTCGGCGAGCGGTCCGCGGCCTGAGCGCCCATGACCGTCCTCAGCGCACCACGATCGCAGCCGCATCATCGACGACGCCCACCGCGGCCTGTCCGTCGCAGGCCACCGGACCGTGCTCGTCGACGGACGCGTCGCCGCCACCTGGACCGCGCGCGACCGGCGGCTCCGCGTGACGCCGCTGCGGTCTCTCTCCGTCCCAGAGCGGGAGGCCGTCCGCGAAGAGGCCCACGACCTCGCCGCCTTCCTGGACGAGGGCATCGAGCACGTGGAGATCACCGCCGTTCACGCCGACCGCTGAACACGTCGTGGGACGGGCCCGCGCGGCGGGGTGCCGCGCGGGCCCGGGGTGCAGGGGTCAGGAGGTCAGGGGTAGCTGACCACGTTGACCGGGGTGGTCTCGGTGCCCTGGGCGGCGCCGCCGGTGTTGTTGATGACGTGGTCGATCGTGCCGTTGCCGCCGAGGGACACCGTCAGCAGGTCGTGGAACTTCACGCCGGAGGCGTTCGGCACCTCGAAGGCGTGCGCCGCGTGGATCGAGGGATCGACGTTGAAGTAGCAGTAGCTGCCGAGGCCCCACCCTTCGTGCGTCGTGACGTTCGCCCCCACCTTGTAGGAGGCGTAGCCGTTGGTGGAGCCGTTCATCCAGGCGGCCTGGTTCGGCGGGTCGTACGGCATCTCGTTCTGGAAGAAGTACGTTCGGCCGCGCTCGCCGTTCCAGACGACCTCGTACTTCTGGTAGTGCTCGACGAACAGGCCGTACGCCGTGACGTCGTTGCCGTTCACGATGAGGCCGGTGTCGGCGGTGTTGCTCGTCCAGCCGACGCCGGTGCCGTGGTCGGCACGCCAGGCCCAGATGTGGTCGATGATCGCGTTGTTGCTGTTGACGACCAGGCTGTTGGTGGCCTTTCCGACGCCCGCGCCGCCGATGCGGAAGAAGACGTCCTGGATCGAGGTCGGGTCGGCGGAGTGGTCGGCCGTGGACCCGCTCGGCCCGACCTGGAGCAGGTTGGGCGAGTTGGTGGCCCCGGCGTCGAACAGCAGCCCCGCGATCTTCACGCCGTTGACGTCGGCGACGGACATCGGCGTGACGCCGTTCAGCGGCACCAGCGTGGCGTAGCCGAGGCCGAGGACGACCGTGTCGGCGCGGGTCACGTTGAGCGTCTGGTCGATCCTGTAGACGCCCGGGGTGAACAGCAGGTTGAGGCCCTGGGCCAGTGCCTGGTTCAGGGTCGCCGCGCTGTCGGACGGCTTGGCGACGTAGAACTGGCTGAGCGGGATCGACGAGCCGGGCGTGTTCCCGCCGCTCCAGGTCGTGCCCTGGGTGTTCTGCCGCAGCGACGGCACGAACACCCGGTACGCGCCGGCGGAGTCGACGTACAGGAACGGTTTCTCCCGCGTCAGCGGCGCGTTCGCCACGGTCGTGTACGGCGGGTTCGCGAAGCTCTGCGCCGGTGCGCCCGCGACGCCGGTGAACACCATGTTCCACACGCCGTTCAGCCAGCCGCCGATCTGGCTGTTACGGGTGAACCACTGCTGCTGGGAGTACGGCTGTACCTGGCCGTCGACCTTGGAGTCGGCGATGTAGCCGCCGCTGGCCCAGCCGTAGCCGGAGGGCGCGAGGTTCAGGTCGCCCTTGATGTGCATGCGGCGGAACGGCGCGGCCTGGGCGACCGCCCAGCGGTCGGACCCGCCGGAGGGCTGCACCGCCAGGTTCTCCGCGGACCGCCAGAAGTTCTGGGTGGCGTTCCCGTTGAACCAGCCGGCGTCGACGTTGACCGCGCCGTTGATGGTGACGTCGTCGGGATTCGCGCCGAGCCCGGCGATGGAGGTGTAGAAGCCGATGTCGGCGTTGACGTTGTAGCTGCCCGGCTTGAACAGCAGCGCGTACCGCTGGCCGCCGAACTGGTTGCTCTCCTGCTGGCCGAACACGCTGTCCAGCCGGCTCTGGATGGTGGCCGACGACATCGATGGGTCGAAGACGTACACGTTGGGCCCGAGGTCGCCGCCACCGGGGAGGGTGCCGCCGCCCCCGCTCGTGGTGTGGACGGCGAACTCCCAGAGCGAGTAGCCGTATCCGGTGGTGCGTGCGGTGCCGTACATGCGAACGTAGCGGCCGGTGCCGCTGACGTTCAGCGTCTCGGTGCCGCCCTGACCGGTCGTGGTGGAGTAGACGGTGGTCCAGGTGCTGCCATCGGAGGAGGTCTGGAGCTGGTACGCCTTGCCGGCGGCGGCCTCCCACTGCAGCACCACCTGGCAGATGGACTGCGAGGAGCCGAGGTCGACCTGGAGCCACTGCGGGTCGCTGAAGGCACTGGACCAGCGGGTGCCGGCGTCGCCGTCGACCGCGCTCGACGCGGGGGTGCCGGCGTTCTCGGTGGAGGACGCGGTGGCGGGCCGGCCCTGGGCGGCATTGGCGGTGCCGCAGGTCGCCGCGCCGGAGGACGGCGCGAGGGCGACGAAGAGACCGGCGAGGAGGGCGATGACCGCGGCGACCGATACCGGCAGGCGCCGTGGGGGTCGCGGCCTGGTCCGGTCACCTGGGACGAAGGCGGGTTTCATGAACGTCTCCCGGGTTTCGGGGGGCGGGGAGGGAGAGGACGCGCGCAACACCTTCGTCGCACGCGCGGAGGCGGGGCCCTTTGTTCCAGGGCTTAATTAATGACGTGATTTAACCTCGGCGGCCTGCCATCGTCAAGGCTGCGCAACACCCGGGAGCCCGGCTTTTCGACTGCTTGTTATAAGATCTGAACTAATCGGGGAGGTCGGTATGCGGGAGCACGTCACACCGGAACGACGGCGAGGCACGGTACGGGACCTTCGCCGTGACAACCGGTCGGTCCTGCTCTGGTCGCTGTACTTCGACCAGCCCTGCACCCGCCAGGAGCTCAGCCGGGCGACCGGCCTGTCCCCCGCGTCGGTCAGCAACGTGGTCCGCGAGCTGATCGAGGAGGGTGTCGTCGCCGAGGCCGGCGCGATCGACTCCGACGGCGGCCGCCCGCGCGTCCTGCTGCGCATGAACAGCGACTACGGCTACGTCATCGGAGTCGACGTGGGCGAGACCCGCGTCCGCGTCGAGCTGTTCGACCTGGCGATGACCGAACGGGCGCGCGTGGACTCCCCGCTGGACCCACGCGAGCACGGCGTCACGACGATCGTCGAGCGGATCCACGAGGGTCTGTCGGCCGTGCTCGCCGACGCGGGCGTCGACGCCTCCGCGGTCCTCGGGGTCGGCATCGGCGTCCCCGGCGTGGTCGAGCAGGGCGACGAGGTCCTCGTCCACGGCCAGACGTACGGCTGGGAGGCCGTCCCCCTGGAGCGCCTGCTGCGGGCCGGGACCGACCTGCCGCTGCACATCGACAACGGCGCCAACACGATGGGCCGCGCCGAGATGTGGTTCGGCGCCGGCCAGGGCGCCCAGCACGCCGTCGTCTGCCTGATCGGCTCGGGCGTCGGCGCCAGCATCATCGCGCACGGCCGGACCCACCGCGGGTCCACCTCCAGCGCCGGCGAGTGGGGCCACACCACCGTCGTGGTCGGCGGGCGCAGCTGCCGATGCGGCTCCACGGGCTGCCTCGAGGCGTACGTCGGCGCCGAGGCGGTCCTCGACCGGTACGGAAGGACACCCGGCCAGGACGAGGAGACCGCCCTGGCCGCCCTGCTCGACGCGGCCGGCCGCGGCGAGGGAGACGCGGCACGCGTCCTGGAGGAGACCGCGCTGTACCTCGGCGTCGGCCTCGCCGACCTGATCAACCTCTTCAACCCCGAACGCATCATCCTCGGCGGCTGGGCCGGCCTGCTGCTCGGCGAGCGGCTGCTCCCGGCCATCCGCGACGCGGCCCGGAGCAACTCCCTCAAGCACGCCTTCTCCTCGACGTCGATCGAGCTCGGCAAGCTGGGCCCCGAAGCCGTCGCCCTCGGCGCCGCGACCCTCCCCATCGAACTGTTCCTCAACGGCGCCCAGCTCTCCGTCGCGGACCGCCGCCGCTCCGCCGGCTGATGATGATTCAGCGTCCCGTCCGGGCCGAGACGGCGGAGGTGCCGTAGCCCTGGGCCGTGACCTCCAGGTGCCCGGGAGACAGCTCGCCGCGTGGGCAGGAGATCGTCACGGTCCGCTGCTCTCCGGGCAGCAACCACAGGTAGTTGTCGGAGTATCGGGCAGGCAGCACCCGAGCGCCCGACCGGTGGTCGCGGAGCGAGAGCCGTACCATCGGCGCGACGACGTCGCCGGCGTTGCGCACGGTCACCGTGGTCGTCAGGCGGCCGTCGCGTCCCGCGCGGGCGTGGCCTCCGGTGAGGCGCAAGACGGCTCCGGACAGCTTGGTCAGCGCCTGAAGGTCCTTCGGCGCGGCATACCGCCAGTAGGTGTTCTCCGACAGCGTCCTCCCGTCGGCGCCCGTGAGGCGCAGCCGGACCAGGTGCAGAGGGTGGTCGCCGCCCGGCTGGGCGACGGTGAATGCGGACGCCGTCGACGAGGCGGCGATGTCGACGGTCTGCCGTTGGTGCGCCGCCAGCCGCCCCCCGGACAGGTCCAGCACGTCGGCCTCGACGACCGCGGCGCGTAGTTCGTCGGCGGTGTGGTTGACCGCGATCACGTTCCAGTGCTGCGGGTCGGCCTGCACGTGGTGCGGCTCGCAGCCGACGCGTGCGCCGTAGTAACTGCCGTTGACGTCGAGGTCGTAGTCGTAGGTCTGCCACACGGTGCTGTGCCAGGCCGGGTTGGACATCCACAGCAACAGGCCGCTGGCGTCCTTCCACAGGTTGGCGTTCCATGCCTCGAACATCGCGCGCATGGACTCGAAGTTGACCAGTTGTGCCTTGGCGCAGAACTCCTCCAGGCCGGCGGACTCGCCGAGGCGTTCGTCGATCGCCGCCTTGTAATTCTGCGGGTACTGGTTACCGCGGGTGGACCAGTCGTGGTAATTCCACACCGTGCCGATGGGCCAGCCCTCCTCGTCGCCCACCAGATTGCGCATGCTCTCGACGACCGACACGGTCGGAATGCCGATCTCGGTGTGGAATCCGAACGTGCCGGCGCCGTAGGTCCGCGGCGAGTAGTACTGCGCGGGATCGATCCAGGCGTACGGCCCGCCGCCGCTGACGACGCCGGCCGCCGAGTTGCTGACGTAGCGCACGCCGGGATGCTCCTCGGCGACGGCGGTCCTGGCACCCTCGTCGATCTCGCTTGAAGGAGTGCCCTCGTTGGCACCGCACCACACCGCGATGCACGGGTGCGAGCGGTACCGCCGCACGGTGTCGCGTACGTGCTCGAGGTAGAGCGCGTGGTCCGGCGGGTCGAGGAACCACGCGTTCCAGAAGTCGTTCCACACCAGCAGTCCGTTCTCGTCGCAACGGGCGTAGAACTCCTCGCGGTCGCTGCTGCCGAGCCAGTTGCGGATCATCGTGAAGTTCATGTCACGGTGCATCTCGACCACGGCCTCCATCCGGCCGTCTCCCATGCGGCGCAGCAGCTCGTCCCAGCCCCAGTTGCCGCCGCGGCACATGATCTTCACGCCGTTGACGCTGATCTGGAGTTGGTGCGGCCGGTTGTCGACGGCCTGAACGTCGGTCCACCTCTGGCCGTCGTCGGAGACCTGGATGGTGAAGGTCAGGGCGTACGCGACCTCCCAGAGCAGGGTGATCCGGTTGAAGGATCGCGTCTTGCCCAGATCCACCTGGATCCATTGGTCGTCGGAGTAGGCGGACGACCAGCGGGTCTTAGAGTCGCCGTCCACCGCGGCCGAGGCGGGATGGTCGGCGGTGTCGGTGGAGGAGGCGGAGGCGTCGCCGTGCAGAGCGAGGTCGGTCTGGGGCTGCGCGCTGTCGATGACGGACAGCGTCCACAGGGAGACGCCCCAGCCCGTGGCGCGACGACCGGCCCGTATACGGACGTATCGGGCCTGCTGCGTTGGGATGTCGACGGTCTGCTCGACGCGGTCGGCGCCAGGCTCGAAGGTGATGGGGTTCTCGGAGGCGTACTGCAATTGGCGCAGTCCGGTGCGTACGGTGCGCCGGTCGCTCGTGACGGCGCCGACCGAGGCGGAGACCTCCAGGTCGTGGAGGGTGGGATCACCGTAGCCGTTGGGCCACCACAGGGCCGGGTCGGACAGGCGCAGGGCGGGGAACTCATCCGGGGAGAAGACCGCCTCGGCGCTCTTCCCGCCATCGATCGGGATGTTCTTGCGGACGCGGACGTCACCGAGCGTGGCCTGGACCGTCACCGTGCGCCTGGTCGCGGCGACGTTGCGGATCGGCACGGTGAGGGTGACGTCGGCGCGGGAGCGTTCCGGCAGATCGGGAAGCACGGTGTCCACCCGCGGATCGCCGATGACGGCCGGGCCGGTGGAACGCAGCCGCACATGGTTCCAGATGCCCATGACGCGGTCGCGTACCGCGGGCATCCAGTCCCAGCCGGACACCGCCAGGTAGGTGGGGCCGTTGCGCATCATCATGGCGGAGCCGGCGTCGGCATAGGGACTGCCGTCCGGACCCTTGTCGCCGGGGCTGCCCGGATAGGGCATGGGGTCGATGCGGACGGCCAGCACGTGCTGCCCGCCGCGCCGGAGCCGGGCGGTGACGTCGAAGGCGCCGCGCGCGGACGGGTGGGTGAGTTCGCCCACCTTGGCGCCGTCGAGCCAGATCTCGGCCTTGTGGTTGACGCCGTCCAGTTCCAGCCAGACGTGGTCATGGCCGCGGGCGCCGAAACCGTGCGGGACGTCAAAGACGCGGCGGTACCACCAGGAATTGCGGCTGAGCGCCTCGGGAACGCGAAGGTTGTCGAGGCCCCGCACGGGGTCGGGCAGGTGACCCTCCTCCACCAGGGAGGCCAGCACCGTGCCCGGCACCTGCCCGCGCAACCAGCGCGAGGTGTCCACCCCGGGGGACGACAGCCGCGATCCGTCACCGGTGCCGGCGAAACCGTCGAGGGTGAGGTTCCAGCCCGACTCGATCGGCACGGTGCCGTCGTCCGCGACCTTGAGCGGGGGGACCGGCCGGGCGCCGCTCGTCCAGTCGGTCCATCCCGTCGACTGCGGACGGCCGGCCAGGGCGGTGCCGAGAACCTGGAAGGAGTTCAGGCCCAGCGGGTTCGGATTGGACAGTGCGGTGCCGACCATGCGGATCCATCGCGTCGTGACGGGCTGGTCGAAGACCACCTCGACGGTGCCGCCCTTGTCCGTGCTGCCCTCCTTGACCGGCTTCCACGTTCTCCCGTCGGACGAGATCTCGATGCGGAAGCGGGAGGCGTAGCTGGACAGGACCTCCCAGCCCGTGGTGTTCACGCGCGGGTTGACGTCGTCGGCGGGCTTGAACACGACGTCGCCCTCGGCCGCCTCGAAGACGAGGACGACCGAGGTGACGCGGCACGCCCCCTGCAGGTCGACGGCCACCCACTGCGGCGTGTCGGTGCCGGCCGCACGCCATCCGCTGCCGCGGGGACCGCTGCTCGCCATGCGGTCGACGACGAAGTGACCGGGAGTGGGCGCGTAAGCGGTCGAGGAGACCTGTACGGGGCGGTAGAGCGCGAGGTCGCGGGCCCCCGCGCTCGGGGTGGGGGGCGACGCGACCGCCCGGTCCTCGAACGCCCCGACCAGGCTGACGCTCGCGAGCACCGTGGTTCCCGCGCGCAGTATGTCGCGGCGCGACAACCGCGCTCTCTCGCGTCTGTCCTCGGCGTGCTCGTCGAGCATCGGCGCTCCCTGGTTCATGGTGCGGAGGCACGTTTCAACATGAATCGATGAATGACATCGTTGTCATCCACCGCGCCTAGTTTTGGCCTCAGGGCCGCCGCGCGTCAAGACCACGACTCCGCCAGAAGACCTCAGGTGCGGCGGCGCCCGCGACGTGCCAAGCGACACGAGAGTGTCAGTAGAAGCGACACGAGAGTGTCAGTGACCTGGGTCACTCGGTCTTCGGCTCCAGTAGCAGGGTGTCGTGGAGGTTGACCGGGATGTTCAGGCTGAAGGCGACCTCGGGTGTCAGCTTGATTTGTGTTGGCTGGCCGTGGGGGTCGATGCGGCAGGTGATGTATCCGGCGTCGACGGCGGCGTCGAGGAGTTCGGGGTCGCTGGTCAGGATGTCTTTGATGCGCTGGTGGTCTCGGTGGCCGGCGCGGTAGGCGATGAAGGCCATGCCGGGCGCGGGGCCTTGTTGCTGGTTGAGGACGTGCTGGATCCGGGTGCGGACGTCTGGGCCGAGGAGGTTGGGCTGCACGGCGAGTCGCAGGATGGTGCCTTCGCCGGCGGTGAGGCGAAGGACCGGGTGTTCGTGGAGTAGTGCGGCGAGGTGGTCGGCGGCGTTCTGAGCGCGTTCGAGCGGCCAGTCCAGCACGTGCGCGATCTGGTCCACTCCCATGGGGTGGGCGAGGGCCAGGATCAGGACGGCGTGCACACGATCGGCGTCGTCGAGCGAGTCGGTCGAGTTGGTTGCGGGGCTGGCCTGGACGGTGTGGTCATCAGGGCGGGTGGGGCTGTGGTCCAGCCATCCGGGCCAGGGCAGGTCGAGTCGCCTGGCTACGGCGCGGACGGCTCGTACGGGTAGGTCGTCGAGGTCGGCGCCGTCGGTGAGGCGGCGGATCCGGTGGACGGGTAGCCCGAGCAGGTCGGCGAGTTGCTCGCTGGTCATGCCGTGGTCGCGGGCCCGGCGCAGGAGCCAGGTTCCCAGCGGGTCGGGTTGCCTCATGTCCATGCGGGGGTGCTCAGGTCGAGGGTGTGGGCGTTGCCGACCAGGTTGCGCAGGATGAGGCGGCGCTGCCGCATCCAGAGGGTGCCGTGCCCGGCGGGCGGCTCGACGCGGTCGGCAGAAGGGTCACCGGCGGCGGTGGTGGCGGTCAGGGCGCGGTCGGCCTGGGTGCGGACGTCGTCGTGCGGTGGGGTGAGGTCGAAGAACGGGTCGCCGGGGTGGCGGGGGCCCTGCATCTGGCGGAAGGCGAGGTGCGCGGCGATTGCGGGCCGGGCGTGGGCGGGGATGGGAAGGTACTCGCCGTTGATCTTGATGCCGGTTGCGGTGCTGGTGACGTCGTCCATGGTGAGCGTGCTGGGGTGCCAGTACCGTTCGTCGCCGCGGCGGTCGAAGGGGAACAACAGGAACAGGGTCGCGGCGGCGGCCGGGCCGGTGGCGATGGTGGCCCGGTTGATGGCCGCGACCGCGGTGGAGGTGAGGCGGTGGCCCAGGCCGGGGGCGCCGGGCCATGTCTGGTGGTGGAGGAGGAGCCCGTCGCGTAGGAAGGCCGCTTGAGTGGCGCGGAGCCGGACCAGGGCTTCGCCGTCGGAGGCGCACCGGTAGAGGCGGGCGGCCAGGTGGATGCTGAGCGGCAGCGCGAGCCGGTCGGGTGCCTGGCCGGCCTCCCCGACCTTCCGATGGGCGCGCAGCCAGGTGCGGGCGGCCTGGAAGGTCTTGAGCCACAGCTGGTCGACGCGGGCGGCGGTGTTGCGGTCAAGGGCGCGGATGCAGGCGGCTCGAAAGGTCAAGAAGTTGTCGGCGGGCAGGTCATCAGGGATCGGCTCGCCGATCGCCTTGGCCCTGGTCGCGGCCGGCGGGCGGGGCCGTATCCGGTCGAGTTCGCGCGGGTCGACGGTCCTGACCTGGCTGTCGGGGTCGCGGCCGAACGCGGTGACGACCGAGCTGGCGGTGGTGCGGGAGGCGTCGATCAGCCACAGCCGGGTTCGGTGCGGGCGGTGGGGGCCGAGGAGTGCACGCAGGTAGGGCGCGAATTCTGCTGGCATGGTGTGGGCGCGGTCGACCACCAGGTGCGCCAGACGGTAGCCGGTGACCCATGCTTTGGCCTGGTCCCAGGGGCGTTGCGGGGACGACAGCCGGGCGGGCAGGTGCTTGCCGAGCCCTTCCAGAACGCAAAACAGGAAGTCGTTGATCGAGCCGCTGTAGGGGACCGGGCGCAGCACCACGATCCCGCCGTCGGGGTCGGTGAGTTCCCGCAGCCGCCGTCCGGTGGTGGGCAGGTCGTCGGTGTCGCGGATCACGGTGACTTGGGCCGGCTCGGCCGGGCCGGGGCCCTCAGCGGGCACGGTTGGGTCCCCCGCCATGCAGCGCGAACGCGTTGGTGATGATCTCCTCGTCGATGGCCGTGCGGCCGGCGCGCTGGGCGAGCAGGTGCGCGGTTGAGGAGAACGACGCCCAGTTGCGCCAGATGCCGTGGGCGAACCGGTCGTCGATGTAGTGCAGCAGCTCGTCGTCGGCGTCTTCGTACATCGGGTGGTAGCCGCGGATCGCCTCAGGGACGATGTCGCGGTCCAGCGGGGTGATGGCCAGGCGCCGCCAGATCCTCGAGGCGAGCATCGGCTCGCGGGCGAGCACCTCCCAGCAGCCGTGACCGCCGACGTACAGCAGCCCGAGCCGGGTGTCGGGGTCGTCGTGCAAGTGCCGCAGCAGCTCGATCCCGTGCCCGGTCAGCCGCTGGGCCTCATCGACCACGATCAACCGCGGGATGCGGGCCAGCTCGGCGATCAGCTCGCGGGTGAGATGGAAGCGGCTCTTGGACGAGCCGTGACTGCCGGTCAGCGTCAGCAGCAGCGCGTCGACGACTTGTCGCAGCGTGGGCTGCGGGCTGAACGACACCGTGCACACCTGGGGTGCTTCCAACCGGCCGGTGCCGGCGGCCAGCGCCTGCGCACACGTCCGCACGGCGAAGGTCTTGCCCAGCCCGGCATGGCCGTGGATTACCCCAACCGCCTCGTGCGAGGTGACATCGGTGACCACGTGCCGGGCCAACTGCAGCTGCGGGGTGGAGATGATCCGTGCCCCGGGCGGCCCGGCCTGCGGCGCCCTCACCACGGCCGGTGTTCCCGGTCGACGTCCAGATCGGCCAGATCGACCGGTTCGATAGGGCCGATCGGGACGATGCCCAGCAGACTGGTGCTGGTCTCGGGCCGAGGCCTTCCCCCGCTCCCACCGGCCCGGTTGAGGCGCTCGGCTTCAGCGGGACTGATCTTGCGCACCGACTCGGTGCTGGTGTCGGTGGCCGACAGAGCCGCCAGGCGCATCCGGCCACGCCGGCGGGCGGCGGAGCGCTGCGCTGCGGCCTGTTTCTCCTGGGCGCGGGCGGCGGCGTAGAACTCGGCTTCCTGCTCGGCGGTGAGCGCGTTGGTCGGGTAGCAGGTCGCCAGGAACTCCCCGTCGAGGTAGACGTCGATGAACCGGTCATCGTGCGGCATGTACCGGATCTGCACCTGCGTGCCGCGCCGCTCGCGGATCAACCCACCGGGATCAAGCCACTTGAGGTTGCGGAACCGAATGCCGTGCGGGCCGATCGTGCGCGGCCGGCTGGCCAGCAGCAGATGCCGTAGGTGTTCGGCGGGCACATCCTCCAGCGGGCTGGCGTCGGCGGCCCAGGCCTCGGCCGGGGTCCGGCCGAGCTCGCTGTGGACGTGCTCGGTGTTGTAGGCCTGCACCCAGTTACCGAAGATCCGCGCGAAGCTCTCCAGACCCAACGGCAGCCCGGCCTCTTGCCCGGCGGCAGCGGCATCGCCATAGCCGACGCGAGCCTTGACCCGGTCATCCAGCGGCCCCGCCAGCCGGCCGTTGACCTCGCGTGGCCCGCCGGTGTAGCCGGGCAGCGTGCACAGCAGCATCTCATCGACGGTCAAGAACGCCCTCTCGATCTTGCCCTTCTGGTTCGGGCTGTAGCCGGGAAGAACGTGCGGCACGGTGCCCAGCGCGGCAGTCGCCGCCGTCACGGCCGCCGCGGCGAACTCCAGTCCCTGGTCCAGGCGCAGCACCCCGGAGATCCCGTGTGCCGGGCCGGTGGCCGGATCATCGACCATCCCCATGCGCAACGCGGTCAGCACGGTGCCGGTGTGCGGGGTGAGCGCGATCGCCCAGCCGGTGATGACGCGGGTGGCATCGTCGATGAACATCGTCACCCACGGCGTGACGGCCTTGCCGCGCGGCGGTAGGACCAGGATCGGCAGGTTCTTGTGATCGCCTTCCCACACCTGGTTGCGCCAGGTCGCCTCACGCTCGAGGTAGACCAGCTTGGCGCGGCGGGCCCGTTCCCCGCCGGTCACCCCGGCGACGAACGCCGGCGTCAGCTGCTCGGTGAACGCCCGCTGCAAGGTGCGGGCTGTCACCGGGGCCGCCCCGGCCCAGCCGGCCAGCAGGTCGGGGTCGATCGGTACCCCGGCGCTGGTGGTCCGCCCGGCGATTGCGGCCGACCGGGCCCGGTGCACCGCCGAGACGTTCCCGCAGAAGTCGACGAAGGCGGCGATGTCGGTCTGCGACAGTGCGAACCGCGGACGCGGACGCGGAGACGACCCGAGCCGGCGCCACACCGTCCGCTCGGCCACTCCCAGCGCCGCCGCCGTCGCACTAACCTCGGCGGTGATGGACTCGCCTCGATCGCTCAGCCGCCGCAGCCGGTACAGCGCCGCGTCCCATTCCTCGCGCGTCAGCCTGCCCACCGCGGCACCCTCCCGGCACGGCGTGGGCGCCGACCGCACAGACGATGATCGAACGGACCCTATCGGAGCTTCCGATACTTGTGAATATCGGCAGTAGGCTCCAGGGATGACTTCCGATACTTCGGCGCAGGCGGGATCACAGGCCGCCGGAACAGCTTCCGATACTGGGGGAGCTCTCGCCGAGGGAACGACACCGGCTCCCCGTCGCGGCAAACAGCCGACCCCGATCCCGGCCGCCTACGCCGCGGCCTACGACGACTACGAGCAAGAGCTCACCCGAGCGGGCGGGCCGCTCGACCCCGACACCGTCCGCGCCTACCTGTCCAGGGTCCGCCAATTCCTGGCCTGGCTTCCCGACGCCGATGTCGGCGGTGACCCGCTTACCGGCCCGGCCGCCCGTGACGGAGCCGCCCGCGACTACCGCGCCTTCCTGCTGACGGTCGCCAAGCGCAAGGCCTCAACCGTCAACGCGCACCTGACCGCGATCGACGACTTCTTCCGCCGGCTCGGGCTCGGGCCTGCCGCCGCCAAACGCCAGGAACTGCCCCAGGCCGCCCCCCGCGCCCTGTCCGAACGCGGCCTCACCCGCTGGCTACGCGCCGCCGAACGCGCCAGCGCCCGCGACCGGGCCCTGGCCTTCACCGAGCTGTACGCCGGCACCCGCGGCGGAGAGACCGTCGCCCTGGACCTCGGCGACGTCCGCACCTCAGCCCGCAAAGGCCACCTGATCATCCGCTACGGCAAGAACGGCAAATATCGCGAGGTCCCGCTGCACCCCAAGCTCCGCACCGCCCTGGACGACTGGCGCGCAGAACGCGCTAGCTGGCCCGCCGCCGACACCAACCCGGCGCTGTTCCTCAACGCCCGCGGCGGCCGGCTCTCCACCCGCGGGGCCTACGACATCCTCAAAGCCATCGCCGAGGACGCCAACCTCGAAGTCGGCATCGACGGCGAATTCACGCCTCACACCTTGCGGCACTCCGCCGGGACGATCATGGTCCGCAGCGGCGAAGACATCGTCGTCGTCGCCGAACTCCTCGGCCACAGCGTCGAAACCGCCCGCCGCTACAGCCTGCCCACCGAGCACGACAAACAGCGCGCCATCCGCCGGATCCCCGTCGACGAGTAGCGCGCTCCTCCACACCGGGCACTGACACTCTCGTGTCCGCGGCTGGGGACGATGCGCCGGTCATGGGCGATGCGTACTTACTTGAGGTAGCCGCGCAGCCCGTGGCGGGGGTCACGGCCTTCGTCGATCTTGCGGCAAGCGGATGTCGGCGGGTGCGTCGACGTAGACGGCCGCGTTCAGGAATCGGGGCCTCGGCGCTGGGGTTACGGCGAGCCGGGTGGAGGTAGTGGCTCACGATGGCGACCGGGCGGCGTCCCACTGGGCGAGGCTTTCCCTCAGCCGGGTGGGGGTGGTGAAGAGGTGACCGCGCATGCCGGTTGCCTCGGCGGCTTGGATGTTGTTCTGGCGGTCGTCGACGAAGAGGATGCGAGCCGGGTCCTCGCGCAGCGCGTTCTGGCACCACCGGTAGGCGTCCGGCTCGGGTTTGGCGTGGCCGATGCGGCAGGAGAAGGCACGTACCTGAAAGTGCTGGAGCCAGCGGTGGTGTGTTTCGTAGTGGACGGCCAACTCCTCGGGGATGTTGGACAGCAGCGCGATCCGCCGGCCGGATGCCACGAGCTCTTCCACCAGGGCGACCATGGTCTCGTTGACGGCGCTGCACGTGGCGATGTCGGCCTCAATGAGTTCCGCGATCCGGCGGCGGTCGAAGCGGGCGCCGAGGGCGCCGGCCACCTGGGACCAGTAACCGGGGCCGGTCACCTCTCCACGGTCATAGGACGGGCGCAGCGCCCAGTACGCCTCCCAGAAGGCCGGGCCCGAGACGCCCGCCGTCCGGGCCAGCCGGTACTTCCCTTCGGTGGACTGGTGGTGTGCGAGCACGCCGAACAGGTCGAAGAGCACGGTGCCGGTCACGGGGTCACACCTTCCGTACGGTCACGCCCGCCGCAGCCAGTGCGTCGGTCTCCTCGCGAGGGGCGGCCTCGTCGGTGACAACAGCGTGCAGAGCGGAGGCGGGGGCGACGAAGGCGAGCGCGGTGCGGGAGAGCTTGGCGGCCTCCGTAACGGCGATGACGCGGCGGGCCGACGCGATCGCGGCACGCTTGACGGCGGCGTCGTCCAGGTCGTAAGCGGTCAGGCCGTTCGTCGCGTTCAGTCCGCAGCAGCCGATGAGCGCGGTGTCGAAACGCAGGGCGGCCAGCGACGCCGCGGTCAGAGGGCCGGTCAACGTCAACTCGCCCGGCCGCGGCTGGCCGCCGGGCACCAGCAGCGTCAGTTGCGGTGCCCCGGTCAGTGCGCTCACCGCGTGTAGGGACAGCGGCATCACGGTCAGGCGGCGGTACTCCAGTGCATGGGCCACCTGCAGGCAGGTGGTGCCGCTGTCGAGGACGACGGACTCCCCGTCGGCGATCAGCCCGGCCACCTCGGCGGCGATGCGCCGCTTGGCCTCCAGCCCCTCCTGCGCCCGCAGCGCGAAGGGGGGCCCTTCACCGCGCAGCAACAGGCTTCTCGCTCCTCCGCGATAGCGCTCCAGGACGCCCTGGTCGGCCAGAATCTCCAGGTCGCGGCGGATGGTCATCTCCGACGCGCCGGTCAGGCCGGCCAGCTCCGCGACGCCGATGCGACCCGCCTCGCGCACGGCCTCGGTGATCTGCCTCAGTCGATCTGTACTCGCCACACCTGCGATAGAACATCAAACGTGTTCTAAAGTCAATCTTTCAAACACTAGAACTGTTCGATATGTTCGCACGCATGGAGAGATCGCTGCGGACCGGCCGACGGGCGACCTTCGCCTACTTCGCCCTGAACGGCTTCCTCATGGGGATGTGGGTCGTCCACATCCCCGCCGTCGAGCACCGCGTGGGGATCAGCCATGCCGTGCTCGGCTGGCTCCTGCTGCTGCTCGGCGGGGGCGCTTTCGCGGGCATGCAGATCGTCGGCCCGCTCACCGACCGCTTCGGCGCCCGC
Source organism: Actinoallomurus spadix (assembly GCF_024055725.1). Classification (GTDB taxonomy): domain Bacteria; phylum Actinomycetota; class Actinomycetes; order Streptosporangiales; family Streptosporangiaceae; genus Actinoallomurus; species Actinoallomurus spadix. Next base: position 142,372 of record NZ_JAMXMX010000001.1, on the reverse strand, counting down.
AGCGTCGTACCGGTCAGCGCGGCACTGTGCAGCGCGGCCGTGGTCCTGCCGGGCCTGGCCAGGAACGTCTGGATGCTGGGGGCGGCGCTCCTGATGCTCGGTGTCGGCAACGGCTGCCTGGACGTCAGCATGAACGCTCATGCCGTCCAAGTCGAGCGCGGCTACCGGCGGCCCGTCATGTCCGCCTTCCATGCCACCTTCTCCATCGGTGGTGTCCTCGCCGCGCTAGCCGGCGCCCGCACGCTCAGCTGGGGCTGGAGCCCGGCGATGACCCTCGGGGCGGTGGCACTCCTCGGCCTCGCCGCCGCCGCGTCGGCAGCGCCCGCGCTGCTGCGGGCCGAGCACGCCCGCCCCGCGGAAGCTCCCGCAGCCGCGTTGAAGCCCCGGCGCCGGACTCCCCGGCGCATCTGGGTGCTGGCCGCTCTCGCGTTGATGCTCATGCTCTGCGAAGGTGTGGCCAACGACTGGAGCGTGCTGCACCTGCGGGACGTCCTGGAGGCGCCCGCCGCCACTGCGGCCCTCGCCTACGGGGCCTTCTCCACCGCCATGACTGCCGGTCGGCTGCTCGCCGACCGGGTGGCCGCGCGCTTCGGGCCGGTGGCCATCCTCCGCTACGGCACGTCCCTGGCCGCACTCGGCCTGACCGCGGCGGCGCTGTCCCCCTGGATCCCGCTGGCCCTCGTTGGCTGGGCTGTGTTCGGAAGCGGGATGTCCGGCTGCGTCCCCCAGCTCTTCAGCGCCGCCGGCCACATCGACCAGAACGCGGCCGGAGTCAATGTCTCGCGCGTCGCCGGCCTCGGCTATCTCGGCATGCTCGCCGGGCCCACCATCATCGGACCACTGACCTACTTCATCCCGCTCAACCTCACCTTCTTCCTGCCCGTGGCGTTCTGCGTCATCGCCGCCCGCGCGGCCGACATCCTGCGTTCCCGGCCCCCGGCGACACACGCGGACAAGGAACGCCGGCCGATCTGGCGAGGCTCGGCCGACTCGGTGCGGCCGCAACCGGAGTAGCGACAGCTCGGGGTCGGGCAGCGGGTGAGTGCGGGCGGGCGTCGGCAGGTAGCGACCGTGGGCGGAGATCCTTGGGGAAGTCGTCGGCTGCCGGAGTCGTTCGTCGGGTGCCACCGGAATCACCGTACGAGCACCGCCGACGGCAGCCCTCGCGTTCGTCTCACGTTCGCGGCTCGACGACCTGAATCAGGTGAATGATCACGGGTCCTCGCGCGACCCCGGAACGGGCCCCCATCTACTGACAATTTCGTGTCGCGGCGACTGACACTCTCGTGTCGGGGTCGCTGACATTCCACGTCGCAGGCCACTGACACTCTCGTGTCGCTTGGCACGACGGAGGGTTGACAGGCGAATCCCGTGCGTCTGAGACTGATCAACTGTTGTCAACGTTGTCATCGATTCCCCTCCGGCCGAGCGTCGATCATCGACCGCGCAAACCGCCAGCAGAACCCCTCCCCCTGCCGAGGAGCCCTGGTCGTGTCCCGACATCTTCATCGCCTCTCCCGAAGGCCCCTTTCCCGACATCCCGCACCCGTTCCGCTGGCGGCGCTGGCCGGCATCGTATTGTCCCTGCTCCCGGCGCAGAGCGCGTTGGCCGAGCCCGCGCCGCATTCCGCCGCACGCGGTACCTTCGCGACATCGTTCGAACCGAGCGACCCCGTCCCCGACTGGCAGAGCACACCGGACGGCGGCCACGGCGACCACCGAACGGCGGGCGTGTATCCCGACACCGGTGCCGGGCTACCCGGTTCGGCGATGTCCACGGTGACGGGCGTCACCGCGAGTGACGAGGCCCTGCCCGACCACGGCGCGGCGCGTGCCACCGACGGCGACGCCGGCAGCAGCTGGCAGGCCGCGAGCCGGACGCCCTCGCTGACGGTCGCCTTCGCCGCTCCCACCCGGATCGAGAGCTACGCGATGACCTCGGCGGCCGACTGGCCCGAGCGGGATCCCGAGTCCTGGCGGCTGGAGGGCTCGGCCGACGGCCGGACCTGGCAGACCGTGGACGCCGAGAGCGGGCAGCGGTTCGGTCAGCGCTCGCAGACGAGGCTCTTCACCGTCCGGCACGCGGGGGCGTACTCCCACTACCGGCTGGCGATCTCCGCCAATCACGGTGACGGTCACACGCAGCTCGCCGAACTGGCGCTCGGCGGAGCGCCGCCGGGGGACGCCGGGATGACGACCGCCACCGGGGACGGTCCGGCGTCGAGCCCCACGGCCAAGACGCACGTCGGCTTCACCGGAACGCACGCTCTCCACTACGCGGGCTGGCAGCTCACCGGCCACGGCACGGCGTACGACAAGATCTACCAGGTCGCCCTGCCGGTCCGCCGTGACACCCGGTTGTCCTACAAGATCTTCCCGGAGTTCACGGGCAAGGACCTCGCGTACCCGAGTACGTACGTCGCGGTCGACCTGACCTTCAGCGACGGCACCCACCTCGGCGAACTCGGCGCCACCGACCAGAGCGGCAAGGGCCTGAGCCCGCGGGCGCAGGGAGCGGCGAAGGTACTGCACACCGACCAGTGGAACGCGGTGACCGCCGACATCGGCCGGGTCGCGGCCGGCAAGACCATCACCCGCATCCTGGTCGGATACGACGACCCCTCCGGTCCCGCGCACTTCGCCGGCTGGCTGGACGACATCGACATCGGGCCGGCACCCCCGGCGAACGACTGTGCCCGCCACCCGTCGGCGTGCGTCATCACCACTCGGGGCACCAACTCCACCGGTGACTACTCGCGCGGCAACGACATCCCGGCCGCCGCTCTCCCGCACGGTTTCAACTTCTGGACGCCGGTCACCGACGCGGGCAGCACCGGCATCATCTACGCGTACCAGAAAGGCAACAACGCCGCGAACGAGCCCGAGCTCCAGGCGTTCTCCGTCAGCCACGAGCCCAGCATCTGGGTCGCCGATCACCAGACGTTCCAGGTGATGCCGTCCACCACCGCCGTCCCGGCGACGGCCGACCGTGCCGCCCGCGCGCTCGCGTTCAGCCACGACCGTGAGACCGCTCGCGCCGACTACTACGGCGTGACCTTCGACAACGGCCTCCGCGGGGAGATCACGCCGACCGACCACGCCGCCGTGATGCGGTTCGGTTTTCCCTCCGGCCGGAACAGCCTGATCTTTGACAACGTCAACGACAACGGCGGCCTGACGATCGACCGCGCGCACGGCGTGGTCAGCGGCTACTCCGACGTCGCGGGATTCTGGGGCGCCCCCCGCATGTTCGTCTACGCCACCTTCGACCGGCCGATGACCGGTAGCGGTCCACTGACCGGCGGCGGCGGCGCGCACGTCTCCGGGTACGCGGGCTTCGACCTGGGCGCCGACCACCGGCTGACCATGCGGATCGCCACGTCCTTCATCAGCGTCGACCAGGCGAGGCACAACCTCGAACTCGAGGTGGGCGACGCCGATTTCGACCAGGTCCACGCCGCGGCGCAGCGGACCTGGGATGAGGCACTGGGCGTGATCAGGCCGGAGGGCGCGAGCCAGGACCAGCTCACCACGCTCTACTCCAGCCTCTACCGCCTGAACCTGTACCCGAACGAGCTGTTCGAGAACACCGGCACACCGGCCGCCCCCGACCATCGCTACGCCAGCCCGTACCGGCCGGCCACCGGCCACGCGACCCCCACGACCACCGGATCTGCGGTGGTGAAGGGCAAACCGTACGCCAACGAGGGGTTCTGGGACACCTACCGGACCGCCTGGTCGCTGGACGCGCTGCTCTACCCGAAGCTGACCGGCGAGATGATCGACGGCTTCGTACAGCAGTACCGGGACGGCGGCTGGATCGGGCAGTGGACGGCGCCCGGCTACCTCGGCTTCAGCGGCACCAACTCGGACGTGGCCATCGCCGACGCCTACCTGCGCGGGGTGACGAACTTCGACGTCCGCGGCGCGTACGAGGCCGCGGTCAAGAACGCCACCATCCCGTCGTCCGGGCTGACCGGCCGTCCCGACGTGGCGCATTCGACCTTCCTGGGCTACACCCCGCAGACGACCGGCTCCAGCGCGTCGGTGTCGCTGGAGGACTACATCGCCGACTACGGCATCTCCCAGATGTCGCTGAAGCTATACCGGACCAGTGCGGCCGACGACCCGCACCGGCGTGAGTATCAGGACAACTACCGGTACTTCCGCGACCGGGCCCGGCACTACGTAGACCTGTTCGACAAGTCCACCGGCTTCTTCCAGCCGCGCAACGCTGATGGCGGCTGGGAGCACGCGCCGGGCACGTACAACCCACTGGACTGGAACGCCACCGACTACACCGAGGGCGACGGATGGACGTACGCCTTCCTCGTTCCCCAGGACGGCAACGGCCTGGCCAACCTCTACGGCGGCCGGGCCGGCCTCGCCGCCAGGCTCGACCAGTTCTTCGCCACCCCGGAGACCGCGCAGTACGGCGGCGGCTGGGGTGGCGCCTACCACGAGATGTTCGAGTCCCGGGACGACCGGATCGGGCAGTGGGCCTTCAACGACCAGCCGTCGATGCACGTGCCTTACATGTACGCCTACGTGGGACAGCCGGCCAAGACCGCCGAGCACGTACGGGACGCGCTCGGCCGGCTCTTCACCGGCAGCACGATCGGCCAGGGCTACCCCGGTGACGAGGACAACGGCTCGATGTCGGCGTTCTACATCGATAACGCGCTCGGCATCTACCCGCTGCAGCCGGGCTCACCCATCTTCGCCATCGGATCGCCGCTGTACGACCGCGTCACCATCCGGCCGGCCGGCGGTCGTGCGCTGACCATCACCGCCCACCATGACTCCGACCGCGACATCTACGTCCAGTCGATGCGGATCAACGGCAAGAGCTGGGACAAGACCTATGTCCAGCACGCGGACCTGACCCGCGGTGGGCACATCGATCTCCAGCTGGGCCCGCGGCCCTCGGCCTGGGGTACCGCGCCGTCGGCCGCACCGCCGTCGCTGACCACCGATTCCAAGATCGCCGATCCGCCGGCCGACCAGACCGGTTCCGGAAGGGGGACGGCCACGACGAACGACGGCACGGACCTGGCCGCACTGTTCGACAACGACTCGAACACCGCGGTCGCCTTCCCCGCCGGACCACGATCCGTCACCTACCGGTTCGACCAGCCGCACTCCATCGCCCAGTACACGCTCACCAGCGCCGCCCAATCCGGCGGTGATCCGGCGGGCTGGAAGGTCAGTGTCTCCGCCGACGGTACGCACTGGACGGAGGTGGACCGCAGAAGCGGCGAGCAGTTCACCTGGCGCCAGCAGACGCGGGCCTTCACGCCGAGCGATACGACCGGCGGCCACCAGTACGTACGGTTCGACTTCGACCCGCCGGCAGGCGGCCAGGGGCTGAGACTGTCCGAGGTGGAACTGCTCGCTCAGCACTGACGACGCGGACGGCACACGGGCGCCGCCCCGGTGCCGGCACCACGAGGAGAGGCCATGGTGCCGGCACCGGCCGCTCGCCCTGTCGGCCCATCATGACGACCCTGAACAGGCCGATCTCTCGGCGATCCGGATTCCTGACCGTGTACGACCTGCCCTGGCCCGATCAGGGCGCTCGCTGATGACAACGATGTCAGCGAGGAGCTATCAGGAGGAGATCTCATGACGCGTAGTGGATGGCCCGCTCATCGCTCCCGAGCCGCCGGGCGCCGTCGCCGGCGTGCTCGCGTCGGGCCGGCGGCGGCCGTCCTGGCCGCGGCGGTGCTCGGTACCGGCGTCCTGGCGCCGAACGCCCTCGCGAGCGCCCCGCCGCAACCCGGGCCCGGCGCCGGTCTCCGGCAGGCACCAGTGGTGACGAGCGTCGTGCCTGATGAGCGGCTGAACGCCGCCTGGCGCGCGTTCGGTGACAGCGGCGGAGGCTGGAGCAACCATCGCGGCTGGGCCGCCTCGGACGGCACGTACTCGGCGACGCTGCCGGGCGGGCGCGTCGCGTGGCTCCTCAACGACACCTTCCTCGGCCCGGTCAACGCCGACGAGAGCCTGCCGAGAGACGCGGGCTTCGTGCACAACACCATCGTCACGGCCGGACGTGACGGGCTTCCGCGGACCACGCTGACCGGAGGGACGCACGACGCGCCGCGGTCGCTCGTCGGTGAGACGCCGACGGCGCCACCGTGGGACCCCTCGGGGACGAACGATGGCTGGTACTGGAACGGCGACGGCATCATGGACGGCGGCAGGCTACGCCTGTTCGAGTACGCCCAGGTTCCCACGGACGACCCGCCGCCGTGGAACTTCACGTGGGTCAGGACCGACATCGCGTCCTTCTCGCCTGATCTGGGTGGTGCGAAGGTGACCCACAGCTACGACGAGGGCAATGTGTCGTGGGGCGTCGAGCTGACGCGCGTCGGCGGCTACATCTACATCTACGGCGCCGAGTCGGGTCACATGCACGTCGCGCGCGCCCGCGCCGGCCACCTCGTCGATCGCTCGTGGGAGTTCTACACCGGATCCGGCTGGTCGCACGACCCGACCGCGTCGGCGCGCGTGACCGACAACGTCGGCGCCTCGTACAGCGTCACCGAGGTGAACGGCTTCTACGTCCTCACCACCTCCGACGCCTACCTCGGTCACGACATCTACGTGGCGACCGCGCCGACACCCGTCGGCCCGTTCACGAACCGCACCGATGTGTACACGGCCCCCGAGGGCGGCGGCAACATCTACGCGCCGTACAACATCGCCGCGCACCCGGAGCTGAGCCGCCCCGGTGAGCTGGTGATCTCCTACAACGTCAACAGCCAGAAGATCGACGACCTGTACGCGAACGTCAACAACAACCGCGCTCGCTTCCTCGACCTGCGCTTCGCGCCGTAGGACACCGGATCGCGGAGGGAGCATCGGTCACCGAAGTGGTGCTCCCTCCCCCGTCGGCTCGGTCGGCTCTCCCCGCCGACGCGCGGGTGCCCGCCGGCGCCACGTCGCGGACGAGAGCGTCAGGACTTCAAGAGCTGGACGCCACGCTGAACCAGGTGCGTGGGGATCACGGTCTCCGATGGCCAGGAGGTGTCCCCGCCGATCCGTTCGAACAGCCGGCGAGCGGCGGCGCGGCCGAGTTCCTGCACGTCGTACGCGATCACGGTCAGCGGGCGCGGCATCAGTGTGGCCAGTTCGAAGTCGTCGAAGCCCAGCAGCGCGGCGTCGCTGTCGCGGCGGTACAGCTCCTGGATCGCGCCGATGGTGCTCCGGTTGTTGCCAGTGAAGAATGCGGTGGGCGGATCGACGCCGTCGAGCATGGTGGCGATGGCGTGGGCGGCCTCCTCGGGATTCGTGACACCGACCTTGACCAGAGCGTCGTCGTAGGGGATGCCCGCCTCGGCCAGCGCGGAGCGTACGCCGGCCAGCCGTTCCCGCGCGGTGTAGATGACCGGGGAGTCGATGACGACTCCGATACGGCGGTGTCCGTCCTCCAGCAGGCTCATGATGCCGGACCGAGCCCCCGCCGCGTTGTCGATGACAACGCTGTCGGCCAGGATGCCCGAGGGTGGGCGGTCCAGGAAGACCATCCGCATGCCCATCTCGACCTCGGACCGGGTATAGGAGTGGTCCGAGCCGGCGGGCACGATGATCATGCCGTCCACCCGGCGCTGGCACAGCTGGAGGAACTGGCGTTGCTCGAGGTCAGGGTCCTCTTCGGAGCTGACGGTGATCAGATGGGTGTCGTGAGCGCGCGCTACGTTGGCCACCGTCGCCGCGATCGTGGAATAGAACGGGTTGGCCAGGTCTTCGATGATCAGCCCGATGGTCGCGGTCTGCCGGCCGGAGCGCAGTGAGCTGGCCATGGTGTTGCGGCGGAACCCGAGCTTGCTGATCGCCGCGAGCACTTGATCGGCCAGTTCGGCGCGCACGCCCGGCTCGTTGTTGATGACACGGGACACCGTCTTCGGGCTGACTCCGGCGGCGGCCGCCACATCTGAGATCGTCGGCCTGCGCCGCCTGTCCTGCTTGTCCACCAGAGCCCTTCTGCCAGAGATCGCTCAGCCCTGTTCGTCGCACCCTAACCACGGTGGGTTGACGGCCGTTCGACAGCATAACCCGACCAGGTTCAGACATCGTTATCAGCCCTGCCTTGGCATCGTCCGCCCACCCGAAGGGTCAACGGTCGAGCGGGCCAGGGAGTTCCGTTCATTGAACCACCAGGTCAGAGCCGATTATTCGCATCATCGAAGCGGCCAGGACGAGAAGAACCGCAGTCACAAGAAGATTACGACGGTGATCTCGTCGTTGACAACGTTGTCTCTATCCGGCGACCTTTGACCGCAGCACCGTGGTTCGCCTACAGCCGATCACCCTGACCCCGCGATCGGAAGGACGTCATGACAGGGCCACTACTGGAAGCCAAGGGCATCGAGAAGAGCTACGGCCATGTCGACGCCCTGCGCGGCGCCGACTTCACCCTCATGGAAGGCGAGGTCGTCTCACTCATCGGTGACAACGGCGCGGGCAAGTCGACGCTGGTGAAGATCCTTTCCGGGGTGGAGAGTCCGGATGCCGGGCAGATCCTCATCGACGGGGATCCGGTCCGGTTCGAGTCGGTCGAGCAGGCCCGCGTGGCGGGTATCGAGACCGTCCACCAGGACCTCGCGCTGTGCGCCGACCTCACACCGGCCGCCAACTTCTTCCTCGGTCGCGAGGTGCTGCGGCCCGGACTGCTCGGCCGGCTCGGCTTCCTCGACCATGCCGCCATGCGGACCCGGGCGAGGCAGGAGTGCGAGCGGCTCGGCGTCCGCCTCAAGTCGGACACGGTGTCGGTGTCCACGTTGTCGGGCGGACAACGGCAGGGCGTCGCCGTGGCCCGGGCGGTCACCTGGGCCCGCCGGGTGGTGTTCATGGACGAGCCGACCGCCGCGCTCGGCGTGGTGCAGACCGAGCGGGTGCTGGACCTGATCCGCAGCGTTCGTGACTCCGGGGTGGCGGTCGTCCTGATCACCCACAACATGCAGGACGTCAAGGCTGTCTCCGACCGGATCGAGGTCCTGCGCCTGGGTCGCCGCGTAGCGCGTTTCTCGGGTGCCGACGTGTCGATGGAGGAACTGGTCGGCGCGATGACCGGCGCGTTGGAGCAGGACCCGGCCGGCTCCGATTCCAACGGTCTCGACGACCCCGACCGTCCCGGCACCGCCGAACCGCGGGCGAGCGGCCGGGATCTCGACGCGCCGGACACCGGCGCACTGGAATCTCTGGACGAGGAGCAGAACCGATGACCGCGCCCAGTCGTTCGTCGAAGTCGCAGCGGACCGAAACCGAGGACGCCGGGCCCGACGGGGTGGCCGCGCGCGCGGGCTCGCCGGGCGCCGGGCTGACCCGCCGTCTGGGCAGCGCGCAGGAGGTATGGATCGGCCTGGTGCTGGTCGCGCTGCTGGTGGTGTTCTCACTGCTCGAGCCGGACAGTTTCGCGACCTCTTTCAACCTGCTGAACCTGGTCGCCGACGCCGCGATCCTGCTGCTGCTCGCCGTCGGCATGACCTACGTGATCATCACGTCGGGCATCGACCTGTCGGTCGGCGGTCTGCTGGTCTTCTCCGGTGTCACCGCGACGAAGGTGATGGAGGCGACCGGCGCCACCTCCACCGGCTCACTGCTGCTGGGCGTCGTGGTCGCGATGCTCACCGGGCTGGTGTGGGGTGTGCTCAACGGCGCTCTCGTCGCCTACGGCCGGATTCCCCCACTGATCGTGACCTTGGGGACGCTCGGGATGTCGCTCGGCGGCGCGCTGCTGCTCACCGGCGGCGTGGACATGCGGGCGCCGGGCCGGCTCAACCTCGGCCTCGGGCTTGACAAGTTCGTCGGCGTACCGGTGATCGTTTGGATCTCCGTCGCGGTCACGCTCGTCCTCGGTGTCATTCTCGCCCAGTGCCGGTTCGGCCGTCACACCTATGCGATCGGCTCGAACAGCAAGGCCGCCCGCAACTCCGGGGTCCTGGTCAACAAGCACCTGGTCAAGGTGTACGCGCTGGCCGGGCTGCTCGCCGGGCTCGCGGGCTACCTGTCGCTGGCCAAGTACGGCGTGACCGGCGTGTCGGCCCACTCCACCGACAACCTGCAGGCGATCGCCGCCGTGGTGATCGGTGGCACCAGCCTGTTCGGTGGCGCCGGCACCGTGACCGGCACGGTCATCGGCGTGTTCATCCCGGCCGTGCTGCAGAACGGCTTCCAGATCCTCGGCGTGAAGCCGTTCTGGCAGCAGGTCGTCGTCGGGGCGGTCCTCATCGCCGCCGTCTATCTCGACCAATGGCGCCGGAAGGCGCGCGACAACTGAGTGCCCGCCCGGCAGGCAGCACTCGGCGGATCTAGCGGAAGGCAGACAATGCGCAAGGTGATGGGCCTGACCATGGCAGCGCTGCTCGCGGTGGGCGCCACGGCGTGCAGTAACGGCGACGACGGCTCCGGCACGAAGGACGGCGGCTCGGGCAAGAAGATCAAACTGACGCTCGTCCAGGGCATGGCGGGCGAGGAGTTCTACGAGACCATGGCCTGCGGCGCGAGGGCGGAAGCGGCCAGACTCGGTGTGGACCTCAAGGTGCAGGGCCCGCAGAAGTTCGACTCGACCCTGCAGACCCCGATCGTCAACTCTGTGGTGGCGAGCAGGCCTGACGGGCTGCTCATCGCACCCACCGACACCAAGGCGCTGATCGCGCCGCTGACCCAGGCCAAGGCGGCCGGCATCAAGACGATCCTCGTGGACACCGTGGTGGACGACCCGAACATCGGGTTGTCGCGCATCAGCACGGACAACGCCAAGGGCGGCCAAGCGGCGGCCACCGCCCTGACCCGGGAGATCGGCGACAAGGGCAAGGTGCTGGTCATCTCCAGCGACCCGGGTGTCAGCACCGTGGACGCCCGGGTTCAGGGCTTCGAACAGGCCGTCAAGGCATCTCACCCCGGCGTCCAGTTCGTCGGCGTGCAGTACTCGCACAATGACGTCGGTGAAGCCAGCAAGGTCATGAACTCTGCGCTCGCGAAAAATCCCGACCTGGCCGGCGTGTTCGCGACCAACCTCAACTCCGCGACCGGCGCGGGCTCGGCGCTGCAGCAGGCCGGCAAGCTCGGCAAGGTCAAGATGATCGGATTCGACGCCGGCCCGGCGCAGGTCAAGCAGCTGCGCGACGGAGTCGTACAAGGACTGATCGCTCAGCTGCCCGGCGAGATCGGCGCCAAGGGCGTCGACCAGGCGGTCGCAGCGGTGAAGCACCAGCCGGTCACCAAGTCCATCCCGACCGACGCCACCATCGTCACGAAGGACAACCTCGACAAACCGGAGGGCCAGAAGGTCCTCTACAAGGCCGGCTGCTGAGGAGGATCGGACGGCCCGGATCACAATGTCCGGCGAAGCCCCGGTCGATCTGATCGGGGAGCCCGTTGGACGCCGGCTCCGGGCCGATCTCGGCGGCGGTCCGCGGAGCCACCGACCACCGAGGAGTTCGGAGCCTTCTGTGACCCGATCGTCACGACCCGGTGATCCGCACGCGGGCGGGGTAGGCCGCGGCAGGGTCGCGTCAGCGCTTCCGGCGTTCGAGGAAGGCCGTCATGCGGGCCTGCTTGTCGTCGCTCTCGAAGAGCAGGGCCTGGGCGGCCAGGTCAAAGGTCGTGGTGGCGGGGCGGGTGCTGCGCAGCGCGAGCTTGGTCAGTTCCAGGGCCCGCCAGGAGCGCTCGGCGATGGTCGTCGCCAGGGCCCGGCCGCGCTCGGGCAGGTCCTCGCCGCTGTCGGCGACCTCGTCGACCAGGCCGGCGGCCAAGGCCTCGTCGGCGTTGAGCCGGGCTCCGGCGTACAGCATGCGGCGGGCCGTCGCCAGGCCGACGAGCTGCGGCAGCCGCCAGTTCGCTCCGGCGCCGGCGATGATGCCCAGTGACAGCTCGGGCTGGGCGAACCGGGCGGCGGGCGAGGCGATGCGGAGGTCGCAGGCCAGCGCCAGCTCGCAGCCGCCGCCGAAGGCGGGACCGTCGACGAGGGCGATGGTCGGCCAGCGGTGGGCCTCCAGTCGTTCGAACAGGCCGGCGTTGATGGCCAGCAGCGCCGCGTCGGCGTCGCGGTCGCGCAGCTCGGCGATGTCGGCCCCGGCGGCGAACATGCCGGGCGTCGTGGAGTGCACGATCAGGATGCACGGCTCGCGGCGGGCCTCGTCCAGCACCGCCGTCAGCTCGGTGACCATCGCCTGGTCGAGCGCGTTGTGCTTGGCGGGCCGGTCGAGGCCGACCCACCACAGGTGGTCCTCGCGGCGGACCTTAACCAGCGTCATGACGTCACTCCGTTCCCGTCAGGGTCGTTCCGGTGCGGGCACGGCGGCGCAGCAGCGGGGCGGGGCGATAGCGCGGATCCCCGTAGACCTCCTGGAGGATGGTCACGATGTCGTCTACGGTATCGGCGCCCCAGCGGTCGCCCCAGGCCAGCGGGCCGAGGGGGTGGCCGGCGCCCAGCCGCATGGCCGTGTCGAGGTCGGCGGCGGTGGCGATCCCCTGCTGGAGGGCGTCGACGGCCAGGTTGACCAGCATCGCGACGGTCCGGGTGACGATGAGGCCGGGGGCGTCGTCGATGACGTGCACGGCCAGACCGGCGGCCTGCAGGAGGCCGATCGCCTCGTCCAGAGCGTCCTCGGGACAGTCGTCGCAGGGGGCGATGGCGATCGCGGTGGCGGTGGCGTCGTCCAGCGTACGGTCGACGACGATCACCGCCCGACCGTAGTCCCCGACCAGTTCGGTGGCCGTCTCGCCGTTGCTGCGGACGAGCAGCGCGCCGCTCGGCAGGACGACCGTGCCGTTGGACGGCTCACCCTCACGGACGTCGATCCCGGCTCGGATCAGGAGCGGGCGCAGGTCGACCGCGCCGTTGTCGGTGATCTCGCCGGACGGTGCCGGGCGGGGCGCGGCCGGGGTCGCCGCGGGCGGGCGCGCGTCCTCGCCGTAGGCGTAGACGCCCCGTCCGCTCTTGCGGCCGAGCCGGCCCGCCTCGACCAGGGCGCGCTGCGCCAGGGAGGGCGCGAAGCGCGGGTCCTGGGCGAACGCCGTCCACACCGAGCGGGTGACGGCCTCGTTGACGTCGTGGCCGATCAGGTCCATCAGCGCGAACGGGCCCATCGGGAAGCCGCCGGCGCCGGTGAGGACGGCGTCGATGGTCTCGGGCGTGGCGGCGCGCTCCTCGTACAGGCGCCAGGCCTCGGCGTAGTACGGCCGGGCGATCCGGTTGACGATGAACCCCGGGGTCGCGGCGGCGCGTACGACCGTCTTGCCCCACCGGTCGACGAGGGCGGCCGTCCGGTCGGCGAGCTCCGGCGACGTGTCGGCGCCGGCGATCAGTTCGACGAGGCGCATGCGCGGCACCGGGTTGAAGAAGTGCAGGCCGAGGACGCGCTCGGGATGTTCCAGGCCGGCCGCGATCGCCGTGGGTGACAGGGAGGAGGTGTTGCTGGCCAGCACGCACTCGGGGCCGACGGCCCGCTCCAGGTCGGCGAACAGGTTCCGTTTGACCGCCAGGTCCTCGACGATCGCCTCGATCACCAACCCGGCGGGGGCGAGCGCGTCGACGGAGTCGACGGCGGTCAGGTCGAGGGACTCCGGGTCCGCTTCGATCTTTCCTCGGGCCACGAGGGTCTTCACGCGCTCGCGGATGCCGGACAGCGCGCGGTCGGCGGCGCCGGGGACGGCGTCCAGTAGCAGGACCCGGTGGCCGGCCAGCGCGGCGACCTGGGCGATGCCGGCGCCCATGGTGCCCGCGCCGACTACGGCGACGACATCGTGCATGGTGTCCCTTTCAGCCGATCCTGCGCAGGTCCGTACGGTAGCGCGCCGCGTTGTTCTCGTAGAGGGTGACCGCCTCGGCGATCCACTTGCCGAGGCCGTCCGGCGCGGGCCGGGCCCGGGCCGGGACGCCCACCGCGATGTGGCCGGCGGGGATCCGGGCGTCCTCGGGCACCAGGGCGGCGGCGCCGACCGCGGCGCCCGGCTCGACGACGGCGCGGTTGAGGACGATGGACCCGGAGCCGATGAGGCAGTCGTCGCCGACCGTGCAGCCCTCCAGGTGGGCGTTGTGGCCGACGACGCAGCGGTCGCCGATGAGCGTCGGCCACTCCTCGGTGGTGTGCAGCACGGTGCCGTCCTGGATGGAGGTGGCCGCCCCGACCTCGATGCGCCCGTAGTCGCCGCGCAGCACGGCGGCGGGCCAGATGGAGGCGCGGGGTCCGATCGTGACCGCGCCGATCACGGTCGCGTCGGGGTGCACGAACGCGTCGGGGTGGATGTCGGGGGTCAGCCCGCCGAGGGCGTAGATCGCCATCAGGTCGCCGGCTTGAGGTTGTAGACGCGGGCGGCGTTGCCGGCGAGGACGAGCGCGGCGGTCTCCTCGTCGGGGCACAGCGCGGCGACCGCCCGGGCGTTCTTCGCGATCCCCGGGACTCCCGGCCAGTCCGTGCCGAAGATCATGCGGCGGGTGAGGCGGTTCCAGTTGTGCTTGGCGTAGTAGTCGCGGAGCCGGGACGGGGGCAGGCCGGACAGCTCGATCCAGACGCGCTCGTTGGACAGGGCCATGAAGGCGGCCGCGTCGTACCACCAGCCCCGGCCGCCGTGCGCGAGCGCGACGTTCAGCCGCCGGAAGTCGCGCAGCACGTCGTCGAGCAGGACCGGGTCGGCGAAGCGGTTGGACGAGCCGGGGAACGTGCTGGTGCCGCAGTGGACGACCAGCGGGATCCCGGCCGCCTGGCAGACCTCGTACGCGGGGTACAGGGCGCGGTCGTTGGCCGCGACGCCCGCGTGCACCGGGTGCAGTTTGCACGCGACCGCGCCAAGGTCGAGCTGGCGCCGCAGCTCCTCCTCGATCGGGTAGTGCAGGTGCGGGTTGATGTTGGCGATCAGCTTGATCCGCGCGGGGTTGTGCCGGGTGAGCGGCAGCATGTCCTCGACCGGCTGGTACCCGGTGGCCTTCGGGCTGTACTCGGCCAGGACCAGCGCGACGTCCACGCCCTCGTCGGCGAGGTACGCGTCGAACCGTGCGGGGTCGACCGTGCCGGAGTCGTCGTAGACCCGGTCGAGGACGGCCCGGTCGCCGAAGTCGTGCGCCCACTGCCGCCACGCGGGTTTGAGCGTGGGCAGCCGGGCGGCGTGCAGGTGGACGTCGACCAGGGGCATGCCGTCGAGCATCAGACCGCCTCGTACGCGGCGACGGAGTCGATGGGGTCTGCGATCACCCTTCCATCCTTCCGGATCGCCGTACGCCCGGTGAACCCGGTGGCGCTGTGATTCACGACAAGGCGACCGGCCTCAGGCGAGGTGGACGTAGTCGTAGTCGAAGGGCTTGCCGTTGATGCCCTGGCGGGGCGGGGCGATCCAGGCGGCGATCTTCCCGCGTTCGTACACCGGCCGCATGAGCGACCGGACGTAGGTCTTGTCGACCTCCGTGGGCAGCCACTCGCCCTTGCGCCGGTCCCACTCCTCCTGCGGGATGATCTCGCCGTCGGGGGTGGCCTGGATCCCGGCGAACGCGCCGACCTGCCGGTTGAAGGCGACGCTCGGCAGGCGCAGCCGCTGCGGCAGTCCGGCCTCCTCCAGGATTCGGTTCCACCGGTTGACGCCGCTCTGGCAGTCGGCGATGTACTCGCGCCGCAGGTCGGTGTTGAGGCCGACCAGCGCGGCGACCTCGGTCTGCCCGATCCGGCCGTCGACGACCGCGTCGACCATGATCGAGTCGTCGGTGAGGCGGTGGTCGTCACTGCGGCGCTCCTCCGACCAGCGGCCCTTGATGCCGGCGGTGAAGTAGTTCGCGACGTTGGTGGAGGTCTCCGAGCCGAACAGGTCCAGGGACACCGAGTAGTGGAAGTTGAGGTACTTCTGGATCATGCGCAGGGGGATGCCGCCGTGCCCGATGACGTCGTCGGTGTCGTGCTCGCGCATCAGCTCGACGGTCCGCCGCACCACCCGGTCGATGCCGGTGGTGCCCACGAACATGTGGTGCGCCTCCTCCTTCAGCATGAACTCGCACGTCCGCGACAGCGGGTCGAAGCCGCTCTCCTTCAGTGTGCCGAGCTGGTACTTGCCGTCCCGGTCGGTGAAGTAGGTGAACATGAAGAACGACAGCCAGTCGGGCGTCTCCTCGTTGAACGCCCCCAGGATGCGCGGGGCGTCCTCGCTGCCGGAGTTGCGGTGCAGCAGTTCCTCGGCCTCCTCGCGGCCCTCGCGGCCGAAGTAGGCGTGCAGGAGGTACACCATCGCCCACAGGTGGCGGCCCTCCTCGACGTTCACCTGGAACAGGTTGCGCAGGTCGTACAGGCTCGGGGCGGTCGCGCCGAGGTTGCGCTGCTGCTCGACGGAGGCGGGCTCGGTGTCGCCCTGGATGACGATGAGGCGCTGCAGTTCCGCGCGGTACTCCCCCGGGACCTTCTGCCAGACCGGTTCGCCCTTGTGCTCGCCGAAGGCGATGCGCCGGTCATGGCGGGGCTCGGCCAGGAAGATGCCCCAGCGGTAGTCGCGCATGGCGACGTGGCCGAAGTGCGCCCAGCCCTCGCGGCCGACGTTGACGGCGGTGCGCAGGTAGACGTCCTCGGTGGGCAGGGTCGGCCCCATCGACTCCCACCAGGACAGGAAGTTCGGCTGCCAGGACTCCAGGGCGCGCTGCAGCCGGCGGTCCTCACGCAGGTCGACGTTGTTGGGGATCTTCTCGCCGTAGTCCGCGGTCGTCATGGTCAGACTCGCTCCTGCTCGAAGTGGGCGCGCCGGCCGGTGCCGAACCTGCGCAGTGCGCCGTCCGGCCCGGAGGCGTTGGGACGGTTGAAGATCCAGTTCTGCCAGGCGGACAGCCTGCCGAAGATCTTGGTCTCCATCGTCTCAGGACCGGCGAAGCGGTAGTTCGCCTCCAGGCCGGTCAGCGCGTCCGGGCTGAACCCGGCCCGCTCCTCGACCGCGATGCGGACCTCTTCGTCCCAGTCGATGTCGTCGGGGGCGAAGGTGACCAGGCCGAGCCGCTCGGCGTCCTCGGCCCGCAGCGCCTTGCCGTCGGTGGCCTCGGCGGCGGCCAGCGCGCCGGGGTCGCCGTGGAAGCGGGTGGCCAGGCGGCTGAGGCCGTTGCCCATCGGCAGCGGGCCGCGGTTCATCGGGCCGACGGTGATCGCGGCCGGCTCGGCGTCGGGGTCGACGTCCTCGAACACGCCGGTGAGCTGGAAGGACCGGTCGGCGGCCAGCGCGAGTTCCAGGAGCGAGCCGGCGAAGCAGCTGCCGGGTTCGATGAGCGCGATGAGGCTGCGGCTGGTGACGTCGAGACGTTTCAGCGTGCGCTTGAGGTAGAGGATGATCTCGCGGGCCAGCCAGTCGCCGGAGTGCTCCAGCAGCAGCGCGTCGTACGCCAGCACCCGGGCGGCGTCGCCTCTCGTGCGGAACACCCAGGTGCCCAGCCCGGTCTCGTTGGCGCGCAGGTCCAGGATCAGGTCGTCCAGCTCGCGGGTGAACGCGAGGGTCCAGAAGTCCGCGCCCTGGTCGTGGACGCCGGCGACGTCGGCCGGGGCGTCGCCGTCCGGGCCGAGGACGGTGATCTCCACGACGCCGCGTTCCCGGTCGAGGGCGGCCTCGACGTACCGGTAGCCGACGCGGTCGCCGGTGCGCGTCTTCGTCAGCGGGGTCAGCGCGATGCCCCGCGCGTCGGCGGGCCGGTCCGAGCGCGTCGCGAGGGCCGCGGCGCGCTCGGCGACCGTACGGTCCCAGGCGGTGCGCGGCACGGCCTCGTCCACCAGCCGCCACCGCACGGCCTTCTGCCCGCCGACGCCCTCCGTCCTGGTGGAGAAGTAGTCGGCCAGGTCACGCCGCACGTGCCGTTTGTCGACGACGCGGGTGAGCCCGCCGGTGCCGGGGAGCACGCCGAGCAGCGGCAGCTCGGGCAGCGACACCGTCGAGGACCGGTCGTCGACGAGCATGATGTGGTCGCAGGCCAGGGCCAGCTCATAGCCGCCGCCGGAGGCGGTGCCGTTCAGCGCGGCGAGGTAGGTCTGCCCGGAGTTCGCCGTGGCGTCCTCGATGCCGTTGCGGGTCTCGTTGGTGAACTTGCAGAAGTTCACCTTCCACGCGTGGGAGGAGGCGGCGAGCATGCGGATGTTGGCGCCCGCGCAGAACACCTTCTCCTTGCCTCCGGTGACGACGACGGTACGGACCTCGGCGTGCTCGAAGCGGAGCCGCTGCACCGCGTCGTACAGCTCGATGTCCACGCCCAGGTCGTAGGAGTTGAGCTTCAGCTCGTATCCCGGCACCAGGCCGCCCTGCTCGTCCACGTCCATCGTGAGGGTGGCGACGGGTCCCTCGCGGCTCAGCCGCCAGTGCCGGTACCGCGACGGGTCGGTCCGGAAGTCGACACCGCCGGGCTCCTCGGTCGCGGGGTCCGGCTGGACGGTGGGTTCCCCGGCCACGCTGCTCATCAGGAGATCCTCCCGCAAAGATCCAGACGAACAACACTCTACAGAGTCATCGATGCCCGGCAAGGCTACGTAGAAGTTTGGCCGGGCCGTGGACCGCTCGGTCGGCGCGGACTCCCCCGGTCGCCGAGTCAGGTCTTGTAAGACGGCGATCAAAGGCGTACAACCCTCGTGACAGACAACGTTGTCATCCCAGGGAGAGGTAACCCCCCATGCCCTCTCGTCATGACCCCTCACGACGCCGGCTGCGGGCCCTGGTGGTGGTCGTCGCGGCCGCCGGCACGCTCACGGCCGGCGGCGGCGCGGCGGCCGGGGCCCTGCCCCTCTCCCCGCCGGCCGGTGCCGCCGGGGACGCGCTCGTGCGCGACCCCGCGTCCCTGGTCGATCCCCTGATCGGCACGGGCTCCGGAGGCGCCACGGTCGGACAGGTCGACACCTACCCGGGCGCGACGGCGCCGTTCGGCATGGTCTCCTTCAGCCCCGACACCCCCTCCCGGCCCGACGGCGGGGGCTACAACCACGACGACTCCGCCACCACCGGCTTCAGCCTCACGCACATGTCCGGCCCAGGCTGCGGCGCCTTCGGCGACTTCCCGATCCTGCCCACCGTGGGCGCCCTGGACGACAACCCGGCGAACACCACGGCGGCGTTCCAGCACGGCGACGAGCACGCCGCGCCGGGCTCGTACTCGGTCGGGCTCGAACCGGGCACGCCCGCGGCGGTCCACGCCGACCTGGCGGCCACGACCCGTACCGGCATCGCGCGGTTCGCCTATCCCCGCACGACCGCGGCGAACGTCCTGTTCAAGATGGGCGCCGCGCAGTCCGGCAACCAGTCGGCGAGCGTCCAGGTGGTCGGCGACGACACGGTGACCGGCACGGAGACGGCCGGGCAGTTCTGCGGCACGCCGGGAACGTACCCGGTGCACTTCGTCGCGAAGTTCTCCCGCCCGTTCTCCTCCTACGGCACCTGGCACACCGCGCCGACCGGCGACAACGTCTTCCCGCAGCCCACCGGCGACCTGTCGTGGAGCTACCACGAGGCGGCGAGCGGCGGGACCGCGGCGACCATCACCCCCGCGAAGACGCCGGACGGGAGCAGCGCGGTCGCCTGGAAACAGAGCGACGCGCCGGCCAACGCCTGGATCGAGACCACTCCCCCGGCCCTGACCCAGGGCGACACCTACCAGGCCGGCGTGACGCTGCAGGGCAGCGGGAAGGTCTACCTCAACTTCTACAACGGACGCCAGGACGTCGGCGGGAAGGCCGTCGATCTCACGTCCACGCCGGTCACCCTCACCGTCGACGCCGCGATCCCGACCGGGCCCATCGGCAGGCCGCAGTTCCAGGTGCGCACCGCGGGCGCGGGCCCGGTCGACCTGCTGGCCTCGGCGGCGTCCATCCGCCGGGAGGCCGTCGTCAAGACGCCCGGCAGCACGAAGATGAGCACGCACGGCACCGGCGTTCCGCGCGTGCCCGCCGGACCCGACGGCAGGCCGGCCGGCAACACCCGGACCCCGGTGGCCCCGCGCGGAGTCGAGGCGAAGGGCGCGCAGTCGCGCACCCGGGTCGCGGGCACCGAGGGCCTGCAGTCGGGCGCCTGGGTCGGCTTCGACACCACGGAACACCAGCAGGTGACCATGAAGGTCGCCCTGTCGTACGTGAGCGAGAAGGACGCCGCCGCCAACCTGGCCGCCGAGAACCCCGGCTGGAGCGTCCCCGCGGTCGCCAGGCGCACGTACGCGGAGTGGAACACCCTGCTGTCCCGCATCCGCGTCGGCGGCGGCACCGCCGCACAGCGCAGGACGTTCTACACCGCGCTCTACCACACCCTGCTCGAGCCGAGCGTCTTCTCCGACGCGAACGGCGACTACCTCGGCTTCGACGACAAGGTCCACCGGACCCCCCACGGCACGGTCCAGTACGCCAACTTCTCGGGCTGGGACGTCTACCGCTCCGAGATCCCCCTGCTCGCCGTGATCGCGCCCGAGCAGACGAGCCAGATGATGACCTCACTGCTCAACGACCAGGCGCAGGGCGGCTGGCTGCCCAAGTGGGGATTCGCCAACGACTACACCGACGTCATGAACGGTGACGCCGCCGACGCGATGCTCGCCGAGGCGTACGCGATGGGCGCCCGGCACTTCGACGCGAAGGCCGCGCTGGCCGCCATGGTCAAGGGCGCCACCCAGGTGCCGTCCTCGCCCGCCGAGATGGGGCAGGGCTGGTACGTCGAACGGCCCCAGCTCTCCTCCTATACCTCCCTCGGGTACGTCCCGAACACGACGAAGAGCTCCCTGTCCCCCGAGAACAACGGCGCCTCGGAGACCATCGAGTACGCCACCGCCGACTTCGGCATCGCCCGGCTCGCCAAGGCGCTCGGGCAGGACTCGACCTACAGGACGTTCCTGCGGCGGTCGCAGAACTGGACGAACATCTTCAACACCGCCACCGGCTACATCCAGCCGCGCGACGGCGACGGGCGGTTCCCGAAGTTCGGCCCGACCACGGACGGGATGGGCAACTTCGGGCAGTCCGGGTTCCAGGAGGGCAACGCCGCGCAGTACACCTGGGCGATCCCGCAGAACATCCACGGCCTGATCACGGCGATGGGCGGCAACGAGGCCGCGATCCAGCGCCTGGACACCTACTTCCAGCAGCTCAACGCGGGTCCGAACCTGCCGTACGAGTGGGCCGGCAACGAGCCCGCGTTCCTCACGCCGTGGGTGTACGGCTACGCCGGCGCGCCGTACAAGAGCGAGGAGATCGTCCACCGCCTGCTCACCACGGTCTACTCGGACACTCCCGGCGGTGAGCCCGGCAATGACGACCTCGGCGCCATGAGCTCCTGGTACGTCTGGTCAAGCCTCGGCATGTACCCGGCGACCCCGGGCACGCCGGTGCTCGCGCTGGGCGCGCCGATCTTCTCCCGGGCCGAGTTCGACCTGCCCGGCGGTCACCGGCTGAGGCTGACCGCGCCGGGTGCCTCGACGACCACCTACGTCCACAGTGTGTCGGTCAACGGCAAGACCTGGACCCCGGCCTGGCTGTCCGCGTCGCTGCTCACCGGGGCCGACGCGCCGCCGGGCCGGCACACCACGGAGCTGGCGTTCCACCTCACGCCCACCGCCGACACGTCGTGGGGCGCCACGGCGGCCGACGCACCGCCGTCCTACCCGGCCGGACCGCTGACGTTCCCGCCGGGACGCAAGCCGATCATCCTCACGCCGACCGGACCCGACCTGCTCGGCGGCGCGCCCACCGGCGAACTGTCCTGGAACGGGCCGGTGCAGAACGGCGTGGGCTCGGTGCCCGGAACCGTCGCCTCCGCCACCACTCCCGAAGGCAAGAGCGCGGTCCACTGGACCGAGACCAACGCCGCGCCCAACACCTGGATCTGGGTCGATCCGGCGTCCCCGCTGCCCGCGGGCCAGAGCTACCAGGCCTCGGTGACCCTCCAGGGCAGGGGAACGGTCTACCTGGACTTCTGGAACGGCCGGCAGGACCTGACCAGCCAGACCGTGCAGCTGACCGGCACCCCGCAGACGGTCACGGTCCAGGGCGCGGTCCCGTCGGCGGCGGACACCCACGTCCAGATCCGTACGGGGGACAGCGGCCCGGTCGACCTGTACGCGACCGACGCGTCCCTCCGAGTGCTGACGGAGCAGCAGGGCTGACGACCCGCTGAAGAGCCCGCCCGCCGCTTCCCCGGTTCCTGGGGGGAAGCGGCGGGCGTTCTGAAAACCGGTGAAAGCCCTGTTGCCCGGTTCCCCGACCCGGCTTAGTTTCGCCATGCGTATCACCGAACGATGTTCGGGATCTCGAAAAGCACGCCGTGGAGGGTCCCATGAGGCGAACCGCACGCCAGGTCCGGCTGATGGCCGCCACGGCTCTCGGCCTCGGTTCGATGGTCGCGTTGACCCACCTGCCGGCGCACGCCGCGTCGACGGTCGCGATCAACGGCGGCACGACGTACCAGAAGATCGACGGGTTCGGCGTCTCGGAGGCCTTCGGCCAGGCCAACTCGATCCGCACCGCCGCGAGCGCGACGCGGCAGCAGGCCCTCGACCTGCTGTTCAGCACGACCAAGGGCGCCGGATTCAGCATCCTGCGCAGCATCATCCCCTCCGGCAGCGACTCCATCGAGCCGAAGGCCCCCGCCGGTCCCTCGGCCACCCCCACGTACGTCTGGAACGGGAGCAACGACGCCCAGGACCAGGGGCAGGTGTGGCTGGCCAAGCAGGCGAAGAGCTACGGCGTCACCAACTTCTACAACGACGCCTGGAGCGCGCCGGGGTTCATGAAGACCAACGGCAGCGATTCGAACGGCGGCTCGCTGTGCGGCACCCCGGGAGCCTCGTGCGGCTCCGGCGACTGGCGGCAGGCCTACGCGAACTACCTGGTCCAGCACGCGAGGTTCTGGGCGTCGGCCGGGCTCACCCCCTCCGCGGTCGGTTTCGTGAACGAGCCGACCCTCACCACGAGCTACTCCAGCATGCTGGTGAACCCGTCACAGGCCGCGAGCCTCCTGTCCGTCCTCGGCCCCACGATGAAGGCCTCCGGCCTGTCCACGAAGGTCGCGTGCTGTGACGCCCTCGGCTTTAACAACCTGCCCGGCTACGTCAGCGCCGTCCAGGGCAACGCGACCGCGAACGCGGGCGTCGGACTGTTCACGAGCCACGGCTACTCCGGCGCGCCGTCATCCCCGATCGACACCGGCGGGCGACCGCTCTGGGAGTCCGAGTGGTCGATCAACGGAAGCACCTGGAACACCTCGTGGGACGACGGCAGCGAGGGCTCCGGGCTCACCTGGGCGCAGCGGATCCACACCGGCCTGACCCAGGCGAACCTCAACGCGTTCCTGTACTGGTGGGGGGTCAGCTCGACCAGCCACGACAGCTCCCTGATCGGCCTCAACGGCTCGACGCTGACGCCGTCGAAGCGGTACTACGCGCTCGCCGGCTACAGCCGGTTCATCCGCCCCGGCGCCACCCGGATCTCGGCCACCACCGGCGACGCCGGCCTCAAGGTCTCCGCCTACCGGAACACCGACGGCTCCGTCGCCCTCGTGGTCCTCAACACCGGCACGAGCAGCACGTCGGCCACCTACACGCTCAGCAACGCCGGCCTGTCGAACGGGACCGTGGCCCCCTACCTGACGAACGGGAGCAACAGCCTCGCCCCGCAGGGCACGATCGCACTGGGCGGAGGGGCGTTCACGGCGAACTTACCGGCGCGATCCCTCGTCACCTACCAGATCAGCGGCGGCGGGACCGGCACGTCGTCACCGACGCCTCCGGCGGGCGCCGCCTGCAAGGTCGGCGCGACGGTCAACGCCTGGAACACCGGCCTGACCGAGGACCTCACCATCACCAACACCGGAACGACGCCGATCGACGGCTGGTCGCTGAAGTTCACCCTCCCCGCCGGGCAGACGATCGTCTCGGGCTGGAACGCGACCTTCAGCTCCTCCGGGAGCCAGGTGACCGCCACGAACGCCTCCTACAACGGCTCGCTGGCGCCCGGCGCGTCCGCCGGCATCGGCTTCCAGGCCGGCCACACCGGCGACACGGCCGCGCCGACGGCGTTCACGCTCAACGGCTCGCCCTGCGAGGTGGCCTGACCACGCGGATCCGTCGCTATTGAGGGCAGGCGTGGTCGACTCCTGAATCACGGATCTTGCCGGTCGTGTCGTAGAAGGCCCAGTCGTACGCGCGATCCTTGAGAGTGAGCAGCATGACGCCCGGCACGAAGGTGAGACGCACCTGGCTGTGGACGGCCGGCGGGGAGAGGAATCCGTAGAAGTTCGAGCCGCCGGTGGCGACCACGAACTCCCGGATTCCCCCGGCCTGGTCGAGCACGTGATTCGGCGTCTGCGGAGCGAACCGCTCATAGCCGTGAAAATGCCCGTTCATGACGATGGCGGCATTGGCCGCATAGAGGTCCTGCCAGAACGGGTAGACCTGCGGAGTCTTGTACTCCGCCTGGGGAGTCGCGTCCGATGAAGAGAAGAGCGGACGGTGCCAGTAGGCCAGGATGCAGCGGTGCGGATGGGCTTTGCGGTAGGCGGTGAGGTGGGTCCGCAGCCAGGTCTCCTGCGGCGAGCCCGCCTGGCATCCCCCCGCGAACTGGCATTCCGAGTCCAGCGCGATGAAGTGCCAGATGGTACCGACGTCGAAGGCGTAATAAGGTTTCGCCGCCGAGCCCGCCGCCCCATCGAAGTACTTGAAGTAACCGGCGGCATTCGCATTACCCGCGTACTGCTCGTGATTTCCGAGCGACGGACGGGTCACGGATTTCAGGGCCCCCCAGCCGCTCTTGGCGTAGCAGTCCGTGTACTCCTTGAACGTTCCGGTGCCGTTGCTCTGGTCGCCGAGTCCGATGAATCCCAGCGAGGAATGGAGCTTTCTGAGCGACAGGGCGAGTTTCGCCGTGGCGATCGCCCTCGGCGAAGGCGTGTTGAAACCCAGCCCGCAGGGCGGGATGTCCCCCACCGCGATCATGTACCTGGGGTCGGCGGCGGCCGCCCCGTCCTCGCCGGGGCCGGACGCGCGACCCGCGGTCGCCGCCCGTGAGCGGGCCATCGCCGGAGTGCCCGCCGGCAGGGCGCTCGCCGCGACGGCCAGGGGCAGGGCCAGCGCCACCGGTGCCAGCATCCGTGTGAGCATGAGGATCTCCTTGTCTCATCGCCCGCTGCGCGCGAGCGGCGCCGTCCGCCGGTACGAGTGACCGCGCCGCAGCCGATGGAGGCGTGACCGCGCGGAGTCCACGCCCACGTGGTCCGCGCCGGATCTGACGTTCCCGGTCACCGCCGAGTCGTTGGTGTTGTCCGCCACCGCGTTCCCTCCCCCTGCCTGCCGGTGTCTCGCCTGCTGCGACTGAGACTCGCGCTGCCGCCGGGACACGCGCCTCGGCGCGGTGGCCGGCGTGGGAGCGGGTGCGGCGAGGTTCGGCCTCAGCACGAACGCGTCGGCGATCCCGCCGCCGTACGCGGTCTGGAAGGCCCCGGACGTGCGCGGGAAGTTCCTGGAGTCGGTGACGCCCGTGAGGTACGGGCTGCCGGACGCGTCCACCGCGATCCCATCGCCCTCGTCGTACGCGGTGCCGCCGATGTACGTGGAGTGGACCGGCGCACTGCCGGCCGGGTCGAACTCGGTCACGTACGCGTCGCTGCCCCCGCCGCCGTACGCGGGCTGCAACGCTCCGGTGGTGGCCGGGAAGTTCCTGGAGTCGGTGGCCCCGGTGACGAAGGCGTCGCCGGACGCGTCCACCGCGATCCCGTCGCCCTGATCGTCGCGTGCGCCCCCGAGGTAGGTCGAGTACACGAGCGCGCCGCCGGTCGGACCGAGCGCGGTCACGAACGCGTCGGTGTACCCGCCGCGGAACGTGGTCTGGAAGGCGCCGGCCGTGGTCGGGAAGTCGGTGGAGTCGGTGACCCCGGTCACGTAGGCGTTGCCGGAGGACCCGACGGCGATCTCGTAGCCGAGCTCGCTGCCGGTACCACCGAGATAGGTCGAGTAGATCAGTGCGCCGTCGGCCGGGGATAGCTCGGTCACGAACGCGTCGAGGGCGCCGCCCGGCGAGCCCTGGACCGCCCCTGCCGTCGTCGGGAAGTCCGAGGACGCGGTGAGGCCGGTGAGGTAGGCGTTACCGGAGGCGTCCACCGCGAGCCCGTCGGCCTCGGTGTAGTCGCTGCCGCCGAGGTACCTGGAGTAGAGGAGCGTGCCGCCGGTGGGGCCGAGCCTGGCGGCGAAGGCGTCGGTGCCCCCGGACATCGATGGACCGGTCGTACGCGGGAAGTCGCCGGAGTAGGTGTACCCGGCGACGTAGGCGTCGCCGGAGGCGTCCACTCCGATCCCGTCGGCCTGGTCGTTCTCGCCGCCCCCCAGGTAGGTGGAGTAGGCGAGGGCGCCGCCGCTGGGGTCGAGCTTGGTGACGAAGGCGTCCCCGTTGCCGTGGTAGCCGGTCTGGAAGGCCCCGGACGTGACCGGGAAGTCGTCGGAGTCCGTCTCTCCGGTGACATAGGCCGCGCCGGCGGAGTCCAGCGCGATCCCGATGCCCAGGTCTTCGCCGCTGCCGCCGAGGTATGTGGAGTAGACCAGCGCCGTGCCGGTCGGGTCGAGCTTGGTGATGAACGTGTCGAAGCCGCCCCTCAGCCGGCGCTGGACCGCTCTCTCGACGGGGAAGTCCGCCGAGTTGGTGTCGCCGGTGACATAGGCGCTGCCGGCGGAGTCCACCACGATCCCGTTGCCCTCGTCGTAGCCGGTACCGCCGAGGTAGGTCGAGTAGTCGAGCCGGGGATCGATGATCAACGGCCGGCCGCGGTCGTGGTCCGCCAGCGCGAAACCGACCTGATCGGCGCCCGCGAGGGTGAAGCGCGCCGCCACCGGCCGCGGTCTGCCGTTCACGACCTGGTAGGCCTGGGGTGCCCGCTGTACGACATCCCCGAGCGCGGTGGGCAGCACCAGGTCCCCGCGGCCGGTCAGGTGCGGTCGTGCGCGCAGACCGCCGATCGCGAACCGCACCTTCCCCGGATCGACGCCGGGCGCGACGGTGACGTCGTACTCCAGGCCCTGCCGCGTGCCGTACCAGCGCAGGTCGACGCCCCGGTACACGCCCCGCTCGGTCACCTCGCGGTAGGTCGGGATGTTCGTCCGCCAGGCTGCGCGGTCACGCCCGCGCAGGTAGTTGACCCGTCCGGCCAGCGGGCTCCCCCCGGCGATCACCGGATCCGCGGCGCCGCCGACCGCGCGGAAGGACAGCACCGCCCGCCGGTCGCGCTCGGCACGTCTCAGGTGCCGTGTCCGCATCGCGTACGCGCGGCCGCCGGCCTTCGCGGCCGCGTGCGGCGCCAGGGTGACGACCGTACGGTCCGCCGTGATGAACACCCCGTATCCAGGGCCGTGCGCCAGATAGCGGATCCCGGCCGCCGCCTGCCCGCGGTTGGGCTCGAACGCCAGCGGCAGGCGCCCGTACGCCTCGGCCACTCGTCCCTTCGCCGCCGCGACCTCGCGACCGGCCGTGGCTCTCACGCCGCTCTCGGCGGGCGCGGACACCGCCCCCGCCCCCAGCAGACCACCCGTGACGGCGATCAGGCCGGCGGTGCACGCTCGGAGCCCGCGGCGACGACCCGGTCTGCGCTCCGCGCCCACCGTGGTGGGGCCACCGCCGCCGCGACCAGCGGTTCCATCAGCAGCAACGGCATCGGCGAAGCCGCCCGCCTGATCCCCCATCTCGCCCCCCGGCGCGTTGATCGGATGCACGCCAGGCGATCATCGCCTGCGTGCCTCCCCGCGCCCCGTCGGGCTCGTGGCCGTTGACCGAGATTTGCCCGCGCGGTGGCGATCGGCAGGGACGGCCTTCTCCGCATCTGGGCCGACCCCGCCCGGGGGCCGTCCGGCGGCGGCCGGACGCGTCATCCGCACGCCGCCGGACCTGACACGGCCTCCGGGGGATCCGTCACAACCGGCGGGCGCGGCTGAGGTAGGTCTGCGCCACCACGACGACGGCGAGGAACGCGCCGCTGACGACCTGCTGGTAGGAGGAGGACAGGTCGCCGATCTGGTTGATGAGGTTCTGGATGACGCCGAGGAGGAGGACGCCCGCGATCGTGCCGCTGACCGAGCCCGCGCCGCCGGTCAGCAGCGTGCCGCCGATGACGACCGCGGCGATGACGTCGAGCTCCATGCCGGTGCCGAGGATGGTGACGCCCGAGGACAGGCGGGCGGCGTTCAGCGTGCCGGACAGCCCGGCCAGCATGCCGGACAGCACGTACACGACGATCTTCGTGCGGGCGACCGGCACGCCCATGAGCGCGGCGGCGTCCTCGGCGCCGCCGATGGCGTACACCGCCTGGCCGAACCCGGTCCGTTGCAGGACCACGCCGCCGACGACGAAGAGGGCGAGCGTCAGGTAGACGGGGTAGCCCAGGCCGAACAGGTGTCCCTGGCCGAGCCGGGCGAGCACCGAGCCGTGCGGGATGAGGTACGTCGTCGCGCCCTCGTGGGAGATCGACAGCAGCAGGCCGCGCGCGCCGAGCAGGCCGGCCAGGGTGACGATGAAGGGCGCCAGCCGGACCCGGGCGATCAGCAGGCCCTGCACCAGCCCGATCGCGCCGCACACCAGCAGGGGCACCAGGAGCCCGGCCACGGTCCCCCACCGCACGGCGTACGCGGCCAGCACCCCGCCGAGGGCGAAGACCGAGCCGACCGACAGGTCGATGCCGCCGGTGATGATGACGAACGTCATGCCGAGCGCCACCATCGCGGGGAACGAGGACGTGATGGCGATGTCGCCGAGGTTCTCCCCCGTCGGGAAGCGGCTGAAGGAGAGTGAGCCGACGACGAGCAGGAGGACGAGCACCGCGGTGGCGCCGTGGCGCTGGATCAGGCCGAAGGCGCGGTCGCGTCCGCTCAGCGCGTAGGTGTCCTGGGTGACGGGCGTCTCGGCCGTCGCTTGCCCGGTGGTCATCGTCCGGTCCCTCCCCTCGCCGCGTACACGGCGCCAAGGATGATCACTGCCTGCACCATCTGGGCGACCGAGTCGGGCAGGTTGTGCTTGATCAGCGTCGCGCGTACGAGCTGGATCAGTAGCGCGCCGGCGACGGTGCCGAGCACCCGCACCCGGCCGCCGGTGAGCGGTGTGCCGCCGACCACGACCGCGGTGATCGCCGACAGCTCCATCAGCAGGCCGAGCGACGAGGGGTCGCTGGCCTGCAGGCGGGCGGTGGCGAGCACGCCCGCGACCGCGGCGAGCAGGCCGGACAGGACGTACACCAGCAGGAGGACGCGCCGGACCGGCAGCCCGGACAGGACGCTCGCGGTGCGGTTGCCGCCGATCGCGACGAGCTGCCGCCCGAAGGTCGTCCGCCGGACGACGCCCGCCATCAGCACGGTCAGCACGCCCGCGACGACCACGGGCAGCGGGATCCCGGCGACGCTCGACGAGCCGAGGTCGAGGAGGGTCCCGTTCTGCACGTCCTTGAGCCGCCCGCCGGCGAGCACCAGGGCGAGCCCCCGGCCGCCGACGAACAGGCAGAGGGTGGCGACGATCGGCTGGACGTTCACGAACGCCACGAGCGAGCCGTTCACCAGCCCGACCGCGACGCCGCCGACGAGGGCGACCAGGATCGCCGCGCCGACGCCGTACCCGAGGTACAGCGGGATGAGCGCGGTGGCCAGCGCCATGACCGAGCCGACGGACAGGTCGACGCCCTCGGTGCCGATCACCAGGGCCATGCCGAGGGAGACGATGACGACGGGCGCGACCTGGACGAGCTGGGTGCGGAGGTTCTCGGTGCTGAGGAAGTGCGGGGTGATGGCGATGTTCACGACGATGAGCGCGGCGATCGCGGCGTACACCCCGTAGTTCTGCAGCCAGGCCAGCGTCCGCGCGCCGGCCGGCCGGGGCGGCGCGACGGCGGTGTCGGCGGTGATGTCGCTCATGCGACCTCCTCTCGCGTGTGCGCGGCGATCGTGGTCATCACGGCCTCCTCGGTGAGTTCGTCCCCGGTCAGCTCACCGACGACGGCGCCGTTACGCAAGACCACGACGCGGTCCGATCCCTCGACCAGCTCCTCCAGGTCCGAGGAGATCAGCAGGACGGCGAGGCCGTCCTCGGCGAGTTCGTCGACGAGCGCCTGGACCTCCGCCTTCGCGCCGACGTCGATGCCGCGCGTCGGCTCGTCCAGCAGCAGGACCTTCGGCTCGGTGGCCATCCAGCGGGCCAGCAGGACCTTCTGCTGGTTGCCGCCGGACAGCTCGGCGACCGGCTGGTGCGGGCCGGTCGCCTTGATCCGCAGTCGCCTCATGAAGGTCTCGACGATCCGGTCGATGCGGGCGTCGGAGACGACGCCGGCGCGGGCGAGGCGCGGGAGGGCGGCCAGGGCGATGTTGTCGCGGACCGAGAGGGTCGGCACGATGCCCTCGGCCTTGCGGTCCTCGGGCAGCAGCGCGATCCCCGCTCGTACGGCGGCCGTGGCCGAGCCCCGCCGGACCGGGAGCCCGGCCACGGTGACCCCGCCCGCGTCGAGCGGGAGCACGCCGGCGATGGCCTTGGCCGTCTCGGTACGACCCGCGCCGAGCAGGCCGCCCAGGCCGACCACCTCGCGGGGCCGGATGGTCAGGGACACGTCGTCGAGGAGGTGCCGGCTGCTCAGCCCGCGCGCCTCCAGGACCGGCTCCCCGGCCGCCTCGTGCGCGCCGGAGAACCGCGTGACGCCCTCGGCGCGGACCTGGGCGACGTCGCGGCCCAGCATCAGGGAGACGAGGCGGAGCCGGTCCAGGTCCGCGAGGGCCCCCTGGTGGACGACCCGGCCGTCGCGCAGGACCGTGACGCCGTCGCAGATGCGGTAGAGCTCGTCCAGCCGGTGGCTGACGTAGATCACCGCGATCCCCTGCCCGCGCAGCCGGTCGATGACGCCGAACAGCGTCTCGACCTCGCGGGGTTCGAGGGAGGACGTCGGCTCGTCCATGATGACGACGCGGGCGTCGACCGAGACGGCGCGGGCCAGCGCGACCATCTGCTGGGCGCCCACGCCGAGGGAGCGCAGCGGCAGCCGGACGTCGACCCGCACGCCGTACGACTCGAGCGTCCGGGCGGCCTCCTGGTGCATGCGGCGGGTGTCGATGAGGCCGAGGGCGCGGCGCGGCTCGCGGCCGAGGAGCAGGTTGCGGGCCACGCTGAGGTCCGGGACCAGCCCGATCTCCTGGTGCACCGCCTGGACGCCGGCGCGCTGGGCGTCCAGCGGCCCGGTGAACCCGGCGGGCCGGCCGGCGAGGCGCACCTCGCCCTCGTCCGGCCGGTGCACGCCGGTGATCACCTTGATGAGGGTGGACTTGCCCGCGCCGTTCTCGCCGACGAGCGCGTGGACCTCGCCGGGACGCAGGCTGAGGGACACCCGGTCGAGGGCGAGCACGCCGGTGAAGCGCTTGACGATGTCGCGGGCCTCCAGCACCGGCGGGTCACCGGCGTTCCGCTGCTCGGGGACGGGATCGGTCACGGGTACCCCCGGTCGTGTCGGAGCATTCGATCGGTACGGGCGCCGGCGTCAGTACGCGGACGAGAGCGACGCCTTGGCGTTGGAGGAGTCGTACTCCCGGTCGGAGATGATGACCTTGTCGGGGATCGGCTCGCCGTTCTCGAACTTGGCGAGCGTCTGGAAGGCCAGCGGGCCGAAGCGGGGGTTGGACTCGACGACCGCGTAGATCCAGCCGCTGACGATCTGCGATACCGCGTTGCGCGTGCCGTCGACGGAGACGATCTTGATGTCGCCGGCCTTCTTGCCGGCGCCCTTGAGCGCGGTGACCGCGCCCAGCGCCATCTCGTCGTTCTCCGCGTAGATCGCGTTGACGTCGGGGTGGCTCTGGATCATCTGCTCGGTGACCTGCTGGCCCTTCTCGCGGGCGAAGTCGCCGGTCTGCTCGAAGGTGATCTGGATACCGGGCGCCTTCTTGGCGATCTCGTCCTTGAAGCCGGCGGTGCGCTCGGTGGTGACGTTGTTGCCGGACGCGCCGAGGAGGATCGCGACCTTGCCCTTGCCGTTCAGGGCTTTGATCATCTGGTCGGCGGCGCGCTTGCCCTGCTGGTAGAAGTCGGACCCGATGAAGGTCACGTAGTCCTTGCAGGCGGTCGCGTTGATCTTCCGGTCGATCGTGATGATCGGGATGTGCTTGGCGGCGGCCTGCTGCAGGACCGGCTCCCAGCCGTCGGAGTTCAGCGGCGCGATGACGAGCGCCTTGGCCCCCTGGGCGATGAGCTGCTGGACGTCGCTGATCTGCTTGCTGAACTGGGACTGGCCGTTGGTGGTCCGCAGGCCACCGATCCCCTGCTGCTTCGCCTCCGCCTTGATCGAGGCCGTCTCCGCGATGCGGAACGGGTTGGCCTCCTTCTCGGACTGGGAGAAGCCCACGACCGCGGTCTTGGGGTCGAACTTCGTGCCCCCGAACTTGCCGATCGTGCAGGAGGGCGCGGAACCCGACGGGCTCTGCACCACCTGCCCGGCCTGGGCGCCCCCGCCCCCGGTCTGCTGGTCCTTCTCGGATTTGGCGCAGCCGGCGGCGACCAGGGCGGTCATCGCGACGATCGTGGTGGTGAGCGTGACCGCGCGCGGGCGGTGCAGAGGGATGGTCATGGGCGGTCCT
This sequence comes from Actinoallomurus spadix, assembly GCF_024055725.1. GTDB lineage: Bacteria > Actinomycetota > Actinomycetes > Streptosporangiales > Streptosporangiaceae > Actinoallomurus > Actinoallomurus spadix. The sequence goes on along the minus strand of NZ_JAMXMX010000001.1, from coordinate 109,830 downwards.
TCCCCAGGGCGGAGGCGAGATGCCGGTTATTGACGCACCCACGATCGAGTTCTGTCAATAGCGATCAGCATCGGTCGGAATTTCCGGTCTGAATCTTGCAGGATCGATCAGAGCCCTTCATGCTGTCCTCACCGGTACCGGACGTCCCAGTGCCCCTCCTGACCTCCGTCCGTTCCGGCGCGGCCGCCTGCCGGCGCCCGCGCCCGTCCGCCCATCACCCTGTTCCAACAGATGGGAGTCTGCCGTGCCCACCCTTCGATCAGCCAGCCTCGCCAGGCCCCGCGGCCCGGCCGCCGCCATCGGCGTGGCGGTCGCGCTGCTGGCCGCGCTCGTCGCCCCCGCGTCGGCGCGCGCCTCCGCGTCCGCACCCGCCCCGGCCTGGAAGGCCCAGACCCCGCCGCTGACCACCCCGTGGACCGACAAGGTCTCGCCGGCCAACGCGCTCCCCGACTACCCGCGGCCCCAGCTGACGCGGTCCAAGTGGCAGAACCTGAACGGGGAGTGGGAGTTCGCCCAGGCCTCCGCCGGCGAGGCGCCACCGACGGGCAAGACCCTGGGCGAGCGGATCCTCGTCCCCTACCCGGTCGAGTCGGCGCTGTCCGGGATCAAGCGCCACGTCGACCACATGTGGTACCGCCGGACGTTCACCGTGCCGAACTCCTGGCACGGCGACCGGCTGCTCCTGCACTTCCAGGCCGTCGACTACAAGGCCACCGTCTACGTGAACGGCACGCAGGTCGCCACGCACACGGGCGGCTACGACGGCTTCTCCGCCGACGTCACCGACGCCGTCCGGGGCAAGGGGCCGCAGGAACTGGTCGTCGGCGTCGACGATCCGACCGACATCGGCACCCAGGCGCTCGGCAAGCAGCGCTCGCCGGGCGACGGCATCTTCTACACCCCGTCCTCCGGCATCTGGCAGACCGTCTGGATGGAGCCGGTCGCCACGTCGTACGTGTCCCGCCTGGACGCCACCCCCGACCTGGCGAGCAAGACGCTGCGGCTCACCACGCACGTCGCCGGGGACTCGGGGGCGACCGTCGAGGCGACCGCGTACGCCGGGAACCACAAGGTCGGCCGCGCCATCGGCGCGGCGAACTCCGAGCTGAGCATCCCGATCACCAAACCGCACCTGTGGACGCCCGACGACCCGTACCTGTACACGCTGAAGGTCAGGGTCCGGGACGGTCACAAGGTCGTCGACAAGGTCGGCTCCTACTTCGGGATGCGCTCGATCGGCCTCGGCAAGGGTCCCGACGGCAAGGTCCGGATGCTGCTGAACGGCGAATTCGTCATGCAGGTCGGCACGCTCGACCAGGGCTTCTGGCCGGACGGCATCTACACCGCGCCGACCGACAGCGCCCTGAAGTTCGACCTAGAGGCGCACAAGCGCCTCGGCTTCAACATGGTCCGCAAGCACGTCAAGGTCGAACCCGACCGCTGGTACTACTGGGCGGACAAACTCGGGCTCCTCGTGTGGCAGGACATGCCCGCGACGTACGCCGGCCACTCGCCGTCCGCGGCGGTCAAGACGCAGTTCGAGACCGAGCTGCGCAACCTCGTCGACCAGCACCGCAGCCACCCGTCCATCGTCGTGTGGGTGCCCTTCAACGAGGGCTGGGGCGAGTACGAGCCGGACCGGATCGCCGCGCAGGTCAAGGGCTGGGACCCCAGCCGCCTCGTGAACGTCGACAGCGGCACCAACTGCTGTGAGTCGATCCCGAACATCACCTCGGGCGACATCTACGACGACCACACCTACGTCGGTCCCGGTTCGCCGGTCCAGCAGGGCGCGCGGGCCGCGGTCGACGGGGAGTACGGCGGCCTCGGTCTCAAGGTCGACGGCCACATGTGGGACCCCGCGCACGGCTTCGCGTACGAGATGGAGCCCGACTCGGCCACGCTGACCCGGCGCTACACCGAACTGCAGAACCGCCTGCTCGACGTGGAGAAGCGGTGCGGCGTCTCGGCCTCGGTCTACACCCAGATCACCGACGTCGAGAACGAGCTGAACGGCATCTACACCTACGACCGCCAGGTGCTCAAGCCCGGTGCTGACGACGTCCGCGCGGCCAACGAGGCCCTCATCAAGGCGTCCTCCTCGGTCGGTCAGGGCGACGCGACGACCTTCCCGCCCGGTAAGGCGGGACTCGACGGCGTGAGCTTCTACCCGCTCGACGAGGGGTCCGGCACGGTCGCCAAGGACGCGGCCGGCGGCCACGACGCGACGCTCGTGAACGGGCCGGCGTGGACGGCCGGGCACTCCGGGTCCGCGCTGCAGTTCAACGGTTCGAACCAGTACGCCGACACCGGCGCCGCCATCCTGGACACCACCGGGAACTACAGCGTGTCCGCCTGGGTGAAGCTCGACCGGCGCGGCGGGTTCGCCACCGCGGTCAGCCAGGACGGCGACAGCAACAGTGCCTTCTTCCTGCAGTACTCCGGGCAGGACGACCGGTTCGCGTTCAGCTTCGCCGGGGTGCGGGCGCTCGCGCCGGCCGCCCCGGAGACCGGCCGGTGGTACCACCTCGTCGGGGTCCGTGACGCCGCCACCGGCACGCTGACCCTGTACGTCGACGGGCAGAAGGCCGGCACCGCGGCCGCCTGCCTCGGCGACCGCTCCACCGGGCACACGGTGATCGGCCGCGGCAAGTACGGCGGCAACCCCGTCGACTACTGGCCCGGGGCCCTCGACCAGGTGCACGTCTTCGACCGGGCCCTGTCCGCCGACGACGTCGCCAAGCTCTACCAGTCCGGCAAGTGACGTGACGCGGGAGGGACCTGCGGGTCCCTCCCGCCTCCCGCGCGAAGGAGAGAGCCGATGGAACGACGGGCGTTCCTCACCCGCGGTCTCGCCGTCACCGGAGGCGTCGCCGCCGCCGGCGTCGGCGCCCGGCCCGCCGACGCGGACTCCCGGGACCGCGTGCTCGTGCGCGTCCTGCCGACCGTGGAGGCCGCCGCGCCGGGCGGGCACTACACGCCGAACCGCGCGCCGCTGCGGCCTGCGCCCTTCCTCAAGCTGCCGCCGGGGAGCGTACGGCCGAAGGGGTGGCTGCGGCGGCAGCTCGACCTGCAGGTCGAAGGGCTGAACGGCCGCATGCCCGAGGTGTCGGACTACCTGGACTACGACACGAACGGATGGGTCGATCCCGCGAAGGCGGGCTGGAAGGAGCTGCCGTACTGGCTGCGCGGCTTCACCGACCTCGGCCTCGTGACCGGCGACGAGCGCGTACGGACCCTGACCCGCCGCTGGGTGGACGGCATCCTGGCCGCGCAGCAGCCGGACGGCTGGTTCGGCCCGGCCGCCCTGCGGACCTCCCTCGAGAGCGGCCCGGACTTCTGGCCGCACATGCCCGTCCTCGACGCGCTCCGCTCCTACGCCGAGGCGACCGGCGACGAGCGGATCACGCCGTTCCTGGCGCGCTACTTCGACTTCCAGAACCGGCAGCCCGCCGAGGTGTTCCGGCGCGGCTGGGGCGCGTACCGCTGGGGCGACACCATCGACAGCGTGTACTGGGTCTACAACCGCACCGGGGACGACCGGCTCCTCGACCTCGTCCGCAAGATCCACGCCGGCTCCGCCGACTACGTCACCGGCCTGCCGACGATGCACAACGTGAACCTCGCCCAGGGGTTCCGCGAGCCGCTCCAGTACGGCGTGCTGACCGGCGACCCGGCGTTGCGCGCGGCGACGTACCGGAACCACGACGTGATCATGGGACGTACGGGCAGTTCCCCGGCGGCGGGTTCGCCGGCGACGAGAACTGCCGCCCGTACTTCACCGACCCCCGGCAGGGCATGGAGACCTGCGGGTTCGTCGAGCTCATGCACAGCTTCGAGCTGCTGACCCGCATCACCGGGGACCCGGTGTGGGCCGACCGCTGCGAGGACATCGCGGTCAACTCGCTGCCCGCCGCCTTCGACCCGGCGCAGCGCGGCACCCACTACATCACCAGCGCCAACTCCGTCCGGCTCGACGACGCCGCCAAGACCCACGGCCAGTTCGACAACGACTTCGCGATGCAGGCGTACCGGCCCGGGGTGCACGACTACCGCTGCTGCCCGCACAACTACGGCATGGGCTGGCCGTACTACGCCGAGGAGCTGTGGCTGGCGACGTACGACGCCGGACTGTGCGCCTCGATGTACGCCGCGTCCGAGGTGACGGCGAAGGTGGGCACCGACGGCACCGCCGTCACCGTGACCGAGGAGACCGGGTACCCGTTCGAGGAGACCGTGACGCTGCGGATCTCGACGCCGCGTCCGGTCGAGTTCCCGCTGTACCTGCGGGTCCCCGGCTGGTGCGCGGAGCCCGCGCTGCGCGTGAACGGCACGCCCGCCCCCCTGCGCGCGGCACCGCCGTGCTACGTCGCCGTCACCCGTACCTGGCGGCACGGGGACCGGGTCGAGCTGCGCCTGCCCATGCGCGCCACCACCCGCACCTGGGCGAAGAACCACGGCGCGGTCTCGGTGGAGTACGGCCCGCTCACCTTCTCCCTCGCGATCGAGGAGGAGTGGCGGCGATACGCCGGCACCACGGCGTGGCCGGAGTACGAGGTCACCGCCGGCTCACCGTGGAACTACGGCCTCGACGGCCGGTCGCTGCGCCTGCTGCGGCGATCGGCGCGCGGCAACCCCTTCACCCGGCGGGGAACGCCGCTGGAGATCCGCGCCCGCGCCCGGCGGATCCCCAACTGGCGGGCCGACGACGAGAACGTCATCCGGCCGCTGCAGGACGGCCCGGTACGGTCGGGCGAACCCGCCGAGACCGTCACGCTGATCCCGATGGGCGCCGCCCGGCTGCGCCTCACCGCGTTCCCGGTCATCGGCCATGGCCCGGACGCGCGGGAGTGGCGGCTCGTGCCGATCGCCACCGCCTCCCACACGTGGCAGGGAGACACGACGGAGGCACTGTGCGACGGGATCGAGCCGTCCGGCTCCGGTGACCAGTCGATCCCCCGGTTCACCTGGTGGGACCACCGCGGCGGCGTCGAGTGGGTCCAGTACGACTACCCGGAGCCGGTCACGGCGTCGGCCGCCTCCGTCTACTGGTTCGACGACACGGGCCAGGGGCAGTGCCGCGTCCCGGTGTCGTGGCGGCTGCTGTACCGCGACGGCGACACGTGGCTGCCGGTCGAGAACCCCTCGGCGTACGGCACCGCGCGGGACACGTACAACCGCACGACCTTCACCCCGGTACGGGCCACGGCGTTCCGGCTGGAGGCCCACCTCGGCGACGGGGTGTCGGGCGGCATCCTCGAATGGCGGATGGAGCAGGGCTGAGGAGCAGAGGCTGGGGAGCAGGCTCGAGGGGCAGAGCCCGAGGAGCCGGTCCGAGGAGCCGGTCCGAGGAGCCGGTCCGAGGAGCCGGTCCGAGGAGCAGGTCCGAGGAGCAGGTCAACCGTCCGCCGGCGGCACGCCGCCGGCGGACGCCATGGCCGTGATGATGCGCTCCTCGGTGATCTCCAGGCCGGTCAGCTCCGCCGCGACCGCGCCGTCGCGCAGCACGACGACGCGGTCGCAGCCGGAGACCAGCTCCTCCAGGTCGGAGGAGATCAGCAGGATGGCCAGGCCCGCGACGGCCAGCTCGTCCAGCAGGTCCCGCAGCTGGGCCTTGGCGCCCACGTCGATGCCGCGCGTCGGCTCGTCCAGCAGCAGCACCTTCGGCTGCATCGCCAGCCAGCGGGCGAGGAGGACCTTCTGCTGGTTGCCGCTGGACAGCTCGGCGACCTTCTGCAGCGGCGACGTCGCCTTGATGCGCAGGCGGCGCATGAAGGTCTCCACGACCCGGTCGATCCGCGCGCCGGAGACGAGCCCGAAGCGCGACAGGCGGGGCAGCGCCGCCAGCGCGATGTTGTCGCGGACGGACAGCGACGGGATGATCCCCTCGACGGCGCGGTTCTCCGGCAGGAGCCCCACCCCCGCCCGGATCGCCCCGGCGATCGAACGCCGCCGCAGCGGCGCGCCGGCCACGGTGACCTGGCCGGCGTCCAGGGTCAGGGCCCCCGCGATCGCCTTCGCGGTCTCCGAACGGCCCGCGCCGAGCAGGCCGCCCAGCCCCAGCACCTCGCCCTCCCGCAGCTCCAGCGAGACGTCGGCCAGCGCATGCCGCCGCGTGAGCCCGGTGGCACGGAGGTACGGCGGGTCGGCCGGCGTCTCGGCGGCCGCCTCGGGCACGGCGGGCGACACACGGGGAAGCCGCCGCCCCAGCATGATCGACACCAGCGCGCGCCGCTCCAGACCCGCGAACGGCCCGCTGTGCACGACCCGACCGCCGCGCAGCACGGTCAGCCGGTCGCCGAGCCGGTAGAGCTCGTCGAGCCGGTGGCTGACGTACAGCACCGCACGGCCCCGCTCGCGCTGCCCGGCCACGACGCGGAACAGCGCCTCGATCTGCCGCGGCGCCATCTCCGCGGTCGGCTCGTCGAGGATGAGGACCTCGGCGCCGGCCGTCACCGCGCGGGCCAGGGCCACGAGCGTGCGCGCGCCCGGGTCCAGCGTCGCCAGCGGCCGGCGCACGTCGACCCGCAGCCCGTACCCGGCGAGGACCTCGGCGGCCTGGTCGTTCATCCGCGCGAGGTCGATCAGGCCGAACCGGCCCTTCGGCTCGGCACCGGCGAACAGGTTGCGGGCGATGCTCAGCGACGGGATGAGCGCGCCGTCATGGTGCACCGCCATGACGCCGGACCGGCGGGCGTCCAGCGGGCTGCCGAAGCGGACCACCTCGCCGTCGCGCCGCAGCCGTCCGGCGTCGGGCCGGTGGACCCCGGAGAGAATCTTGACGAGCGTGGACTTGCCCACGCCGTTCTCCCCGGTCAGCGCGTGCACCTCCCCGCGCGCCAGCGTGAGTGAGACGTGGTCGAGGGCGACCGTGCCGGGGAACGTCTTGAGGATCCCGGCCGCCTCTAGGGCCCTGTCGGTCACGACGCACCTCCGGTAACGCGCCGGTGTACCGCAGGTAATACCACGCCGGGACCACCGGCCACCAGGGTCCCGGCGCCGCCGGCGGGGGTCGCCCTACGACGCGGCCGCCCCGCTTCCGGAGACCACGTCGCCGATGGCCTGGTCGAGGATGGCCAGACCGAGCGAGATCTCCTCCTCCGTGGCGGTCAGCGGCGGCGCGATCCGGAATACACCGCCCATGCCCGGCAGCTGCACGATGTTCATGTGCAGGCCGAGTTCCAGGCAGCGCCGGGTGACCAGCGCGCCGAGCTCGTCCGATCCGCGGCCGCTCTCGCGGTCCGCGACCAGTTCCAGTCCGGCCAGCAGGCCGCGGCCGCGGACGTCCCCGACGACCGGATGCCGCCGCGCGATCTGATCGAGGCCGCCGCGCAGAAGGGCGCCGAGTTCGGCGGCACGCTCGTCCAGCCGGTCACGGATCAGCACGTCGAGGACGGTGTTGCCGACCGCGGCCATCAGCGGGTCCGCGACGTGGGTGGTGAAGAACAGGAAGCCGCGGTCATGGGCCTCCTGCTCGATCTCGGCGCTGGTGAGCACGGCCGCGAGCGGCAGCCCGGCGCCGAGGGTCTTCGACAGCGTCAGGATGTCGGGGACGACGCCGTCACGCTGGAAGGCGTACCAGGTGCCGGTGCGGCAGAGCCCGGTCTGGGCCTCGTCCAGGATCAGCAGCATGCCGCGCTCGCGGCACTTCTCGCGCAGGGCGGCGAAGTAGCCCGCGGGCGGCTCGATGATCCCGCCGGAGCTCAGGATGGGCTCGACGATGCAGGCGGCGAGACTGCCGACCGACTGTGCGTCGATCAGTTCGAAGCCGAGGCCGAGCTGCCGCCGCCAGTCGAGTTCTCCGTCGGAGGTGGTGACGTCGGGCCGGTACGCGTTGGGCACCGGGATGGCGAAGTTCCCCGGGGCCGCCGGACCGTATCCCTTGCGACCCGCGCTGTAGGTGGCGGACGCCGCGCCCTGCGTCATGCCGTGCCACGAGCGGGCGAAGGAGACGATCTCGTGCTTGCCGGTGACGAGCTTGGCCAGCCGGAGCGCGGCCTCGTTCGACTCGCCGCCGGTGGTCAGCAGCAGGGCCTTCTCCAGCGGGGCGGGCAGGGTCTCGGCCAGACGCCGGGCGAGGTCGACGACGGGGCGGCTCAGCATCCCGCTGAAGAGGTGGTCGAGCCTGCCCACCTGCTCCCGTACGGTGGCCACGATCTCCGGGTGCGAGTGGCCGATGATCGCGCTCATCTGGCCCGAGGTGAAGTCGAGGATCTTCCGGCCGTCCTCGGTGTACAGGAAGCTCCCGGCGGCGCGGTCGATGATCTCGGGCGTGAACCGGCCGGCTCCGGCGTAGCGCACGAGGTGCCGGTCGGCGTCGGCCCAGAAGGCCGACGGTGAGGCGGAGGTCGTAACGGTCATGCCCCGCACGCTAGGTGCCCGCCGAGCGACACGTCCATCTCACGTTCCCGGCCGTCCTGTTCGGCTGAGCCGTACAAGAATGGTGCGGTGATTCTCAACCCATGGCGGCTGCGGCTCCTGATCCAGCTCGACACGCTGGGGACCGTACGCGCGGTCGCGCAGGCGGCGAACCTGAGCGCGTCGAGCGTGTCCCAGCAGCTGTCCGTGCTCGAAGCCGAGACGCGCACGCAGCTGCTGGAACGCACCGGGCGGCGGGTGCGGCTCACCCCCGCCGGGCTGATCCTGGCGCGGCGGGCCCGGGAGATCCTCGACCACATGACCGCGGTCGGCGCCGAGCTGCGCAGCCTCGGCGAGGAGCCCGCCGGCCTCGTCCGGCTGGGTGCGTTCCAGAGCGCGCTCCACAGCATGGCCGTCCCGGCGATCACCCGGCTCGCCGAGACCCACCCGCACCTCGACGTCGAACTGCTGGAACTGGAACCGCACGAGAGCATGCCCGCCCTGCGCGTGGGCGACGTCGACGTCATCATCACGACGACGGACTTCGTCGAGCAGCCGCTGGGCCCCGACCTCGACATCGTGCCGCTGGCCACCGACCCGATCGTGCTCCTCGTGCCGCCAGGCCACCCCGCGGCGGGGCGCGACCCGGCCGACCTCGCCGCCTTCGCGGACGAGCCGTGGGCGTTCGACCGGCCACAGTCCTACATGGCGAACCTGGCGACCCGCCTGTGCCGTGAAGCCGGGTTCGAGCCGCGGGTGGTGTGCCGCTTCAGCAACTACCTGATGACCATGCAGCACGTCGAAGCCGGGCTGTCGATCGCGCTGCTGCCCGGCCTGGCCGTCGATCCGCGGTACCACGTCACCGTCCGCCGGCTCGCCGCGCCGGTCACCCGGACCATCACCGCGGCGATCCGCCGCGGATCGCCGCCACGATCGGCGGTCAACGTCGTCCTCGACGCGCTACGCCACCATCCAGGGCACCCGGAACTGTCACCCGCCGATTCCCATGAAAGCGGGTGAAGCCGTTGAGACAGGCCTTAGAGACGGGCGACGTGGATCCGTACGCCGCGCGCGCTCAGTTCGTGCAGCTCCTCCGGCGCGGCCTCCTCGCCGGTGACGAGATGGTCGATGCGCTCGGGCGGCACGGTCTGCACCATCGTATCCACCCCGACCTTGGTGTGGTCGGCGAGCACCACGACCTCCTCACCCGCCTCGGCCAGCGCCCGGTCGGTGCCCGCGACCTGCATGTTCGGCGTCGACAGGCCGCGCTCGGCCGTCAGGCCGTTGCCGGAGATGAACACCCGGCGCATCCGCAGCCCGGCCAGCGACCGCTCCGCCGCGCTGCCGATCAGGGCCTGCACCGGACCGCGTAGCGTGCCGCCGGTCACGACGACCTCGATGCGCGGCGAGGCGGCGAGGGTCTGCGCGACCAGGAGCGAGTTCGTGACCACCGTCAGCTCGGTGTGGCCGGTCAGCCGCTGCGCCAGCGCGTGGGTCGTGGTGCCGGGGCCGATGGCGATGGCGTCGCCGTCCTCGACGAGCGCCGCGGCGAGGTCGGCGATCGCGGCCTTCTCATCACCGGCGACCTGGGCCTTCTGCAGATACGTCGCCTCGCGGGAGAGCTCGCCGGGCAGGGATGCCCCGCCGTGGTGACGGTCCAGCAGGCCGTCGGCCTCGAGCGCGCGCACGTCACGGCGCACCGTGACCTCCGACGACTGCACGGCCTCGGCCAGCTGGCGCAGCGACAGCGTGCCGTTCGCCCGGAGGAGCTCGAGAATGCGCTTACGGCGTTCGGCGGCGAACACCGGCTTGCGACCGTCCGGCGGCCCCTGGACGTCGCTCACGGTCCCCCCTCCATGGCGAAGGCTCCCACTATCTGAGATCGTAGCCATCCGGCGCGTTCACGGCCCACACGATCATGGAGATCGCGCCGACGTCGTGCATGCTTTCAGGCCGCCGAGGGGCTCCGGGCCTGCTCGGCCTCGTCATCGCGCGGTGGCCTCGGTGTGCGGCGCACGGGTGAGTGCGAGGATGCTCCCGGCCACACCGATGAGGATGATCGCGATGGCGGCGCTGATTCCGCTCGCGCGGTTCCAGTACACGTCCTTCAACTCGATCAGCAACGCGGCCTCGTCGATCACCAGGGCGAGCCCGATCCCGAAGGCCAGGCCCATCCAGGTCCGCCAGAGAGTGGACCTCTCGACGAGCCCGCACGCGCCCACGGCGATCAGCAGCAGAACTCCCCAAATGTAATGGTGAATGTGAACACGACCGACGTGAACGTTTCCCAACCCCGCGACGTGAACATGGATCGCCCACGTCAGCGAACGCAATCCAGCGAATGTGACGGTGAATCCCCACCAGGAAAGGATCAGACCACGCCGCGTTGGATGAACCTGCCGAAATCGGCGTGGACGCCGGGACGGGTTCTCGACCGACCGATCATCCGGGGAATTCGACGCTCCACCGCTCACCCGATGAGCCTACTGCGACCACCACAAAGAACGCCGACTCAGGCCGTCACCCTGCCGCGCTCCTCAGGCGGCGGCTCGGTCGCCTCCCGTGCGCAGTCGCAGGAGCATCACTCCGTACAAGCGGTCCGCGGGGCACAGCCCCCATTGCCGGGAATCCTCCGAGCGGGGGTGGTCGCCCCGCAGCACCAGCATGCCCGGCGGTACCCGGCCGGGCCGGTCCCCCGCCACCCAGGGTGGTACCGGATCCCCGGCCACCGCGACGACTCGTTTGACGTACCACCCGGCGGCTCCGGAGAGATCGACGGGACCGCTCCACCCGGTCCGCCGGTCGGGCCGCTGGACGACCACGATCTGCCCGGGACGGGGGCGACGGCGGTGGCGCAGCACCAGCAGCACATCGCCGTGGTGCAGGGTCGGGGTCATGCTGCCGCCCCGTACGGTGACGGTGGACAGCAGCAGCCGGATCGCCGGCACGGCTCCGCTCACCAGCGCCGCCCCGATGACCCAGCCCAGAGCCTGGCTCATCCGGCGGCCACCGTGGTCGGCGCCGTCTCGCTTCCTCCGGGCTGCGGCCCGGGGCCGTCCGCCGCCGGATCCTCCTGGTAGCCCTGCGCCTGGCTGCGGAAGAGCCGGGCGTAGACGCCGTCCGGGGACGCGATGAGGGAAGCGTGGTCGCCGCTCTCCGATATCCGGCCGTCCTGCACGACGACGATCCGGTCGGCGCGGCGGACGGCGCTGAGCCGGTGCGAGACGAGGACGCTGGTGGAGCCCGTGCGCAGTTCCCGCAGCCGGTCATGGACCGCCGCCTCGGCCACCGCGTCGAGACCGGAGCTCGGCTCGTCCAAGATCATCAGGTCGCGCCCCTGGCGCATCAGCCCGCGGGCCAGCGCCAGGCGCTGCCACTGTCCGCCGGAGAGGTGGACGCCGCTCGTCCGCGCGGCCTCCTCCTCGTCACCGTCCTCCTCGTCTCCCGCGTGGAACAGCCTGCTCAGCATCGTCCGGTAGCCCGCCGGCAGCCGCTCGACGGTGTCGTGGACACCGGCGCGCTCGGCGGCGGCCCGGATCCGGTCCGCGTCGTCGATCGCGTTCACATCCCCGAGTCCGATGTTCTCGGCGGCGGTGAGGTCGTAGTCCATGTAGTCCTGGAACACCGCCCCGATCCGTTGACGCAGCTGCGCGACGGGAACATCGCGGATGTCCACCCCATCCCACAGCACGGCTCCGCGCTCCGGATCGTAGAACCGGCACAGCAGCTTGACGAGCGTGCTCTTGCCCGCGCCGTTGAGCCCGACCACCGCCAAACTGGTGCCGTGCGGGATGGTCAGGTTCAGCCCGCGCAGCACCCACGGGGCGTCCTCCCCGTAGCGGAACCACACGTCGCGCAGTTCGATGGAGTGCGCCAGCGGAGGGAGCTCGCGGCGCCGCGCCGGCCCGGCCAGGTCGTCCTCGATTCCGACCACCGTCAGATAGTGGTGGAAGACGAGAGCGGACTGGTGTCCCATGGCGATGCCCTGCACCAGGCCGCTCAGCCCGGACTGGAGCCCGGCCAGGGCGCCGATGAAGACGGACACGTCACCGATGCTGATCGTCCTGGCGGCCGCGGCGTACACGGCCCACAGCAGCCCTCCGGCCGCCAGCAGCGCCCCGAGAGCGGCGAGGAGGACCTGGACGCGCACCACTCCGCGCTCCAGCCGATCCTCGGCGTCGTTGGCCGCGCGCAGTTCGGTGAGCATCCTGCCGTGCAGGAAGCCGCCCAGTCCGAACAGGCGGACCTCCTTGGCGGCCTGCAGGTCCGTCAGCAGCATCTGGTAGAAGAGTTTGCGACGCATGCCGGGGCTGGTGCGCCACAACAACCCCGCCCGCCGTCGGCTGAGCGTCAAATGGGCGATCATCGCCGGTGCGGCGGCCGCCAGCGCGACGCCGGCCATGATCGGGTTGATCGCCACCAGGGTGCCCAGGAACCCGACGATGCCCAGGGTCCCCTGCAGGGTGGACAGGCCCATCTGGACCAGTTGGTCCGGGGCGTGTTCGGCCGACTGCTGGGCCAGCCGCAGCCGGTCATGGAAACGCGGCTCCTCCAGGCGTGCCAGCCCGTTCATCCGGTTGACCGCGTCGAACAGCCGGTCCTGTGAGAGCAGGCCGACAGCACGCCGGGCACGTCCCTGCGCGTAGGTGGTGACGGCCGAGGTGGTGGCCATCGCGATGCCCAGGACACCGATGCCGGCCGCCATCCCCATCAGCGCCCCGGTCCGGGGATGCGCGGCTGTCAGTTCGTCGAGCGCGGCCTTGGTCAGCCAGGCGGTGGCCACCGGCGCCGTGCCACCGATCACCGCCATGACGAGCTGGAGGAACACCATGCCGGGGCAGGCCTGCCAGGCGAGCGCGTAGGCCGCCTTCATCCCCCGGACGACGGAGACACCGGGCTCCGTCCGCTGAGCGTCCGCGCTCACTGTGCCGAGGCTCGCGCGGTCTCGGCCAGTCGCTGCAGGCCGACACCGGCGGCGGTGGCGACCCCGTCAGGAGCGTAGTGGGCGAAGGTGGGATAGAAACGGACACCGAAGGCGGTGCCGACAGGCGCGTCGAGGAATTCGGGGACCACATGGTCCGCGACGCCGGCCAGCCGGGCGGCCAGTTCACTGCCGCCCGCGTCGACGCCGACCACCGTGGCCATCACCCGGCCGCCCGCGTCCCGCACCCGGCGCGCGTGCTCGGCGAACGCCGGCACGCTGTCGTCGCAGCCAGGGCAGTCCAGCGACAGGAACGCGATCAGCGCCGGCCGGCCGGCGAATTCGTCCCGGGTGAGCCTCGCGCCGCCGGCGGTGGTCACGGTGAACTCGGGCATCCGGTCCCCGGGCGCGATGCCCGGTTCCGGGTCCCTGGGGAGGTGGCCGGGGCGGGCGGCCGGCGGGGCGCTCAGACGGGCACGCCAGCGACGCACCAGGGCCACGGTCAGCACCAGGTTCAGCGTGGTGAGTCCCGCGACCAGAACGAGCCCTGCGACGAGGTATTGCACGAATGTCCTTTCCGGCGCCACGAACGAGAGCGCGGACCGACGTGGCCGCCCTCACCGAGGGCGGCCACGCGGTCGTCACGCGGGCCGAGGAGGCATCAGCAGTAGTTGTTGCTGTAGCTGTACCAGGTGCCGCAGTGAGTGGTGCAGTTGGCGCTGGTCGAGCAGGTCCGGCCAAAGCAGACACCGTTGATGTACTTGTACTGCATGTACGTGTCCGGCGGGCAGCCGGCGTCGGCGGTGGTCGTAGGGAGCAGGGCCTCGATGGCGCGGTTGACACGCCGGGTCACGCTTTGGAGCATGGCTCCTCCTTGTGGTGGGGGTGTTTCCACACACGGGCCGGATACCGCCGGGAACGAGGCGAACGCGGCGGCGGGACCCGTGGCGCAGGGGGCGCCCTTCGGGCGCTAAGGGGCGACCGGCTCGGTGCGCAGGGCGGCGACGCCCACACCGGCCGAGGTCACCATGCCGTCGGGGCCGTACCAGGCATAGGTCGGGTAGTGCTTGGCTCCATACCGCTGCGACAGCTCGGCCTTCGAGTCCTCGGCGATCACGATGTCCATCACGTCGCCGAGCATCGCGGCCAGCGCGCTCTCGGCCGAGTCGTCTCCGTGGACGATCGCCACGGAGATCCCGCCGGCGGCCCGCAGCCGCTCGGCGTGCCCGGCGAAGACGGGCACCGCCTCGGCGCAGGCCCTGCAGGTGATCGAGAAGAATCCGACCAGGGTCTCCTTCCCGAGGAGGGTCCGTTCCGTCACGGTGACGCCGTCGAGGGCACGGGCCGAGAAGCTCGGGATCCGATCGATCATCCGGACATTGGAGGCGGCTCCGGCGGTGGGGAGGCCGCCCGCCGTCTCCAGCTCTCGCCATCGACGGAGCGTGACCAGAAGGATCGCCAGGTTCAGCACGCCGACGACGCCGACCAGCACCAGCCCCACTACAGCGAATATCACGAGATGCGTCCTCTCCCAGAACCTACGGGCGCCGGTGGGCCGCGGCCACTCGTCCATGATCACTTAAAAAGTGGTGTGCCGCAATGCCGAATAAGCTGGGCAAACAAACCCCGGCCTCTGATTCGAGGGTCGATCGCGGCCCGCATGCTCTCCACGGGGCGGACCGGATGCCCGCGCGGAGAGCACGTCGGTACGCGCGCCGGCCCGGGTCGGCGGAGTCCCTGATCCGGTGACCGCGCGCCTGGCCTGCCACCTCCCCGGACCATCCCGATACTCACGGAGCGTCACTATCCGGCGTTCGACTCCGACGCGACCGGGAATCGAGGGCGGCGCCGCGGTGAGGCGTTCCAGCACACGTCCGGCTCCCCGAACCGTCGAGGCGGTGTCAGCGGCAGGTCGTGACGGGGTCGTCGTGGGTCAGGGCGCAGATGATGCGGTCGCCGCGCCCGGGGTATGCCCGCCGCACCGCCGCGGCGAAGTCGTGCCATTGGCGGCGGGTGTCGTCGATGGCCGCGCGTACGGCGCGATG
This sequence comes from Actinoallomurus spadix, assembly GCF_024055725.1. GTDB lineage: Bacteria > Actinomycetota > Actinomycetes > Streptosporangiales > Streptosporangiaceae > Actinoallomurus > Actinoallomurus spadix. The sequence goes on along the minus strand of NZ_JAMXMX010000001.1, from coordinate 94,506 downwards.
GAAGTCGTCCCCGACCTGCCCACGCGGGGTGCAGATGTTCTTGCCCCCCTCGATGCAGGAGGTGACGCCCGTGCGGGGGTCGATGACCCCGTGGTCCTTGTTGATCCAGGCGTGCTTCAGCCGCGTCCGGCCGCCATCGGTGCACCCGGCGTGTTCGCCGGTGATGGCGGCCTTTGCGTCGAAGCAGCCGGTGCTCAGCCAGCCGGGCACACTCGCGGCGGTCGGCCCGGCCCCGAACAGGGCGAACAGCGGGCTGATGCCGCTCTGCCGGCCGCCGGGCGGGTTGTGCACGCCGATCGGGCCGGCCGCGGGCTGGTCGGCCCAGTTGCTGTGGGAGTAGAAGTCCTGGACCACGTGCAGGGCGCGCCCGAACTCCTCGATCACGTCGCACTTGGCCCGGCCCGACACCCGGTTGAAGGTGCAGTCGCCGGTCGGACGCGGCGGGAACAGCGAGGGTTTGAGGCTGACCTCGCCCGGTCTGATACGCCCGTCGGTGTCGAGCAGGCCGACAGCCCTGTGGAGGCCGGCGCGGACGCGGGCGCGAGCGTGATCGACGCACTCGATCAGGGCGGTGGTCGCTCGCTGCCGGTCCTGCGGCCGGTAATCGGAACCCTGAACGTAGTCGGCGTTGTCGCAGTGCGCCGCCGAGGTCAGGCTCTCCCCCGTCAGCGGGTTGTCCGGCGAGCCCACCGCACCGAACGTCCCCTTCCTACCGGCGACCTGGTCCAGGGATCGGGGCTCGAAGCAGTCGGGGCCCGCGCCGGAGGCACAGCCGAGCGCCGCCCGGGTGATGCGCTCGTGCTCGGCCAGATGACCGACCGTGCCGAACGCATGCGCACGCGGCGCGGCTCCCACGAGCAGGGCCGCGGCGGCGGCGGCCGCCATGGCCGCGACTATCGCGTCGCGGGCCGCGGCCCGGGAACGCCGATGGGGGGTCGATACGGTCGACGGAACCGTTGCCGGCATCCTGTCCTCCTCCGTGGGCACCTCCACCAGTGATAGCACACCGCAATGACCCGACTACTCAAAGTGCGCACGACGTCGCGCGTGCGGTGGCGACCACGGCCTGGCCGAGGCTGATGCCGCCGTCGTTCGGCGGCACGCGGTGGTGGACCAGCACGGTGAGGCCCGCGGTCTCCAGGCCGGTGACCGCGCGCTCCAGCAGCAGGAGGTTCTGGAACACCCCGCCGGACAGCGCCACCGTGGTCAGACCGGTCGCCTCGCGCAGCCGGACGGCTCCGGCGACGACCAGGTCGCCGACCGCGTTGTGGAACCGCGCGGCGATCGTCGGCGCGGGCGTGCCGGCGCGCAGGTCCTCGACGACGGCCTGAACGAGTTCGGCCCCCGGCACGACGAACGACGGCCCGCCGTCCTCCGCGTCGTCCAGCCGCACCGGGTAGGCCGAGCGTTCCCGCGGGTCGGCGCGCTGTTCCAGTTCGACCGCGGCCTGGCCCTCGTAGGTGATCCGGTCGCGGACGCCGAGCACGGCCGCGACCGCGTCGAACAGCCGGCCCATGCTCGAGGTCGGCGGTGCGCCCAGGCCGGCCCGGCCGACCGCGACGACCCGGTCCCACGCCGCGGCGTTGCGCCGGGCGACGTCCAGGTCGTTCGGCACGCCGTACGCGGCCGCCATCCGCCACGGCTCCCTGATCGCCGTCGCGCCGCCCGGCAGCGGTACCGGCCGCAGGTGCCCCGCTCGCTCGAAGCCGGTCAGGTCCGCGATGAGGAACTCCCCGCCCCACAGCGTGCCGTCCGTGCCCAGGCCGGTGCCGTCGAAGGCGACCCCGATCACCGGCCCGGCGTGCTCGTTGTCGGCCAGGCAGGCGGCGATGTGGGCGTGGTGGTGCTGCACGCCGATGAGCGGCAGCTCCTGCTCCCCCGCCCGCTCCAGGGCGTACTTGGTGGACAGGTACTCCGGGTGCGGGTCGTGCGCGAGCACGGCGGGCGCGATGCCGAAGAGACGCTCGAAGTGCTCGACGCCCTCGCGGAACGCGCGGAACGTCTCGTAGTTCTCCAGGTCGCCGATGTGGTGCGAGACGAACGCGCGCCCGCCCTCGGCGAAGCAGAAGGTGTTCTTCAGCTCCGCCCCGCAGGCCAGCACCGCCGGGCCGCCCGCGGGCACCGGCAGCGGCCGCGGCACGTACCCACGGGACCGCCGCACCGGCAGCGCCCCGCCGCCGAAGACCCGGACGACCGAGTCGTCCGTGCGCACGTGGATGGGCCGGTCGTGGGTCAGGAACGCGTCGGCGACGTTCCGCAGGCGGGTGAGGGCCTCCGCGTCGCGGTGGGCGATCGGCTCGTCGGAGGCGTTGCCGCTCGTCATCACCAGCGGCTCACGGACCAGCAGGTGGTGCAGCGGGGTGTACGGCAGCAGCACGCCGATCGACCGGTCGCCGGGGGCGACGGCCTCGGCCAGCGGCGCGCCGGCCCTTCTTCGCAGCAGCACGATGGGCCGGGCGGCGCTCGTCAGCAAGGCCTCCTCGGCGGGCCCGACGTGGGCGAGGCGCCGTACGGACGGCAGGCCGGGCGCCATCACCGCGAACGGCTTGTCCTCCCGGCGCTTGCGGGCGCGCAGGGCCGCGACCGCGGCCTCGTCGGCGGCCGTGGCGGCGAGGTGGTAGCCGCCCAGGCCCTTCACCGCGAGGATCCCGCCGCGCCGGAGCAGGCCGCGCGCCTCCTCGATCGGCTCCCCGGGCATCTCACGGCCGTCGCGGTCCCGCAGGGCGAGCCGCGGCCCGCAGGCGGGGCAGCACACCGGCTGGGCGTGGAACCGGCGGTCGGCCGGGTCGTGGTACTCGGCGGCGCACCCGGCGCACATGGCGAAACCGGCCATCGTGGTGTGCGGCCGGTCGTACGGGACGTCCGTCACGATCGTGAAGCGCGGCCCGCAGGCGGTGCAGTTGACGAACGGGTAACCGTGGCGCCGGTCGGCGGGGTCCCGCAGTTCGCGCAGGCAGTCGGCGCAGGTGGCGGAGTCGGAGGACACCAGCGCGCCGCGCCGTCCGCCCACGGCGCTCCCCACGATCGCGAACCGGCCGCCACCCCGGGCCGAGAGCCGCCGGGTCGTGATCCGCTCGATCACGGCCGGCGGCGGCGGGCAGCTCAATCCGCCTAGGAACCGCTCGACGGCGGCGGCGTCGCCCTCGACCTCGATGAACACGCCGCCCGCGTCGTTGCCCACGAGCCCGGCCAGGCCGAGCGTCGTGGCGAGACCGTGCACGAACGGCCGGAATCCGACCCCCTGCACGATCCCCTCGACCCTGATCCCCGTCCGAACCCGCACTCCGCGATTCTCCCCAGGTGAGAACCTCGCCTCACCCGGCCCGCCTGACCGGCCCGCCGCGCCGGGCCGCCGCGCCGGGCCTTCGCCGGGTCCCCCCGGCGGATCGCGGTGGCCCCGGCCGCGGCCGGGGACGTAGCGTTCGACTATGAGCGTCGACGAGGTCCTCATCGAGACGGACGGCCCCTTCAGGATCATCACGATGAACCGCCCGGAGCGGCGCAACGCGCTGTCCCTGTCGCACATGCGGGCGCTGACGGCGGCGTTCCGGCGGGTCGCGGAGACCGGCGCGCGCGGCATCGTGCTGGCCGGCAACGGCCCGGTGTTCTCCGCCGGGCACGACTTCGCCGATCTGGCCGGCGCGGACCTCGCCCGGACCCGGGAGCTCCTGCTCGCCTGCCGGGAGCTGATGGACACGATCCACGCGGTTCCGCAGGTGGTGATCGCCCAGGTGCACGGCATGGCGACGGCGGCGGGCTGTCAGCTCGTGGCCGCCTGCGACCTGGCGGTGGCCGCCCGCAACGCGCGCTTCGCCGCCCCCGGCGGCAAGGGCGGCTGGTTCTGCCACACGCCGATGGTGCCCATCGCACGCACCGTCGGCCGCAAGCGCGCCATGGAGATGGCCCTCACCGGCGACGCCATCGACGCCGGTACCGCCCTCGACTGGGGCCTGATCAACCGCGCCGTGCCCGAGGAGGAGCTGGAGAAGGCCACCCGCGCGCTGCTGGAGCGCGCCACCCAGGGCAGCCCGCGCAGTAAGGCGCTCGGCAAGCAGGCGATGTACGCCCAGCTCGACCGGCCGGAGGCGGACGCGTACACGTACGCGATCGAGGTGATGGCCGCCGCGAGCCAGACCCCGGAGGCGCAGGAAGGCATGCGGGCGTTCCTGGACAAGCGCGCACCCGAGTGGCCGGCGTGACGCACTCCCCCGGCGCGCAGCCGGTATAACGCACTCCCCGGCCCCGGCGCGCAGCCCGTGTGGCGCCTCGCCCCCGCCGGTTCGCCGGCCGGCAGCGTACGGGGCCGCGGGCCTACCCCGCCGCCGGGCTCCGGCGGCGCACGACCGCCAGACCGCCCCGGGCCGGGGCGCCGGCGACGCCGCGTGAGTGCCGCCGTTCGCCCGGCTCGGCCGTCGGCAGCAGGGTGAAGCGGCGCAGCACGGTGCGCAGGACGACGTTCATCTCCATGGCCGCGAACGCCGCGCCGAGGCAGCGCCGCCTGCCGCCCCCGAACGGGACCCACCGGTAGAGGTCCGGCTGCTCGCCGAGGAACCGGGCCGGGTCGAAGGCCCGCGGGTGCGGGAACAGTGCCTCGTCCTCGTGCATCAGGGCGACGGCGACCAGCACCGTGCACCCCCGGGGCAGCGTCCACCGTCCGAGCCGGTAGCCGTCGGCGATCACGTGCCGCCCCACGACGTCGATGACGGGGCGCGTGCGCTGGACCTCGGTGATCGCCGCCTCGCGCAGCGCGCCACCGCCGGCGTCGGCCTCCTCGGCGAGGTCCCGCAGGATCGCGGGATGCCGCCGAAGCCGTTCGATCGCCCAGGCGAGGGTCGTCGCGGTGGTCTCGTGCCCGGCGACGAGGAGGGTGAGCAGGTGGTCGGCGATCTGCGCGCGGCTCATCGGCGAGCCGTCGGTGTGGCGGCTCCGCAGCAGGAGCGCGAGGACGTCGTCGCGTTCGCCGGGGTCGCCTTCCGCCGCCTCGTCGATCAATCGGCCGGCGATCGCGTCGTACCGGCGGCGCGCGAGCCGGAGCCGGCCCCACGGGCTCCACCGCCCGAGGTCGGTCCTCGGGATCGGGAGGACGGCCAGCCGGGAGCCGGAGGCGACCCACGGCGGCAGCAGTTCCCGCAACTCGGCGAGTTCGGCACCGTCGGCGCCGAACACCGCGCGCAGGATGGCGTTCAGCGTGATCCGCCGCATCGACGGCAGCGTCGCGAACGCCCGGTCCTCCGGCCAGGTCGCCGTCTCCCGTACGGTCTCGTCCTCGATGGTCTTCTCGTACGCCGCGAGGCGGCGGCCGTGGAAGGGCGGGACGAGCAGCCTGCGCTGCTCGCGGTGCTCCTCCCCGGTCAGGGCGAACAGCGAGCCGGGGCCGAGGAGCCGCCCGAGATTGGGCCGTACGTTCTCGACGAGGTCGGTGCTCGCCGTGAAGAGCTGCTTCACCTCGTCGGGATCGCTGATGACCACGGTCCGGCCGAAGATCGGCACGTTGACGGTGAAGGCGTCACCGTACCGGGCGCGCATCCGGCGCAGGCCCTGCGACCGGGCGGCCAGCACGACCGCGCCCTGCGCGGAACGCGGAAGCGACGGGCCCGGCGGGAGGGTCACGGTCGTCATGGCGGAGCACCCCTCTCGGCGCGGTACAGGGCCCTACCCCGCACGGTACGCCGAGGGTCACCAGGACGATGGAGCCGGCGGCGCGACGACCGGCGGATGGTCGTCGCAGGTGATGGTGTTCGGCAGCTCCCACGGGGCGAGCCAGGGCCCGGTCGTGCCGCCGCCGGAGTTGCCGCAGAGATCCGTCAGCGTGAACTCCGAGCCGGTGGCCGGGAAGTGGAACGACCCGCAGTTGTTCACGCCGACCGCGCCGACGTTACGGGCGGCGACGTTCTGGAACGACGCGGATCCGGCGGTGCGTGCGCTGACCACCGAGGTGCCCGTGCCGTCGATCCGCAGGTCTTTGAAGTGGACGTTCGTGATCGAGTACAGGTCCCTGACGGGCCAGTCGCTGACGAACATGATGGCGTTGTAGGTGTTGTCGAGGAAGTGGTCCCCGGCCACCTGGACGTCCGCGTCGATGTTCTTCTCGAGCGCGTAGAACCAGATGGCGCCGAGGCCGATCTTCCAGTTCAGGTCGTACGGGCCGGAGCGGACGGTGGTGTTGTCGGTGATCGCCAGGTGCCCGGTGAACGCCTCGGCGCCGAAGCGCGACCCGGCGTGGATGGCGCTGCCCTCACGGATCGGGTCGGCGATGAGGTTGCCCGACACGGTGTTGTCGGCGCCACCGTACACGGCGACGCCGTTCGCGAGGACCGGCGTCTGCACCGTGTTGTGCTCGAACGTGTTCCGGGCGTCGGCGGTCCTCTCCGACCACATGGCGAGGCCGTCGTCGCCGGTGTTGCGCAGGAAGTCGTTCGACACGACGGAGTCCGTGACGCCGGTGTGGAAGTTGAGGCCGTCGGCGATCTGGTCGGCGATGACGTTGTTCGTGATCCGCAGGTTCGTCATGGGCCCGTCGAACCACATGCCCACCTTGGTGTGGTGAACGTACAGGCCGTCGATCGTCGAGTCGCTCAGGGCCCCGCCGACGCCGTTCACCTGGTCGGTGTCGACGCGCTCGCGGACGTCGCCCTCGATCGCGAAGCCGGACAGGTGGACGTGGTGGCTGCCGCCCGCGGAGGCGTCCTTGCCGTAGAAGCCGACGCCGGTGTGCACCGAGCCGTCGGTGGCCGGGGTGCCGAGGGTGACCTCGTGCCCCTTGATGATCGTGTACCAGCCGCCCGCGCCCTCGATCGTCACGTCGTCGACGACGATGTGACGGTTCACCTGGTAGGTGCCCGGTGGCACGTAGACCTCGACCCGCGCGCGCCTGGCGAAGGCGATGGCCTTGTCGAACGCGCCGGCCGAGTCACGCCGGCCGCCGGGGTCGGCGCCGAACGCCAGCACGTTGGCCGCGGCGGGCACGACGCGCGGCGCGCCGACGAGCTGGGAGTCCAGCAGGTCGATGACCGTCCACGCCGCGTTGCTCCCGGCGGGGACCGTCAGCCGCACCTTGTCGCCCGCGCGGTACGTGCGGCCGAGCAGGAGCCGCTGCTCGTCGTAGAAGTGGGTGGGACGGAACGGCTTGGTGATCGTCGGGGCCGGTGTCGTCTCGCCGGGCACGCAGGAGCACTCGGTGATCCACCAGTCGGGGTGGAGGAGATCGGCGTTCGGGTCGTTGGAGAACGGATATTGGTTGTACAGCCAGGCGTACCGCGAGGTCAGCGTCATGACCTTCCGGTGCGCGCCGTTCACCGTGACGTCGAGCGGCGCGGTGATGCCGCCGCCCGCCGGCGCGTCCGGGATGCTGTAGCGGACGGTGATGGCGTTCGCCCGGCTCGGCAGCGTGAACTCGACGTGCCGCCCCGGCGTCAGCTTGACCGCCGTACGGCCGGATGCCTCCGAGGGCAGGGTGTAAGGCGTGCGGTCCGGGCCGATGACCGTTCCGTCGGTGCGGGCGTTCTCCGCCTCCTGTTCGGCGAAGTCGACGTCGGCGCCCCTCCCCGCGACGAGGGACGGGTCGAGGGCGGCGCGCGTCACGATGGGGCCGGAGGCGTCACCCGCGCCGGCGACGGCCGTGCCGCCGAGCGCGCCGCCGAACCCGACGGTGGCGGCGGTCACCACCGCGGCCATCGCCGCGACCGACCGGGGCGGCCGGCCGTACCGCCGGAGGACAGGGCCTGGGACGCTCCGTGACATCGGAAGCTCGCTTCTCTCGGAGGGGCGGAGGAGACGGTCGAGCCGGCGGAGGGACACCGTTCGGGTGAGGTGACACTAGACCGCCGTGGTCCCCTTCACAAGATCCCCGGAAGCGTACCTTCGTTCAGTTGTCGCCTATAGCCACGTCGCTGCTCGTTTTTTGCGTCCGATTGCCGGAGACGCAGCCGTCACCGGACGCCGGGAGGCGAGCTGAGTCCGGCCGCCGACCGGCGGCGACGCGGTGCCGGCGCGGCGAGTCGCCGCGCCGGCACCGCGCGATGAGACGGCGAGGCCTTGCGGCAGGCCTCAGTCCTCGATCCAGCCGTACCCGGCGGCCAGCGCGATGACCCCGTCACGGAGTCGTACGATCTGCGCGGCCGTCAGGTCGGGAGCCGCCTGGATGAACGACTCGGTGAGCTCGTTGCGGAGCTCCGCGACGGACAGCACCTCGCAGGTGCCCTCCACATCACGGCCCGCTTCGCCCGGTCGTCCCGTGGAGCCGCTGCGCACCGGCGCCCCGGCCCCCTCCGGTGCGGCGACGATCCGCACGTCGTAGCCCTTGCGGCCACGGTCGCCGTCCTTCAACTCGAACTCGACGCTCGTACCCGGAGTGAAGGCACGCTTGTCCACGAGAAGGTCGTTCGCGTGGACGAAGACGTCCTCGCCGCCGTCGTCCGGCGCCACGAACCCGTATCCGCGCACTTCGTCGAACTTGACCACACGTCCTCTGACCACTGCACCCAACCTCACACCATCCGCGACTGTCCGGAAACCCACTCGAACGCGCCACCCCGGTACGGCCTGCCGCCGCGCCGGGACCACCCGCGTCTGCCGATCAAACTAGTTCATGACCGACCTGGACGGGCACGCCGGGGCGCACTCGCGCGCCCCGCGAGCCCGCCGGCCGCCGGCGCGGGGCGCCGAGCGGATCTCGGAGATGCCACCGCCTCAGCGGACGAGGGTGGTCGCGAGCAAGCGCGGAGCGTCCGCGAGCACCCGGCCGATCTCCTCGGCGGCGTCCTCCAGGGCCCGGATGGCGCCCCGGTCACCCGCCTGGACGAGGGCGACCAGGTCGGAGACGGTGACCGGGTAGCCCCAGCTGTCGGTCAGGAGCCGGGTGATGGCGTCCGGGCCCGCGACGGTCTCCAGGCAGCCGCGGTTCCCGCAGCGGCACACGCGCCCGTCCGCCTGTGACCGGATGTGGCCGATCTCCCCGGCGAGGCCACCGCTTCCGTGCAGATGGCGGCCGTTGGCGATGATCCCGGCTCCGATCCCGCCGGAGAGACGTACGTAGATCATGTCGTCGACGTTGCGGCCGGCGCCGTAGTTGCGCTCGGCGAGGGCCCCCGCGTCGGCGTCATTGGCCAGCCACGTGGTCAGGCCGGTGCGCCGCTCGAGTTCGGCGCCGGGCTGCACACCGATCCAGCCGGGCATGATCCCGTGGGCCTCCAGAACGCCACCGGGCTCTCGAACCGGCGCGGCGATGTCGATGCCGAGGCCGAGGACGCGGGACCGGTCGATCCCCTTCTCGTCCAGAGCCCGGCGGATCAACTCGGCGGCCAGGTCGAGCGTCTCTCCCGGCGCGTGGTCGACGTCCGTGGCCACACCGTCGTTCCAGACGGGGGTGCCGCTCAGCTCGCACAGCGCCACCCGCACATGCTGATGGCCGATGTCGGCCCCGAGGGCGTAGACCGCGGACGCGCGCAGGGCCAGTGACCGGGCCGGGCGACCGGGCACCTCAACTTCACCTGGTACAGGAACGACGCGCAGCTCCCGGACATGTCCGACTACGACATCGCCCCGGGAGGCACCGGCGGGATCGGCCGTACGTACCAGTACTTCACCGGCACGCCCACCTACCCGTTCGGTTACGGCCAGAGCTACACCACCTTCGACTACTCCCACATCCGGGCGAACACCGCGACGGTGAGCGCGGACGGCAAGGTCACCGTCCGGTTCGACGTCACCAACACCGGCGACGCCGCCGGCGCCACGGTCGCCCAGCTCTACGCCGCCACCCCCTTCACCGTCCCCGGCGTCGAGCTGCCCAGGAAGCGGCTCGTCGGCTTCCAGAAGACCGCGGTCCTGAAGCCCGGCGAGACCGAGCGCGTCTCCCTCACCGTGAACGTCGCCGACCTGGCGCTCTGGGACGCCCAGGCGATGCGGTCGTAGCGAACGGGACCTACCGGTTCGAGGTCGGACCCGACTCCGCCGACATCGTCGCCGCGCCGTCGGTGAAGGTCACCGGGCGGATCACCCCGGAGGTCCGGTACGTCACCGTGCAGCCCGAGGCCGTCCAGTACAAGGTCGGTGACACCATCGACCTGACCGGCAAGAACCGGTGGATCAAGGACGACACCGATCACGGCAAGAGCAGCGGAACCTGGCGGTGACCGCCGACGACGTCGTCGAGGCCGTCAACAACGACCAGTCCTTCGTCGACCTCGCCCACGCGAAGGTCCACTACGGCAGTAGCGACCCGCACCTCGCCACCGTCGACGACACCGGGCACGTCAAGGTGGTCGGCTCCGGCGTCGCGACCATCAACGTCAAGGTGGGCGGGGTCACCGGCCGCAAGGGCGGCGACGAGACGGCGGCCAGCGTGGGAGTCCCCTTCTCGTCCGTGCCCGGCGCGTACGACAACGTCGCGATGCACGTCTTCGCCGTCGCGAGCGGCGGATAGACCCGACCGCCCGGAACGCCATGGGGGCCGGTGACGACCATCACCGGCCCCCATGGGCCCGTCTCGTCCGGGAATCAACCGCCGCGGTCGCTCACCGGGAGCAGCCGGAGGTCCGGGCCACCCCCGCCGGCTCCCGCTCGACGTCGTAGAAGCCCAGGCCGTCCAGGTAGCGGATGGTGCCGATGTCGCGCAGCACCGCCTCCTCCGAGGGACTCATGAGCGTGACGACGACCGGGTACGTGAGATCGTCGACCGTGCGCCGCAGGCGCCCGCGCGGTTTCACGAGGAAGTCGATGTCGTGGAAGCTCTCAAGCCGCCGGATCGTCTCCGCGCCGCAGTACTCCCGCAGCGTCCCCTCGTACGGCGACACCATCGCCACCATGGCGCAGAACCGGCGGACCCGGTAGGGCTCCCCGCACCGGGCGTGGAACCGGTCCGGCCGGACGTACGCGTCCGCGGTCCACTCGATCTGTGACTCGCCGATGCCGAGTGAGGCGTAGTAGGGGATGTCGCCGCCCGCCATGCGCGCGCCCACCTCCACCAGGCACGGGCCGTCCGGGGTCATCCTGACCTCCACGTGCGCCGGGCCGTGGCGCACGCCGAGCGCGTCGAGGACCCGGCCGGCGTACTCGGTGAGGGCGGGCACGACCTTTTCGTCGGAGGCGATCAGGCAGAGCGCGTCGCACAGATCGGTGATCCCGTTGGCGTTGATCCGCGTGGTCTTCCAGACGTCGCAGACGTGGTGCCGGCCGTCCCTGCTGACAGTGTTCACCATGTACTCCGTGCCGGAGAGGTACTCCTGCGCGACCACGCTCTCGTTGCGCCCGGCGAAGACGTCCCGGGACCCGAGGAGGGCCCGGTAGGCCCGCACCGACTCCTCGGGGGTGTCGCAGAACGAGACGCCGTCCCCGCCGGCGCTGCGCAGCGGCTTGATCACCACACGCCCGCCGAGCTCGCGGTGCCAGTCCGCGAGCTCGGCCGCGTCCGTGACGCGGAGCTGGCGCGCGCCGCGAAGCCCTGCCCGCTTGATGGTCTCGACCATCAGGAACTTGTCCCGCCGCGCGGCGCTGAGCGCGGTGCCGTTGGTCGGCGTGCCGAGGCGCTCGCTCAGCAGGTCGCTGAACTCCACCCCCACCTCGCCGCCCGGGACGACGGCGACCGGGTCGAAGGCGGCGACCGCCGCCAGCGTCCTGTCGACGTCGCCGTCATGGACGACGGAGGCGGCGTAGTCACCGAGGTCGACCGGCTCGGAGGCGTACACGGGCGGAGGCTCCGGCGTGCTCTGCACCCGCACGCACCGGTATCCCAGGGCGCGGAACCGCGGCGCCAGCAGACGGGTCGGCGCGTAGGTGTCGACGAGGACGACATGGGGCTGACCGCTCATTCATCTCTCCTTGTGCAGTCGCTTCTCGAGCCGCCGCGCCAGATGGCCGAGTGGCAGGGTGATGATCAGGTAGCAGAGCCCGGCGACCACGATCGGCGTGGTGTTCGCCGAGGTCGCGGCCAGGTCGCGGCCGAACTTGGCCAGCTCTCGTTCGCTGAGGACGACGCCGAGGAACAGCACGAGAGACGAGTCCTTGAACAAGAGCACGAACTCGTTGGTCAGCGGGGGGATCATCATCCGGATCGCCTCGGGGAGGATGATCCATCGCATGGCGGCGGCGTGGGTCATGCCGATGGACATGGCGGCGTCCACCTGGCCGCGGGGCACCGCCTGGATCCCGGCGCGCACGGTCTCGGCGACGTAGGCCGCGGAGATCATGCCGAGCGCCAGGGCCACCTTGCCGTAGGTCCCGCCGGGGATCCGCACGCCCGGGAAGGCCAGCGGGACGCCGACCCCGACGAAGATGAAGATGAGCAGGGCCGGCAGGCCGCGGAGGATCTCGATGTAGACCAGGGCGATCGCGCGGTACACACGGATCCGCGACAGCCGCATGACGGCCAGCACGATGCCCAGGGACAGGCCGCAGGCGAAACCGCTCAGCGTGTAGACGAGCGTGTTGACGAGCGCGACCGTGAGGATCTGCGGGAAGAGCGAGCGCGCGAGGTCGGGCTGGGCGAACTGCCGGCCCAGCTGCGCCCAGTCCGCCTGGGACAGGAACGTCAGCAGTCCGGCGAGGATCACGCCGTGCACGGCGTGGCGCCCGAGCCGCCGGCTCGGGCGGAGGCGCACCCAGCCCCTGCGGGGCAGTGCCGGATCGGTCACCGCGCGCTCCGGTACGGCCCGATCCAGCGCTCGTAGGTGCGGACGTAGGTGCCATCGGCCCTGGCCTGGCGGATGGCGGTGTTCACCGCCTGGATGAGCGCGGCGCTGTGTCCCTTGCGGAAGGCGAAGCCGTACTGTTCGCCGGTCCGCAGGTCGGCCACGATGTGGAAGCCGGAGTTCTTCGGGTCCTTGAGCCAGCCGGCCACCACGGGGCTGTCCATGATGATCACGTCGACGTCGCCGATGCGCAGGCCGTTGAGCAGGGCGTCGGCCAGGTCGTAGGACTTGGGGTCGAAACCGTGCCCGGTGAGGTACTCCTCGCCGGTCGTGGAGGCCAGCGAACCGACGCGCAGCTTCGCCGCCTTGATCTGGTCGAGGGTCGCGGCCTTGACCGACGGCCCGGCGAGGAGCGTCTGCGTCGCCTCGAAGTAGGGCTCGGAGAAGTCGATGTACTTCTTCCGCTCGTCGGTGATGGTCATGCCCCCGGCGCCGACGTCGCAGCGGCCGGCGTTGAGCTCCGCACCGGTCTTGATCGTTTCGAACGGCGTGTCGATCACCTGGACCGTCACGCCGAGCCGTCGGGCGGCGAGGTCGAGCATCGCGACGTCGAAACCGACGACCTTGCCGTTCTCCGCGTACTCGAAGGGTTTGTAGGGAAGCTGCGCGCAGACGGTCAATCGACCTTGATGCACGATACGGACGCCCCCGCCCGCCGATTTCGAGCTACCCGAATTCGTACTGCAGGCGACCAGTGATCCGATGATTACGAGCAGGCCCAAACGAAGCGCTGATGCCACACCCTCGCCCTCCCGTGATAGCTAGACGCGGCGCCCGAGAAGCAGGTAGACATTAACAAAGTCATGGTCTTCACACATCTGGCCAAAGTAAGGCGCCATCTCTTGGACGTAGCGGGCAGCCGTTCGTCAGCACGTGACCGAATGTCGGTATGGGTGCTATATACCGTACCTGCGGTGCTTTTCGTCAATACGCTGGGCAGCTTTTTCGTTCTGCTGAGGCTGTCCACCGCGGTGAGCGACGCCACCGGCTCGGGCCTGCTCGCGGGGGCGGTGCTGAGCGCGCCCTGGCTGCCCGCCCTGATCCTGGCGCCATTCCTCAACCGCATCCTGGGCGAGCGCGACCCCGGGCGTCTCGTGCGGATCGCCGAGGCCACCAGCCTCGTTCTCACCGCGTCGCTCGCCGCGCTGCCGGTCTCAGGGACCGCACTGGTCGTCGTCGCGGTGTCCGTGGTGCTGGTCCGCGGCTTCTTCGAGGCGATGACCCGCTCGGCGACGTCCGTCCTGCTGCGCCGGCTCGTCGACGCGCGCCGGCTGAACCGCGCGAACACCTTCGCCGAGATCGGCAAACTCGCCGGCACGAGTGCCGGGGCGGCCGCCGCCGGCCCGCTCAGCGGGGCGCTGGGCCCGCACGCGTTCTTCGCCCTAAACGCGCTGACGCTGGCCGGCTCGCTGCTGCTCGCCGGCACGCTGCCGAAGGCCGGGCCGCCCGGCGCGGGCGAGGAGGGGGCGGCGTCTGGACGGCCACGCCGTCTGCGGCTGGAGGATCCGGCTCTGCGGCGCCTGTTCGCACTGTTCCTGCTCGTGGCGTTCTGGCAGGGGTTCCACACGGTGGCCGTCAACGTCGTCCCCCGCGACGTGCTCGGCGGCGGGACCTCGCTGGTCGGCGTGTTCGTCGCACTGTCGGCCGTCGCCATCTTCGCCGGGTCCTTCGCCGCCCTGTCAGCCCAGCGGCGTCTCACACGGATGCCGGCGGAGGTCTGGGCGATCGCGCCGATGGCACCCCTGGCCGCCGCGATCGCGATCGCCCGGGTGGGGCCCACGCTGGCCGGGTACCTGATCTTCCTCGTCCTCTTCGAGGTCGCCTACGTGGCCTACAACAACCGGCTGCTGGCCCAGGCCCGGCCGGAGGAGGTTCCGGTCGTGGTGACGCTCCGGGCGACGCTGCTGCCGGCCGGCGTCATCGTGTCGATCCTGGTCGTCGGCCTGCTGGCCGACCTGGCGGGCCCGCTCGTGGCCGTCCTAGCGGTCATCGCGGTCACGGTGCTGGTCACGGCCGCGCCGTGGCTCGGCCGTCGCCCCCGGTGACGCCCCCAGGGCAGCCGCGGCGGAGGCGCGTACGTCCGGAATCGGCCACCACGAGCCCTGTAGGCACTACCAGCCATGTTCCCCGCGACGACCCTGAATCCCGACATACCTGCATCTTCCTCTCTCTTTCGAGTTAAGGACGGCCGTTATTGCGGAGCGAACGAGATTTCGGTTCGTTGACACGGGACATCTTACCTCTTAGCGTGTCGGAACGTTGGGTGCTGACATTGCTCGATTCCCTCGCCGGAGGCTCACTCGAAGCGATCGATTCCCATCGCGCAGCATGAGGCCGACAGACTCCTTGATCGAGCAGCGTTCCTCTGTGATTGCCAGCCATTCGACAGGCGACGATAATCCACGGGCCGATCAGTCCCAGTGTGCCCAGGGCGTCCATTCCACGGTGCAGCCGGCTCGCCGGAATTCACCAGACGGTCGTCCTAAGTCACGACGCGACGGAAAGGAGGTGGAAGACATGACGGACGCTCAGTTCCTGGAGACGCGCGAGGACGAGGAGGTCACCAAGTGGTGAACCTCCGCTGACTCCCACGGTGTCATCCGCGGCCACCGTGCCGCGGGTGACACCGCCCACCGGCCGGCCCCACCCCACGGAAGGAAATACGGCGCATGGAGCCAGCGGAGGACCTCTCCGGCGGTGACGTCGGCGCACTGGCGGTCGACGGCAGCAGTGACGAGGCGTACTGGCGCGGCATCGAGCGGATCACAGCCGAGCTGGACCGTTCCGCCGACCTCGATCGGCTTCGCGACCTGTCCCGGCGGCACCCGGAGTGGCCGGTGCGCGCCGCGTGCGTGCGGATCCTCGGCGATCGGTTCGCCGACCGGCCGGCGGCGCAGGAGGCCATCGCGGCCGCCACCCACGACGAGGTCGACTGGGTCGCCTTCACCGCGATCCGGGTCTGCGGCGAGCAGCGCGTCGCTCTCGCGGCACGCGACCTCATCCGGATCTCCGGCTGGCCGAGCAACTTCACCAAGCCGGGGTACGCCCGCAAGCCGGTCGGCTGCGGCGCCGCCTTCACCAAACGGGCCCTGATCTCCATCTTCGGCAGCGAGGACCCCGACGAGCTGCGCGCGCTGGAGAACGAGCACTTCGGCGAGGTCCTCCGCAGGGCGGCCGAGGTCCGCCCGCGCGCCGGCGACGACGTCGTCCTCGTGCCGGCCGGGCCGTTCATCGCGGGAGCGACCGTGCGCGAGATCGGCCCCTTCCAGATGAACGACACCGACAACCCGCTGCGCGCGGCCGAGCTGCCCGCCTTCCTCATCGACCGGACCGCGGTCACGAACGAGCGGTACGCCCGCTTCCTGCAGGACATCGGCGACAGCACCGACTTCGACCATCCCGACCAGCCGGAGCACCGCGACCACCGGCCCGTCCACTGGCACGATCCCCGCTTCAACGCGCCCGGCATGCCGGTCGTCGGCATCGACTGGTACGACGCCTGGGCGTTCGCCAAGTGGGCGGGCGGCCGCCTGCCCAGCGAGGCCGAGTGGGAGAAGGCCGCCCGGGGCACCGACGGGCGGGTCTTCCCCTGGGGCAACGACTGGGACCCCGCGCGCGCCAACTACGTCGAGCGGGCCTTCGAGGCCGAGGTCCACGACCTGGCGGACCTCGAGAGCCTCCTCGTCAAGGTCACGGCGACGGACGTGCCGAAGCGTCCGGTGCTGCCGGCGGACAGCCTCCCGGAGGGCGCGAGCCCGTACGGCCTCCTTCACATGGCGGGCAACGTCTGGGAGATGACCCGCACCAACTTCTTCACCCGCGCGGACCTGGACCCGTTCTTCCGGCACCTGCGCCCGGTCGAGTTCATGAACCGCCGGGAGGCGTTCTACGTCCTGCGCGGCGGCACCTGGACCTCCCCGCCGGTCTGCCTGACGACGTACTACCGCGGCAAGGACCTGCTGACCGACAAGCACAACGAGATCGGGTTCCGCTGCGTCTACCCGGCGGAGAGCTGACCGGATGCGACTCACCACGTTCGGCCACGCCGCGGTGCTGGTCGAGACGGGATCCGAGCGGATCCTGATCGACCCCTGGCTGACCCAGCGGCTCGACCGCTTCTGGGAGCGCCTGCCCGCCATGCCCGACGGGCTGCTCGACGTCCTGGACGACGGCGTCGACCACATCGTGTTCAGCCACCACCACTTCGACCACCACCACTTCCCGAGCCTCCGGCTGCTGTCGGAGGACCCCGAGGTGGACTTCGACGAGGTGCCCGCGCGCGCCGCCGAGACCCACTGCGTCTGGCCCCGGCGTCCGGGCCGGCCGCGGCCGACCGCCTCCGGCCTCGGCCACCAGGCGATCGGCTGGACGCTGCGCCGACTCGGGTTCACCCGCTCGACGGCCGTCCAGCCGGGCGACACCGTGCAGCTCGGCGGCACGCGGCTGCGCACGTCGGTCTCCCGCGTGCCCTTCCCCGAGATGCCCCTCCTCCTGGAGGGCCCCGACGCCACGGTGATGCTGTGCGGCGACGCCGTGCTGCATCCCGACACCCAGGCGTGGCTCACCGGTCCGGACGCCCCGGACGTCGACGTCGCCCTCATCCCGGCGCACAGCATCGCGCCGCCGGGAGTGCTCACCGAGCGCCGCCCGCTGAGCGGGGTCGAGGAGGTGCGCGCGCGGGCACGCGCCAACTTCGACCGCTGGGTCGAGACCGTCGGCGCGCGGCTGACCATCCCGTCCTCGTTCGGCTGGCGCGTCGGCGGGGAGAACGGCGAGTTCTCCTGGTGCAACCAGGCGATCTTCCCGTTCACCCCCTGGCAGGCGCTCGAACGGCTGACGGAGACCGGGCGGCCCGGCGCCCTGTGGGGGCCCGGGCAGACGCTGGAGGTCGCGGGCGGGCAGGCCGCCCTCTCCGGCCCCGAGTACGACTTCGCCTCCGTCTTCGCGGAGGTGACGCTCGACCCGGACGCGAAGATCCCGGCCTTCTCCCCCGAACACGACCGCGTCGGCGCGCAGCGGGAACCCACCGCGGAGTTGGTGGGACGGCTCATGGACCATCTCGTCGGCACCGAGCTGTGGTACCGCGCGGTGGACGACGGCGACGGGCACGTCCTGAGCGTCACCGAGGACGCCGGCGCCACCCGGCACTTCGTGCTCGACTTCGCCGGCGGCCGGGTCCTGCCGTTCGACGGGGAGACCGGCGCCGGTGAGGGCTACACCCGGATCGCCGGCTCCACGCTGCAGGCGCTCTTCGACGCCGAACTGCTGTTCGGCAGCTCGTACGGGCTGTGGGCGAGCAACGGCGCGGTGCTATCGGCCGTCTTCCACGACCCGCGGTGGTACGTCCGGCATGTGAACGCCGCGCTGGAACGGAGCGGCCGATGACGGCGGACGTGCGCCGACCGGGCGGCTACACCGTCGTCACGATCGAGCACGAGAGCACGCTGCTCGCCGGCAATCCCCTCGGCGATCCGCACCGCCGCGAGATCCTCGTGCTCGGCCCGCGGGAGCCGCCGGAGCGCCCGATGCCCGTCGTGTACCTCCTCAGCGGGTACGGCTCGCGCGGGCGCGGCCTCCTCGCCGACCACGTGCTCGGCGACGGGCTCCCCGGCATCGTCGGCCGCCTGGTCGACGCGGGACGCCTGCAGCCGTCGTACGTCGTGCTGCCGGACTGCACGACTCGGTACGGCGGGTCGCAGTACCTCGACGCGCCGATGTGCGGGCCGTACCAGCGGTACCTGGTCGACGAGGTCGTGCCGGCGGTCGACGAGCGGTTCCCCACCGTGCGCGCGGCCCGGGGCCGCGCGGTGATGGGCAAGTCGAGCGGCGGCTATGGAGCGATCATGGCCGCGGCCCTGCGGCCAGGGGTGTTCGGGCACGTCATCGCGCACACGCCCGACGCGGGCTTCGAGCACTGCTACCTGTCGCTGCTGCCCCGCGTCCTGGATACGCTGCGGGAGCGCGGCGGGATCCGCGCGCTGACCGGGCCCGGTTACGAGGGCCCCTTCGACGCCCCGTACATGGTCGCGATGAGCCTGGTCGCCATGGGCGTCTGCTACGCCCCCGAGGGCGTGTCCGACCCCGCCGCCGCCTTCATCTGCGACCCGGACACCGGCCGGTTCCGCGACGACGTGTGGCGGGCCTGGCTGTCCCACGACCCGGTGCGCGCCACCACCCGGCTGGCGCCCGCGCTCCGGGAGCTCGGCTGCTTCTTCCTCGACGTGGGGAGCCGCGACGAGTACGGGATGCGCTGGGGAGTGCGGGCCCTGGACGCGGCGCTGACCGACGCCGGGGTGCCGCACACGTTCGAGGAGCACGGCGGCGGTCATCACGGGATCGAGCACCGCTTCGCGCGGTCCCTGACCGTGCTCGGGCGGCACTGGGGCGGGTCATGTGCGGGATAGCGGGTTTCGTCAGCCTCGACGGGCCGCGCGATCGCGACCGGCTCGCCGCGCTCGGCGCTCGGATGACCGCGGCGCTGCGGCATCGCGGCCCGGACGGCGACGGCGTCCACGTCTCGGCCGACGGCCGGGTCATGCTCGGCGCCACCCGGCTGGCCGTGCGCGACCTCAGCGACGCCGGGGGCCAGCCCATGCACAGCCCGGACGGCCGGGTCACGCTCGTCTACAACGGGGAGCTGTACCGCGACCGGAACCCCGCGGGCGCACGGGCGTGGCCGCTGCGCGGCGGCTGCGACACCGAGGAGTTCCTGCGGGTCGTGTACGAGCGGTCCGAGGCCGCGCTGCCCGGTCTCGACGGCATGTTCGCGGCGGCGTGGCACGACCTCCGCACCGGCCGGGTCGTGCTGGCCCGTGACCACTTCGGCGTCAAGCCCCTGGTCTGGGCGCGGGCCGACGGCGGGCTCCTGTTCGCCTCGGAGATCGGCGCGCTGCTGGCCTCCGGTCTGCTGGCGGCCGCCGTCGAGCCGCTCACGTTCCTGCACCGGGCGTACGTCCGGATGGACGCGGTCGACGACGGGACGTGGATCGCCGGCGTGAACTCGCTGGAGCCCGCGCACATCCTCGTGGTGGATCCACGCGACGCCTCGGTGCGGCGGCGGCGCTACTGGGCGCCCACGGCCGGGGAGGAGCCGGTCGCGCCGGAGGTCCTGCGGGCGGCGTTCCACGACGCGGTGGCGATACGCCGGCCGTCCGACGTCCCGATGGCCGCCGTGGTGAGCGGCGGGGTCGACTCCTCGGCGGTCTTCGGAGCCCTGCGCCGCCTCGACTGCGACGTGGCGCCGTACGTCGTCCGGTACGAGGGCGCCGACGAGGGCCAGAACGAGGACGTGCCGTACGCGGTCGAAGTGGCACGCCGCGGTGGCCGCGAACCGGTCCTGTGCGACATCCGGGTCGACGACGTCGCCGCGCTCGGCGCGCGGCTCGCGCCGCATCTGCAGCGCCCGTTCTTGCACGGCGCCGAGCTCGCGCTGTTCCGCACGTACGAGCGCATCGCCGCGGACCGCCGGACCGTGGTGTTCTCCGGGCACGGCTCCGACGAGCTGTGGGGGTACCAGGAGGGCCGCTACTTCCCGATCGCCGATCCGGCCCGTCCGATCGACACCCACGGCGAGTACTACCTGCGCACCCGCCTGTACCGGGACGAACGGCCCGGCTGGCACCGCATGCTCGACGCCCTGGCCGTGCAGCTCGGCGTGGCGGAACGGGACATCACCGACCTGGTGTGGGAGCGCACCCTCGCCCCGTACCGCGACCTGGAGACGCTCGATCCCCACAAGCGCGGCCGTCACCACCTCATGCGCCGGTTCCTCGTCTACGTCAACGAGATGGTCGACGCCTGCTCGTCGGCGTTCTCCCTGGAGGACCGGCCGGCCTTCCAGGACGTCACGCTCGCCGGGATCGCGTTCGGCATGCCCGAGCACGTGAAGAACCGGAAGGGGCCCGGGCCGGTCAAGCCCTTCCTCAAGCAGGCGGTGCGGCACCTCCTGCCGGACGGTGTCCTGAACCGGCCGAAGAAGGGGTTCCCGTCACCGGGCGACCCGGCCTTCCGCGACCGGCTCGTCGCGCTGGTCCGCGACACCGGTCTGCCCTACGATCTGCGGCTGGACGAAACCCTGCTCGGCGAGCTGGGCATCGGTGAGCTGATGTTCCTGTTCTCGGCCCGTGTCTGGCTCGACGGGCTCCGCGCGCGGCCGGCCGGCACGGCCCCGATTCGAGTCTCTTCCCATCGACAAGGAGGTCAAGGGCGTGTGGAAGCATCGGACCCTCGCTGACGCGGCGGAGCTCCCGGCCAGGCCCCCGGCGGTGCCGCCGGAGCAGGCCCAGGAGTGGTGCAACTTCGTCGTGTGGACCCCCGACCGGGTGCCCGCCGGCTGCGAGCTGCTGACGGGCACGCTCCGCAAGGAGGCCCCGCCGGGCCGGCTCGAGGACCATCTGTCAGGTCACACCCCGTGGAGCGACAACAACCCCGCCGCCTACCGGTTCGAGATCGCCGGAGACGGCCGCCGGCTCCGCGTCAAGGAGTTCCTGTACGACTGGGCCTTTCCCGCCCTCGACCACCCCTGCCTCTGGGAGAGCCGGGCCCACGCCGCCCCGGTCGACGACCGCCACGTCGTGTGGTTCGGCACCGACTACCTGAAGAACGCCGCCGCGTCGGCCCGGATCGACCGTACGACGGTGGAGCTGTCCGTCCTGTCGGGGACCTTCTCCGAGGAAGAGATCCTCGGCGTGTACCGGGCGCTGCGGCCGGCCGATCCCGCGGTCGCCGCGGAGTTCGCCGCGACGCCGTTCGCGGCGCTGAGCTACTGGGCGCGCCGTGCGGACGCGGCCGCCGTCAACGTCCCGGTGGGACTGTGGACCTTCCGCCGCCGTCGCTCGCACGAGAGCCGGTGGTCGACCGGCGCGGCGGCGGAACGGCTCATCACCGGCCTCGGCCTGCCGGCGACGCTCGGCGGGCTGGACCTGGACAGCGCGGCCCGGTTCGTCGACGACCAGGGCCGCGAGGACGTCGAGGCCGTCTACTCGGGCCGCCCGGACCGGGGCCGCGAGCTGCGCGTGATCGTCCAGGAACGCGGACGGGGGAGTCTGCGGATCCCCGCCGAGCCCGAGGACCAGCCCGGCGAGCGCGGCACCGTTCGCGTGGGCGGCGTCGACGTCCAGCTCGGCTGGATCGACGAGCGGTACGGCCCCTTCCAGGCCGTCTACGCCCACGGCGGCGTCGAGGCGACCCTGCTCAGCAGCACCGGCGTCGGCCTGGACCGCGCGTGGTTCCTCGGCGCGCTCACCGAAGCGATGTCCTGACGGCCTTCAGGCGAAGGCCATCCCACCCGCTCCACCCGGAGGTGAGAACGCAGATGACACCGCGTCCCGGCCTGCTGGACCGGCTCGGCGGCGTGGCCGTACGCGGCCGGATCGAGAAGGCGCGGGGACCGTCCCGCGTGCTGTACGACCCGTCGTACGGCACGCCGATCGCCGAGTTCGCCGAGGCGTCCGGCGAGGAGGTCGCCACCGCCGTCGCGGAGGCGGTGCGGGCGTTCCCCGCCTGGGCCGGGAGCCACCCGCGGGACCGGCAAGACGTCCTGCTCGCGCTCGCGGACCAGGTCGAACGGGCCATCGGCGAGCTCACGGAGCTGGAGGCGCTTAACGCCGGCAAGCCGCTCGCCCAGGCCCGCGGCGAGATGGTCTTCGCCGTCCGCACCCTGCGGTACTTCGCCGGCGCCCCGTTGCGCCCCACCGGCGAGCTCAACCCGTCGGCCGGGGGAACGCTCGCCTACACCGACCGGACCCCGCTCGGCGTGTGCGCGGCGATCGCGCCGTCGAACTATCCACTGCTCCTGTCGGTCTGGAAGGTCGCGGCGGCGCTGGCGTACGGCAACACCGCCGTCCTGAAACCCGCGGAGGAGACACCGCTGTCCGCGCTGCGCTTCGCGGAGCTGGCACACGACGCCGGCCTGCCGCCGGGCGTCCTGGCCGTCGTGACGGGCGGGCCGGAGACGGGCCGGCTCCTGTGCCGCCACCCCGACATCGCGGCGGTCTCCTTCACCGGGTCGACCGCCGCGGGCCGCGACGTCGCGGCCCTGTGCGCCGAGGGGATCAAGCCGGTCTCCCTGGAGCTCGGCGGGGTGAGCCCGTTCGTGGTGCTCGCCGACGCGGACCTGGACGCGGCCGCGGCGGCGCTGGTCGAGGGGTTCACCGGCAACACCGGGCAGATGTGCGTCGCCGCCGGACGGCTCATCGTGGAGAGCCCGGTGCGCGAGGCGTTCACCCGGCAGGTCGCCCGGGCCGCGGCGGCCCGGCGAATCGGCCCGGCCTTCGACCCCGCCACCGAGCTGGGTCCACTGGTCAGCGCCGAGGCGCGAGACCACTGGACGCGGCAGGTCGACCAGGCCCTCGCCGCCGGCGCACGCGTCGTCGAACCACGCGGCGCCGAGCCGTCCGGCGGCGGCTACTACGTCGCTCCCCTCGTCCTGGACGGAATCCACCCGGACATGCCGATCGCTCGCGAAGAGGTCTTCGGGCCGGTGCTCCCGGTCATCGAGGCCGCTTCGGCGGACGACGCGCTCCGGCTCGCCGCCGCCACGCGGTTCGGCCTCGCCGCGTCCCTATGGACCCGCGACCTGCACCAGGCGCACCGCGCCGCCCGTAACCTCCGCGCCGGAATGGTGTGGATCAACACCTACGGCGACACGGAAGAGCACATCAGCGTGGGCGGCATCGGCCTGTCCGGCTACGGCAGGGAGCTCGGCGTGCACGCCCGGGAGCAGTACACCGCGACCCGGGCCGTCTTCCTGGCGCACGGCTAGGAGGGCGGTGTGGACGTCATCGACCTGCGCAGCGACACGAGGACGACGCCGGACCCCCGGATGCGCGCCGCGATGGCACGAGCGGAGGTCGGCGATGACAGCTTCGGCGACGATCCGACCGTCCTCGAACTGGAGGAACGCGTCGTCGGGCTGCTCGGCACCAAGGCCGCGCTCTTCACCGCCGGCGGGACCATGAGCAACCTGCTCGCGGTCCTCGCCGGCATCGGCCCCGGCGGCGGGACGGTCGTGGCCGGCGCGCAGTCGCACCTGCTCCACTACGAGAACGACGGCGCGCGGGTGCTCGCCCGCGCACGGGTCCAGGCCGTGCCGGACCCCCACGGCGAGCTCGACGGGGACGCCGTGACCGCCGCGCTGGCCGATGGTCCCCGTCCGGCGCTGCTCTGGCTGGAGAACACCAGCAACCGGTACGGCGGGAACGCCCTCGACGAGGCGTCCTCGCACCGGCAGGCCGCACCGGCCCGCCGCGCCGGAACCGCGGTCCACCTCGACGGCGCCCGCCTGGCCAACGCCGCGGTCGCCCTCGGCCGCCGGCCCGCGGAACTGGCCGCCGTCGCCGACACCGTGTCGTTCTCGCTCTGCAAGGGGCTGGGCGCACCGGCCGGATCCCTGCTGTGCGGCCCGGTCGAGCTGATCGAGGAGGCGCGCTACTTCCGCCGGATGATCGGCGGGACCCTTCATCAGGCCGGAGTGCTGGCGGCCGCCGGCCTGGTCGCGCTGGACCGTCTCCCCGAGCTCGCCGAGGACCACCGCCGGGCCGCCGCGCTGCGGGCCGCGCTGGCCGGATCCGCGGGCGTCGAGACGTCCGCCATTCCCCGGCCGACGAACATGGCGTTGTTCCAGGTCCCTGGCGTGCCCGCCGAGGAGGCTCTCGAACGGCTGGCCGGCGCCGGCGTCCTGGGCCTGCCCATCACCGCCGACCTCGTACGGCTGGTGGTGCACCGTGAGCACTCCGACACCGACATCGAGCGGGCCGCGGAGCGGATCGCCTCGGTCTTCCCCGGAGGGAGAGCATGAACCCGATCGACGAACTGCGGACCGACGGCTACGTCATCCTTGAAGGGCTGGCGGGCGAGGCCGAACTCGACCGGCTCCGGGCCGTCATCGCCGGCCTCGAGGCGATGGCCGCCGGGATGACGCGATCCACCGACGACTTCGTGCTGGAGGCCGAGGGGGTCGGTGGCTGGGTGGCCTGGCAACAGGGAACCGCCGCGGTACCCGGCACGCTGCGGTCGGTCAGCCGGGTCCACGTCCACCGGCCCGAGCTTCTCGGGATCGCCGCGGACCTCGGCCTGCCGGGCAAGCACGTGGAGCCCGCGGTGGGAACGCCGGTGGAGCTCATCAACGCGTTCCTCTGGGCGAAACCGGCGCGGCTGGGGTCGGAGAAGCCGTGGCACCAGGACATGGCCTTCGCCCCCGACGGGTTCACCGACCGGCACGGCAACGTCGTCACCGTATGGATGGCGATCGATTCCGCGACGAGGGAGAACGGCTGCCTGGAGTTCTACCCCGGCTCGCACCGCGGCGGGCTCCTCCCCCATGTCGGCGACGAGGAGCGTACCGGCGGCGGGCCGCGGCTGGAACGCCCGGTCGAGCCGCACATCGACGCGGCCGCGCTGCCGGCGGGCACCACGCCCGTGCGGGTGCCGCTGGCCCCCGGCTCGGCGGTGGTGTTCGACGGCCGGCTCGTGCACCGGTCGGCGCCCAACACCGCGCAGACCTCCCGGCGGGCCGTCAGCCTCGTCTACGCGCTCCCGCGCGACAGGGACTGAGCTCCGCTCCGGCTCCGGGCCTCGCCGCGGAGCCGCGCCGACAGGACGCAGGCCGCGCCGAGGACGGCGAGCCCGACCGTCGAGAGGCCGGACAGCAGCAGCGTTCCCCCCGAGCCGAGCCCGGTCACCAGGCGCCCGCCCAGCGCCGCGCCGAGCGGGGTCGCCGAGACCAGGATGGCGCTGCGGAACGCGCTCAGGCTCACCAGTTCGTCCGGGGGCGCCTCCCGCTGCAGGAGGGTCACCGACAGCGGGCCGTACGGGGCGTAGATCAGCCCGCCGAGGGCGAACCCCGCGATGCCCGCGGCGAGGGTGCCGAAGATCGCCAGGGGCAGCATCGCCAGGCCCCAGCCGGCCACGATGGCGAGCGTGGCCGGCCACAGCGGCAGGCGGCGCAGCGCTCCGGTGATCACCGCGCCGGTCACCGCCCCGGCGCCGAACGCGCCCCAGATCCAGCCGAGCATCGTCGGGTCCCCGCCCAGGTGGTCGGCCACGAACACCGGGACCGCCACCTCGACCGGCCCGTAGAGCAGGTAGAACAGGTAGCTGAGGGCCAGCAGGCCCACCAGCGCGGGGCGGTGGGCGAAGGTCCGCACCGTCCGGCGCAGCGGAATCGGCGGCCGGCGGCCTACCGTGCTCCGTACCCGTACGCGCACGACCGTCAGCGCCAGGTAGGCGTAGCTGACCGCGTCGCAGAGCAGCACGGCGCCGGGGCCGAGCACGGAGGCCACGGCGCCCGCGAGCGGCGGGCCCGCGATGTAGGAGAACTGCTCCTGACCGGCGACCATCGAGTTGCCCGCCAGGCGGCTCTCCGGCGGGAGGCACTCGGCGACGAAGGCCTGCCGCCCGGCGATGCCCCAGGCGTGCAGCAGCGAGGACACCGCGAGCAGGACGACGTAGGTGGTGGCGTCCAGCAGCCCCGCCCAGTGCAGCACCGGGATCAGCGTGAACACGGCCCCGCGCAGCACCGAGTCCAGGAGGATGAGGCTCCGGGCGTCGCGGGAGCTCAGCCAGCGCCGCAGCGCGATCGACCCGATCGCCCCCGGCAGCGAGTAGGCCGCGACGGCGAGGCCGGTCACGGTGGCCCGGTCGGCGGGCGCGGCGAGCCGGATGGCCAGCCAGGCGACGCCCAGCAGGCTCATCCCGTCGCCGATGAAGGAGATCAGGAAGCCGGGCTGCATCCGGCGGAAGTCCCGGTCGGCCAGGCACCGGGCGTAGCCCTCGGGCATCAGCCGGCGAAGACCTCGGCCCCGCCCGCGCAACGTCATCGGCTGGTGGCCTCCGCCTCACTCACCGCGCAGCGGAACCCGATCTCCGGGCTCCTGGTCACGAGGAGCTTACCGGCTCGGCCGACGGCGGTCAGCAGGGCCGCGGGTGAGCTCCACGCGCCGCCGCGGATGGCGACCTCGGCCGACCATTCCCCCCACAGCTCCCCCGGATCCATGGTGCCGAAGCGCGGCGTGAACGGCATGCCGTCGAGGTACCGGGTGGCGGTCCACTCCCAGACGTTGCCGCACAGGTCCCGTACGCCGAACGGGGACTCGTCGCCCGCGACGCTCCCGACCGGACCGGTGAGGGCGGGCAGCGCGTCGACGCGCGTCTCGCCGAGGACCCGGAGCCAGGTCTCCCGGTCGAGGTCGGCGCCGTGGCCGTCCGGCGTGCTCACCGAGTGAAGGCCCCGCGCCAGTTCCGGGCGGAACTCCTCACCCCACGGGTGACGGCGGTGGTCGTCTCCGCGCGCGGCCCGCTCCCACTCGTCCTCGGTGGGCAGCCGCTTGCCGCACCAGGCGGCGTAGGCGAACGCGTCGTACCAGCTGACCCCGGTGACCGGGTGGTCGGCGCCGCAGCGCGGGTCGTCCACGGTGGCCCGGGTGTGGTCGGTGTCCCTGGGCTCGTCGGGGTGGCACCACAGGTGGCCGTGTTCGGTCACGTCGGCGGTGAACGCGTCGTAGTCGGCGTTGGTCACCGGGTGGGCGTCCAGGTAGAAGCCCTCCACCGAGGTCTCGTTCACCGACGGCTCGGCCGGGTCGCCCCAGGTCCGCGGCTGGTCCGGGCGCGGGCCCCGGCGGAGCCGCCCGGCGGGGACGTGCCGCATCCCGGACAGGCTGAGCCGGTTCGGCATCCGGTCGGCGGACAGCGGCACCGGCAGGTCGGCCAGGACCTGCCCGGTCAGGTCGGCGTCGGCCAGGAGTGCCCGGGCGGCGCGCAGCGCGGCGGCGTCGGCGGCGGTCGCGCAGTCGGCGGTGCCCGCGGCGATCGTCTCTGGCGTGCGCCCGAGCGAGGCGAGCAGGGCCCGCAGGGCCGGCGCGCCGGCCGCCGGCCCGAGAGCCGCCGTCCGCACGGTCTCGTCGGGGTCGGCGAGCGCCCAGCCGGCCGCGTCGGGCGCCAGGCCGGGGCTCAGCGCGGCGGTCGCGGCGAGGGCCCGCCGCCGCACCGCGGGATCGGCGTGCA
Organism: Actinoallomurus spadix; assembly: GCF_024055725.1. Lineage (GTDB taxonomy): Bacteria > Actinomycetota > Actinomycetes > Streptosporangiales > Streptosporangiaceae > Actinoallomurus > Actinoallomurus spadix. Next base: position 66,820 of record NZ_JAMXMX010000001.1, on the reverse strand, counting down.
TCAGGCCCGCGAGGAGGCTCTCGCCGAGCAGCTCTGGATCGGTCAGCCGTTCCAGGCGGCCGAGGTAGCCGCCGAGCAGGGTCTCCCGTTCCTCGGCCGTTCCCCCGGCCCAGTAGGACAGGCGCAGGACCTCGATCGGGATGGCGGAGACGGTCATCGCAGGGCCTCTTCGCTCTCGGGGGACGCGTCCGTGAACAGCGTCGCGAACTGCTCGCCCGCCGTGTGGGTGTAGGTGGTGCCGGCCGCGGGCCGCTCACCCGCCGCGTAGTACAGGTAGAGGGTGGCCCGGCAGGTGTCGTCCAGCACCCGGCCCGAGTGGTGGAGGATGTTGTTGGTGTGGCAGATGACGTCTCCCGGCTCGACGACGAGCGGCAGTCCCAGGGGGTCCAGCCGCCGCGGCGGGAAGCGGTGTGAGCCGGGCACGACGACGAGGCATCCGTTCCGCGTGGTGGCCGCGTCGAGGTAGATCCCGACGTTCACCAGCGGGGCGACGGGGTGGTCGTGCGGAAAGTCCAGGTGCCAGTCCAGCGCGTTGTACGAGGTCCGTTTCGCCCGCTTCATCTGCCAGACGGACCCGTCGATGACGTCCTCGAACCGCCAGGCGGGCCTGCCCAGCAGGCCCGGCCCCAGCGCGTCGAGGCCGCGACGCTCCACCAGGTCCCGGGTCCTCGGGCTGTACAGGGTGAAGTACGGCAGCCGGTGCAGGCTCGGCTTGCCGTCCTCGTCGTAAGAGGGTTCCAGGACGACGTCCCGGTGCTCGGCCGGGATCTTTCCCTGGAGGGTGTCGCGCTCGAGCCGCTCGGCGTCCTCTTTGATCACCTGGATGTCCTGCTCGCCGAAGACGTTCCGGTAGATCAGGAAGCCGTGCCGCTCGTAGAAGGCCCGCTCGTCCGCGCCGACCGTGCCGGTGAAACGGAATCGGGCGACGCGCTGGGGAGAACTCACCGGATCACTCCTCGGAATCCGATCTCGTTGTGCCGGTCGGTCAGCAAATCCTTGCCGCGGAAGTACGCCGTCAGCTCCTCCGCCATGGAGGTCCACGCGCCGCCCCGGATGACGGCGAAGGACTCCTCGGCCGTCGCCCACTCCGGACGGGGGCGGCCCGAGGTCATCGGCCTCATCCTGTCGCGGGTGTAGAAGTTGGTGTCGGTCCACTCCCAGCAGTTGCCGACCAGGTCGGCGACGCCGTAGGCACTGACGTTCTTCGGGTACGAGCCGACCGGGACGGTCGTCACGGCGGGGGTCGTGTCGTCGAACGTGCAGAGCGTGTCCCGCCAGTGCTCCAGGCTCGCCGGCTCGCCGAAGACGGCGCCGAACCAGCGCAGCGCGGCGGGGTCGAACTCCCGGCCCCACGGGTAGTGGGCGCCGTTCTCGCCGCGGGCGGCCTTCTCCCACTCCAGTTCGGTCGGGAGGCGCTTGCCGTGATGGGCCAGGTAGGCGTACGCGTCGAACCAGTCGACGCCCACCGCGGGGTGGTCGGGACCGAATCTGGGGTCGCTCGCCAGCCCGCGCCGATGGTCCTTGCCCTCGGGCTCGTCGGGGTGGCAGAGGACGTGCTCGCGGGCGGCGTCACCGCCGGCCCACGCGTCGTACTCCCGGTTGGTCACCGGATACCGGTCAATGAGGAAGTCGGGGAGGTGGCGGGTCCGCCGGGGCACCGCGTCGTCCACCTCGTAGATCGGATGGACGACGTCCTCCATGCCGACGCCGGTGACGAAGGACGACCCGGGAACGAGCACCATGCCCTCGGGAGCCGGCTTCGGCAGGTGCTCCGGTTCGTAGTCCCAGTGCTCACCGAGCGCCGCCTCCGCCGGCAGCCTGCCAGTCTCGGCGTACACGCGCTCGCACTCCATCCGCTCCGCGCGGTCGTCCGCGCCGAGGATCCGGCCCATCGCCGTGGCCACGACCGCCGCGCCGATGCCCACGGGCTTGGTGCTGTGGAACAGCGCGGTGTTCGCCGGGCCGGTGATGTGCTCCAGCTCCTCGTAGGCCTCACCGATCCGGTTCCGGCTGGCCATCTTCGCGGCGGTGAACACCACGAAGTCCTCGTCATCGCCGAGCAGCCAGACGAGCAGCTCACGGGCGGCGGGATGCGTCGCGAGGAACGGCTCGACACCTTCCAGGACGGACCGCCTGACCAGCGCACTCGGGTGGGTCGCCGCCACCGCGCAGAGCTCCTCGACCGCCCGGGGATGGCGGAGCTCGCCGATGAGCCGCCGCATCTTGGCACGGTCGTCATCGGTCGACGCCGCCCCTCGATCGGTCCCAAGAAAGCGATCCGAGAGATCGGCCAAGATCTGCTGGTCCACCCGAAAGCGCTCAACACTCCATCGATGCATCGCATACCTCGCTATCGAGCGCCTGTGGAGGACGCGAAACGTCCTCCACAGGCTTAACCCAATGGATCAGGCCGCCCACTTGAAGTGCCGGCCCGCCGGCCGGACAGCACCGGCCCGCTGGGAGAGCAACGCACTCCACTTACGAACTGACTTCATCGATGTCACCCCCTTCCGGATTCCGGTTCTCTTCCTAATCCGAGATGGTTCTGAGCCGCAAGAAATATGCGGTTGAACGGGTCAGCCTCCGGCCGCCGCGGGGCCCGCCACGCCGAATCCCTTACGAAGGAATGCGCGCATGGATTCGGAGTCGTTCGCGTGCGGGAAATCCGCTGCGGGCACGTCGACCCCCAGGTAGGCGCACAACGGTTCCCACCCCTGCCGCACGTCGTACACCAGGAGGTTGTCCGGGTCGACATCGCGAATGACCTCCCGGTTGTGCGCGTGGAAGACCTCGATCGCGTACTCCTTGTCGGAGAACCGGCCGTTGAAGAGGCCACTCCAGGTCATGGTGTTCGTCACGCGGTACATCCGTGACTGCCGGGAGTCGGCCGGTGGGGGGTTCTCCTCGCTCTTCACGGCGAACTGGTAGAGCGTGTCGTACGTGCTCTGGTACCAGCGCTCGGCGTCGCGGACCGTGAGGATCATCTTGGCGTCGGGGAACGCCGCCATGACCTCCCGGTAGTAGATGGCGCAGGGCCCGTCCACGGCGGAGGTGTAACCGTCGAACACCGCTCCCCAGTCCGGGCGCCTCCCCTCGCAGACGATCTCCTCCCACTGCTTGAGGCGCTCTTCGCTGCCCACGATGTCGAACATGTGGTAGCAGGGCCCGAACCCGAGCCGTTCCAGCGCCACCTTCAGCGAGGTGGTACCGGTCCTGCCCAGCCCCGCGTTGATGAGCTTCAACAAGGCGGACTCCCGTCCTCAGCTCAGGTCGCCGGGTACCTCTCGGGTGGCGACGTTGACGCGGTTCCAGAGGTTGACGAGGCCGATCTGTATGACCAGGGCGCCGAGTTCCTGCTCGTCGTACTGCCGGGCGGCCTCCGCCCAGAGCTCGTCCGGGACCGGATCGTCCCGGTCGTCGATGCGGGTGAGCACCTCGGCCAGCGCCAGCGCGGCCCGCTCGGCGGCGTCGAAGCAGGACGCGTCCCGCCACTCGGCCGCCTTGAGCAGCCGTTCGTCGGCCTCGCCCTCCGGGAGGTTGATGGGACGGCGGTTGATCTGGCTCACGCGCAGGCGGACGAGATCGAGAGTCTTCTGCGGAAGACCGACCTTGCCGATGACCTTGGTCAGTTCGAGGAGAGGCGGCAAGGCGTCGGGAACGACCAGCGACGGGTTGGTCATCCGTGGCGGCATGGGTGTTCCTCCCTGAGGGTGTTCAACTGGGGAATGGGAGCGGATGAAATCCGCCCTCCCGCGGCCGGGCGACCAGGGCGTGGATGCGCCCGCCCGAGGCCGGGTGACCGGCACGTGAAGTCCGGTCTTCCGCGGCCGGGTGACCGTCCGTGCGCCGCGCGGACGCTCTTCTGCGGGTCACGACGGCGACCGGGCCGGCACCGGGGACGCCATCCGGCGATTCCCACCGGCGCGGCGGTGGCCGGCCGAGACCGGGCGGGGAGTGATGGCGGGGCACCCGGCGACCGCCGCGAGGGCGGGCCGGGGTTCGAGGTCGGGCAGCGCCAGCAGGACGGGCGGGTCGGCCGGCCGGCCATGGCGCAGGCGCACCGCGGCGCTCGTGACGCTGTCGGCGGTCACCGTGACCGCGTCGCGCCCGCCGACGAGCGTGGTCCGGTCGGCCCACGGATCGGGGCCGACGCCGTCGGCCACTCCCACGGCGCGCACGAACCAGGTCCCTTCGGGGACGTCCGGCAGGTGATAGCAGGACGGGCGGCCGCCGGGCACGTCGACGATGACGGCGGCGGCCGACGGGTACTGGACGATGGGCGTACGGAAGGCGCCCACGTACACCCGCGCGTTCCCGTGGCCCTCCGGCAGGCTGATCGTCCCCGCCACCGCGCCGGCCCCGGCGCGCGGATCCGGCTGCGGGCCGGGCAGGTCGAATCCCCCGGTCCGCGACAGGCGGCGGAACCGGCCGGGAGAGACGCCCACGCTGGCCGTGAAATAGTTGGTGAACGACCCCAGGCTGTTATATCCGACCGCAGAAGAAATATCGGTTATGCTCATCGAGCTGGTCAGTAGCAGACGCTTGGCCTGATGAATGCGGATCGCCGCGAGAAATCGGCAGGGTGTGATTCCGGTCGTGTCCCGGAAGAGACGGGCGAAGTAGAACCGACTGAGCAGGGCGCTCTCCGCGATCTCCGTAAGGGACAACGGTTCGCTGTAGCGCTCCCAGATACACTCGATCGCCCGCTCAATTGCACTGTCCATATCCACCTCACTACGACCCGGATGGGCCATCAGAGTGGCCCGCGGGCGTCGCGGTCAGGTCGAGCAGCGCTCGTGCCGCACCCGGATGGCAAGGCACGAGATGGACGCGCCCGGCGATTGGCGCACGCTAAGAGATCGCCGCATCACCGCCGTAGGAGAAAGACGCATGACCATGAGCGAACAGCCCTCCGATCCGGTGCCGGACTCCGCGCGGCACGCGGCGACGACCAGGGACCATGTCCGCCGGCTGCGGGGAATCCGCGAGCGGGCGATCCAAGGGGACGAGCTGGCCACCGAGCGCCAGCACGCGAAGGGGAAGCTGACCGCCCGGGAACGGCTCGAGCACCTGCTCGACGACGGTTCATTCACCGAGATCGACCTGTTCCGGCGGCGGGCGACCGGCCCGGACGCCGCGGGCCCCTTCACCGACGGGGTCGTCACCGGGGCGGGCACCGTGCACGGCCGCCGGGTCTTCGCCTACGCCCAGGACTTCCGCGTCTTCGGCGGCTCACTCGGCGAGGAGCACGCCGCCAAGATCCACAAGGTCATGGATCTGGCCATCGCCGCCGGAGCCCCGCTCATCGCGCTGAACGACAGCGGCGGCGCGCGCATCCAGGAGGGCGTCACCGCGCTCGCCGGCTATGGCGGGATCTTCCGCCGCAACGTCCGCGCCTCCGGCGTGATCCCTCAGATCAGCATCATCCTGGGACCCTGTGCCGGCGGCGCGGCGTACTCACCGGCGCTCACCGACTTCACGTTCATGGTCCGGGAGACCTCGCACATGTTCATCACCGGGCCCGACGTCATCAAGACCGTGACGGGCGAGTCGGTCACGCACGAGGAACTGGGCGGCGCCCAGGTACACGCCGCCACCTCCGGGGTGGCGACCTTCGTCTACGACGACGAGGCGGCCTGCCTGGACGACGTCCGCTACCTGATCTCGCTGCTGCCGTCCAACAACCATGACCTCTCCCCCGTCTGCGAGACGGGCGATCCTCCGGACCGGCGATGCCCCCGGCTCGCCGACCTCGTGCCGGCGAACCCGAAGATCCCCTACGACATCCGCGAGGTGATCACGGAGATCGCCGACCACGGCGAGTTCCTGGAGGTCCACGAGCACTGGGCCCGCAACCTCGTGTGCGCGCTGGCGCGGCTCGGCGGCCGGACGGTCGGCATCCTGGCCAACCAGCCGGTCGTCCGCGCGGGCGTCCTCGACATCGACGCCTCCCAGAAGGGCGCCAGGTTCGTGCAGATGTGCGACGCGTTCAGCATCCCGCTGGTCACGCTCGTCGACGTCCCGGGGTTCCTGCCCGGCGTGGACCAGGAACATCAGGGGATCATCAGGCACGGGGCCAGGCTGCTGTACGCGTACTGCGACGCCACCGTCCCCCGGGTGCAGGTGATCCTCCGCAAGGCGTACGGCGGCGCGTACATCGTGATGGACTCCCGGTCCATCGGAGCGGACCTGTCCTTCGCCTGGCCGATCAACGAGATCGCCGTGATGGGTGCCGAGGCCGCCGTCGGAGTGATCTACCGCAAGGAGCTGGCCGCCGCCGACGACCCCGACCGGCTCCGGTCGCAGCTCATCGCCGACTACACCGAGGAGCTCATGCACCCGTACTACGCGCCGGAGAGAGGCCTGGTGGACGACGTGATCGATCCCGCGGACACGCGCGTCGTGGTCATCCGGGCGCTCGACCTGCTGAGCGAGAAGCGGCCGGACCTGATGCCGCGCAAGCACGGGAACCCGCCTGCGTGACGCGCGGCCCCGGGCCTGAAGCCGGCCGGACCGGTTCGTGCCCCGCCGGGCTTCAGGCCGTTCGCCGGCCTCGAACCGTCCCCCGCTCCTGGCCCGCCCCCGGTTCTGAACCGTCCGCCGGCCTCAGGCCGTTCGCCGGGCGGCTTCGACCAGGTCGGCGTCGCGGTTGACCAACGCCGCGTACCGGCCGCCGAGGGCGAGCAGTTCGTCGTGGGTGCCGCGTTCGGCGATCTCACCGGCGTCCAGCACGATGATCTCGTCGGCGTCCCGGATCGTCGACAGCCGGTGCGCGATCGTGATCGTCGTACGGCCCGCGCTCGCCGCGTCGATCGCCTCCTGCACGGCCCGCTCGGTCCGTGTGTCGAGGGCGCTGGTGGCCTCGTCGAGGACGAGGATGGGCGGGTCGCGCAGGACGGCGCGGGCGATCGCCAGGCGCTGTTTCTCCCCGCCGGAGAACCGGTAGCCGCGCTCGCCGACGACGGTGGCGTAGCCGTCGGGCAGGGACACCAGGTGGTCGTGGATCTGCGCGATCTTCGCGGCCGCGTACAGCTCGTCGTCGGTCGCGTCCGGCTTGGCGAACCGCAGGTTGTCGGCGACCGAGGCGTGGAACAGGTAGGTCTCCTGGGAGACCAGGCCGATCGCGGCGGCGAGCGCGCCGAAGGACATGTCCCGTACGTCCGTGCCGTCGATCGTCACGCGGCCGGACGACACGTCGTACAGCCGCGGGATGAGGTAGCTGAGCGTGGTCTTGCCGGATCCGGTCTCGCCGACGATCGCGAGGCTGTGCCCGGCGGGGACGGTCACGTCGATGCCGCTCAGCGCGGGCCGTTCCGCGCCGGCGTACACGAAGCCGACGTCCTGCAGGCGCAGCTCGCCGCGCGGTTCCACGGGATCCACGGGGTGGTCCGGCTCGGCGATGTCGACCGGCAGGTCGAGGTACTCGAAGATCCGGCCGAACAGCTCCAGCGAGCTCTGGATCTCCACTCCGGCGCCCAGGAGCTGGACCGCCGGCCGGAACAACTGCTGCTGCAGGGTGGTGAAGGCGACCAGCGTGCCGATGGAGATCGCCATGTCGTCGCCGCGGCCGGTCAGCCCGGTCACCCAGTAGATCACCGCCGGCATCGAGGACAGGACGATGTTGATCATCGACTGGCTCCAGCGGCCCGCCATGCCGGCGCGCACCTCGAGGTCGGCAAGCCGGCCGGACTCGTCGGCGAAGGTGCCGGTCAGCGATCGGGACCGGCCCATCGTGTGGCCGAGCAGGACGCCGCTGACCGACAGCGACTCGTGCACGATCGAGGAGATCGCGGCGAGCTGGCGCTGCCGGTCCCGGGTGATGCGGCGGCGTTCGGTCCCGATGCGGCGGCTGATCCAGAGGAAGACGGGCATCATCAGCACGGACGCGATCGTGAGGCGCCAGTCGAGGACGACCATGGCGATGAGCGTCGCGACCGCGGTGGTGAGGTTGGACACCAGCGTCGTGGCGGTGGTCGTGACGGTGGCCTGCATGCCGCCGATGTCGTTCGCGATGCGCGACTGCACCTCACCCGTGCGCGTCCTGGTGAAGAAGGCCAGCGACATGCGCTGGAGGTGGGAGTAGACGGCGGTGCGCAGGTCGTGCATGACCAACTGGCCGACCTTGGTGGACACGTAGGTCTGCCAGACGCTGAACGAGCTGTTCGCGACCGAGACGACGATCATCCCGAGCGCGAGCAGGGTCAGCAGGCCGGTCCGTCCCCGGGGCAGGGCCACATCCATGATCTCGCGGATCATGAACGGGTTGACGAGAGAGACGAGCGATGAGGCGCCGACGAAGACGGCGACGGACAGCAGGCTCCACCGGTACGGGCGGAACAACCGGAGGATGCGCCGCATCGGCACACGGGGGTTGGCGGTAGTCGACTCGGCGGTACTCAACGGAGCCTCTCCCAGGACCCTACGAGGGTTCCCGTACGGTGAGCCGTGCGTTGACGGCCTCGATCAGGGCACGCGGGGTGGGCGACTCGAACAGTGTCGAGTCGTCCAGCGTGATGCCGAACTCCCGCTCGATCCGGCCGCCGGTCTCGAGCAGTGCCAGGGACTCATAGCCGAGGTCGATGAACTCGGTGTCCATGGTGCCGACGTCGACGTCGGCGCCGTCACTCTCGCCGGCGGCCTCGTGGAGGATGCGCCGGAGGTCCTCGATGGTGAACTCACCGGATGCCATGCTCGTTCCCTTCCTTCGGTCCGTTCCAGTCGATGGAGCGCAGGACGACGGCGGAGTTGAAACCGCCCTGCCCGCGGGCGAGGACGACGGCCGCGTGCACGGGTGTACGCCGCGGCAGCGTGGTCACCAGGTCGATGTCGTACTCGGGAGCGAGGGTGACGTTCGTCGTCGGCGGGATCAGTCCCGACCGCATGGCCAGGAGCGCGGTGGCGACGTCGAGCGGAGCGGCGCCCGAGCCGAGTCTGCCCGTCATGGTCTTCGGCGCGGTGACCGGGACGCCGCGGCACCCGAAGACCTCGGTGATCGCCATGGCCTCGACGCGGTCGAGCTCCGGGATGGCGGCCGCGTCGGCGAAGACCACGTCGATCTCCTCCGGTGACAGCTCCGCGTCGTCGAGCGCGATCTCGATCGCCTTCCGCAGCGCCGGCTCCCGCCCGCTGCCCGGTCGCGGATCGAACGTGGCCCCGTATCCGCCGATCTCGCCGTACACGCGGGTCACGCCGCGCCGCCGCGCGGCCTCGGCGCCCTCGATGATCAGAAGCGCCCCGCCCTCGCCCGGCACGTGCCCGGCCGCGTCGGTGTCGAAGGGGAGGTAGGCGCGGTCCGGCTGCTCGCTGGTGCTCAGCCTCCCGCCGGCGAGCTGCGCCACCCACCCCCACGGGCAGATCGACGCGTCGACGCCGCCGGACAGGATCAGGTCGCTGCCCTTGCGGATCAGGCGGCGCGCCTGCGCGATCGCGTCCAGCCCGCCCGCCTGGTCGCTGACCAGCACGCCGCTGGGGCCGCGCATGCCGTGCCGGATCGAGATCTGGCCGGTGTTGACCGCGTAGAACCAGGCGAAGGACTGGTACGCGCTGACGTACTGGCCGCCCTTGCTCCAGAGGTTCCGCAGCTCTCCCTGGCCGAACTCGAAGCCGCCGCAGGAACTGGCGGTCACGACGCCCATGCCGAACTCGGGCAGGTCCCCGGTGCTCACCCCGGCGTCGGCGAGCGCGTGATCCGCGCCGACGAGGGCGAGCTGGGTCATCCGGTCCGTCTGCGGTATGAGCCTGCTCGGAAGGTGGTCCTGTGCGCTGAACCCGGACACCTCGCCGGCGAGTCTCGCCGGGTATCGCGAGGGATCGAAGCGGGTGACGCGGTCGATGCCGCTCTTACCGCCGCAGGTGGCGGCCCAGTAGTCCTCCGCGCCGAATCCGTTGGGAGAGACCACGCCGATTCCGGTGACGACGGCCCGGGAGGTCATGCCGGGTTCCTCTCGGGACGGGCCAGGACCATCGCGCTCTGGAAACCGCCGAAACCGCTGCCCACCGTCAGGACCGTGTCGGTCCGCCAGTCGCGGGCGGTCAGCGGCACGTAGTCGAGGTCGCACTCGGGGTCGGGCTCGTGCAGATTCGCCGTCGGGGGCACCACGTTGTTCTCCATCGCCAGGACCGAGGCCGCGATCTCGATCGAGCCGATCGCACCGAGCGAATGGCCGACCATCGACTTGATCGAGCTCACCGGTGTACGGCGGGCGTGTTCGCCGAGGCTGCGCTTGAAGGCGGCGGTCTCGTGCCGGTCGTTCTGCTTGGTGCCGGAGCCGTGCGCGTTGATGTAGTCGACGTCCTCCGGGTCCGTCCTCGCCTCGTCCAGCGCCGCACGGATCGCCTCGGCCATCTCCCTGCCGTCAGGGCGCAACCCGGTCATGTGGAAGGCGTTGCACCGCGAGGCGTACCCGGCGATCTCGGCGTACAGGTGGGCGCCGCGGCGGCGCGCGGCGCCGAGCTCCTCCAGGACGAACATCGCGGCGCCCTCGCCGAGCACGAAGCCGTTGCGCGTACGGTCGAACGGCCGGGAGGCGTGCGCGGGATCGTCGTTGCGCGGCGTGGTCGCCTTGATCGCGTCGAAGCACGCCACGGTGATCGGCGAGATCGGCGCGTCCGTGGCGCCGGCGATGACCACGTCGGCCGAGCCGTCACGGATGAGTTCGGCCGCGTAGCCGACCGAGTCCAGCCCCGAGGTGCAGCCGGTGGAGATCACGGTGGCCGGGCCCTCGGTACCGGCCGCCCAGGCGACCTCGGCCGCGAAGGAGCTCGGCACGAAGTAGTCGTAGAGGTGGGGAACGGCGTACCGATGGTCGACGAGGTCGAGCCGGCCTCCGTCGCTGACCACGCGGTACTCCCGGTCCAGGCCCATGGTGGCGCCCACGGCGCTGCCGACGGTCACCCCCGCGCGATGAGGCTCGATCTCGCTCAGCTCCACGCCGCTGTCGGCCATCGCCTCCCGCGCCGCGACGACGGCGAACTGCGCCGCCCGGTCCATGCGGCGTATCTCCTGCGGCCCGAGGCCGTGTTCCCAGGGATCGAAGTCCGCCTCCGCCGCGACCCTGGAGCGGAACGCGGACGGGTCGAAGAAGGTGATCTCTCTCGTCGACGTCCGGCCCTCGCTGAGCAGGCTCCAGAAGTTCTTGACCCCGATGCCTCCCGGCGCGAGCACCCCGACCCCGGTGATGACCACTCGTCTGCCGGTCACGCGGACTCCCAGCTGTAGAACCTCTTCGCCATGGCGTCCGCCGGCGATCGCCAGGTCGCCGGGTCGTAGGCCTCGATGAACGGCTTGAGGTCCTCGCTGATCCGGATGAAGCGCGGGTCGGTCTTCGCCTCTTCGATGAGCTCTCCGCCGTTGTCGGCGTCGAAGTCCTGGAGGTGGAAGTACAGGCCGCGGAACGAAAAGAGCTGACGTCGCCGCGTCCCCATGCGATGGGGCATGTCGGTCTCGTCGAAAGCGCTGAAGAGCGCGGCCACCTCGGCACTCGAACGAGGGTCCATCCTGGCCACGATCAGATTACTGTGCATTGCACCGCCACCTCGTTTATTCATGGCGCAACGCGCGAGTCCGCCGGCGGGGAGCGTCCACCTCTGATGTCAAGGACCCAGGCCCTCAGATCGCTCGTCCCCGGCGCACTCCGCCGTCACCTGTCCTAGGGCGGGAAATCAGCCATCGCCAACCTTGCGACGCGGCTCTCAAGAAGGAGCCGAGAAAGCGTCGAAGGTCGCTGGAGTCGCGGGCCGGGTGAGGGCGGGCGGGCCGGTCCCCGCGCCGACACGGGAAAGGGGGTGACGCCGGTGGTGCTGGAAACCTGTCGGTGCCGCGTGGGACGATCTCGCACGTGACCAGCAGATCCGATTCAGCACAGGCGCAGCACCTGCGTGACCTCGCGCGGCTGCGCCGTGTCCGTGACCGGATCGACCGGGAGTACGCCCAGCCGCTGAACGTCGAGGCGCTCGCCTGCGGGGTGAACATGTCGGCCGGGCACCTCAGCCGCCAGTTCCGCCTCGCGTACGGCGAGTCGCCGTACGCCTATCTGATGACGCGGCGCATCGAGCGTGCGATGGCGCTGCTGCGGCGGGGCGACATGAGCGTCACCGAGGTCTGCTTCGCGGTCGGCTGCGCGTCACTGGGCACCTTCAGCACCCGTTTCACCGAGCTGGTCGGGGTTCCACCCAGCACCTACCGGCGGCAGGCCGCGCGCGCGATGGCCGGCATCCCGTCGTGCGTGGCGCAGCAGGTGAGCAGGCCGCTCAGGCATCGAGAGGCACGGCTCTTGGAGCTCCAGCCGGTGTGACCGGCGCGGAGCGCGCCGTTTCACCGGTGCCGCTCACGCGGGACGCCTCGTTCGTGACGTCATCGCGCAGGCCCGGCTCCATCGCGCAGGCCCGGCTTCGGCTCAGGTGGTGGCGAATCCGACCAGGACGCGGGCGAGGATCTCCGTCTCGATCCGGTGCCATGACCCGGGCAGTTCCATTCCCCAGCCGTTCGGCAGCGCGGTCGCGGTCGCCCGCGCCGCGGCGCGCAGCCAATCGCCGGTGCCGTCGCTGTTGACGACCAGCGTCGGCGTCCGGAGGGAGGCCAGCCGCTCGACCGGGACCTGGAAGTCGCCGCAGATCCGGGTGTCGTACGGGAGGGTGTGGGCGTTCGCCTCGTTCGTCGCCCACAGCGGGCCCTGGCGCCAGTCGGCGATCATCTCGGGCGGAAGGCCCAGCAGTTCGGCGAGGAAGTACTCGGCGGCCGCACCGCGCCGCCCGTCCGCCAGCAGGTCCCGAAGGTGGTCCATGAAGTCGGCCGGGGGCTTCTGATAGCCCTCGACCCGGTAGTACGGCTCGTGCAGTGCCAGCTTGGTGATCGGCGCGCCGGCCATCGCCGCTTCGAGCGCCAGGTTCGCACCGATGGACCCGGCGAACACCACCGCCTGGCCGCCGGCCTCGTCGATCACCGCTTCGAGGTCCTCTATCTCCCGCTCGACGGCGTAGGCGGGGGAATCCCCGCTCTCCCCGCGCCCCCGGCGGTCGTAGACGTAGGTGGTGCAGTGCGGCGCCAGCTCGGGAACGAGGAAATCGAAGATCGTGTGATCGCGGAAAGCGCCGTTGAGAAGCACGATCGGCGGGCCGTCACCCGCCTTCTCATAAGCGATCGTCGTGCCGTCCCGCGAAACGACCTTGCGCATGACGCTCTCCTCACGCCGAATGGATGCGTTCGCGTCGTCAATTTCGCACATGCCGGTTGACGGCCGGTCGAGAATCGGTCACACCCATCGCGTACTTGGCAAGCGTAATGACTTCTGTGCAGCGAGTAGTCAGAGGGCCGAAAAGTCGACAAACCGAGACATTATCAGCCGAGCCGACTCGACAGCAAGACACAAAGCCGCACCCGCGCCGTCCTTGATCATTTACGGCCGGAACCCGCACACCGGAGACGATTCAGCAGGTCAGGACCCAGAGACGGCGCGGCGCCGGCCGGCCAATCGATCCGGTAAGCGCGCTCGATCACGGCCGGATCGGGACACGCCCCGTACGCAACCCGAACACGCGAATCGCCACACAATCCAGGTAACAAAACTATGGCTATGCCAGGCAGAGTCCACCAGATTAGTCTCTTATGCCCCGGTTCAAACCCTAGATGCACCGTTCCCGGCACCTTTTTCCATATGTGACATTCTCACTGGAAATTTGAGCCGTCCTAGAGGCATGCTCAGCGGGACAGAGATCCGCCTGTTACACGAGGGGTATGAGGAGACGGCATGAACCGGGATCCCAGGCCGCTGAGCATCGGGCTGCTCGGCCCCCTGTCCCTGCGCCTCAACCAGACGCCGGTGAGGACGAGCGCGCCCAAGCAACGTCAGGTCCTGGCGGTGCTCGCGCTGAATGTGGGCCGGGTCGTCACGGTACCGACGCTCATCGAGGAACTCTGGGCGGACTCCCCACCGCGCAGCTACGCCACGACGTTGCAGACCTACATTCTGCAGCTGCGGAACGCACTCGCCGCCGCGAACTCCGGCGACCCGGACGCGCGGCAGATGCTGAGCACCCACCACAACGGTTATCTGCTCGAGGAGGACGCCTGCCGGACGGACGTCGAGGTGTTCGACCGCCACGTCCGTGCCGGCCGCGGGGCCGCCGAGGCGGGTGATCACCGGCTCGCGTCAGAGGAGTTCAATCGCGCGCTCCAGCTGTGGCGCGGCCCGGCGCTGGTGGACGTGCGGATGGGGCGTGTCCTGGAGATCGAGGCGGCCTCGCTGGAGGAGAGCCGGCTCGGCGCGCTCGAGCGGCGTATCGAAGCCGACCTGGCCCTGGGACGGCACGCCGACCTGCTGGGCGAGCTGACGCTCGTGGCGGCCAGGAACCCGATGAACGAGAACCTCTGCGCGTTCTTGATGACCGCTCTGTACCGCGCGGGGCACGTCGGGCGCTCGCTGCAGGCCTTCCACCGGCTCCGGTCCGTGCTGAACCGCGAACTCGGGGTCGAGCCCTGTCCGAGACTGCAGCGCCTGCAGGCGGCCATCCTGTCGGGGGATCCCGCCCTGGTGCTCCAGGGCTGAGTACGACCGGGTCCGGGAGCCGAGCCCGAAGAGGACAGGCCCACGGGGTCACCGCCGTAACGACGTCGACCGAGGTCGATGAACGGCGGGGCTCCGTGGGCCTTCGGCCGTCGGCGGGCCGGTACGCGCGTCGCCCCGGGATGCGGATGGCGCCCAGGGCGGCTCGAACCGGCGGACCGGGAACGGGAGCGTACGGCGCTACGGGTTCAGCACCCAGGCGGAGTCGTGCCGGCTGAAGCCGATGTGCGGATAGTATTCCGTCGCCGCGGGCGCCGACAGCAGCACGATCTTGGCCTGCGGCGCCTCTTTGCGGGTCGCGTCGATGAGCGCCCTCCCGATCCCGGCCCGCTGGTGCGCGCGGGCGACCGCGATGTCGGAGAGGTACGTCACGTAGGAGAAGTCCGAGACGCTGCGCGCGATGCCCACGAGCGCGCCGTCGATCCGGCAGGTCACGACGAGGTTGGCGTTGCGCACCATCGCCGCCATGCGTTCGATGTCCGCGATCGGCCGGCGTTCACCGAGTCCCGAGGACCGGTAGACCTCCAAGACGTCGTCCAGGTCCAGCTCGGCGCCGTTCTCGCGCTTAATGTCCCAGGTCACGCAGGGCTTCCAATCGCTCGAAGATGACGTCATGGTGCACGAGGAAACGCTCCGGCCGCAGCGGACCGATGTCGATCCCCTCGGCACCGAGAAGAGTACCGAGGTCATCGCCGCCGGAGATCGCGCCGTTCGCGGCGGCCTGGATCGCCCGGTAGGCACGTTCGCGCTCGGTGCCGCCCTCCAGGAGGTCGGCCAGCACCGCGGAGCTGTACGCCAGGCCGTTGGTCCGGTCGATCGCGGCGCGCATCCGGTCCGGGAACACCTCCAGGCCCGCCACCAGGTCCGCGGCGGCGGTCGCCTGGTAGTGCGCGACGATCAGCGCGTCCGGCATGGCGACCCGCTCGACGGACGAGTGGGACAGGTCCCGCTCATGCCAGAGCGCCACGTCCTCCAGCATGGTGCCCGCGTACCCGCGCAGCAGCCGGGCCAGCCCGGTCAGGCGCTCGCCGGTCGTCGGGTTGCGCTTGTGCGGCATGGCGCTCGACCCCTGGTAGGCGGCCGTCCGGGGCTCCTCCACCTCGCGGACCTCGCTGCGCGACAGCAGCCGGACCTCGATGGCGATCTGCTCGACGCAGGCACCGAGCGTCGCCACCGTCTGCAGGAGCTGGGCGTGCCGGTCGCGAGCCACGACCTGGCTCGGCGCGGGCTCGACCCCGAGGCCGAGCTCCGCGCACACGTACTTCTCCACGAAGGGGTCGATCAGCGCGTACGTTCCGACGGAGCCGGAGATCGTGCCCACCGCGACCTCCTTACGCGCGGCCTCCAGCCGGCGTACGGAACGGTCGATGGCGAAGGCGAACCCCGCGAGCTTGTGGCCGAACGTCGTCGGCTCCGCGTGCATCCCGTGGGTGCGCCCGATGCAGACCGTGTCCCAGTGCTCCACCGCCCTGTCCGCCAGCACGCCGCGCAGCCGTGCCGCCGCCTGGAGCAGGAGGTCGCAGGCGCGGGCGAGGGTGTGCCCGAGGGCGGTGTCCACGAGGTCATAGCTCGTCATGCCGAGGTGCACCCACCGAGCGGAGTCGTCGGGGATGTCCTCGCAGAAGGCGGCGAGGAAGGAGAGGATCTCGTGGTCGCGCTCCCGCTCGAGCTCTGCCACCCGCGCCGCGGCCGGCACCCGGGCACGCCGGATGTCGGCCAGAGCGGCCTCGGGGACCCGGCCGAGCAGCGCCTGCGCCTGAGACGCCAGGACCTCCACCCTGGTCCAGGTGGCATAGCGAGCCTGATCAGACCACAGCTCCGCCATTTCGGGCAGCGAATAACGGGAAATCATGATCGCAGTGCCTCCGAAATCATAACCGCCTGATCGAAAGAATACCGATTCGCTCGGCACGGTGCATAGCACGCTTTCGCCGGTACGCGCTTTTTCTCCGTGCGTGCCGTCGTTCGACTGCTGATTCCGCGCAGTTGAACCGGGCGGACCCGCCGACTCCCGGAAATACTTATCCGAGGTTGCCGCACCCGACCTGTTCTCCGGCGTCCGCGACTTGCACGGCGTTCCACCGGCGTCATGTAGTTGGGTCCGTGTCAGTCTCCACCGCCACCGTAAACAGGCAGCCGATCTGCCGCAGCATTCATGAAACACGACAGTTGTTTCTCCAGGGTCATTGCACGGTCGCCGAGCACGTGCGGTCCGTGCTCACCGCCATCCGCGAGACGAACGCGGGCCTCGGCGCCTTCGTCGCGGTCGCCGACGATCGCGTACTCCGGGAGGCGGAGGCGGCCGACCGGCTCATCGCCGACCTCGGCGCGGCCGCCTTCCGCGACCGGCCGCTCCTCGGCGTGACGATCTCGGTGAAGGATCTCATCCAGACGCGGGACCTCCCCACCAGGCGGGGTTCGCTGCTGCCGAACCGCCGCGCCGCCGCGGACGCCCCCGCCGTCGCCCGCCTCCGGGCGGCGGGCGCGATCGTCGTGGGGAAGACGGCGACGTCGGAGTACGGCTGGAGCGCGAGCACGGTCAGCAGGGTCGCCGGTCCCACGCGTAATCCCTGGGCGCGTGACAGGTCCGCGGGGGGCTCGAGCGGCGGCTCCGCCGCCGCGGTCTCGGCCGGGCTGTGCACCGCGTCGGTCGGGACGGACGGAGCGGGCTCGGTCCGCATTCCCGCGGCGTTCTGCGGCGTCGTCGGGTTCAAGCCGTCCTTCGGCCGGATCCCGTACGTGCCGCCCTGCGCCGAGCGGCTCTCGCACGTCGGGCCGCTCGCCCGGAGCGTGGCCGACGTCGCCGCGCTCACGTCCGTGCTGACCGGGCCGGACCGCCGCGACCCGGACTCGCTCACCCGCCCGCCCCTGCCCGGGGCACGGCCCGCCCCGCTGCGGATCGGCTGGCTCGAGTTCCCGCGGACCTCCGGTGAGGTGCGCCGGGTGACCGAGGACGTCCTGCCGGCGCTGACCGGGCTGGGACACCGCGTCGACCGTGTCGACGTCCCCTTCCCCGACCCGTACGCCGCCCTGGTGGACGTCCTCGCCGCCGCCGAGGCGAGCGGCACGGCGCCCGAGGACGAACAGTGGTGCGACGAGGGCCGGCTCGCGGTCGTACGGTACGGGCGCTCCCTGAGCGGCGCGGCGGTCATGCGCGCCGAGGAGACGCGGCTCGCGCTGCGGGCCAGGCTGGCCGCCGTGATGGAGGACTACGACCTCCTGGCGATGGCGACGGTCCCGGCCGAGCCCTTCGCCGCCGACGCGATCGCCCCGCCGTGGGCCGCCGCCCCGGACGACCTGCTCTGGCTCGCGTGGTCGCCCGCCACCTACCCGTTCAACATCACCGGTCAGCCCGCCCTGTCCCTTCCCGCCGGCGTCACGTCCCACGGGCTCCCGGTCGGGCTGCAGCTCGTCGGCCGGGTCGGCGACGACGACCTGGTCCTCTCGGTCGCCGGCCGCGTCGAGGCGGAACTCGCTCTCACGATGGTGCCTCCCGCCGGGCACCCGAAAGGGGAAAGATCATGATCTCCAGGCCATGGTCCCGGCACGGCGACGAGAGCGGCGTCGGACGCCCCTCGTTCGTGGCCGAGTTCGGGCTCTGGGACGACCGGCAGGTCGCCGCGGCCGAGCAGGTGGAGGTGGCGCTCGACGAGGTCGACCTCGTACGGGTCGTGTTCTGCGACCCGCACGGGCTGGCCCGGTCCAAGACCGTGCCCGCGCACGTCTTCCGCACGGTGCTGCGCAACGGCATGGACTTCAGCGCGGGACCGTTCCTCTTCGACACCGGGCACGCCGTGGCCGTCGACTTCCTCGCCGACTCCGGCGTGGGGGTCGGCGAACTGCTCGGCGCGGGCGACTTCGTGCTCGTCCCGGACCCGCGCACCTTCCAGGTGCTCCCCGGGACCGGGACGAGGACCGCCTGGGTGCTCGGGAACGAGTACCTGCGCGACGGCTCGCCGCACCCGCTCGCCTCCCGTGACGTCCTGCGCCGTGTCTGCGCCGAGTACGCCCGGCACGACCTGGCCCCGGTCATCGGGCTCGAGGTCGAGTGGTACCTCACGCGCCTCATGGGCGGGCCGCCCGGCAACGCGGGGAACGGCTTCGGCCTCCAGGGGCCCGCCCCGGCCGTGGAGGCCGTGAACCCCGGCTACCAGTTCAACCTCGACGCGTACTACGACTCGGTGGCCGAGGTCGCGGACCCGATGGCCGCGATGCTCATGGCGCTCGGCCTGCCGCTGCGCACGATCGAGCACGAGTCCGGCCCCGGGCAGCTCGAGACGACCTTCGGCCCGATGCTGGCCCTGGACGCGGCGGACGCGATGCTGCTGTTCCGGACCCAGGTGAAGCGGTTCTGCGGGCGCCGCGGCTTCCACGCGTCCTTCATGACGCTGCCGCGCCTGGACTCTTTCGACCCCAGCGGCTGGCACCTGCACCAGTCCGTCACGAGCACGAAGACGAACGTCAACGTGTTCGCGCCGGACGGCGGCGCACAGGACACGATCTCTCCCGAGGGAGAGGCCTACGTCGAGGGCCTGCTGTCCCACGCGCGGGAGTTCTGCCTGCTGTCCGTCCCGACCGTGAACGGCTACCGGCGGATGGATCCGCGGTTCACCCTGTCCCCCACCTCGGTGGACTGGCGCTTCGAGGACCGCAGCGCCATGGTCCGGGTGCTCAGCGGCGACAGTTCGACGCACGTCGAGAACCGGATCGGGGAACCGTGCGCGAACCCCTACCTGGCCATCGCCGCCCAGCTCCACGCCGGGCTGGAGGGCCTGGTCGCCGGCCCGCCCGCGACCGGCGCCGAACCTCCGGCGCTGCCGGGATCACTCCGCGAGGCGCTCGACGCGTTCCGCGCGAGCGGCGCCGCCGAGGACCTGCTCGGAACGCCGCTCAAGACCTGCCTGACGAAGCTGAAGGAGAGCGAGGCGTCGCGGTTCGACGCGTGGTGCGCCGCGGAGCGCCCCGCCGCGGACCAGGTGACCGAATGGGAGCACCGCGAGTACTTCGGCGTCTTCTGAGCACCGCGGCCCACCGCCCCCGTAATGAAAGGAAGAAGCGTCATGTCTCGGTACGAATGGGGAGAGACCAATCCCGCCATCGAGAGGCTCAAGGACTCCATCGAGCCCGCCCGTCAGAAAGTGGTCCGCCACCCGCTGTATCACCAGCTGAACAGCATGGACGCGGTGGTCGCCTTCATGGAACACCACGCGTTCGCGGTGTGGGACTTCATGTCGCTGCTCAAGTCGCTGCAGCGCACGCTGACCTGTGTCCAGGTGCCCTGGGTGCCGTCCGGGCCGACCGGCAGCCGCAGGCTCATCAACGACATCGTCCTCGTCGAGGAGAGCGACGAACTCGGAACCGGCTTCATCAGCCACTTCGAGTTGTACCTGCAGGGCATGCGGCAGGCAGGCGCGGACACGACGCGCGTCGACGCCTTCCTCGATCTGCTGCGCACCGGCCGGCCGGTCCTGTCGTCGCTCAAGGAGGCCGGCGCGCCGGAGCCGGCGGCCGAGTTCGTGGCGACGACCTGGGAGTTCATCGAGAACGCCCCGGTCCACTGCCAGGCCGCGGCGTTCGCGTTCGGCCGTGAGGACCTCATCCCGGACATGTTCGACCAGGTCGCCGCACTGAACGCGGAGTACGGCGCGCTGTCGACGTTCGTCGACTACCTCAGACGGCACATCCAGGTGGACAGCGAAGAGCACACGCCCATGGCGATGCAGATGCTCGCCGACCTGTGCGGCGACGACCACGGCAAATGGGCGCAGTGCGAGGAGACCATCAACCTCGCGCTCGCGGCCAGGACACGGCTGTGGGACGGCATTCTGGGGAGAATCCTCGAGCGCTCCCGCTGATCAGGCCTGATTTCAATTCCTCCGGGTCCGCGCCGGAAACGGGCCCGGGACGTCGCCAGAGAACCGAGGTGAGAGCACGACATGCCGTGGGCGAAGGAGATCACCCCCGCAGCGAGCACCGGGCGCGCCCAGCGAATCGCGCAGCGAGCCCGTGACGGCAACTGGAAGAAGCCGCCCCGTCGCATCGAGGCGTCGGAATGCATCACGTGCGACACGTGCCTGCGTAACTGCCCCCCTGAATTCGGGGCGATATTCGATCGCGGACTCGACGTCGTCATCATCCCCGAACTGTGCTCCGGCTGCCCGGTGTGCGTGATGGTCTGTCCCGTCGACTGCATCTACGTGGATGAGGACTGGACCCCCACCGAGGCCCAAATGTGGGACCACATCGAGCTGACCGCCGAAGGAGAGCCGCGATGACCCTGCCCATCGAGCGGGACACCGGCCTGTCCCGTAAGGCCGCGCTGGCGAAGGCGCGGCAGAGCCGCCGGCCCAGCCGGCTCGGCCGGCGGGCCGGAACGGCGGCCGAGCCGGACTACCCGGTGGCCGAGGACGCCGGGTTCCCCGGACTGCTCACGCTGGTCTGGCAGGAGGCGGTCGCCGCCCCGGACCTGCCCGCGGCCGTGGACACACTGCTCACGCTCGCCGGGCACGTCCCGGCGGACATCCAGCTACGGGCTCTGCCCGTCGCGGACGAGTGCGCGCTGAGAGTCCTGTTCGGCAGATCGTGGCGGCAGGACGGGCGGACCGCCGGACCGGCCGGCGACGGCCGCGGCGCCGGCCGAGCGGCCCGCGACGTCAGGGCGGCCGGCGATGCCGCGGCGGCTCACGACCTCCGGGGGGCCGGCGACGTCGAGGCGGCGTTCCTCGGCGAGATCGGGCTGAACGCGAGCGGCCGGGTCGTCCTGCGCGTCCCGTCGAGGGGCCCGCTGTCCGGAGAGGAGGATCTGGTCGGCGGCGTGCTGCGCGTGCCGTGGTCCGCCCATGCCCTGGCGGAGTACCAGGCCGAACTCGCCCGTGCCACCGCGGGGGCGCGCGACTCGGTCGCCGACTGCCGCGCATGGCTGGCGGCGGCCGGCCGCGACGGCCGCCGGGACATGCTGGAGACCTTGAAGGAGGCGGCCCGCCGGACGGCACCCTTCGTGCTGTACTCCGGGGACCGGCAGTACACCAACTTCCGCGACCGGAACACGCTGACCGGGAAGACGCTGTGGCCCGGCCATCCCGACTGCGCGCTGAGCAGCCTGGCGACGGTCCCCCTCGAGCTGTGGTCGGACAGCGACGCGCTGATGGTCGCCTGCCTCACCCTGCTCGTGCGGTCGGCCGGATTCGCCCGGATCGAGGAGGCCAACGGGACACAGCTCACGATCGACCACGTGGCCCACCTCCTCGAGCGGACACGCCTGGCCTACAACGGCGTCCCCGGCGGGCAGCGGGTGCCGCCCGCGCCCTCGAACCGGGTGGCGGCGCTGAACGACCTCGCGGAGGCGGTCGCCCGGCGACGCCGGGAGATCACCGCGAAGGTCCGGCTCTACCGTGAGATCCACGGTCCCCTGATGCACAAGATCGAGCGGATCGCCGGCGCGCCCGCCGACGAGGCGCGACGGCTGGAGGCTGACCTGTGCGCGCGCGTGCGCGACAGGCTCCCGGTCACCGGCGGCACGCTCGACGAACTGGGCGCCGGCCTCGAGGAGGCACCGGGGTGGCTGGCCGAGCCGCACGGCGGGTTCGCGACGGGCCTGGAGTCCCTCGTCTACGAGACCGTCCGCGCGGCGGCCGCGGCGTTCGACGCCGACTTCGCGATGAGCCGCGGGATGCGGTCGCTGACGGCCCTGACCACGGCGCTGCGCGAGCGGCGGTGGCCGGAGATCGCCGCCTGGGACCTCCCTCACTTCTTCTGCTGCGTCGTCCCCGTGCCGGAGGCCCGCCGGTACTTCGCGGACTCGCCCGCGCGGCTGGCCGACACCGCCTGGTCGATGTCCGCTCGAATGCAGTACAACTCGTGGCACTTCCTGGTCGGCAACCTGCCGAAGGTCCCCGAGATAGCCGCCCGTGACTACTTCGTCCCGCCCACGATCCCGGACGTCGCGTACTACTCCGACCAGCACCACCACGGCCACGTCGCCGCCAAGGTGCGCTTCAGCATCCGCAGCCCGCAGGCGGTCGAGGTGATGGGCCGGACGTTCAACGGCTTCGTCGACCTGCGGCTGCTGCGCTGCGAGGGGCTGCCGTTCGACGAGCAGGACCTGCTCGCGGCCCATCGAGCCTCGGGCTTCATCGCGCGGGCGACGAGCCTCGCGGCCGGGCTGGCCGCCGACGGCGCGGACCTCGACATCACGGCGTTCGACTCGCGCTGGCACTGGGAGAAGATCACCGGGCGCCTCCGCGGATCGGAGGATCCGTCCTGAGAGGGTGCGGCCGGACTCTGCCGTCGGCGGGGTCCGGCCGCCTGCCCGCCCGCCGGTGGCGATGCCCTCCCCGGACGGACCGAGGTCCGGTCGTGGGACCGCTCCGCGCGGGCGGCCCACGACCGGACGTCGAGCGGCGTCGCCGGACCGGTCAGGTCGCGGCGGGCTGCGGCGCCGACCGGGTGTGGACGACGCGGTAGGTGTTCCAGTCGGCGGCGGTGATCAGCGCGTTCCGCCGGTCCTGCGTCCTGCGCCGCGCGGCGGGCTGCTCGTCCTCGGCGAGCGCGCGGAACGCGTCGTAGGACGACTTGCCGTCCCACTGCGAGTAGACGACCACGAAGTCGTTGTCCGTGCCGATGGCCGCCAGGCCGCCGCCGGGGCCGGTGCCGTCGGGGCCGCGGGACCGGATGCCGCGCAGCACGGTCTGTGACCGGTAGCCCGGCACGTCCACCAGCCAGTCGTGGGCCGCTCCGAGCACGCTGACCAGGTCACTCTGGTCGGCGGGCTGCACTCCGAGGATCTCGATGACCGTGTAGTCGTCGCGGTCCGGTGAGATCTCGGTGACGTCGCCCTGCGCGGGGTGCGGCCGGCTGGACTCCACCTCCGTCTGCATCAACCGCATGTACGTCGTGATCTGCTGGAACACCGGCACCGTGTGGTGCTTGAACTCGGCGCCGTCGTACCGCGACTCCAGGTCCTGCCGGCCGCGCCACTGGATGAAGTTCGCGGTTCCCGCCCTCTCCTCCCCCCGGTGCACGGTGCTGGAGATCCAGCCGGGGAAGGCCGCGGTGTCGACGATGGCCCGCATCTCGTTGACCAGCCGGTCCACGCGTTCCGGCGCGTCCGTCTTGAACAGGTTGAGGACCGTCAGGTACCCGTCCTCGGGGTCGATGAATGGCATGCTCTCCTCGCATCCTCCGATTACCGTGCCTACGGCCGGGCGCCCGCCGCGGCGGGCGTCACGCCGTGGTGACCTTCGTGGGGCCGGCCGAACCATCGGGTCAGGGCCTCCGGCAGGCCCGCCGCGCCGGTTCCGCCGGAGCCGGTCGCGCCCGGGCTGGTCGCGCCCGAGCCGATCCACGCGATGTAGCCGTCCGGGCGCACCAGCGCGGCCTCGACGTCCGCCAGCGCGCCGTGCGGTCGGGACTCCGTGGTGACGACCTCGATCCGGTCCGCCCACGGCGCGGCGGCGGCGCGCACCTCGTCGTCACCGGCCAGGTCGAGGACGACGCCGCGCCCGGCGTTCAGGAGCCGGAGGGCGCGTACCGTGCCGGACGGCGCGAAGTCGCCCGTGAGCTCGGTGTCCGGCAGCCGCCGGCCGAGCAGCGGGTGGTCGCCCGGCCCGACGTCGTACCGGATGTCCAGGCCGGTGACCATGCCGACCAGCAGCCGCTGGACGTCCTCGTAGGCCAGCAGTTCGGTCATGACCGCCCGCATCGGGTCCATCTCGTCGCCGCCGAGGTACAGGATGCGCTGGGCGAGGGTGTTGGCCAGGATGCGTGCGCCGACGGGGTGCCGCTCGGTGTGGTAGGTGTCCAGCAGGTCCGCGGGGGCGTGCCCGTTGATCGCGGCGCCGAGTTTCCACCCGAGGTTCACGGCGTCGCCCACGCCCGCGCTCATCCCCTGGGCGCCGATCGGCAGGTGGATGTGCGCGGCGTCGCCGAGCAGGAAGACCCGCCCGCGGCGGTACTCCGCCGCCTGCCGGCTCGCGTCGGTGGTCCAGCTCGTCCACAGCGGCGTGGCGCCGCCGATGTCCTCGCCGGTCAGCCGGTTCCAGGCTGCGGCGATCTCCGCGAAGTCGGGGGCGCCGTCGCCGCGCCGCGTCCCGGCCCGCTCGTGCAGGATCACGCGGTTGATCCCCGGGCCCAGCGGCAGCACCATGACCATCCCGCCCGGAACGCGCTCGCCGGAGAAGCGCGGCCGCAGGTCGCAGCCGGCCACGTCGGCGAACCACAGCTCGATGGCCGGGTCGGTGCCGGGGAAGCCGACGCCGATCGATCGGCGGACGGCGCTGCGCGCGCCGTCGCAGCCCGCGACGTACCGGGCGCGCAGGCGTTCGCCGCCCGCCGGCGTGACGACGTCCACCTCGACGCCGTCGTCGTCGCAGGTGAGCCCGGTGACCTCGCACTCCCGGCGCACTTCGGCGCCCTGCTCGGCGGCCCACCCGGCCAGCACCCCCTCGGTGAGGGACTGCGGCTTACCCCGCGCGCCGTACGATCCGCCCTCGATGACCCGGTAGTCGATGGGCAGTCCGCCGAAGTGGCCGAACGGGATGGTCTGCAGGTCACCGAACCGCGGCAGCAGTCCGCGCTGGTCGAACTCCTCGATGGCGCGTGCGGAGAACCCCAGGGCGCGCGACTGCCTCATCGGCTCGGCCAGCCGCTCGAGGACCACGGCCCGGACCCCGGCCAGGCCCAGCTCACCCGCGAGCATGAGCCCGGTGGGGCCGGCCCCCACGATGACGACGTCCGCGTCAAAGTCTCGCATCGTCCTTGCCTCCTTCCACGCGCAGCAGCTTCGCGAGCGCTCGGTCCAGGTCCTCCTCGCCGTCGCCGGCCCAGGCGACGTAGCCGTCGGGCCGCAGGAGGAGGGCGGTGATCCCCGGGAGACGACCCTCGTGCGCGGTCGCGCGGATCGTCGGGACGGCGAACCGGCCGGGGCCGTCAGGGGTGTCCCTGAGCCGTACGCGGTCGTCAGGGGTGTCGCTGAGCCGTACCGGGTCGTCAGGGGTGTCCGTGAGCCGTACGAGGACGGGCTCGGTGCCCGTCGCCCGCAGCGGACCCGACTCCGTCCGCAGCCGGAGGTCCGTGACGCGCCGCCCGGCCAGTGCGGATCCGGGCGGGCCGTACCGGTCGTCGAGGTTGGCGGCGACCCTGGCCAGGTGGTCGCGGACCTGGCCCAGGCCGGTCAGCTCGGCGAGCACCGCGCGCAGCGGCTCGATCTCGGGACCGCCCAGCAGCAGGAACTCCTGGGCGGCGACGTGGTCGAGCACCCGGGCCGCGACGGGATGCCGCTCGGCGTGGTAGGTGTCCAGCAGGTCCGGTGACGCCCAGCCGTTGATCGTCCCGGCGAGCTTCCAGCCCAGGTTGACGGCGTCCTGGAGTCCCACGTTGAGCGCCTGGCCGCCGATCGGCAGGTGCCAGTGGGCGGCGTCGCCGGCCAGCAGCACGCGCCCCCGCCGGTAGGAGTCCGCCTGGCCCTGTGCGTTGTCGAAGGCGTCCAGCCAGACGGGGGTCCCGCCGGAGATGTCCTCGCCGGTCACCTTCTCCCAGAGCCGTACGACCTCCGCGAACTCCGGCGGCCCGGTGCGCTCGGCCACTCCCTGGCCGAACGCGTGCGTCATCACTCTCGTGACGCCGTCGCGGGTCGCCGCCACCGCGAACCCGGTCTCGAGCCGTTCGAATCGCCGGTCGCGGATCTCGACGCCCGTCACGTCCGCCCGCAGCAGCTCCTTCGTCGCCGCCGTGGCCGTCACCGGGAAGCCGCACAGCCGGCGTACGGTGCTGCGGGCTCCGTCACAGCCGACCACGTACCGCGCCTCGATCCGTACGCCGCCTCCGGGGCCCCGCACGTCGCAGACGACATGGTCCGGCAGCTCGGTGAGCCCGGTCAGCTCGTGCGCCCGCAGCAGGGTCACGCCCAGCGCCTCGGCGCGCCGGCCGAGGACGGCCTCGGTCCGGTGCTGCGGCACCTTCCAGTTGCCCGCGTGGTCACCGTCCAGGCCGGACAGGTCGAACCCCAGGCCGCCGAAGTGCGCCCGCGGCTCGTGGGCGGCCTCGGCGAGCAGCTCGCCGAATCCGCGTTCGTGCAGGAGCTCGGCGGTCAGGGTGCTGAGCTGGCTCGCCCGTGACTCGGTCATCGGGGCGGCCAGCCGCTCGACGATGACGACCGGCACCCGGGCCCGGCCGAGCTCGCAGGCGAGCAGCAGCCCGACCGGTCCCGCGCCGACGATGACGACGGGCGCGGTCGCCGCGGGCCGGGTCACGACGCCGCGCGCTCGCCGCCGGAGCCCTCGGCGTAGGCCTTCGCGGCGCGCAGGGTGGTCATGCTGTTGCCGCTGAGGGCCGTGCGCACGAACTGCCGCGCGGCCTGAACGTCGGCTCCGGCGCCGAGGACCTCGGTGATGCGCTCGGTGTTGATCCGCACCGTGTGCCGCGACGTCACGGACACCCCCGCCCCGTCGCGCTCCTCGATGAGCCAGCGCCCGGTGTGCAGCGTCATCAGCGCGGGCACGACGATCTGCTTGTACACGATGCTGGTGTACGGCCGGCAGACGCGCACGGACCGCGTGGTGTGCACGGACCCGTCCTTCGTCAGGGTGTCCATCTCGAGGATCTGCAGGCCGGGCGTCTCCTCCTCCAGCGACACCCGGGCGACGTGCGGGAGCCGCCGCGACCAGTGCTGGGCCTCGTTGATGAAGTCGTAGACGTCCTTGGCGCTGCCGTCGACCGTCACCGTGTCCTCGAACGTGATGAGCCGGTCGGGCCCGGTCAGTTCCGCGCTCGTCTTGAGCGCCTGCAGCTCCGACCTGCTGTTCCGGTCGACCGCCCGGTCGATCCAGTCGAGATCGGCGGGATCGTCGGTCGCCGCGAAGTAGTCGTGCAGCAGGCGCACCCGGCACTCGGACGCGGAGAGGGGTTCCACGATCCAGATGCCGCCCATGCCGCCGACCGGATGCTGGGACCGCTCCTGGCGGAAGGAGACGCGCCTGCGCTCCGGGTCGTGCTCACGCCTGGACGTCCAGGTCTTGGCGGTACCGTTCGCGGTCGCCCAGAGCCGGATCAGCTCGGAGTTCCCCTCCCTCTCGACGCACTCGGCGTGCACGGTCGGGGGGAAGACCTCCGGCCACCTGCCGACGTCCTCGATCAGCTCGTACACCCGGTCGGCGGGAGCCCCGACGTTGATCTCGTGCTCCGTCTCACGCACCGCGCTCGCAGCCACGATTCCTCTCCTCTGCGTAACCGAACGTCTAACGGGCGGAGGCCATCGGCTGGGAGTCCCGCGGTTCCGGGAACCCCCGCGCCTCGCCGAACCAGCGCCGCAGCGCCTCGGCGAGCGGGCCCGCGCCCGGCGCCGCCCAGGCGACGTATCCGTCGGGGCGGACCAGCACCGACTCCGTCGCGGCGCCGTCCTCTCCCGGGCCGGCCGGGATGCTCCGCACCCGGATCACGTCGACGCGGTCGGACCACCCGGCGGCGCACCGGGCGGGTTCCCCGGAGTCGTCGGCGGTGATCAGGACGCCCCGCGCCGGGTGGAGCAGCCGCGCGATCCGCGTACGGCCGCCGCCGGCGAGCTCCAGTTCGCGGTCGGCCATCCGCGCGCCCGGCAGCGGGTGCCCTTCCTGCCCGACGTCGTACCGGACGTCGAGGCCGCTCACCATGCCGGACAGGTGACGCGCCACCGCCGGGATCGCGACGAGCTCCGTCATGACGGCCCGCAGCGGCTCGACCGGTTTGCCGCTGAGGTTGAGCGTCCCCTGGGCGCGCGTGTTCCGCAGCACCCGCGCGCCGACGGGGTGCCGCTCACCGTGGTAGGTGTCGAGCAGGCCGTCCGGGGCCTGCCCCCTGACCGTCGCGGCCAGCTTCCAGCCGAGGTTGACCGCGTCCTGCACGCCGACGCTGAGGCCCTGGCCGCCGGCCGGGAGGTGGATGTGCGCGGCGTCCCCCGCCAGCAGCACGCGGCCGCGCCGGTACTCCGTGACCTGGCGCGTCGCGTCGGTGAAGCTGCTCACCCAGCGCGCCCGCCCGCCGTGGATCGACTCGCCGGTCAGCCGCTGCCAGGCGTCCGCGACGTCGGTGAAGGTCACCTGGCGGTTCCGGTCGGGCGGCGGCGTCCCGTTCTCGCAGACGATGATGCGGTGGTAGCCCTGCTCGAGCGGTGCCGACATCACCATGCCGTTCGGCACCAGCTCACCGATCATCCGGGGCCGGATGTCGCAGCCGGTGACGTCCGCGAGGTACATCTCGCGGGTGGCGTCGGAGCCGGGGAAGTCGAAGCCCGCGAGGTCCCTGACGGTGCTCCGCCCGCCGTCGCAGCCCACGAGGTAGGGGGCCGAGTGCTCGTGACGGCCGTCGGGCCCCTGGACGACGGCGGTGACGCCGTCCCCGGTGTCCTCCAGGCCGGTGAGCTCGTACCCGCGGCGCAGCGACACGCCGAGCTCCAGCGCCCAGCCCTCGAGCATCTCCTCGAGCTTGTACTGGGGCACGCCGCGCACGCCGAAGTGCGAACCCTCCAGCATCCCGAAGTCGATCGGGATGCCGCCGAAGTGCCCCTGCCGGGTGATCTCGGCGTTCTCCAGCCGCCCGAGCAGCCCGCGCTGGTCCAGCACCTCGGCCGCCCGTGCGGTGAAGCCGATGCCGCGCGACTCCCAGCTGCGCTCGGTCCGCCGCTCGAATACGGTGACGTCCGCGCCGCCGAGGCGCAGCTCGCCCGCGAGCATCAGACCCGTCGGCCCGGCGCCGACGATGATCACATCAGTGTCCATTTTCCCTCCTCGGCTTCCCGTGGGGCGTCTGGGACCGGTACCGCTCCGCGGGCCTCAGGCGGGCACCGCCTCGATGATCGAGACCGGCGCGGTGGTGGGGACCGCCCCGACGACCTTCAGGCCCGCCTTGGCGAACAGCTCGGTGTACTCCGGCAGCGTGCGCTCCCGGGCGCCGAGGAGCAGGAGGAGCCAGAGGTCGATGATGTTGCCGATGTGCCGCTCGTTGTTCCCGCCCAGCACGTACTCGATGACGAGGACCCGGCCGTCGGGAGCGATCGCCTCGCGCACGTTCTTCAGGACCGCGAGGCACTCGGACTCGGGGAAGTCGTGCAGGATGTGCTTGAGCACGTAGGCGTCCGCGCCCGCCGGCAGCTTGTCGAAGAACGTCCCGTTCTTGACCGTGACCCGGTCCCCGACGCCGGCCGCGTCGAACACCTGCGGCGCGTCCGCGGTCGCGGACTCGGAGTCGTACAGCACACCGTGGGTGCGGGGCGCCCGCGCGAGGATCCCCGCCAGGAGGGCGCCGCGCCCGCCGATGACGTCCACGACCGTGCGGAACCGCGAGAAGTCGTACGCCGCCAGCACCGGATCGGTCTCCGGATCCGACATGCTCCGCATCCCCTGGAAGAACACGGCCGCGTAGTCGGGGTTGGCCATGAGGAACTCGTACGCGCCCATGCCGCGCAGTTTCGGCATGTTGGCCTCGCCGCTGCGCACGGAGTCGAGCAGGTGCCCCCAGTCCTCCCAGAGGAGGGGGTGGCCCATCAGCATGGCGATGCCGCGCATCGAGTCCGGCGCGTCGTCGCGGAGCGCCTCGGCCATCGGCGTGAGCTCGAACCGGCCGTCCGGCCGGACCGCGAACACCGAGTAGCCGGACAGCGTACGCAGCAGCCGGTGCGTCGCCTCGGGGTCGGATCCGACGCGCTTGGCTATCTCCTCCGCGGGCAGCGGCCCGTCGCGGAGGACGTCCGCCACGCCGAGCTTGGCCGCGGCGGAGATCGCCTGGGTTATCACCGCGCCCTGGATCAGATCGAGCAATGAGTACGCGGCGGACTGATCCCGCACCGCAGGCGATGTGGACATGGTTTCCCTCCCGCATTTCCCGACCGCTGGAGGCCGACGATAGATCGGCGCGATTTTTACCCGCTACTTCCGTTTTGCGGTGACCGTCGCGGACGTTCAACCGGAAAGACGCCGCAGTCGAACCGGATCGGATCAACCCGCACTCGACCGGGATTAGAAGAATCCCCGCCAGACTGCCACGGCACCGTATTCACGAAAGGGGCAGGCCGAATGGCGGAGAACGGACAGCAGGTCGCGCTGGTCACCGGCGGGACGAGCGGAATCGGCCTGGCGGTCGCCGAGACCCTCGCGGCTCGCGGCCTCAAGGTCTTCATCTGCGCGCGGAACGCCGGCGCCGTCGAGGAGACGGCCGGCAAGCTCCGGTCGAACGGCCACCAGGCCGACGGCACGGCCGCCGACGTCCGGCGCCCGCAGGAGGTGGAACGCCTCGTGCGCACCGCCGTCGAGCGGTACGGGCACGTCGACGTCCTGGTGAACAACGCCGGCCGCAGCGGCGGCGGTGTCACGGCGGAGATCGACGACGAGCTCTGGTACGACGTCATCGACACCAACCTGAACAGCGTCTTCCTGATGACCCGCGCGGTGCTCCGATCCGGCGGGATGCTCGAGCGCGGCTGGGGACGGATCATCAACATCGCCTCGACCGGCGGCAAGCAGGGCGTGGTGCTCGGTGCCCCCTACTCCGCCTCCAAGCACGGCGTCGTCGGATTCACCAAGGCGCTGGGCCTGGAGCTCGCGAAGACGGGGGTCACCGTCAACGCCGTCTGTCCCGGTTACGTCGAGACCCCGATGGCGCAGCGGGTGCGCCAGGGCTACGCCGCGCACCACGGCACCACCGAGGAGGCGATCCTCGAGCGCTTCCAGGCGAAGATCCCGCTCGGCCGCTACTCCACTCCCGAGGAGGTCGCCGGCCTCGTCGGTTACCTGGTCACCGACGCCGCCGCGCCCGTGACGGCACAGGCCATCAACGTCTGCGGTGGTCTGGGCAACTACTGAGGCCGGGCGCGAACGGTCCCGCTCCTGACGAGACCCGCCTGGACGCGACGTCCAGGCGGGTCTCGTGTGCCGGGTCCGCGGTCAGCGCCGCGGCGCTGCCTCCGGCGGGGTCCAGTGAGCCCGCAGCCAGTCCTCGAGGGTCATGAGGTCCGGTCTGATCCGGCGGAGCCGGGGCAGGTCCGCGCGGTAGCCTTCGCGCTCGAACCAGTCGAACATCGTGGCCAGGTCCTCGCGCACCGCGCGGAGCCGCTCGATGGGCTGCTCGCGATACCGGGTCGGGATGCCGGACACGCGCTCGAACGCCTCCGCCATCCGCGGCCCGGTCAGTTCGTCGCTCGCGATCTCGACCTGGCGGCCGAGCCAGGCCGCCGGGTCCTCGAAGGCGTCCGCGGCGAACGCGCCGATGTCCCTCGTCGCGATGACCTGGACGACGGTCTCCGGGCGGAGCCACAGTCCCAGGACGAGTTCGCCGTCCACGAGACGCGGGCCGATGTCGTGGAAGACGTCGTAGAACATGGTCGGCCGCAGCACGGTCGCCGGCAGGCCGAGCTTCTGGATGTGCTGCTCGATGTTCCACTTGCTCTCGAAGTGCGGGACGCCGCTCGAGCGTTCCGCGCCGCCGACCGAGCTGTAGACCAGGTGCGCCACGCCGGCGTGGGCCGCGGCGTCGGCCACCGCCCTGCCCTGTCGCTCCTCGGTCTCCACCCCGCCGGGCGTCCTGAAGGTCTGGACGCTGAAGACGCCGTGGACCCCCTTCATCGCCGCCCGCAACGACGCCTCGTCGTCCATGTCACCGCGCACGAGCACCGCGCCCGCGTCCGCGAGCGCCCGTGCCGCGGGCGCCCGCGGGTCGCGCACCAGGGCGTGCACGGTCCGGCCACGGCGCAGCAGCTCGCGGGCCACCGCGCCGCCCTGCCGGCCGGTACCGCCGAGTACCAGGATCGTCCCGTTTACCGCCACCGCGTTCCTCCATGTCCACTCGATATCGGAAACTCGCCGGGAGCCGGAGAAGCCGGAATCTCTCCGGGAGCCAGGGGAGCCGCCGGAGTCACCACGGGACGACCCCGTCCTCCGACAGGCACGCCCCCGACGGCCCCGCGTCGTCCAGCAGCGCCAGCCGGACCGCGATCACGGCGCCCTCCGCGGGGGTCCGCCGCCCCTGGTGGTGGTTGATGTCCGTGGCGACCACGCCGGGATTGGCCGCGTTGACCTTGATCGGCGTCCCCCGCAGCTCTTTCGCGTACGCGACCGTGAGGGCGTTCAGCGCGGTCTTCGAGGACTGGTAGGCCATCAGGTTGAGGCCCGCGAACGGGGAGTCCGGATCCGAGTTGAGCGTCAGCGACCCAACGTGGCTCGACATGTTGACGATGCGCCCGGCCTCCGAACGCCGTAGGAGCGGCAGCATCGCGTTGGTCACCGACACCACGCCGAACACGTTGGTCTCGTAGACCTCCCGCAGGTCACCGGCGGTCGCCGCGCTGGGCGCCCCGGTGAAGGCGCCGGCGATGCCGGCGTTGTTCACCAGGATGTCCAGGCGGCCGTGGCGCCGCTCGATCTCGGCCGCGGCGCCGGCCACGGAGGCCGCGTCCCGCACGTCGATCCGCAACGGCACCGCCGCGATGCCGCGGCCCGCCAGCGTGTCGGCGGCGTGCTTGCCTCGCACCTCGTCCCGGGCGCCGACGAGGACGACGTGTCCCCGTTCGCCCAGCTGCCGCGCCACCTCGAAGCCGATGCCCTTGTTGGCGCCCGTGATCAGCGCGATCCTCTCATCCGGCACGTCGGGACTCCCTTCCGTCGCAGGAGGCTCGTCAGCCCGCTCCGCAGGAGGTTCGCGTCAGCCACGCCTCGCCTCTCCGGGATCCGTGCGGTGCCGCGGGCGTTCCGCCGCGCGCTGCCACGGATCCGGCAGCCGGCCCGCCGCGCCGGGAC
Organism: Actinoallomurus spadix; assembly: GCF_024055725.1. Taxonomy (GTDB): domain Bacteria; phylum Actinomycetota; class Actinomycetes; order Streptosporangiales; family Streptosporangiaceae; genus Actinoallomurus; species Actinoallomurus spadix. The sequence continues at coordinate 33,504 of NZ_JAMXMX010000001.1, read as the reverse complement.
GCGCCCAGCCTCCGCTCCCCCACGAACGCCGCGCCGGCGTGCCGGGAAAAGCGCCGTGCGGTTCGCCGAGCGCTCCGCCTTCGATGACCAGATTGCCGATGCGGACGATGACAGGCCGCATACCGATCCTTTCACTGGGCATGATCGCAAGGCTTCCGCGTTCACGGTGAAGGATCACTCCACAGGCCGGCATCTTCCACATTGCCGTGGAATCTCCCGGGCGTTCAACCGAACCTATTCCGCAGTCGAACGGACCTCACGGAACCGGGCTTGCATTCTCATTGAACCCGAACGCGGAAATGTGTAGCTTGACGCTTCCCATTCTCTGAATACCGCGCGCGGAAGGCCGGAACATGAGAACTGGCGTAATCGTCGTCGGCGCCGGGCCGGTCGGTCTGATGCTGGCCCTGGAACTCCGCCTGGGCGGGGTCGACGTCACCGTCTACGACAGGTCGGCCGCCCCGACCGGGGAATCCCGCGCCCTCGGCTTCAACCGGCGGGCCGCCGAGTCGCTGGACCAGCGCGGGCTGCTGCCCCGGCTGGGCGACTTCAGGTGGGGCCCGATGGGGCACTTCGGCGGTGTCCGGTTCGACCTCGGCATGCTCGATGAGGATCACAGCGGTGTGCTGGGCCTGTCCCAGGCCCGGACGGAGGAGGCGCTGGCCGGCCGGCTGGCCGAACTCGGGGTGCCGGTGCGGCGCGGATACGAGGTGACCGGCTTCCGCGAGACCCCGGATGGTGTCGTGGTCGCCTTCGACGGCCCGGACGGCCGTGGCGAGGACACCGCCGCGTACCTGGTCGGCTGCGACGGCGCGGGGAGCACCGTCCGCGCCCTGGCCGGCATCGACGCTCCCGGCCGGGAGGCCACGCGCGGCATGTACACCGCGGAGATCACCGGGGTCGCCCCGCGCCCGCGGCCGATCGGCGAGCGGCTGCCCGGCGGCAACATGGTCGTGTGCACCCCTATGGGGGACGGCCGCTGCCGCATCGTGATCCACGACAGGAGCCTGCCGCCCCGCCCGGACCCTGACACTCTGACGTTCGCGCAGGTCGCCGACGCGTGGCAACGGCTCACGGGCGAGTCGATCCACGACGCGCGGGCCCAGTGGGTGTGGGCCTGCGGCAACGCCACGAGGCTGGCCGCCGAGTACCGGCGCGGCCGGGTGTTCCTCGCCGGTGACGCCGCGCACGAGATACCGCCGCTGGCGGCGTGGGGGCTGAGCGCGGGCCTGCAGGACGCGGTCAATCTCGGCTGGAAGCTCGCGGCGGCGGTCGGCGGCCGGGCGCCGGACGGCCTGCTCGACACCTACCACACTGAACGCCACCCGATCGGGCGGCGGCTCATCCGGGACGCGCAGGCGGCGTCGATGCTGTACCTCGGCGACGCCGACATGGACCCGTTGCGCAGTGTGCTGTCGGAGCTGGTGGCGTACAAGGACGCCGCCGGGCACCTCGCCGGGATCGTGAGCGGGCTGGGCATCCGCTACGACATGGGCCCGGGCGACCACCCCCTCCTCGGCAAACGCATGCCACCCGACCACGAGCTCACCCTGCCCGACGGCACCCGCACCCGCGTCGCCGACCTCCTGCACACCGCACGCGGCCTCCTCATCACCACCCCTGACAACGACCAGGCCGCACGACTCGCCCACGACCGGGCCGACCGGGTCCAGACCATCACCGCCACCTGGGCCCCCGGCCACGACCCCGCACTCGACACCGTCCTCATCCGGCCCGACGGCTACATCGCCTGGACCTCCCCCGGCACCGACGGCGACCTCACCAACGCCCTCGACCGCTGGTTCGGCACCGGCCGGGGCAGTGACATCGGCGGCGCCGCCGTCGCCGCCCAGCCGGCCGGCCGTTGACCGGCGGCACCGACCGAACGGGAGCGTGAGAATGACAACGGACGTGATAGTCGTCGGCGCGGGTCCGGTCGGGCTGATGCTCGCCGGCGAGCTGCGCCTCGGCGGCGTGGACGTCGTCGTCTACGAGCGGCTGCCCGCCCCGCCACGGGAGTCGCGGGGCGCCAGCTTCACCCGGCGCACGGCCGAGTGCTTCGACCAGCGGGGGCTGCTCGGCCGGCTCGGTGCGACCGAGCGCGCCGACAGTCACTTCGGCGGCGTGCCGATCGACCTCGGCATGTTCGAGGAGGATCACTTCGGAGCCCGGGGGATCTCCCAGTTCCGCACCGAGCGGATGCTGGAAGGCTGGGCGGCCGAGCTCGGGGTGCCGATCCGGCGTGGCCACGAGGTGACCGGCTTCCGCGAGACCCCGGACGGCGTCGTGGTCACCTACGACGGCCCGGACGGCCGTGGCGAGGACACCGCCGCGTACCTGGTCGGCTGCGACGGCGGGCGCAGCACCATCCGCAGGCTGGCCGGCATCGACTTCCCCGGCCCGGAGCCCACGCGCGGGTTCTACACGGCCGACGTGACCGGGATCGACACCCGTCGCCGGCGCATCGGCGAGAACCTGCCGGGCGGCAGCATGGTCATGGCGATGGACCTGGAGAACGGCGTCACCAGGGTCGTCGTGCACGAGAGCGGGATGCCGCCGCGGGACCGGGACTCGCTCAGCTACACCGAACTCGCGGACGCCTGGCAGCGGCTCACCGGCGAGTCGATCCACCACGGGCGGTGCCGCTGGATCAGCTGCTTCACCGACGCCTCCCGGGTGGCCGCCGAGTACCGGCGCGGCCGGGTGTTCCTCGCCGGTGACGCCACGCACGTGCAGCCTCCGGCCATGGCGCAGGGGCTGAGCGTGGGCGTGCAGGACGCGGTGAACCTCGGCTGGAAGCTCGCGGCGGCGGTCGGCGGCTGGGCGCCGGACGGCCTGCTCGACACGTACCACGCCGAACGCCACCCGATCGGGCGGCAACTGGCGCGCAACGCCCGCGCGGCGATCGAACTGCGGCTCACCGGCGAGGAGATGGACCCGGTCCGCAGTGTGCTGTCGGAACTGGTGGCGTACAAGGACGCCGCCGGGCACCTCGCCGGGATGCTGAGCGGGCTGGGCATCCGCTACGACATGGGCCCGGGCGACCACCCCCTCCTCGGCAAACGCATGCCACCCGACCACGAGCTCACCCTGCCCGACGGCACCCGCACCCGCGTCGCCGACCTCCTGCACACCGCACGCGGCCTCCTCATCACCACCCCTGACAACGACCAGGCCGCACGACTCGCCCACGACCGGGCCGACCGGGTCCAGACCATCACCGCCACCTGGGCCCCCGGCCACGACCCCGCACTCGACACCGTCCTCATCCGGCCCGACGGCTACATCGCCTGGACCTCCCCCGGCACCGACGGCGACCTCACCAACGCCCTCGACCGCTGGTTCGGCACCCGGAGGACCACCGGCACCACGGGCACCGCCGGACCGGCCCGGGTACGTCCACCCGCGCTCGACTGCGGCTAAAGATCCCCTTGCCAGGCTCCTCGGGTGCGGCGCAGAGAGGGGAGCGAACGCAATGGTTCGGAACAATGGACAGGCCGTTCTGATCGCAGGCGGCTTCGGTTCTGTCAGGCCGGAGCACGACGAATCGGTGACCGACGACGGATTCGATCTGAGGAATTTCGAGAAGCTGCCGGCCCAGGATGTGGCGGTGAGCGCATTGTCCTCTGGACTGTACTTGCGCCAAGGCGGGATGAACGCGGCCCACGTTCAGTCGCTCATCGACGCGGCGGGCTCGGCGGAACTTCCCCCCATCCTCGTGCAGGAGGACGGCTGGCGCGTCATCGACGGACTGCACAGACTGGAGGCCGCCAGGCTCCGCGGCGACCAGACGATAAAGGCACGATTCCTCGACTGCACGGACTCCGAGGCGCTCGTGCTGGCCATGAAGGCGAACAGTTCCCATGGGCTGCCGCTGTCGAGGGCCGATCGCGTCGCCGGAGCCAAACGGGTCCTGACCGCGCATCCCGACTGGTCCGACCGCGCCCTCGCCGACATCACCGGGCTCAGCGCGAAGACGATCGCGTCGTTGCGCAGCCGGTCGGCGGACGGGGCGCGCGGCGGTGGCAAACGCCTCGGCCGCGACGGGAAGCGGCGCCCGGTGACCGCGGGTGAGGGCCGGCGCCGCGCCGCCGAGTACATCAGCGCGCATCCGAACGCGCCGCTCCGGCAGGTCGCCCGGGAGACCGACGTGTCGCTCGGCACCGTGCACGACGTGAGCGCCCGCCTCCGCCGTGGCGTCAGCCCGGAGCGGACCGGGCACCGGACGGTGAAGCCGGCCGCGCGTCCGACCGGCGAGGTCTCCGAAACGATCACCAAGGCGCCCGCGGCGAACGCCACGCCGCTCCGGCGCAGGAACCACACCGACACCCCGCCCACCTGGGCCGAGGTGGCCGCCAAGGTGGCCAACGACCCGGCCATCCGCTACACCGAGGGCGGCAAGGAGTTCCTCCGGTGGATGGGGCTGCACGCGGCCGACCCGGACCGGTGGCGGCAATTCCTCAACACAATCCCGGCCCACTGGCTCAGCGTCATCGCTCCGATAGCCGAGAGCATCGGCAAGGAGTGGAGCCTGTTCGCCGAGCGGCTCAAGAGCAAGCAGGAAACGGTGCGTTAGGCGCTCACCAACACCTACAAAAGGAGCAGGTGGAATGGCGGACAACGGACGGGATCGAACAGACGCGGCGCCGCACGTGGTCGTCGTCGGGGGCGGCATCGCGGGGCTGGCGGCGGCGTTCTTCCTCAAGGACGAGCCGGTGCGGGTGACGGTCCTCGAAGGGGCGTCGAGGCTCGGCGGGAAGCTGGCCGTGTCGGAGGTGGCGGGCGTCGCCGTCGACGAGGGCGCGGAGGCGCTGTACGCCCGGCGCCCGAAGACGACCGGGCTGATCAAGGCGGCCGGGCTCGGTGACCGGATCGCGATGGCGGGCACCAAGGCGGCCGCCGTCTGGACCGGGAACGGGATACGGCCGCTGCCCGGCCGTCAGCTCATGGGCGTGCCCGCCGACATGGACGACCTCGCAGCGACCGGCATCCTGTCGGGTGACGGGGTGGCCCGGGCGCGCGAGGACGCCACGATGCCGCCGTCCGAGCGGGACGGCGACGTCTCCGTCGCGGCGTACGTCGCGGGACGCCTCGGCCAGGAGGTCGTGGACCGCCTCGTCGACCCGTTCCTGTGCGACGTCTACGCCGGACGCGCCGAGGAGCTGTCGTTCGAGGCCACGCTGACCCCGCTGGCCGTCGCGTCGCGCAAATACCCGTCGCTCGCCGCCGCGGCCGCCTCGGTGACGCCGCCGCCGGACCCGGCCGAGGAGAAGGTGCCCCCGGGCATCGCCACCCTCGCCGGCGGGCTCGGCACGCTGCCCGGCGTCCTCGCGGAGGCCGTGCTCGCCGCCTCCCCCGGGGCGGCCGTACGGACCGGGGCCACGGTCAGGGAGCTCGCCCGCGCCGAGCACGGCTGGCGGCTGACCGTGGGAACCGGCGCGAACCCGGAGTACATCACCGCGGACGCCGTGGTGGTCGCCGTTCCCGCCGGCCCCGCCGGCACGCTGCTGGCCGGGGTGCCCGGGGTGGCGCAGGCCGCCGCCGGGCTCGCCGAGATCCCGTACGCCGACACGGCGGTCATCACGCTCGCCTACCCCCGCGAGGCGTTCTCCGGTGGACCCGCCGGGCGGCGGCTCAGCGGCTACCGGGTGCCGCCGGTGGAGGGACGGACGGTCAGCGCGGTCACGTTCACGACCGTGAAGTGGCCGCACCTGGCGGGCGAGGTGGAGATCGTGCGGTGCCAGGCGGGCCGGATCGGCGACGAGAAACTGCTGCAGCGCGACGACGCCGAACTCGCCGCGCTGGCGGCCTCCGAGTTCGCCGAGGCCACCGGGGTGACCGGCGCCCCGGTGGCGACACGGGTGACGCGGTGGGACGGCTCGCTGCCGCAGTACACCGTCGGTCATCTCGACCGGGTCGCGCGGATCCGTGCCTCGGTGGCGACCCAGCCCGGGCTCGCGGTCTGCGGTGCCGCGTATGACGGGGTGGGGGTCGGCACGTCCATCGCGACGGCGCGTAAGGCCGCCGACCAGGTGCTCACCTGGCTGCGGGAGAAGGCCACCGCTCGTTCCGTGCGGTGAGATCGCGGGCCGCCGGCTCCGCGGAGCCGGCGGCCGGTGCGAACGCGGGGCGGGGCGCGAGGTGCGCACCGGCCCGTGGCCTCGGGGCCTGTCTCGAAGCCCGCCGCCCTACGGCGCGGCGCGGACTTGAGACAGGCCACAACGGCGTCGTGCCCCGGCCGGCGACCGCGTGAGGGCGCGGCCGGGGCCGGGGACCGCCTGATCAGACGCCCTGGGGAACGCGGTGGGCGCCGGCACCGGGGTTCAGGACGCGGGACACCGCGTTCGCCAGGGCGCCCACGGGATCCTCACCGGCGCCCCTGCTGCGCCATGCCACGTGATTGTCGGGCCGCACCAGTACGGCGCCCTCTCCGGTCACCTCCCGTACGGTCTCCCACCCGCCGTCGACGTCGGCGAACTCGGCGCCGTTCCCGATCCGGGCCGCGAAGACGGGGATCGAGAACTTCTCCGCGACCTTCGCGGCGGCCTCGCACCACGGCGTTCCCTCCGGGCCGGTGAGCAGCGCGAACCCGGTCCCGCTGCCGGTCAGGTCGTGCGTGGACAGGCGCCGGCCGCCGCGCTCGAGCCAGGCGTGGGGCAGCCGGTGCCCGGGGCGGGTCGTGGGGTGGTACACGTCCCGCATGGGCGTGCGCGCCGGCGGCCGGCCGCCGTCCGGGACGACCGCGCCCTCCTCGTAGGCGAAACCGATCTCCACGTCGAGCGCCTGGCAGCCGCCCCGGTGCGTGCGGAACATCTCCTCCGCCCGCGCCCGTACGGTCGCGCCGAGCGGAGACGGGTCGAAGAAGGCGGAGATCCTCGGCACCCGGCGCTCCGGCGGGACGCGCTCGCCGAAGCCGATGGCGTCGAGGAGCGCCTGATGGTGGGTTGCCGCGGACATCGCCCAGTCGATGTTGTGCCGGCCGACCGGCCGCCGCTCCGCCTCGTAGGTGTCGAGCAGGCCGTCGTCCGCGCGGCCGGTGAGGACCGCGGCCAGCTTCCACGCGAGGTTGTGCGCGTCCTGGATCCCACTGTTGAGGCCGAGCCCGACGGCGGGCGGCTGGCGGTGCGCGGCGTCGCCGGCGAGCATCACCCGCCCGACCCGGTACCGGTCGGCGAGCAGCGCCTCCACGGTCCAGTACGTCACCCGGTGCAGGGTCACGTCCAGGCCGGGCAGCCCGAGGACCTCGCGGATCCGGGTGATCGCCGTCCGCTCGTCGTAGCGGGTCGGATCGTTCGGGGAAAAGTGCAGGCCCCACTCCTCACAGCCCTTCCCCCAGGTCGGCCCCATCTCGATGAGCGTGCTGGAGAGCCTCGGGTCCTCCGGGTGGAGGAGGTGCGTGAGGAGCGTGCCCTCGTGCCACCACGCCGACAGGTCGGCGGAGAAGTACACGGTCGTGGTGTGCACCAGCCCGTGCAGGCCCTGCATCTCCACGCCGAGGGCGGAGCCGAAGGTACGGCCGCCGTCGGCGGCGATGACGTACTGCGCGACGACCGTGGTGATCTCCCCGGTCTGAAGGTCGCGGACCGTGGCGGTCACGTGGTCGCCCTCATCGGAGAAACCGGTCAGTTCGTGGCTGAACAGCACGCGCCCGGGATTGCGCTGCTCGGCGTGGCGGCGCAGGATCGGCTCCAGCCGGAACTGCGGCAGTTTGGAAGGCAGGATGGGCCCGGCCGCCTCGTACGCCTCGCGCAGCGCGCCACCGCCGAAGGCGTCCATCTCATGGATCAGCCGCGCGTCCAGCGGTCCGTCACCGGCCAGGGAGGTCTGCCAGCGCACCTTGCCGAACTTCTCCAGTGGCGCCCCCTCCTCCACCACCTCTTCGTCGAGCCCGTGCTGGCGGTAGATCTCCATCGTGCGCTGGTTGAGATAGTGCGCCTTCGGAATCCTCGACGTGTCCGCGTGCCGTTCCACCAGCAGGTGGCCGATGCCGTGGTCGGACAGGAATACGGAGGCGGACAGGCCGCACCCGCCACCGCCCACGATCAGAACCGGAACCTCGATTGCGCCCATGTCCGTCCTTCCAGAAGGTGACAACAAGGAGGCGAGCGTTGGGCGCAGCCTGACGAAGGTTCCTGCAATCCCGGTCAAGGACGGGTGGACTCTGCCAGGCACGACGTGTCCCGAACAGAGCTGAGGGCCGGCCGGAGAGGAGGGCGGCCGGCCCTCAGCGATCAGCGGACGGCCCGGGTCAGCTCGCGGTCGCGACCTTCCACAGGTAGCCGTCGGGGTCGGCGAAGTAGCCGAAGTACCCGCCCCACTGCGCGCTCTCCGGCTTGCGGACCACGCTGCCACCGGCGGCCTCGGCCTTGGAGATCACCTCGTCGACCTCTTCACGGGACCCGGCGCCGTAGTGGAACGAGACACCGCGGAATCCGGAGCCCTCCGACGAGACCCCGGCGTCCTGCGCGGCGGCGTCCCACTCGTAGAGGGCCAGCGACGAGGAGCCCTCGCCGAGGGTGAGCGAGACGAAGTTCGGATAGTCCTGCTCGATCTCCGCGCCCAGGCCCTCGGCGTAGAACCTCTTCGCCCGGGCCATGTCCCGGACGCCGAGCATGATGACGTTCACCTTCGGTGCCATCGCTACCTCCTCCGTATCCGTGCCTGCGTAAGTCGCCCCCGAGCCCCGGCGATCCGCGGTGGGAACGTTCAACCGGGCGGGCCTCCGGTGGCTCGCCTGTCTCACCCGTCGACTGGTATGACAGGTGCGGACGGAGGAATGTGACATGAGCGAGCAGCACGACTGGCTGACGCAGCGCTTCGCCGAGCACCGGAGCCGGCTGACGGGGCTGGCGTACCGGATGCTCGGCTCGCGCGGTGACGCCGAGGACGCGGTGCAGGAGGCGTGGCTGCGGGTCAACCGCGCCGACCCCGACCGGGTGGAGAACCCCGCGGGATGGCTCACCACGGTCGTGGCCCGCGTCTGCCTGAACATGCTGGAGTCCCGCCAGTCCCGGCGTGAGGAGCCCGCCGGGGCGCTGCCGCCCGACCCTGCCACGCCGCACCCGAGCCGTGATCCGGCCGGCCAGGCGGGTCCCGAGGACGAGGCGCTGCTCGCCGATTCGGTGGGCGTCGCACTGATGGTGGTGCTGGACAGGCTGACGCCCGGCGAACGGCTCGCGTTAGTCCTGCACGACGTCTTCGACGTGCCCTTCGGCGAGATCGGCGCCATCATCGACCGCTCCCCGGCGGCGGCCCGGCAACTCGCCAGCCGGGCCCGGCGCCGGGTGCGCGGGGCGGCCGCCGGATCCGACGGCGCGCACTCCCGGAAGCGGGAGATCGTCGCCGCGTTCCTGGCCGCCTCCCGGGACGGCGACTTCGCCGGCCTGCTCGCGCTGCTCGATCCCGGCGCCGTGCTCGTCGCCGATCCGGCGACCGTGCGGATGGGCGCCGCCGCCGAGGTCCGCGGCGCCGACGCGGTGGCGGCCACCTTCAACGGACGGGCTCAGGCCGCGCGGCCGGCGCTGGTCGACGGCGTCCCGGCGGCCGTCTGGGCGTACCGCGGCCGGCCGAAGGTCGTCTTCACGTTCACGGTCACCGACGGGAGGATCACCCGCATCGCCATGGACGCGGACCCCGACCGGCTCCGCGACCTCGACATCGTCTTCCTGAGCGCCGGCGGCAAGGAGCGGTCATGAACCTCGAGCAGGGCGAGATGCGAGGCCGGGTCGAGCGGGAGCGGGTCGTGCGGCTCGCCACGGTCGACGACCGTGGCCGGGCGCACGTGGTGCCGGTCATCTTCGCGGTCGACGGCGACGTCTTCTACTCGCCGACGGACAAGAAGGCCCGGCCGCCCAAGCGGCTACGGAACCTGGACCACGACGAGCGGGTCACGATCCTGGCCGACTTCTACGACGAGGATTGGGTGAAGGCGTGGTGGGTGCGGCTGCGCGGCACCGGCCGGGTGGTCGGCGACGGCCCGGAGCGCACCCATGCGATCGGCCTGCTGGACCGGAAGTACCCGCAGTTCGCCGGCCCCGCGTACGCCGAGGACGGCGGCCCGATGCTGGCGGTCGACATCGGCGAGTGGACCGGCTGGGCGTACAGCGGCCGGCCTTTGGGAGGCCGCGGGTGGTGGCCGTGGCGCGGGCGGCCGTGGCGGCGCTCCCGGTGACCCCCCGGCCCGCACGCTCGGGAGACCGGCGGGACCTTCCCTGGTGACCCGCCGGCCCGCACGCTCGGCGAACCGGCGGGGCCGTCCCCCGGTGACCCGCCGGCCCGCAGGCTCGGCGAGCGGGGGGCCGTTCCCGGTGGTCGGCCCGGTAGGGCAACCTCGGAGATGGCCGCGCCCGGCGATCGGCGCAGGCTAAGAGGCATGCACGAGGCGTACCGGCCCGTGCTCGGCGGCCACGGCGAGGTGCGGATCAGCTCATGAGAATCCTGGTGACGGGGGGTGCCGGCTTCATCGGCTCGCACTACGTGCGGACGCTGCTCGGCGGCGGCTATCCCGGCTGCGAAGACGCGCGGGTGACCGTGCTGGACAAGCTCACCTACGCGGGGAACCCGGCGAACCTCGACGCGGTGGCCGGGCGATTCAGGTTCGTGCGCGGTGACATCTGCGACGCCGGCCTCCTGGCGGACCTGCTGCCGGGGCACGACGCGGTGCTGAACTTCGCCGCCGAGACGCATGTCGACCGGTCCATCGCCGGAGCGGCCGAGTTCGTCTCGTCCAACGTGACCGGTGTGCAGGTCCTGCTCGACGCGTGCCTGGCGGCCGGAGTCCCGCGTGTCGTCCACGTGTCCACCGACGAGGTGTACGGGTCGATCGCCGCGGGGTCCTGGGCCGAGGACGCGCCGCTGGATCCGAACTCGCCGTACTCGGCGGCGAAGGCGGGCGGCGACCTGCTGGCCCTGGCGTACGCCCGCACGCACGGGCTGAACGTCTCGGTCACGCGGTGCTGCAACAACTACGGCCCCCACCAGTACCCGGAGAAGGTCGTCCCGTTGTTCGTCACCAACCTGCTGGACGGCAGGCCGGTCCCGCTGTACGGCGACGGTCTCAACGTGCGCGGGTGGATCCACGTCGACGACCACTGCCGCGGCGTCCAGCTCGTTCTCGAGCGAGGCGAGCGGGGGCGGGTGTACCACATCGACGGCGGCACCGAGTTGTCGAACCGGGAGCTGACCGCGGCGATCCTGACGGCCTGCGGCGCGTCGTGGGACATGGTCGTGCCGGTCACCGATCGCAAGGGCCACGACCGTCGCTACAGCCTGGACGACTCGCTGCTGCGGTCGATGGGCTACGCGCCTCGGGTTCCGTTCGCCGAGGGTCTCAAGGCGACGGTCGAGTGGTACGCGGACCACCGCGACTGGTGGGCGCCCCTGAACCGGCCCGCGCCGCCCGCGCGGCCCGGATCATGAGAGGCCCCGGCCGGTCGTGGTCCTCCCATTTCCCTGGAAACGATGAGGGTGATCATGAATTCGACCCCGAACGGCACGGTGCGCGCACGGCGGTCCGCGGAGCGGCCGGTCATCGGCGTATGCGCCCGGACGGCGCCCGTCACGCTTCAGGGCGCCCCCATGACCGTCAGCCTCGCGCTGCAGTCGCACGTGGACTTCCTGGCCGCCGCGGGCTGCGCTCCCCTGCTGCTTCCCCTGCTACCCGGCGTCGAGCACCCCGTCGACCACCTCGACGGCCTGCTCGTGCCGGGCGGCCCGGACCTGGATCCGGCACTGTACGGAGCCGCCCCGCACCCCCGGACCCGTGGCGCGAACCCGGCCGTCGACACCGCCGAGCTCGCGCTGGTCGCTGCGGCGCTCGACGCCGGCCTGCCCGTTCTCGCCATCTGCCGCGGCATGCAACTGCTCAACGTGCGGTTCGGGGGCACGCTGCACCAGCATCTGCCCGAGGTCACGGGCCATGACGGTCATTGCCCGGAGACGGAGAAGTTCACCTTCGGCGGGAACCGCCTGGACCTGCGGCCGGGCAGCCGGATCGCCGAGATCCTCGGCGACGGCCCGTCCGAGGCCGCCTGCCACCATCACCAGGCGATCGACCGGATCGGCACCGGCCTCACCGCCACCGCATGGGCCCCGGACGGAGTCGTCGAGGTGGTGGAGGTGACCGGCCACCCGTTCGCGATCGGCGTGCAGTGGGAGGCCGGCCAGACCGAGGACGAGCGGCTGCACCGGGCGCTCGCCGAGGCGGCCGGGCGTTCCGCCGCGCAGGCGGCCGGCCGGCGCGCCGTCGACGGCAGCGGTCCCGTTCGACCGGCGACCACGCGCGGTTGAACGCGGCCGGACCGTGTCCGGGCGGAGCGTCCGCCCGAGTCACCACGGCACCGTCGAAGATGCCGACCGGCCATGCGGCTGTCCACCATGTGGAGTGGACGGAATGCGGATGACCCGGTGGCGAGCCTCGCCATGGGTCTTCGCTGTGCCGGTACGGACAGGGCGAGGAGGCGGGCCGTGAAGGGGATCATCCTGGCCGGCGGCCATGGCACGCGGCTGCACCCGGTCACGCTCGGTGTCTCGAAGCAGTTGCTTCCGGTCTACGACAAACCAATGATCTATTACCCGCTGTCGGTCCTGATGATCGCGGGTATCACCGAGATTCAGATCATCTCGTCGCCGGACGACCTGAAGGTCTTCCGGAAACTGCTGGGCGACGGTTCCTGGCTGGGCATCTCCCTGAGCTACGCGGAGCAGGACAAGCCGCGGGGGATCGCGGACGCGTTCCTCGTCTCCGCGGACCACATCGGAGATGACCCGGTCGCCCTGGTGCTGGGCGACAACATCTTCCACGGAGCGGGGTTCGGGACCCTGGTCCACCGGGCGGCGCGGAACGTCGAGGGCTGTGTCCTGTTCGGCCACCCGGTACGGGATCCGCAGCGCTACGGGGTCGGTGAACTGGACGAGCGGGGCAGGCTCGTCTCGATCGAGGAGAAGCCGGCCAGACCGCGGACGAATATGGCGATCACCGGCCTTTATCTCTATGACAATCGCGTGGTGGAAATCGCCGGAAAACTGCAGCCGTCCGAACGCGGGGAGCTGGAGATAACCGATGTCAACCGAGCCTATCTGGAGCGGGGCGAGGCCACGCTGATACCCCTGGGCCGCGGCTTCGTCTGGCTGGACACGGGAACGCACGACGCCCTCATGGAGGCGGGGCAGTACGTGCAGGTCCTGGAGCACCGGCAGGGCGTGCGGATCGCCTGTCTCGAAGAGATCGCCTGGCGACTGGGATACATCGATCGGGAGGCCTTCCATCGCCTCGGCCGTCGCCTGGCGAAGTCGTCCTATGGCCGCTACATCATGGAAGTGGCCGAATCCGGTTGAGGCCGGTCATCGACGTCGCCGTCTCACCGAAGGAAAACGGATTGCCATGAAGATTCTGTTCATCGCCACCGGCAGCCAGGCGACCGTCTATGGCATGGCGCCTCTCGCGGCGGCCGTGCAGAATGCCGGACACGAGATCATCCTGGCCGGCAATGACCCGCTGATGAGATTCGCGGAGGCCATCGAGATCCCCGCGGTCTCCGTCACGCCCGAGCCGATCCGGCATTTCATGGGGAACGGCGGCGCGGGGAGCACCCCGAACCCTCCCAGGGATCTGCGGGAGGAGGAGTCGCTGAACTTCGGCCGGGCCTTCGCCAGGATGGCCTCCGCCGAATGGGACGCGCTGCTGGACCTGGTGGAGGACTGGCCGCCCGACCTGGTCGTCGGCGGCTCGATGAGCTATGCGGCGGGGCTGCTCGCCACCCATCTCAAGGTCCCCTACGTGCGCCACGCCGAGTACCTCCGGATCCCGATGGCGGAGATCGACCCGGTCGCCGAGGAGGGGCTCCGGCCCGACCTGGAGCGCCTGGGCCTGGCGAACCTGCCGGACCCGGACCTGTTCATCGACGTCTCCCCGCCCTCGCTGCGGCCCGCCGGCGCCCCCGACGCGCAGCCGATGCGCTGGATCCCCCGGAACCCGCAGCGCCGCCTCCAGCGGTGGATGTACGCCCGGCCCGAGGGACGCCCCCGCGTATTGATCACCTCGGGAACGCACTTCCGGATGCTCTCGGGCGGTTCGATGCGCCGCCTGGTGGACCGGCTGACGCGGATCGGGGCCGAGGTTCTGGTCGCGGCGCCCGAGGAGACCGCCGAGGAGCTCGGCGGAGACCTCGGTGACGTCCGCGTCGGCTGGATGCCGCTCGACGTGGTGGCCCCCACCTGCGACCTGATGGTGCACCACGCGGGCGCGGCGACCGCCATGACGGTCATGACCGCCGGGGTGCCCCAGCTGATCGTGCCACCGAACTTCCACACGAAGGCCATCGCGCGGGCGCTGTCCGGCTTCGGTGCCGCGCTGACGGTTCCGCCGGAGCAGGAGCCCGGTCGGGACCCGGTCGAGACGATGGCCGCCGGCTGCGGGGAGATCCTCTCCACCCCGCGGTACCGGCAGCGGGCCCAGGCCCTCGCCGAGGAGATCGCCGCGCTTCCCGGCCCGCCGTCGGTCGTACGCACGCTGGAGACGCTGACCGCTTCATGAGACCGGCCGCCGGAACCACGACGGTGCCGGACGCCGCAGACGATTCCCCGCGCCTCGGGGTGCAATCGGGAGAGCGAGATGAAGTCCACCTATCAGGCCAGCGCGCAGTGGGAGCACATCAGCAGGCGCTGGGTCACCGAGGACGTGCCGAAGAATCTGGCGCATTTCAAGTCGGGTTCTCCGAACCACAAGATCGCCCTTTGGAATCCCGCGGCGAACGGGATCAGGTACCTCAAGACCCTGATCTACAATCTCGCGTCCGGTCTCGGGCCCGACGGCTGGTCCCGGCTCCGGCGCATCCGCAACCGCGAGATCGGCGATCCGTTCAGCGTGACGATCGACGGCGAGAGCGTCTGCCTGGATTACCTGCAGGCGGTGCTCGAACTCGAATTCATCGAGGAGGAGATCGACCTCGCGGGCGCGCGCGTCCTGGAGATCGGGGCCGGTTACGGCCGGACGTGCCACGCCATGCTCGGCAACCACGACCTCGTGTCGTACCACATCATCGACCTGCCGAACACGCTCGGCCTCTCCCGGACCTACCTGCGCGCCGCCCTGGACGACGAGCAGTTCGCCAAGGTCACCTTCATCACGGTGGACGAGCTCGACGACGCGCTCGGCCCGCATCGTTTCGACCTGGCCATCAACATCAACTCCCTCACCGAGATGCCGTTGGACACGGTGCGCAACTACCTGGCGCTGATCGATGGCCGTTGTGCCGCGTTCTACGTCAAGAACCCGGTCGGCAAGTACATGGACAAGAGCCTGGACGGGCACGCGCAGGGTGACGAGGCCGTGCGCATGGCGATGGAGACCGGGCCGCTGCGGCAGGTGGTCGACATCGACGACAGCCGGGCCGTGGAGGCCGCCGTGCCGGCCTTCCTCGCCGCCTACCGGCCGGGTGACCGGTGGACCTGCGTCGCCGACGGCTGGGCCGTTCCCTGGACGTTCTTCTGGCAGGCCGTCTACAAGCGCCTTCCCGCCACGAGCGGTTCCTGACCGGACGGCCGGAGGCGCCGCCCGCCGGCCGGGCACGCGGCTCCCCGCGCACGGGCCCTCCCCCGGCCCGACGACCCTGGAGGTAACGAGTGTCGGACGAAGAAGTGGATTTCCGGGCGCTGAGCGACCTGGCGACCCCCTGGTGCGTACGAGTGGTGGCGACCCTGGGCGTCGCCGAGCACATGGCGGCGGGCGTCACCCACGTCGACGAGCTGGCCCGGAAGGCGGACTGCGACGGCGATTCGCTGGCCCGGGTCCTGCGCCACCTGGTGGACAAGGGCCTCTTCCAGGAGCCGGCCGAGGCCGAGTTCACCCTCAACGAGCCGGCTCGTGTCCTCCTGGACCCCCGCGTACGCGGCGGCCTCGACCTCGACGGCTCGGCCGGCCGGCTCGCCGGAGCGTGGAGCGGCCTGCTCGCCGCCGTCCGTACAGGCCGCCCCACCTACGAGCGGGTCTTCGGGCTCCCGTTCTGGCAGGACCTGGAGGCCAATCCCGATATCGCCGCCAGCTATGACAGGCTCATGGGCCTTCAGGGCCGCGGCGTCCCGGACCCCGCGATCCTGGTCGACGACGACTGGGCGGACGTCCGTCACGTCGTCGACGTCGGCGGTGGGACCGGCGCGATGCTGGCCGAGATCCTGCGGGCCCACCCGCGGGTGCGCGGCACCCTCGTGGATCTCCCCCGCACGGTGGCCCGGTCCGCCGAAGTGTTCGAGGCCGCGGGGGTGGCCGATCGGGTGACGGTCAGCGGGCAGAGCTTCCTCGACCCGCTGCCCGGCGGAGCGGACGTCTACCTGCTGGCCTCCGTGCTCCTGGACTGGCCCGACGACCAGGCGATCACGCTGCTCACCCGCTGCGCCGAGGCCGCCGCTCCGAACGGCCGCGTCGTCGTCATCGGTGGCGTCACCCCTGGGAGCGCGGCCAGCAAGGGCGCCCTCGTGCTGATGGTGATGACCGGCGGCCGGACGCGGAACCTCGACCAGTTCCGCGCGCTGGCGGCGAAGGCGGGTCTCACGGTCACGGCGTCCGGCCAGGGACCGTCCGGCCGTTTCATCGTCGAGAGCCGCCCGGCCTGACCCGTAACTCCGCACCAGCCGTCCTCAACCGGGGTGCGAGGAACCCGCGGAAGACTCCGGTTCCCAGGGAACCCGTGCGCGACCGATGGAGATCCGGGCATGAAGCAGAAAGTCGATGACCTCGCTCTTTTCGGCGGACCCGCGGCGTTCCTGCACCCCCTCTTCGTAGGACGGCCGAGCATCGGTGACCGGGCGCGTCTCCTCGAACGGCTGAACTGGGCGCTGGACAACAAGTGGCTCACCAACGGTGGCCCGCTGCTCCGCGAGTTCGAGGAACGCGTGGCGGACCTGGCCGGTGTGCGCAACTGCGTGGCGACCTGCAACGCGACCACGGCGCTGCAGCTGATGTACCGGGCGATGGAGCTGTCCGGTGAGGTCGTCATGCCCTCGATGACCTTCATCGCCACCGCGCACGCCGCCCGGATGGCGGGGCTCGAGCCGGTGTTCTGCGACATCGACCCGGTCACCGGCTGCATCGACCCTCGGGAGGCGGAGGCCGCGGTGACCTCCCGCACGTCCGCGATCGTCGGCGTCCACCTGTTCGGGCGGCCCAGTCCCATCGACGAGCTGGCGAAGGTCGCGGCCGAGCACGGCCTGCGGCTGGCCTTCGACGCGGCGCACGCGCTCGGCTGCGGCTACCAGGGCCGGCGCATCGGCGGCTTCGGGGCGGCCGAGGTGTTCAGCTTCCACGCGACGAAGGTGGTCAACACCTTCGAGGGCGGCGCCGTCGTCACCGACGACGACGCCCTCGCACAGCACCTGCGCTCCCTGAACGCCTTCGGGGCCGGAGCCGACGGCCGCATCGAGCGCGTCGGAACGAACGCCAAGATGAGCGAGGCCGCCGCGGCGATGGGGCTGACCTCGCTCGACGCGTTCGACCAGACCGTACGGCACAACCGCGCCAACCACGCGCTCTACCGGTCGGAGCTGCTCGGGGTGGACGGCGTCTCCGTCTTCTCCTTCGACGAGGACGAGAGCCCCAACTGCCAGTACGTCGTGGTCACGATCGACGAGGCCGTCACCGGCATCCACCGGGACCTGCTGATGCGGGTGCTCAGAGCGGAGAACGTCGTTCCACAGCGCTACTTCTCCCCCGCCTGTCACCAGGTCGAGCCGTACCGCTCGGAGCGCCCCGTCGAGCTCCCGCACACCGAACGCCTGGCGGACCAGGTGCTCGTCCTGCCGACCGGCCCCGCGGTGACCGGAGAGGACATCCGGCGGGTCTGCGACATCGTACGGTGCGCGGTCCTCAGGGGCCGGCGGGTGACCGAACGGTTCCGTCGCGGGACGGATCAGGCGACCGCGTCACGTTGACGCCCCTCACGGAAGGCGTTCCTGTCATGAGAATCCTGTTCACCGCCGGCGGCAGCCAGGCGACCGTCTTCTCCGTCGCGCCGCTCGCCATGGCCGCGCGGAACGCGGGGCATGAGATCCTCCTGGCCGCCGAAGAGCCGCTCCTGGACGCCGCGGCGGCCATCGCGATCCCCGCGGTTCCCGCGCCCGAGCCGAGGATGATCTCCGCCCGGCTGGACGCGCTGCTGAGCCTGGCGGAGGACTGGCCCCCGGATCTGGTCATCGGCGGCACGATGAGCCATCTGGTCGGCGTGCTCGCCGCCCGCCTCAAGATCCCGTACGTGCGTCAGGCCTGGGACATCGGCCCGATGCCGCCGGAGTTCGCCCGGAGGATCGACGAGCGGATCCGGCCCGAGCTCGACCGCCTGGGGCTGGCGGAACTGCCGGGCCCCGCCCTGTCCATCGACGTCTGCCCGCCCTCGCTGCGGCCCGCCGGCGCCCCCGACGCGCAGCCGATGCGCTGGATCCCCCGGAACCGCCAGCGCCGCCTCGAGCCGTGGATGTACGTCCGGCCCAAGGGACGCCCCCGCGTGCTGATCACCTCCGGGACCCGCACCCGGTTGTTCTCCGGGGGCTCCATGCGGCGCCTGGTGGACGAGCTGGCCGGGACCGGCGCCGAGGTGCTGGTCGCGGCCACCGACAAGACCGCTGAGGAGCTCGGCGAGGACCTCGGCGACGTCCGTGTCGGCTGGATTCCTCTCGACATGGTGGCCCCCACCTGCGACCTGACGGTGCATCACGGCGGCGGAGCGACCGCCATGACCGTCCTGAACGCCGGGGTGCCGCAGCTGATCATTCCCGAGAACGGCTACGCGAAGGCCATCGCACGGGCGGTGTCCGGCTCCGGTGCCGCGCTCACGGTGCCGCCGGAGCGGGAGGACTCCGACGAGGACCTGGTCGAGGTGGTCGCAGCCGGCTGCCGGGAGATCCTCTCCACTCCGCGGTACGCCGAGCGGGCGCGGGCCATCGCCGAGGAGATCGCCACGCTTCCGACCCCCGCCGAGATCGTGCGCACGCTGGAGACGCTGGCCGCGCCCTGAGCCGGCCGCCCGGCCCGAGCGGGTTCAGGCGGTGACGCGCACCGCGGCCGAACGGACCCGGTCGACCAGCCGGGCCTGCCGGGTGATCGCTTCGGCCTGGGCGGTGTAGTCCGCGCCCTGGAGGATCGACCGGGCGAAGGACTCGAGGATGTTCCTGAACTGGTGGTCCGCGGGCAGGGTCAGTTCCTCGGCGCGGTCCTGGGACTCGACGCGGATCACCGGCTGCCAGGCCGGGGGCGGGGTGAACGCCCGGTCCAGGGTCAGCCGGCCCTGGTCGCCCCACAGCGCGTAGCGGGAGCGGTAGGCGTGCTCGAAGCCGAAGGACAGCTCGGCCGTGACGCCCGAGGGAGTGCACAGCAGGGCGTGGCCGGCCACGTCGACGCCCCGGTCCGGGTGCAGGCGCAGCACCGAGCCGACGACGTCCAGGTCGTCGCCGAGGAAGTAGGAGGCGGCGCGGATGGGGTAGACGCCCACGTCGAGCAGGGCGCCACCGCCCAGATCGGGGCGGTACCGCACGTCGGCCGGGTCCAGGGGCGGGATGCCGAAGCTCGCCGAGAACACGCGGGGCTCGCCGATCCGGCCGCCGGCGACGAGGTCACGGACCTTCCGGTGCTGACCGTGGTGGAGGAACATGTAGTTCTCCATCAGCCACAGCCCGGCCTTCCGCGCCTGGTCCACCAGGTCGAGGGCGGTGGCGTGGTCGCAGGTGAGGGGCTTCTCCGACAGCACGTGCTTGCCGGCGGTGAGCGCGCGGCCCGTCCACTCGGCGTGCAGGCCGGTCGGCAGCGGGATGTAGACGGCGTCGATGTCGGCCCGGTCCAGCAGGTCGTCGTACCCGCCGGCCGTCTCGCAGCCGAATCGCCGGGCGACCTCGCGCGCCTTGTCCGGATCGCGGCTCGCGACGGCCGTCAGCTCGACGCCCTCGGCCTCGGTCATCGCCGGCAGGACCCGGCGCAGCGCGATGCTCGCGCATCCCAGAACTCCCACGCGGACTACGGATGGCATGCGGCGGGTCCTTTCACCAGAGGCTGTGGAGACAGGCGACGAGACTGCGGGCCTGGACGTTCAGGTAGTGCCCGTGGCGGAGCAGCGCGCCGAGCTGCCCGAGGGTCACCCAGCGGTAGTCCGGGGGGCAGTGCACCGGGAAGTCGTCCTCGACCTCGATCACCACGTACCGGTTCTGGGCGTCAAAGAAGCGGCCGCCCTCCTCCGAGAGGTACGCGTCGAACCGGATCCGGGCGGGGTCCGCGCCGAGCACGTAGTCGAGGTAGCGCGGCTCCGGCAGCCCGGCGTAGTTCTCCCGGATGGCCTGGACGGTCGGCCCGAGCTCGACGGTGTCGACGAAGCCGGGCTCGACGCGCGCGTGCACGAGGACGTGCGCGACCCCCTCGATGGACTTGGCGAGGAACGCGATGACGCCCCGCCCGGCCGGCGCGAGCAGCGGCTGCCGCCAGGACGGCACCTCCCGGCTGCTCGCCTCGACATTGACCGCGATCACCCTGAAGTGCCTGCCGTCGTCACGGGCGATCTCGTGGGCCGTACGTCGCCAGCCGGCGACCCGGCCGGCCGGGATCAGCCGCACCGTCATCTCGTGCCGGGTCTTCTCCTCCGTGAACCAGCTGAGGACGTCGCCGAGGTCGTGCAGGGCACCGGCGGAGCGGTGCAGGGACCGCGCGAGGGCGCGGCGGAACGCCACGGGAGCGTGGCGTGACCCGCTGTCGGCCTCCGGAGGGGCGAACGGCATGCACGACAGCACCGTACGCGCGTCCATGTTCACGAGGTTGTCCGTGTGCAGCAGGTCCAGCACCTCGCGCAGCGGCAGCCAGCAGAAGTCCTCGTGCGGCGGAACGTCCCCGGTCACCTCGACGACCATGTTCCGGTTGCGCTTGCGGTAGAACCACGAGCCCTGCTCGGACTGCAGGACGTCGACGAGCACCCGTCCCCGGGAGGGGCCGGCGAAGTACTCGAGGTAGCGGGTCCGGCCGCCCCGGTGCACGCGGGTGTAGTTGCTGCGGGTCGCCTGGACCGTCGGGGACAGCTGGAGCGTGTTGACGTTGCCGGGCTCCATCTTGGCCTGCATCAGGCAGTGCGGCACCCCACCGAAGCTCTTGACGAGGATGCCCAGGATCCCGATCTCCGCCTGGTTGATGATCGGCTGCGACCATTCCCGTACGGGCCCATAGTCGCTCCGGACGTGCAGCCCCTCGATCGTGAAGAACCCGCCGCTGGAATGGGCCAGGTTCCCGGTCTCCGGGTCGAAACGCCAGTCGACGAGCTCATCGAACGGGATCGGAGTCACGTTGAACCGGTTGGCGCGTGCCCGTTCCGACCACCACTCCCGGAACCGCCCGGCCGGCCGGGTCGCCGACGCCGATTCGGTGAACATGTGGCCGGCGCTCCGGGGCGCCGCCGTCCTGGACGTCATTCGGGGGACCCTTCGGGAATCGTGATCGCGCGCCGCGGCGGCAGGGGGCGGGAGGGGCACTGTTCGTAGGTGGGCAGCAGGCCGGCGGCCGCCGCCTGGGCGAGGGTGGGGGCGGCGGCGTCCTTGGCCGAGCGAACGGGTGGCCCGGTCAGGTTCCAGGGCAGCGCCAGGTCCGGGTCGAGGGCGTCGATCTCGATCATGGTGCCCGGGACGTACTCGGTGGAGCACAGGTAGCACATGCAGGTGTCGTCGGTGAGGGCGAGGAAGGCGTGGCCGAAACCGTCGGGGAGGTAGACCGCGGTCCCGGTCTCGGGGCTCTGGTACGTCAGGTCGTAGTGGCCGAAGGTGGGGGAGCCGGCGCGGATGTCGACGACGATGTCGAGGGCGCGCCCGCGTACGCAGGTGATGAACTTGGCCTGGCCGGGCGGGACGGTGGTGCCGTGGATCCCCCGCAGGACGCCGCGCCGCGACACCGAGTAGTTGACCTGGCGGATCTCCAGGTCCCAGCCGGTGGCGGCCAGGAGGGCGCCGGCGCGTACGGACTCGTAGAAACATCCCCGCGCGTCGGTCAGGGGTTCGGGTTCGACCCGGTACGCGCCCGGGACCGTCATCTCCGTGATCAGCACCGTGGGTTCCTTTCGGTCAGCCGATCCAGGCGTCGGGGGCGGGCAGGCCGTTGCCGACGGGTGGGAACAGCGTTTCGAGCCGGGCCGCCTGCGCCTCCGGCAGGGGCGTCTCGAGCGCGCGCAGCGCGTCGTCGACGTGGGCGATCGTGCGCGGGCCGATGACGGCCGCGGTCACCCCGGGCCGCGAGAGGACCCAGGCGAGTCCCACCTCCGCCGGGGAGCGGCCGAACTCGGCGCACAGACGCTCGTACTCCGCGATCGCGTCGCGGTGATCCGCCAGAGCGGCCGCCGCGCGCCCTTGAGCGGACTTGACCGCGGTGCCTTCCGCCTGCTTGCGCAGCACTCCGCCGAGCAGCCCGCCGTGCAGCGGTGACCAGACCGACACCCCGATGCCGTAGGCGCCCGCCGCGGGCAGCACCTCCAGTTCGGGGTGGCGCGTCACCAGGTTGTACAGGCACTGCTCCGAGGCCAGGCCGAGGAGGCCACGGCCGGTTGCGGTCTCCTGCGCGGCGGCGAGGTCCCATCCTGCCGCGTTCGACGAGCCGACGTAGCGGATCTTCCCCTGGCGCACCAGGATCTCCATGGCCTCCCAGACCTCGTCCCAGGAGACCGCGCGGTCGACGTGATGAAGCTGGTAGAGGTCGATCCAGTCGGTCCGCAGCCGGCGCAGCGACGCCTCGCAGGAGGCCACGATGTTCCGTGCGGACAGGCCGCCGTCGTTCGGCGCGTCGCTCATCGGATGACCGACCTTGGTGGCCAGCACGACCTGGTCCCGCCGGGACCGGCGGCCGAGCCATCGGCCGATGACCTCTTCGGTCCACCCCTTGCGGACCCGCCAGCCGTAGATGTTCGCGGTGTCGATGACGTTGACGCCGCGTTCCAGGGCGTGGTCCAGGAGCCGCTGCGCCGCGGGCTCGTCGACGCGCCCGCCGAAGTTCACGGTCCCGAGCCACAGCCGGCTGACGATCAGCCCGGTGCGCCCAAGCCGCCGATGAAGCCGATCGTCGCTGGACATGCGGTCTCCCCTGCGCCCCGGCCTTCCCTCCCGCTCATCTTCGCCGCGCGTCCCTCAGGGGTCTTCTTTCACATTGCCGACAATCCGGCTCAGCGGCCCAGCCAGCCGCCGTCGACCGGGATGAGCGCGCCGTGCACATAGTCGGAGGCGGCCGAGGCGAGGAACACCGCGACGCCGCCGAAGTCCTCCGGCCGCCCCCAGCGCCCGGCGGGGATCCGGTCGAGGATCGCCGCGTGGCGGGCCGGGTCCTCTCGCAGCGCACGGGTGTTGTCGGTCTCGACGTAGCCGGGGACGATCGCGTTGACGTTCACGCCCCGTCCGGCCCACTCGTTGGCCAGCGCACGGGTCAGGCCCGCGATCCCCGACTTCGCCGCGGCGTAGCCGGGCACGTTGATCCCGCCCTGGAAGCTGAGCAGCGACGCGGTGAACACGATCTTGCCCTGGCCGCGTTCGAGCATCCGGCGGCCGACCTCGCGGGTGAGCGTGAACTGGCTGCTGAGGTCGACGGCGATGACGTGGTCCCAGTCCGCGTCGGAGTGCCGCTCGGCCGGGGCGCGGGCGATGGTGCCCGCGTTGTTGACCAGGATGTCCACCGGCCGGTCGAGCCCGGCCAGCCGGGCGGCCAGGTCGGCGACGGCAGCGCGGTCGGCGAAGTCGGCGCTCAGCGTCAGGCATTCGCGGCCGAGCGCGGTGACGCGGGACTCGACCTCGCTTCCGGTGGGCTCCAGGTGCGCGCTGACCGCGACGATGTCGGCCCCGGCGGCGGCCAGCGCCTCGGCGATGGCGAGGCCGATCCCCCGCCGCGCGCCGGTGACCACCGCGAGCCGTCCGCTCAGGTCGAAGGCCTGTGGGCCGAATCGGATCATCGTGCGTCCGCCTTTCCGTTCGCCCGGCAGTCGACCAGGACCTTCATGACACCCGCGCCCGACTCGAGCGCCGCGAAGGCCTCCGCGGCGCGGTCGAGGGGCTCGATCCGGGAGATCAGCGTCCGGGCGGGGATCTCGCCCTCGGCGAGGAGCCCCACGGCCGTCTCGAAGTCGGCCCGGTCGTACAGGCGGGCACCGAGCAGGGTCAGCTCGCGCCAGAAGAAGCGGTGCAGGCTGACTTCGCGCGCGACGGGGTGGATGGCGACCTGGACCATGCGGCCGCGTGTG
Source organism: Actinoallomurus spadix (assembly GCF_024055725.1). GTDB lineage: Bacteria > Actinomycetota > Actinomycetes > Streptosporangiales > Streptosporangiaceae > Actinoallomurus > Actinoallomurus spadix. The sequence continues at coordinate 9,283 of NZ_JAMXMX010000001.1, read as the reverse complement.
GCCAGCGAGTCGACGGCGGTGGCGACGCCGGCCGCCGCGCCGGAGACCTCGAACGCCACCGCGGCGCCCGCCCCGCCGGTCCACTGATCGACGAGCCCGGCGAGGCCGTCGCCGCCCGGGTCCGCGGAGGTCAGGCCGAGCCCTTCGGCGACGGAGCGCCGGTACGGGTCGGGTTCCACCAGCAGCACGTCGCCCCCGGACCGGCGGGCGACGATCGCGATGAGCAGCCCGATCGGCCCGCCGCCGACCACGAGCGCCTTCTCCCCTGGCCGCAGCTCCGCGCGGCGTACGTCGTGGACGGCCACGGCGGTGGGCTCGACGAGGGCGGCGTGGTCCAGGGCGAGGTCCTGCGGGAGCCGGACCAGCGCCGCCGCCGGGACCGTCCAGCTGTTCTGCATGGATCCGGCCGCGTCGATGCCGAGGAAGACCAGGCGATGGCAGATGTGCGCGTGGCCCGCCCGGCAGGCCGGGCAGGTCCCACAGGGAACCAGCGGCATGACGGTGACGTGGTCGCCCGGCCGCCATTCGGACAGGCCAGGGCCGACCTGCGCGATCCGGCCGGACATCTCGTGGCCGATGACACGGGGCGGGTCGACCCTGCCGTCCATGTCACCGTGGAAGATGTGCAGGTCCGTCCCACAGATTCCGGTGTAGGCGACGTCGACGCGGACGTGCCCCGGCGGCGGTGCCGTGGGCTCGGCGGTGTCGATCGTCAGCCGCCGCGCTCCGGCGTAGGCGACGTGCCGGGCGGTCATGCGGTCTCCCCTGCGCGGGGTGGGGTCGCGTGCCGGGAGGTCTGGTCCGCGCGGCGGACGGGCTTCGGCCGGGTGGACCGGGCTGGGCGTGTCACTGCGGGTCCTTTCGTGTCGTGGCGGGGCGGCGGCGGACCCGGTAGATCCGGGCCGCGGTGTCGTACAGGACCGCCTCGACGGCGGCGGGCGGGTGTCCGGCGAGTGCGGCGCGGACGAGATCGAGCCAGGACTCGTAGTCCGTGGCGAGGGTCATCACCGGCCGGTCGCTGCCGTACAGGCATCGCTCGGGGCCGAAGATCTCCAGCGCCTCGCGGAGCGTGGCGAGCAGGTGCGGGCGCTCGGTGCCCGGACCGGCCTCGGTGGCCAGACCGGAGAGCTTGCAGACGACGTTCGCGCACTCCGCCAGCCGGCGGAACGCCTGCCGCCACGCCGTGTCGCCCGGTGGCACCGGCTTGCCGAGGTGGTCGAGGACGATGGTGGTCTGCGGGCAGGCGGCGGCCAGCTCGGTCAGCTCCGGCAGCTGGTGCGCGCGCACGCAGGCGTCGAAGGGCAGTCCGGCCGCGCCGAGGAGGCGCACGCCGGCGCGGAAGTCCGCGGTCGCGGTGAAGCCGGCGGCCTCGTCCTGGACGTTGCGGCGCACGCCGACGACGAACGGATCGCCGGTGTAGGCGCGGATCACTTCACGGGCACGGCCGGGGTCCTCCAGGTCGGCGTGCGCGACGACCCCGCGGATCCACGGCCGGGCCCGGGCCGCGCGGCGGACCCACTCGATCTCGGCTGCCGCCTCCCGCGCGGCCCGCCCCGCCTCCACGAAGATCACTTCAACGGGCTCGGGACGGCCCTGCGGGAAGTCGCCGGCGGTGAAGGGACGGTTGAGCGGCGCCACGTCCTCCAGCCACGGGTACGTGAGGTTCCGCGGATCCCAGAAGTGGACGTGGGAGTCGAGGATCGCCCGGCCGCCGAGCCCGGCCCTCGCACCGTCGGGCGTGACGTTCACGGCCGGCCTCCCAGACTTTGGTTCTCCGGGCGGCCGCTGGGCCAGCCGACGTCCCGTACGGGGGCGAGGCACTCCTCGACGTCGCGTAGCAGTGCCTCGTCGAGGGGTTCGCGGAGCCACCGGACGTTGCGGCGGACCTCGTCCGGGTGGGCGCCGCCGACGACCGTGGTGGCGAAGCCGCCCGTGCTGACGGCGAAGCGGAGGGCGAGCCGGGTGAGGTCCGCCCCACGCGAGCGGCACAGCGCGGCCGCCGCCGCGCAGCGTTCGAGGACCGGCGCGGGCGCGGGATGCCACGGCGGCGCGCCCCGCGACGTCAAGGCCCCCATCGCCAGCGGCGCGGCGTTCAGCACGGCGACGCCCCGCCCGGTGAAGTGCTCGCGCCAGGCGGCGAGCCGGCGGTTCTGGAGGGTGTACTGGCAGTAGGACATGACGGTGTCGACCTCGGCGCGCTCGGCGACGTACGCGAGCGCGGGCAGGGGGAGGCCGGTCACGCCGATGAAGCGGACCAGGCCGGCCTCCCGCAGCTCACGCAGCGCGGGGATGGTCTCCCCGGCGATCCGGTCGAGGTCGCCGAACTCGATGTCGTGGCACTGGATCAGGTCGACGTGGTCGGTGCCGAGCCGTTCGAGGCTCTCGTGCACGCTGCGCTTGACCCGGTCGGCGCCGAAGTCGAACGCGGCGTCGCCGTACCGGCCGACCTTGGTGGCCAGGACGTAGCCCGCCCGGTCGACGCCGCGCAGCGCCTTCCCGAGCACCGCCTCGGCCGCCGTCGCCCCGTAGTAGGGGGACACGTCGAAGAAGGTGACGCCGGAGTCGAGCGCGGCGTGCACGGCGTCGATGCCGTCCTGCTCGGCGAAGGCGCCGTACACCGCGCCCAGCGGCGACGCGCCGAATCCGAGTTCGGAGACCTCCAGGCCGGTACGGCCGAGTGGCCGACTCCTCATGACGGGTCCTCGTCCGCGTCGAACGGCGTGCGGTAGGACGGCGGGCTCGTGCGCAGGTCGAGTTCCAGCGTCAGGCGGATCCGAGTCGAACGGGGCAGCTCCACGAGCAGCCAGGGCCCGTCGACGCGGGCCTCGCCCGAGGTCACCGCCGGCCGGCCGTGCCCGTAGTCGTACATGTCGCCGATCCAGGAGGGGTCGTCGCAGACCGTGTGGCGCACCGTGCGGATGGTGTGCTCGGCGCACGCCCCGGCCTGCACGATGACGCGGTGCACCGACTCCGGGTCGAGGTTGACCAGGTCGACGACGGTGGCCTCCGGATCGATGCGGGACACGAGGGCCGCCACCGAGGACGGCAGGCCCGGGCGCCGCGCGTCGGCGTCGTAGTAGCGCACCCGCGCCTGCTGCAGGCCGCCGTTGTAGACGACCTGCGGGCCGCCCCAGGTCAACTGGACCAAGGCCTCGGTGACCACCGGGTTCGACTGCTGCCAGACATGGATGTCGGCCTCGGGCACGTCCATGCCGCGGTAGCGCTCCATGCGGGTCAGCCGGTGCCGTACCTGGGCCTGCGCGGCGGCGAGGATCCGCTCCGGATATCCGGGGTCGTCACCGGTGAGGAAGGCGAACCAGGGTTCCTCGTGCCCGGCCTCCTCTTTGCTGCGGAACGACCGGACCATACGCCAGTCGTAGCCGGCGGCCGCGCGCAGGCGCTCGAGGCGGTCCCGGTCGGCGACCGCGGCGGAGTGGTGCCACAGCGCGGTGGGCACCGCCATCAGCATGGGGTTGTAGTCGAACCAGCCGCGATCGCCGTACCGGAACGGCACGTGCAGGGTCGGCGTGCGGACGTCCTCCTCGAGCTGGACGCTCCACTTCGACTCCAGGCTGGAATCGGCCTCCGTGAAGGTCATCACCTTGCCGTGGGCGATGACCTCGTCCAGCGCCGGGCGTACGAGGTCGAGGTAGGAGTCGTCGCCGGTCGCGGCGGCCGCCGCGAGGGCGCCGACCATCGCGGCGTGCCCGACGCTGTACCAGCCGTGCGGCCACGACCAGCCGTAGTGGCCGCCGTACCAGCGTCCCTCCAGCAGCCCGCCGACCGTGCCGTCCGGGGCGACGTTGTCGGGCACGATGCCGCCGTTGGCGGCGGCCCGCTCGCGCCACGCGCCGACGTACTCGGCGATCCAGTCGCGGTAGCGCGGCTCGCCGGACAGGATCAGGGCGTTGAGGACCAGCCCGGAGGCGGCCAGATTGACCGCGGTGTCCCCGACGCCCATCCTGCGGCGCATCTCCGCGCCGAGCCGCGGATCGCGGTCCGGATCCTCCGGCTCGGCGCCGGGCGGCAGCACCCAGTCCAGCGGGAAGCCGTACATCCGCGCCTCTTTGGGCAGCCAGGGATAGGCGTCACCGTCGAACAGCCCGTCCCGCCGCGGGTCGCTGCCGTTGTGCGGCCGGCGGATGATGCGGTGCTCGGGGTCGTAGTTGCCGTGCGCGGGGTCGACGTACAGGTCCGCGAACCGCAGCGCCCGCTCGGTCCAGCGCTCGGGGGCGGCCATGCACAGGAAGTAGAACAGCAGCAGGCTCTCGCCCTGGTGGAACCAGTCGTAGCCCCGCTCGTACTCCTCGTGCAGCATGCCCAGCTCGGTCAGCTGCCGGGTGACCCCCTCCCAGTGCCGCTCGGACGCGGCGAGCAGGTCGTCGGCTCCGCCGAGGAGGTAGAGCTGGGGCCAGTTGAAGAAGGTCTCGTAGAAGTCGTCCACGCCGTCGCGCGAGGTGAGCCGGTCGTTGTAGAGCAGGCGCCCGTCCGGGCCGGTGAAGTCGCGCGCGAACCGGCGCCAGGCATGGTCGAGCAGGTCGAACAGCTGGCGCTGCGCTATCGCCCAGCCCGGTGGTTCGAGCAGCGGTACCGAGGCCGTGATGACGGGGAGCATCCGGGAGTTCTCCATTCCAGGGCGCGGTCGCGCCCGCGGTGAGCGGACCCGTGCCCGCGCGCCGGTCGGGCCCGCGGCGGGTCCGGGCCGGTCAGTCCTTGGTCGCGCCGGCGAGCATCCCGGCGACCAGGAAACGCTGTGAGAACAGGAAGACGACGAGCACGGGAGTGATCGCCAGCAGCGTGGCCAGCGCCAGTTCGGGGCGCTGCACCTCCAGCGAGCCGACGGTCGGGTTGAACTGCGGGACGTTGTTCAGCAGCGTGCCCAGGCCCACCTGCACCGGGAATTGATCACTGTCCGGCAGCAGGACGTACGGGAGGAAGTAGTTGGTCCAGTTGGCCACGAAGCTGAAGAACCCGACCAGGGCGACGACCGGGGTGGCCAGCGGCAGGGCGATACGGCGGAAGACGCCGAACTCCGAGCAGCCGTCGAGCTTCGCGGCGGCCAGCAGCTCCTTCGGCATCGCGGTGCTGAAGTAGATGTAGGTCAGGTACACGCCGAACGGATAGAACGAGTACGGCAGGATGACCGACCACATCGAGCCGGCCAGGTGGACGGCGTTGATCTCCAGGAACAGCGGCACCACGAGCGTCGCGTTCGGCATGAGCATGACGACGAGGGTCGCCACCAGGAGCGTGCGGCGACCGCGGAACTCGGTCATCGCGAGCGCGTACCCGGCGGGGATCGTCACGCACAGCGTGATCGCGAGCGCGAGGAACGAGTAGACCGCGGAGTTGCGCAGCCACAGGAAGATCGCGTCGCCCTGGTAGGACGTCAGCGCCTGCCAGTTGTGCCGTAGCCCGGACCAGGACCCGAAGGACAGCGGGTCGCCGTGGACGAGCTGGTCGTCGGTCTTGGTGGCCGCCAGCAGGAGCCACAGGACGGGGACCACGAAGAACAGCAGGAACGCCGTGAGCGCCAGGGCGCGCAGCGGGTTCGGCGGCCTGCGGCGAGCGGGGCGGCCCGCCCGCCCGGCCCGGCGGGCCGTCGATCCGGCGGCCGGGCCGGCGTGGGCGGCCGCCGCGGGCCGCCGGATGTCAGTCGGCATCGAAGAACCCCGATCTGGCGACGAACAGGCCCGCGACGACGAGCCCGACGACCAGCAGTTCGACCGAGATGGCCGCTGCGGAGCCGACGTTGTCGTTCTGGAAGGCGAAGTCGTAGGAGAGCTGGTTGAGGGAGTAGTCCCGGCCGGCCACGCCGTTGCTCGCCTGCGACAGCAGCTGCGGTTCGACGAACAGCTGGGTGCCCGCGGCGAAGGACAGGATCACCATGTAGACGATCCACTTGCGCAGGAGGGGCAGCTGGATGTGCCGCGCGATCTGCCAGGGGCCGGCCCCGTCGATCCGGGCCGCCTCCAGTACGTCCGCGGAGATGTTGTTCAGCGCGCCGTACATCACCACGATCCAGCCGCCCGCGCCCGTCCAGAACGCGATGACGGCCAGCAGGATCGGCAGGTGCCCGGGCGCGATGACCTGACCGAATGTGCCGAGACCGGACGCGCGCAGCAGGAAGCCCACCGGGCTCACCGTCGGGTCGAGCATGAACAGCCAGACCATCGCGCTCGCCGCGCCGGCCAGCGCCCCGGGGATGTAGTAGAGGAAGCGCAGGGCCCTGTCGGCCGCGCGGGCGGCCAGGCCGTGCAGCAGGAGCGCGAGCCCGACGACCAGGACCACCAGCGAGACCAGCCAGATCAGCAGGTAGAGCGCCACGTGGCCCACGGCCGGCAGGAAGCGGAAGTCGGTCGCCGCGGTGGCGAAGTTCGACAGCCCGGCGAACCGCTCGCTCGCGTCGGTGAAGGCGAAGTAGATCGCGTAGATCGTCGGCACGAGGCCGAACGCGATCAGCAGCACGACGTACGGGGCGACGAATCCGTGTCCGGCACGGCCGGGCCACGACAGGCGTCGCACCCGGCCGCCACCGGCGCTCGACGATGCGCTCACCGGCCGACCTTGTATCCGTCGGACCGGGCGTAGTTGGTGATGGCGTTCTGCCAGGCCGGGAGCAGCGAGACGATCGTCTTGCCGGCGGTCACGCCCGTCGTGACGGTTGCCGCCCAGATCGCCTCCTGGCTGAACTGGCCGTAGCCCCAGCCGGACCACACCTGCCCGGCCGCCGTCTGGAGCGGTCCGGTGATGTCCCCGGCGTAGTAGTGGGAGGAGGCCTGGTTCTCCAGCCAGGTCTTGGCCGCGGCGGCGTTCGCCGGATATCCGGGGGCGAGCTTGCCCTGGTAGTCGTTCGCGGTGGTCACCCAGGTGAGGAAGTCGACGCCGGCCTTCAGGTGGGCGCTGTGCGCCGACAGTAGCCAGGTGCCGCCGCCGACGTTGCCGACGGTCGGGGTCGGGTCACCGGACCACTGCGGCATGGGAGCGACCGCGATCTGGCCCGCGGGGGTCTTGAAGGTGCCCTGGAACAGCGCGCCGCCGAACCAGGACGGGCCGGGCAGCATCAGGATTCTGCCGGCCTGGTTCTTGTCGAAGTCGGAGCTGAACACGCTGCTCATCGACATCGTGTGGTTTTTGATCAGGGTGTCCAGCAGCGCGGCCATCCGGGTGCAGTTCGCGCTCATCGTGTCGACCGTGACCGCTTTGGGACCGGTGATCTGGTTGGCGCCGCACTTGCTCGCCCACATGTAGATCTCCGGGGTGAAGGCGTCGCCCGCGGAGCCGACGATGTAGCCGGGGTGCTCGGTGGCGACCTTCTCCCCCAGCGCCCGGTAGTCCTCCCAGGTCGCCGGGACCTTGTAGCCCCACTTCTTCATGAGGCCCGCGTTGTACCAGAGCACGGTCTGGGACAGGTCGTTGCGCAGGCAGTAGACCGTGCCGTTCACCGTGCACGGGTCATTGGCGCCGTGGGCCCAGCCGTCGAGGGTGGACTGCGGGATCAGGCCCTTGTTCAGCGGGGCGGTGAAGCCGGCCGGCACTGCCCAAGAGGCCTCGTTGTTCTGTGAGCTGAAGACGACGTCCGGCCATCCCTTACGGGTCCGGTTGAACAGGCTCACCTTGGTCTGGAGGTAGTTCGAGCCGTTGGCGTCACCGTCGTAGGTGACGATGTCCATCTTCACCGCGGGATGCTGCTTCTGGTACAGCTGGGCGGCCGCCAGGCGCGTCGAGTCCACCCATACCGTCAATGGCCCGTCGTTCTTCTGCGGCTCCTGCCGGAAACCGCCGCCCTGTGCGCCGGCGGTTCCCCCGCCCCCGCCGCCGCAGGCCGTGGCGGCCGCCAGCGTTACCGCGGCGCCGAGGGCAGCCAGCGCTGCGCGGCGGCTCTTGCCTGCTCTCCTCGCGCCGTCGGCGCGGACCTTGTCTGTCATGGCTACTCCACTGACGTCGTGGGGCCCGCCGACCGGTTGTGGCGGGCAGAGGAGAATGTGTCTGACTTATCCGTGGACCTTCGAACGGTCGAGACGGTCCGGGACACTGCGGACAACACCCCAGGGACCACCTCGGACCAGGCGACTTCCGTGGTCCCTCATCAGAGCGCCGGAGCGCCGCTACGTCAAGGGGATGGCTGGGCTTATTTTTACGGATGTGTTACTACACGACGGGACAGACGGTGACTATTCGGGCAGTTCATCTGGCATGTTCGCCCACCAGGTAGCAGATGAGTCATACTCATTCACTGGGCACAGAACGAAGATGTATGCTCTCCGGCAGGCGAGGGTGGCTTGCCCTCGGGGGACCGCGACGAAGGAGGCAGGCCGGTGGACGGCACGCCCAAGCCGGCTGCGACCGATGCGCCGACACCGGGGCAGGGCGGCGACGCGCAGCGGACCGGTGCGTACCGGCCGCGCTATGAGCTGGTGGCCGAGCAGATCCTTCAGCTCATCGCCGAGCTGCGGCTTCAGCCCGGCGACCGGATGCCCACGGAGAACGATCTCGCCGCGCGCCTGGGCACCAGCCGGACCGTCGTGCGGGAGGCCGTGAAGATCCTGTCCGCGATCGGCCGGGTGCGCGCCCAGAAGGGCCGCGGGCTCTACGTCGCCGACGACGAGGGGATGCTGGGCTCATCGCGCTGGGAGGGCTTTTTCCTTCCGACGGACCTCGACCACGTCTACATGCTCTTCGAGTTCCGCCGGGTCCAGGAGACCGCGGCGAGCCGGGGCGGCGCGGGCCGCGGCACCCCCGCCGAGCTCCGCGCCATCGAGGCCGCCGCCGAGACGTGCCGCGAGGGGCACGTGACCGGGCAGTCGGCGCTTTTCGACCGGGGAGACGACGACTTCCACATGGGCATCGCCGCCGCCTCGCACAACCCGTTCCTCGTCGCGGCGGTCCGCGAGGCCCGCCGCCTCCAGCGCCAGTCCAGCACGATCGGCCTGCACGGCACGGTCGGCGGCCACGCGGAGGAGGCGATCGAGGAGCACGCCGCGATCTACCAGGCCATCCGCGACGGCGACCCCGACGCCGCGGCCGAGGCCGCCGCCGTCCACCTTGACAAGACCCTCGAGGACTACCGGCGCGAGATCCAGCGCCGCGTCTTCGGCTGACCCCTCGCCGTCCGGCGGCGGCCCGCCGGTCATCGTCTGGCCCGGCGGGCGGGCGCGACCTGGGGTCGGGCGCCCGCCCGCCGGCGTACGGAGGGGTGCGGTTTCAGGAGGAGGGGTCAGCGGGGGGTGAAGTCCTGGTTGGTGCCGGCCGCGTTCTTACACGGCCACTGATCCAACTGCTG